>NZ_CM132298.1:0-655000 GCF_053709105.1 Aliikangiella aequoris
ATGTGGAATAAGTGTCAAAGATATCTCCAGGACGAGCTCCCTCCTACTGAATTCAGTACTTGGATACGTCCATTAAAAGCGAGTATAGAAAATGAACAGTTGTTCCTAAAAGCACCTAACCGATTTGTTTTAGATTGGGTAAGAGAAAAATACTTACCACGGATTAGAGAGATTTTAGCTAGTGAAGGAGAAGATAAACTCCAAATACAACTCGACATAGTCACAGCTAACCCTTCTTTTGACTCACAACAAAAACCTACCGTCAAAAAAGTTGTTAGTAGTAAACCAAATCAAAATACAAACAGCGGTTTAAATACAAGCAATCAACAAGTAAACGCAATTGAGCGTAAAAGTAACTTAAATACTAACTTTACTTTCGATAGCTTTGTTCAAGGTAAAAGTAACCAATTAGCGATGGCTGCGGCTAAGCAAGTCGCTCAAAACCCTGGCACTGCCTATAATCCATTATTTATTTACGGTGGGGTCGGTCTAGGTAAAACTCATCTCATGCAAGCCGTGGGTAATCAAATTCTAGCCAATAAACCCAATGGTAAAGTCGTATATTTACATTCTGAACGTTTTGTTGCCGATATGGTTAAAGCACTCCAAACCAATACCATAGAAAAATTTAAAAAATATTATCGAAGCGTCGATGCGCTATTTATCGACGACATTCAGTTTTTTGCCAATAAAGAACGCTCGCAAGAAGAGTTTTTTCACACTTTTAATGCTTTACTTGAAGGAAATCAACAAGTTATATTAACTTGTGATAGATATCCAAGAGAAATTGATGGAGTTGAAGAGCGCTTAAAATCTCGCTTCGGTTGGGGATTAACAGTCTCAATTGATCCGCCAGAATTAGAAACACGGGTAGCGATATTAATTTCAAAAGCTGAAGAGTCTAAAATAGAATTACCACACGAAGTTGCTTTTTTTATTGCCAAACGGATCCGTTCAAACGTTAGAGAGCTAGAAGGTGCCCTTAAAAGGGTTATAGCCAATGCTCAGTTCACAGGCAAAGAGATTACGGTAGAGTTTGTTAAAGATGCGTTAAGAGACCTTATAGCGGCTCAAGATAAACAAGTCAGCATAGAAAATATTCAAAAAACCGTGGCTGAATATTATAAAATCAAAGTGTCAGATCTTTTATCTAAGCGTCGAAACCGTTCAATTGCGAGACCACGCCAACTCGCTATGTCATTAGCTAAAGAGTTAACTAACCACAGTCTGCCTGAAATTGGCGAAGCATTTGGTGGAAAAGATCATACGACTGTTCTACATGCGTGTCGTAAAGTAAAGTCACTTAAAGATGAATCACAAGATATTAACGAAGACTACACTAACCTAATGAGAACCTTATCTAGTTAATTTAGGCCCGTGGAAGGAGAGCTTTGAGCAATGAAACTAACTATCAGTAAAGAAGCACTAGTAACGCCTTTACAACTTGTATCTGGGGCGGTCGAAAAACGACAAACATTACCTGTTTTAGCAAACCTATTGCTTAAAGTAGAAAATGCTCAATTAGTGATAACAGCAACTGATTTAGAAATAGAAATGACCGCTAAAATCGCTTTAGAAGGTGAGTATTTAGAAGGTGATATTACGGTCCCTGCGCGCAAACTATTAGATATTTGTAAGAGTCTCTCTGACGAAAACCCGATTACTATTTATTTAGACGAGAATAGATTGCGACTGAGCTCTGGGCGAAGTAAGTTTTCACTTTCTACAATTTCTGCACAAGAGTTTCCTAATATTGAAGAAGCTATTTTTAATCACAAACTCCAACTTGACTCGTTAGATTTAAAAGCCTTGTTTGACAAAACACAATTTGCCATGGCGTTGCAAGATGTTCGCTACTATCTTAATGGCATGTTGTTAGAAATTAATAATACTAAGCTCTTGTCTGTTGCGACTGATGGACATCGTTTAGCGTTGGGCTCAATGGAGCTAGCCGAAAGTATTTCGGAAGATTTAGTTCAAGCTATTGTACCTAGAAAGGGAATAATAGAAGCTGGAAAGTTACTGAGTACTTTGCAGCAAAACTGTACGTTAGAGTTAAGTAACAATCATATTAGAATCACTATTGGTGATTATTTGTTTACATCTAAGTTAATCGATGGACGTTTCCCTGATTACGATAAAGTATTACCTAAGAATGCCCAACGCTTACTTGTAGCAGATAAACATCGATTGCGTGATGCATTCCAAAGAGCCTCTATTTTGTGTAATGAAAAATTTCGCGGAGTAAGGCTAAGCATAGAAAACAACAAGCTTGCGATACACGCTAATAATCCAGAGCAAGAAGAAGCCGAAATAGAGTTAGATGTTGACTATACCAGTGAAGCGCTAGAAATAGGCTTTAATGTGGGATATTTAATGGACGCTTTGAACGCAATAAAGTCTGATAACGTACGCTTTAATTTGGGCGATGCTAACAGTAGTGTGTTGATAGAAAACGCTGAAAATACAGAAAGTTTATATGTAGTTATGCCCATGAGGCTTTAGTAATTTACATCGGAATCATTTAACTCGTGCATTTAACTCATTTGAAGTTACAGGGTTGCCGTAACCTTGTGACCACCGAAATGCGAATGCACCCCAAATTAAATATTATTTTTGGGTTAAATGGCGCGGGTAAGTCGAGTGTTTTGGAAGCAGTTTCTATACTAACTTCCGGAAGAAGCTTTAGAACAAGTAAATTAGATTTAGTAGTATCAGCTCAAGACGAACAGTTTATCGTGTTCGGCAAAGGTAATAACAACACAAAGATAGGATTAAGTTACGCTAAGACTACTAAGCAGAAAAGCTTAAAAATTAATGGCGACAAGGTTACTACATTATCGCTGTTATCAAAGTTGTATCCTACTCAAGTGTTAAGTCCAGAGTCTTATCACTTAATCGACTCTGGCCCAAATGAGCGTAGAAAATATTTAGATTGGTGTTTGTTCCACGTGGAACATAGTTATCATGATATTTGGAAAGGCTACCAATCAGTAATAAAACAGCGTAATGCTTTATTAAGAAGCAAGAACCTTCAATGGGTAAGTGAGCAAATATCAGTTTGGGATAGCAAGTTAATAGAGTATGAAAACAAATTAACGGCAGCTAGAGAGCAGGTACTGGTTAAGCTTGAGTCGCAATTAGAGACTATCGTTGTAGAATTAGGGGTTACTTTTTTTAATAACTTTAAACTCAGTTATTACCCTGGATACACAGGAAGCTTTGCTGAGAAGTTAAAAGATAGCTTTAAACAAGATTTTGATAGCGGCTTTACTCGCATTGGCCCGCATAAAGCTGATATACGTATTAAGATAGATAATTACCTAGCTAAAGATTATTTGTCTCGTGGGCAAAAGAAGGTCGCTATCAATGCGCTGTTTTTAGCTCAAACACTTTTACTAAAACAAGCGACTCAAAAAGATAGCTTGTTTATTATTGATGATTTTACCTCTGAACTTGATGACAACAATCAACACGAGCTTTTAGAGATGTTATTAGCACAGGAGAATGTGCAAATACTTCTTTCATGTTTGCAAGTTGATTCGCTCAAATGGTTAAAAAAAAGGTATAATACGGCTAATGTGTTTCACGTGGAACATGGTGAGATTAACCAAATTGATTCTACTGAACCCGATTAATTAACATAAGATAAAAGGTAGCATACTGAATGTCTGATAATAATAACGAATATAATTCCTCTAGTATTAAAGTTCTTAAAGGACTTGATGCAGTACGTAAAAGACCAGGAATGTATATTGGTGATACCGATGATGGAACAGGTTTACATCATATGGTATTTGAAGTTGTTGATAATTCAATTGATGAAGCGTTAGCTGGCCATTGTAATGATATAAATGTTGTTATACATACCGATAACTCTGTCTCTGTCTCTGATGATGGTAGAGGTATTCCGGTTGGAATTCACCCAGAAGAGGGGGTTAGTGCAGCTCAGGTAATTATGACGGTATTGCATGCTGGCGGTAAGTTTGACGATAACTCTTATAAAGTGTCTGGTGGCTTGCATGGAGTAGGTATTTCGGTTGTTAACGCATTATCTGATGAGCTAACCCTGACGATTCGAAGAGAAGGCAAAGTTCATGAGCAAAGCTACCGTTTAGGTGAGCCTGTAGCGCCTTTAGCTGTAACTGGAGATACCAAACGAACAGGAACAGAACTTCGCTTTCACCCAAGCCCAACTATATTCACCGACATTAACTACCACTACGATATTTTAGCCAAACGTTTAAGAGAGCTTTCATTTTTAAACTCTGGTGTCAGTATAAAACTAAAAGATGAAAGAACAGGCAAAGAAGATCACTTTATGTATGAAGGTGGAATTCAAGCTTTTGTTAGTTATTTAAACCAAGCTAAAGCCCCAATTAACGAAAAAATGTTCCATTTCAGCTCAGAAAGAGTAGAAGACGGTATTACAGTTGAAGTTGCTATGCAGTGGAATGATAGCTTCCAAGAGAATATTTATTGCTTTACTAATAACATTCCGCAAAGAGACGGTGGAACTCACCTAGCTGGTTTTAGAGGTGCTTTAACTCGTACGCTAAACACTTATATAGAAAAAGAAATAGCCAATAATAAGAATAAAGTTTCTACCACTGGAGATGACGCGAGAGAAGGCTTAACCGCGGTAGTTTCTGTTAAAGTACCCGATCCAAAGTTTTCATCGCAAACAAAAGACAAGCTTGTATCTTCAGAAGTTAAAACTGCTGTAGAGCAGGCGATGAGCCAAAGCTTAAATGAATTCTTATTAGAAAATCCGCAAGAAGCAAAAATTATTGTAACCAAAATGATGGATGCCGCAAGAGCGCGAGAAGCAGCTCGTAAAGCGCGCGACATGACTAGGCGTAAAGGTGCTTTAGATATTGCTGGATTGCCAGGTAAGCTAGCTGATTGCCAAGAAAAAGACCCAGCATTCTCCGAACTCTATATAGTGGAGGGTGATTCTGCGGGAGGCTCTGCAAAACAAGGTAGAAACCGTAAGAATCAAGCGATCTTGCCGTTAAAAGGTAAAATATTAAATGTTGAAAAAGCGCGTTTCGATAAAATGCTCTCTTCACAAGAAGTGGGTACCTTAATTACCGCGCTAGGGTGTGGCATCGGTAGAGATGAGTTTGATCCTGATAAAACACGCTACCATCGAATCATAATAATGACCGATGCTGACGTGGATGGCGCGCATATTAGAACTTTATTATTAACTTTCTTTTATCGCCAAATGTTACCCTTAGTAGAGCGTGGTTATATTTATATTGCGCAACCACCGCTATATAAAATTAAAAAAGGTAAGCAAGAAACCTACTTAAAAGATGACCCAGCCTTAGTTGAGTATTTAACCTCTATGGCGCTTGATGAAGCAGAGCTGCATGTTAACGCTGATGCTCCTGCTATGTCGGGTAGTTCGTTAGAAAAGCTTGTCACTGAGTACCGTATGGTAGAAGGGCATATTACTCGCTTATCTCAATTATATGACTCCAAGGTAATGAACAAGCTGATATACCTGCCACTGATCAACGTGGACGACCTAAAAGATAGGTCTATTGTTGAAAGCTGGACCGAAGGGTTACGGGCTAAGCTATTAAACGAAACTCGAGCTGGCGCAACACGCTATGATGTTGAAGTGGTAACCGATGAAGAAACCGGTCGCTATTTACCTCAAATTATAGTGACTCACCATAGCTTAAGTCGAAGTTATATTCTTGATAAAAACTTCTTTTCATCTGGTGAATACCGCAAAATGGTGGAGTTAGGCTCAAAACTGAATGAATTGCTAGAAGTAGGTGCTTACGTACAGCGCGGAGCAAGAAAACAAGATGTTGAAACTTTTGAAGAAGCTTTAACTTGGTTAATGCAGCAATCGAAGCGAGGATTGGCTATACAGCGTTATAAAGGTTTGGGCGAAATGAATCCAGACCAACTTTGGGAGACCACTATGGACCCAGAAGTGCGCCGTATGCTGCAAGTAACAATTGAAGATGCCGTAGCTGCAGATCAACTGTTTACCACGCTTATGGGAGACCAGGTTGAGCCACGGCGTGAATTTATCGAGTCAAATGCATTGGCTGTTGCAAACTTAGATGTTTAAATAACGGCGATGGTTTGATATCGGCTTAGTAGCTAAATTTAAATGGCAGTTTTTACTGCCATTTTTTTTACCTTAATGTGGGAAATATTACAGGAAAGCCAGTGAAAACAATTGGTATTATTGGTGGAATGAGTTGGGAGTCGACCAGTTTATACTATCAGCGTATAAACCAAGCTGTTAATTTAGCTTTAGGTGGTTTATCTTCTGCGAAAATATTACTAAATAGCGTTAACTTTGCGGAAATTGAGGCTTATCAATCGCAAGGAGAGTGGCTAAAAGCAGAAAAACTCTTAATCCAGGCAGCTACAAGCTTACAACAAGGTGGTGCTGATTTTATCATCATAGCTACAAACACTATGCATAAAGTTGCACCCGCCATAGAGGCAAGTATTCGCATCCCTTTACTTCATATAGCCGCTGCGACCGGAGAGGCATTAAAGCGCGATAATATAACGAGAGTCGGTTTGTTAGGCACACGGTTTACCATGCAGGAAGACTTTTACAAAGGCTATATTCAGCATAAATATGCTATCGACGTCATGGTTCCGGACAAAAAAGCACAAAGCATGGTTAATAAAGTTATTTACACTGAGCTTTGCCATGGAAATATAGTTCCATCTTCGAAACAAGCGTATTTAGATGTTCTCTATCAGCTTTTTAATCAAGGTGCGCAGGCTGTGATACTGGGTTGTACTGAAATTGGTTTGCTTATAGAGCAAGCAGACACGCCAATAAAACTTTATGATACTACCGCCATTCATGCTGAGGCTGCAGTTGCTTTTGCTTTACAATAATTGTACAAAACTAAGGCATTAAGGCTTATTTTTTTGTAAAATGCGCGCAAGTTTTAGCTTTGAGAAATATTTATGTTTGCGGTGAAACCTTTTATAACTACTTTTTTTGGTGCGTTAATTTTTTCTTTTTCTGTAAACGCTGCAGATATTGCTGCCGGAAAGAAAAGAGCTGCTGTATGCGCAGGCTGTCACGGCTTAGATGGAATTAGTATTGTGCCAACCTTTCCTAACCTGGCAGGCCAAAAAGCCGCTTATACTGTTAAGCAGCTTAAAGCGTTTAAAAATAAACAAAGAATGGATGCGTCTATGATTTCCCAAGCTCGAGCTTTGTCAGATGAAGATATCGAAAATCTGGCCGCATATTATGAAAGTTTAGGAAGTAAGTAAGCGCTTACAATAGTTTTTTTATTAGGCTTCCTTTTCGGCAATTAAAAAGTCGACAAAGCGAGCAAGATTTTTGAAGCGAGGGATATCCTCAAGAAGCTTTGGGTTTTGCAGCGTTTTGCTGCCTTTACCGGTTAACACAAGCGCTGGCCGGCAACCCGCATTAATAGCGCACTCAATATCTGAAATAGAGTCACCAACGAACCAGGTGTGTTCCGGTTTGGCATTAAATTGAGCTAATAGGTTAAGTGCCATTCCTGGCGAAGGCTTTCTATTAGGCCCGGCACTTTGAGGGTGATCTGGACAATATTCTAAGGCATCTATATGCCCACCGACCTTAGCTAACTCATGTGACATTTTCTTGTGCATTAAAGCTAAGGTTGCTGTATCAAAATAACCTCTACCAATCCCTGATTGATTGGTTGCTACAGCAACTTTATAGCCTAAGCTATTAAGTTTTGCGATTGCACGTAAGCTAGATTGAATAGGAATCCACTCATCAACGCTTTTTATATAGTCATCAGAATCTAAGTTGATTACGCCGTCGCGATCTAAAATAATTAACGGATAGACTTGAGTAGTATTATTTAAAGTCATTACTTAATCTGCATTAGAACTTATAAAAAATAAAGGGCCTTATTGGCCCTCTATGATTATTTTTGTAAAAGAGAAATATCAGCAATATCTAAAAATAACGCTCTTAGCTGACTAATTAGCGCGAGTCTATTATTTTTTATTGTTGGATCATCTGCATTAATCATGACATTGTCGAAAAACTGATTTACTACATCTTTCAATCCTGCCAATTGAGTTAAGGCTTGTTGATAATTACCGCTGGCGACATCTTGGTTTACTGTCCCCTTAACCTGGTTGATAGTCGAGTATAGAGCTTTCTCTTCAGCTTCAAACAATGACTCATCAACTTGGTCACTAACCTTTGAGTCAGATTTTTGCAAAATATTTTTCACTCGTTTATTGGCTTCTGCCAAATCAGCACTTTCAGCTGTTTGGTTAAAGGCATTAACGGCTTTAATACGATTAGCAAAATCTGTTGGTTGGGTAATGTTAAGCGCCTGCACGGCAGCGATTACTTGGGTAGGTATTGCTGCTGCTTGGTACATCGCCAACTCTCGAGCTGCAAAAAACTCTAGAAGTAAGGCTTTTGTTTTAGGATCTTGATCAGCGTGACTCATGCATGCGAGTGAAGCATCGATTAATTCTGCTAGATCTAAATCGAGATTCTTTTCAGTAATTAGTCTTAATACGCCAAGTGAAGCTCGGCGCAAGGCGAAAGGATCTTTTGCACCGGTGGGAATTTGGCCGATACTAAAGATACCTACGAGTGTATCAATTCGCTCGGCTAGCGCTAAAACTAAGCCTGTTTTTGTTTGAGGTAGCTCATCACCCGCAAAGCGTGGCATATAAATTTCATTCATTGCCTCTGCAACTTCTGCAGGCTCGCCGTCATTGAGCGCGTAATACTTGCCCATTATGCCCTGTAAGTCTGGAAACTCGTAAACCATGTCGGTCATTAAGTCGCACTTACATAAATCGGCAGCTCGACTAACTAATGCTTGGTCCGCCGCAAGTTTATTCGCAATAGTATTAGCTAAAGACTTTATGCGCTGAGTTTTATCAAACAAACTACCAAGCTTATTTTGAAAAACGATAGATTTTAGCTTTTCACTATAGCTAGCTAATTGACGTTTTTTATCTGTGTCGAAGAAAAATTTAGCGTCAGCTAAGCGCGGTCGAATAACTTTTTCATTGCCGGTGATTACCGATTCTGGGTTGTTACTTTCTATATTAGTTATTGCGATAAACTTTGGTAGTAGTTCATTCTTTTGATCAACTAAGTGAAAGTATTTTTGATGTTCAGCCATAGAAGAAATTAAAGCTTCAGCGGGTACACTTAAGAACTCTTGATCAAAATTACCTACTAACGCCACCGGCCATTCAACCAGTGCTGCAACTTCATCTAGCAAGTCTTTATCAATTACCGCAGTTGCGTTGACACTCGCTGCTGCTGTTTCTACTTGCTGTTTAATTTGTTGTTTACGCATTTCACAATCAACCACAACTTTGGCGCTAAGAAGTTGCTCGATATATTGTGAAGGGCTACTTAAACTGATCGCTTGCGGCGCGTGAAAGCGGTGACCATAGGTGACATTGCTTGCGCTAAGCTCAAACAGTTCTACAGGCAGTGTTTGTTCTCCCAAAATGGCAACTAACCAATGTACCGGTCGGCTAAATTGGACATTTGAATCCCCCCAACGCATTGCTTTAGGTATAGGCAGTTGAGAGACTGCTTTTTGTAAAATGTCCTGAATGAGTTCTGCTAACGGGAGTCCTTTTTCATCCGCTATAAAGGCTAACCTTTCACCTTTGTCGGTCTGCTTTTTAGATAACGCCTCAACAGTTACACCGTTAGATTTGGCAAATCCTAGCGCGGCCGGTTTAGGCTGACCTGCCTGATCAAACGCTGCGGCTACAGCCGGACCCAGTTTTTCAACCTGTTTGTCTGCTTGGGCAACATCGAGTTGCGAAAAAATTACTGCTAAGCGTCGAGGCGTAGCTAACCATTGACTTGATTCAAAATGTAACTCGAGGCTTTGAAAGCTTTTTTGAATATTGTCATGTAACGCTGCCGCTAATTTATTTAGTGCTTTTGGCGGAAGTTCTTCACAGCCTATTTCAAACAGAAAGTCTTGTTTATTCATTATTTTTGCTCCTGTTTACCAATAGGGAAGCCTAGCGCTTCTCTTGAGTCATAGTAAGCTTGCGCAACTGCACGAGAAAGCGCTCTTACTCTTAATATGAACCTTTGTCTTTCTGTCACTGAAATCGCGTGGCGCGCGTCAAGTAAGTTAAAAGCATGGGAAGCTTTTAATACCATTTCATAAGCGGGTAGCGGTAAGCCTTTTTCAATTAGGCTTTGACTCTCAGACTCACAATAATCAAAGTGTTTAAATAAATAGTCGACATTCGCCTGTTCAAAATTATAAGTAGACTGCTCAACTTCATTTTGGTGGAACACATCTCTATAAGTCACCTTGCCTTGCGGGCCTTCGGTCCAGATTAAGTCGTAAATACTATCAACGCCTTGTAAGTACATGGCTATTCTTTCTAAACCATAAGTGATCTCGCCGGTTACCGGCTTACATTCGATTCCACCCACTTGTTGAAAATAGGTAAATTGTGTCACTTCCATTCCGTTTAGCCAAACTTCCCAACCGAGACCCCAGGCACCTAAAGTAGGCGACTCCCAGTTATCTTCAACAAACCGAATGTCGTGCTCTAGCGGGTCAATCCCTAATTCTTTTAATGAGTCGAGATAAAGCGCCTGAATATTTTTAGGCGACGGCTTTAACACAACCTGATATTGATAGTAATGCTGAAGCCGGTTGGGGTTTTCACCATAACGACCATCGGTAGGGCGACGGCAGGGTTGAACGTAGGCAGAGTTCCATGGCTCTGGTCCAATTGAACGTAAAAAAGTCGAAGGGTGAAATGTACCTGCGCCGACTTCTAAATCGAGCGGTTGAACAATAACGCAGCCTTGTTTAGACCAATAGTCTTGCAGCGTCATAATCAAACTTTGGAAAGTTTGCGGCGCGCCTTTAATAGCATTATTTGACAAGCTTATTCTCCACGGAGCAGGGTAAAAACGCGAATTATAGCAATCCTGTTGCTTCGATCCTATGTTTAAAGCGAGGAAATAGTGGTTAAATAGCCTATTTGCAATCTAACTCTTAGGGTAGGTAAATTTAGGTTAAAGATAGACTGGTGTTCAACCAGTGCGACCATGGCATTGCTTAAATTTTTTAGTGCTTCCACAAATGCAAGCTTCATTGCGACCAATTTTTATAGGTGGTAATGCTTCGCCGTCTAGGTAGTACCAGTGTTGCTCTCGTTTTTTAAAGCGAGACTTTTCATGGAGTTGTTGAACACCACCTTGTTCAAAATAAAAAGCGACAAACTCTACATAGGCAATATTCGGATCTGCTTTAACATGTTCAGTGTTGACAACTTTTAAGCCTAACCAGTGAGTAGTATCGATAGTGCGTTGAATTTGTTGTTGGCTTAAAGGGTTAACTGGCCAATGTGTTTGCACTAAATATTGAGCATTATTGTGCCTAAACGCACTAAACCGAGAACGCATTAAAGCTTCTGCATTGGGGGCGAGTTGCTTGCCTTGAAGTAGTGGTTGGCAGCAGTGGCTAAAGTCGGTTTGCGAACCGCAGTAACACAACATATTAATTCTCTGTTAAACCTAATCTAAAGATCTTTTAGACGAACCTCTATGGTTCGAGTGGCTTGTAACGGCTGTCCAATATTGCACTGCCCAGCACTGATTACTTGATAATAGTTTTCGCTGTTTACACTAATCACATTGCAGCTTGTGGTAGCTCGGCAGCCATTTAACCCGGCAACAGTAAAGTTATAAACCTGTGCGCCACAGCTAGCTGCTGCGCCATTGACGGGAAAAATTCGTAATGCTTGGAGCTGTGCGCCACTTTCAGCTGCAAAAAAGGCTCGGGTAGAAATGACTTGCTGCGCATTGGCCAGGTTTGCTGATGCATTCATTTGGATTAGACCGGCTGCGAGTAAACTGATGATAATAATTGCAAATAATAAAAAAGCCATACTAATGCCAGACTGCTTGTTTAGCTTGGCCGGGTTGAACGCTTGTAGACAGGTATCGTTTTTAAGGGACATTTCGTATATGAACCTCATGAAAAACTTCAAACGACTCTTGGTTTGCGGTTAAGTTTCTATTGCGGTTTTGTAACTTAAAGTTCATCTGCAATAAGCTAGCTCTCGACAATGAACCGGGCTGGTAATTAAAGACTGTGCCATTGGCGCTTATGTTGTGAGCTATTAACTCACTATTTGCGCCACTGGGTGGGGTAGGCTGTGTTGCTGCGATGGCATAATTATCATAGCGCGTAACTTCTCCATTATTGTCATTTAAACAAAATGAAATTGGTGTCGACAGAAGGTAAAAACGGTTTTGCGGCGAACGCCGGCTAAAGTCAGTGGGTGATGCGAGGTTAATTTGTACTCGACTGCCTAAGTCGTTAATTGATGACACGCTCGCTATTGTGCCGGTAACGTTATAAATACTGCTGGTGTCTACTGGCATAATGGCGACTAAGAGGCCTGCGCTGTAGTTTATATCAAATTCAACCGCTTCAAAATTAGATATGGCCCCGTTAGCCGGCAAGTTTAAATAATTTGAGGCATTAACGATATCCATAAACTCAACACAATGAATATTGCCACTAACATTGGTTCTAACGCTTTGCGGTAGTGCTTCCCTTACTTCTCGGGCAAGCCGTTCGCTCAACCATTTGGCTGTTTGGCTGTTGTAAATGCGATCTTTTCCATCGATATATCCATACACAGACTCAGACGATAGTTTTGCTAACGAAATGGCTAATATGCCAGAAAGCGCGATAACAATAACAAGCTCAACCAGGCTAAACCCGACGTTTTTGTTAGCGTTGTGCATTAGAAATTACTCCGGTAATCGCTAAACACAAAGCTTTGTCCGGTGGGAGTGGTAATGCTAATTTCTATCTTCTTTAAATCTTGAGCGGCTAACCCAAAATCACCGCCTGCGTAGCTAACATTAACACTGGTTTGGTAGTTGTTAAATCCACTACGAGGGTTATTAAGCGCATCTCTTGGCGGTGAGTCTGATAGACCGTTGTAATCATCTATATCGTCAAATTGATCTCGAGTTTCACCGTCACTGCCCAAAGTAGCACTGCAGCTTGGTTGGCCGGGTGAATTACATCTTTGCCCATTGCCTGCGGGCGAATTTTCATCAAAGCGGCGTAGCGAAATTTCTTCTAAATAAGCTTGCGCTAATTGGGCAGCTTTTATTTGCATAACGGGAGTAACAGAGCGCGCTTGGCTTTGGCTAAATACGGTATAAAAAAGCACCATAACCAAAGTCGTTAGGGTTATAGTGATAATAAGTTCAATTAACGAATATCCCATTTTATTCTTAAACGAGAATTGAAGGGAGTTATTGAGTCGGTAATTTAGCATCGGTGAACAAAGCCACTTGCTTCAACGCATACAAGCTGCGCTGTGTCGGTTTGCACGGTAATAGTGGTAGCACTAGTTCGGCCTAATTGATCAAACACTAGACTGACTGTTGGCGATAATGAAACCTGAGAGTCTAAAGTAATGGGATAGTTAAAAGATCCAACATTGAGTGAGCTACCGTCTACTTGTATATCTATTTGGTTTGGCTGTATTTCTAAGCTAAAACTACGACTAGAGTCATTCATACTCAGCTGTTGCGCTAAACTAGCTGCAATTAAGAGCTGCTCACTAGCGGTATCACGTCGATATCTTTCAGAAGAGTCAGGTTGGGTAAAAATGTAACTTGAAAGGATGGTTAACACGACTATAACAATAATCAGTTCTAGTAATGTAAAAGCCGCCTGAAAAGACGGCGGCTTTAATTGGGTGTTCAAGGCCTAACTAATATTTTAGCAGTTAGCCGCTGTAGCGTTATTAGCTATCGCTGGTGTGCTACCGGCTGCGTGAGTATAAGTCACTGTGCAAGCTGTAATTGCAGAAATGGTATAGGTTGCAACACTTCCAGAATAAGCAACAGCTACATCGCTACCACCAAGGTCAACCATAGTGCCAATTCCAGCAGCAGTAGGAGCTGGGTAGCCTTCAATAATAGCAACGTTTCCGCCCGATGTAGTAATTGTGCCAGTAGCTGCGCCTTCAGACCCGTCGATAAGCGCTTTAGAATAAGCTAGAGTTGCAGCACTACGTAAAGAGCCTTCAATACCACCACCAACTGATGCACGTGCATCTGACTGTAAGTTGATAAACTGGGGTACAGCGATCGCAGACATAATACCTAAAATAACGATGACTACGATTAACTCAATTAAAGTAAAACCTTGAGCTTTGGTTGATAAATTTTTCACGTTAGGACTCTCCGCGTTAATTGCAATACAAAAGTTGTTTAAATGTTAATGTGTTTATTGTAGATGAAAATAAGAAATTATCCATAAAAATTAGTCATTTATCTCTTTTAATGTGACTTTTCCACTTAAAGCATGGTAAAAAAACTGCTTATTTTTGATTAATCCATGACCAAATTGACATATTCCGTCAGTGTCAAGCTCTGTCCAGTAACCTTGAATTGATTCTGACAAAGACACTTTAGGCTGTAAAGGCCCCAAAACTGACTTCCAGATAGCCTGACAATCTTCGCGGTCAAACGGTACTTCTTGTTGAACCTGGCCTTTTTCTAAGGCAACGGGAAAGCCCGCTTGGTTAAAATGTAAGCTTTGAAACGGCTGGTGCATTTCTTGTCGCTTTAGCGCACGCGCTTGCAACACAATATTTTGAAAATGAGCCAGCATAATGCCGTTTTTAAATGCTACGTAGTTTAGTTCAAAAGCCTGCTCTACTAGTTCTTCGCTTTTATTTGGTGATTTGCCAAATACCCAATAGACGGCGCCAATACTTAGTAAGGCTAATAAAATTAAATACAACCGATTACTTTTATAACTGGTTGCAGTGAGTACGCTGGACATTGCTAACGGTTCACCGAGGTTAGTTCCCACATAGGCAAGTAAACAGCCAGCATTAAAATTAATACGATAATGCCAATAAAGACAATTAAAACAGGCTCAATATAATCAGCGAGTTTTTTAAGATCGTAATCGACTTGCTCTTCATAAAAGTTAGCGACTTGTTCAAGCATTTCATCGAGTTGACCTGTTTCTTCGCCCACCGATATCATTTGTAAAACAAGCGGTGAGAAGAGCCCGGTGCGGTTAGCAACCAAACGAATAGATTCACCTCGTTCCACGCCATCTCGCATGGCATGAATATGCTTTGCCACCCAGTCGTTAGACACAACGTCGGCAACAATATTTAATGCATTAATTAGTGGCACGCCAGAGCGGATCATCATTGAAAAAGTGCGCGAAAATCGAGCTAATAATGACCGGTAAATGATGTCACCAAATATTGGGATTTTGAGCTTTTTTTCATCCCACCAAAATTTTCCGGACTCACTCGATATATAACGGTAAAATCCAAAAATACCAGCAAAAATCGCTAAAAAGGTGACATGCCAGTAATCAACAAAGTAATTACTTGTCGCAATCAGTATGCGTGTGGGTAGTGGCAGTTGCGCGGCGCCAAATGCTTCAAACATTTTGACAAATTGTGGCATGACAAAGAGGTTAATAACTACCACAGCACCAAGAATTGCGAGTATCACAAACATAGGGTAGCGGGTCGCACTTTTGATTTGTTGTTTGGTGCGCTGCTCTAACTCAAGGTAGCTTGCTATTTGTCTAAACGCTTCTTCTAAGCGGCCAGAGTTTTCGCCAACATGAATTAAGCTAATATAAATGGGAGTAAAAATATGAGGGTGGCGAGAAAATGATGTAGCTAAATTAACCCCTGCATTTAGATCGGTGTTAATCGACTCTAGCGCCTCGCGTAAAACTGGTGAATTGGTACTTTCTAATAAACCCGCAATTGCTCTAGAGAGTGGAATGCCCGCCTTGGTCAAACTATACATTTGCCGGCTAAACATGACTAAGTCTTGGGTTTTTACGGTTTTCGCTTTAAATATTTTGCCAACGTCTAAGTCTAAAACGCTTTGACTATCAATGGCCTCGGTAATGGAAATAGGCGACACGCCTCGTGCTAGCAATCGATCGGCCACTGCGCTTGCATTTACCGCGTCAATACTGCCGGTAACCGTTTCACCGCTGGTGTTTTTTCCTAAGTACTCAAAGTTGGCCAAGGGGTTACTCCAGCTCTTCGATTGATTCGCAAACCCGCAGCACTTCTTCAACGCTAGTCACACCTTCTAAAGCGAGATTAATAGCTGACTCGCTTAAAGGGGTAAAAAATTCTGATTTCTTAGCGAGACTGCTAAAAGTCGCATAGTCTTTTATTCTTACCGCTTCAAGCATGGCAAAGTCTGGCAGGAGTATTTCAAATATAGCCGCACGGCCTTTATAACCGGTATTATGGCATTGGGTACAACCTTTACCGTGTTGCCATTGGGTTTCATGATTAATTTTACTGTCTTGTTTACTTAGCCAAGTTAGTTCTTGTTCGTTCGGATGATAAGTTTCGCGGCAAAAAGAACAAATTCGACGGACAAGTCGTTGCGCAATTACCCCACGTAAACCGGAAGCCAATAAATAGGGCTCTGCACCCATATCCGCTAATCGAATAGCCGCAGATAAAGTATCGTTTGTATGCAGTGTAGATAAAACTAAATGACCGGTAACCGCTGCTCTTAATCCAATTTCTGCGGTTTCTTGATCGCGCATTTCACCAACTAGAATAATATCTGGATCTTGACGCAAAACGGTTCTTAAAACCTTGGCAAAATCTAAACCAATTTTGGCGTTTACTTGAACTTGGTTTACCCTGGAAAGCTTGTATTCCACCGGATCTTCAATGGTGATGATTTTTTTCTCGGGCGCATTTAACTCGCTGAGTGCAGAGTAGAGGGTCGTGGTTTTACCGCTACCTGTTGGACCTGTTACTAAAATTAAACCATGCGGAAAGGCGAGCAGTTTGCGAATCTCTCTTAATATTTTAGGTTCAATACCGGTTTGGTCGAGCTTTAGTAAGCCTGAACTTTGATCGAGCAAACGCATAACAACCGATTCGCCATGTTGAATGGGCATAGTAGAAAGCCGAATATCCACATCGTGGCCTCGAGCTCTGATTCTAAAGCGGCCATCTTGTGGAATGCGCTTTTCTGAAATATCTAAGCCACACATTAGTTTTAGTCTCAGCACTAAGGCCGGTACAATTCGAGTTTCTTTAATAACTTGCTCTTGGAGCTGTCCGTCGACACGCATTCTCACTCTAAGCACTGTGGCGTCGGGCTCTATATGAATATCGGAAGCTTTCATTTGAATCGCTTGATCAAAAAGACCTTGCAACAGTTTGGCCACAGGCGCTTCTTCGTTAGACACATTGTCATTTAAGCCAGGTAAATCAAAACTATCGTCGCTAAGCTCAACTTCAAGTTCTTCGGCTAAGGTTGAAATTTCATTTCCGTCACGATACAAGGTATCTATATTGGCAAGTATTTCTGATTCTATTGCAACGCAGAGTTTGACCGATTTAGGCAATTTTTCTTGAAGTTGGTCAAACTTATCAAGATCGGTTGGATCGGCCATGACCACTAAAAAGTGATCGTCTTTCTCATCAATGACTAAGGCTCTAAAGCGCCGTGCATTCATTTCTGAAAGCTTTTTAGTGGCTTCGGTATTTATTTTAAAGCGAACTAAGTCTATAAATTCAATTTGTAATTGTTCTGCTAGTAAGACTAAAAGTTGCTTTTCATCAACGTAACCCAAGCTTACAAGTAACTTGCCTAGTCGTTGCCGATTAGTTTTTTGTTCTGCTAAAGCATCCTGAAGCTGTTTTTCAGTGATGGCATTTTTTTCTATTAGCAGGTCACCTAAGCGAACTTTTTTAAGTAACATGGATTAACCTTGGTAGCTGTTTAATTTATTGAGTGCAAACTGACGCTGCGGTGCAGAGAGTCGTCTATCTGTGAGTGCATTTTTAAAGCTGCGTTGTGCTTCTGCAAGTTTCCCGATTGCTTCAAGCGAAATACCCACCGCTAGCAGTATATCACCTCGACTCGCATCTTGGTTTAACAAAGTAGCGTAGTCTTGAATAGCTAACTGGTGCTTACCAAGTTGCTGTCTGGCTAAGGCTCTGGTTTGTAATAGCTGTAAATAACGCGGATCATTTGGGGTTAGCTCTTCTAAAACTTTTTCTGCTTGTTGAAAGCGCTGTTTTTCAAAATAGAAGCGAGCCAATAGCTGTTGGTAAGCCGAGTCTTTTGGGAACAAACTGACGGCTTGGTTTAGTTTTTGCTCAACAAGACAAGCGCTCATTTCCCAGCAGAGGTTAATAAGCGCTAGCCTAGCTGGATGAAAATCGGGGTTTTGTTGCGATAGTAAATTTAAAGCGTTATAAGTTTGCGCTTGGTTGTTTTGGGTGGCGTTTAATTGGATACGATGTAACGCTTTGTGCAGGCTGGTTGCTTTAGAGGTCGTCTTTACGGGTTGTGTTCGCTCGGAATTGTTGGTTTTAACTTGAGGCTGCGAAGTTGCTGCCTTTGCCACAGTATTCGTTTGGCCTGAATTATCTACCGTTGGTTTGTTCGAGTTTACAGGCTGTGCTATTTGACTTGGCTGATCAACGGGCTTAACTTTTAATGAGTTTTGGTTCTTATTAGTCTCTGCTGGCAACTCGGGTGCCTCTTGATTAGCGTTAGCTAAAGACGTGTTAGGTTGAACTTGGTTAACCAAACTAGGTTGAGTCTTGGTTTGCGTGATAGGTTGTGTGGTTGGTTGCACTTGCCGTTCTAACCGGGGGGCTGAATTAGGTTCTGGTTCTGGTTCAGGTTCAGGTTCTGACTCTGATACAGATGCTAATTGTTTTTGAGGCGCTATTAAAACGGCTGTTTGCCCACCCTCTACTACCAAGTCATTGGTTGAGTTAACCGGCTTTAACAGGAGTTGGTAGGTTAAAAATATCGCTACCGCTAAACTAATACCAATGAGCAGTCCTTTAATCGCTTGGTGGCTTTGTGTGTTAGAGTCTGCCGTTAAAAACTCTAATTGTGAAGTTGTTGACGGCTGGTTTTGTAAATCCCGTAAAACTTTATTCACTACGCTCATACCAACCCCCAAATAGCCATGGCTGATCCACTAATAAGCAGTGCGCATAAAGCGCTGGTAATAACTAGGTGATCTTGAATGGGCGTGGCTACCGCTTCGGTATCTTTGGCAGCCTTTAATATATTACTACAGCTTATCACTTGCTGGTTTTTTGCAAAGCCTAACATGAGCGCTTTATGACATAAAATATTCACTATCCGCGGTATGCCTTTAGCGTAGTAGGCCAGTAAGCGGGTTGCAAGCCAGCTAATTTTGGTCGGTTTATCACTCGCTAAACTAAGCCGTTTGTGAACATATTGCGCCACTTGACTGGCTGATAATGGCTTTAGGTGATAACTAAAAACAATCCGTTGCTTAATTTGGCGCATTTGCGGTTGTTTAAGTCGTGTGTCTAGTTCTGGCTGGGCGAAAAGTACAATTTGAATGAGTTTATGCTGCTCTGTTTCTAAGTTGGTAAATAGTCTTAAGGTTTCTAAACTTTCTTGATCGAGCTGTTGTGCTTCATCAATAATTAGTACAACAGGCCCACTTTTTTTGTTTAAGTTTAGTAATCTAGTTTGAATACGCTGAGTTAGTTGATCCTCTCGACATGTATCAGTTATGCGTATGCCAAGCTCTTTCGCTAAAGCAAACTTTAGCTCTCTGCCAGAAAGCTTGGGGTAGGGAATATAGGCAACTTTACGCTTTTGCTCTAGTTGATTGATAAGCAAGCGACACAGCAGAGTTTTGCCTGTACCTACTTCACCAACTACTTTAATCAGCGCTTCGCCACTATTTAAAGCAAAGGTTAATACATTTATCGCTTCAACATGATTAACAAGAGGACAAAAAAACTCTGTATCTGGGGTGAGCCCAAATGGAAGTTTTTTCATGGCAAAGCGATACAAATACATAACGATTAAATATTTGTCCTAATTAAACACAAATTTATTTAACGCTGTTAAATCGGTTTTTTAATTGATTCAGTTCGTCATTGGTTGACTCTTCACTTACTAAGTGAGCGCGTAATAAAATTACTAATTCACTCTTTACTTGGCTTTCACGTGTTTGCCTAAAAGCACCGCCAACAAAAGGAATATCACCAAGCAGCGGAGTAGAGCTAACCGTATTATGTGTTTTGGTTTGCATTAAACCGCCGATGACAATAACTTGCTGATCTCTGGTTTTAACAATGCTGTCTGACTCTCTTACATTAGTTAAAGCGAGAGGTAAGGTGAACTCATCTTGGCCTAAAGTTAAGGTTTTTTGTTGGTCGTTGACTTCACTAACGACCGGATGAATATGTAAAACGATTTCACCTTGCTGGCTTATTTGCGGCGTAACATCCAGTGAAATACCAGAAAAGAAGGGGGTTAAAGTAACATCAGGCGTAGTCGACGTGCTGTTGCCTGTTACGGTTGTGGTAGAAACATCGGTGACAAAAAACTCATCGCTGCCTACTTTAATGACTGCTTTTTGATTGTTAATCGTTGATACTCTTGGCGATGAAAGCACTTGTACGTCGCCTTGCTCTTTAAGCAGGTCTATTGCCGCGTCAAACGAAGCGCCTTGGTAGAGCATAGAAAAAATGCCATTAAGCGGTGGATCTCCTAAAATATTTTGAACCACTTGGCCTTGCTGACCAAAGGTAAAGCTGTCGCCGCCATTTACGGTGCGAATTCGACTCCAATCAATTCCAGCTTGAAAGCCTTCTTTGAGCGAAACTTCAATGATTTTGGCCTCTAAGGTTACTTGCCGATTGAGTGAGTTTTGGGTAACGCCTAAAAATTCTTTTACGAGTCTTTGGGTTTGCGGAAGCGCACTTACTATCACCACGCCGGAATTGGGGCTCACAATAACATTGGCTTTTTCTTCATTTTTTATAATTAAATTTAAACTTTGAGTCAAATCAGTCCAGAAATCTGACTTACTGTCGGTGGTGATCTCGCTTGAATTAAGCAAGGTCACGTTATTTTGGCCACCGCCACGATTGTTATTTTGGCCACCGCCGCGATTATTGTTTTGATTATTCTGACCACCAGCAACCGTTTGCCCGGCCACGCTAGTTCGCGACTTACCTTTCCGTGAAAGGTTTAAATAGTCTACTGGATAAATAGCCGTCATGGTTTCAGCTGAAGAAACAAAAAACATACTGCCTTGTCTTTCCACCATGAGAGGGTAAATTCTCTCAATCGCAGTAAGCACTTCAGAAACGCTAACATTTTTTAATTGCAGCGTGATTTTAGTGTTAACTTCTGGGCTAACGACCATGTTGTAATCAGTGCCATCGACTAAACCAAGCAAGAATGAACGCGCGTCGATACCTTTAACTGAAACATCAAATTTTTCTTCAATAATTAATGGTGTTTGTTGTGAAACTGGCGGTAGCATACTTGCAAGTACATCTTGCTGAGAAATTTTGGGCTGGTTGCTCGCCTGTTGAGTTTGCATCTCTTGGATCGTTTGAGTTGCGAGTGAGTCTGCTTTTTCTGGCGGCTGCGATGTTGCACAGCTTGATAAACAGCAGGTGACTGCAAAAATGGTAGCGATCTGTAATTGGCTTACTTTCATATTTAATAACTTTCTATTGTTTGGATTTAACATTACCAAAAAGGGTTAAACGATACTCGCCTTTAGCCGAGCGTAAAGTCACGTATTTTCGATTTATTCTGATTATTTTACTTTCAAAAAACATATCGCCTTCGCGGTAAGTTTTTTCACCTATGATAGCGAGTCGCTGATCATCTCTAAAAATTATAGCAGTTAGGGCTGCTCGGTTGGCACTGCCTTTTTTTGCATTAACTTGCTTTTTTGGAACGGTTAAGTGTTTAGGACGAGTCGGATCGGCGGCCGCAGTTGAGACTAAACCGATGGCCATAATAAGCGAAATAATTTTTAATAAACGATTATCCACCAATCCACTTCCTTTGCATGCTAACTGTTGAAACTTCAAGTGTGACTAAAGATTTAGGGTAGTTTTCTACCGAGTAATCGAGGCGCTCGAAATTGACTTGTTGGGGCATTGCTTCTAGCTGTTTAATAAAGTTTTGGGTTGCATTAAAACCACCTTCAAAAGTCATTACCATGGCATGTTTGTACATTTGAACCGATTCGTCTTTGGTTTGGCTTTTATCCGTTAGGAGTGCTTTAGGCGGCAGTTTTTTAAGCGAGACTAGTTTAAGTTGAGTAGAGCTTTCTAAAATGCTTTTAAGTAAAGGCGCCATATCTTGTGGCTTAACTAAATTGTAGGCGCGCTCAGAAAGTTGTTTAGAAACTACCGCTATTTCTTTGTCAATGGCGGCTAACTGGCGGTATTTAGGATCGTTCCGCTGAGCATAAACACCTTGGTTTAAAGCTTGCTGAGCTAAATTGAGCTCATTGATTTGGGTTTCTAATTGAGTGATTTGTTGGTTTGATTGTTTAATTTGAGTGCGTATTTTGTTTAACCAAAACAAATCCACCAATAAAACGCAAATAATAAGGAAGCTAAATGTAATAAATAGCCGTTTGCGTGACTCGAGTTGGTCGAATTTTGCAATGTAGGTTTTTAATTTACTTAGCATTGACTAACCGTCCATTTGTTAAGTTAAAGTTAATTAAACCAACATTCTCTTCATCACGTAAAACTTCTAAGCTGTCAAACTCCCTAACTAAAGCTGATAGAGAGTTCATTTGTTGAATATAAGTAGGTATTGCCGCAGTGTCTTGACTGCTGCCTTTTAAGCTTAATTGGGTTCGGTCGAGGCTTATATGAGTTAACCAAACGGTATCGCTCGGGTGTTTTGCTAATTGCTGCAACACTTCGCTAAAGTTAAACTGTTGAGTTTCTAAGTCACCGACTTGAGCGAGTATTTTTCGGTAACTATTTAAGGTTTGCTGCTGTTTGGCAAGCTTGTCGTCAATGGACATTATGTCGGTCGATTGAGATAAGCGTTTTTGTAACTCAAGTAGTTGGGTTTGGGTGACAGTTAAGTCTTGTTGTTTCTGAATTTTTAAAGCAGCTAAGTTTTCAGCCTGACGCTGCTGGGTAAACCCAAAAGCGGTTACACCGATTAAAACCACAATAAAGACTAGGCCTGCAAAGCGGCTGTCGAAGCTAAGTGGCTTGGGTTTAAACTCGTCAAAGTAAAAGTTGATATGCTGCATATTAATTATCCACCCTTAATGCTGAGCCTACCTCGGGAATGCTGGGTAAAGGCATTTGTGGATCTTTTTGGGCAATATTAAGAGTCACTTCGCTGACTTCTATTTCGGTTATTTGATTAATGAGTTCAGAAAGCTTTTGGGTCGCAGCGCCGTTACTCTGCAACAGTATTTTTTCTACAGGACGCCTAAAAACTTGGCTTACTACGTAGTCTAAGCTTCTTTGGGTTTCTAATAAAAACGACTCTTGTTCTGCTTGAGCTTGATCTTCTAAGGTAAAGTCATCGTCGCTTTGCGACGGTAAAAACAAGCCTTTTTTATAGCGCGAGAAGGCTAACGACTGCCCTTGGTAAAAACTAAAAACTAAGCCGGACTGATCTTGCCCTATAAACCCGATAATTTTATCGTCTTGTAAATGGTTGAGAAGTCCAAAACCTAGGCTGAGCTCTTCAATTTCTATCGAGTCCATTTCTAAGCCCGCTTGTTTGGTCCATTCAATAAAGCTTTCAACCAGACTTCGGTCAACTACGACGGCATTCAGTTGTTTCGACGGACCGGTGTCATTTGGGTTATGTGGAAAAAAGTGACTAACTAATATTTCGTCAACGGGCTTTTCAATCAAGTCTTTAACTTGCCACCGTAGCGCAGCATCAATTTCTTTTACCGCCACATCTGGGGCATCAATTTGAAAAGTTTGATAATAGTCTCGGCTAATCACCCAGCGGCACGCCAAGCCCTTGTTGGCGTTATTTTGACACCAAGCCACCATGAGTTTGCCTAGTTCATCCAAAGACTTAAAAGTAAACTGCTCAAAACTGGACTGGTAGAGTGAATCTTTGTCTTTTTTTAGGTGTTGCAGGCGACAGTTATCACCATCAATACTAATGATAATAAAATCGTTATTTTTTGTTTTTTTAAATAATTTCAATTTTATCTATATTTTCAATAAGTTAGTTGTTGTTTTTGAACCCATCCTGGCCTCAAGGCGGTGTTTTTATATTTGAATGGATTTTAAACAGAAATTCTTAGGCTCTAATGTACCCTAATTGTAGTAAATTATTAAGAAAAAGTATTAAATATTTGAATTTATAGCAATTTAACGAAATTTTAGACAAATCTTTTATCATTTGGTGGAAGTCGGCTATAATCCGCACCTAGACCAAGTTTTAGACTGTTTAGTTGATAAATTACTAAGCACATTTTCCATGATTGGGGAGAAGAGTATCGTGTTAAAATTACGAGTTGTATTGGTTGCAATGCTAGTGGCTTTTGCTGGGGCTGTAGCGGCTACCCATACTAGTGAGCATTCTGTTAAAGAAAGGCTGAAGCCAACGGGCTCTGTCTATAAAGAAGGTGATAATGTACCTGTTGCTGTCGCTCCAGTGGCGGAAGCACCTAGTGGGCCTAGAGACGGTGCCACCATTTATACTGACAAGTGTGCAATGTGCCACGAAGGCGGCGTAGCTGGCGCACCCAAAACCGGTGACGTAGCTGGTTGGACTGACCGAGTTGAGAAGGGTGAAGAAACATTGTACAAGAACGCCATAGTGGGAATTAATGCAATGCCTGCAAAAGGTATGTGTATGGATTGTTCAGATGACGAGATTAAAGCCGCTGTAGACTACTTATTACTACAACTTCAGTAGCTTGACCCTTTTGTAAGATTTAAAAAAACCGGCAATAGCCGGTTTTTTTACGCCTTGATAAAACTTAAACGATGTTTATTTTAGAGCCTTTTCATCTTTTAGTAGGGTTTCAAGTTGTGCGACTAGCTTATGGCGCGCTTTGGCGAGCATTTTTTGACTGTCATCGTGGGTTTGCCAGTGAGTTTCTCCAAACACCAATTGATAATCGATAGAACTATTGATAAACGCTAGTTGCTTGCTAAGCGCTTGTTTTAATTTGGTTTTTAGAGCGGGTAGCGCACTTTCAGGAGTTTCAGGCAAAATCATTAAATAAGTACTATTATCGGTATGACCAATCATATCTGCCCAACGCAGTTCATTCGTTAGAGTGTCTTTAATGGTTTGATGTAAGGTTTCGTTGGCTACCGAGTCGGGTTTGTTAAACACAAGCAAGTGCAGCTTCATAATTGAAAGCGGGTTGTCATAGCGACGGCTGCGGCTGACTTCGTAGTCTAAAAAGTCAACCCAGTTATTCTTTTTGGGAATTCGGGTTGTGGTGAGTTTTGCGCTGGATAAAGCCAGTTTGCTCGGGGCTTCGCGTTCTTTTGCAAAGTAATGCACAGTATGCCCGTTTGGAGTGTCTAATGTATCACTCCAATATTGAAATTTAACCTCTAACTTTGCTTCAGAATCAAATAGTTGAACCGTATGAGCGTCATTGTCGATGGCTTCTATTGGCAGTGCAGCGTAAAGCTGATTGAGTATTTGTGCCGACTCAATCTGAGTATCTTCCATAAATTTTTGATTACACCAAATGATTCTATGTTGTGGGTCACATACTAAAATGCCTAATGGCGATCGGTTTAAAAGTTCCGTTTGTTCGAAAGACATGATTAACTCTGCTTGATTGGTGAGTCGTTTATTAATAAATAGCTAAATTTTAGCGCCGCTGTTGCCTAGCAAGACTATACTCAATTAACCACTATTTATCATCCTTGTTGTTATTATAGCCATTGTCTTTAGGAAAAGCGTAATATTGTGACTCAATCTTTGATTGAAAAAAAACACCTAGAAAAGCGCCAGCAGCAGTTTATCGAACTCTCGAAACAGCGTTATGAGCGTATGTTGCAAAACTTTAGTCAAAGTCAAGCTGACCGAGTGCAGCTTATTCCACTGTTGTTCCATGTTAACCACCCAGCATTACCCGGCTATGTAGATAAACAAACCCCTCATGGTATACCTAATTACAGCAAGGATTCAAAAGAGCTAAAGCTAGCTAAGGCTTTATTTAAAAGTTTTCAGCTGCAAAGCAAAGCTTTGCTTAAATTTGAAATATTAGGACTGTACCTAATGGGCAGCACCGGAACCTTAGCACAGTCATATAATAGTGATCTTGATTTGTGGATTTGTGTTGAACAGTCGCTAAATCTTGTACAACAAGAAAAGTTAATTAAAAAGGCCGATAAAATTAGCGCTTGGATTGCCGAGTACGGCATAGAGCTAAATTGCTTTATTGTCTTTTCTGAACAATTCAAACAGCAGCAACAACAGTCTATTAGTAAAGATAATAGTGGTTCAATGCAAAACTTCCTATTACTGGACGAGTTCTATCGAACCGCAATTTGGCTAGTAGGCAGAATGCCACTATGGTGGTTAGTTCCGCCCGAAGCAAATTATCCACAATTTTGTCAGCAATTAGTTTTTCAAAAAGTAATAGAGCCGAAAGACTGGATTGATTTTGGTGATGTCACCGAAATTCCCGCGGGAGAGTACTTTAGTGCAGCCTTGTGGCAACTATATAAATCTACAACGTCCCCATACAAATCTGCAATGAAGCTGCTTTTGCTAGAGATTTATGCTCGTCATGTGACTCAAGCTGGTTTATTGTCTACTCAGTTTAAGCAAAAGCTATATCAGCAGGGCGTCGATGCGAATAGCTTAGATGCCTATTATTTAGTGCTAGAGTATGCAGAAGAGTATCTCCAAGATAACCCGCAAAGGCTTGAATTTTTGCGCCGAGCTTTTTATTTAAAAGCGAATTGTAAAGTAGAGTTAGATAGGCGCGATTCGACTAATTGGCGTTATCAACCGATTTTGTCACTGGTTAAAAAATGGGGTTGGAATCAAGCAAGACTTGACTACTTAAATCAGCGATACCGCTGGAAAGTAAAACAAATAATTGTTGAGCGAGCAGATATATTTCGCGAGTTGAATCATAGTTATCACTTTATTACCAATTTTGCTCGAATACATGGCGTGCTCAACGAAGCTAACCAAAATGAATTGGTTTCAATTAGTCGAATGCTGTACGCTAGTTTTGAAAAGCATAAAGGAAAAATCGACAATCTTAATGTTGGTATAGCGACCAATTTAGTTGAAACAAATATAACGCTGCATCACGCTGACGCTAAGTGGTTGGTGTTTTGTGACCGAGTCACAACTAAGCAAGCGGTAATTCATCAAGCCGTTTATACCGCAAATAGCTTCTTTAAGGCGTTAACCTGGTGTATTGCAAACCGAATTTTAAGTGAAGACACCCAGGTCAATATTAATGCGAAAAATGAGGTTTATTTACAAAATAACTTAACAGGTTTAAGTAAACATATTGAGCACGCGGTATGTTTTTCTATGCCAAGTATTGGTGCCAGTGCATTTTTAGAAAAAGCTAAAACTGTGGCAGTTAATGTTTATGTTAATTGCAATCAAGATCCACTGATTAGCGAACAAAATGCTAATTATTTTAGTGTGGTTTCGAATGATGATGGGTTTCAATGGGGTGCTTTAAAAATTAATTTATACGCTCAGCTGAGTGTATTAAGTGTAAACAGCTGGGGCGAAAAAATCATTAGAGAGTATAGCGGTGAAGCCGCGCTAATTGAATTGTTTAAAGAAAACCCTGTTAGCTCTCATCATGATATTAATGTAGTTGAAGTCTATGGTGAATCCTTAAGAAATACTGAAGTGCACCGTCAACGCTTACATGAAATTTTCGATCTCTGGCAAGACTTAAAAGTGAAAAGTCAAACCAGCGAGCAATGTGTTCGTTTTCTTATGAGCGTAGAAAATGGGATTTTATCTATCGACTTTGCTAAAGGCGTAATTAGTAATACTTACTACGACACAGAGAAAGATTTTTTAAATCAATGCGCTATCACCAAAGCTAAATCATTGGTATTTTACTGTGATAATCAACTTTCACTTACCAGTGGCGTTCAAAGTATTTTAACTTACCCTGCTGACTCTCAACCGCAAGTTTTCTTTTTAACGCGAAGCAGTAATGTGATCTATGTTTTTATTAAAGATTCACTAGGAAACTGCTTTTTTCAAGCTCATTCTAATGTAAAAACCTCGCAACTGATCAATCATTATTTGCAGTTTTTAGACTCGATTGCTCCACGAATGTCGAGTGAGTCTGACACTATGCATAAGCCCGCACTTTACCTTTGGGATCAAAAAAGTAAAGAAAATCGAGCAATTCTTGTTTCTGAGCAGTCTATGCCTAATTACTATGAAAATGTTAGTGCGACAGCGCGGTTTAATTCGAGTAATGAAATTTGCTTTGATCTCGCCTGTGGGGGAACAATCTACCTTTATGATGAATTGAGTGAAATGGTCTACTCAGAAGTGGTCAAAATCATCTTAAAGCGACGTAAACAAGCTGCTGATTACCCCATTTTTGTGACCAATATCGACGCCAGTGTGCTAGGGGAAAGCTCTTCGTTAATGGATTTTTTAGAGCTTAAGCGAGAAATTGAAACCAAACTGGCTCAAGCAGTATCGCGGCAAAAGCTCTAAAAGAACAAAATTTAGCGGTAAATCTTAGCGCCACAAACATTCTAAGCGGCTTTTAGCCGACAAACTCATTGATTTATGCCTTAAAATTGCTGAGAATTGGGGTTCAGTTTTTAAATCATTGTTGGGTTTATGTTAATTAGGTTTTGGTTAATATTAAGTAGTAGCTTGCTTTTAGTCGCCTGTGGCCAAAAAGGTCCGCTTAAAGTGGAGCCTCAAGCATTATCATCTCAAACAACCAACGCCACGACTCAAGACATTGATAAACCCCAAAAGCCCCAATCTAGTGCAAAATTTACGCAAAAGGAAACAGAGCTATGATGTTAAGCTTTGCTAAAATGCATGGGCTTGGAAACGACTTTATGGTGGTAGACGGCGTTTCTCAACAAGTTTATTTTACCGAAGGTCAAATTAGGAAGTTAGCAGATCGTAATCGTGGGGTTGGTTTTGACCAGTTGTTACTAATTGAGCCGCCACAGCAACCTGACGTAGATTTTCATTATCGAATTTTTAATGCTGATGGAACAGAAGTTGAACAATGTGGCAATGGCGCTCGCTGTTTAGCTCGTTTTGTACGCAGTGTAGGCTTAACTTGGAAGCACAAAATTCGAGTGAGTACTATGAAAGGCATAATGAACTTGCAAATTATGCGCAATGGATTAGTGACCGCTGAAATGGGCGTGCCAGAGCTACTCCCCGAAAAAATTCCGCTACGCTATGCCCAACAAGAGCTAACCTATCATGTTAATGTTGAAGGCGTCAGTTATCAGTTTGGCGCTGTATCTATGGGTAATCCACATTGTGTTATTGCGGTTAACAACGTAGATAGTATTAATGTTAATCAAATAGGAATGGCGTTAACCCAACATAGTATATTTCCAGAAGGCGCCAATATTGGGTTTATGCAAAAAACCGCTGAAGATGAAATAAAACTGAGAGTTTATGAGCGCGGAGTCGGCGAAACTCAAGCGTGCGGTACCGGTGCTTGCGCAAGTGCAGTGGTTGGGCAGCTGCAATTAGAAATGAAACAAAAAATAAGAGTCTTTTTACCTGGCGGCCACTTACATATTGATTGGGCTGGTGAGGGTGAAGTTTTGAAAATGATGGGACCAGCAGAGTTAGTTTATCAGGGGTTTATTGAGTTATGAAATTTCCGCATCCGCAAGCCTTAGAAGAAGGCAAAATTAGTCGCCTCAATCAGTTAATGGAAGAAGCGCAAGTAAAAAATTATTTAGCTAACAATCCAGATTTCTTAGTAAAAAACCCTCAGTTACTTACCCATATGGAAATTAACCATGGGTGTGATGCGACGACTTCGCTGGTAGAGCGTCAGATCAAAGTATTGCGAGAGCGAAATCAACAGTTGCAAGGGCAACTGATTGATATGTTGCAAGCTGCGCAAAAAAATGAGGCCTTACTTATTCAAGTAAACCAACTCATGCTTAATTTATTAAAGTGTGAAAACCTGCAAGATTTAAATACTGAACTCGTGGCCGGGTTACAACGTGACTTTCATATTGAAGGCGTGGCACTCGCTTTGGTTGGTGATTTGCAGCAGGTTGGTCCGGCAAAAATTTTTAAAAGTGCAGCAGATATCAAAGCCTTACTTAATTGCCAATTTCCTGATAGCCAACCGCTCTGTGGTCGACTAGAAGAGCAATCTAAAAAACGGCTGTTTGGTGATTTGAGTAAAAACCTAAAATCTTTTGCGTTAATTCCTTTGGGTGAAGAATGTGAGCATGGTATTTTAGCTTTAGCGAGCGAAGAAGTTGAAAGGTTTTCGCCAGAAATGGGGACTTTGTTTATTGAATTAATTGGTAGTATCGTGACCCACTTAACTCAGTCGCTACGCCTACAAAAACAACTAAACAAAACAGTAGCGGCGATTACAAGTTAAATTGTTTAACTAAAAACATGCAATTTGATGCAGCCGCTATTAATAAAGAGCTAAGCGATTTTCCGGAGTCGCTGACTAGCGATATGAGTGAATATTTAACTTATATTAGTGTCCAAAAAAATTACTCTGCATTAACGACCAAAACATATTTTCGCCAGCTTAGGCTGCTTATTGAGTATCTTAGCAATGCGAAAATTATAAGTTATCAAAAGGTAACCACCGCCGATATAAGAAGGTTCTCTGCGCAGTTGCATCGTCAAGGACTTTCTCCAAAGTCTATCGCGCTCGTACTTTCATCGTGTCGTAGCTTATTTAATTTTTTAATTGAAAAAAAGCGAGTTAGTTTTAATCCAGCTAAACCGGTACGAGCACCTAAGTCAGCAAAAAAGCTTCCTAGAACGGTCGCAGTAGATCAATTAACTTTGTTTATGAACGCGATTGATATTGGAGAAGATATTGGTATTCGTGATAAAGCAATAGCTGAACTTTTTTATTCAAGTGCGCTGCGTTTAGCCGAGTTAGTCAGGTTAGACTTAGCGCATATTGATTTGCGTGATTCGAGTGTTCGTGTTTTAGGTAAAGGGCGCAAGTTGAGAGTTGTGCCGTTAGGGCGAAAAGCAAAGGCGGCTATTCAAGAATGGTTAACAATTAGAAGCGTGTGGTTGAGTGACTTTTCACAAGAAGCGCTTTTTATTAGCCAGCGAAAAACCCGACTAAGCCCGCGTAGTATTCAAGTAAGAATGGAGTATTGGGGTAAGCGAGCAGGAATGAATGGTCGTATTCACCCACATAAATTTCGCCACTCTTGTGCAACTCATGTCCTTGAGTCGTCGGCTGATTTGCGCGCCGTGCAAGAGTTGCTCGGTCATGCTAACTTGTCGACTACCCAAGTTTATACTCACTTAGATTTTCAGCAGCTTGCAAGTGTTTATGATTCTGCACATCCTAGAGCTAAGAAAAAATGAGTGAGGTTAACATTGAGAGGCAAGCTGTAAAACATATTAAGCTACTTAGTTTTGACTTAGATAATGCACTTTACGATAACACTCCAGTGCTGCAAGGTGCCGAAAAAGCTTGTCGTGATTATTTACAGCAACAATTTGCACAAGAAAATATTATATTCGAATATGCGAAGTTTGAAAAAATCAAACTTAATATGGCTAAGCAAGCTAACGCGGCATTTGATGATTTAACTGCATTGCGGTTAGCGGCTTTAACTGAGTTTTGTCAGGTATTATCAGATCCAAAAAAATATGCAAGTAACGCATTACGACAGTTTTTAAAATACCGCCAACCGCAAAAATTTGAACAATGCATACTAGATATGCTTGCCAAACTTGCCAAGCAGTATCAGCTAGTAAGTGTTAGTAATGGCAACTGCCAAATCGAAAAAACGCAGTTGCAACAATATTTCGCTAAGCACTACTCACCGAGTTTAGGTTTTCGCGCAAAGCCACATCCACAAATGCTTAGTCAAGTTGCTAAAGACTTTAATTTAAGCCCTGCTCAAATTTGTCATATTGGCGACTCTTTGTTAGCCGATAAGCAGTGTGCGCAAAATGCTGGAACTCGTTTTTATTATTTCTCTCCGTTTGAAGGTAATCAATTGGAAGTTTGTGTTAGTCAGTTAATTAGGTTTTTTTTTCATAGTAAAGCTTAGATCAAGATGACGATTATAGGAGTAGCCTATCCAATTAAATAAAGTGTTTTTTCTAATATGCTTAGTCTGGTCTGGGGTAATTTTTCTTTGGAGTTGTCCGACAAGTGCAAACTCTGCCGTTAAATTAACTCAACAAGAATCTGAATGGTTAGCAACTAAGCAAGTCATTACCTTTAGTGGTGACCCTAACTGGATGCCTTTTGAGTCATTTCAGCAAGGTGTGTATCAAGGGATTGTGGCAGAATATATTGCGCTCATTGAGCAAAAAATTAATACGCCCATTAAAATTATTGAACCTAAAGATTGGCAACAGGCACAAGCGCTTCTTCTCACCGGTCAAGTTGATTTAATGTCTGAGACAACTGATAGCAAAAATGTTTCTCAGGTGGTTTTATCAGATGTTTATTTTTCGTCGCCAATAATTATGGTCAAGCGTAATTCAGACCTTAAAGCTAAATCATTAAGTAACGCATTAACCAAAAAGATCGCGGTAGTGAGAGGTTATGGTTATAGCCAAAAGATTAAGCGCTCGTTTCCAGATTCTAACTTAATTACTGTAGCAAACATGCAAGACGGGCTTTTAGCTGTTTCAACTGGTGAGATTGAGACGCTGTTATGTAGTCTTACTCAATGCAGTTATCTGATAAAACAAATGGCTTTGCATAATCTAGATGTTGTCGCAACAACTGAGTTCTCAACTGAACTGGCATTTGCAAGTTTGCCTAAAAACAAATTGCTTTTATCCATTATTAACAAGTCGCTTGAGTCGATTACTGACACTGAAAAACAGGCGATTATGCAAAAGTGGTCTAGTGAGCTTAAGTTTCAAAAAAATGACTACACCTGGCTATGGAATGTGTTGTTGATTGCGCTAGCGATATTGGCTTTTATTTTCTATCGCCAACTGCAGCTAAAAGAATATAACCGTCGTTTAAGGCACAGCGAAGAGCGCTACGCTAGAGCGGTAAAAGGCGCAAAAGATGGGATCTGGGATTGGGAACTAGAAACTAATGCGACTTATCTATCGCCGCGTTGGAAAGCGCTTCTCGGTTACGACTATGATGAACTATCAAACGATTCAGAAGAGTTTTTCTCAAGGTTACACCCTGATGATAAGGAAAGAGTTATTACAACCACTAATAATCATTTAGCCGGTAAAGGTGTTTATGATTTAGAGTTAAGGTTAAAGCATAAAAGTGGAGAGTATCGCTGGTATCGATCTGTCGGCCAAGCGGAATACGATAGTCACGGTGTCGCGATTAAGATGGCAGGTATTTTATCGGATATTAACCAACGTAAAAAATTAGAGTCGCTTGAAAAGTCCCGTAACTATATTTTAGAGCTTACTGCAAAAGGTGAATCTTTACATAAAATACTTACCGCAATAGTTGAAACGGTTGAAGCAGAAAAGCCGCGCATGATTTGTAGTATTTTAATATTAGCAAGCGATGGTAAGTATTTTAAAAATGGGGCTTCACCTAGTATTCCAGAAAGCTATACCAAAGCACTAGAACAATTACCAATTTCAAGTGAAAGTGGATCTTGTGGTAGTGCTGTATTTCATGGCAAGCGAATTATTGTTAAAGATATCAGTAGCGATCCTTTGTGGAAAAACTATAAAGACTACGCTTTAGAAATAGGTTTTAAGGCATGCTGGTCACAACCAATTATTAATGCAAAAGGAAAAGTTTTGGGCACTTTTGCAATTTACCATAAAAATAAAACACGGCCATCAACAGAAGATATTACTATTATAGAGCAAGCGGCTACTTTGGCGGGTATTGCAATTGAAAAGCATAAAGCAACTGAGGAGCTGCAGTTAGCTTCTTTAGTTTACCAGCATAGCAGCGATGCGATGATGATCTTTGATAGTCAGCGAAAAATAATTTCAGTAAACCCTGCTTTTTCCGCGATAACTGGATATGCGGCCGATGAAGTTATCGGCAAAGAAGCGGATATTTTGAACTCTGAATTTTATGACGATTCTTTTTATCAAGCAATGTCGCTAGCGGTTTCACATGTTGGTAGTTGGCAGGGTGAAATTAAAGACCGACGCAAGAGTGGTGAGATTTACTATAAGTGGCTTACCATCAATACCGTATTTGATGATGAAGGTGAAATTTATCGCCGGGTAGCTTTGTTTTCTGACATCAGTGAAAGAAAGCAGTCTGAAAAAATTATCTGGCAGCAAGCTAATTATGATTTTCTAACCGATTTACCTAATAGAAGTATGTTTAACGACCGACTTAAAGAGCGAATAAAGAGTGCTCAAAGAGACCGTTCTAAGTTTGCTTTACTACTGATTGATCTTGACCACTTTAAAGAAGTAAATGATTCATTAGGGCATGATTATGGCGATATATTGTTACGTGAAGCGGTGATTAGAATTAATGCTTCGGTGCGTGAAAGTGATACTGTCGCTCGTTTGGGTGGAGATGAATTTACCATTATTTTATCACCACTAGAAGACGAGTATGACGTTGAGCGGGTAACTCAATCAATACTGGATCGCTTAAGTGAACCCTTTACCCTGGCTAATGAAGTTGTTTATATTTCCGCAAGTATTGGTATCACTTTATTTCCAGAAGACGCTAATAGTTTAGAAGGGTTGTTGAAAAACGCTGATCAAGCGATGTATGAAGCGAAAAAATTGGGACGCAATGGTTTTAGTTATTTTACAAAATCTATGCAGGTAAACGCTCGAAATAGAATGCGATTAATTGCTGATATGCGTCGTGCGATTACCCAACAAGAATTTCTATTACTCTATCAGCCTATCGTTAATTTAAGTAATGGTAAAATAACGAAAGCTGAGGCACTAATTCGTTGGCAACATCCAGATCAAGGTTTAATCTCGCCGACTGAATTTATTCCTTTAGCCGAAGAAACTGGCATGATTAAAGATATTGGCGATTGGGTTTTAAAGCAAGCAACAATGCAGGTTGTAAAGTGGCGAGAAACTATCGATAAACAATTTCAAATTTGTGTTAATACATCAGCTGCGCAATATATTAATCCTGGCGTTAAGTCGGGGGAATGGTTTAATCAATTTAGCGCCAGCAATTTAGATGGTGATGCTTTAGTCATTGAAATTACCGAAAGTTTAATAATGGATGCCCGTAAAGAAATAAAATCACAATTAATTGATTTTAGAAACTTAGGAATTCAAGTTGCTTTAGACGACTTTGGGACGGGGTATTCTTCTTTAGCCTATTTAAAAAAATTTGATATAGATTATATTAAAATTGATAGAGCATTTGTGAGTAATTTAGAAGAGGACTTTGATAATAGAGCTTTATGCGAAGCTATCGTTGTAATGGCGCATAAGCTGAATCTTTACGTTATTGCTGAGGGTGTAGAAACCGAAGTCCAAAAACAAATACTAACTGAAATGAAGTGTGATTTTGCGCAAGGCTTTTTCTACTCTAAACCGGTTTTAGCAAAAGACTTTGTAAAATTAGTTGGATAAGTGAACTCAATCTGACATTTTGGGTTGGGCGAGCTTAATATAATCAGTCAATCTAATTTCGGCTATAATCTTATTGCAGACAGTGGCAATACTTTATAAGACTGATAGCATCACAAAAACGACAGTGAAGTAAAAACCTATTTAATAAAATAGCCGACGCTCAAATTATTTTAAAGTTTATTTAACGGGCTCAGTGTTCCAGATGGATTTCGATTGAGCACGTGAGTATAAATTTGAGTAGTTCTTACGTCGTTGTGACCGAGAAGTTCTTGGACCGTTCTTATATCAGCGCCCGATTCTAACAAGTGGGTTGCAAACGAGTGACGAAAAACATGTGCAGTCACTTTCTTATTGATTCCCGCTTTTTTAACTGCGCTTTTAACATGTTTTGCAAAAACTGAAGGGTGAACATGATGTCTTCTTACTATCAGTGTGCGTGGATCAGTACTTATTTTTAAACTAGGAAAGACCCATTGCCACGCAAGTGACTTTCCAGCCCTTGGAGATTTTCGTTCAAATGCGTATGGGAGCTCGACCCCATTGATGTTTTCTCTTCGATCTTTTAAGTGTAGTTGTTTTACAAATTCAATTTGAGCGAGCAGTTCACTCTTGCATGATTCAGGTAGAGGTAGAGGCCGGTCTTTATTTCCTTTTCCTCGCCTTACGGTAATTTGGTTTCTATCAAAATCAATGTCTTTAACTCGTAACCGATGAACCTCGCTTTTCCGCAATCCAGTTCCGTAGATAATTTGAGCCATTAGTTTGGGTAAACCCTGTATATTCTCTAAAACTACCCTTACTTCTGGGACAGATAACACCACGGGTAAGTTTTTGTGGTATTTGGCTCTTACTGCGTTGACGGCATTTTCACCAAGTGGTGTTTCTAGAACTTTTTTATATAAAAACACTAAAGCGCAAAGTGCCTGATTTTGTGTTGCAGGAGAGACTTTCCTATCAACAGCCAAGTGACTCAGGAAATTTGTAACTTCCTCCGCTCCCATATCTTTCGGATGTTTGAGGTTGTAAAAATGGATAAACCGCTTAATCCATTGAACATAAGTTTTTTCCGTTTGATAGGAATAGTGTAAAGCGCGAATTTTAGTTCGAACTAACCACATGAATTTTGGTTTTTGTGATTGACTCATTTTTACTTCCTTGTATTAATGAATATCTATAAATGCTACTTGTATAAGTAGCTATAAGTCAAGGCAAATTTTCTTACTACGCCAGAAAAGCTATCTAAGTTGCTGATATAAAAAGAATATCCTATTTATGCTATGGAACATTATTCGAATAAAAGTTAAATAAAAACGACGCGATTTCAAAGAGATCGCTCTATCTTCTTGATTTAATTTAAAAAAGTATTTCTACACCAAAGTGTTTTTGCGTATTATTGTCATTTACTGAAAAGAATAAGCTGTTATGCCCTATAAGCCATGAATCGAATATTTTACGTAGTACTTATAGCAACCTTACTTTCAGGGTGTCCTGCAACCTTTAATGGCATTGTCAAAAATGAGTCTGCCCACGAAATTGTAGTCGTCCCACCATTCGAAACGGAGTTCAGCTGGATAATTGAGTCGGGCTCTGAAGATGAGGTAAATTGGTATCAAGATTGCATTACCATAAAAAGCCCGAATGGCATTCAATATTTTTCGGGCTGGCCAATTCCTGACAATGTTGTTAGTAACGGTGTCTTTAGTTCTAGCCTTGTGGCCGTCTATAAAAGTAACAAGCTGTTCTTTAAAACCAATGATGGGCAGCTCATAAAAATGAACCAGGTCGCTGCATGTGCAAAGGCATAACAAGTTGCTCAACCACCGTTCCGGCCAAAAGGCGGCCTCCACTGGACAGCCTAAAGCGTGCTTCGCACACGGCTGCCGGTTAGCAAGGCGTTAGGCAAAAAATGAATTACGTCAGGATACAAGAGGGAATTGAGCTTCCAAGTATTTCGGGATACAAACCGTTTAAGGCTGTTATCGTTGTTGAAGAGACTGTTTCTGAAAATTGGCAAAGTTCGGTCAGCGATTGGATCGTTGAATCTGGTTGCTACTACATGATGGCTTGGGGTATGCATTGCTCATCTTGGGACACGTCAGTTGACTTGGCGAATATAGCTCAATACGAAGATAATATTCCTGACGATGGTTTTGTGACCACTACTTGGCATGAAGATGAGCCACTTTCTGAAGTATTTTGGCTTTCTAAAAATACTGCGTTCAGTGAATATCATGATTCAAATGAAGTTCTTGTAGTGCATATTTCCAAAGTAGATAAATGTGACGAATTTACTCGTAAATATAAAAATGCCTAACAAGAAACAGCTGAAAGAACAGCGCAAAAGACGCACTGTCTTCAGTGTAAAGCGTTATGCACTATCAGGGATAGAAAGATGATTTACTTAAACTTGTCCGTGACCAATATGAAAGAAGCTCATGAGTTTTACTCTAAAAAGATCGGACTCTTTTCAGGAAGTTATAACCGGCTAGTTTGTGAATCTAGCCCGGAGCTTATTATTGACTTACTTGAAGTCGGCTCCGAAGAGCATCTAAGTGTGTTCGGAAGTAATTCTCATGTGAAATCTTCTTTCGCAATCTTGCATGGGGAAGATGCGAAGGTAGAATTACTCGATAGGCTAAAAGAACATGGAGTACAGTATAAGAATGAGCCAAATATGATGGCGGAATTTATAGATATTCAAGATCCATCTGGAAATTCAGTTTCGATTGGTGCGAGCCATGGCGGTATCGTTTAGCATGCATAACCAATCGCGGCTTTCGACAAAATTAATCGCTGCGCAATTTTGCGACAGCGCTTGGCGTTACGTGTCCAAGGAAGAAATATGATAACAATCTGGAATACAACAAAACTGAAAGAAAAACTCATTAATAAATCCCTATCGGAAGGGCACGCATTTATATATTTTTTTGCCACTTTGATTTATGACTATGTTGGATTTACCTTTGGCTACCTTGGTTTAAATGGGCAAGAGCCTAATGTCTGGGTAAAAACCAATGTTGTTGGTGCTTTGGCACTAACTTTTTTTGGAGTGCTGTATATTTTTTGGTGTAATGGAGCCAATAAGGGAGAGCAGTTTTTTCATCGCTATTTCTCTCTTTCAGTAGTCGTTGGAATCAAGTTTGCTATTCTAATGCTTGGGTTGCCATATCTTGTAGACCTAGCAACTGATGGAGAGGCGTATAATATGTTTCCTTGGTTAGGCTCTGCGATGTTTATTTTCCTAAACATTCTCATGTTTATCTTTATAGGTAAGCATATTAAATCTGTGGCGTATGCCACGTAACAAGTCAAAGCAGTAGATGAACTACTGTTTGAAGCGTTAAGTCTAAGATATGGCATTACCAAAAAATAAATCTCGTAGAATTGCAATTGACGATATTGATTATCGCTACGTCATTTCTATTTCAAGGAAAGATGATGGAAATTTTGAATTTAATATCACTGTGCAAAATGAATCATCAAATGGAAGTAAACTACTTCTAAAAGGATTAGTGACGCGAAATTTTTGGCTAGATTTTTCTGATAAAGTAGGGGAGTCGATAAATAGTGACTTGTATCCGACTATCACTCCTAAGCACATAGCTTACTTTATCAGGCAGGCGATCGCGGAAGGGTGGAGTTCGGATAAGCGTGAGAAAGACTTTATCCTGAATGTGAGCAACAAAGACTTAACCAATCAATGAAAAAAGAAACTGAAAAACGTTCTTTTTATTTTGGCGTTATGGTTCATAAAGTATGACTGACTCTTTCGTTACAATTCATGGCGATCAATGGAAAGCACAAGATGTTCAAGAACCGATAGAATGGGCTAAGGGAGAGTTTTGGGAGAAAACACGGTGGTCATCAGTGAAGCATGGCGATGACCACGACCATTGCCAAATCTGTTGGTGGAAGTTACGCGATAGTGAAGACCCTCAAATAGGTGTTGGTTATATTAGTGGTAAACATAATTGGCTATGTACTGAATGCTATGAACAGTTCATCAAATAGAAACCATAACAAAGCGCAGGAAGTCGAAATGCTGAAAACGCATTCGATTCAGCTGAGCGTTATGACACTTAAAGTATGAATTTTACTGAGTTGGAAATTTTCAAAGGGATTGATTTAACTGATTCATTTGTTTTGTATTGGGAACTTGAGCGTAATTGCCTTTCTTTTGACCTAGAGGCGAGTATTTGGCCTGAGTCTCGATACTATAGCAAACCGAAAGACGATGAGTTCACCTGCTATAAAAAGGCACGCTTAGATTTTCTGAATGTAAACTCGATTCAAGGACTAAAGGATATGAGCCAAGTAACACCTTCTACCGATGCGGATGGCGAAAAGGATTATGGAAATATAGACGTTCTAACTATCGGAGATGAAGGGTACTTTCTTGAAGGTGATTTTGGCGAGGTAACTATTAAAGGCGGGGAAATTCGTTTTGAATTTTATAGGTCATAACCAGTCAAGGCAGCATATGCAAAAGACGCAATTCTGCTTGGGGCGTTAGCTTCATGAAGGAACTATGAAAAAATACTTGGCTATACTCCTGTCTTTAATTTCTTTCGCTGTAAGCTCGGAAGACTTGATACATCACGATGAAAAGTCTGGTATCACGGTGCCTGGAGAGTTTGACTTAACTAGCTTCGAATTAAAAATTCGACGCGGTGGTTGTTTCGGGCCCTGTCCAATATATGACGTACTTTTAAAGGGAGATGGTAGCGTTCAATTCAAAGGACAAAAATTTGTGGCTATCGTTGGTGAGCGTTCAAAGCATTTAGATTCAAATAAAGTAAACTCTATAATATCGAAATTATATGAATCGAAGTTCTTCTATTTCCCACTAGAGTACAGAGACTATAGAGTCGAGGTAGTGAACCAAAGAGCTACAGTATTAATTCATGACATTACTGATATTCCGACACCATATATAGAGGTTATTGTTGGAGACTTTAAGAAATCTTTTATTTCAACACCGTCGGCTCCACCAGAAGCAGCAAAGCTCATAAGTGAAATTGAGGCTATGCTTGATATTTCTGATTGGGTCGAAAAAGCTAACCAGTCGCTGAAAAAAGACGCAGATAAAGAGAGTCGCGCTTTTTAGCGGGGCGTTATGTTCAGGAAGGACTCGAAGATGAATTTTAAGTTTTTAGCTTTAGGTCTCGCTCTTATTGTATTTGCTGGGCTTTTTACTTCTCGAACTATTTGGGTTGTTGATCTGGATTCTGGAAGTCAGAGCTATCACCGCTTAGTTTTTGGAGTAGAAGTTAAATCTTTAAGCGAATATGATTATCTAGAGTGCTCTGGCAATTGGAAAAATCCGCGACCTGACCTAAAAGGTGTGCAAACAATTTCGAACTGTAATCTTGTGTCCATTTGCGAAGCAAGTGAAGTGGAGAGTGCTGTGCTGTCAAATGGCTGTAGAACATAACCATGCGTTGAAATTTAGCGTTAAAAGCACGCAAAATTAACTAGGCGTTAGGTTTACGAATGGAACTCACAGAACTAAACAAATATTTGAGCAAGTTGGAAGGCCCTGGTGTTATCGAGCGTTTAACTGTCACCGAGCACAGTGAGGGTGGGTCTCTAGGAATCAAATTCTGTGGTGATACTGGATCTTTAGATGATGGCGAAATTGAGCTAACATTTGAATGTGTCGATATTTTGAATCTACCTCTTTCTTGGTTAATGGCTCCTGTTCAAGTGAAACTCGCAGATCCTGCAGTTTTGAATGACAAAATAGAGACGAACTATCAGGATGATGAATATAATCTCTATATCATTACAGACGATGTAGATATAGAGTGGCATGTTTATGCGAAGAGTTATGAAGTTAAAGTACTTCCTGTTTTTTATGGAAGATAAAAACCTAACCAGAAATTGCAAAATATTCAGGCAGAAAACGCCTGAATTTTTGAATTGAGCGTTATGGACTATAAGAAAATGAAATCTCTCTTACTAATTGTATTGCTATGTTTAACATCTTGCGCTTCAAAGAAAAGTGAAATTGAAACCAGCAATGCACCTGATATTGGTTATGTGAAATTCTTGATGGATGTAGATGAAACGGGAGCACCAATAAACCCAAAGATTATTGAATCTCACCCTAAAGGTGTGTTTGATAAAGATGCGCTTGCTGCACTTTTGAAATGGAAGTTTAAACCCAAATATGTAGATGGGGTTGCAGTAGTACAACGCGGTCTCAAATATACTATGGAATTCAAAGCGGCTGATGAAAAACAGCCATAACAAGAAATTGCAAAATATTCAGGATAAAAACATTCCTGAATTTTTGAATTGAGCGTTACGTGTCTCTGGAGAGTTAAGTGCTAGGAAAATTATTTGGAAAGAAGAAAGAACCTAAGCAACTTGAAGCAAAGGTTTCAGGTATGGAGTTTCTCGGTGATATAGAAGGGAGTGGGGCCAGCGCATTAAGATTTGAAGTTGGGAAAATTCTTCTGAAATTTCCGCAAGTTAAGAATGCCTATTTCTCAAAGCTGAAGTATAAGGGCGAGGAAAAGTTCCGCATTGCACTTGTTATTGATGCTTCTGAAACATCAAACGAGTTGGGCAGAGAAATAGCCGAGCAGTGTGCTGGTATATCTCCGATGGATGTTATGTTTTCGAATTCTTGTGCAAACACCTTGCTTGGCAATATTGTGGCTAATTCTGAGCCGCTTTTTAGTGATTCAAATCTTTTGTTTGAGTGCCCAATTATTGTTTCACGAGGCACAAATCAGGAAATGCCCCAAGAATGGAAAGGAGCTATTCTTTGTTATTACGTAGCAGCCCCAGATTATGAGTCAGCATTACTCAGAGCAACAGATGATTTAAAGTCTGATGGCTACAGGTATGAAAATGTGCATGATGGCAAGGTTACTCAGCTAGATCCTGCCGTTTGGTGGGAGCAATATGTCATGGAAAAGTGGTCTGAGCATTCTGACCATTTCCCCTCGCAAGAAGATATACAGGTTCTAGTCGTTACGGGCGGTATTCACAAAGGGCCAGCTCTGGGGTGGGAGAATGAAGCAGTCAACACGTAACACATATGAGCCGTTCTCTAGTCAATAAACAAAAGTAATTAATTTCGGTTACCTCAGTAACCAAATACTAGTTAATCAGTAATATCATCTACTTCGTCTGTCGTTTGAGCTGTGAAGTCAATTGCTTACCGCAAACACATATAGAGGCTCTCTTACTTTGTTCTCAACAATGCCTGCTTGGTACTTTCCATAGAGTTTAGCAGGGGCACTAGACATTCATCGGTTAACCTTATAAAGGCACTATTCAAGATTAGGGTTTAATTTCATTATCCAGTTATTTCCAGGCTCAGTTAAGGTGTAAACAATCTTACTCATTAAATCAAAAAAGCACGCCAATGAGGTGGCTAATCAAGGCGGTTGGGCTCTAGCTTTTGGTGTATAAAATTGAAATGTTAAGTTTAAAACCAGTCAGCAGACATCAATTTTAATCACACTCTGCATACGTCCAGTTAGGCGTTGCGCTCACCTCATTGCGTGACTAACTCTTCAGGAATTTTTGTTCATCAAATACCGTTTCGTTTTTCAACATAAAATAAACACATCGCCCAAGCTTGTGAGCAAGGGCGGAAAGTGCTTTAGCTTTAGACATTCTTCGTTGTAACTTAAGCAAGTATCCTTGCGCGTTCTTGTTTCCTCTCAAATATAAAACCGCCGCTTCAGAGAATGCCCATTTAAGATGAGCATTACCTATCTTATTTCCTTGCGTTCCGTACGTTTTGCCAGCGGATTCAGCTTTACATTTCACTAACCTGCAATAAGAAGCAAATTTTTGTACTGACGGAAACCGGTTGATATTGCCAACTTCATAGATAATGGTAAGAGCAAGAATTCGCCCAACTCCTGAAATGCTTTTTAATATATGTAAATGAACCGGATTGTGTTGTTTGGCTTGCTGTTCAATAAACCATTCAATTTTACTTAATTGCTTAGCGTAACAATCGAGCACAGCCATATCCAAATCAATATTGCGTTGTACTACAGGGTTATCAAATGTTGACATAAGTTTTTCACGAGCTGAGATATTTTTTAAGTTAACTTTGTTGGGCGGTAAGTTGTATTGGCTAGTTGTATTAACGACATGTGCTTTTAGATGTGCACCGTGGCGTACTATTTTCATTCTTCGGCGGAGCAGATCTCGCGTTGCTCGTTTCTCTTTTGGGTAAACGTAGGCTAATGGGAAGTTTCCACCTCGAATGAGATTAGCGATCTTGAAAGAGTCGATACGGTCGTTTTTAGCCTTTCCACCGTGAATAGCTTTCATATAAAGCGCATGACCAAGAATGAAGTCAATGGTGTGTTCCTCGCAAAAGTCAGCGACCCAATACCAGCAATGCATACATTCGACACCGACGACTACCTTGCCGATATAAGGTTCAAGAAGGGCTAGTAGACTCTCCGGATTAGCACTTATCTCTTTATGCAGAAGGGTCTTACCGTCTTGGTCGATAATACACACGTAAAGTGATCTAGCATGTAAATCAATTCCGCAGTAATATGGGTGCATGTTATTGTAAAAGTTCATTGGGCTTCTCCTTTTGGTTTGGTTGCCTTTAGTTTAGCCGAAATGGTTAAACTGGGGAGAAGGCTCAATGATTATCAAGCGCATGTTGCCGGACTTGGGTAAACTGTCACCTTTTTCGCGCTGCGCGGCAAAAAAGCCGCCAGTTCACCCAAGCCGCAAATGCAGGCGTTATACGTAGAATCAAATGAAAGAATATTTTTGTTGGCGCTGTGATCGGATAATGCCTTTCTTAGAAGAGACTGAATGGAATGAAGTATCTCCGTTGTTGGGTGATGCAATGCAGGCAATAAAAGATTATCGAGAGAAACATCAGTGCGACTTGGAAACTGCTAGGGTAAACTGTAAACCTGAAGCTATGGAAAAATTTGAGGAGCTCACAGGTATGCCTGGAGTTCATTTCGAAACGATTTATCACCATCGTCTCAGTGAATGGGGCATTGAGTGCAATCAGTGTAACGAGTTGCTAAGAACGCCAAGAGCCAAAATGTGCGTTAATTGTGGAGCTAAACATGAGCAAGTCGTATAACCAATCAAGGCAGTATATGCGAAATACGCAAAACTGCTTGAGGCGTTATACGCAGAAAGATATGAATGAGCTAAATGGATACTATTAAAGAAGAATTTAAGGGATTAGTGCTAGAGCTCATCAATGTACCAACTGAAATTCGAGAGTCAGAAATTCTAGAACGACTAGATATAATTTCACCAGATCCAGGGTACATGGATTATATTTATCATTCTGAACATTATTATGATGACGATGATAATTTTGATGCTGAGGCGCTTACTGAAAAGGTGTTCAGTTACAAGCCGATCATATTTTGAGAATGATAAATATAAAATCGTATAACCAGAAATTGCAAAAGATGCAGGAAAAAGACTCCTGCATCTTTTGAATTAAACGTTATGATCACTAAAGGATTATCTTTTGAACCTGTGTATTAGAATTTTGGTCGCGATTTTTGCTCTAAGTAGTAACGTTGTCTTAGCTTGTAGTACACCGAAAGGTGGTTGGGTTCCGATTGATATTGAAGTAGAGTTTCTTGGAGAGTGTTTTTCCCATTATTGCGAGAAAGAAAAATCATATATGAAGCTGAGAGCTGATATACCGAAGCCAAATTGCTTAGCTGAAGTTTATTTTGAAGGGAAGCAAATAATTGTGATAATTCCCGATGTTACTTGTGAAAATGTTCCTGCGAGATTTACCGCAGAAACTACAGAGAAATACTGCTACGAGCCCAGATATTTTGGGATAAAAAATCATAACCAGTCAAAGCAAAAAGACGCTGATTAATGCGCGCTTTTGTTTGAGGCGTTAGTTTTCAAAAGGAGTTGTTAGTCTTGAAATGGAAAATTTATTTTTGGATAATAGTTTTCTACCAAATCGGAATAGTCAGTTATTTGTCCTATTCCGACCCAAAATCATTAACTGTAGGTATAGGTTCGATTCTTGATATTATTTTCCTAATTGGACTGTTTGGCTATTCTTATAGAAGGCCTATATTGAATAAGTCACTTTGGATGGTAGTGTTCATAGCTTCAATTTTGTCTTATGTGAATGGACTCATTGTTGCACCGTATAATTTTTACGTAGCTTTTGGCACTATTGAATTTGGAACTATCGCTGCGCTGTGGCTACCTTTTTTACCACTACTAGCAATCCCATATGCTTTATTTCAATATTCAAAGAATAGCGATGAAGTTTGGCAATGAAACTAACAAGCGGTTGGTGTCGCGACAGCTCACTCGCGCACTCACTCACTGCCGCACAACCGAGCGTTAGGCACTAGATGAAGAAGATACAAATTTCACTTATAGTTTTATTTCTCTGGTCTGTGATTAGCAATGCATCGCAACCTCATTACTACTCGTTCAACAAAGTCCTCCTTACTGAAGGTGAGATTTCTATTAAAGCGAGTACGAAATCTAAAGGGGAACTGCTGGAGGCATTTAGCATCAATACGTCAGATGGCGTAATAAATTTAGATGCTGAGACGATCAAACAAGTTTTGAATCCTAAATTGAACTCTATCGAAATGGCGTTGATGCCCTACGAATTAGAGCAAGGTGTGCGTTACTTTCACGAAGTATCAATGAAATTTTACGGTGAGAAGATATGCAAACCTGATGCGGACTCACTCAGTGGAAATTGGGCTCCAGAAAGTAAAATGGTTGTAGTCTTTTGGGGTACAGAACATAAAGTTAGATTCGAAATTGGACGATGCAATGCCTAACCAGTTGCGGCATTCGACAAAAAACAGCGCTACGCAATTTTGCGACTGCGCTCGGCGTTAGCATTCAAGGGATATCACGGTGAATTTGGCACTCTTCGATTTTGATGGAACAATCACAACACAAGATACCTACACTAAATTTATCATGGCTTCGACACCAAAGTTTCGATTAGTCCTAGGTTATATATTTCTTCTTCCGATTATTTTTTTGTATAAATGTAATGTTTTTCCTGCTTCGAAACTACGTCCGATTATCACTTGGGTCTCATTTAAAAACAGAAAGCAAAGTGATATTTCATCCATTACGACTGACTTCGTGAATAATTATTTACCCACAGTAATAAGAAATAACATGCTACAAAAAATTAAGTGGCATCAAAAAAATGGAGATGAGGTTTATGTTGTTTCTGCATCCTTATCACCGTATCTAAATTTGTGGTGTTCAGAGCATGACATCAAAGTTTTATGTAGTGAACTGGAGTTAATTAATGGTAAGTTTTCTGGTAAATATATTTCTGGTGATTGTAGTGGCGACAGAAAAGTCTCTACTATCCATAGTAAATTGAACCTTAGTGTTTTTAACAAAGTTTTTGCTTATGGTGATACAAATGAAGATCTCGCCATGCTAAGCCTAGCAGACGTAAAATACTTTAAAGGCAAGCAATTGAGAAATGAATGCTAACACATATGAGCCGTTCTCTAGTCAATAAACAAAAGTAATTAATTTCGGTTACCTCAGTAACCAAATACTAGTTAATCAGTAATATCATCTACTTCGTCTGTCGTTTGAGCTGTGAAGTCAATTGCTTACCGCAAACACATATAGAGGCTCTCTTACTTTGTTCTCAACAATGCCTGCTTGGTACTTTCCATAGAGTTTAGCAGGGGCACTAGACATTCATCGGTTAACCTTATAAAGGCACTATTCAAGATTAGGGTTTAATTTCATTATCCAGTTATTACCAGGCTCAGTTAAGGTGTAAACAATCTTACTCATTAAATTAAAAAGCACGCCAATGAGGTGGCTAATCAAGGCAGTTGGGCTCTAGCTTTTGGTGTATAAAGTTGAAATGTTAAGTTTAAAACCAGTCAGCAGACATCAATTTTAATCACACTCTGCATACGTCCAGTTAGGCGTTGCGCTCACCTCATTGCGTGACTAACTCTTCAGAAATTTTTGTTCATCAAATACCGTTTCGTTTTTCAACATAAAATAAACACATCGCCCAAGCTTGTGAGCAAGGGCGGAAAGTGCTTTAGCTTTAGACATTCTTCGTTGTAACTTAAGCAAGTATCCTTGCGCGTTCTTGTTTCCTCTTAAATATAAAACCGCCGCTTCAGAGAATGCCCATTTAAGATGAGCATTACCTATCTTATTTCCTTGCGTTCCGTACGTTTTGCCAGCGGATTCAGCTTTACATTTCACTAACCTGCAATAAGAAGCAAATTTTTGTACTGACGGAAACCGGTTGATATTGCCAACTTCATAGATAATGGTAAGAGCAAGAATTCGCCCAACCCCTGAAATGCTTTTTAATATATGTAAATGAACCGGATTGTGTTGTTTGGCTTGCTGTTCAATAAACCATTCAATTTTACTTAATTGCTTAGCGTAACAATCGAGCACAGCCATATCCAAATCAATATTGCGTTGTACTACAGGGTTATCAAATGTTGACATAAGTTTTTCACGAGCTGAGATATTTTTTAAGTTAACTTTGTTGGGCGGTAAGTTGTATTGGCTAGTTGTATTAACGACATGTGCTTTTAGATGTGCACCGTGGCGTACTATTTTCATTCTTCGTCGGAGCAGATCTCGCGTTGCTCGTTTCTCTTTTGGGTAAACGTAGGCTAATGGGAAGTTTCCACCTCGAATGAGATTAGCGATCTTGAAAGAGTCGATACGGTCGTTTTTAGCCTTTCCACCGTGAATAGCTTTCATATAAAGCGCATGACCTAGAATAAAGTCAATGGCGTGTTCCTCGCAAAAGTCAGCGACCCAATACCAGCAATGCATACATTCGACACCGACAACTACCTCGCCGATATAAGGTTCAAGAAGGGCTAGTAGACTTTCCGGATTAGCACTTATCTCTTTATGCAGAAGGGTCTTACCGTCTTGATCGATAATACACACGTAAAGTGATCTAGCATGTAAATCAATTCCGCAGTAATATGGGTGCATGTTATTGTAAAAGTTCATTGGGCTTCTCCTTTTGGTTTGGTTGCCTTTAGTTTAGCCGAAATGGTTAAACTGGGGAGAAGGCTCAATGATTATCAAGTCACTTAAAAGGACAAAAAACAGTTGGTTTTTGCTCCTGCGTCGCTTATTTTAACCAACTATTTTTTGCCTCTTAGTGAGGCGTTATACATCAGTGAGATATGAACGAGATACTTGAAGCTATAAAAAAATCTGAATTTCCTGAGAGAGGTGAAATTTTAGCTGGCATCGAGGATGGCAGGTATATGCTTTTTGAACCTGGAAGTGAGCCAATTAAAGCAAGGTCCTTATTGCTGCCAATTCGAAGCAAAATCGATGTGTTAAAGAATCAGTATCAGCAGACCGAATTTGTTAAGAGACTAATAGATTGCTCCATTTATCTAAGTAATGAACTAGATACAGACCAAGAAATGTTATGTCGAACGTGTATACTCAAAACAGATAGTGAGTTTAACTATATGATGATTGTCCGTGAAGATTACCAATTGTGTATCGGTGCATATCTACAAGTGGTCAAAGGAAAAGAGAATAAACATATTAAAGTGGTAAAAAATGTATAACAAAAGGGTCAGCCGGACCCCTGGCGGGGCCAGCTACCCAGGCGTTATGCGAAATAGAGAATGAGCAATTACCTGAAAGTTACAGCTGATGTTGAAGATGATGGAACCGTAGGTTTAACTGGTGTTGTTTCATCTAATGGGTTCTCTGGTTCTGGCGAAGCTTGGTTTAATATTTCTGAGGTTAAGCAATTTATTTCTCAGTTAGAGAGTTTTGCAAAATCTACTGAAAATCCACCAGAAATTACTGGTGGTAACTGGGATGGCGAGGGTAACTTGCTGCATAAGCTGTTTTCTCTGCGCTTTTACTCGTTTTCTAGTTTTCGTGCAGGTGTGCAAGTAGAATTGGCTCATCATCCATATACGGATTGTCGTATAGAGGAAGTTTCTAGTGTAAAACTAGAATTAAAACCAGAAGCTCAATCCATTCTTAATTTTTGTGGGCAATTGAATGAGCTTCTATCAAATAATATTAGCGAGGCTAGCCTTATTTGCTAGTCATCGCATAACAATAAAAGGCAGCGGATAAACCGCTGCTTTTGGCGTTAGTTGCCAAGGAAGGATTGGACCATGATTCAAGATGAAAAGGGTTTTATCGAATGGCTCGATAACCAATTGAGTGAAGAAATACCTGATCAAGTTGTTGCCTTTAATATCAATATCTATGAGTCTCCGTTCAATATTGAAATAGTCGGCTCAAATGAATTTGATCCGGAAGATGAGGATTGGGTATGTAACGAAGATTGGGTGCCCCAAAATAGAATCATGCGAGTCTCACACTCCTTATTTGGGAGCTCATGGGAAAAGGCTCATGAAAACATTCTAGCAATGGCTAAGCAGTACTTTCATTCAAGCTCTAAAAATATCTGCAAGCTTAAAGAGGCAAAGGCTTTTGCTGTGGGCTTCGTAGACGGTAGTCTTAGCTATGTACAGTAAGCAACTAACAAGCAAAGGCAGCATCGCCCATGCGAAAAGCGCATGGGCTGGACTCGCTAACGCTCGCCGCTGCTTTGGGCGTTAAGTGCTATGACGATCCTGACGAAAAATGAATTAATTAATATGCTTTGGGGCCTATCAAGTCACGATAAAGAAGTAGAGAAGTGGAATTTGGATTTTGTTAGCAATGGTGGTTTAGTTTGTTTGAAGGAAGAGCAAAAAAAAGTCGCGGCAATAGGTATGCTCCTAAATGAAATTGCGCGGTATTTGGCAAAACATAATCCACTCCGTTCTTTAGATATTGCTAGTGCCTTGATTGAAAATTCGTTGCCTACTCAACTTAAGAATACAGAGTGTGAAGAGTTGATAAATAGAGCGCGGGAATTGCTCGCTACTGTATCAAACCCTGATTGCACTTAACAATACGCGGTTATTGATGTGTTACCGCTTCGCTAAAACACACAAAAACGCTAAGCGTTAACAACATATATGAATAGAGCAGAAGTAGAAGCAGGGTTACTAGCATCATTAGAAGGCACAAGTCTATGTATGGCTGAGCCTAATGAAAATGACGGAGACTTTAAGGGCGCTTTCAGTATGTTTAGTTCTGAACCAGAAAAAGGTCGAACTGGACCTGTAACTCATGGTTATCGACCACAGCATGAAACTAAAGATGGAATACATACATCTGGAGCAATGCGCTTTATAGGTCAAGATATTTTATGGCCAGGGGAATGCTGTGAGGTCTTTATTTCATTGCTTTCGCCAGAAAGTTTCGATGGTAAATCAAAGCCCGGTGATTTAATTGGTATCTACGAAGGAAGTCGCCAAATTGGCGAAGTGAAAGTATTGGCAATCTACAATGAAGTATTCGGTAAAAATTGTTAACAAGTCGCAGCAGCAGAAAAAGAACTGCTGTGCTTTGCGTTAGGTTTACGAATGGAACTCACAGAACTAAACAAATATTTGAGCAAGTTGGAAGGCCCTGGTGTTATCGAGCGTTTAACTGTCACCGAGCACAGTGAGGGTGGGTCTCTAGGAATCAAATTCTGTGGTGATACTGGATCTTTAGATGATGGCGAAATTGAGCTAACATTTGAATGTGTCGATATTTTGAATCTACCTCTTTCTTGGTTAATGGCTCCTGTTCAAGTGAAACTCGCAGATCCTGCAGTTTTGAATGACAAAATAGAGACGAACTATCAGGATGATGAATATAATCTCTATATCATTACAGACGATGTAGATATAGAGTGGCATGTTTATGCGAAGAGTTATGAAGTTAAAGTACTTCCTGTTTTTTATGGAAGATAAAAACCTAACCAGAAATTGCAAAATATTCAGGCAGAAAACGCCTGAATTTTTGAATTGAGCGTTAAGTACATAATGAGACCACCTAAATATATAGACGATGGAAAAGTTTTACGCTGGGCTTTCTCTGGCAGTGAGCCCTTTGGTGTGATCAAATATTCCGACGGTAGAATTGCAGCTGAGATATATGGATTAGCCATCTGCCAATACGATGGTGACAGCAAAATTTATCGATTTAGCTGCGACAAGGATTGGGAGACTGAGCAAGATGCAGGTTATTGCTCAATTGAAGAAGCTATGAACACTGTTCCAGCTCAGTACCGCGGACAAGAAATAAAATGGCAAGAAGCGTGAAAGTACTTAACAATAAACAGCAGAAATATCAGTGTAAAAGACACACTGAATTCTGTGTAAAGCGTTAAAACTATCAAGGAACGAAATTGAAAATATCTGGATACATCATTCTTTTGCTAATTAGTTTCGGACTTCAAGGTGCAGATCTAAAGCTTCCGACTGGTCAAGAGTATAAAGAGGAAGTATTTGAAGCTTTATCTTGGTACAACTCGATAATTTTGGTACAGCGTATTATGTCGATTGATTGTGTCGATACATTTCCAAGTTTAAGAAAAGAACATGCGGCGGCATTCAATCATACTAAATTTTTAGCTTTAGAGAAAAGTTTAAATAAATTCATGCCTAATCCTAGAGTAGAATGGGAGGCTCGTAAGAACGATACTTCGTTCAACCAACCGCCTTATAAACCACCATCGTTGGAGAAATGTAAAAAATTTCTGAACCACCTTCCTAATCTTATAAATGCTATTGAAACTGATTCTACAGGTCAGGTAGACTTAGTAATTGAACTCGCAACACAGTTAGGATCTTTGAGCGACATAGAGTTAGAAAAAGTTTTTGAGAACTTGGGGAATAAGTTTTAACAATGCGCGGTTATCGAAAATTTACACTGCGTTTCAATTTCGAAAACGCTTGGCGTTATGCATCTCAGCAGGCTGAATTATGTCATTAGGTTTTACATGTAGGCCTATAGAGAGTGAAGAAATAGGTGGCAGTTGTAAAGTTTCCTTATTTCGATTAGGTAAAGAGCTAGGAATTTCTCTCAATGGAACAGAGATAAGAGATCAGTTAGCCTTTGGTGAATACACTTTAATAGTGACCTGTCACGATTACTATGATGGGGAGCAAACCTGGTTTAACCTTTTATCTTCAGATCTGGATGTTGTAGATGTGGTATCACCGCTCGATCAAACCGGCTTTGTAAGCCTAATTGATAAAGGTGCTTATCCTCTAGAATTTAAAATCTATCAGCGTGATAAGGTTTGGAGGCTGTATTTGTGGAGTAAGCGGCGCATTACATTTTCGCTTAAAGCAATGTTTCAGCGTCCATTTAAATATTGGTTTAAGAAGCGCTTGTTGGTGCTCAGTTGAAAAAATGCATAACCAGCTCAGCAAGAGGGACCTCCGTTCCGGAGCTCGTTTTTGTGTTAGTCGCTACGCTTACACAAAAACAATCGCCTCCACTACGGCCCCTTCTGCAGGGCGTTAGCACTACAAGGAAACTCATGAATAAACTGTGTTTTGTATTTTTATTGATTCTGTCATACAACGCTCATTCGAATTCTACTGTTCTTAACAGTTTGAGAGGAACGTGGGAAGGAGAGCTATCTGTGCGAAATGTTGATTCTCCTTGGGGACCCGGAACGGAATTCGAAACATATAAGTTGAAAATTTCAAACTGCAAGAGTGGATTGAGAATCTTTCTAAACTATGGTGAAGGATATAAACAGTATGATTCAAGTTTGAAAATAGATTCTGTTAAAGGAATGCATACTTTGTACTCGCTTAAATCGAGTGCCGCTCCTAATAGAGTCTGGGTTGAAAGTCGATATTGGGCTATTACTGAACTGGGCTCAAAGGCAAAAGTACAATGGGCGCGAATGGTTAGCAACCCTTCTTATGATATGTCTAGTAAGTTGAGAAGTTACACACAGTCCGGTGTTGGTGAGCTTAAGCAAACTTCTAGTTCATGCGGATAGTAAAGTGCTAACCAATCGCGGTAATCGAAAATTTACACTGCGTTTCAATTTCGAATACGCTGGGCGTTAACTGTCTATGAAAATACTAATAATAATTTTATCTATCTTTTCTTTTTCAGTGTTTGCTGAAGAAGAGTGTGTTTTTGATTCCGATGAGCAGAAAAAATTCAATAAAGCATATATTGCAAGTCATAAAGATAGTGTTGCTTCAGACGAAGGTGATAGCATCATCATTACAAGAGCTAACGAGATAATAAAATTTAGTCGGGGTGGTTGTGTTCATTTTGGTATATTCATTGAGTCAACGATTAAAGGAAAGAAAACTCTGTCTGAAGAAGAGTTTTTTTCAAAAGTTGCGGGTTATACGAAAGAATTTGGTGGAGAACTTGTCGATGCTAATGATCTTCTCAAAGCTATCAAGGCAAAAAAATATTCAAAACAGACAACATCTGGAAACTTGTACTATTTTGTAGGAGTTGAATCAGTACAAGCTTTTGAAATATCTGTTAAATCGAATAGAGGTGAGACACATGTTGACGTCGGATTTTACATCAATTAAGCCGTTAACCATTAAAGGCATGCGACTAAAAACACGCGCATGCTTAAAGCGTTACACTCTAAACTTTCCTCCTGCTTAACTCCGGCATTGCCGTATACTGTTAAGTTATGATATTTATAGAAACCCGACTATTCACTAAACTCCTGTCTGATTACTTATAGGACGATGGTTACCGTGGATTGCAGTCCTACCTTCTTAAAAAGCCTGATGCTGGTGATATCGTCAGAGGTTCGGGGGGTGTGCGTAAAGTAAGATGGGCTAAATCGGGCCATGGTAAGAGTGGTGGAATTCGAGCCATCTATTATTGGAAGAAATCTGACCACGAAATATGGATGCTTACTCTTTATAGTAAATCTGAGAGAGCTACGATTTCCGGTTCAGTACTAAAACAAATTGCGGAGGCTATCGATCATGAAAAATCGTGATATTGGAAACGAAATACTGGAAGGACTCCAAGAAATTCAGGAATTTAAAAAAGGGAATGTTCAGTTAAGAACAACAGAGCTATCTGAACCTTCAGAGCCAAGAGTAATTCGAATGAAATTGAAGCTGTCCCAATCTGCTTTTGCAGGATTGCTGGGCGTAAGCATGAGAACTCTGCAAGATTGGGAGCAAGGACGAAGAACCCCACAAGGTCCAGCAATTGCATTGTTGAGGATCGCGGAACAACATCCCGAAGTTTTTTCAAATCTTCATTAATATGTGTAACCAGGGCGCGAAAAAGATGTTCCGTTCGTCACACTTTTTACGCAAGCGTTATGATCTAAAGGAATGTAAATGCGTTGTATATTAATTATTTTGTTAGCATTTGGAATTTTAGGATGTAAAACCATTCAAGAAGGCAAAAGCTCTAGTGAGAATCATGCGCTGGAATTTAGTTATAAATTTACGAATAGAAATACAATTAGTCTGAGTGTTCCAGATGAAATGCTTTGGAAACCTAGATTTTGGAAATATGACCCAGAAAGAGGCTTTAAGCTAAAGCTTTACTACCCATCGCTTAAGGCACAAATTAAAAGAATATCTCCTTATATTGGACATAAAAACTCAAAAGCTCCACAAGATATAAAAGATGAATATGCTAGATTAGAGAAGCTGCATAAATCTATGGGTGATGAGCTTTACATAAATGTAAGTCCGTATAATAAACGTATAAACAGAAAAGAATTATCCGTTTGCAAGATTGATAGTAGATTTAATTTGGCTGGAAATTTTAATGGATTACAAAAGTATGAGCGAAGCAGTCGCGGCTCAGGTAGTAAATACATAACTTTATTACCAGAAGGTATTTCAGATGTAGATTGTATAACTTGTGTAGAAAATGCTAATTGCAGAGTGTATCTTTACACTCAAATTAATGGTGTTGAAGCTGAAATATCTTATCCAGAAACTAAAACAATGAAAAACTGGAAAGAAGTTGTAGCGTCGGTTAATACATTATTGAACCGATATTTAATTAATTCGGAAAATCATAGCAATACATCGGTGGTTGACGCAAAAACCGCGCAACACGATTAAGCGTTATGCAGGATTAGAGGTTCATTAATGGAAGTTACTTATCAAAAATCTATTGAGGGGGCAAAGGTCAAATTCATATTTGGTTTAGCTGTAGTGGTCTCCCTTTTTAATATATCAATATTAAAAGAGAATCAATTATTAGGCTACCAAATCGCCTTAGTGATATTAGCAACAACCTTTGGGTTTATATTCGATTATTTTGCGTTAACTAAATTATTTAATGTATTTGAACAGAAAAAAAGGCAATATAATTCGGTGGATTACTCGATTAATTCTGCATTAAAAAATTTCCTGAAATGGCCTTTACTGTTTAAATCAATGAATGCTGAATTGCTCACTTTATATTATGCCTTTTTTGCTAAATTTGAAAAACAAGAAACAACTAATAATATAACCTCGTTTAGCTATTCAAAATTAAGTAACGCAAAGGATATGTTTTGGATTGTTGCAATAGCTCAGTTACCAACCTTACCGTTAATTCATATATTTATTGAGAATAAAAATATGCCTTTGCTTGCATGGATCATTACTCTGCTAACCTTATGGTCTGTAATTTACTATTTGGCACAAGTGCAGGCTACTCGCTTTAGGCCTATTGAGTTAGATAATGAACTCCTAAAATATCGGTCTGGCCTGTCTTGGGAGTCGGATATTCCATTAAAGAAAATAATCAAAGCACGGAAAGTACACTACAAAGACAAAATTGATGAATTCGCTTACTTTCTCTCACCATTAGGCTCAGAAAAAAATATCATCATCGAGTTTGATACATCAATTAAATTTATAGGGCCGTTTTTTCTTAGTAAACGCAGAAAGAAAGCTGCAATTTCACTGGATAAACCTGAAAAATTTCTCAATCAACTTTCACTTAGAGGCGTTGAAATTGCATAACAAAACATTGTTGCAGATTCCTAACATGCGCTTCGCTTTTATTAGAGCATGCAAAATTTTGCGTTGGGAAGCAAATTAGCAGCATTATTCACAAATCTTCAATGTCTCCTTTATGGCAGCTTTTGCTGGTCTAATAAAAACTTGATAATCACACTACTACACATAAACTAATTAAAAAAGCCTCTCTTTAAAGAGAGGCTTTTTTCTATTATTGTTTAATACCTTCTATGTGTAACTCTATAAAAACTTGGCTAGATTTAGGTCCCAACCTTTCTGGAATACCAAAATCTTTAAGTTTTAATACCGTTTCACCACTAAAGCCAACTCGATAGCCGCCCCAAGGATCTTTTCCTTCACCGACTTTGGTCGCATCAATGGTGATGCTTTTAGTCATGCCGTGTAAGGTCAAATCACCAATAACTTGTAATTGGTCGTTGCCTTTATCGATAATTTTAGTGCTGGTAAATTCAGCCGTTGAAAACTTATCGGTTTCTAAAAAGTCAGCACTTCTTAAGTGCTTGTCTCGCTCTGCATGATTTGAGTCAATGCTGGTAGTGTCTATTTTAACTTTTATTTTAGCGTCGGAAACTTTTTCTGCATCGTAGCTAAACTGACCTTCAAACTGATTAAAACGACCAGTTAACCATGAGTAGCCGAGGTGCTGTATTTTAAAGTTAATTGATGCATGCGCACCTTTGGTATCAATTTTATAGTCAGCCGCGTTAGCTGTGATAGCAAAGGTTGATGCAGCGATTAGAGTCAATAAACTATTTTTCATTTTTTTCCCCTTTAGAGCATTCGTTTTAACGTATTGTCTTTGTCAATAAAGTGATGCTTTAAGGCACCACCAATGTGAACCACAACTAATCCGATTAAAATATACGCTAACCAGCGGTGAATATCACCCGCTATGTCGGCTTGATTATCAAATAGTTGTCCCATACTGGGCACGCTAAACCAGTTAAACACATCAATAGCGCGGTTGTCTTCTGTAGAAATAAGGTACCCGGTACAAAAAATGGCGAAGAGTAAAACATAAAGCAGAAGATGTACGCAGTGGGCTGCCAATTTTTCTAGTTTAGTATGCTGTTCCAGTGGTAAAACCTTTGGGCTGGTTAAGCGCCATGTCACTCTTACAACAAGGATAATCGCCAGTAAAATGCCACTACTTTTGTGATAGTCTGGCGCAACTTTGTACCAGTTACTGTAATAGTCTAGCTCTACCATCCAAATACCGACCGAAAACATTGCCAAGACGCTTAGCGCGACTACCCAATGAAGTAATTTTGCAATTAAGCCATATTTTTCGCTGGTGTTTTTAAGCATCATTTTTAATCCTAAAATGAGTCGTAAATTGTAGGCGATAAGTCGGTATTAAAAACCCCAACCTCAGCAATGAAAAGCCTATAACATTGATGCTAGCGCCAAACTTATTAAGTTTGGCGCTTAACAAGCTATAGAAGGTTGCGAATAACATATTGGAGGATTCCGCCATTAGCGTAGTACTGGAATTCATTGACAGTATCAATACGAATATCCATATCAAATTCAACTGATCGTTTGCCGCTGACGCTCACTCTTACCGATTTTTGGCCTTGTTCAATCGCTGGAATACTAAACGCTTCATCACCTTTAAGACCTAATGACTGAGCATTATCGCCTGACTTAAACTGGAGTGGTAAAATTCCCATGCCAATTAAGTTAGACCGGTGTATTCGCTCATAACTTTCTGCTAAAACAGCTCTAACGCCTAACAATGAAGGCCCTTTGGCGGCCCAGTCTCGGCTAGAACCAGTACCATACTCTTTACCGGCAATCACAATGCTGGGGATGTTTGCTTGTTGATATTTCATTGCAGCAGCAAAGATAGACATGACCTCACCGCTAGGAATATGGGTGGTATGACTGCCTTCGGTTCCTGGTGCAAGTAGGTTTTTAAGTCTGACATTAGCGAAAGTGCCGCGCATCATGACTTCATGATTACCGCGGCGGGAACCGTAAGAGTTAAAATCTTTCTTTTCAATGCCTAACGAGTTTAAGTACGCACCTGCAGGACTTTGTTCAGCGATAGAGCCAGCCGGTGAAATGTGATCGGTAGTAATACTGTCACCAACTAAGACTAAGCAGTGCGCGTTCTTAATGGGTTCAACCTGGCTAACTTCTTTTTGCATATCAGCAAAAAATGGCGGCTGCTTAATGTAACTTGAGTCTGGCCAGTCATAAATGGTTTTTTCTGGTACTTTCAATTCATCCCAAGTTGAGTTGCCACTATAAACGTCGGCATATTTTTCACTAAATAAATTTTGTGAAATAAACTGATCATTAATCTCTTTAATCTCAGCATTGCTTGGCCAAATATCTTTAAGATAAACCGGGTTACCTTGCTGATCATTACCGAGTGCTTCTTTGCTAATGTCTATTTGCATATTACCGGCTATTGCGTAAGCTACAACCAGTGGTGGAGAGGCTAAATAGTTTGCCGCAATGTCTGAATGGATTCGGCCTTCAAAATTTCTATTACCCGAAAGTACTGAGCATACTGGTAATTTCGCTAGCCGAATCGCTTTGGTGATTGGCTCAGGTAAAGGGCCAGAATTACCAATGCAAGTAGTACAGCCATAGCCAACTAAGTTAAAACCAAGCGCTTCTAAGTCTTCCATTAGGCCGGCATTTTCTAAGTATTGAGTGACCACTTGTGAGCCAGGTGCTAATGATGTTTTAACCCAAGGCTTGCTACTGATACCTTTGGCTCTGGCCTTTCGTGCCATTAACCCTGCTGCAATTAAAACTGAGGGGTTAGAGGTATTAGTACAGCTTGTAATTGCTGCAATGACCACTGCGCCTGGGTCTAGTTTAAATTGTTGACCTTTATATTCTACTTCAGCTGCTTGGTTGGCTTCTACTTTAGGGTTAGCGCTACCGCCTTCGGCGGCAAAGTTATTTTCTTCGGGTTGTTTGCTATCGTTGATTCTTAAGTCTAGCCACTCTCCAAATTTAGCCGCTGCTTGGTCAAGCGCTATACGGTCTTGTGGTCGTTTAGGACCTGCAATACAGGGCACTACAGAGCTTAAGTCAAAATTAATTAGTTCGTGAAAGCTGGCATCGGGGGTTTTATCGTCATGCCAAATGCCTAGTTGCTTAGCATAGCTTTCTACTAATTCTAACTGTTGTGCGTTGCGACCCGTTAAACGCAGATAGTTTATGGCTTCTTTGTCTAACGGGAAAATACCGCAAGTTGCTCCGTACTCTGGTGCCATATTAGCAATAGTTGCTCTATCAGCTGTCGATAAATGTTCAAGCCCCGGTCCGTAAAACTCGACAAACTTGCCAACCACCCCATGGTTTCTAAGCGTTTCGGTAATGGTTAGCACCATATCCGTTGCCGTCACTCCAGGATTAAGTTTTCCGCTAAGCTTAAATCCAACTACTTTAGGAATTAACATAGTGACGGGTTGGCCAAGCATTGCTGCTTCTGCTTCGATGCCTCCAACCCCCCAACCAAGAATGCCGAGACCGTTAATCATTGTTGTGTGTGAGTCAGTGCCGACGAGCGTATCAGGATAAGCCCATGGCTCTCCTGCAAACTCAGTGCCAAAAACGCAGCGAGCTAAGTATTCCAAATTGACTTGGTGAACTATGCCCCGACCGGGCGGAACCACTTTAAAGTTTGAGAAACTCTTTTGACCCCATTTTAAAAACTGATAGCGCTCAGCGTTGCGCTGTATTTCAATTTCGGTGTTCTTTTCTAAAGCGTCATCCGTTGCGAAGTGATCAACCATAATAGAATGATCGATAACTAACTCGACTGGATTAAATGGATTTATTTTATTGGCATCGCCTTGGAGAGATTGCATTGCGTTGCGCATTGCGGCTAAGTCAACAATAGCAGGCACACCTGTAAAGTCTTGTAAGATAACTCGCGCGGGAACAAAAGCAATTTCCATTTCGGGATGGTTTTTAACATCCCAATTAGCGACGGCTCGTATGTCTTGCTCTTGCACAAATGGTTGATCTTCGTGGCGGAGTAAGTTTTCTAATAAAATCTTAATGGAGTAAGGTAGACGTTGAATGTCGTATTGTTTAGCGAGTTTTTCGAAACTAATACTTTGATAAGTTTGATCGCCTACTTTAATTGGTTTAATTTGTTGCCATTGCTTGCTCATAATTCGTCTGTGATCCCTTTCGTTAATTGAATGAAATGGACAAACTTGCCGCTGTTAGTTAGCAATGTTGCGCTAAACTAACTTTTTGTTGCCATGTTTTTGTACATTACTTATCAGGATAGAGCTGATTAATCTTAGGATCAACTGTTATAGAGGATATCAATAGAAATGAAAAGAATTGAAAATGATAGCTTAGGGCCGGTTGAATTGCCTCAAGACGCGCTTTACGGCCCGCAAACTCAGCGTGCGATTGATAATTTTAGCTTTTCACCTAGAAGCATGCCGGTCACTTTTATCCAAATGCTTGCGCGTATTAAAAAAGCTGCGGCGCAATCTAACGGCGAACTAGGTTGCATTGCTAAAGCGCAGAGTGAGGCGATTATGCAAGCCGCTGACCAGATCATTGAAGGGAATTACCTGCAAGAATTCCCAGTTAACGTTTTTCAAACGGGTTCGGGTACTAGCACTAATATGAATATGAATGAAGTACTTGCTAATTTGGCTAATAAAGCCTTGCCAGAAAATAAAATTCATCCAAATGATCAAGTTAATTATGGTCAAAGTAGTAATGATGTTATTCCTACTTGTGTTCAGTTGTCTAGCGCGGAACAAGTGGCCAGACAATTACTACCTGCTTTAGATCGGCTTTGCGAGCAATTAGAAGAGTTGGCTGATCAATACCAAGAGGTCATAAAAACTGGGCGTACCCATTTAATGGACGCGTTACCCTTGAGTTTAGGTAGCGAGTTTAAAACTTGGCAGTTTCAAGTCAAAGAAAGCCAGCGGCGTATTCAAGCGGCACTTATGGCGCAATGCCAAGTGCCTATAGGTGGTACTGCGATTGGTACAGGTGTTAATACCCATGCTCAATTTTCAGCGATGACTTGTCGGTATTTAGCGGACGAATTAAAACTACCGATTAAACCCTGTGAAAATCTTGCCGCTAAAATCGCGTCTCAAGACACTAGCTTAGCGCTGCACTCTCAACTCAAGGTGCTAGCGACGGTATTGACAAAAGTTTGTAACGATATTCGCTGGATGAATTCGGGGCCACAAACGGGCTTAAATGAAATCAAGTTAAAAGCGCTTCAACCTGGTTCGTCAATTATGCCCGGCAAAGTGAACCCTGTTATTGCAGAAGCTGTATTAATGATGTGTGCTGAAGTTATGGGAAATGATACTACGATGAGTTTTGCTAATGCGTCTGGCAATTTTCAATTAAATGTTATGTTGCCTCTTATGGCAGATAAGCTTCTATCTTCAATACAGCTGTTAAGCGATGCCGCAAATGCAATGACAAATAAATTGCTGTTAGATTTTTCGGTTAACCAGTCATTATTATTAGAAAAAGCCTTACTTAATCCTATATTAGCTACCGCGTTAAATACCCAAATTGGTTATGAAATGACGGCCAAAATAATAAAAGCTGCGCTAGAGCAAGAAAGAAAAATTATTGATGTCGCCCAGGAAATGACCGAGCTTACAAGAGACGAGTTAGAAGTGCTACTTGATCCCAAAAAGTTAGCTGGACTAATAGACTGAGTATCTCTTTCGCCAATTTAATATTTGTATAATCGCTGGGCTGTAATCTAATTGAAGTAAATTAGAGATGTTTTTTGAATTATGAAAAATCCTACAAACAAAGTGTGACCTAATCGATACTTTAGCTTAAATTAGGCAAGGTATATTGATTGGCAACTTAGTTAATATTTTAATTAAGTTATTTAAACTTCACTCAATAAAAGGGATTTTTCTATGCAAAAAATTAAAAATAGTTTTTGGTGTTTAAGCTTTGCTTTATTAGCTTGTGGTTTTCTTAGCGCTCCCATTGAAGCCCACCCTGGTGCGACAGACAAAGAGGGTTGCCATGTTAGTAAAAAAGATAACAAAAAACACTGCCACAAAAAGCGCGACAAAAAAGAAAATAAAATTTCAAAAAAGAGCAAGGCAACAGAAAAAGATAAGCTTAGTGTAAAAGGGCAGCCTAAAAAGTTGTCAAAAGAAAAGTCTAAAGCTAATAAGTAAATTTTTAAGCCGTTTATTATCCGGGAGGTTGCTCCCGGAATTTGCTCGCTTCTATCTTTCTTGGAAGTTTTCTGATTTTATTTTGTGAACATTGTTTGCTTTAATACTATCAAAGCTACAAAGAATATTACGTCCTTGTTGCTTGGCCCTATACAACGCCTGATCTGCTCTATCAATGTTTTCTTCTAAATTTAAGCTAAGATCTACTTCGGTAATGCCAATACTTACCGTTATGGTAATTTGATTCTCATTTAACATGAATGGCGTTGACTCAACCTTGTTTCTTATTTTTTCTGCAATGCTGATCGCGTCTACTAACTTTGAATTAGGTAACAAAATAATAAACTCTTCACCGCCATAGCGAGCAAAAATATCTGCTTTACGAATTTCTTTATTGGCTAAACGGCTAAAGTGAGACAACACTTTATCACCGGCTATGTGACCAAACTGATCATTGATTTGCTTAAAGTGATCTAGGTCTAACATTAACAAGCAGTGCGGTTGCAGGTTTCTTAAGGCGAGCTGTAAAAGCTTTTTAGCAATAGTGAAAAAGTAACTTCGGTTGTGAATGTGAGTAAGTACATCGGTATATGCGAGCTTTCTTAACGCTTCAGTATTGACTCTTATAATTTCCATCATCACATAAGTTTCTTGTGCTACCTGACCTACCTCGTTGTTTTCGAAAACTGGCTTATTAGCGATCTTTCCAGTTTGTTTAAATTCATCAACGAGCGCTTTCAATGACTTTATTGGGCTCAATACTTTTTTATGAACCACCCAAACCGCAATAACTATAAGAAATATTAAGCTGACTAATAGCGAGGTGAGTAAACTAATCCAAAAACTCATTTGTTGATTTAAGCCTGATTCTTGAAGTGCAATTCTTTGTTTGACTATGCCCATAAACTCATCGATTGGCAGCATAATATTATGTTTAGCTGCCAAGTATTCATTCGAATGTAATAGCTTTATTGCTAGTGATTGGTCAGGATCAGCTTTTAATGTGTAGTTTTTGTTCTCATCAGCAAACAACCCTTGCATGGCGTTAAAGGCTTTTTCTTCTAAGTTAACTAATGCATTTGACTGGCGTTCAGACTCAATGATTTTACTACGTTCTAATTCACTAAGGTCGATTGAGGTGAGTTTAGATTGCAAGCTCTGTGCTGTTTGGTAGGGATGTAGTCTTTCTCTGGTTGGCTTGTTTAAGTCCCAATAAACACTATCATAATTTTTAGGGCGTGGGCTTGTACCATTACGTATCGAAAGTACTTGATAAAATTTTTTCAAATAATCTTGATTATTAGTCAAGCTATATAGACGTGCAAATCGGGTAAGATCATCGGAGGACTGCTTAAGTTCATAAGATAGTTTAAAGGCGTCGGTTTTTGTTTGAGCCAGTTGAATTTCTGCTTGATGAACCTGATAAATTTGAACAACTACCAGTGCGATAAGGAGTAACTTAAAGCAGGCCAAGCCCGTTAGTATAAAAAGTATAGGCTTCATAGGCTTTTTGTTGCTAGCGGATTAATTAGAAATTAAATGTATATTAGCGAATTGTTGATTATTCAACCATAGCGATGGCCTAAAAATGGCTTGCTGAAGTTTATAATTATTAGCAGGTTTTTTTTTATAGCTAATTTTTAGCCAATTGGTGACTCGGCGCCGCTTTTGGCGCTAAAAGAGGCTCGTGTTATTTAGCCTTTTAGCTTACTGTAACAAAACAGGACGAGTTTGGTCTTAACAAGTCCACTCGCTATTTTTTAGGAACAAACGGTGAAATTTAATTATTTGATAAGCAAGGTCTTTATTCTAGTGGTTGCGATAGCAGCAATCACTCAAACGGTTCATGCTGATATAAAGGTTGGGTTAGCAGTCAACTCAATTGCACCAGAAATTAATGCTGTTAACTCGCAGGGAGAAAAAGTTAAGTTGGCACAACTTGGTGGTACAAAAGGCACTCTATTGCTGTTTTTTCGTTCTGCTGATTGGTGTCCTTATTGTAAAAAGCAACTGATCGAAATAAACCAGTGGCATGACAAGTTTGCGTCTATTGGGTACGCTATCGCTGCACTGTCATACGATTCGGTGGCAACGCTTAGTCAGTTTAAGTCCCAACATGCTATTCGTTTTACTTTATTGGCGGATCAAGACTTACAAACAATTAAGCAATATAAGGTAATTAATCAGCAGTATCGACCACAAGATAAGCACTATGGAATACCTTATCCGGGAGTTTTTATATTAGACAAAGAGCAAAAGATAACGCAAAAATATTTTTATGAAGGCTACAAAAATAGAGTCGATTTTGAACAGCTATATAAATTTTTAAAAGCGCAATAAGCTTTTAGTCACTTACTTTGCCTCGCAAGCTCTTTTTTTGACTATGTTTGGTTTTTCGGTCCATCCTTTTTGTTTGCGAGTTTTTAGACGGTTTGGTCGCCCGACGCGGAGGCAAAACTTTAGTTGATTGCTGAATAAAATCAATTAGCCGATTGATTGCATCGTTGCGGTTTTTTTCTTGTGTTCTAAACTGCTGTGCTTTAATAATAACAACGCCGTCTTTGCTTACTCTAGTGTCATTAGTTGTTAATAAGCGTTGTTTGTAAAATTCCGGTAAGGAAGACTCGGCAATATCAAAGCGTAAATGGATTGCTGATGATACTTTATTGACGTTTTGGCCGCCCGCTCCCTGCGCACGAATGGCATCAAATGATACTTCATTCAGAGGAATGCTGACGGATTCAGATATTTTAATCACTGGTTTTTAACAAATTTAAGTTTATCGTTAATGCCAGTTTACTGAAAAGCGAGTTTAATTGACAGTAATCTTACTCGGAAAAAATTCTCAATTTTATAATCAAGTATTTATGCTAATTAGAGAGGGTCAATGTTTAAATTTAGCTATAATTCATTTGGCTTGGAAAAAATTAGTGTGAATCAAGCCAAGTAATAGATACACTGATTTGTGCTGTGCTGCTTTATTTTATTTAATGGGATATACAATAAAAATCTTTTAGCTAAGTGTGTTTTATGCAGTAGTTAAACTGTTGGGGTAAAGTTGCAAAGCGATAATGTTGAAATATTTAGATTTAAATCGGCCAAAAGATGAATTAGCAAGGTTTTTAAAATGATTCTGAGTAAGATGTTTATTTGGGCCTGCCATAATAGGTTGAGCATGCTGAAATGATAGATTTTGTAGCCACATTTATTGTATTTTTCGCGGTTGTCGATCCCATTGGCACTGTCCCTGTATTTCTCGCCGTAACCTCACATTTCGATGATAAAGCTAAAAATAGGATTGCGCTTATTGCTAGTCTTGCCGCCGCAATGGTTCTTATTTTTTTCGTTGTTGCTGGCGAATTCATTCTAATTGCAATGTCTATTCCGCTTCCCGCTTTTCAAATTGCGGGCGGTATTATTTTATTTTTATTCGCACTCACAATGATATTTGGCGAAAGCAAACCTGATGAAGAGGTGAAGCTTGCCCACAGTCATCACGATACTGCTATATTTCCACTAGCGGTACCTTCAATTGCAAGTCCGGGAGCCATGTTGGCGGCAGTGTTACTGACTGAAAATAATCGATTTAGCGTCTGGGAACAGGCGCAAACGGTATTAATGATGTTAGCTGTGTTATTGGTGACCTATATACTTATGCTGCTCGCGGGTAAAATAAACCGGCTTATTGGTTCGAGTGGAGCAAGTGTGGTAAGCCGAGTGATGGGCTTGATATTGGCATCGGTTGCTACCGCGAACACACTGGCGGGAATTAAACTATATTTTGGCTTATGACATATTTCGCGCCATTTTAAACACGCCAAAGGTCTAAATATTAACTGCAAAATTAAAGGGTTGCTTTTATGGCTTTATCTGTACAAGCTAAAGAAATTGTTGCCGAGTTGGCTGGTAAGCCAAAGCTTGGCGATATTAAAAAACGTGGTAAGGAAATTAACAAAAACCACCTACTAGCAATGGAGCTTTGGTCAACCGGTCAATATTATCATCGTCTGCTCGCAACACTCATATTTGACAAAAAGCTTTTAGTTGCAAGTGATATTGACAAACTCGCCGATGATTTGCTTTCACATGATGCAAATGAAAGTAACCAAATCGGTGATTGGTTGTTAGCAAATCAATTAACCAAAGATAAAGGGCTTATTGCGCTAATGGAAACATGGCAGGATAGTCCCTCTCGCATACTGCGTCGCTGGTTTTGGTATTATCAAGCTCGCTTACGCTGGACCGGGAAAACTCCGCCGCCAGAAAGCAGTGCTAAATTGTTGGATGTAATCGAAGCCAAACTAAGTGCTGAGGCGCCCGAAGTACAATGGGTAATGAATTTTTGTGCTGGCTGGATTGGTGTATTTGAACCAAAACTAAGAGCAAGATGTATTAAGCTGGGTGAAAAATTTGGGCTTTATAAAAGTGAAGTCGTTGCAAAAAACTGCACCCCGGCTTATCTACCAGAATTTATCAAAGTTGAAGTCGCCAAGCGCGAATAATAGTGAGTTGCTAATAATTGTGAGTTGCGAACAACAAAATTTGCGTGGCGTGACGGTTAATAAGCCATGTGGCCAAACTGAACAGCTAAAGTATGGGCAAGCCTTGATCGGCTTTTATTTTTTCGATAACCACGTAAGTGTGGTTTTTAGCAACTCCAGGAATATCGACGAGATCACCTAAAATTGCACGGTACTCTTCCATGTCGGCAATTTTTATTTTTAGTAAATAGTCAAATCCTCCGGCAACCATGTCACATTCAATCACTTGGCTAATTTTTTGGATATGTAGGGCAAAGTGCTTAAATACATCGGTAGTGGACTTATCTAAGGTCACTTCAACATAGGCAGTTAAACCATGTTTAAGTAAGTTGGCGTTGAGTATTGCCGAGTAGCGTTCTATATAGCCTTCAGACTCTAATCGCTTAACTCTATCTAAACAGGGACTTGCACTTAAATTAACTTGTTTAGCTAGGTTTACATTAGAAATACGCGCATTTTTCTGTAAAGCGTCTAAAATGGCTAAATCAATCTTATCCAGATTGCGAATTTTGGCTGGTTGACTCATTTTCAGTATAATCTACGGTTTAATGATGAAATTACAGGGTAATTTACGGTAGTTTATCAAAATTAACCAGCACATTCTGCGGTGTTAGAGATAAAATGCGCCCACTTAAATTCCGCTTTTCCGGTTAGCCAACCATTTTTATAGAGGATAATTGCAATGTTATTCAATGGCTCCCTAATTACAGACAATCCAACGCGTCAAATTATTCGTGACTATTATCGAATTGACGAAAATCAGGCCATTGAGCATATTTTGCCATTAGCTGAAGTCGGTGTTTCAGCACGCAGCCGAGCTTGGGAACGCGCTCGTCAAATGGTGGTGAATATTCGAAATGATCAAGAAGGTAAAGGTGGAATAGACGCGCTTTTAAATGAGTTTGCTTTGTCGAGCGAAGAAGGCGTCGTATTAATGTGTTTAGCGGAAGCTTTGTTGCGAGTACCAGATGAAGACACGCAAGAGCATCTAATTAGAGACAAATTAGCCAATGGTGATTGGAGCTCGCATTTAGGCAATAGTGAGTCGCTTTTTGTGAATGCTTCTTCTTGGGGATTGTTAGTTACAGGCAAATTGGTTAATTATTCAGACAAAAATAAAGAAGCACAGTTTGGTGTTTTAAAAAAGGCGATTGGACGTTTAGGCGAACCGGTTATTAGAAAGTCTGTTCAGTTTGCCATGAAAATTATGGGTAAGCAGTTCGTTATGGGGCGCACTATTAAAGAGGCGACTGAAAGAGCGGTAGACACTGAACGCAAAGGGTATATTTATTCATACGATATGTTGGGTGAAGGCGCGCGCACAATGCAAGATGCCGAGCGCTACTTTAATAGCTATATGACAGCCATAGAGACTATTGGAAAGGTTGCTAATGGACGAGGCCCAATTAAAAGCCCTGGTATTTCGGTTAAGCTCAGTGCTATTCATCCGCGTTATGAATTTACTCATAAAGAGCGAGTAATGAGCGAGCTGGTACCCAAGCTTAAAGAGCTGGCGATGGCCGCTAAACAGTTTGATATTGGTTTTACTGTTGACGCTGAAGAGGCTGATCGTTTAGATATTTCGCTCGATGTTATTGAAGCGGTATTCAGTGACGACGACCTAGGAGATTGGACTGGGTTTGGTTTGGCTGTTCAAGCCTATCAAAAGCGCGCATTTTTCGTGATTGAATGGCTACGCGAGCTAACCTTAAAAGTTAATCGTAAAATGATGGTGCGACTGGTCAAGGGGGCTTATTGGGATACTGAAGTTAAACTGACCCAGCAAGATGGTTTAACTGATTTTCCCGTATTTACTCGGAAAGCCGCGACCGATGTTTCCTTTAAAGCTTGTGCCATAAAATTAATGGAGTACCGAGACACCATATTCCCTCAGTTTGCTACGCATAATGCTTATACTGCAGCAACCATTTTAGAAGTGGCTAAAGGAGACAACCAAGGGTTTGAGTTTCAACGTTTACACGGTATGGGTGAGTCACTTTATGATCAAATCGTTAGCAATGAAAAAGTACAATGCCGAGTTTATGCGCCAGTAGGACAACATGAAGATTTGCTGGCTTACTTAGTTCGCCGTTTACTTGAAAATGGTGCCAACTCTTCGTTTGTTAACGCGATCGTCGATGAGTCAAAACCAGTAGAGTCTTTATTGCCGGATCCAGTAGAAAAACTGCAAGGGTTAAAGTCGAAAATCAACCCGCAAATAACTTTACCTCATGCAATTTTTGGTGAAGAGCGAGATAATTCGCAAGGCCTAGATTTGACCGACATTAATCAAATTACGCCGATGAAACATAACTTAGAAGACTGGTTAGAGCAGCACCTTATAAGTGAAGCTGACGTTCCTGAAGGCGCGAAACCAGTAAGAAACCCGGCTAATCATAGTGAAATTATTGGGCATTTAACCCATTTAGATGATGCGCAAATGACTGAGCTGGTTAATAAAGCAGAAGCGGCTTTTACTGATTGGTCAGAAACGCCAGTCGAGCAGCGAGCTGAATATCTGCGTCGTATTGCCGATATATTAGAAAGATATCGTGATGAGCTTATTGGGCTGTGTATTAAAGAGGCGGGTAAAGTTGCTCAAGATGGCATAGATGAAGTACGAGAAGCGGTTGATTTTTGTCGCTATTATGCGGCCAGAGCAGAAGAGTTAGCTCAAGATAGTCGTTTTAAGCCACGCGGAGTTGTGTTGTGTATCAGCCCGTGGAACTTTCCTTTAGCGATCTTTTTAGGCCAAGTTGCAGCGGCTATTGTGACTGGTAATACAGTTATCGCTAAACCCGCAGAGCAAACTAGTCTAATTGCTTTAAGAACCATTGAGCTAATGCAAATTATTGGATTACCAGACAATGTTGTCCAAGCGGTGGTAGCGAGAGGTAGTAAGGTCGGCCAAATTATTATTCCAGATGAGCGAGTAAAGGCGGTTATGTTTACCGGATCAACTGCGACCGGTACTCAAATTTCGCAAACGCTAGCTGCCCGCGGAGGTTTTCAAGTTCCATTAATAGCAGAAACCGGCGGTCAAAACTGTATGATTGTTGACTCGACTGCTTTGCCAGAGCAGGTGGTTGATGATGTAATTTCTTCGGGATTTCAAAGTGCTGGCCAGCGCTGCTCAGCATTAAGAGTTTTATTTTTACAGGAAGATATTGCCGACAAAGTCATCACTATGATTAAGGGTGCAATGCAAGAATTACACGTTGGTGATCCTGCTTGGTTTAGCACTGATGTTGGCCCGGTAATCGATCAAAAAGCGCTTCAAACTTTAAATGATCATGTTGAATATCTGAAAGACAAAGCGACTTTACATTACCAATGTGACATTCCTGAGATAAGCGAGAATGGACATTATTTTTTCGCGCCACGACTATACGAAATTGAAAACCTATCGATATTAAAAGAAGAAGTTTTTGGACCTTGTGTTCATGTGATTCGGTTTAAAGGAAATCAGCTTGATGATGTGATGGCGCAAATTAATGCTACCGGTTTTGGCTTAACCATGGGGATCCACACGCGAATTGAAGAACGCGCGCAAGCTTTAGCGCGGCAATCTAAAGCGGGTAATATTTATGTTAACCGCAATATGATTGGTGCGGTAGTTGGGGTGCAGCCTTTTGGCGGGCGAGGTTTATCAGGTACAGGTCCTAAAGCCGGTGGCCCAGGTTATTTATACCGATTAGTCGAAGAAGTCGCATCACCCGATAACTACCAAAGCACTGGAGAGCACTTTGAAGATGTTAGCTTTGACTTAACTGCAGAGCAGTTGGCTTACGTTGATCAATTAATGCAAAATTCGCAGCGCGATGAAAAGCTTTGGCAAAAAACTGATCTTAACCAACGTGTTTCTTTGGTTCGTCAGCTAATCGCTAAAATTGCCACGGTAGACATTGTGAATGAATTTGCTGACGATCTCGCGAAAACGCTTAGCGACGCTAGAATGCAATTAAATAATATAGAAAAGCGCTTAGCTAAACCTAAAGTATTGCCTGGCCCAACAGGTGAGTCTAACACGCTGACTTATGAGCCTCGCGGGTGCGTTGTTTGCTACGCAGACAAAGATACCTCGTTTAACTTTTGGGCTATTTCAATTATTACTGCGTTAGCCACGGGAAATACAGTGATAACCGTAGTACCTGAATTATTTTATGAAGAATCTATCGCGTTTAGAGAAAAATTCATTTCAACTGGGGTGGCGGAAGGCGTCTTTCAGGTTGCTAAATTAAATAAACTCAAAGCGATTTTGGCTCATGCCAATATTTCTGGTGTGGTTATTAGTAGTCAATGTGAACGACACGAATTTATCACCGCAGAACTTGCTCAGCGAGAAGGCGCAATTTTGCCTGCGATTAGTAGCGAATATTACGATACTTTAATCAACCGATTATTAACTGAAAAAACGATTAGTATTGATACTACGGCGTCAGGTGGAAATACTTCATTAATGACTTTAGTTGAAGATGACGAATAAGGTTGTGACAAAGTAAAGCTAATTAAAAAGCCGCTTTAAGCGGCTTTTTGCGTACATATAGACATATTTCTGCCTTTTTTCTTGGCCTCGTAGAGTGCTTCGTCTGCGACTTTAAACATTTGTATCGGTACATTTGGCGTAAAGCGCTTAACGCTGAAAGATACACTCCCAATACTCACAGTTAGCTGGACTTTTTGTTGGTCTGAAATAAGCGTTAAATCCTCAATCGCTTGACGAACTCGCTCAGCGACTTTGCTAGCTCCGCCTAAATTAGTTGCCGGTAAAATGACACAAAACTCTTCACCACCAAATCGATAGCAAGAGTCGGCGGTGCGGGGTAGGGAGTCTTTAATGGCTTGCGCTAAAACTTTAAGGCAACGGTCGCCAAAGTCATGGCCATAGTTATCATTAATACTTTTAAAGTGATCGCAGTCGATTAATAGTAGTGAAATGTCTTTTTGTCCACGGGAATATAAGCGGCATATTTGTTCCAGCTTTTCGTCAAAACTCCTGCGGTTGGGCAGTTGGGTTAAGGCATCGGTACGGCTTTGCTGTGCGAGCAAGTACTCATTAGAAAGAGCACGCCAATACTCGAAATGTTGCTGTTTGGCTAAATTCAGCATATAGGCCGAATAAGTGACAAGCATAGCGACTACTATCCATTGTTGAGTATAGCCAGCGACGAGTAAGGCTGGAAGCATAAAAGATAGGTTGTAGGTATAAGCTAAGGCTTTTATGGGAGAAAAACTGTTGCTGCCGCCGGCAACTAACCCGGCAGAAGAAAATGCCATCAGAAATGTAAATAGGCTGTTATCTGAATAAAGAGCAAGTGCAAATAATAAACCCCAACTAAAACTTTGCGGTAAAACCGTGAGATATAAACTTAGGTGCCACAGGTGAGTTCGCTGGGTAAAGAAATCTTCTAATCGCCGGATATGTAAAACTCGAAGTAGCGAACTAAATAAAAAAGTTAGTGTAAACGCAAAGGTAACATTGAGATAAACGCTATGAATATTGGAGCCGTACGCAATGAGTGGCCAAAACACAGGGTAGACCAAAATACCAGGCTTTGATCGCTTAACGATATCTTTGGCAGATCTAAGCCAAAGATGCGGTACAGTGTCTACGTTGTTTTCATTAAATGATTGCAGTCGGTGCATTAACTGATAAATCGGTTGCTCGGGCTATTCTCTAAGCTTAGTTTAAAAATGTATGCTGTGTGAAAGAATTAATACCAATAGCGGATTCTAAATCTTTGGCTAATCCGGTTAAGTAAAATTGTGCTTTGGTTTGCTTAAAGTGTCGCTAGCACCTATCTTTAATTTAGATATTTGCATGTGAGTTAAAGTTAATGAAAATTGTGCTGCCGTTACCGCCAGATAAAAAACTTAACGTTATCTATCGGCTAGAACCAGGCTGTATGGGGCCAGATGGTATAGATAGTATTGAACAATTCTGTAATTTTGCGCAACAAGAGGTTGCAGGCTTAGATGCAGACTTTGTTCACTGGGAAATTCTACCTAGATTCGATAAGTCACTTGATGAAATGGAGTATCGGGTTGCCCAAAAGCGTTTAACACATGACCAAGCTGCGGTTTATCTCAACTTATTTTCAAAGCAGCTTGATGAGTTTGAAGAGCATCTGCATGAGAGAATTGGCGAGCTGATTGAGGCCTTTTTAGGGCGTTAGGTTTTATGGGCTAAGGGCAAAGTAAAGCTAAAGCTTGACCCTTGGCCTAAGGTTGAACGCAAATTTAATCGACTACCATGAAGTTCTACAATGTCTTTACAAATGGCTAAACCTAAGCCTACGCCTCCTTGATTGCGGGTACTAGTGCCATCAATTTGGGTAAATGATAGAAAAATCTTTTGGTGCATCTCAGCCGGAATACCGATGCCTTTGTCTATTACGGCGATATTTACTGCGTTTTCATGTAATGAGACTTTAATTTTAATAACCCCTTTATCTGAAAACTTAATCGCATTGTTAATTAAGTTATAAAGCACTTGTCTAATTCGATTTTGATCGGCAAACACAGTGATGTCATTTATTTCTGCTACATGCTCGAGTTTTTGGTTTTTAATAGATGCTTGCGGTTGCAATAATAAAATCACTTGCTCAATTAGATGGCTGATATTAAATGCCTCGGGTTTTAGCATTAGGCGTTTGTTTTGTAATTGTGAAAAGTCGAGTAAATCGTCTACTAATGTCTTTAACTGCTTGCCGCAGTTATAAATAGCTTCTAAAGACTCTTTGGCTTCGTTAGATTGCTCAAACAAAGGATCTATAATGAGTGTTTCACTTAATCCAATAACCCCGTTGAGAGGCGTTCTTAGTTCGTGTGATGTATTGGCTAAAAACTCATCTTTTAAAGTGTGCAGCTCACGTAATTCGTTGGCAATTTTTCGTTCTTGTGCCGCGGCTTTTTGTTGTTGAATCAGCTTGTTTCGTTGTTTAACTAAAAACCGAATGAGTAATGCTGACGCGACTAAAATATAAATTAAGTATGCCCAAATAGTTCTCCATGGTGGCGCAGGAATGCTAAATCTTGTTTCTGCGGGTGTTGCGTTGCAAGCAGCCTCGGCATTACAAGCTCTAACTTTTAATAAGTAATCTCCAGCGGGCAAGTCGAGTAAATTAATATTGCGAGAGTTTTCTAAATCGACCCAGCTGTTTTCATGTCCAGAAAGCTGATAAGCAAACTGAATTCCTTCCGGGTTGAGTAAGTCAATAGCGCCAATTTTGAAATTAATTGAGTTATCCCAATAATTTAACGGTTCAACTTTTCCTTGGGATATTTCCAGCCAGCGCTGTTGTGTATCGGTTAAAAGCTTGGCGCTTTGAATATAGGGTGTAGGGCTAAACGAACTAGTTTTAAACGTGTTAGAGTCGATTGCTGTGACACCGTTAATTCCACTAAAAAATAAAACGCCTGCTTTTGAGGCTAACCGAGCTCTGCCGTTAAATTCGTTACTTTGTAAGCCGTCTTTGCTCGTAAAAACGTTAATCGACTGATCTTGTGGGCTAATTCTCGACAAGCCTTTGTTACCTGCAACCCAAACGTAATTATTTTTATCCACTAAAATTGAGTAGACATAGTTGTCGGCTAGGCCGTCGGTTTTGTCCCACCACTTAAAACTTTGCTCGCCTATTGCTCTATGCCCTACGCCATTAGAGCTAGTACCAACCCATAAGCTGCCATCTTTTGCTAAGGTGATAGTATTGATACTGTCGACAAATTGGTTAAGTTTATTTTTGATTTTAAACGAGCTTAAACGGTTGGTTTGAGTGTTGTACTCAAATATTTTGCCGGTTTGGCTAGACGAAAACCAGTAGGTGTTATTAATGGGACCAACCACATCAAAACCATCAAACTTCTTTTTGCTGTCCGTTACTTGAAAATCATGAATGGGCTGATTATTTTTCTGATAGTAAAACCGATTGTCTTGGGTAAAAATTAAAACATCGTTGTTGCTAATATAAATATTAGAAATGCCTCTATTTGACGCATCTTGCCATTGGCTATCGACAGTTAGAGATTGACCATTCGTTGCATCAATCCATTGAAGCCCACTTGAGCTGCCGACCCAAACGCGGTTTTTTGAGTCGATATCGATAGAAGTAATAAAGCGTGGAGTTGGTAAGTTGGAAAGATAAAAATTCTTATTGTTACTCAGAATCTGTTGTGCGCCAATGAGTTCGCTGGTCGACTGAATGGTGTCAGCTGGGGTTAAAATGCTTAAACCTGCATCGTGGCTAGAAATCCACAGTTTATTTTGTTGATCGATAGCAATGTTATACGCCGATGAAGTTGCCAGTGGTGCACTATAAGCTTGATTGCCGCCAATTTGATAAAAACGAACATTTTCTACTAAAGCAACATTAATGCCGTTAGGCGCACTCGCCCAAAGCTGCCCTTGAGTGTCAATAAATAAAGAGTAAATGTTATTTGAACTCAGTGAGCCTCTTTGCCCAGTAATGATTTTAAATTGTTCAATTTTTAGTGTTTTTAGATTTAGCCTAATTAAGCCGTGACCTTGAGTACCTATCCATAGATAGTTGTCGCTTGATTGAATGATTGATGTTGCTTTAGAAAATTGACCTTGGTTTTCATAAACTAAAGTAATTGATAGATCATTGGCTGAAACGTAGAAGATATCACCCGTGTCAAGACCTACATATACGCCACCTTTTTTGTCGCTAAGGGGGATAACTTCTTGCCGCTGCTTTTTATTTGCTGGAATAGGAATGTTAACTTGGGTTAAGCGATTATCATGAGTGTTAAAGTGATACAGCTCTCCAATAAAGTTGCCTATCCATAAGTTTCCAAACTCATCATGGCTAACATGAGAGACAGCTTTAACCTTTGATAATGTAGGGTGGAGATGATTGACACCACTGCGACTTAGTAAGGGGAGCTGTTTGACATAAACGCCAATATTGGAAAATAAATATAATTGTTGGTTAACTAAAGCGGCATCTTCTATTAGCGCAGGATTAGTTGGAAAAAACTGCAGCTCAAAAGCGTGTTTTGTTTCGCTGTACTGATACACCCCACCCATCGTACTTACCGCAATAATTTGGCCCGTATCGCTGTGTAATAAACTAACGATGCTATCTTGCGGATGCGGCTCTTTGTCAGATATAAACTCTATTGGCTCAAACTCAAAGCCGTTAAAGCGATCGATACCCACTGGAGTTTTCAACCAAAGAAAGCCTGCATTATCTTGAACTATTTTAGTCGCTAATGACTGAGATAAGCCATCGTCCGCAGTGTAGTGCTTAAAGTAAGGTGACCAAACTTGTTCTAAGTACCGGTATTGTGCCAATGCCGTTTGACCAAACAACAACCAAGCAATGAATATCCAGGGCAAACTTGATCTTAGTTTGAGGGCTTTATACAGAGGACCCATAAATCCATTCATTTTCATTATAGTTTTAATAATTTCGTATACCATTTTAAATTTATAGTAACATGCTAAATAAAGTTTGCGCTATTTAGCTTATTGATTATAGCGGCTTTTTTAGTATTTATTGGTTAAGAAGCCTTTGTTAGCAGGTTTTGCGCGTTGATTATTTATGAATTTCTATTAAATACTTGATATTTGTTAATTTTTAGCGCGATAATCAAATAGGGTTAATTATAAGGAAGGTATTATGCAAACAACACAGAAAGCTAATAATCACGTTGTCGACCAGTCGCCCGAAGCTGCTCTAATAGATAGTGAAGCGTCAAGCAAATTAACACAAAAGCTTTATGGGATGATTACAAGTATCTCTGCAAGTGATGCTGATATTCAAAAATTTCATACAGAAAATCCTAAGCCACCTAATGCGCCCATGCAGGCTCAAAAGTTTCACACAGAAAATCCAAAGCCGCCCAATGCGCCCATGCAGGCTCAAAAGTTTCACACAGAAAATCCTAAGCCACCTAATGCGCCCATGCAGGCTCAAAAGTTTCACACAGAAAACCCAAAGCCACCCAATGCACCCATGCAGGCTCAAAAGTTTCATACAGAAAACCCAAAGCCGCCAAATGCGCCAGCACAAGTTCAAAAGTTTTTTAAAGAAAATCCAAAAAATAACGACTAGCTGACATAATCAATCGCTCAGGCTAGCTGATAGTCTTGGCGGTTGATTTTATGCTACACATCGATTTTTGGACAGTGTAATTAAAACAAGTGCATTGTTGTGTCAGTTAGCGGAACTTGCTGCTCTCTTCTTGTGCTTTAATATACCAAATCTACAGGCTACGAATATTGCCACTAGGGAAATACGTGACAAATATTTCTAAATCTAAGAATAGCTACCCAGCAATTAACGAATTTGTTATTAAGTTAGCCAGTCGCTGTAATATTAACTGTAGTTATTGTTATTGGTTTAATGACCCTTTAGTGATGAACGCACCTAAAATACTAACACTGCCAGCACAGTTAGCATTTGTCACTAAGCTGAAACAGCACATTAATCAGCATCAACTTAAACAGGTCCGCATTGCATTTCATGGCGGTGAGCCAACGCTTTTTCCTAAAGCGAGATTTGCCGAGTTTTGTCAGCAATTACGTGATATTGAGTTGGCGACCGGTTGCCAAATTCTATTAGCTATGCAGTCTAATGCTTTACTCATCGACAATGAATGGTGCGCCATTCTAAAAAACTATCAGGTCAACTTGGGGATTAGCTTAGATGGAACCCAGCAGCTTCACGATAAGTTGCGCATTGATCATAAAGGCAGAGGAACATACCAAGCTACGGTTGATGCGATTGAACGTATAAGAAATGCGGGGATCGACATTTATATTTTAACGGTGGCTAGTGAAGATCTAAAAGCGACACAATTAGTTGAGCACCTTGTGCACACATTGGGAGTTACTCGATTAGATGTTTTAATGCCACACCTTCACCATCAACACCAAAAGGCGAGTTTAAGTAAGTTTTGGATTGAGTTATTTGATTTGTATATTGATGAGCTAGTGGAGTCAGATGTTGAGATAAGAATTTTTGACGATCTTATGCTGCAAATATTAGGCGGTAACAGTGGCTCCCAAGGGCATGGTTTTATTTCTACTGTGACTTTAATGACCAATGGCGGGCTAGAATGCATTGATGACTTGCGGATGATTGATGGAATTTCTCAATCATGCAAAAACATTCTTGAGCATGATATTCAAGAAATTATAGATGACCCTTTGTGGCGAGAAATTTATCACGCTTCCTTAGCCTTAGCAGAGCCATGTGAGTCATGCGATTATAAGGCGAGTTGTGGAGGAGGACCCTTGGTAACACGCTGGTCTGATGAAAACCGATTTGCCAACGTGAGCAGTTATTGTGGTGATTACCAAAACTTAATTTCTCATATTCAGCAACGCATTAACCCGCTAGCACAACATATAATTAAGGACAATTCGCCAACTAACGCGAGGCCAATCAGTTGTTAGCTGCAAGTCACAATACACAGTTTCAAAACGAGTTTTGCGAGAATAATTTCTTAGTAATAAAAAATGCCCTGCCGTTAAATATATGTCAGCTGTTAAGCAAGCGAATCGCAATGCTTGCCGCAGAAAAGCAATTAATGGACTGTGAGCAGTGCCCAATGAGTCATTGGGCATATGACGATCCTGCATTTGTGGAGGTGCAACAAAGCTTGCGCCTTTCTTTGTCCCAATTAACAGGTATTGAACTGCTTAATAGCTTTAATAGTGTGCGCCGCTATCCACAAGGAGAAGTTTTAACTAAGCACACCGATAGAGACGCGGCAGAAATTGTATTAAGTGTTGTAATTGATTACGCTGGAACTCAACACTGGCCGCTGTACTTACAGGCTCTAGCAGATGAGAGCCCAGTAAACGAAATTGTTTTAGGTCAGGGTGACGCGGTTTTGTTTAGGGGATCTAAGCTATATCACTGGAGAGAGAGCCTAGCGAATGAATGGCAAATTCAAGCGTTTTTTTTCTTTGTTGATAGTAATGGAGATTTTAAAGCGCACGCGGGTGATATGATAAACAAATACAAGCCGCGCTAGTGTTAGCTAAGATTGATAAAAACTCAATTGATTGTAGGTGAAATATGGTAACCCAAATTTTTTATATATTAAGCGTCAGGTTGTTGGCGATACAAGCTTCGATTGCAACGCTTATTGGGCTATGTTTAGTGTCTACTAATACCATGGCACTCGATGTTAATAAACTGAACTCGCAAATTAGCCAAGACTATCCCTACTTAGAAAGCCTTTATCAAGATTTACACCAAAACCCAGAAGTTTCCTTTCAAGAAGTGGAAACAGCACAAAAAATTGCTGCTGAACTAAGCCAACTTGGCTTTAAAGTTACCACCGGTTTTGGGGGGCATGGTGTTGTCGCGGTGTTTAAAAATGGCGAAGGGCCTACGGTAATGTTGCGAACTGACCTTGACGGCTTACCCGTGAAAGAGCAGACCGGTTTAGTTTATGCGAGTAAAAAAGTGATGCAAGGCCGTGATGGCAAGCTAACTCCGACGATGCATGCTTGTGGGCACGATGTACATATGACCGTGTTTACCGGAACTGCCAGGCGTTTAATCGCAAATAAAGACGCTTGGTCAGGTACCTTGGTTTTAATAGGTCAACCAGCGGAAGAGCGTAGCGGTGGTGCTAAAGCCATGTTAGCTGAAGGCTTATTTGAAAAATTTCCACGGCCAGACTTTAATTTAGCAATTCATGTGTCGGCGGACTTACCGGCAGGTACAATTGGCGCAGTGAAAGGCTTTGCGATGGCCAATGTAGATTCTGTGGATATTATTGTTAAAGGGCAAGGCGGGCACGGTGCTTATCCGCAAAATACTAAAGATCCGATTGTGCTAGCTGCGCAAATTGTTCAAGCATTGCAAACAATCGTGAGTCGAGAAATTCACCCATTAGAACCTGCGGTTGTAACTGTTGGTTCCATTCATGGCGGCTCACAACATAACATCATTTCTAATCAAGTAAAGATGCAATTAACTTTACGCTCATACTCTAAGCAAGTGCGAGAGCACACAATTAGTGCGATAAAGCGTATAACTAAAAACTTGGCTTTAGCCGCGGGGCTGCCTGCTGAGCTTGCGCCTCAAGTCATCGTACTTGATGAGACAACGCCCGCAGCCTATAACGATCCTGAATTAACGACTCGACTATTTAATCTATTTACAGCGCACTTTGGCAGTGAGCAAGTTGTTGAGCTTAAGCCAGAAATGGTGGGTGAAGACTTCGGTCGTTATGGCCAAGTTGAGCCCAAAATACCTAGCTTGATGTTTCGCTTAGGCACGGTAAACCATGCTCAATTTGACAAGGCACAGCGCGGCGAATTGCGCCTGCCAACGTTACATTCAGCAGATTTTGCCCCAGATCCTAAACCAACGATTCATGCCGGGGTAGAAGCAATGACTTTGGCCATAGTTAACTTGTTAGGGCCATCTGCTAAGTAATAATAAGAGAGCTCTTTTACAACAAAGGCTGCACTCGCAGCCTTTTTAAGTTAGCCCAAAAAGAATTTTAAATTTTTGCCAACCATTTTTTGCTAAGTGAGCTCTAATTACTTAAGCAAGGGGTGTAACCACTAAAACAACTAAAATAGGCATTTAACTGATTTGTTAGTCAATGAGAAAGAATTAATCGACTCGGCAAAAAAGGGTGATCACATCGCTTTTGCGCGCTTGATCAGCGACTCTCAAGCTAAATTGTTGAGTGTGGCTTCTGGTCTAGTCAACTCTAAGGATGAAGCCGAAGATGTCTATCAAGACGCGATGCTCAGTGCTTATAAAGCTTTGCCTCAGTTTCGTGAACAGAGCCAGTTTAGCACTTGGCTTTACCGAATAGTGGTGAACACTGCGATAAGTAGCCAGCGAAAATTAAGTAATCGAATTATGAAGTTAATTAGTACGCCCAAGTTTACAACTGATGGCAATGAGAGCGAACAACCAATTGACTATGCTGTTGCGCCAACCGAGGCTTGTCCTGAAGGTGTTCTGGTTAACCAGCAGCTGAACCGAGCAATTAATCAGGCAATTGCTAGCTTAAGCGAAAAAGAAAGGATCGCATTTGTGTTATGTCATCAGCAAGAATTTAAAATTAGTGACGCATCATTGGTCATGGAGTGTGGTGAAGGAAGTGTTAAAAGCTATTTATTTAGAGCGAGAGATAAGATGCGCACTCAGCTGCAAGGGTATATGAGGTAAACAATGATGAACAATAGTAATCACTCAATAAGTTTAGATGAAGAGCTGATTCTGGGTTACCTATATCAGCAACTTGATCAGCAACAGCGAGCAAACTTTGAACAAAGGTTAAAAACCGATAAAGACTTTAAACAGCTGTTTTTAACACACCAAGCACTTGAGAAAGTTTTACCTAAAGGTATCCAACCGAAAACAGCGCCAGAGCAGTTAAATGCGCTGGAGTGGAATCTTAAGCGGCGTTTAAAGCAAACCAAACAATCGGTTAGTTTGTTTGCTAGGTTGCGCCGTATTCAATGGTTTAAACCTTATCGCTGGCAAACTCAGTTTGCGAGTTTAGGTTTTGCTTTTGTGTGTGGCTTTATTGTATCTAACCAAGTTGAGCAGAATAGTCGACAGGCGGTTAACACAACTGCAATGATAGCTAGCGAAGCGCCACTAAATTATTTAAATAATAATGATTACGAAATTGTTGATTTAAATGTAAAGCATTTTGACCCAGCGAGCCAAAAAGTTAATTTAGATTATTCCTTAGTCGCCCGAACCTCTGTGTCTGGTAAATTGGACGATCCGAGTATTCAAAACCTATTAGCTATTTCAATGCAAAATGATGTGAGCGACTCGACGCGATTGAACTTAGCAGAACTAATGCAAAACTATAGTAATAGCCAAGCCATTCAACAGGCACTTAGTCATAGCTTATTAAATGATCCTAATCCTGGTGTACGCATGGCAGCCGCAGACTCCTTGGTGGCTCTGGCTAATCAAGAGTCTGTTAAGCAAGTTTTAGTTGAAGCTTTTGCCAACGATACAAACCCCGGTATTCGCGTTGCAGTGTTTGACGCTTTGCTGGCTAATGTGAAAGATAAGAAAACTTTAGAGCAGTTAAAGCAATTTGCCAGTGCTGATAGCAACGCCTATATTCGCAACGCTGGTAGCAAAATTTTTGAAGGTAAACGCTCCAATCAAAATCGAAGCGTTTATTAGTCAGTAAACCAATTTTTAATACTTTAGTTAAAAATAAAGCATAGGAAAAAAACATGAAGCATACAACCAACTCAAAATTAATCACCGGCTTGTTATTTTTAGCAATGCTTTTTTCTTTGCCAGCTTATAGCGAGACCGAACAAATTAGTAAGTCTTTAAAGGTGAGTGCAGGTGGCAAACTAGAACTAGATAGCGATAATGGCGCAATTCAAATTAAAACATGGGATAAGAGTGAGGCCAAAATTGAAATTACTAAGCGCGCGCGCAGTAAAGATAGCCTCGAAGATTTTAAAGTTTCAATCGATCAAAGTGGAAATACTATCGTCATTAATGGTGATGGTGGCTGGAACAGTCGAGTGTCGGTCGAATTTGAAGTGACTGTGCCACAGCAATTTAATTTAGATTTAAAAACTGGTGGCGGTTCGATTGAAGTTGATGATATTTCTGGTCAACTTAAATTGCGCACTAGTGGCGGTAGTATTAGTGTTGGCGATATGCAGAGTGGCTCTGTCAATGCGGATACTTCGGGTGGCAGTATTAAGGTAGGCGATATTAATGGTGACCTTCAAGTAACCACTTCAGGTGGCAGCATTAAGCTTGGAAAAATTACTGGAATTGCCAAAGCTGACACTTCGGGTGGAAGCATTAAAGTTGAGTCTGGGGGTAAGGAGTTAAAAGCTGACACTTCGGGTGGAAGCATTAAAGTTGGCCCGTCTAAAGGCAATGTCGATGTTGAAACATCAGGCGGAAGCATAAAAATCGATATGACTGAAGGTAATGTTAAAGCGAGTACTTCAGGCGGCTCAGTAAAAATAGAAGGCAGTAAAGGGAGTGTGGTTGCTGAAACTTCTGGCGGTAGTATTAAAGTCGGTGAAAGTGGCGGTCCAGTTAAGGCTGAAACCGGCGGTGGAAGTATAGTTATTCAAAATGCGAAAGGGTTTATTGAAGCTTATACCGCTGGCGGCTCGATTACTGCAGAAATGGTTGAAAAAGACAACAGTAAAGATACTCATGTAGATTTAAAAACCGCCGGCGGTTCAATAACATTGTATTTACCAAAATCTGTGCAAGCGACTGTTTCTGCAACCTTGAGAATTACGCGCAACGCCCACCGAGACTATCGAATCTATTCTGATTTTCCGTTAAGTATTAAAGGCGAAAATAGCGATAAGGTTACTGCCAATGGCAAGCTTAATGGCGGCGGAGACAAGATCGATTTGAAAACCACCAATGGCGATATTTATATCAAGTACTTGGAAGATTAAATCACCACTGCTAATGCTCTATGGTATCAAAGCCATAGAGCATGCATCCTAGCTTATCAATCCAACATTTCTACGGATTAATTTAATTGTTGTAATCGACGATATGCAGCTAATTTTTCTGTGACCACTTTTTTAGGATCAAGCGATTGTCTTTGGTAGTGGTTAATTAGTTGCTTTAAATAACGTGGGTGAGACTCTTCACTAAAATCCCACTGCTCAGAACCAGTAAGACTAACAGCTTTAGTCGCTGATGCACTTAAATAGATAATTTCATAAAAGCGTTTATTTTCTTCAACAATCATTTCTTTAACTAAACCTAACGGCAGCTGAGTTAAAAATTTTCTAACATCGTATAAATGATGTACTGGGCAAATTATTAAATCAAAATGACTATCTAAGTTGTTGTTAAAAATAGCGCGAATCAGCGCAATGGTTTTGTCTCCACCAACGCCGGCAATGACGACTAAGTGCTTTCCTGTAGCCGGTATTTTAATCAGACTGGCGTCGCCACTCCAAATTTCCCATTGATTTTGATTAGCTAAAGGCTCGGCTAGCAGTCGTAATTTTAAATTATCAAGAATAGGTTGTAGCCTATCGTTAAAAATAATTTGGCAAGGTTCATTTCTTTGTAGTAATCGAATACCAAGCAAACCGTGATCACAACAGCAGTCGATAATGCTGGTATAACTTTTTGGAATGAGGCGCTCTATCGCTAAAAGTCGTTTACCGATTTTCATTTTTCTGGTCAAAAGTGGGTAAATACTGTGGCTTATCATTGGCTTGCCATTGGGGATATTTGTGCATAACCAGATTAAAAAGCGGGTGAGTTAAAAAATAATCTAACCAATTTCTCAAGTGTGAATAAGGGCTTTGCTTAAACCACTTTATATTGACAAAAGCAAACTGGCGAATAAACGGAAAAATTGCAATATCGGCTAAACTAAACCGATCGCCAAGTAAAAAAGCCTGTTGCTGTAATAAGTGGTTAAGCTTACTGAGAAATACTTCGCCATCGGCTCGGTAGTCTGCTTCAGAGCGCTCAGGGTAACGGCTTGCATATTTATATCGATCTAAATGCTTTTTAAATACATTATCATTTTCGTGGATTAATGTGTTGGTGAATTCTTTAAACTTATTTTCTGTACCATGATACCAGTGCTCAGGATCGCTTTGTTGTAGTGCCCAATAAATGATCTCTAAACTTTCCTCCAACACTTTCCCATCAGGAGCGATTAATACTGGTACTGTGCCTTTTGGCGAAGCTAGTAACATTTCTTCTGGTTTGTTTTTAAGCAATATTTCCCTAAGCTCGATATTAGCTTGAGCGTATGCTAACGTCATTCTGGTTCGAATTGCATAGGGGCAACGCCTAAAGGAATAAAGGATAGAAGGTTTCATAGGGTTCCAGCTGATTACTGTGTGCCTATATACTAGCAGAAAACAATTTAAAAATAATTTGTTACATAGTTTTAAGGTGAGTTTTTAGGGAATTATTTACGTTGACTAACCTTGTTAAGGCAGGTAAAAAGTTGCAGCTACTCTTTCAAACTAAATACAAAAGAGTTTAAGTAAAACTAAAAGGAAAGGAAACGACATGAAAAATAATTTTTGGAAAGCATCGATGCTTTCAACAGCGGTAATGCTCGCACTTGCCGGTTGCTCAGACAATGACTCGCCTAAACAAGATGAACCAGTTGCCGACAGAGCGCCCAATGCAATGGCGTTAGATGTAATGTCTGTTAAGCAATGGGTACCTCAAGAATTCGTATTACCAGCAGCCGATCCTGATGGCGATGCCATGACGGTAACTTTTTTCGACGGTGACACTGAAGTTAGCGCAGAAAATGGTATTTATACAATGAGTCACGGCGTGATTGAGCTGGTTGAAAATAAAACTTTTACTTACTTGTCGATTTCCGGTGAAGCAGTTGAAATGACTTACAAAGTAAGCGCTAACGGCAAGTCTTCGCAAAATACCATTTCTATCGCAGAAGTAGCCAATGATCCATTAGCTAATCAGCAGTGGCATCTTAGAAACACTGGGCAAAAAGCTTATGCATTAAGTGATGAAATGAAAGCTGGATTAATAAACTTATATGTTAATTCTTTTGGATTTACAGAAGAAGATGCCACTGCACTTTTTGATGCTGTCTTCGCAGATGCTGAAAGTGTGTTAGTCGCAGGCGAAGACATTAATGTTATGGGCGCATACGCAGAAGGCGTAACCGGTAAAAATGCGATTGCAGTAGTTGTTGACACTGGCTTAGAAATTCGCCACGAAGATTTAGAGCCTAATGTGTTACCTAATCGTTCATTAAATTTACAAGAAGATGCTTTAGACCATACTGATCCTACAAGTGCTTCAAAAAGTGGTGACCATGGTACCAGTGTAGCAGGTTTGATTGCTTCAAAAGGTTGGAATGGTTTTGGTGGTCGTGGTGTAGCACCCGATACACAATTAATTGGTATGAACTACTTAGGCGCTGGTGCTAAAGTTGAGCAAACTGATTTTCTAGTGCATGGTTTTCCAGGCAGTGGAATTAGCGTAGCAGAAAACGTTGCCGCGTTTAACCGAAGCTATGGCATTACTTATCCTACTTTTATCGCATTATCTGATTTTGACGAAGCGGTTCAGTCTTACCCCAGCTTATATTTAAGAAATGGTAAGGGTGCACTTAACGTAAAATCTAGCGGTAACTCTTTTGTTGATGGTGGTCCAGAAGGATCATTTTGTGAAGACAATGGCGGTAATGATCTAGGGTTAACTTGTTACGATGGGTCATTTGATTCAAGCCAAGGTCATCATTATTACATGAGTGTTGGTGCGGTTAATTCAGACGGTGGGCATACTAGTTACTCTACCGCAAGTGCTGGCTTGTTTGCTGCTGCTCCTTCAGGAGAGTATGGTCGCTATGCACCTGCTATGATTACTACTGATCCTATGACTTGTTTAAGTGGTGCATCTGGATTTTTTGGCGGAGCTATATCTGCGTGGGCTGGCGCTTACGGTGAAGAGTTTGCGGCAAGCCAATATCCGTTTGACTACCCTGGACACCCAGACAATGCACAGTGTAATTACCGCTCAACGATGAATGGTACTTCATCTGCTGCACCTAATACTTCTGGTGTTGTGTCTTTAATTCTATCTGCTAACCCAGAGTTAACTTGGAGAGATGTAAAACATATTATTGCTTCTACATCAACACAGGTTGACGCAGAAGATGAAGTAGTTAGCATTGATGTTAATGGAACTGAATTTGTAGCCCACCAAGGTTGGGTGACTAATGCTGCAAACTTTACCTTTAATAATCTTTATGGATTTGGTCGTATAAACGCTGGTGAAGCGGTAAAAATGGCTAAAAATTACACAGCAAATATCGGTGAGCAACTGGTGTCTGGTTGGATTGGAGCAGGAACAACTGCTGGCGAAGCGTCGTTAGCCAAGTCAATTCCAGATAATAGTGCAACTGGTGTGACTCATACGATTGAAATCACTGAAGAGTCAGCAATGACGATTGAGTCGGTTCAATTTAAGTTTGATGTTAGCAATCCTGATATGGCATTTGGTGATATAAACGGTAACCAAACGACTGCCGGTTCAGACTTAGCGATTGAAGTGACTTCTCCATCGGGCACACGCAGTGTACTACTTGCTTCTAAGCAAGCGCTTATATTTCCAGCCTATAGTTTTGATACAGGATGGAGTGTAGGTTACATTCTAAAAGACAGCGTACTACTTTCTAATGCATTCTACGGTGAATCAGCGGTAGGAACTTGGACGATTAAGCTTTTAGATACTAATGCGCAAGGGTTTGCATCTTCTGACGGTGGTAATAATGCCGGTGGCTTTACCGGTTACGTTAATAACGCTAATGCCAGTGTGCTAGAAGGCGTTTCGTTACGTGCATTCGGCCACGCAGTTCAAGCACAATAATTAAGGAGATTGAAAATGAAATTTAAAAAAGTGATTTTAGTTGCTGCTTGTACTTTTGGCTCATTCGCAGTTCAAGCTAATGAAGGTCAATTGCAACTTGAAAAATCGGCTCCAGTTAAGCGAATTCAATTAGAGCAAGCTGATTTTGGCGGTTACAAAGTTCAACGCGACATGGCGTATGTTGCTATCAGTCAAGTTTCTGCTGATCAGGTTATTTTACAACGCAATAATTCTTCTGCGTTGGTAAAAACCGCTAAGCAGTCGAATCTTGTTAATCGTGGTTCTGTCGTTAAGAACTTGTTAACGGGAAGCCTTGCGCCAGTTTCAGGTAACATTAATGTATTACTTAATGACAATGTTACTGCGGCCGAAGTAAGTCAACAACTCGGCTTAGCTGTAGTTGTAAGCTATCCTAAAACTAAACTAGCAGTGTTTAAAGTGGCCTCAGATGCGGATTTAATTGAATCAGCAAAAGCGCTTAAAAACTCTGGCTTAGTAAAATCAGCTCGAATTGAAGTGTTAGAAACAATTCACACAGCAGATTAGTTAGCCGCAAATAAAAATCCCCCGTAGCGGTTGCTGCGGGGGATTTTTTTATGCCAATTTGATCTGGCGGTTAAACTCTTTCGAAAACCGTGGCAATACCTTGCCCAAGCCCTATACACATGGTTGCAACACCAAAGGTTGAATCTTTACTTTGCATAAGACGCAATAGGGTTCCGCTTATTCGAGTACCTGAGCAGCCTAGTGGGTGTCCTAAAGCAATTGCCCCACCATTTAAGTTTACTTTGTCTTCCATAACATCAAGTAGCCCTAAATCTTTTAATACCGGTAAAGATTGGGCAGAAAAAGCCTCGTTTAGCTCCCATAGGTCAATATCTTGGACACTTAAGCCTGCACGTTGTAAAGCTTTGTTCACCGCGGGAACAGGTCCGTAGCCCATAATGGCAGGATCACAACCAGCGACTCCCATGCTGCGGACTTTAGCTAAAGGTTTTAAACCTAGCTCAGCGGCTTTAGCGGCACTCATGATTAACATTGCAGAGGCTCCATCTGAAATTGCTGAAGCGTTGCCGGCGGTGACGGTACCGCGAGGGTCAAATACTGGGCGCAAGCTACTTAAGCCCTGCATATTAGTTTCTGGTCGAATAACTTCGTCATAGTCAAAAGTTGTTAACGCGCCGTTGGCATCATGTCCTTCCATGGGAAGTATCTCTGCTTTAAATGCGCCGCTGGTTGTAGCTGCATGGGCTTTTTGATGAGAGCGCATTGCAAACTGATCTTGCGCTTCTCTATCGAATCCATGCATCTTCCCTAAAAGCTCGGCAGTGAGTCCCATCATGCCTGAACCTTTGGCAGAAAACTTGGCGATTTGTGGTGCAAAGTCGACTCCGTGCATCATAGGAACATGCCCCATATGTTCAACCCCACCGACTAAAAACACATCACCATTACCGGTTTGAATTGACTGCGCTGCGGTGTGGATTGCTTGCATAGAAGAGCCACATAAACGGTTAATTGTTTGTCCTGCAACTGTGTGAGGAATATCGGTCATTAACATCGCGTTTCGTGCCACATTAAAGCCTTGCTCTAAGGTTTGCTGCACACAGCCCCAAATAACATCTTCGATTGTTGCTGGGTCTAAAGCGGGGTTACGATCGAGTAATGCTTGCATTAGTTTTGCGCTCATTACTTCGGCTCGTACATTTCTAAACATACCACCCTTTGAACGCCCCATTGGAGTTCTGATAGCATCTACAATGACGACATCTTGCATAATATTTTCTCCTAATTCCGTTGCGTTCAATTAAGCGCTATAAAAAGTTTTATTTTGTTGTGCCATGTCTTGAAGAAGTTTAGGAACACTGTAGCCTTCTCCTAAGTGCGCATACTTTTCAGCGGCAGCAACTACATTTTGAATACCAAGCTCGTCGGCATATTTTAACGCGCCACCTCTAAATGGCGGAAAGCCTAAGCCGTAAATTAATGCCATGTCACATTCTGCCGCAGTGTCAACAATACCTTCTTGTAAGCAGCGAACGACTTCAAAAATAAGTGGTAACATCATGCGCTCTACAATTTCTTGTTGTTCAAATTCTTGGGTAGGTTTGCCAATTAGCTCAAAAATAGTTTCATCAACTACTTTTTTAGGCTTGCCACGCTTATCTTTTTGATAGCTATAAAAACCACTGCCCGACTTTTGACCATAGCGATCCGCTTTAAACAATACTTCGACTGCATCGTCTTTAATTGCACTCATGCGATCAGGAAAGCCTGCTTCTAATACATCGACACAGTGAAAGGCGGTATCGATCCCCACGACATCGAGTAAGTATGCCGGGCCCATTGGCCAGCCAAATCCTGCCATGACTTTGTCAACTTGACGGAAGTCTGCACCGTCTTTGAGGAGTTGACTAAACCCTCTAAAATAAGGAAATAAAACGCGGTTTACATAAAATCCAGGGCAGTCTTTTACTACGACAGCCGATTTTCCCATGGACGAAGCATAGGCAACAGTTGCTGCCACAGTTTCATCACTGGTTTTGCTGCCTTTTATAACTTCAACTAGTGGCATTTTATGTACTGGATTAAAAAAGTGCATGCCGCAAAATAGTTCTGGTCGCTGTAAATTTTTAGCGAGCAGGTCAATGGAAATAGTGGATGTGTTAGAAGTTAAAATGGCGTCTTGACTAATAACACCTTCAACTTCTTGAAGTACCGCGTCTTTTATTTTGGGGTTTTCAACGACGGCTTCTACTACGATATCTGCATGAGCAACACTATTGTAGTCGAGTGTTGGAGTAATACTTGCAACTACTTTAGCCATTTTCTCTGGAGTTACTTTACCCAGCTCAACGCCTTTATTCAGTATTTTAATGGCTTCGTTCATACCTAAGTCGAGCGCGTCAGTATTAATGTCTTTCATGACTACCGGAATGCCTTTTACTGCAGACTGATAAGCGATACCACCACCCATAATGCCTGCGCCTAAAACAGCCGCGCTGGAAATCTTTTTAGTTGCAGTTTTTGCTGCGATCTTGGCTTTCTTTTTAATTAATTGGTCGCTTAAAAATATTTGCACCATCGCGCTTGCTTGGCTGGTTTGACAAACATTGACAAAGCCTTCGTGCTCTTCTAGTAATGCTTCGCTGGCCGGCATTAATGCGGTTTGTTCAATAACCCTTATTGCCTCCATAGGCGCCGGGTAATGCGGTAATGCTTTGGCCCCAACAACGCCTTTAGCGGTTGTAAATGCCATTGTACTTTCTAGCTTATTCAGTTTTAAGGGGGCTTGTTTTTCTTGGCGTCGTGTTTTCCAGTCCAGTTTTCCTGTGGCGGCATCTTCAGCCATTTGAATTGCAACTTCACGTAGCTGCTCTGGTTCACAAACTGCGTCTATTGCACCGACTTTTAGCGCGGCTTCTGGTCTATGCGGTTTCGCCATTGCAATCCACTCGATGGCATTGTCGCTACCGATAACGCGAGGTAATCTAATGGTTCCGCCAAATCCTGGAATTAGTCCTAGTTGAGTCTCTGGTAGACCAACGCTAGCCTGTTTTGACGCGACCCGATAGTCACAAGTTAATGCCATTTCAAAACCGCCACCTAGGGCAAAACCATTAATCGCACAAATGGTTGGAAAGGGTAAAGCTTCGTAGCCAGAAAAAATAGCGCCAGCTTGTTTGCACCAATCAACCATTTGCTCACGGGGCTCGGCAAACATACTTAAGAACTCAGTGATATCGGCACCAACAATAAACACAGACTTGGGGCTAGTTGCGATTGCAGCACGAACACCGTCTGTTTTATTTAACAGCGCAATAACTTCGCTCCACTCTTTAAGGGTAGCGTTATCAAACTTATTTACCGACTCTTTTTTGTTATCAAAAATGACTTCGGCAATACCGTTCTCCAGCATTTTGCATTGCAGGGATTGACCGTCATAAATCATGGTGTTCTCCATAGGTTGATTTAGTCTTTAGAAGCCAAGTTTAGCTTAGTTTCGCTATTTTATTGGCCACAATTATTAGTTTTTTAATCTGAGTAGATGATGACAGATGGCTTGAGTATAACAGGTTTGACCAGAAGTTAAACAGGTGTTTGAATTTTCGTGGAAGGGCGCTTATATGGCGGGTTAAGCGGAATGAGTTTTATTGATTATTGGCGCTTATGAATAAGTTGTCTATATTATAACTATGTCTTGGCGCGAGTGATTTTAGCAAGGAGCGCAACTGATTATTAGCTCAAATTTAACAGTATTTAAAATCGCTTTAATTGGCATTGCTTGGTTGTCATTCTTATTTAATGCGCTCGAATCTAAAGCAGCTGAACAAGCAGTCCCGCTGCATATCAAGATTACCAGTTCTAATCCGAGCCTTAGCCTTGATATGCCATTGCCCACGCTTAAAGAATTAAAAGCTAAGCCGTATACTCCTGAGCAAGCTATTGAGCGACAAGACTATACGCTTGAATATTATTCTGAGTCATTGCTGGCTGGTAGTGATACTTATTGGCAAAAGCTAGAGCTAACTCATCAGGCAGCCAACTCTGGCGCCTTGAAGCTGTATTTAGTATTTGATAATCCTATTATCACTCATCTTGATGTTTACTTGTATCAACAAAAGCAACATCAGCCTAAGCGACTGGTTGCGGTGAGTGCGCTTGGCGTAGCCGATTTAAACTCAAGCCGCTTTGTCACCGAACGCTATGCCAGAAAGCTAGGGCAAATTCTCGAGTTTGAACTACAACCTTTTGAAGCTGCGACTTTTCTGCTTCGTAAAAACAGCCACAGCCCGGCCATCCTTCCGATTAAGGTCTTAGGAGAGAAAGCCTTTGTCGATTACATTCAGTTAAAGCTAATGTTTTGGGGAGCTGTGATTGCCGTATTAGCCGCAATTGCGCTCTATAACGTTGCCATTTATTTAATGGTGCGTAACGCGGCTTATTTATGGTATTTGGCTTTTTACGGGCTCTCTTTTATCTATTTTGCTGGCTTACACGGATTTGGTGTATTGCTGTGGCCAGACGCAGTACAAAATTGGCTTGGACAGCATATATTAACGCTTAACTTTATCTTGCTGCTGGTAGCAATTAACTTCGCTTGCCGGTTTTTACAAGCAAAGCAATTCGCGCCTAAGTTAATGCCCTATTTGCCTTGGTGGACCGGCACACTTGGGAGTGGTGCTTTGTTGTCTTTATGGGTGGCAGAATATTATCTTATTCCGGTGTTTAGCTTAATGCAGCTAGCCGGAACTGTGTACACCTTTTCTCTGGCAATTATTGTTCTGCGCGCTGGGTTTTATCCTGCAAGATTTTTTATACTTTCTTGGAGTTTCGTACTGATTGGTGCAGCTATTGGTACTATGGCTTACATTAGCGTTTTACCGGCTAATTTCTTTACAATGCACGCGTTCTTTTTTGGCACGGTATTAGAGTTGTTATTGCTATCGATTGCGCTAGCTGACCGGATCCGCTATACCGAAAACTTGGCGATGACTCGAGCATATATTGATCCGCGCACAAATTTACCTAACTTTTCCTATTTTAAAGGCGACCGCTACCAGTTAGATTTAGCTGCGCCGACTGAGCAAGCTTCTTACTGTCTGCTGTTGCTCCAGCTTGATGGGATTAAAGATATTTTAGCCCTATTTGGACCTGAAAAGCTGGATATTGTAAGAGCCGCTCACATTCAAAGAATTACCCAGTATTTGCTCAATGTAGACTGGGCGGTGCAGTTTATTTTGCCAGATAAGAGTAGAAATTGCCTTATTTCATTACCGAGCAATCATTTAGTCATTATTGCTCGTGTCCAAGGCGACCTAACTCATATAACCACGCCGTTACTAGCGCTTGCTGATACCTTAGTTAAAGTAGAAGGCTTAGATACTAAACTGAATTTTAGGTTGGGAGTCGTGGATTACGATATTAAGACCCATGATCCTCAAGAAAGCTACCGTAGAGCGCAGCAAGCACTAATTGAGTGTGAAAACCAAGGTGTTGATTGGTTGCGTTACTCACCAGAAATGGATAAAAAAACCGGAGACCAGCTAGCCTTATTAGCCGATCTCCGCATAGCGATTGAAGCACTTGCTTTAGAAATTTATATTCAACCTCAGTTTGATATTCAAACCAAAACCTTGCTCGGCGGAGAAACTTTAATCCGATGGTTTCACCCAACACGAGGCATGGTATCGCCCGGCGAATTTATTGAGCTGGCGGAGCGCTCTAATTTAATCTCTCAGATTACTCAATTTGTAATTCATGAATCATTTGAGTGGTTAAATCAATATGCACCGCAAAAAACCAACTTTCATCTTTCGATTAACTTATCGGTATTAGATATTCAGGACTCTGGTTTAACTCGGTTTATCAAAACCCAGCTAGAGTATTATCAAATATCGCCCAAGCAAGTGGTATTTGAAATTACCGAATCTGCGGTGATGAGGAATCAAGCGCAGTTTCTTAAGGTAATTGCTGAGTTACATGAAATGGGGTTTGAAGTGGCTTTAGACGATTTTGGTACAGGCTATTCATCAATGCAGTATTTGCAATATATTAAAGCTAACATGATTAAAATTGATATGTCGTTTGTTCGCGATATTCACCTGCTAGAAATCAATCAAAAAATTGTTAAAGCGATTATTCAAATGGCCGACTCAACCCAAGCTATTACCGTGGCAGAAGGTATTGAGGTAGAACAAGAGTTGCTAACGCTGCAAGGTTTAGGTGCGACCTTAGTGCAAGGCTTTATGACGGGCAAGCCCATAGCCGCGAGTGAATTTGCTAAAAAATATCACTTCAATTAAAGGGCTAAAGTTGACTAGGCACTTGCCGCTTGGAATTTCAGTTTACAAAGGCCGTGCTAACTGTAATGATTTAGTTAACTTATTTAATTGAGAACATTAATTGGTTATGAAAACCGCACAAGAGCAACTTGCCACTTACAAAAGTGTCCATTTAAACCCTCGAAACTTAGCCACGCATTTTATTGGTGTGCCGTTAATCATTTGGTCAATTGCTGTATTGTTGAGTAAAGCTCAGTGGACACTAATGCTTTCTCAAGAAGCTTACTCAGTTAATTTAGCTCAGATACTTTTTAGTTTAGCGTTACTTTACTATTTTAAACTTCATTGGCGAATGGCGCTTGGAATGCTGTTATTTTTAGTGCCTCTCGTGATTAGTGCTACTTGGGCGGCGCAGTTTGAGTCTTATTTATTGATAGCTTTGAGCGTCTTAGTTGTTGGTTGGGTTTTTCAATTTATTGGGCATCATTTTGAAAAAGCTAAACCCGCGTTTATTGAAGATTTAAATCAATTATTGATAGGCCCTTTTTTCTTGATTTCCGAAATCTATTTTGCGCTAGGGCTAGGCAAACCTTTGAACCAAGAAGTGACTTTAGCCGCGATTAAAAGACGTAAGTCACTAGAAGCTATGAAAAAGTCATCAAAGTCATTATAGAAGTGAGTAATCACTTATTAGAATAGGTAGGAGCTTAATTACGACCGTTGCTTTGTCAGGCCAAAGCGACGCTTATTAATAGAATCTGGCTATGGCAATACCACTAGGTTTGCACCTCAGGTTTAAAGCCTTTAATATGGCTGCCTTTACTCTTGATGCGTTTGCAGCATCGAATCAAATTGATAATTCTTTTAAAGGGGCCCAAGCGTGTCTGACCTTTCTTCATTATTTGCAGAGCATATAAGCGATTTATTAGCGCGTCATCGTCAATTAATGCAACAGCATGGTTACGAGTATTTAATTGTACCCTCTGGCGCACCGATTCGGGTTTATCAAGATGATATGGACTACCCGTTTAAATCGAGTTTCTTTTTTAGAACTTATGTACCATTAACAGAGCTTCCGCATAGTTATGTTGTTATTGGGCTAAGTGGTAAACCGACGTTAGTTTATTTTCAGCCGGTTGATTTTTGGCACTCGCCGCCAGCCGATCCAGAAGGAATTTGGCCAGAGCATTTTGATATTCAAATAGTAACAGAGCGAGGCGAAGCGGCTAACTACCTCCCAAAAGATAACGCTGAAGTAGCTATTTTAGGCGAAACAACCGACATCACTTCAAACTACAACCAAGCTGCATCTAACCCTCAAGCATTAATTAATGCAATTTATTGGCAAAGAGCTATTAAAAGTGGCTATGAGCAAGCATGTATAAAGCGTGCTAATGAGATCGCGGTTGTGTCTCACAAAGTTGCCGAGGCAGGTTTTCGTGCAGGTAAAAGTGAACAACAAATTCATTTAGCTTACGTTGAAGCGGCGGGTATGATGGAGCATCAAATGCCCTACAGCAATATTGTTGCGTTAAATGAGCACGCGGCTATTTTGCATTATCATGAATGCCAAGCTAAACCACCACAAAATATGTTTTCGTTCTTAATTGACGCAGGGGCCAGCTTTAATGGCTATCATGCAGATATCACCCGAACTTATTCGTATCAGCAAGATGAGTTTGCTGACCTAATTGCGGCTATGGATAAAGTTAATTTAAGTTGTATTGCGGCCATGCGTGCTGGCGATGAATATGGTTCGCTTCATGATTTGGCTCATCATAAAATTGCGGCCATATTAAAAGATTTTAACTTTGTTGATATGTCAGCAGAAGGCATGGTAGAAAATAAAATTAGTGCGGCGTTTTTCCCCCATGGGCTAGGCCATTTAATTGGCTTACAAGTACACGATGTTGGTGGTCAGTTTGCTGACGCCAGTGGTAGCCCTAAAGCACCACCTAAAAATCACCCTTTCTTGCGGAGTACACGAACGATGCAAAATGATATGGCCTTTACCGTTGAGCCCGGACTTTACTTTATTGAACCGCTCCTAGCAAAACAACGTGAGGGCGAGTTTGCTAGTGCTTTTAACTGGGATAAAATTGCATCATTTATGCCTTATGGCGGTATCCGAATTGAAGATAATGTAATTATAAAGGCCGACAAGGTCATCAATTTAACCCGCGATGCGATGTCAAAATTAGCATAATTAATTGGGCGTTTTTTTAAAGTACTTTTATCACGAGCTGCAGATAATGCAGCTCGCGGTTTAAGCGTTTTTTTGCCTTATATTGTTTGAAAAATTGCAGAACTTATATGCCATCCTACTTAGTGCCAGCAGACTCATTAGAAGTTGAAGAGGTTATCAAGAATAGCCAATTTATTACTCGCATTAAAAATGTATCAACGGCAGATGATGCTAAAGCCTTTATAAAACAATTAAATCAAAGCTACCCAGAAGCCACTCATCATTGTTGGGCATATATTGTTGGAAACCCGCAGTCTACTACGTTAATTGGCTGCAGTGATGACGGAGAGCCATCAGGTACTGCAGGAAAGCCCATGTTAACTGTGTTACAACACAGTGGTTTGGGGGATATTGTGGCTGTTTGTACGCGCTTTTATGGCGGTACTAAATTGGGCACTGGAGGATTAGCTAGAGCATATGGTGGCGGTGTAAAACTCGCTATAGAACAATTAAAAACTACCCAAAAAATAGCTTATGAGCATTTAAGTTTTAATTTAGAATATGCACAGCTGAAAGACTGTGAACATTTACTAAAAGACTATCAAATCGATAACTACCAAGTCGATTATGCAACCAAAATTACGGTTCAACTAGATATGGCTAGCGAGCAAATAGCACAATTTAAGCTAGCTGTTCAAAACACTTTTAAGGGGCAAGTCCTGTGGAATATTACGCAGTAGTTAAACATTTACATATGAGCTTAGCGCTCGTTTCTTTAATTGGTTTTATTTTGCGCGGCTATTGGATGTTGTCTAATAATCGTTTGCTTTCGGTCAAGCCGGTAAAAATATTACCGCACATTATCGATACCTTACTGTTGGGTAGCGCTATCTACTTAATGATAATTACCAGTCAATATCCTTTCGTAATAGACTGGTTAACTTTAAAAGTAGTGTTACTCGCTGTGTACATAGGTGCCGGGGTTATCGCGTTAAAACCGGGGCGTACTAAGCAAGCTAAAGTCATTGCATTTGTTGTAGCGGTTGCTGCTATATCGGCAATGTTTGCTATTGCCTCTATTAAGCCAGTGATTTTTTAGTGAAACGCTGGTTTTCCTGGAAACTCAATTTAATTCTTGGGCTAGTTGTCGTGGCTGGTTTTGAAGTCATCGACTTGTCGCGCGAACAACTAGCCGATGTACCGACTTATTATGATTTTTTAACGACCGCTAAATGGCTATTGGTTGCAGGTTTTGGGTTAATGGCCCTAGTCGGCTGGTTTAAGAAGTAGTTAGGCGTTAGCGGCCTAAATACAATTCACTCACCGTTTAAGTGTTTCAACTAGACTGATCGCTCGCTTGAGCGGTTAACTCTTGGTCTTTTTCTTGCCACAACTGATTAACCCACTGCTGTACTAGCTTTCGGTTTTCAGCATCATTAATGTAGTCACCTTTGATATTGTCGGGAATTGGTTTAAGTTTTGCGGTGACATTAATTTGGGTAACTTTTCCGCATAAAAAATCCCAAAAGGTGGGTTGCGATTGACTCGCCTGAAAGTCTGGATAATTAATGGTTACGTCTAAAACTTGGTTTATTTCGTTGCCCATTAAAGTTAAAACATAACCGATTCCACCGGATTTTGGCTTAAGCAAATTTTGATAGGGTGAGCCTTGGCGTTGCTGTTTTTGCTGAGTAAATCGAGTGCCTTCGGCAAAGTTCATAATAGAAATGGGTATAGACTTAAATTTCTCACAGGCTTTTTTGGTGGTTTTAAAATCTTCGCCTTTTTTGTGCGGGTTCTTTTTAATATAGCTCTTGCTGTAGCGCTTCATAAATGGAAAGTCCAGAGCCCACCAAGCCAGCCCTAAAACCGGCACCCAAAAAAGTTCTTTTTTTAGAAAAAACTTTAAAAATGGTACTTGTCGATTAAGCGATTGCTGTAATGCGAATATATCAACCCAACTTTTGTGATTGGCAATAACCAGATACCAGTCATTGGTAGACAGGTCTTGGGGTAAAGTGATTTGCCAGTTAACATTTTTGGTTAGTTGGTTAATGGCGGTATTAACGCTAATCCAACTAGAGGCGAAAAAATTTAACAGTAGATTACAGCCTTTAGTAATAAGATTAACCGGCACAATTAACTTAATTATTGCCGCCAATAGAATAGGACCAATCCAAAAAAAGGTATTAATGGTATGTAGTAAAAGTGAAAATGCCCCTAAAATGGGGGCAGGCAAAATTCGCGCAAGCATAGTATCGGCTGTTATGGTTAAGTTCTTGCTAATTATACCTAGTTAGTTTGTAACTCCCAAATAATAGATAGTTTAAAACCGCTTATTTAATGGTTTAGCGCAAAAAATGCCAAGAAAATCTAGCTTGGCGCTGACATTGTTTAGCGCTTCTTTTATACTGCTAACATTACTGGTAAAGACTGAATTAGGTTTGACATGATCGATCCGCAAAAACTCGATGAATTAGCAACTAAGCTTAGCAGCGCCATTCCGCCTGGTGCTAAGTCTTTTCAGCAAGACTTACATTCACAATTTAAGCAAATATTACAAAGTATGCTCACTAAAATGGATTTAGTGACGCGCGAAGAGTTTGATGCTCAAACTAAAGTATTAGCGCGCACGAGAGAAAAGATAGACGCGCTTGAAAAGGTAGTTGCTGAAATCGAGGCGCAACAGTCAAAAAGCTAATTGTTAGCACTGATCGAATTAGGCACAATATTGATTGAGTTTGTCGTTTGTTGATGCTTATGCTTCTCTACAAAATGTTTAAAATCTAGTTTAGACATTGGCTTAGCAAAGTAATAACCTTGAATATAATCACAGCGCATATTTCGTAAAAATATCAGTTGGTTTTTGTCTTCTACGCCTTCTGCGACTACTTGAATACCGAGTTTGTGGGATAGCTCTATTAAAGACTCCACGATTGAAGCATCGCGAGAATCTGTGGTTAAGTTGTCGATAAACGCTTTGTCTATTTTTAATATGTCAGCGGGAAAGTTTTTAAGATAGCTTAGCGAAGAGTAACCCTTACCAAAGTCATCTAACGCCACCGAAATGCCCAACTCTTTTAATTCCGACAATAAATGACTATTTTTTTCCACGTGCTCTATCATAATATCTTCGGTTAACTCTATTTCTAAATAGGTCGCGTTTAAGTTGCTAGTTTGTAAGGCGGCAAAAATATTTTCTTTTAAGCTGCCTGCTTTAAAGTGCGAGCCGGATATATTGACGGAGAAGCGCATTTTTCCAAATTCATCCGTTAAGCTTTTGGCAAGTAGGCAAACTTGATTAATGACCCAGCTTTCTACACCAGGTAATAGTCCTAAGTCGTCAAGCAGCGGAATAAACACTACGGGAGATATCTGCCCTTGCGTAGGATGATTCCAGCGAAGCAAGGCTTCGGCACCAGCAATAGCTTGGGTGTGTGGGTTAATTTGAGGTTGTAAGTGAATTTCAAATTCACCATTAATTAGAGCGCGCCGCAGGTTTTTTTCTAATTCAAGTTTTAGTTTCGCTTGCTGGTTTAGCTCTTGTGTGTACACTTGAAAATGATTGCGGCCGCCTTGTTTGGCTTTACTTAAAGCTATTTCAGCATTTTTTATCAGCTTGTTAGGTTGAGTACCGCCCTGCGGGTAAATAGCGATACCAATACTGGCAGACAAAAAAAGTTCATGCTCTTGGGTGGTAAAAACATCGCGCATTTTAAGTTGAATTTTTTCTGCCACTTTAGCCGCATTGTTCGCACTGTCAATATTTTCCACAAGCACCGCAAATTCGTCATTGCCAAGGCGTGCCACTATGTCGGTTTCTCTGACTTCTTGGGTTAGCCGATTGGCCGTCTGTTTGAGAATGATGTCGCCAATTTCATGACCAAGAGAGTCATTAACTAGTTTAAACTTATCTAAATCGATAAATAAAACCGCGAAGTTGCAACTTGAACGCTTTGACATACTAATAGCATGTTCTAAGTGTTGATTTAGCAAATATCGATTAGCTAAGCCGGTGAGCCTATCATGAGTGGCAATGTGAGCAAGTTTGGCCTCAGTAAATTTACGGCGAATGGCATGGTGAATAGCGTGCTTTAAAAATGCCGGGGTAAGTTCATTTTTTGGTAAACAATCGTCTGCGCCAAACTCTATTAATGATTGATCGAACGCCGGATTGCTCGCATCAGTCATTGCTATTACGGGCTTAGCGTGCTTTTTTTCTAAAATACTTTGCAGAAAAGTTACGTTTTTGTGATCGGTCTCATTAATAGAAAAAAGGAGTAAATCATAGCGTTGCTGCTTAAATTGTTGGATATCTGTTGTAGCGAGGCGTTCAAGTAAGTAACTATTAGGGCTTATGCAGGTGAGTATGTTTTGAACGCTGTCAAAATCAACTTGGTTACTTTCTTGAATTAAAATCTTAATCATAGGCCGCTGCATCCTTGCAAAAATTGGCTAAGTTCAATGTAATTTGCATCACTTACGGTTATCAAAAAATAGATGAAGAGCCACCTAGCTCTGCGCTAGCAGATTTTGGCGATGCCCTACTAAAATTTAAGTATAGGCTTAATTTCTCGCTTGCGAGAGAAAATTAAGCCGATTAAATTAAAGCAGAATATAAAGCGGGGTTTAATCAGTGACTATCGAATAAACCAACGATATAAAAGCCGGTGTACTAGTTTGCCGTAAGGCGGAGCTACCAATTGAGTAGAGCTAAACTTGCCACGTCTAAAGATAGATTTTTGATGAGAAAAAGTTTTAAAGCCTTCAAAACCGTGATACTGGCCTATTCCCGAGTGGCCAACGCCGCCAAAAGGCAAGTCTTGTTGTGCCGCTTGAGTGACCGAGTCGTTAATACACACACTGCCTGAGTGAGTGCTTTTTATGATTTGATTGGCCAAGCGCTTGTTATGGGTGACTAAATAGAGTGCAAGTGGGCGTTGCTGGGCAAGGATTGTTTGGGTTGCTTGTTGTATGTCTGTATATCCAATAATGGGCAGTAACGGGCCAAAAATCTCTTCTTGCATTACCCGCATATTGGTTTGTACCTTGGTTATCAAAGTGAGCCCAAGTAATCGCTGCTTGGGTTTGTCAGATTTACCGAGTGAATAGATTTGCGCGCCTTTTTCGCTAGCATCCTGAATTAACTGATTAAGGCGGTCAAAATGCGTCTGGTTAATAATGCTAGAATAGTCGCCATTATCTAAATTAGGGTAGAGTGTTGCAAATTCAGCCTTAATGCATTGAACTAAACTATCGAGCTTATCTTCTGGGCATAAAACATAGTCTGGAGCGACACAAGTTTGCCCGGCGTTTAAACACTTTCCATACACAATACGTTTTGCGGCAAAAGCTGAGCTGACATCATCCGCTATTAGCATAGGCGACTTACCGCCTAGCTCTAGCGTGACAGGAGTGAGATTGTTGGCTGCTGCTGCCATGATCTTTTTGCCTACTTGCGTAGAGCCAGTAAAAAATAGGTGATTAAAAGGAAGTGACGCGAAAGCGGCTGCAACTTGGGCATCGCCTTCTATTAAGGTAACTTCGTCTGGAGTAAAGGCCGCTTGAATAATTTCAGCTACAACCCTGTTGGTATAAGGGCATAACTCTGATGGCTTTAACATGACACGGTTACCCGCCGCGATAGCTTCAGCTAAAGGCCCCAATAAAGTACTTATGGGGTAGTTCCAGGGCGACATAATGCCAACAACCCCCAGAGGCTGATAGCAAATGTTCGCTTTAGCTGGCTGGAAAAGCATAGCAATCTTGCGCCGCTTGGGCTGCATCCAGTTGCGTAAATTAGCAATGGCAAAGTCAATCGCTTTTAAAGTTGGCCAGATGTCGGCTAATAAGGTTTCATCATACGAGCGGTTGCCAAAGTCTGCAGAAATCGCTTTTAAAAGTTTGTCTTGATGACTTTTTAATGCGCTTCGCAGCGCTTTTAATTGTTGCAGTCTTAGTTTTTCTGTTGGATAGGGAGATTCTTGGAATGCCTGAGCTAGATGACCAAAGCTTTGTTGTGCTTGGTAAATTACTTGGTTGGCGGTATTAGTCGAGTTTTCAGAACTATCTAGCGACATAGTATTATCCAAAGTAGAGTGCTTTATAAAAAATAAAATTTAGCGATTTCAATTTCCAAATTATTGAATGGTAAATTTAATCTCGCCCAGCTGATCAAAAGTGGCATGGTAGCTTCCGCTTTGCGCTTTTACCATTTTACCAAGCGCCCCCGTAATTAGAAGATCGCCAGTTGATAACTGATAACCACTTTGCAATAAATGGTTAACCAGCCACAAAAGCGCTTGCCACTGGTCTCCTAGAGCATCTTGAGCTTGGCCTTTAAAAAGGAGCTTATCTTGATAATATAAATGAGTGCTAATGCTGTTAATCTCTTTAATTTGGTTAATGTCTACTGGGTCTAGCATTAGGTATTGGTGTGATGCCAGATTAGCCGCAATTAAATCTAGCGCGCTAATTTTGGACGCATGTTCATAACCTAGATCGGGCAGCTCTATTACTGCGGCAACGGCTTCAATAGCGGTTTTTAATTCGGCAATATTTTTGACTGGCTGTACAATGGGTTGGTTTAAAATAAAGCCAATCTCGGTTTCTATCATGAGCTGAGACGCTTGCTTGAGTTGTATTTTAGTGGGGTCGGAAATGTTGCCACTGGCTAATAGCACTCCAGAAAGCGCATGATCTAAATTAAACTTCTGCTGGCTTTGCTGTGAGGTAAGCCCAGCTTTATAACCGGCTATAGAGTCATTTTTATGTAGTTCAACTAGAGACTTTTGTAACTGATAGGCTTCTGCTTCACTTATTTGAATAGTATTATTTTGCAAAGAAAGGTGAGGCATGGGTCGTTGGTTTTGTTTTGCATGATAGACCTTGGCTGGAAAACTTTCTGCTGCAAAAGCTGAGGAAATTCCAAAAAGCAGGTAGAATAGTATTATTACTTGTTTGAGCACTAGTTGTTTGATCACCTTAAGTTCCTAGAGAGTTCTTGAGTCAAGTTAGTTGGGGTCAAATGCGACTGCTTAGCGCGGTATCAATTGCTTGATACCTTTAAATTAAAATTAAATATACAGAATCAAATTATGGATGTCACACCAATTCTAGAGGGTTTAAATAGCGCTCAACGCGAGGCTGTTTCTGCAAAAAAACAGGCATTATTAGTACTAGCGGGCGCGGGCTCTGGCAAAACGCGGGTCTTAGTGCATCGTATTGCTTGGCTAATTGCTACTGAAAATATAGGTGCGCATGCCATTGTAGCGGTAACTTTTACCAATAAAGCCGCTGCGGAAATGAAATCACGTGTTGAAGCTTTATTAGGCCGCTCGGCGAGTAGTATGTGGATAGGGACTTTCCATGGTTTAGCTCACCGTATGTTGCGTGCTCACGCAAGAGATGCCGGCCTGCCAGATACTTTTCAAATTCTCGACTCTGACGATCAGCTGCGCATCATTAAGCGAATTATGAAAGAACTCAACCTTGATGAAGCCGAATGGCCTGCGCGCCAAGCTCAATGGTTTATTAATAATCAAAAAGACGAGGGGCTAAGACCAAAGGATATTCGGCATAATGGTGATTTATTTACTAGCACTCATACGCAGGTCTATTATCAATACCAGCAAGCCTGTGAAGTTGGAGGTTTAGTAGATTTTGCCGAGCTTTTATTACGCGCTTATGAGCTTCTGCGCGATAACGAACATATTAGAGAGCACTATCAGCAACGGTTTCAACATGTGCTAGTTGACGAGTTCCAAGATACTAATGGTATTCAATATGCTTGGATACGCCTGCTTAGTGCAGATCATTGCGATGTCACTATTGTTGGTGATGACGATCAGTCTATTTATGGGTGGCGGGGCGCAAAAATAGAAAATATTCGACGCTTTGAACATGAATATAAAGATTCACAAACCATACGCTTAGAGCAAAACTATCGCTCGACTGCGACTATTTTAAAGGCAGCCAACTCTGTTATTGCTAATAATAGCGAACGAATGGGCAAAAACCTTTGGACAGAAGGCAATGAAGGTGAAGCCATCTCAGTATATTCCGCCTTTAATGAACAAGAAGAAGCGCGTTTTATAGCTGCGCGAATAAGTGATTGGCATAGTCAAGGAAACGCCTATTCCGACTGCGCTATTTTATATCGTTCTAATGCACAGTCACGGGTGCTAGAAGAATTTCTGTTGCAACGCCAAATTCCCTACCGCATATACGGCGGCTTAAAGTTCTTTGAACGAGCTGAAGTTAAAGATACCTTAGCCTATTTAAGGTTAATGTATAACCACCAAGATGATGCCGCGTTTGAGCGAGTCGTCAATACGCCTGCGCGCGGCTTGGGACAAAAATCGATTGAAAAAATTCGCTTATGTGCGCGCGAAAATCAAATAACCATGTGGCAAGCTGCGCATCAAAGTGTTGAGCAAAAGGTTCTAAGCGCAAAGGCTAGCGCATCGCTTGCTGGATTTTTGCAGTTAATTAGTGACGGCTTTGAGCAATTACACGAGCTTCCCTTATTTGAACAGATTACCCTAACTGTTGAAATGAGTAATCTGATGGAAATGTATGCCAAAGAAAAAGGCGAAAAAGCGTTAGCGCGAAAAGAAAACTTAGCTGAGCTTGCTGGCGCAGCGCGCGAATTTGATGTGGAAGACTATCCAGATCTTGCACCTATGACTGCATTTTTGGCGCATGCCTCATTGGAAGCTGGAGATACGCAAGCGGATCAATATGAAGATTGTGTTCAATTAATGACACTGCATTCGGCCAAAGGTCTTGAGTTTCCAGTCGTGTTTATTTCTGGCATGGAGGAAAAACTTTTTCCTCATATGATGTCTATGGATGAGCCAGATAAACTTGAAGAAGAGCGCCGCTTAGCCTATGTTGGTATTACGCGAGCAATGCAAAAACTATATTTACTGTATGCTGAAAAGCGTCGGTTATGGGGAAAAGATACCTACCCGGCAGTTTCTCGATTTATACGAGAAATTCCGCATGAATTAAAACAAGAGGTCCGAATTAATACCCAAGTGAGTCAGCCGGTGTTTGAAACAGTAAGTCAAAAGGTTGAATCGGCGGCCAGTGGATTTAGTTTAGGACAGCAAGTGTCACACCCTAAGTTTGGTAGCGGTGTTATTCTTAACTATGAAGGTGAAGGTGCACAAGCTCGCGTACAAGTTAATTTTGATTCTGTTGGGGCTAAATGGCTTATGCTTGCCTATGCGAAATTAAGTTAAATGAATCCGAGTTAAAGGCAATAAGTAATCAGCGATAAACGTAAGCAATAAACAATGAAACAAAAAAAAGCCTCAAAGAAACTTTGAGGCCGATAGCAGATTAAGCTTGGGGAAACTTAATCCAAATCCCGCTAATTAGGAGGGGTGCGGGAGACGTCTTTCACGTCAATTACTATGACGCTTAGACGAGTTAATAGTTGCATATTTTTAACAAACTAAATGTAAAGATTTGTAACCTTATATTTATTCAAGCTAAATTGCCCAAGTTACTGTCCTTAAAAAAAGGTTAATTAATTTTTTAAAGCCGTTACAAATTTAAACTTTATCACTAAGGATAAAAAATGAAACAGGAATTCAGTGTAGTTTTTTGTTTTTTGATCATAACTAGTTGTTTGATGGTGACCGGATGTGCGCGTAAATCAACTGCCCCTACCCAAACTCACTATACTTGGCAAGACTCGCCCAACTTTTATCAGCTACGTAAACAACTTGGTTGGCAAGCTAATTTTTCGGCATTGTGTGAATCCAATAGGCCACTCAACACGATAGTATTAGCAATGAATGAAGAAAACTGGATAGAAGCTAGTTTAATTGGGGCTGAATGGCTACAGCAATGCCCTGTTGATATGGTCGTTCATTATTATACCGCGGTTTGTTTAGAACAATTAGGCCAATCTGAAGATGCGTCGCACCACTACCGCTGGTCAAAAGGATTAATGAACTCTATTGTTGCTACTGGTGATGGTAGAACTGCGACCACCGCCTATGAAACTATTTCTGTTTCTGAAGAATATGATGTGCTGTATTTCTTTGATCTTGAGCAAAAATCTCAAGCATTAGTTCGAGGTGAGGTGCTACTAGATTTAATCGTTGCAACGAATCAGCAAGGCGAAGAGTTTTCTATTTACTTTAACCCGGCAGCACATTTTTATCGGCTCTCTAAAATGGGGCAAAACTAAAAAATACGTGAGTTGTTTGGGTTAAGTTTTTAGTGCGCGTTAATTTAAATTAGCCAAGTCATAAATTTAAAAACAGATTTCAATCAAATTCCATCACCAGACTTTTGCAATATCTCACCAGGTGAAAATTAGCAAAATAAATTCCTTTATTTTCAGCAAAATCGCAAGATTAATTTTTCAGTGCTCGCTAAAAATAACTATCTGACTAAGCTTACTTTACTATTTCCTTTGTAAATAGTGAGCCAAAGAATGACAAAGTATTGTCAATTAATCTAATCGAGGACCATGAAAATGAAAATAACAAAATTATTTTTGTTATCGATATTTTTTATGGGGTCTATAAGTTTTATTCCCCCTGCTGTTATCGCTAGCGAATTACACGACACCTTACAAATTTTAGAAGCAGAAAAAAAGACCTTAAATATATATAGGGTTTACTTCCCTAATGAAGACTTAGCACGAAAAGCATCTATTAGCTTTCATAACCAATTGTTAGAGTCGCACTATGACAAAGGCTATTTGATTATGGAGCTTAATGAAAATGAGATTGAAAAGCTAAAAGCATTTCAGTTTAAAATAAAGCCAGCAAAGCAGTATATTAAAGCGCGTAATGAGCGTCTGAACAGAAGTCAAAAAGCGCTATTAGATAATGCGCTGTCCAGTAGCATTCAAAGTATTCCTGGCTATAGCTGTTATGAAACCGTTGAAGAAACCTTAAGTGTCGCACAAAGTATGGTGACTTCTCACCCAAACTTGGCTGAGTTTATAGACGTTGGTGATTCTTGGGAAAAAACCCAAAACATAGGAGGATATGATATTAAAGTGTTGGTATTAACCAACCAACAAAATGTTTTTCCTAAACCTAAATTATTTATTAATAGCGCTATTCATGCTCGTGAATATACTACCGCTCCTTTAAATTTAGATTTTGCACGCTGGCTGGTTAATGGCTACGGAACAAATGCCGATGCAACTTGGATACTTGACCATCATGAAATTCATTTAATGTTGCAAACCAACCCCGATGGTAGAAAAAAAGCAGAAGCAGGCAGCAGTTGGCGAAAAAATACCAATCAAAACTATTGTGGGTCAAGTTCGAGCAGTCGAGGTGCTGATTTAAATAGAAACTTTAGCGAGCGTTGGAATATTACCGGGGGATCTGGCTCAAGCGGCAATGAGTGTAGTTCTACTTATCGCGGTCCCTCACCTGGTTCTGAGCCAGAAATACAAGCGATAGAAAACTATGTGCGAAACTTATGGCCAGACTCTCGTGGCCCAAATGACAGTGACGCAGCTCCGTTAAATACCGCGGGTATTCATATTGATATTCACAGTTATAGTGAGCTAGTGTTGTGGCCTTGGGGTGATAAAAGTAGTATCGCACCTAATGGCGCACAAATGCGTACGCTTGGACGAAAGTTTGCTTTTTTTAATGGCTATATGCCACAACAGTCAATTGGCCTTTATGCAACCGATGGTACCAGTGACAATATTAGTTATGCCGAGCTTGGTGTTGCGGCTTTTACTTTTGAATTAGGTACCAGCTTTTTTCAAAATTGTTCAACTTATGAAAACACAATTAAACCGAATAACTTACCGGCATTAATCTATGCAGCTAAGGTGGTTCGAACGCCATACATTACCCCAAGTGGCCCGGATACTTTAAGTTTAAGTTTAAGCGGTAACGCGTCGACAGATGGAGTACCGGCTGGTACCAATGTGAGTTTAACCGCGACCGTGAGTGATCTGCGATTTAGTACCCGCAATGGCACAGAAACTACTCAGAACATTGTTGCTGCTGAATACTTTATTGATACTCCACCATGGCAAGCTGGGGCTGTAGCTATACCACTTAGCCCAGCAGATGGAAGTTTTAATAGTAAATCGGAAGATGTTATCTCAACCATTGATACGTCTGGCTTAAGTGTGGGTGATCATATTATTTACGTGCGCGCCCGAGACGATTCAAACACTGATGGTGCAATAAGCGCGATTTTCTTAAAAATAAATGACTCTACCCCACCGCCGGTAACCGCAGCCTATAGCTATAACTGTAATGGCTTAAGTTGTGACTTTAATGCGAATGCCAGTGGTGGAAATATAACGAGTTATAGTTGGAGTTTTGGTGATTCAACCAGTGCGCAAGGCAGTCAGGTTACTCATAGCTTTAGTAGTCCAGGTACATACACCGTGACGCTTACGGTGTCTGACGCTAATGGAAATTTAGACGATGAAACTAAAGCCATTACGGTTTCTACAGGAAGCCCGAATGAGTTACAAAACGGTATCCCTGTCGATGGTATTAATGGAGCGCAAGGTGATACCCTTTTTTATACAATGCAGGTTCCAGAAAATGCGCGCAATTTGTCGTTTGAAATTAGTGGTGGTAGTGGCGATGCCGATCTTTATATTCAGTTTGCTACGCCACCATCTACATCAAACTACGAATGCCGGCCCTATCGTAATGGTAATAATGAAGTTTGTAATATTAATAATCCGCAAGTAGGAACTTACCATGTAATGCTCCGAGGATATCGGGCATTTAGTGGGGTATCGCTGACCGGAAGCTATACTGTTTCTAATGGTGGTGGTACTTTTGAACGAAGTAATTTATCAGACAATAGAGGCGGGTGGCAGCACTTTACTTTAACCATACCTGCTAACACAGCGAATCTAAATGTGAGTATTGCCGGCGGCTCTGGCGATGCGGATCTATATGTTCGGCAAGCGACGCAGCCTACGAGCACGCAATATGACTGTAGGCCATACCGCTATGGTAATAATGAGTCGTGTAGTTTTGCTAGTCCGCAAGCTAGTACCTGGTATGTGAGTATTCGCGCATATGCTAATTACTCTGGTGTTGATTTACTGGCTACTTGGGAGTAGTTAGAAAATTAACCTGTTGAGTGCAGTTAATTCACTATTCAAGCTCAAGTAATTGAGCTTGAATAGCGATTTTTTGTAATTAAAAATAAGTCACAATTAATTATTTATTTACTTAGTTAGCTTTGTCTTGGTTTTTACTTTTAAAAATTTTATCGAATGCGTCATACACAGCTAAGTGCATGGTATCTCCGTGACTCAACTGCTCAAAAAAATTAAAATGCAATGCTGGCTGTTTTGTTTCTACCGCTTGCAATTTTGTAAATAACGCCTTTGCTAGTCGTTCCATTACCGCGCCTTCTTTTCCTACGCCAACGTAAACTGACTTAGTTGCTGCGCTAAAACTCAAGTTGCGCTTCAGTAGTGATTCATCGTCCCACCAAAGACTAGGGCTAATGATTATATAATGATCAAATAATTCAGGAGATTGAAATAAAATTTCAGCTGCAAGCAAGCCACCTAAAGACTGCCCAATGATCGTTTTGGTTGATGTTGTTCGATAGTTTTTACTAATTAAAGGTTGGATTTCTTGGCTAATCGCACTTATAAACTGGGCAGAACCGCCACTAGTCGGTAGCTCTTTAAGATCGAGTGTGTTTTTAGAAGGATAAGTAAAGTCGCGTTTTCTATCAACGTTTGCTATGCCTACCACAATCGATTCAGGTACTTGGTTAATCCATGAGAAAGAACCAAACTGTACTAGCCCTGCAATATGAATAAAATCTTCATCTGCTGAGCCGTCGAGTAAATAAATGACTGGGTAGTTTTTACTCGTATTTTGGCTATAGCCGTGTGGCAGATAAATATTAAGCTTGCGGTCTTCGCTTAAAATATTGGAATGAAACTGGATAGTCTCACCAATTGAAAAGGTAGTTTGTAGGGCTATTTTAGGAAGCTCTTTCGCTAACAATGATTGGCAGCATAAAATCTTAACGAGTAGAAGAAAATATCTAAGCATAGGCTAACTTCCTTATTCGGTCTATTTTTATAAAGAGTTAAAGCTAATGTGTCATAGCTTAAATGGGTAATTTAGCACGCTTAAATTAATTAGCCAAACCAGCACTTGGACCATTAGGGGTTAAACAAATTAAACGATTTTACCTTGTTATAGGCTTTTAATAGGCCTTATTTTATAAAGTGTTTGATGTTATAGCTCATTACAAAGTGCTTTGGCCTTTAATTGCAGCTGATCTAATTACATACGCAGTTGACATCAGGACTAGCTTAAGTAAGTATTTGATAGCTATTAATTAAGTTTAATTTAGGCGAGCGTTAAGATAACAAATATAACTCCAGAAAAAATATTTAAGAATGCTGTTGTAGTTTTTATCTTCTAAATCGAATACCGGAACGTATAAGTAAGAGTGGGGCCAGGCTTTGTATTGTCAGGAAAAGTTTTTAAGTGCTTAAAGGTAAACCAATTAATAACATCACCATCAAAGTTCGTGATGACACTTTGACACCATGTATTAGCAGAAAACTGGGGTTTCAATTCATTGATTTCAACGGTGAATGGAAGCACGCGGTGTGCCACAGTAAAGAGAAACCTCTTAATCATTGCGGTAAACTTAAATTTTTTAGCAAATAGAAATGAATCAAGTTGCAGAACTTATATTTGATTTCAGTTTCAAGGAGGGTTGTGCGTTGGATTACTTAAAATTTAATGACTTTCTGCATCCAAGGCCTGAGCCTAAGGGGGTTGATGTTTTATGCAAATTGCAGCATTTCGCAATAATAACCTACGCAGTCGATCCGTCTCGTTTTAATGGGCTTTTTCCTGAACGCTTTAAACTAGACACAATAAAAGTAAATGGCATAGAAAAAGCGTTAATATCCGTAGTACCTTTTATTGACGTAGATTTTACCTCTGCTGTTTACCCTTTTCCCAAATTTACTATGGGACAAACCAATTATCGAATTTATATTATCGATAAAGAAGCAAATGAGCGATGCGTTTGGTTTTTAGGTACCACTTTAGATTCATGGACACTGGCTGTGCCAAGATTTATTTGGTGCTTACCATGGTACAGCGGAGATGTTCAATTTGACTGCGAATTTGATGAGTCACAGAAAATATATAAAAAGTATCAGATGACGACTCTCGCAAAATGGGCACCAGCAGAGGTTGAGTTAACTCAAGAAACAAATAGCGAATTAAAATTGCCCGGTTTTCCCGATACGGAAACGGGGCTTGTATACTTAACTCATCCCTTGGCAGGATTTTATTATCGAAGAGATGGTAAATTAGGCACATATAGAGTTTGGCACAAAAAGTTAGAGGTGACTGCTGCAAAACTAAAGTCGGCTAATTTTGGTTTATTGTCGCGACTAGGTCTGGTGACGCTTGAAGAACAACAAAATGCTCACAGTGTTCTTATTGAGCCATTGAACGAGTTCACCATATATTTACCGCCTAAAGTGCTGTAATTAACTTTTAGCATACTTTTAGCATAATAATGCAGAAGACTCGCTAAAGCTTGCCGAGTTTTTTTGTCCGTAAACTTTGGCAAGCCCGAACTTATTGATTTATTTGGCATCTGTTAAAATGGATTTTTATGTAACTATGATTTTACGTATATTAGTTTTAATGTTTTTATTTGTTGCTGTAAAGGTCAGCGCTTGCCCACTAGAAGGCTACTGGAAATCTAATGAAGAAAAAACTTTAGCAAGCTTTCGCCAAGCTAAAAATTCTACAGAGAAACAAAAGGCGCTTTTATCCGAAGATTTCTTTGGAAAATTGTATATTCAGTTCGAATGCGAGAAATTCACCGCAGTTTTGGAAGACTGGGTAGAAACTTATAGTTACGCTCTTGTTTCTGCGACTGATAAAAACGTAACCTTCAAGTACAGTTCGGAGCTAGAAGGCGAGGTCGTACGAGAAGCAACTATTGAAGGCGACTGCTACTCGCTTTCTATAAACGATGGACAGTTTAAAGAATATTTCTGTCCGATAACTCCAAAGGCATTTAGCGAGGCTATTGAACTTGCGCGGTACGCGGCAACGCGATTAAACTAGTCGCGTTTTATTGCAGGATAACTAGAGGAAAATATGAGAAATTACATACTAGCTTTAATTTTAGTTTGCTTATCTGGCTGTATATCGAGTAAGCATATTGCCAACAGAGATAATTTCAAAATTGAATTTGGTCATATTATTGAGGCTGGTGAGTTTTACGAACTCGACAATCGAGGAAATACAATTCAGTGGGAAAAAAATAAAATAGAACCTAGGTTTGGAGTGAGAGTAGAAAACTTATCAAGAAATGGTTACGTTTTAGAGTGGACTATATTAAAGTTTGATGAAAACAGTGGAGTGTATAGCGTGTTTAATAAGGCCGGTGCATGGTATATAGGCCCGCCAACAAATATAGATTATGAAGCTTTTCTTTGGTCAGAGGGTGTTGATTTTAAAGAAGGTAATTACTTATTTTTAGTTAACATTAACGGCTTAAATGCAAAAATGTTCAGTTTTAATATTCAGTCCTAGTTACGTTAATAAAAATGCTGAGATCTGTGGAGTGACTATATGTATTCAGAAGTTATTTTAGGTGATGTTCGAGAAGAAGGAAGCTTAATGAAAATAATTACTATTACACTTGCCCTGTTACTTTTATTTATCCTTGGATGTGCCTCAAGTCCTAGCATAAGTAATTCTAAGTATGATATAAATGCTGCTATGCAGGAGGCAGGAAAATATGTTGAAGATGGAAAAACTAAATTTTTCATGTTTCATATTCCGGCAAGCTCACCTATTGAGTCTACATCTGTAACTCTTCAGCAACACCTATCTGAAGCGACTAAATCTAATGCAACTATAGCAATAATAGGTGCTGACCACTCTCTGAATTTCTCTATATTAAAAATAGCTCTAACAGAATCTGGCGAAGCATCACTAACTGGCGCAAATTTAATTTATGTAGGCGATGAAAATCATTTTGAAGAACTTGAAAATTTAGCTTTGAGTTCGGGAGCGACGTTTAAAGCTACAACATATCCTGAAAAATAAATGCTGTTTAAAAAGGCGTGGCAAAAAATTACTATTACTTGGTTTGAGTCTTGTGTAAAGTAAAGTTCTAGGAACATTGACATGGAAAAATTTTTAATAATAGTTGGTGCTTCAATATTTGGTGTTTTGGGTATAGTTCATCTGCTATTCACTTTCTTCACTAATAAGTTTCACGCTTTTAACAATCATGTCACTGAGAGCATGAAAGGCACTAGCCCGGTGTTAACAAAAGAAACAACTATGTGGGACGCTTGGGTAGGGTTTAATGCAAGCCATAGTCTCGGAGCTATATCCATTGCTGCAATATACATTCCGTTGGCTGTCTTTAATATGGAAGTGATTTCAGAAAATATTTACTATTCAATTTTTGTAACGATTATTTCAATCGCTTATTTGGGACTGGCCTACAAGTATTGGTTTAGGGTTCCTTTTTTCGGATTTGCAATTGCGACAGTTTGCTTTATAGGGTCAATTGCTGCGAAAATCATATGACATTTTGTTCAGGTAACACTCTCCGGGGTAGATTGCCAAAAGGTTAGCAAGCACAAGGGTTCGATAAATTTATGAGTAAATGGATATTCGCGTTAATTCAATTTTTTCCTTTATCTATATTTGCTTTGTTCGCTTTTTGGTTTGGCGCGCCATCTAACGAACGTTGGCTAGAGGCATTTCAGCTTGGCGCTTTGTTAGGTTTAATACAATTAGCAGTCTTGCTGCCTTTGAGCAATCCGCTAAATAGACTAGTACTAGCGGGAAACATCTATTTAATTCTTGGGGGGCTCGCAGTATTTTTTAACCAATGGTGGTTCATGCAACTCTATGACTCGTTACGTGAGTCAGCAATACTGATATTAATGGTTATTATTGGCGTAGTGACAACTTTTGCTTCGTCGTCCGGTTTTATTGGAGTAAAAGGTAGCGCACGGATGTTTTCATTGTATCTGCTTACAGCAACAATTTTAATGTTGCCATTTTCAATATATTTTGAAGGTGATCGTATTTATGCAGCGGTATTGCCGATTGTTTTTCTAGCGCTTTTAAACCGGTATTTTTCATTTATGGCAAGAGAAAAACTAACGGCTAAAAATGTGAGCTGTCTAACTTAGCTAAAGCGACAGTTGAATTATCAGTTGAATTGTTTTTTGAAAAACAGGAATAGCAAAATGGCGCTTGTAAACGTCGCTTTACGCACTAAGGAAATATATCTTGTCTAATATTCTAGTATTTGGGAATTCCGGTTCAGGAAAGTCCACGCTGGCTAAAGTTTTGAGTGAAACTAGAGGGCTTGCTCACTTAGATCTAGATGGGCTAGCTTGGAAGCCGAGTACTCCGCCTGAACGCAAGCCAATAGACGAGTCTTGGAAGGAGATAGAAGATTTTATAAGTGCTAATGATAATTGGGTAATCGAAGGTTGTTATACCGACCTGTTAGATTTAGTAAAAAATAGAGCAACAGAAATAATCTTTATGAATTTATCTGTCGAGGCATGTCAATTAAATGCGAGGGCAAGGCCTTGGGAACCACACAAGTATCCAAGTAAACAGGTTCAGGATGATAATTTAGAAATGCTCGTTGATTGGATTGGTCAGTACGTTGACAGAACTGATACTTTTTCCTATTCGGCACACCTAGGTTTTTATGAGAGCTATTCTGGAAAGAAAAAAATGATAACGCAAAATAAAAATCACACATCACCATCACTCCCCCCGAATTCTTGCATATCTTACAGTTGCAAGGATTAGAGCTTTTATTGTTATGCTGAATTCTAAAGGAGCCACCTGCAAAAAATGATGAACTTCCTTTTTATAATTTTAGGTATAGCCATGCTCACCGCTGGTGGTGAAGCATTAATCCGTGGTTCGCTGGCAGCAGCAAAGCGACTTGGTGTTTCGCCCTTGCTTAGCGGCTTGGTTATTGTTGGCTTTGGTACTTCTGCTCCGGAGCTAGTGGTGTCAGTTAATGCCGCCGTGGATGGGCGGCCAGATATTGCTATAGGGAATGTGGTTGGTAGCAATATTGGTAATATTTTATTGATACTCGGTGTTTGTGCTTTGATTTCGCCGTTAGCGGTTAAGCCGTTGGCATTGAGGCGAGACGCAGTTACGGTAGTGGCAGCCAGTATTTTGTTTTTAGTACTGGTTGGAGGAAGTGCGTTAGCGCGCACCGACGCAGCTATTTTCATTGTCGCTTTAGGTGCTTATTTAGTATGGGCATATTGGAGCGAAAAGTTCCACGCTGCGCCTTCAGGCGAATTGCATCAAGCTGAAGGAAATGAGCTGTCTGTCATTCCAAAGTCGGTATTGTGGACTGCAATGGCGGTAGTTTTAGGCTTGCTTCTTCTAATCGCAGGATCACAGGTTCTTTTGATTGGAGCCATTGGTATTGCAACCCACTTTGGTGTTCCTGAGACTGTTATAGGTTTGACGCTTGTAGCCGTGGGTACTTCTCTTCCCGAGTTATCAATTTCGGTAATTGCAGCTATTCGGCGGCACGCAGATGTAGCGGTTGGAAACATACTTGGTAGCAATATATTTAATTTACTTGGAATTCTCGGAGTGTCTGCGCTTCTTCAACCGCTACCAGTTCACGCAAGAATCTTACAGTTTGATCAGTGGGTTATGCTCGGGACAGCATTGATGTTACTCTTTTTCTTGCACACCGGACGCCGTCTTAGTCGCACCGAGGGAGGCGTACTTTTGGTGGGCTACGGCATCTATGTTTGGTTAAGTTTTTCGGTGATCGGTGGCTGACATGCTATGGCTAAATAACACGTTCCAGAGCTTTTGAGAATCAGCAATAGCTCTGGATTTACTTAGCATGGAGAAATTACATAGAATCAGTCGCTTAAAATGACTTGTGCACAGAACCAACGTAAGAAGGTTTTATTAGAGTAATTTGTATTTAATGTGCTCAATTTTCAAGTAGTTCATTTTAACGGCCGTTAACAAGTGTTCTTGTATTTACTTGCAGTAAATCTAATAAAATACGCAGTTGACATATTGATTGTCTTAAGTAAGTATTTGACATCTATTAATTAAGCAGAATGCAGTCAACTATATTAGTTTAAGTTTTAATAAGACTTGTTGTAATAAATCATTTGTTTTTATTTTTAGGATACATACGAAGCACTTAGACAAAAGTTTACTCGTACTAATTATATGATTAACAATACAGGGTCGCTCGGTAGCTGTTTATGAGCTATCGCCAAAACAATAAAAATTAAAGGTTAACCAACGCGCAAAAAGCGCGCTGTTGCTTTAGGCGTTGAATCAATGGAGAAAGATGAATGAGCTTTAAAAAGAAAATTTCTATACTTGTCTTAACTATTGCCATCATAATTTTGATAGGTAATCTTGCTCAGCAATTTAATGAGAACAATCATTATGAAATGGCTTTAGTTGAGTGTGGCTCAAAAGAGAATATTAAAAGTTATGATTCAATAGGGTACGAATGCCTTAACGATAAACCTGCGAATGATGATGAGTCTTGATTGAAAAACTACAAACGTATCCCTAACCTTCTATAATTCTCACTAAAACTGATTATAGTGAGAGCAGTGCACCGTCAGTTCATAATCTGTTAAAACGCGCTCTTTGAGAGCGCACTAAAAATTTTAGGAACACTTTTGATTTCTCCAAACTTGTATAAAAAAGGAAATTTCTTTAAAGCTAAAATCACCAAGATTGAACCTTCACTTGAAGCGGCTTTTGTCGATTTTGGCGCTGAGCGACATGGCTATTTGCCGCTCGCCGAAATTGAAGACTACGATGCAAAAGTACATAAGAAGGGCGCGTTTATTATAGTGAGTATTAGTCAACTAGAGCGGGGCCAAAAAGGCGCAGTTTTAAAAGCGCACAAAGAAGCACCCAAGGGAACAACTATTCACGAGCTTTATCAAGACTCAAGTAACAAGTTAATTGTAGTAATTTTTTCTATTTTAGTTGTTGGTATAGTTGGCGCTATAACGTATATCTATGTTTAACCATTTATCATTCTTTTATTTTACGATTAAAATTTTTGAGAATTACTTTTGGTATAAAATGAGATAAGTTTTTACTAGTTTGACATAGCACATAATAATTTAATGAATTCGGATTTTTACTAGTTTGCTCGGCTCCACTCTACAGCGGGTTTTTAGCAAACTATCATCGGCCCGTATTGCGGCGCAAGGCATAGTCAGAAAATGTTGAAAACGGATAGGTTATTGCTTCGTCAGTGGACAGAGGATGATTTTCTTCCATTTGCTGAAATGTGCAGCGACAAGGATGTAATGGAGCATTTCCCAAAACTTCTATCTACACAGGAAAGCAATGAAATGGGACGAAAGATCTTGTCTCTTATCAGTGAGCGTGGCTGGGGTTTTTGGGCTTTAGAAATACCTAATAAACAGAAATTCATTGGTTTTGCCGGTCTACATACTCCAAAAGGTAATATGCCATTTTCGCCTTGCGTAGAAGTTGGATGGCGACTTGCAAAGCAATACTGGGGCAAGGGGTATGCTACCGAGGCCGCCAGAGAAGCTCTTAAATTTGCATTTATTAACCTAAATTTAAAAGAAGTTGTCTCATTTACAACCCAAGCTAATAATCGCTCTAAAGCGGTTATGGAAAAAATTGGTATGATTGATAGCAAGCAAAATTTCATGCACCCAGGTATTGATTTATCACATCCTCAATGTGAGCATGTGTTATATAAGATTAGCAAGCTCGAATGGCAGCAAAATGCCCAATAAAAACTGCTTAAGTACAGGCAGGCTGTAAAAAGCGCTGATGAGATTCTTTGGTTTCTTGGCATTACTTAACTGCCCTCCATTGTGTGCATCCATCTAGTGATATCACCTAAAGAATCTATTTTAAATATAATAAAACGATCCAAGTGCTGCGAAGTAAACAAGCCTGAGACTTAGGGATTGAGGAGCGGAAAATAGAAACTAATGAAAAATTGGAGAACGAGGCAAAAAACGCCTGAATAGTGAATTAGCCATTAATTTAAAAGCTTAATTCGGCACTGTCGGGTGAATGTCGTGTTAAATTCGTAACTGACAGGCGTAAAATTCATGAATACTTGTGGTTCATTAGTAAAGAGGTAAATTTAATGATTCTTAAAGAGTTACGTATTAGTCGCCATTATTCACAAGAGCAACTGGCTCATATGTCTGGATTGAATGTTCGAACGATTCAGCGCATTGAAAGTGGAAAAAATGCGAGTATGGAGTCACTTAAATGTATTGCTTCTGCACTTAATGTTGATGTATCAACTTTGAATCAGGAGAAATTTATGATTGATAAAAATTCAGATAATTGGAAAAACTTACCGTTTTTATCGAAAATATGGTTTATGTCCAATTTTTTACAAACACGTCCCACTAGGAAGTCAACTCTTAGAAATGAAAGAGTGTTACATGTAAGCGGCTTTATGTCTTGTTGTTTAGGTCTCTTCAATGAGGCTGTTCTTCCGGCCGGTTTATTATTGCTCACAGCGGCTTATGCTATTCATTTTGTCAAATGGCAAGGGGACAAATATTCTATCTGGTATGATGATTAATTAACCATACTGGGTGTACCGGGCGTAGCAAAGCTACGCCGTTTATTGCAGACATAAAGTATATAAGGATCGAGAATGAAAGTTTTAGCGTTTATGTTGCTTTTTCCATCTATTGCATTTTCAGCCGTAGACTTGGTTAAGGTGGATAAATCGGAACGAAAAATGTACTTGATGGAGAATGGCGTTCCTTTAATTGAATACTCAATATCATTAGGAGGCAGTCCTCAAGGACATAAAGAGCAAGAAGGTGACCAAAAAACACCGGAGGGTGAGTATGTTCTAGATTACGTAAAAGAGGACTCTTCATTTTATAGAGCAATGCACATTAGCTACCCTAATCAAACAGATAAGCAGCATGCAAAGTCAAAAGGCGTGAGTCCGGGTGGTTTTATAATGGTACATGGCCAAAAAAATGGATTGGCTTGGTTGTCTTCGCTCACCCAAAAATTTGATTGGACTGATGGTTGTATTGCGATAACCAATTCAGAGATGGACGAGTTTTTAAGTTTGGTAAATGTGGGTACAAAAATTGTTATAGAGTGGTAGTAAAAGTTGCATTAAATTGGTTTATCAACATATAGCCTCACGGAGAAGGTTAACATGGGGCCCCTTTACCTATTGTTGAATGTAATAAGGAAAATATAATGCTGGAATTAAGACCTAACTGTGAATACTGTGATAGAGACTTACCTTTTGATTCAGCGCATGCTTATATTTGTAGTTATGAGTGTACTTTTTGTAAGGATTGTGTCGATAAAATTCTTTCAAACGTATGTCCAAATTGCGGAGGTGGATTTTCTCAAAGGCCAATTAGACCCACACAAGAATATCGGAGTGGTGTTAGCGTTAAATGTCAGCCGCCTTCGGCAGAGAGAAAACACACAAAATATACAAGAGAACAAATAAAAGAATTTAGTGATGCTATTAAAAGTAAACAAGCCAACTATTAATTAATAGTATATTTAAGGAAAAATAATGCGTAATAAATACCAAAGAACTTTGGGTTTAAGAATTTTGGGAACGGTGTCTGCGTTTTCTATAATGTTTGTTCTGCTTTATGCGTTCTTCGCTGGCTTCAGTCTTTATTCAAGTTTAATTCTAGTTTCTGCGATAGGCGTATTGGGTGGGCAAGCATTTGTTGTTGGTGAATCAGTAATAGAGTGTGTTGTTGCATTTCTCGAGATTTTACTTGAGAGCATAATGGGAATATTTGAATTTATTGGTTCATTGTTCAATTTCTAATATTTGAAAAGCGCAACAAAAACGGATAAAAACCAAGCGTAAGTTGTTCGTTGAACCATAACTATCGCACTCGCTAATATCTAGTTTTAGTAGGTTGGCATGCAAATTACCGGGACACCCACCTCTATTTTTCAATCATCACATACATAATCAATACAGTAAAATTAATTACGTCTAAAGCCGAGGTGCGCGCTTTGTAATTATGCTGACGTATTGTAGTATTAGGCAGAAATAAAATTGAATGTCCTTGTATATTTTGGTTGTATTTCTTCTTTGATATAAAAATATCAATTTTATCGAAATCATGACAAAACCATGACATTTCGGATTTAATTACTAGGTAGTATCCTTACATTGGATAATATAAGGAAGAAAATACAATGAAATTAGCAATTATCGCTTTAAAATTATCAGCATCTGCATTACTTGTTATTATGCTTGCTAACTGTGCGTCGACTTCACATGAACCCTTAGTTACAGAAGTAGAGTCAGAAAAGACTAAAATCATTATTACTGGCTCGAGGATTAGTAACGCAAATGCAGAGCCTGTTAGTGCTATCGATGCTCCTGCAATATCGCGTGCGAACAAAACTGCAGCTGAAACACTCCAAGAATTGTCATTATTAGTTAAGCAACATAAGATAAAACAGTCGGATTCGACTACAGAAAGAGAAATCCTGTATATTCGAGAGCGGAGCAATCAGCGCTCACTACTTTCAGACGAAGATAAAGAGCGACTGTATCGTATTATTGCTAACAGTCCAGAGGCATCTGGCCAAGTATTTAAGCGCTATCGAGTTAACCCAACCATTCAGACTAAATATAATCCTGTATCAACTTTTTCTATGGATGCTGATAACGGCTCATACAAATTAGCCTCTGCTATGTTAAAACAAAACCAACTTCCCAATCCTGACGGTATTCGCATTGAAGAGTTTGTGAACTCTATGGAGTATCAATATAACCAGAATGAACACCTATTTTCAGTTAGTGCTGAAGCAATGCCTTCACCTTTTCGCTCCGGCTACCATATTTTGCATATAGGACTGCAAACTAAGACTTTGAGTGATGAGGAACGCAATCCGAGTAATCTAGTACTTGTCGCTGATGTATCTGGTTCGATGTCTTCTGACAATAAGCTAGAATTACTGAAAAATGCTATGGCAACACTTGTGTCTCAACTTAATAGAGATGACCAAATCGCGTTAGTTGTTTATAACGACAATGCTACTGTGGTTCTTAAGCCGACGAAAGCGCTAAATAAACGAAAAATATTCAATGCCATAAATAATTTAAGCTCTGGTGGCAGCACTAATGCCGAAAAAGGATTATTAAAAGGATATGAGCTCGCTGAAAGCATGTTTCAACCTGGTTTTAATAACCGCGTGATCCTCACTTCAGACGGTATGGCAAATGTGGGCTCAACTTCGCCTGAAGCTATTCTTTCCAAAATATCGGAGAGTAAAGAAAAGGGTATTTTCCTAACAACATTAGGTGTTGGCAGAGGTATGTATAATGATCATTTGTTAGAGCAACTAGCTAATCAGGGAAATGGTAATTATCTCTACATAGCCTCTCAAAAAGATATTCAACAGGTGTTTGTCGATGATTTAAATAGCCAACTGCAAACCGTTGCTAAAGATGCAAAAATTCAGATTCAATTTGATCCAAGCGTAGTATCAAATTATCGTTTACTAGGTTATGAAAACCGTCATTTGAATCAGCAAGACTTTACTGATGCAAGTAAAGATGGTGGTGAAATTGGCGCTGGTCATAAGGTTACCGCGCTCTATGAAGTAAAAATAAATAGCCAACAACTACCTAAATTAAAAGACTTGGCGAAACTATCTATTGCTTATAAAAAGCCACAAGGACATAAAGTACATTATATTAATAAGGGTATTCCTCAGAGTGTCGTCAAACGTACTACTCAAGCAGCATCACCAGACAGCCGCCTATCATTTGCTGTTGCCGCATTTGCAGAAAAATTACGTCAATCCTATTGGGCTAGAGTTTATAGCTATCAAGATATTGAGCAACTATTAGACACTTTGCCGCTGTCTTATCAAAAGCAAGACCAAGTTAAAACTCTTAAAGAACAAGTTAAGATAGCACAAAGAATTGATACAAGAGCAGACCTGTTTGAGCAGAACCACCCTGTTACCAAGATCAATTTTGATAGAGTACCCTTACTTGATTAAGTCTATCGAAAAAGTATCATCAATTTTGACTTACCTCCTGGTTTTAGTAGGAGGTTTTTCAATGTTATTTATGTTGTCCGTTGAATATAGAGAAGCAAAGCGTCTAATAGACGACAACCAGTTTTTAATGAAAAATACCGTCATAAAAACTTTGACCACTAATATCTCTAATCGATCAGCAAGTTACCCTCTAACTTCAACAGAAATCGCTTCAAACTGGAAAAGGCTACCCTTAAACTTTATGGCAAACCAGCAAGGAAAGTGGCTCTTTCCTTTTCGGTTTAATGGTTTACAAGGAAATAATTTGTCAACACTCTGGCAACACTATGATCTGAATAAAACCCTTGGTGAAAAAGAGCTGTCTGCTTTATCCAGTGCAAGTCAACTGAGACTAGAATCATTGCGAAATATTAAACAAGCACTAAAATCTAACGATCAAGCTAAACTAGCTCAAGAGGTCGAAAATTATTTTTCCTTAGTCGAAAACTATCAGTTATCTATATTAGAAGAAATCATATCTAGTTTAAGGTTTCTGCAATTAGAAGAAGATACAAGGTGGAATGTAGAGCTCATTCAGTTGATCGTATTTGAGGGTTCAAACCAATTAACACCTTTGATCGATTTCATCTTTAAACATAATGATAAACTCTCCAGAGAAGATATTGATTTGGCGATTAGTAAAATTGAAGTTATTTTAGAGAGCGCTAATATTGATGCAAGTTGGTTTAATCAAAGTATTAATGAGCTTTGGAAGCCCAATTTATCACTAAATATAGACTCGCTGAAAGAGTACGCTATTATTCACAACAAATGGATTATGGTTCATGCGTCTGAAGGTTTGATGCTTTTTCTACCATTTTCCATCGAAACTGAATTAACAACTGTAGAAAAAATGCTTAAGTTACAAGGAGTTTTAGATGCAGATGACAAAATATCAATTGGAGACACCCAAGGTGAAAAAATGGTTAGAACCATTGTTGATCTGCCTTTTGATATAAAAAGAGCGACATGGATAGAACAAAGAAAACAGCAAAGTAATTTTTTTAAAGTCAAAATAGCACTGACGCTAACATTTGTTATATCGCTTTTAGTTGTCGTTGCTTTTATATCCTATAGAAATAAGAAAAAATCAGAATTTATTGATTTACGTGAGAACTTTATTAACCTGGTTAGTCATGAATTAAAAACACCCTTGGCGTCAATTAGGATTATGATTGAAACTCTTCAAAAAAGACACAATAGAAACCTCAGCATCAAAGACTACCCCGATAAAATAATTACCGAAGTCGACAGGTTATGGTTAATGGTAGATAACTTACTATCACTCAACCAAATAAAGTCGGGTGAGCTAGAATTGAATTTAGATAAAGTGAATTTAGGCTCATTGGTTGAGCGAGTATATGAAAAATTTAGTGAATATCAATCGAAACAGCTTATCTTTATAAATAATATCCAAAGTGATTCCGTCAGCTTTGTTGATCCATTATTGTTTGAACTTGTAATTATCAACTTATTTTCTAATTCAATTAAATATTGCGATAAATCAGAAGTTAAGATTGAAGCATCATTCGATTCAAAACAACGCAAATTGATATTTACTGACAATGCCTGTGGTATTCAACGGTCTAACTGGAGTAGAGTTTTTGATGATTTTTATCGTGATACAAGCACTAATGCCAAACAAGGTACAGGAGTTGGGCTATCACTTTGTAAACAAATAATGAAAATACACAGAAGTTCGATTACTATCACAGCATCAAGTAAAAATGGTACAACTTGGGAAATAGTATTACCAGAGACTTCACCGCAAGGTAAGGAGAGAAGTTCTTGAGCGTTAAAATACTCATCGTCGAGGATGATGATAACCTAAGAGAAACATTGGCGGATAATTTGGAACTTGAAGGGTATCAAGTTTTTTCACACGCTATGGTTAAGGATGCACAGAAATTTCTAGCAGAAAACACTGTTGATTTAGCAGTGCTTGATATTATGCTACCTGATGGAAATGGTTATGACTTGTGTCGTTGGATGCGTAATCGAGTTGATGTACTCATCTTGATGTTAACAGCAAGAAATTTGGAAAAAGATGTTGTTGAAGGGTTTATTGCCGGTACTGATGATTATGTTAGCAAGCCCTACCGTTCCTCAGAATTAATTTTGCGCATAAAAGCATTGCTGAGAAGAAAGAGCATAACTACCCACACTGAATCACAGAACTTAAACGGGTATCATATAAATTGGAACTTGCGAGAGATACATAAGGAAGATCAAAAAATCCATTTAACCAAAACAGCATTCGATATTCTCCTATATCTTTTCGAGCATATTAATAAGCCCTGTAGCAGAGATGATATCTTAAATGCAGTGTGGGGTAATGATGTTTTTGTTGACAACCGAACGGTGGATAATTTTGTATCTAACTTAAAAAAGCAGCTTGGGTTAGTTGATGGTGCAATCTACCAAATAAAAACCATTCGTGGAGTTGGTTATAGTTTAACTAAACTGTGATAGAACATTTAGTTCTATGGAAAATCAGTTATTTCAATTTGTCATTAAAATGCCATACCTATAGTTTTAAGAAGATAACTTTCAATGAAATTAAATTATCGTTCAGCTAAATTAGAAGACTTAGAGAGCTTAGTCGCTTTGCTTTCAAATGATCAGCTTGGCAGTCAAAGAGAAGACGCTGCAATTCCTTTAAATCGCGCTTATATTGAAGCGTTCAACGCGATTGTGCAGGACCCAAATAACGAGTTAATTGTTGTTGAGTTGAAAAACTCTGTTGTTGGAATGCTTCAAGTAACTTTTATCCCTTATCTTACACATACTGGAAGCTGGCGATGCTTGATTGAAGGTGTGAGAATACATAGCGAGTATCGAGGGAAAGGTTTGGGTGAGAAAATGTTTGCACATGCGATACAGTTGGCAAAAAATAAAGGTTGTAACCTAGTTCAATTAACAAGTGATAAAAAGCGGCCCGACGCCATCCGGTTTTATGAAAAACTTGGGTTTAAAGCAACACATGAAGGGTTTAAACTTGCGCTCTAGTTGGTGTGCTAAGCGCTTAAAAAGTAATATTTGTATTTTGAAATTCTAGCCCACAACAGTAACCTTGCTTAACCGTTATTGCACTAATTAAATAATGCTCGTAGGCTAAACAAGATCGTTTTGGGGTTCTCGAATTAAACTTTCGCTATTAAGTTTTAAACTTAGCAATCATTGCTTCTAGCCGCGCGACGTGTTCAGCTAGTTGTTTACTAGCCAAAACCGTTTGTTGTACGTTTTGCTCGGTTGTTTTTGAAGTTTCGCTGATTGACTCTAAACTGCTTTCAATTTGTGATGCGATCCCTTTTTGCTGTTCGGCGGCGCGTTCGGTGGTGTCATTTTGCGTAGTGATTTGATCAACGGCCATGGTAATTAAATCTAAAGCTTGTTCTAGCTTTTCTGACTCTTCAATAGTTTTTAGGGCTTTTTGATCGCTGCGGGTCATGGCTTCAACGGCGTCTTTTACTCCTTGCTGAAGTTTGCTAATCGTCGTTTGAATTTCTTCGGTTGAATCGTGAGTTCGCTTTGCAAGCGAGCGAACTTCGTCGGCGACTACGGCAAAGCCTCGTCCTTGGTCGCCCGCTCTGGCTGCTTCTATTGCGGCGTTAAGAGCGAGTAAATTGGTTTGCTCTGCAATACTTTTTATTACATCTAAAACCTGATTGATGCTATCACTTTGTTGAGAAAGTTGGTTAATGACCTCAACCGATAGCTTAATTTCGTCGCCAAGTTCATCTGTGGCTTTTCGTGCACCAATTAGAGTTTGTTTGCCCTCAATCGTTTGTTGGTTGGCATTGGCTAAACAGTCGGCTACTTTTTCAGTGCTTTCCGACACGATTAATACGGCTTCTAAAATTTCTGCGATAGAAGTGGTAATTGCATGGGTATCTTCTAACTGAGTGTTGACCGCCAGGCCAGTTTGACCTGCGATTGCCTCTACTTGGCTTGATTGTTGCGACACGCCTTCAGATGCATTAAGAACCGACTCAACTAAATCATGAACATTTACTGCCATTTGATTAAACGCTCGTATTGCGTCAGCTAGCTCATCTTTGGTGCGAACATTGGCGCTAACTCGAGTATCGCCAGCGGCTAATTTGGTAGCCACTTGAGTTAGACTATTGGTTGTCATACCAATAGAGAAACTCATGCCAACAAATAAATAGACAACGATAGCCAGGATAAGCGCGACAATAATTGCAATGGTAATAAAGCCCGTTTGTTGGACATCAATTCTTTGTTGAATACGCTCGATTAACTTGTCATAAAGGTCGGCTTTGGCAAAATAATAAGCATCGAGTTGTTTGTCGAACTGTGAATCCATGTCGACTTTCTTTAGCCTAATTTCATCTGCAATAAGAAATTCTTCTTCTAAAAAGCGCAAACTTTCGTCAATAAGGCCTGACTGCACTTTCAAGTCGCTCTGAATTAACTTTTGGATTGCTGGTGCAAGCCCCTCTGCTGCGTTAGCCATAGCGTTTATTTTAGGCTGAGCACTGGCCACTTCGTCAGCAACAATACTTAAACTATCAAAAGAGCCAGAGGAAATCGCAGACTCACCCAAAGCAAAAGAGGCAACCCCGTAAGTCCGTGCTAGCAAACTGAGTGATAATAGCCGTTTTTCGGTTAACAAGCGGGCTAGTGAAGCCGTGTCAATTTCTGGATCATTAGCTATACCGGTTAAATTTGCCGTGCGAATGTAGAGATTGTTGAGTTGATTTAGTACTGTTTCAAGGTTGTTAAAATGATCAACTGATGACTGTTGAGCATTGCCTAGTTCTTGCGAAACTTCACTTAGCAGCGCCGTAACTCGGGCGGTCGACTGCGTAATGGCGTCGGCTTGCTCTTTACTCAAGTAGCTTTGCTTACCAATATCACTAAGTTCTTTATTGAATTGCTTTATGGCTTCAGTTTGTGCGGCTGGAATTGACTGGCCCGAACGCCAGTTCATGTCGTTGACAATGATTTTAATGAGGCGGCGCTGATAATTATCAATAACTTGGAAAAATTTGAGGCCGACAAGCTCGTTTTCGCTGTGTTGAATAGTGCGGCTCACGTCTCCTGAATAGTTAAAGCCTAGAAAAGCTAAGGGCATTAAAAATAGCAGCACAATTAAGGAAAATTTAAGGTTAAACCTTAAATTATTCATTAATAATGTGGCAGGCAGAAAAAGCTTTTTTATCATAAAGTTACAACGAAAATAGTTAAGACGTTTTAGTAAACTATAGATGAGCTTTTCAAATAATTACATTTTTTGTTTAAAAAATAAGCGTTTTATGGGGTTGGACACTAACAAACCGAGAAATTAATTTTAATATCGCGTTATTTATATTGGTTGTGATAATGCTGGATCCACTTAATAGTATTTATTGTGGTGCGGTTGCATACATCTGTTGGGCTGGTTTATACATAACCCAAGACGCTAATACATATTTATCACTAGAAATAGGCACGTGGCCTCGGTGAGTATGGGTAAAGCCACAGGGGGCAAGTATTAAACTGCCTTTTTGTGGTTTGACTTTAGCTTGTTGATAAAAAAACTCAGTTTCACCGCCTTGTTCAATATCGTTTAAATAGAGCAACCATAGCAGCACTCGATGTAACGATTTTTGGTTTGGATCGCTTGGGTGAGGGTAGTGCTCAGAATGCCAATGATGGTAGCCACCACTGCCTTTGGTGTAACGCTGCATATTAATATTATCCATGCAATATATTGAGCGTACTAAGTTGTCGATATTTTGATTATTGAGCTGACCAATGTCTTCATGGGTAATGCTACGCACTTGGCCGCTTTTAGGATCTTGGATTGCGGGTGAAATAGCGCCAGTTAATATAAACGGATACATTTTGGCGTATTCTAGCGTTGCTTGATAAATTGTTTGAGAAATTGTTTGGCTTTCTTGTTGCCAGTTAGGGTGACCAGAAATAGCGAGATCAACGCTATCTTTTTTAGATTTATCGACTCCTGCACCGGTTCTGCCCGGGCTTTTATCTTTGGCAGCTTCAAATTTTTTAATTAAATGGTCACAGTATTCAGGTGAGAGTGCATTTTTAAATTCAATGATAAAGTTTTGCATTTTTACACCCTAAGCGTCTTCTATTGTTATTATGTAACTGATTTTTGCGTGTATTGTCGCCCTTGCATGAATTATGTTTATCTAAATCCTAATTTGCAAGCCTAAGCAATTAAATGTGAGATTAATTTTTGAAAATACTAATGGTTTCAAATTATTAAACACCTCATTGTCAATTTGGGTAATAAAGCTCTACAATGGTGGCTATAAAAGATATAAAGTTTTAATCCGTTAAGCTTTTTTGTGCTTTTCAGGTTAACAACAATTGGTGGCAACAGGAAAGGAATAGAAGCATGCTGACTCTTTTAGCAAAAATTTTCAAGGCGCTTAATTCAGAGCAAAGCCCAAACCAACTCGCTTTAGCGGTGTGTTTAGCTGCCATTGTGGGGCTCACTCCAACTCTGTCATTACATAATTTGTTTATCGTCTTTGTGTTACTCTTTTTTAGAATTAATATTTCTATATTTTTAGTTACTTGGCCTCTTTTTATTCTCTTGGGGCTGATTTTAGAGCCTTTCGCCCAATCTCTAGGGGCTAATATTCTACAAGCACCATCATTAGTTCCTATGTGGGAATCTTTTTATAATACCGCTGTAGGGCGTTGGAGTAATTTTTACTACACCGGGGTCATTGGCTCTTTAGTTGTGGCGATTGGTATATTGCCAATACTGTTTCCGCTGGTTCGCTATGCGGTTAGTAAATACCGAACGACGCTATTAGATAAAATGGAAAAATACCAAATAGTCAGAATGCTTAAAGCATCTAAAGTTTGGCAGTCTTATAGCTCCTTGACTAACTAGTACAGGCAAAGTAACGCTTGCCAACAATCGTTTTTATTAATTTAACTGAGTATTATTTTAGGTCATAAAATATGAAGATTTTTCGTCTGTGGGGATTACTGACATTTATCGGCGTTTTAACCTTATTTGCCTTAGCATGGTTTTTACTTGCGCCAAGCATGATTAAGTCTAGCATTCAAGAGGTCGGCAGTGAGGCGCTGGGTGCTAAAGTGGAAATTAACTCAGTTGACTTAAGTCTATTTCCGTTAGCGATAAGTTTAAATGGATTAACTGCGGCTGATCCAGACGCACCAATGAAAAATATATTTGAGTCTAAGCTAATCAAATTTTCAGTCGACCCTAGTGCGTTAGTATGGAAAAAGCTAGTAATTGATGAACTAAACCTGAGTGGTATTCAAACTGGTACGCCACGCAGTAGCAGCGGTGCATTAGCAGGTGGTAGAAAATCAGAAAAAGCGATTAGAACAGTGACTGCTATTGAAATACCAGAGATCAGCGAAGCTGATATTAAGCAAAAAATAGAGCAGGCAGACTTGCTTACGGTAAAACGCATTCAAGCGCTAAATGAGCAGCAAAAAGATATACGTCAGGAGTGGGAAAAATCACTGGATAGAGCCGAATTTGAACAACGCGTTGAAACCATAAAATCTGAGTATGAACGACTTTCTAAGCGCTTAAAAGAAAATAAACTTAACTTTATTGCCGATAGAAAAGACTGGAAAGCACTTAAAAAACAAATCGATAATGAGCGTGATTTAATCGCGCAAATGAAAGATAAAATAAAACAAGATAAAGCCGCGGTGGCTAAACAGATTGACTTGGTTAAACAAGCACCACAAGAAGATGTTAATCGGGTGCTTTCACAATATGGTTTAGGTAACGGGGTTGATGGTCTAGTCGAAAAATATTTAGGCCCAGAATATAAACCATGGGTGCAGCGAGCGTTAGCGCTAGTTAGTACCTTTAAGCAAGAGAAGTCGGTTCCGCAAGATGAACAAGTTAAAGATGTGGTTCAAATGGGCGATAAAGTCTACTTTAATGACCGCCAAATACTTCCAGAATTGCTCATTAAAAAAGTGATTGTTAATGGTAACAGCGATACTTGGCAGTTAGATGGTGATGGTTTTAATATAGGTTACTTACCTTGGTTAGTTGGGCAAGCCGCTAAGCTAGACTTAAATTTTAAAGGCCAAGGCAATGCGCAGTTTAATCTTGTTAGCGATTGGGACTCAGCAGAAAATATGGAGACTTTACTTAACTCTAAAATTGCTGCCTGGCCACTTAAAAATATGCAGCTAATGCAAATGGAACAAGGGCATTGGAATTTAACATCGGGAATACTCAATGCTGATGTTAAAGGTAAACTAACTTTAAATGAAATTAATTTTAGTGCGGTTTTTAATGTTGCTTCGCCAAAAGTTGAAGCGCCGCAAGGCCTTAAATCATGGCAGCAATCTCTCGCAACAGCAATTAATCAAAGTCGTGGTTTTAAAATTGAAGTAAGCGCATCAGGCAGCATAGAAGAGCCGAATATTAAAGTTAAATCTGATCTTGAAGATTTATTTAAGCAGGCAATTGGCGATCAAGTAAAGCAAAAGGCAGATAAACTGAAGCAACGAGTGAAGCAACAGATTACTGCTAAAGTTGGCGATATTGACGGTCTAAATACGCTCGATGGTGACTTTTCAAACTGGCAATCACAGTTAGGCAATAAAGATGAACTGCTGAAAAATTTGCTAGGAAAAATTAAACTATAGTTACTTGGTTTAGGTTAAGTCAGAAACTAAGGACTCTCCATATTTTTTAACTTGTTGTAATAGTTGTGCGTCATTAGATTTATCTTGTAATAACGATTCTATTTTTTGAATAAAGTCAGGATAAATTAAACTAGAGCCAGAATTAGGTTCGAGTAAATTTTGCTTTCTATACTCATTCCAGTGCTCTAATTCGGCTTGGTTTAACGTATCAAGTGCATTTCTTGCTCGGTATCTATGTAACATGGTTGGGAGTCGTGGGTCTTTAAAATTAAACTGGGTTGTTGCCAGTTCTTGCCAGTCCATCATTTGGATTTTTTGCATTAGGTTTTTATCGTGAGGCTGAAAAAAACCGCCAGAATAAAGTGCTAAATCTGGATCGGTAATTATCTTAAATTGATGGTTTTGAAAAACATTAAGCAACCTACCTTTTATACGGCTAATATTTTTCTTTAATTCTTGCGCCCTTGTTAAGCAGCTAGCAAGATCAATCTTGAGTCTTTGTTGCGAAAGCTGGTTAAGGACACCTAAAGGGGCTACTGCAGGACACTTATTGTAGTGAATTTCTTTAATCGGTAAGCGTTGAATATCATCGCCTAAGTCCTGTTGTTTACTAAATATACGTTGCTCAATTTCTGCTTCGCTTAGTTCTGCTATATCTTCAGGAAGAGAGTGAGTAATGTTAATACATATTGCACTATTTTTGTTAGTCGGGTGCGCTACTAGGGGTAACATTACGCCGCAGTAGTCGTTACTTGGACCTAACATGCCAGAGCAATGTATAAAGGGAGTATGGTTGATTAAATCTATCTCTGCCATCACCTGACGCTTATCACGTAAACCAAATAAGTATTCAAATAACCTGGGCTGTTTGGTTTTAATTAGCTTCGCCATTTCAATCGTGGCGTACACATCACTCAGCGCATCATGCGCATTTTCGTGTGCTATTCCGTTGGCGGCGGATAATTGTTCTAGTTTAAAAGATGGCTTACCAGCTTCATTAAGCGGCCAGTTAATTCCTTCTGGGCGCAGCGCATAAGTCATCCGCATCATATCGTGAATATCCCAACGAGAATTCCCATTTTGCCATTCTCGAGTATAGGGATCATAAAAATTACGATACAAACCAAAACGGACCACTTCATCATCGAAACGGATATTGTTGTAGCCAACCGCACAGGTCTTAGCGGTGCTTAACTCTAAGTGAATTCGTCGAAAAAACTCTTTCTCGGGCACTCCATTCTCTAGTGCTTGCTGTGGAGTAATACCGGTAATTAAACAAGCTTCGGGGTGCGGCAAAAAATCATTTGCGGGTTTGCAAAAGATATTGAGAGGTTCATCTATTAGGTTAAATTCTAAATCTGTCCTTATACCTGCAAATTGTGAAGGTCTGTCTTGGGCAGGATTGACGCCAAAAGTTTCAAAATCGAACCAGTAAAAAGAATCGCTCATTAGTTTATTCTCTTTTTTAAAAGCAGTTTTTTAAAGCTATCTAAAGCTTACCTGTTTGGTGCTAATTTATGGCGCAGTCAGGTGGAACTTTTACTGCGCCACAAGTGTTATTCAAAATAGAGCTTGGCTCGTTTTTTAGGGTGATTGCCAATTTCATTCATGGTTGCTGAATCATAGAGGCGGCCATTTATCATCACCATAGAAACTTTGTCTGTTGCATAAATATTTTTTAGTGGGTCACTATCAAGGATCACTAAATCTGCTAACTTACCCGCCTCTAATGAGCCTAAGTCTTGCTGCATGCCTAAATATTTAGCGCCATCGAGTGTCGCGGCACGAATAACATTAAGTGGTGACATTCCGCCTTGGGCAAACATCCACATTTCCCAATGAGCACCTAAGCCTTCACGTTGTCCATGAGCACCTAATTGCACTTTAACGCCTAGCTGTTGGAGTTGAGCGGCAACCTTAGCAATATTTTTATGGTTATAGTCTTCTTCTGGCGCCATGGTTCGTCGAATAGCGCGAGGGTAAAGTCTTTCTTTAGGGACATAGCGACTAAGAATAGGGTGCTTCCATACATCACTTTGCTGGTACCAATAGTTTTCCCCCCATATACCGCCATAAGCCACAACAAGGGTGGGGGTGTAGGCTGTTTCGCTTTGTTGCCATAGCTGTTTAACATCATCGTAAATGCTCGCTGGAGGAATAGAATGCTCTATACCGGTATGGCCATCGACTATCATAGTGAGGTTATGTTGAAATGTTGAGCCGCCCTCTGGCATCACGAGCATTTTGGTGTCTCGCGCCGCTTGCAGTATTTGTTGGCGTTGATCACGTCTTGGTTGGTTGTAACTTTTAACCGAAAAAGCACCTTGGGAGTTGAGGCGTTTTAGGTGATTGGTTGCATCGGTTAAGCTATCGACCTGCGCGGTAATGGTGGCTTCAGCACCATAAAGAATGGTTCCGGTAGAGAAAATTCGAGGCGCAACAATTTTACCGACTTTTTGTAACTCTGCTGCGGAAAATATTTCGGCGGTATTGTTTGAAGGGTCGTGGATTGTGGTGACTCCAAATGCAAGCGAGGCAAGGTTAAACCAGTTTTGTTGTGGTGTAATTTGGCTCGCTCCTTGAGAGCCGTGCCAATGTACGTCGATAATACCCGGTATGATAGTTTTTCCACGTACATCAATGCGTTTACTATTATCTGGTACGTCTAAACTACCCACTGGACCAATCGCTTTTATTCGGTTTCCACTAATTAAAATATCGCCTTGAGCGTAAACTTTATCGCCTTCCATGGTAATGATTTGAGCACCGCTTAGTAACGTATTACCGCGTGGAGAGTCGGCTTTCGCAACTAGACCAATGCTATATTGCGTAGGCTTAAGTTGATCTTGACTAGATTCCCACTCTGTTGCTGGTAGCCGCTGGTGTTCAAAGAGTTGATTACCTAATGCCCAGTACACCTTACTATTGTCACTACTCCATGAAACATATTGTCCGCCGTGATCGCTTAATTGCAAAATAGGTAAGTTCTTAGCGTTAGGTGACACTGTGATGCTTTTGGCTGCTGCGGTAAAAGGCATCATATAAAGTTGATAACGCTCTTTAAAAATTAAACTCGTTTCGTCTTTCGATAAGCTAAACTGAGTGGCAAATTGACTTTGTGCATGGGTAATAACTTCGTTCCCTTGCAAGTTATAGCTGATAAGTTCAGCGCCCTTGGCGGTAAATTGCGTTGCATAAATGCGCTGGTTATTTTGGCTAAAGAAAGGTTGTGAGCCTCGCTTTGAAACTAATTGCATTTCGCCACCATCACTATTCACCACATAAACACCAGGATCTACGCTATAGCTTTTAGCTAAAAGACTGTTGCCAGAGATTTTTTGAAAAACAACCTGATCACCGTTAGCTGAAAATTGCGGTGCGATAAATTTTCCAGGCTGTTTAGTCAGTGTGGTTGGGCGACCACCGCTAGCTCTAACTTTTTTAATTGCACCTTGTTTGGTATCGTTCCAACTAGCATATACAACCCATTTTCCGTCAGCTGAAAAGGCAGGATAAAGCTCAAACTCGTCATTACTGCGGGTAAGTGGTTTGGGTTTGCCATTAGGTAGCTTTTGGCTATAAATTTTACCTAAAGCTTGAAATATTACCTGCTTCCCATTGGGGCTTACTTGTACCCAACGTAGCATCTTAGTGTCAAAATTTTCTGGAGCAGGGTCTACTTGGGTTGTAACTGCTTTACGCATTGCTTTTTGGGTGCTCACTTGAAAGGGTATTTCGCTCGCCACTTGGGTTGCAATGTTAAGCTTTTGGATTTTTCCGTTGGCCCAAAAAACTAAATGTTGATTGTCTGGAGTCCAAGCTAGCGTTGGATAAACACCGTGTATAGCCCAAGTTTCTTGCATATCACGATCGAGCTTTTGATATATAGGAAACTCTTTGCCAGAGTTTAAGTCTTTTAAAAAGATACTCGACTGGTTCCTAATTCTGCGCACAAAGGCTAAGTAGCGCCCATCTGAAGAGGGAGTAGGGCGAACACTACCGCCAATCCCAGAGACTTCTTTGTTTATACTGCCGTCACTGCGGTCGACCGAGTAAATCTCATAAATGACACCATTAGAGTCTTTACTGTACTCAAAGATTTTTCCGGGAGTGGAATCTCGAGAAAAATAGACCTTTTTGGCATCGTGAGAAAACACTGGTTCGCCTAGGTCTTTTTGATCATTGGGTCTTTCATTAAGCTGTAAACCTTGTCCACCGGCGATATGGTATAGCCAAATTTCGCCAGCACCCAGCGAGCGTCTTGAAGTAAAATGCTTGCGTGCGGCAATATACTGACCGTCGGGACTCCAAGTAGGACTATTTAGTAATCTAAACTTTTCTTGGGTAATTTGTCGTGGCTGAGTGCCATCGCGGTTCATCACCCAAATATTATCGCCGCCTCCTGCATCAGAAGTAAACGCAATAAATTTACCATCTGGACTAAACTGTGGCTGCATTTCCCACGCGATTGAATGAGTTAGCGGTTGCGCTTTTCCGCCAGAAATTGGCATTTGGTAAATGTCACCGAGTAAGTCAAACACAATTGTTTTACCGTCGGGACTCACACTAATATTCATCCAAGTACCTTCATCCACATTAATATCTGCTAAATAGGACTCACCCGGCGGGTTGTTAACATCCCATTGAGTTGACTTATTTGAGCTAGAAGTGTCTGTTGCAAGTAGCAATGGCGAGAATAAAATGAGAAGGCCGTGTAGTAAATACGCTAGATAACGCATGGTAAAATCTCCAGAATTCAACTGAGTTTTGAGCTTATTTTTGTTTGATTGCTCGAACTTTACTGGTTTTTGTATGAGATATCCAACTTTGTACCATGCTGCTCGAAAAGCTATCGACTATACTAAGCTAGCTGCGATACACCTAACCGTTCATTCTGGGAATGGAGCAAGGTATCTGAAAAGCAGTCTAAATTAATTTGCTGACAAGCTGCTTTGTGCTATGGTGATTACAAGCTAACCTATTGATTTGAATTATAAATCCTTATATTTTATTTTAAATAAGCTAACTCAATGCCTAACCTAAATGATCGTAATAGAATAAAAGATTTCTTCATTCCTAACTTTTGTGAAGCGCGTAGCTTATTAATGGTATTACTTGTTGGCGAGTTACTGGCAATTGTCTTTACCCTTTTAAGTGCAGAAATAGGTTTATCTATTTGGAATACTTTAGGCCTCTACTCAATCTCCATTCAAATAATAAACTTAGTTTCAGTGGCACTGCTGTGCTTTTTTCGCCAATACTTTGTGCGTTTCACTGACTGGATTGCCGCTGCTTTGAGTATCGCTGTAATACTGCTGGTGACTTTGGTGTTTAGTTTGGGCGTTATCGTATTGTTGTGGCAGAGTAAAATCAACTTAGGAAACACCGCGCAACTAGAGTTAATAATAAAAAATTTATTCATCGCCGGTATTATTGGAAGTGTCGCGCTACGTTATTTTTATTTGCAGCAGCAGTTTAAAAAACATGTGGGGTTAGAGGCTGCCGCTAGGCTAGAAGCTTTGCAAGCTAGAATAAGACCGCACTTCTTGTTTAACAGCATGAATGTGATCGCAAGTTTAACCCGAATTGATCCTAAAAAAGCCGAGCTTGCGATTCAAGATTTGAGTGATCTTTTCCGCTCAACTTTAAATAATAAAGATGAATTAATTGGGTTTGCAATTGAGCTGGAAAATAGTAAAAAATATTTAGCTTTAGAGCAATTACGTTTAGGTGACCGACTAAAGTTTACTGAAAGCGTTGATAAGGCTTGCTTAGATATTAGTTTGCCGCCATTAACGATTCAACCTTTGTTAGAAAATGCGGTTTATCATGGCATTCAAATGCTGCCCGAAGGGGGTGTTGTTAGTCTTGATGCAAGGGTTACAGATGAGCATTTAGTTTTAGTGGTTGCTAACCCCAAACCTAAAAACTGTATGCATAAAGGCAATGGCATAGCACTAAAAAATATCAAGCAGCGGCTACAAGTTATTTATGCAGGCAAAGCGAGTATCGAGGTTGAAGACAATCCAACTGAGTATAAAATTGGAATTAAGATCCCTAAGCACAAGCCAAATTTTTAGGCTGTTTAGTGACGGAGAGTTACATGAAAGTTCTTATTGTTGACGATGAACCACTGGCGCTTCAAAGACTACAACAGTTACTAGAAGAGATTGAAAGCGTGTCGCAAGTTTTGCTGGCTAACAACGGTATTCAAGCTATTTCTGTCGTAGAAAAAGAAGCTCCTGATGTGGTTTTGCTAGATATTAGAATGCCAGGCATTGATGGCTTAGAAACAGCACAATATTTAACTAAACTTGAAAATTCACCGGCAATTATTTTTACCACCGCTTATGATGAATATGCGCTAGATGCATTCAAAGTTAACGCGGTGGATTATTTGCTTAAACCAGTGCGCGAAGAGAAGTTGCTAGAGTCATTGCAGCGCGCTTGCCAACTTAATCTTGCACAATTAAATGCGATTAATCCTAAAGCTAATTGTCGCAGTAATATTATGGCTAAAATAAGCGGTAATATAAAATTAATACCTGTAGAAGATATTTATTACTTTCAAGCAGATCAAAAATATGTCACGGTCAAACATACTGGTGGTGAAACCATTATTGAAGACACTTTAAAAGATCTCCAAAACGAGTTTGAACAGTTGTTTGTTCGAGTGCATAGAAACGCGCTTGTGGCAAAGCAGTTTATTAACGGAATTCAAAAAGATTCGCAAGGACATACGTTTGTTGTTATTCAAGGTAGCGAGCATAAAGTAGAAATAAGTCGGCGCCACCTTTCTGAAGTAAAAAAACTTTTGGCTTCTATGTGATACATAGCTCTTTTAAAACATTGCTGTAAAAGTCAGTTTTTTAAAAAACAATTAAATCGTGATTAGCCGCTTCTCTCGCTTCAAAAATAACAAATATTTATTCGGATTGGTAAATTTTTTCAGTCGCTTGTATTAATTTAGCATGGGGTAAAAACTGATCAGAGATTGTTAAAATTGCATGCAGATTGTTCTTTAACTTATCAAGCTCTAATTTTTCTGGCTGTAATGCCGTTTGTAATAAGTGAATGGCCATATCAGCCAATAACAAGCGCTGTTTTTCTAGCCAGTCATTATCGCCTTTAGCGGATTTGTGACTTAAATAACTCGTTTCAATCTGGTTATGCAGTTGCCAGCTGGTTTTAATTAACGCTTCTTTTTCATCTTTGTTCATTGTTGCTTTTCCAATACTTAGTCGCATTATTTTAAGTAAGTTATTCTGCAGCGCCGTTATAGTTTTCCAATTAGGGTAAAGCGCGTTGACAGCTAATGCTATGTTAATACCGTGCTAATACTATGTTAATGCCATGCTAATACTATGTTAATACCAATAATCCGCGAAAAATCACACCATAGACAGCTTGTAATTTAGTCATGGCCTGTACTTTTCTAGGTGCAAATGTTCGTTAACATTACTGCCTTGGCAGAGCACTATTGTTTATTCTCTAGCTTTTGAAATTTAGGTAATAACTCGGCATTAACTAAGTCTTCACTACCGCGAGCCAAGGTAAGGTTGGTTTGGTTTTTTTGTGGCGATAAAGCGAACTGTAGGCCGGCTTCAAAGCTGCTGGCCGCTAAGCCCTCTTCTCCGAGCGCTTGAAGGGTTTTAGCCATGTAAAAATAAGCTTCTTCAGACTCTTGCAGCTGTAATGCTTGCTCAAAATAACTTCTTGCTTTTCCCCACAGCTGGGCATTATATGCGAGTTTTCCTAAACAATTAAATACGGCTTTTGGCGGCGAGTCTTGTGCTTGCTGCCAGTTTTCTAAAAAGCTTAATTGTTTATTAGGATTCGCTGTTTTGGTTTGCCCATATAGATTGAGTAACTGAGTATTTGCTTGCCTTTTAATTTCGGTGCGTAATAATTTTTCTGCGGTATCAAACTGTTCAAAATAAATTAACCATTCGCAATATACTGTGATATTGGCTAATTTTTTTCTTAAGTTTGAAGCTAAGTTTTGCCAACAATCGATTAGCCCTTCTACTTGGCCTTTATTAGCTTGCTTAGCTAATAAACCTTTAACGGTTGTGGTTTCTAAGGCTTCTAATTTGTGCTGCTTAAAAACTTGGTATTTACTTAGCAGCGGAAGTAGTTGCACTAACTGTGACCACTCTTCTAGCCTAACAAAAAGTCGCGCTAACAGTTTTAAAACAAAAGGGTGGTTTGGGTTGGTGGCACGTATTTTAGTTAGACTAGCTAAAGCTTGTTCTAGTTGGTCATTTTGTAGTTGTAATTGCGCTTGGGTTAGTCCTATGGCAACGCCAGCTTCTGGCTCAGCTAAATGTGCTTTTCGTAAATAAGCATCGCGACGCACTTCCGCGTCTTGGTGCTGAGCCGCTTGTGCGGCAATTAAGAAATTAATAAGCTTGGTATCAGAGTTTTTAGATGCAGTTACCATTGCTTCTTCAGCGGCTTTCCAGCGACCTTCGGTAAAGGCTAACATGCCTTGAATGGTTTTAATTCTAGCCTTACGTGCATGCCGACTGCCTTGCCAATTTTTAATGCGACCAGCACTAGCAAAAAATGTGCGTACAAAGGAAGCAATAAAACTGAGTGCTATTAAACTAATAATAACGATACAAACAGCAACCCATAGGCGCATTTCATAGGTGGTGGTTTCATAAGCGATAATAACAAAACCGGGTAAATTTTTTATCCAAGAGCCTGCAACGCCACCAATAACAATTGCAATGACCAAGAAAAATATGACTCTCATTCTTGTAACTCCAGATCATTCTTAATGGCAGGGCTAGTGGCAGGTGATTCTAACCATTGATACAGCCGCTGTTGATTGATTTGGATAATTGCCTGTTTGGAGTTAAGTTGATTGGGTAAGTCAGGCGTTACTCGAATTTGTGCTAGTTCGGCCAATACCTGTTGCATTTGTTTAGCCTGAGTATCGGCTTGAAAAAATTGTTCGATCCAGCTAGCTGCTTTAGACAAGCTTTGTTGATACAGCTTTTGTTCGCCTTTTAGCAAAGCGATTTGAGCTTGTTGAAGTTGGAGCTGTAAATTCGCATTTAAATTGCCACGCTGTGATGGCGTCATGAGTGGCTGCGCTGGTTGGTCATGATGTTTTATGCTTACAAAGTTGGCACTTACCTCGGCAAAAAAATCACCCCAACTAAATTCCTGATTGTCGTTTTCAGGTTGTTGACTGATGCGCTCGGCAATCGGTTCAAACTCGAGCGCAAGAATATTTAATGACTTTACTTGCTCACTTATACTGTCAATTTTTGCCGAAATTCCGCCGATATCTGGTGTGACAATAATCTGTAAATTGGCAATATCGTTCGCAATTGCGCTACGTAAGTTAAATAAGCTGTTGTCTCCAATTGAAGCAATTTTTTCGTCGGCGGTTTTAAGCAAAGCAATGGCTGATTGCTTGTCACTATCTAAAGTAATTTTATACTCGGCTAAATTGATTAGGTATTCAGCCTCTGCAAGCATCCAGTCTTGTTGGCGGCGACCCGAGAGCTCTTTTATGCGCTGTTGAGTTGCTGTCAACGCTTGTTCGAGCTGTTGAATGTGGGTTGCTTGTTGGTTAATTTGTGCACTATTGCTTTGTGCAAAATTAAGACCGCTATTAGCCGCTTGTTGGCTATTTTGATTATTTTGTTGCTGCTGATTGATTTGCTGTTGAAGCTGGTTTTGTGTCGCTTGCCAGTCTTGTTTTATTTGGTATTGAGAGTAGCTAGTCCAGCCGAGTAAGCCTAAGGTGAGTAACAACAATACGGCGATTATCATTGTAGTGAAGCGAAATTTCTTAGCGCTTTTAGGGGCGCTTAACCGAGGCGCAGATTTTGCCTCAAACAGCGGCTTTTCTTGGTTTGAAGTCCCCGTTTTTTTAGTGCTAGTGGGGTTTTCAATAGACTTAAAATTTGCGTGCGCTGCGCTGTCGCTTGCCGTTTGCTGGTTAGTATCAGGTTGCTGGTTAGTATCAGGTTGCTGTGTAGTTTGCTTGGGCGATTGAGCTTGGGGCTTAGAATTTTTGTGTGATGCCGGATTATTTGAGCTTGCCTCATTAGAGACTGACTTATTACTAGACTCTCTCTCGGCCTTAGGTTTCGACTTTTTAGTGGCCTTGTTAGCAGATTTGTCTTGGTTAGAATCTTTGCCTTTGTCGCTCATCCAAACTCATTCCTGATTAGATTAAAGTAAACTTTGAATACATTGTATCAGTTGAGGCTCGCTTGCGCCTTTTGATTGGGCAACAATTTTAAAGCCTAACTGTTGTGCATAAGAGTGTAGCCTGTCACTCGAAATAACTAAAGCAACTTTGTCACAAGCTAGGTTTTGGCTTTGACTAGCGGCATATAAGCTATCAAGTGCTGCAGTACTAGTTACTAGCCACAGCGTAGGCTGATTTAGCGCGCGCATAATTTGATCTGTGTTTGAGGGTGCGGCACGCTTATAAACGTCCACAGCAGTAACTTGCGCTGCTCTTTGCTTAAGCGTTGTTTCGATTAACTCTCGGCCACCTTGGCCTTTGACTAGTAGCCAGTGTTGATGGGCTACTGACTGTAAGATTGGTAAATTAAGAAGTCCTTCTGCATTCATTTCTGTTGGAAAGCTAACCGCAAAATTAAGCTTGGGTGTTAAAGTTTTTAAGTGAGCTTGAATGCAGGCAGCGGTGTTTTCACCGACACCTAATAATGGCGTTTTTATAGCGCAGCTATTTAATAGACTAAGCGCAGTTTCGGATTTAAAAAACTGTTTAACCGCATTACTACTTATAAATATGATGCCATTATATGGCTGTGATTGTGGTAATTGAAAAGCAAGGTTGTGTATTTCTAACAGGGGTATTGAGCAGCTAGTAAGAGTTGCTTTATGTTGAGTAATAGATTGATTTAACTTAAAAATGAGCGTTTCAGCTTGGTTTTTAGGGCGAGTTACCGCAATTTGAGTAAACTCAACTGCGGCTTGACTGTTCGCATTGGCGGTCATTACTTATGAAGCGTGGGTTGATTCTAACTGGGCTAGCAATTTATCGGCGCCAGCATTCAGTAGCTGCTCTGCTATTTCTACACCTAAAGCTTCTGCTCGGCCCACTGGCCCAGTGATTTTTCGTTGAATAATTTCACTACCATCAACCGCGCCAACTAGGGCTTCAATTTGAATTTGCTGTTCGTTAATTTGCGAAAATGCACCTATTGGGACCTGACAGCCACCTTGTAAGTGATTGTTTACTGCGCGCTCAGCCCTTACTCTTACTGCTGTTTCTGCATGGTTTAAGGGCGCCAGAAGATCTTGAGTTGCTTTATCGCTAGTTCGACACTCTATCCCTACAGCACCCTGTCCACCAGCGGGTAGAATCAAGTTGGCGGGTATTTTTTGAGCAATACGCTGTGGCATATTTAAGCGAATTAAGCCGGCGGCGGCTAAGATTATGGCGTCGTATTCTCCGTCGTCTAATTTGCCTAGCCGAGTGCCTAAGTTACCGCGTAAATCTCGAATCTTTAGATCGGGTCTTTTAGCGCGTAATTGACATTGGCGTCTTAAGCTAGAAGTCCCTACAACAGCCCCTTGCGGAAGTTCGTCTAAATCCTTGTAGTGATTAGAAACTAGCGCATCGAAAGGATCTTCTCGTTCGCAAACGACTTCTAAACCAAGGCCTTGCGGAAATTCCATAGGGACATCTTTCATTGAATGCACTGCGATATCAGCACGGCCCTCTAACATGGCAACTTCAAGCTCTTTTACAAACAAACCTTTGCCACCAATTTTAGCTAACGGCGTATCTAAAATCTTATCGCCCTTAGTCGACATTGGCACCAATTCTACCTTTAAACCGGGGTGGAAGGCTTCTAATTGCGCTTTGACGAACTCAGCTTGCCAAAGGGCTAGTGGGCTTTTACGCGTGGCAATTCTAATCATTGATACTTTCTCTGGCTAATATGGAGGCCAATTTTAACACCTCAGACTGATTAATACAGTAGGTAAATAAGACCACCAATAATCCCGCCACTGATGATAAAAATAACCGTACAATAACCCATAATTTCTCGAATGCTTAATCCGGCTATACCAAGCAAAGGTAGTGCCCAAAAGGGTTGAATCATATTTGTCCAAGCATCACCCCATGCAACGGCCATAGCAGCATGGCTTATCGGTACTTGTAGAGTTTGCGCGGCTGGAATTACAATTGGAGCCTGTACTGCCCATTGACCACCCCCTGATGGGACAAAGAAGTTAACAATACCGGCGCTTATAAAAGTAAATACCGAAAATGTTTCGCGGTTAGAAATTTCTACAAACCACTGACTAACCGAGTCGGCTAAGCCAGAGCTAACCATCATTCCCATGAGTCCTGCGTAAATCGGAAACTGAATAATTATACCGCTAGCCCCACTGATAGCTTGTTTAATCGCATTAAGGTAGTTAATTGGGTTGAAATGTAGGGCTATACCAAAGGTGAAGAGGCAAAAATTAATGATATTTAGGTTAATAGAGTGGCCTAAATAGAAATAATTAAGCAGGTATAGAGCGCAAACCGCCACAAGTAATAAGCTGATCACTGGGCTTCTTTCTAATTTTTCTGCCGGGGTAAGCGGTTGTTGTGTCGGTTGTTGCTGTGCCGGTTCTAGCTCTAGGCTAAGTGGGCGAATGCCATTTTTAGGATGCATTAATAGATTAATAATCGGTAAGGCTATTAACAAAGACGCTAAGATTATCCAATTTTGGTAAGCAAAGAGCGTTTCGGTTACGGCAATCGTTTGACCTTGGAGCAGCTCGTTTAAGGCGTCTTGATTAGTTGAAGCGAGTTTAAGCGGGATAGAGCCAGATAGTCCGCCGTGCCAAACTAAAAAGCCACTATAAGCTGCTGCAATTAGCAGCGGGTAATGTACTTGAGGCAAGCGCGAAGCCACTTCTCTTGCTACTAAAGCTCCAACCACTAAACCAAACCCCCAATTGATCCAAGCAGCAATAATGGCAATTAGCGTGACTAGAATAATGGCTTGATTGGGCGTATTCGCTAACTGAGCAAGCTTTGCTAGAGCCGCTTGTATTGGCTTGCTCATAGCAAGTGCATGACCCAATACCAGAATAAGCACCATTTGCATCGAAAAGCTGAGTAGCTTCCAAAAGCCTTCGCCCCAGTAGGTTGCCATTTCAAGTGGTGATTTAGCCTGGGTCAACATACCTAAAGCAAAAATGACGAGCGATAAAATTATTGAAAATAAAAAAGCGTCTGGTAGCCAGCGTTGCATTATTTTTGTAAAGAAGTCAGCGCTAGTTTTAATCATGCTTAGTTCCTATTGTTATTATAGATTTGAATTAAAGCAATTTAGCACGTTTAACCAAAGTAGTTAAAGTGAGTTATTAAGCATCCAAGACAATTAAATCGCTCGCCAAATGGTGCAATAAATCTCAAGTGTAAATAGCCCAGTCAATGTCACTTTTCAGTCATAAATTAAATTTATTTTTGCCAGCCTTAGTGTTACCTTGAATAGCAGGTTAATCATTACTTTTTTTTGTGGGTTGGATAATCGTTTTTAAGTTGAGACTCTCTTGCTATACATCGACAATCAATTCGCAGCCAATAAGGCTGTATATTATTTTTTTAATTTGAGTTATATCAATTAGGAGAACTCACTCATGAAACTTGCAGCTAAAAGTTTAATCTTGCTAGCATCATTAAGCACCAGCTTTGCAATTAATGCGAATGACTACTTGCCGCATTCGAGTAATGACTATTCAGTTTTTGAAAATCAATATCAGCAACAAGTTAAAGTAGAAGTTAATGATACTTATGGAGAAAATTGGCGCAGATTTTCTCACTTTTTAGGTAAGTCAAATCAGTGGATTGCAACTTCATCATTTAATCAGCGGGTGGTGTGGTACAGTGATACAGGTGAGAGTCAATTGTTGGTTGATTTTAATGATGCAGTGGGCACTGAGTATCAGGTTGATATTGACGAGTGTGTTTCAAAAGCAACCTTAGTAGAAAAAGCTGCTGTGGTTTCGACCAAAGCGAGTCGGTTTAATGACGCAGTTAAACTAACCTTTCAGTCTTCTCAGTGTGCAGATGTTGGTTTACTTAGCGCCCACTTTGTAGCCGGAGTAGGTTTAGTCCAGTGGCAAACACAATCGATTGCTGGACCAGTAACTTACGCGTTACAATCAAGCAAGATTGGCGATATGCAATTGCCCCAATCACAAGGTTTACAAATAAAAGCCAATGTTGATTCTGGGCCGATTGACTTAACTCAAAAACAATCGATTAATGCTTATTTGGTGGTAACTAACCCGAGTAATCATCCAGTCGAACTGACTTTTAATTCTGGGCAAAGATTTGAAATTGAAATTTTTAATTCGGCAGCAGAAAAAGTGGCGCAGTGGTCATTTGATAAAATGTTTACCGAAGCGATTGACGTTATTAGTATAGCGCCGAAGTCTGAGAAAATGTTTGGTGATGTGATGCCGCTTAAAGATTTTAATGGCCGCTGGTTAGCTGCAGGTAACTACAAGGTAAAGGTGACTTTAACCGGGTATAATAATCAGTATCAAAGTGTCAATGATGGATTGCGGTTTGCAACTGAATTTCCCATTAGTATTTTAGAGTAGAATGACACAATAACAATTATAAACGAGTAAATTGTGCGGCTGGTTAAGTATGATCTTAACCAGTCTCATCGTTTGCTAAGCTAAGTCTTGAAGAGTTTTATTGTTTAAATAATTGATCACTTCAATTACGCTGGTTTTAAGTTGGCTTGAAGCTAGCGATAAGTTTTTAATAAACTCTTGCTCTGATTGATTTTCTTCATCGATTAGATTCGTAATTGATTTTAGTGCCATAACGGGTTTGCCAAGTAGCATGCCAACCCAAGCGACTGCTGCGGCTTCCATTTCTTTTGCTACTGCATTGTGCTGCTTGATAATGGCAACTTCATCAGCGGTCTTTTTTAAAGAAGAGCCAGTCGAAATAATTCCTTTGGGCAAGTTTAAATCATCACACAGTTTATCAATTTTTGCTGCGGGAAAATGGCCTACAGAAGATTCGGTAAAACCTGCGATAGGAACGATTCTATCATGAAAAATAAACTTGTCTGCACTGGCATAAACTAAGCCAATTTTAGCGCCTTGAGCGCTAAATCCACCGGCAGTTCCAGCAGAGATAATAATCTCTGGTGATAGTTTAACAATACTTTCATAGGTGGCAAGTACTGCCGCTTCGCAGCCAATATTGTCAACTGCATAGCGCTTATCTTGACCATTAATAACAAGTGATAAAAAAATAGAATTAACTTGCCCTTGATAGCAACGCATCGGCAGCTGAGGGTTCAAAGCCTGTTGATTTAGTTTTAACTGAAAGTGTTCTATTATGGGATCGGCTTCAGCTTGCATTGCCACCAACAATGTGACGCGTTGTATATTTTGACTCATTAGGCGCAACTCTCCAGCACTATTTGTCTATATTGGTAATACGAATAATATCGCTAACTTCAACTTTTTTAGGTTTAGTTTTGTTAATAGGTTGTGTTTGTTTTTGTTGCTGCGCGTCTCTTTCTTGCTGCGACTGAGTGAAGTGACACTCGACGCATTCAATGCTCTGATCTTCAGTATTTAGCAATAAGCTATCCATGTCGCCACATTTTGGGCAGGTCGCTCCGGCAATGAATCGTTGATTAGGCTGCATTTAATAATCCTTACATAGAGTCCTTAAATAAAGACGTGAGTGGTTGATTAATTTAACTCTTCTAGTGCTTCAGTGATTGTCATCCACTCTTCTTCTAAATTTTCAAGCTCGGCTTTTAATTGGTTTGATTCGTTAATGGTTTGAGTAAGGCGTTGTTTATTTGAGTCTTCGTAAATTGAGGGCTCTGTCAACTTTTGCTCAGACTGTGCCAGTTTGGATTGCAACTCATCCATTAACTTGTCTACTTTCTTTAGCCGATTGGTTAGCGGGGCTCTTTGCTGTCTTTTTTCTGCTTCCAAGCGCTTTTGCTCTTTCTTAGCTGCTGCGCTATTTGTTTTTTCATCACTTAGCTGGTTGTTACTTGTAGGCTTTTCGTTGATGCCCCAGCGGTTTTCATTTAACCACTTTTGATAGTCCTTTAGGTCTCCATTAAATGGATTCACTTGTCCGTCGTTTACTAACCAGAACTCATCCACAACGCTTTCCATTAAGCTTTTATCATGGGCAACCAGCAGTACAGCACCGTCAAAATCTTGCAACGAGAGTGAAAGTGCTTCACGCATTTCGATATCAAAGTGATTGGTTGGTTCATCTAGTAGCAATAAATTGGGTTTCATCCAAGTGATCATGGCGAGCACTAAGCGCGCTTTTTCACCGCCAGAAAATCCACTGACTTTGTCTTGTGTTTTATCACCATGAAAGGCGAAACCGCCTAGAAAATTACGAGCCTCTTGTTCACTAATCGCATCACCTAGCGATTGAATGTGCCAAACCGGCGATTGGTCTAAATTGAGTTGCTCTACTTGGTGCTGTGCAAAGTAACCCGCATTAAAGTGTTTGTTGCGCGTTAGCTCGCCAACTTTATTATTAATTTCACCGCATATCAGTTTAATTAAAGTTGATTTACCTTCACCATTACGCCCTAATAATCCGATTCTTTGCCCGGCTAAAATTCGCATTGTAATATTATTGAGTATGGTCTTTTCTGCATACCCTGCGTCTGCATGTTCAATATTAATAAGCTCGGTAATATTTTTATTAATTGGTGAAAACTCAAATCCAAATTTGGTTTTTATTTGTACCGCGGTCACTTTGTCCATACGCTCGAGCGCTTTTACTCGGCTTTGCGCCTGTGTGGCTTTGCTGGCTTTGGCTTTAAAACGAGTAATAAACTTTTCTAAATGTTCAATTTCTTTTTGTTGTTTCTCAAAACTGGCTTGTTGCAAAACTTCTCGTTCGCTTTTTTGCTTTTCAAAGCTGGTGTAGTTACCGGTATATTGATTAATCGTTTGATTTTCAAAATGTAAGATATGGCTAGTAAAGCTATCTAAAAAGTCCCGATCATGTGAGATAGCTAACAACATTCCCTCGTAGCTACGTAAAAAGCTTTGTAACCAAAGTACGGCTTCCAAATCTAAATGGTTGGTCGGCTCGTCTAAAAGTAAAAGCTCAGCAGGCTGAATTAGCGCTTGCGCTAGATTTAAGCGCATTCGCCATCCACCGGAAAGTTGCTTTACACTTGTTTTCATTTGCGCTTCGCTAAAACTTAGCCCGGTTAAAAGTTTTGCTGCTTCTGCCGGAAGGCTCCAGCCGTTAATTGCTTCGAGCTCTGCGTGAATGTTAGCAATGGCGTGACCATCTTGCTCGAGTTCTGCTTTTTGTAGTGCTTGATTCAGTTGAAAATATTCTTTGTGCCCGCTGAGAACGTAATCGATAGCCGATATTTCAACCCCCGGGGTTTCTTGTTTTGCAGAAGATATTCGCCATTTTGGCGGGAACTCTAGTTCGCCGCTTTCTGGCGCAAGTTCATGGCTAAGCATTTGAAAAAGGCTAGATTTTCCGCAGCCGTTTTGGCCTACAATACCGATTTTTTGATCAGGGTAAAGTGTGAGATCAACTTTATTAAGTAGCTGCTTACTACCTTGAAATAAAGATAGCTTTTTTAAACGAATCATTTGGTATTACTTTAAATTGAGTGTGAACCAGCGCTAAGGTCGCAATTTTGGCATAAATTAGCTTCGCAAGCATGGGAAAATTGGGCTTTATTATGAATAAAGACTGCAATGATAAATTTTAGTTTGCTGGTTTTTTAAGACTGGTTAGCGCAATACCACCTAAAGTGAGCGCCGCGCTAAGCCCCATTAGCAACGAAATGCTTTCGTTCATGAGTAGCAAACCGCCAAGCGCAGCAATCACTGGTACCGCTAATTGTGACACTGCTGCAACGCTTACTTTTAGCTGCGGTAAAGCTGCATACCATAAACAATAACCTACGGCAGAGGCTAAAACACCGGAGGCTATAGCTAAATAAATACCTTGCACATTCCAGTCATTCCAGCCACTCACGCTAAACTGGGTCAGTAATAGCAACACGCAAAATGGAATGCAGCCAATAAAGTTTCTTGCGGTTGTTTTGATCGGTTGTTTTGCACTTTGCCCAATCAATGAATAGCTACCCCAGGCTATTCCAGCAACTAACATTAATAAGAAGCCCGCAGGCGAGGGTTGCGCTGCTGATGGCAGCATTAAACTTAAAAAGCCGCACAATGCGATAACAATACCCAGCCACTCTAGCTTTGAATAGCGCTTACCCCGCCATAAACTATAGCTCAGCATACTAAATTGCACGCTTGCAAATAAAATTATTGCGCCGCTCGCGGTATTTAAAGTTACATACGCAAAAGAGAAACACGCGGCATAAGTAAAAAGCGAACCCGCAGCAAGCCATTCAAGCGCAGATCGTGGAAAGTTTAATATAGGGCCTACAGCCGAACTTTGATTAGCAGATTCTAGTCGCTGCTGAGAGTATAAAATAATTGTTAGCGCGAGGGTGCCGCTGAGCAATCTTATGACAGTAAACCCCGCGGGATCGATTAATTGCGCACCTAAAGCCATGCGACATAACACTGAGTTAGCTGCAAATGCGATTAGCGCCAAAATGGTTAGCAGTAAAGTTCTATTAAAATGCATAATTACTTACAAACAAAAAATTTAGATTCCGCTAATGCATTTGAAAAGTGTAAGTTAGCGGGTTATAAAGCCTTAGGTATCGTCTTAAAGGCGCGTTAGGATAGCATGAAAAAACTACAGAGAAACAACTATGTCAAAAGACTCTAAACTTTCAATGGGTTCACGCGTGGTCCATGCCGGAGTTGCTGCGGCTGAGCAAGGTAAGTCGTTAATGCAGGGGCCGGTATTTGCGAGCACTTTTCACCACCAAGGTGAAGTTGACCCGCATTATCACCAGTATGCTCGCTTTCATAATCCCACTTGGGATGCTTTAGAGTCTGCCTTAGGTGAACTTGAGCAAGGAAAAGCTTTAGTCTTTCCATCAGGAATGGCAGCAGGTGCCGCGGTTATGACAGCTCTGGTACAGGCTGGTGACAGTATTTTGTTGCAGTCCGACGGTTACTATGCGACACGAGCGTATGCCGAAGCTTTTTTAAGCAAGTTTGGTGTAAACATTATAGCGGTGCCTACAAATGAAGTTTTAGACTTTGACTTTTCTGACGTGAAGCTAGTGTTTGTAGAAACGCCCAGCAACCCTTTGTTAGATGTTATTGATATTCAGTTGCTTGCTCAAAAAGTCCATAGTGCTGGCGCGCTATTGGCCATTGATAATACAACCTTGACGCCGTTAGGGCAGCAACCATTGTTACTCGGTGCGGACATTTCTATGTGTTCGGATACCAAAGCGTTAAATGGTCATAGTGATGTTGTATTTGGTCACGTCGCTACTCAAAACGAAACACTGTTAGAAGCAATGCAGCTATGGCGCAAACTATCGGGAAATATCCCTGGGCCAATGGAAACATGGTTAGTTCATAGAGGCTTAGCGAGTTTAGATATGCGCTTAGAGCGAATGACCAGTAATGCGCAAGCGGTGGCGGAGTATCTAGATAAGCAACCTAAGGTATTAAGTGTTCGTTACCCTGGATTAAAACAAGATCCGTCTTATTCAATTGCTCAACAACAAATGCATCATTTTGGTTTTGTGATTAGCTTTGATTTAGGTACCCAAGCCAATGCCGAAAAACTTTTAAAGGCTTCTAATTTAATTTTTGAAGCGACAAGTTTTGGTGGTATGCACACTATGGCAGAAAGACGAGCGCGTTGGGGCACTGATAATGTTTCGCCGGGTTTAATTCGGCTTAGTGTCGGGTGTGAAAAGCTGGTCGATATTTTGGCTGATTTAGAGCGCGCACTAGCGCCTTAGAATAGATTTTTAAGCAAGGCAAACAGATTGGCCTAGGCGCTGTTAAAGTGCCAAAGCCATTAAGCTAGAGTAATATGTACCCGTCGATTGCGCTTGCCTTTGTTTTCTATTTTTGTAACCGTAATTTGGCCAATTTCTTGGGTATTTTTTACGTGAGTGCCGCCACAGGGCTGTAGATCAATATTTTCTCCAATTTTTAATAATCTTACTTTACCAGAGCCTTTGGGTGGCTGTACGCTGAGTGTTTTTACTAAGGCGGGGTTTGCTGCCAGTTCTTCGTCGCTTATCCAATAACTAGTAACTGGCAATGCTTGTGTTACAAACTGATTAATTTGTTGTTGTATACATTCTTTGTCTAAGCTGCGCTCACCAATATCAAAGTCTAAGCGGCTTTTGAGTTGAGTAATTTGTCCTCCGGTTACGCCGCAATTTACCGCTGCACAGAGTAAGTGGAGCGCGGTGTGCATCCGCATATGCAGGTTGCGCTTTGGCCAGTCTATTTGTGCTGTTACCCTGTCTCCAACATTCAAAGTAGGTTGGTCCGGCGCAGGAACATGAATGATTTCACCGCTATCTCGGTCAACAATGGTTGTTGCAATATTGATTGATGAAGTGGCATTAATTAAGCAACCAGAATCGCCCGGCTGACCACCGCCAGTAGGATAAAAAACACTTTGGTCTAAAATAATGCCGCCTTGTTGGTTTATTTTTGTCACGCTTGCTTGGCATTCAAGCAAGTATGCGTCGTCTCTAAATAGGGAAAGTGTCATGAATAGATATTAGGTTAATTAATTTGACTTAACCATACTGAATAACCTAAAAGGGTTCAATTTAAAAAAACACCACCTACCGCTATTAGTGCTAATGGTTGAGGCCTAAATACTCATTTAAGTGGTGCAACTTTACTTTGAGCAGGTAATTAGATTAATCTACGCGGCCGCTTTAAAAAGGAAGCAGCATGCAAGATCAAACATTTAAACAACAATTTGAAGCACTAACCCTCGATCCAGTGTATTTTAACCATCTAGGTCACGTACGCATCACTTGGATCTACTTAAACGAATCAACTGTTGCGACTGCCTGTGAAAAAGTGCTTGATGGAATAAAAAAGTATGCAACACACTTAGGTGCGCCAGACAAATTTCATTATAGTTTAACCGTTGCGAGTGTTTATATTATTGCGCAAGCAATGCGCGATTCTAAAACCAGTAATTTTGTCGATTTTGTTGCCGCTAACGCTGACTTGTTTAAGCATTTTAAAAGTCAGATAGCCGTTTATTATAGTGATAAAGTGATTGAGTCTAACGCGGCTCAACAGGGTTGGGTGGAGCCTGATCGTCAGATTTTGCCAAAGTAATATGGCTACAGTAAAATGGGCAACAACTTTGTTGCAATAATCATTGAATAACTGAGGGGATTTCAATGCAAACGTTTTTAAAGGTTTTTGGTGGTTTAATTCTGCTGTTTATTGTTGGTGGATTAATTTTAGATAACAATGTAAATGTTACTCGAAGCATTGAAATTGACGCTTCACCCCAAGAGATCCATGCTCATTTAAATGATTTAGAGCAATGGCCAGCGTGGTCTCCGTGGCATGCGCTTGACCCTAGCATGAAAACGACTCTTGGCGAGATAACAAAAGGGGTTGGAGCTTCGCAAACATGGACTGGTGAAAGCGGCTCTGGCGGACTAACTTTTATTCAATCCTCTGCAAGCGAAGGCATAGCCTACAACATGACTTTTGAGGGCGATTCAACAGAATATGTTGCCGGCTTTCGATATGCTCGAGCAGGTCAAAAAACTCAGGTAACTTGGTATATGCAAGGCAAAATGCAGCCAATAATAATTGGCAATTATTTTGCGCAACTAATGGATACGCTAGTAGGCGATAGCTTTAATCAGGGATTACAACAACTTAAAAGAGTTGTTGAGAAAAAAGGCTAGGCGAGCGTGGCGGCTTAGTCAGAAATATATTCAATCCCGGCACCATAGCGGTTAGTCCAAGCAACCCGCGCTTTTACTACAGGTTTTGTTTGGAATTCTTCTGCTGCTTGAATATTGAGAAGTGTATCGATTTCTAACTTAGATAAAGCCGCACCTTCAATAAATAAACCGCCGTCGGAAAAGTCCATTGTTTGGGTTTTAAAGCGCGGAATCTGTTCGCCTTCTACAAAAACATTGGTGCGAACTGAGATGCGCTTATGGCGACGCTTTTCCGATGGCTTTCCCATTTTTTTACCTATTAAAATTTGGCTACTAATCTTAGTTTAGATTATTTTAGCTTATTTGCCAGAATTAGCCCCAATCAAGCTCTACGAGGCTTAGCCGACAGATAAAGCGATTATTCGACTGATCTCAGCCATTGTTTTTCCTGAGTCTTGTTGCCATTGATTAAAAGCTGACTGAACTTGCTTTAAGTCGCGCTGTGATGTGGGTTGTTTAGAGACTATGTTTTGACTGACCAAGTAGGCGACCACGTCTCGGGTCATTAAAAAAGTGTCTTTACCAACTGCCCGCAGGAAATAAGGGCCTGTGTTTCCTCCTAAACGGCTGCCATGCTTTTTAAGATAAAGCCATAGCTGAGTAATTTCATGACTAGACCATTGATTTAAAAACTCGCCAAAACCAAGGTGTTTTTTACCTAGCTGCTGAATAAAGAAAGCATTTTCTCTAACCGCTTTGACTTTAGTGAGGTTGCGAATAATACGCTTATCTTGAGCCATTCTTTCGATTTGCTCATCACTAGCTAAAGCTAATTTTTGTGGATTTAACCCCCACATAACTTCTTCAAAGCCGGGCCATTTATTTTCAACGACCTTCCACACAAAACCTGATTGGAATATCTTTTTGGCCATAGCCGCTAAAAAATAGGTATCACTTTGTTGAGCTAATGTATGCTCGCTTAGGACTTGAGGAAGGAGTTCTGTTACCGCTTGTTGGCCGCCCTTGCGTTGAATAGCACGTTGATAAATTGCATCAAAATGTTCCACGGATTGGCGGCCCTCAATGATTGAACGTTGTAATTATTTGCAGTTGTGTGGCATGGCCAATAATTTGTCAATATTCTCAAAAGTTTCTGCTTGTCCACCCGAGCGAGTAATATCGGTAAGATATTTGTTGTTCACTAATAGCTGAGGAACATGCGTGATTTTATAATCAGCCATCATTAAATAGTCTTGTTTAATTGCTTCGCCAATAGGCTCAAGGTTTTCTTGCGCAAGGGTTTCAGTTGCTTTAGCTTTATCGGCACCCTGGTCTGCTAAAAACTGAGCGGCTTCCTCGGCAGAAGCAAATAGTTTTTTCTCTTTATGAAAACGCTCGAACAAAGCGGGACGAACTTTATCTAAAATACCTAACTTGTCGGCAGCGTGATGAACTAACAAGTAACTAGCGAACTGTTTATGTCCAAGATCAGTGGGTACTGTAACAAACTTAACTTTGCCTTCGTTTTTAGTGCGCCACTCTTCTGCAAAAGGCTCTAAGTTGTAGCAGTGCGGGCAATGATAAGCAAAAAACTCATAGACTACAGGAGTTTCGCAGGCTTTTTCTATTTCAACTTGAGTATAAGGCTCTAGGTCTTCATTGCTTGCGGCATGGTTATGATCGGCAGCTGAATGATCGTGATCTGGTTTTGGCTCGGCAGGTACCGCGGGCTTAGGCTCGACTTTTTCTGTGACTACTTTTGCGGATTGCTCTGCCGCTGGTTTTTCTTCGGCTTTGTCATCTTGTTGGCACGCACTAAGTAGTAAACTAGCGGCAATAATTAAACTTAAATATTTCACTTTAACTCCCAAATTCGTCTATTTTGTTATCAATTTGCTGGTACGCAGCAGATTTAAATCTGACCGCATCATAGCAATATTGCACCATAAGGCAAAGTAATGCGCGCTCAAAATGATTGAATAAGTTGCGCTATTTTAAGCAATATTGAGTAAGTACCATTGGATTAGTTTCAATATCTCAATTTAAGAGGTAGAGCTTGGTGTGGCATCTTGCGGTTTGTTAGGATGTGTTTGATTGGCTAATCCCATCCACAGAATCACACTCATTGAGCTAATTCCTATTCCAAATATAATGCCAATAGGTAGGGCTGTTTGATCAAAAAGTAATGCCAGTAGCGGCCCTGCAAGTGCACCGCTACTAAATCGCAATGTGCCTATAACTGCTGCTGCAGTTCCGCCATGCTGTACAAATTGGCGTAATATTAGTGCGTCTGAATTAGCGCTAATAACCACTAAATTTCCAAGCAGAGGGATCAAGCAAGCGATAATCAATGCAGGGGCTGCGTTAATAAGAATGAGACAGAAAAAAGCGCTAGCCAATAAAAGTGCAAAGAAGGCGGCAAAATGCAATATTTTGCGACTACCAAGCTTTGGAACAAGGCGAGTGTTTATAAAGTTGGCGCAAATTAAACCGACAACGTTTAATCCAAATAAAAGGCTAAATTGAGTCTCGGAAAACTCGAAAAAATCAATATACAAAAACGAAACAGAGGTAATGTAGGTAAAAAACACTAACGAAGAAAGCATGGTGACGGCTAAAAATGGATGGCAGCTTTTTTCTTTTAGAACTGTGTGGTAACGCTTAATAAAGCTTTGCTGAAGTGGTGAGCGAGTTGGATCTTGCTCTAAATTAGGAAACCAGCGCCATGCTGCAAACAACATTAAAGTTCCGTATGCAGCGAGCACATGAAAAATTAAAGGCCATGGCTGCACCGCTAATAATAGACCGCCAATAGCCGGTGCTAACATAGGCGCTACCATCATAATCATAGAAACATAGGATAGACCTTTAGCGGTATCTTTACCCATTAGCTGTCTAATTGCGCCAGGAATAACGACTGTTGCAGCACCGCCAGTCATTGCTTGAAAAAAGCGTAGGCTAAGAAAAATATCTGCGCTTTGGCAAAAAGCTAACAAAATTGAAAATATTATAAACCCACTTAATCCTGCAATCACAAGGGGGCGACGCCCAAGTTTATCTGCTAATGGGCCAAACAAGAACATGCCAAAAGCGTACCCTGCCAGATAAATGCTGAGCGAGTTTTGAATTTGGGTAATTGGAGCGTCGAATGTTTCAGCAATTTGAATCATAGCCGGCAAATACATATCCACGGCTAATGGCGTAGTTGCAATAATGGCTGCGAAAAGTGCGAGATATCGCATTGAAATGACCTAAAGACTGGAGTTTAAAGAACAAATAGAGAATACGCCTAACAAGGCTATGCGTAAATGCTATAATGCTGATAGTTGCTATGCAAGTTGGTAATACTGTATGGGGATTATTCATTCCAGTTAAGGTTAAGTGCGGTGTGGTGCGGTTGAGTCAACCCAAACCAACCCAAACAAGGTCATTGATTAAGCCGCTTGGTTAGTAAGCGGCGTAGCTAGGTTATTCATGAAAAATATCGACTTAAACTTATTACCTGCGCTGAAAGTTTTGTTAACTCAAAAAAATGTCTCTAGAGCGGCTGACATGATGCAGCTTTCACAACCGGCGATGAGCCGCATTTTTAGTCGCTTAAAACAAGAATTTGATGATCCATTAATGGTACGCGCAGGTAACCAATATCAATTAACGCCACGCGCACAGATACTATTGTCGCAATTAACTCAATTATTGCCAGAAATTGAAAGCCTTTGGCTAAATGATGAAGTAACGCTTGAAGAAGCAGAACAAACCATCGTTTTAGCGGGAACTGACATGGATGTCGTTTATGTAAGTGACCGTATTAACCAAATTCAACTCGCCGCACCAAAATTAAATTTTGCGATTCGCTCCACCACTCCTAGAAGCTTAGACAGCTTGATTAGTGGAGAAATTGATCTGGTGTTAACGGCGTTTAATGATTCGAGAGCGGGTCTTTATCGTCAACTTTTAACCCAAGAAGAATTCGTGGTAGTTGCCGGCAAAGATTGTGTGCTTAGCGCAGACAGCCTCGACTTAGAAACCTATTTAAAGCAGCGGCACGGCAAGTTTTCATTTGAAGAGCCGACGCGAGGAAGGGTAGATGCGGCTTTAGAGCAGCTAGGCAAACAACGTTTAATCAGCCTGTCACTCCCAACCTTTTTGCAAATACCGCAGTTTTTGGCTGATTCAAGTTTATTATTTTCTGTGCCGCGAAGTTTTGCTAATTATTTAGCCACTCACTTTGCCATTAAAATATTGCCGTTACCTTTTGCTACACGACATTTAGAAATTTACCTTTATTGGCACGAGCGGCAACATCAACATCGGCTAAACCGCTGGATCAGACAGCGACTGCTCAAGCAGCCAGCTTAAATCTTGAATCGGCTTTAGTCGTTATTAGCAATAAAGCCTAAAATGGCCTGCAGAGCGCTTTCGCTATGGTATTGAGCTTGTTCTACTTGGTAATTATCGCAAGCAATTTCAATTGCTTGTCGCTCGGTAAGTAATAACAAAATAGATTCGTTTTCGGTGCTTTCTAATTCCAACCAGCCTGGTTCAACCGAGTCTTGCGCGAGCTCTAACTGCTCTAGATAGTCAATTTTATCTAAGCAGTGATACTCAACGTTGTAACCTGGGTCGGCGCTGAAAGCTAAAATACAAAAAGTTTTAGGTACGGACAAAAAGTCTCGTTTCACCGCATAGGCCAACAATAAAATGTCACCGCCTTGGCGCTGATGATTTACTAAGCAAAAGTCGCTAGTCGGTTCTATTTCAATGGCTGGAAACTCACTAAATGGTTGCATAGACAAAATAAAATGACCTCATGAATTAAGGTTAACTAGTTGTTAGTAAACTAGTAGATAATTAATGTTAATATTGCTCAAACTTTTAAAACTGCTGAGTTGTAATGAACCTCAGCACTATATATGGGTCATAGCAAAGCAAGTTAATTGACTCAATAGTCAATTGAGCTCAGTCATACAGACAGATCATAACAGGGACTTAATTAGAATGCTCATAAAACCAATCGTTTCTATCTTCCTATTAATTTTAGCGAGTAATGTTTTCGCTAATGTTAATTTTAAGCATCACTCTATCGCGGCCAATTTCACGATTACTCACCCACTTAAGCACGCTCGCTTTAGCGGTGACGAAGAGCAGTTGTTAGTTATTGGTGTGACCAAAAGCGGACAGCGTACCTTTGCAGTGTACCAGCCAGAGAATTTACCCGGTCAACCTTTTAACTTTCACCTATTGGTTCAAAAAACAATCCCTGAAAGGTTTATCAGTATCGATATTTTAGCGTCAGATAACAGAGATTCGTTACTATTTTTAGATAGCCAAGGGGTCACCCGTTATAACTTTGAATCCGGTAATTTTGAGCGTCTAATAACGGCAGATACCATTTATTTACAAGAAAACGCTCAGTATTTGGCAGACAGGGAGTTTACCGTAGATGCTAATAATGATGGTTTACAAGATATCGTTTTAGCGGACTTTAAAGCAACCCACTATTACTTGCAGCAGCCGTCAGGTGAGTTTATACCAATGACTTTGCCTATTTATGCTAAGTCTGAAATGAACAGAGATTCTATTGAATATAAACCACAAACTATTTACTACGCAGACATTAGCTTAGACGGTCGACAAGATATAGTACTAATGAAAGACGCAGGGCTAATTTATTTTGAACAAACACAGCAAGGCTTATTTAACACGATAGGCTCTCACCTTGAACTTCCTATCGATGTAAAAGCGCTAGAATGGTGGGAGCAAAAAGAAGCCAATGGCGAGCAGCTTGATCAGGCCAACTTGGCTTATCGCAGTATGAATCAGATTAAAGATATTAATAATGATAACCTGCCTGACTTACTTATTCGGTTTAGTCAAAGCTCAGGTGTGCTCGATCGTAAAAATAATTATGAAGTTTATCTAGGTAAAAGTTCTCCTGGGGGCCTAAAGTATGAGCCTAAACCCAGTAGTGTACTAGCCGTATCGGGCACTACAGTGGGCATTAAAACCATTGACCTAAATGGTGACCAACTGGAGGATGTTATGCTAAACAGCCTTGATATTGGGGTCTCGCAAATAATTGGTGCTTTGTTGTCTGGAAGTATTGATCAGGACGTAAAAATATTCAAAATGGATGAAAATGGACACTATCAAGAAGAGCCAGAAGTAGAGCGCGAGGTTGATTTAACTTTTAGTTTGTCCTCTGGTAAAAGTGGTCAACCGGTAGTTAAACTGGCCGACTTTAATGGTGATGGTCTGCAAGACTTACTATTTTCTGATGGCGAGAAAACGCTGCGTGTTTATATTGGCGAAACTAAAGAGCGAATGTTTAACTCGCGCTCTAAAAAGCATAAAGTCGCGGTTCCTAAAGATGGAGCATACGTCACTACACGAGATGTTAATCATGATGGTAAAGATGATGTGTTGATTCGTTATGGGCGCCAAGATGATGAAGCTCTAGCCAATCAAATAGTGATAATGTTTGCGGAATAAGAGCGCGGCTGCTGAAAATTAAAATGCTTTCCGGTGAGCTTTTGTATTTTGTAGGGTATAGTTGATGGCATTGTTTTATGTTACTGATTGCCAATGAAAAGAATATTCGCCTCCAGTATTTTGCTTACTTCGTTATTTGCTTGCCAGCTAATTGCTGCGGTGTTGGTGAAAGATAAGCAGTGGCCCAAAAATAGCCAGCTTAATGTTGTATTTTTAGATGGTGACTTGCGTCAGAAAAACCTTGTAAAAGACTACGCTCCTTTGTGGACTGAGAATACTTCATTATCGTTTAAGTTTTTTGACTCGCTGGCGACTGCCCCAAAACAAACTCACATTCGGGTGAGTTTTTTAGACTACACTGGCTCAATAATTGGTAATCATGCAGATTTAGAGGGGCGCTCGGCGACCCTTTTATTAGCGGAACTTAGTACGCCAGATCTACCGCTAAATTATGCTAAACGTTTTATTTTGCATGAGTTCGGCCACGCATTAGGCTTAGAGCATGAGTATCGTAACCCCAACTGGCCTTATGGAAAGGCCGCCATTGAAGAGCACTTAATTAGCTGTGTGCCAAAATTAATGGCAATAAACTATAATCAAACCGCCGCGCAAGCAAAATGCCGAGAAATTAACTCGCCTTTAAATAAAAGCGATGTGGTTGCCACGGTTTATGACGAGACTTCAATCATGAATTATCCGCAAAACATTATCATTGACGCTACCGCTAAGCCGCCGCAGAAAAAGCAAATAAAAACCATTTTTAAGCTGTCGGTACTAGATAAACTGTCAATTCAACGCTGGTATTCCGAATAATTTGAAACAAAATTGCAGTTGGTTCATCTATTATGCAATAGAGGTTAAAGTTGAGAGAGTCAATGCAAAACACAGTATTAAGTAAAATCACCCACTACTATTCACAGATTACTCAATTTCTAAACTGCGCTGGTGATTGGGGGGCAACATTGTTACTTCGCCTGATACTGGCTTGGGAGTTTTTTGAAGCAGGGCTGTTAAAACTCAATGGTCAAAACTGGTTTGCTAGCATTCAGCAAAATTTTCCATTCCCCTTTAATGTTATTCCTACGGACATCAGCTGGTTTTTAGCGACTTGGTTTGAAGTTTTGGGTGGAATTGGACTGGCGCTTGGCATACTGACCCGCTTCTGGTCATTAAGCTTAATCATTCTTTCTGTGGTTGCTATTTTCGGGGTGCATTGGCCAAGTGAATGGCATGGCTTAGGAGAGTTATGGCAGGGCTATAGCATTTCTGATAATGGTTTTGGTAATTATAAATTGCCGTTAATATTTATTGTGATGTTAATTCCCTTGTTGTTGCATGGTGCGGGTAAGTTATCTTTGGATTATTGGTTAGCGAAGCGTTTCAACTAACCACAAACTCAGATTAGTCGGTTTTTTGAGAGCTGGCAGTTGCGCCAGGCTTTTCAGTCACCCATAACTTTATGTGGCCTTTAACTACGATATTCTGTTGCTCATCAAACGCGGTAACACTAACTAATAACTCTCCCGGTCGCCAGTCTTGCGGGTTAACCTTGGCTTCGCAATAAATGTTGGTTTGCGCTTTAGCGGTGTACTCTAAAGTCATGCCTTTGGGAATCCAGCGTAAGCTTGCTGGAATTGACGCTTCTGCCATAACGCCCATCGCCATTTCTAGTCCATTGCAAATCGCAATGACATGGACTGTTTTAATATGATTAAATACTCGTCGCCGCTTTTTAATCATGCAAATGCATCGATTCGGCTCTAATAGTGTAATGTAAGGTTTGATGCTGGCGAAATAAGGCGCAACTTGGCTGACAATTACAGAGAATATTTTCTTCCCCAGTGGTAGTTTAGCTAGTTGGAGATAAGTGGTTAAAGTTTTATTTTTTTGCATTAAGCTATTCTATTCTCATTGAATTAAACATTAGTTAGGGTTAAATATACTATAACTGGTTTAGCGGAAGAATGAGCAATAATTAGTGAGCTGGGTTTTAACTTGTGCTCAACATAAAGGCGTTTTATGGTTGATAAAGCTGTATTATTTGGCGCAACTGGCGCTGTTGGGCGAGAGTTACTCAGTCTGCTGTGTAAAGCGAGTCATTACGCTAACATTATGGTGGTGTTAAGGCGTCAAGATATTAAGCTTGAAAACATTGCCGCTAGCTTAAAAGATAGCGTAACTTTTGTTGTCGACCCAAATTTAAGTACTAGCCAAGCCAATATAAGTTTTGCAAACGCAGATGTTTTTTGCACCTTAGGAACAACCTTAAAGCGCGCGGGTAGTAGAAAAGCGTTTTTCCAGGTTGATTTTGAGCTGGTTTTAAACATCGCGAAACAAGCCAAGCAGCAACAGGCAGCAAGCTTTCATGTGATCAGCTCGCTTAATGCGAACCCTGAGAGCAGTAACTACTATTTGCAGACTAAAGGCAAAATGGAAAGCGCATTAAAGGCTTTAGAGTTAACCTCGCTTTTTATTTATCGGCCTTCCTTGTTGTATGCCACTCAGCGTAGCCAATTTCGAATTGCGGAGTCGCTAGGACTACTGTTTTTGTACCCGTTAAGCTGGATTCCATTTGAGAGGCTACAGAGAGTTGCGCCTATTAAAGCAGCCCAAGTTGCTCAGGCTATGCTAAGCACTGCTGCTGCTGCGGAACCTTCGGGGACTAAAGTGTTCGAAAATGACGTGATGAAGCAGGTTTTAAAATGACTAAACGACTAAAAGTTTAATAAAAACAATATTACAGGAAGGCTCCTTGGATACATTAATTACCAAAAAGCAAAACCAAAATCACTTAATTCTAATTCGCCCGTTTTGGGGTTCATTATTCAAGAGTTTTTTTATGAGTGGCTTTTTGGTTGCTTGGTACTATCTTTTGTTAAAAGACTTTATGCCGCAATACAATTTATTTGAGGCGATACAAAATTTAGTTGCAAGTAATAAAGTCATGATCCTTTTTCTTGGGGCGGGGCTGCTTGTAGCGCGAGAGTGCTTTATTGGTTGGCGGAATGTCTATCAAGGAGAAGTGTTCGAGTTTAATCGGCATAAAAATAAAGCGCTTAGAAATGGAAAACAGTACTTTCGAATTTCTGATGTTAACTTTATTCAACTTAGACGTATCTATGACTCAGATGGTGCAGACATTTTTAGAGTTTCAGTTATTTTGAATAATGGTGATAAAAAAATGATTGAGTCTTCCACCTCACAAACGAAAGTGACGAGTATTGTTGCTAATTTAGCTGATGTGTTAGATGTGTCTATTGTTCGTAAGTGAAGGTATTAAAATAACTTTATTAATAAATAAGGAAATATGATGTTGATCGAAAAAGGTGAGAAAGTTCATATTATTTATCGCTCGCTGTATGGGCAGTCCACAAGACGGCATTTTGTCGGTGAAGTGCTTGCTTATGAAGCAGGGCTTTGCAGAGTAAAAGGCTTCGTTTTTGTGTATGACGAAAGAAAAACAGAGTTTGTTAAAAAGCCAGAAGCTAGAGAAACCATAATTAAACTTGGTGATAGCGGGTTTATTATCAACATGATTAGTTCAAATGCACAAATTGACAAGGTCACTTATAAATACCAACAAGACAAAGGCCTAGTGGCAACTGATGGGCTGAGCTTTAGTTTAGATATTAATGAGTTTGGCGTTAAAAGTTGATGGAATTTAGTTGTTAACTGCTAGCATCCGATTAAAATTGGGTAGCTAGCAGTAATTTTACTAAATTAAAGAATGTATTTTTCTACTGCTAGCGCAACCATACCTGCAAAAGCGAGTAAGCTTATTACTTTCCATGTGGTGACTGTGCTTTCAAGCGAAGCTACGCGCTCTTCTAATGTTGCCGGTTTTGCTTGTGGTTTTGGGTTCTTTGAAGATTTCTTACTCGGTGCGTCTAAGGGCATAACCGACTCTGCTTGAGGGCCTTTATCCGACTCTTTATTGACGAACTTAACCGCTAAACCTTTACGAATTGGACCATCACCTTGCCACTCGCTTTTGTGAAAAAAGTAGTCTTCGCCGCTTTTTTCGTCGACAATAAAACCGAAGCCTTTGCGAAATTCGTAACGTTTGATAATGCCTTTGGCCATATTTGTTTCCTACTCAAAGTCTATATTTGTGGTGCTAATAATGTGAACTATGGTTAAAGTCTTTGCTTTCGGCGGATTAAAAAATACTGACACCAAAGCAGACCTCATTCTGTAAGCCCGTATCCTACACTAACTGAGGCTACTCACTCTAGCTGTTTTACTAAAATATGCCTTGATACGCGGGTTAAAGTTGCCCATTTGTTTAGATTTGTGGCATTTGTCGTCTTATTTTTCGATTTGGCAAAAACGAGTTGTTCTAGCTAATCATGTTAATTCTGGCATGTGAGCCCATGCTTGCACTTTATATCCAGACATCTTGCGCAGCGGTTAATTCACTTTGTGTATTTCCGGTATTAACGACGCCTTTCGGTTCTATTAGCAATATTTGGCATTCGGACTGAGCCATGGGCTTATGCTCTACTCCTTTGGGAACTACATACATTTCGCCAGCATTGAGCTTAACTTGGTGTTCGGCAAACGCAATAATTAGGCTGCCTTGAATAACGATAAAGACTTCATCGGTATCTGGGTGGTTATGCCATACAAACTCTCCTTTAACTTTGACTAGCTTGAATTGGTAGTCGTTCATTTCTGCAATCACTTTGGGCGACCAATGTTGGTTAATTAAAGCGAGTTTTTCGGCAAAGTTAATTGGTTTTAGCGGCATTTTTTGCTTCCTTATGCAGGTGAGCTTTAGATGTTCTAATATTAACCTAAAGAGCGTGAGATTTGCTTAGTTATAGCGCCGCTAGAAAAAAATTAGGCAAATATACTATTCATTATACTTTGTGCTTATTTTATTGGTTTTTTGCGCTAAATAGCTGATTTGCCTATAGACCTGAGCGCTTTAACACGTTAGTATCCGCCTCAAAATTAAGGTAATTTTTATCTTGAAATTTAAGATTTTAAGAGCACTGAGATAAGTTGATTAAAGTGTTGTGATTAAATTCTTAAGGGTGTGTGAGAGCGAGTAGTACACACCATTTGGTCAAAATAGACCAAACCGTAAAAATGTACCGAAAATAAGCTCAAGTAAGAGTCGAATCAGTAAGAATATTAAAAAGTAGCCGTTGATTTTACCGCCAAAATGACAACTTTCACTAAAAATCACCCAATTTCGCGGTGTTTTAGCAAAAATCACCTATTTTTAGGGCGTTTTATAAAATGCTATCTACACTATATAGAATCAGACTACTTTTTAACCTATATCAAATATCTAAGTAAGCTTATAACTGCAAATACTAACTCAGAGAAAAACAATGCAAGAAAAGTACATTGAGCGTATGCAACGGACAAGTCATCTTTCTGGTGGCAGTGTTTCTTATGTTGAAGAGCTCTATGAGCAATATCTAGAAGATAGCCAATCGGTTTCTCAAGAGTGGCGCGATTACTTTGATCGCATGGTCGAAGAAGCCTCGCAGCCCAATAAAGACGTGCCACATTCTGCCATCCTTAAGCAGTTCTATGAACTTGCCAAAAACAAGCAAGTCCGTGGTACGGTTTCGTTAGAACATGAAACTAAACAAGTTGCTGTACTAGAGCTTATTGAGTCTTATCGGGTTAGAGGCCATCAAGCAGCAAAACTTGATCCACTAGGGCTTATGGAAAGAACTCAGGTTGATGATTTAGAGTTGGCTTATCATGGCTTGTCAGAAATGGATCTGAATACCAAATTCCAAACCCAAACCCTCTATTTTGGTAAAGATCAGTTAACTTTAAAAGAAATATTAAGCGGACTACAAAAAACTTACTCGTCGACTATTGGTGCAGAATTTATGCATATAGTTAATAGCGAGGAGAAAAAGTGGTTTCAAGAGCGCTTAGAGCAAGTTCAATCGCATCCAGAGTTTGACCTAGAAACCAAGAAAAGCCTGCTAGAACGGTTAACCGCTGCGGAAGGGTTGGAAAAATATTTGGGTGCTAAATACCCTGGTACCAAACGATTTGGTTTAGAAGGCGGCGAAAGCTTAATTGCGATAATGCACGAGCTGATTAATCGTAGCGGTAGTTACCAAGCCAAAGAAGTGGTCATTGGTATGGCGCATCGTGGTCGATTAAATGTTTTAGTCAATACTTTGGGTAAGAAGACTTCGGAACTTATCGATGAGTTTGAAGGTAAAGCCGAATATGCGATGGGTTCTGGAGATGTAAAATATCACCAAGGCTTTTCTTCTAATGTGATGACTCCTGGTGGCGAAGTGCATTTGGCTTTAGCATTTAACCCAAGTCATTTAGAAATTGTTTCACCAGTAACCCAAGGCTCTGTGAGAGCTCGCCAAGATAAGCGCCGTGATAAATCAGGCAAAACTGTATTACCTATCAATATTCATGGCGATGCGGCTTTCTCAGGACAAGGCGTTGTTATGGAAACTTTGCAAATGTCGCAAACCCGGGCATATAAAACTGGTGGTACGGTACACCTTATAGTCAACAATCAAGTTGGCTTTACCACCAGCAAAAAAGAAGATGCCCGCTCAACCGAGTACTGTACCGATGTTGCTAAAGTAGTCGAAGCACCAATTTTGCATGTTAATGCAGATGATCCCGAAGCGGTATTATTTGTCAGTCAGTTAGCGATCGATTATCGCTACCAATTTAAGAAAGACATTGTAATAGATTTAGTTTGTTACCGACGACGTGGTCATAATGAAGCTGATGAACCTTCTGGTACTCAGCCACTAATGTATTCTGTGATTAAAAAGTTACCCAGTGTTTTAACTCAATATAGCCGTCAGTTAGTTGAGTCTAAGCTGTTGCAACAAGACGAAGTAGATGCAATGGCTAATAACTATAGAGAAAAGTTAGATCGCGGCGAAATAGTCGTAGACTCAATAGTTGAAAATCCAAATAAAGAGCTCTATTTTGATTGGACACCTTACCTTGGGCACGATTGGCAAACACCTGGCGAAACCGGCTATGATCGCGAAGAGCTAGTTAAAATCGCACAAGAGTTCTGCCAAGTACCAGAGGGCTTTAGTGTTCAGCGCCAAGTTAAAAAAGTAGTAGATGATCGCTTACTAATGGCGAAAGGCGAATTACCGATTAATTGGGGGTTTGCTGAGACATTAGCCTATGCAACAATATTAAAGCAAAATAACTCCATTCGAATCACTGGCCAAGATGTTGGGCGTGGTACTTTTTCGCATCGTCATGCGGCATTACATGATCAAAAAACGGGCGAAACATATATTCCGCTGCAACACCTAAAAGATGTAGAAAAACGATTTACTATTTACGACTCCTTTTTATCTGAACTTGCGGTATTAGGGTTTGAATATGGGTATGCCACTACAAACCCATCGACTATGGTCATTTGGGAAGCACAGTTTGGTGACTTCGCTAATGGCGCGCAAATGATCATTGATCAGTTTATTACCAGCGGTGAACATAAGTGGGGGCGTTTGTGCGGCTTAACTATGTTGTTACCTCATGGTTACGAAGGCCAAGGTCCAGAGCATTCTTCGGCCCGTTTAGAACGATTTTTACAGTTATGCGCAGAAGAAAACATTCAGGTTTGTGTACCAACAACACCTGCGCAAATATTTCATTTATTGCGTCGACAAATTATTCGTCCGTTACGCAGACCTTTAGTGGTTATGTCACCGAAAAGTTTACTCCGTCATAAGCAAGCTACGTCTAGCATGGAAGAACTTGCCGATGGTAGCTTCCAAAATGTTATTGGTGAAACCGCCAAGCACAAAGCTGCTGAAATTACTCGCGCTATACTTTGTAGTGGTCGAGTTTATTACGACTTACTGGAAAAACGCGATGAGCTAGCAGCATCACATATTGCGCTGATCAGAATCGAGCAGCTATATCCATTTCCTGCGCAAGAATTAGCTGAAAGCATCGCACCCTATAAAAATTTAGAGAAAGTGATTTGGTGCCAAGAGGAGCCTAAAAACCAAGGTGCTTGGTATAGTACACATCATCATTTAAAAGAAGTGGTTAGCGCGCACAATGACAAGTTGTATGTTGAGTTTGCGGGAAGAGAAGCATCAGCGGCACCTGCTGCTGGCTATATGGCACTGCACTTAAAGCAACTAGAGAAATTTATAGACGATGCGATTTCTGGCTAACTAGCCTAAACTCGCACTTTAGATTAACTGTTTAAAAATTGAATAAAAATTTAACGAGAACAAAGGAACCAACATGGCTACCGAAATAAAAGCACCGACGTTTCCAGAATCTGTGGCTGACGGCACTGTTGCCACTTGGCATAAAAAACCTGGCGAAGCATTTTCTCGCGATGAATTAATCGTTGATATTGAAACTGATAAAGTGGTGATTGAAGTTGTAGCGCCCGACGATGGTGTGTTGGCTGATATTATTAAAGACGAAGGCGAAACCGTATTAAGTGATGAGCTAATAGGCCACTTTAATGCGGGTGCATCTGCGGGTGATAACTCGTCATCTAATCAAGCTAGCGATAAAGGCGATAGTGCTGACGAAAGTAATGACAAAGAAGCCGCCAAAGATAGTTCGTCAGATAGCGACAGCGTACTGAGTCCTGCGGTAAGAAAACTGGTAACTGAATACGAGATTGACCCTAGCTTGATAAAAGGTAGTGGTAAAAATGGCCGAATTTTAAAAGAAGACGTTACCGCTTATATTGAGAATCGCTCTAAGCCAACTGCCAACAAACCTGAGCCTGCTACCCCTGCGGCGGCACAAGGTGACCGTTTTGAACGCCGTGAACCAATGACTAGGTTAAGAGCAAAAATTGCTAACCGATTGGTCGAAGCCCAACAAAATATGGCAATGTTAACAACCTTTAATGAAGTTAACATGAAGCCAATAATGTCGTTACGCTCTAAATATAAAGATGAATTTGAAAAGCGCCACGATGTCAGACTAGGCTTTATGTCTTTCTTCGTGAAGGCTGCGGTAGAAGCACTAAAAAGATTCCCAGCTGTTAATGCCTCTATTGATGGAAATGACATCATTTATCATAGCTATCAAGACGTGGGTGTGGCCGTTTCATCGCCACGCGGTTTAGTGGTGCCAGTATTACGTAGTGTTGATAATATGAGCTTAGCAGAAATTGAAGGTGGTATTCGCGAGTATGGCGTTAAAGCGCGTGATGGAAAACTTTCAATTGACGATATGCTTGGTGGAACTTTTACCGTTTCTAACGGTGGCGTATTTGGATCGCTAATGTCTACTCCAATTGTTAACCCTCCGCAAACGGCTATTTTGGGAATGCATAAAATCCAAGATCGACCAATGGCTGTGAATGGCCAAGTTGAAATTTTGCCAATGATGTATTTGGCATTGTCTTATGATCACCGTTTAATTGACGGAAAAGAAGCCGTTGGATTCTTAGTGACTATTAAAGATCTACTTGAAGAGCCAGAGAGATTAATTCTAGGCCTCTAGTAATTTAACCAACTAAAAAAGGGGCTGATTAGCCCCTTTTTTTATGTTGATCAAAACATATTGCTTTGAGAAATTGAAAGTCTCTAATACACTATTTCTATTGAGGCTTAGGTAAGTCTCTACTACTTATATGAGCGCGTATCTTTCAATGCCAAAAAAGCAAAAACTTGAATATGACAACCACTGTTTTATTAATCAAGAAATAAGCCAGCTATTATTTAATGCGCGCGTTTTAGAGCAATCTATAGACAAACGTCATCCTCTGCTGGAACGATTAAAATTTTTACTAATATTTAGTCGCAATTTAGACGAGTTCTTTGAAGTTCGTGTCGCTAAACTTAAGCTACAAATTATGCTTGGGCTAGAGTTTTATGGACCAGACGGCCTTTCTTCAAAAAACATTATTAAAAGGCTCAGTGAGCTTTGTCATCTTTATGTTGAAAAGCAATATCAGATTTTAAATAATCAGCTGTTACCCGAACTTGAGCAACATCAGATATACTTTTTAAAGCGAGAAAGCTGGAGTCAATCTCAGCGAGATTGGATTAAAACCTATTTTGAAACTGAAGTTGCGCCAGTAGTTAGCCCAATTGCACTGGATCCTGCTCATCCATTTCCTAAGTTAGTTAACAAAAGCTTAAATTTTATTGTTACGCTTAATGGCAAAGATGCATTTGGACGTGAAAGTCGCTTAGCAATCGTACCCGCACCACGCTCACTTCCAAGAATTATAAAGCTGCCTAAAACACAAGATAGTACAACTGAAGAGTTTGTGTTTTTATCGGCGATTATTCATGACAACATTGATTCACTTTTTCATGGTATGCACGCTACTGGCTGCTATCAGTTTAGGGTGACACGTAACTCCGATTTAAACGTTAACGAAGAAGAAGTTGAAGACATTGCTGCAGAAGTACAAGGTAAGCTTTTTAATCGCCGTTTTGGACATGCGGTGCGTTTAGAAGTCGTTGATAATTGCCCTAATGACATAATGCAATTTCTTATGAACGAGTTTGGACTAAGTGAGCAAGACTGTTATCAAATGAGTGGCCCAGTTAATCTGCAACGTTTGTTTTCGGTTTTTGAAATGATGGATAAGCCGCAACTCGCTTATCCAGAGTTTGCGCCCAATATCCCTAATGCTTTACATCACGACCGTAATTATTTTGAGTCAATTCGTAATAAGGACTATTTACTTTATCATCCCTATAGCTCTTTCAATCCCGTTTTAGAGTTGCTCCGGCAAGCCGCACTTGATCCTATGGTTATGTCAATTAAACAGACCCTTTACCGCGCTGGGCATAACTCGCAAATTGTTGATATCTTAGTAGAAGCCGCTCGCCGCGGCAAAGAAGTAACCGTTGTGGTTGAGTTAAAAGCTCGTTTTGATGAACAAGAAAACCTGGCGCTTGCGAGCCGATTGCAAGAAGCCGGTGCGGTTGTTTGTTATGGCGTTGTGGGCTATAAAACTCACGCTAAAATGATGCTTATTTTGCGTAAAGAGCAGGGCGGCTATCGGCGCTACGTCCATTTGGGTACGGGTAACTATCATGTCAAAAATGCCCGAATTTATACCGACTATAGTTTGTTTAGTTGTCACGATGAGTTAAGTGACGATATACATAAAATTTTTCAACAGCTTACTGGCATGGGGCAGACGCTACCAATGAAGCGAATTTTTAATGCGCCGTTTACATTGCATCAAAAACTTATCGAATTGATTGATGATGAAATTCATGCGGCGCAAAACGGTAAGCAAGCCAGAATTATTTTTAAAGTAAATGGTTTAAGTGAACGCCATGTTATTGCTCGCTTGTATGATGCTTCGCAAGCAGGAGTGCGCATTGATTTAATTGTCAGAGGGGTGTGTGCGTTACGTCCAGAGGTTGAAGGTTTGTCGGAAAATATTCAAGTGAAATCTGTGATTGGACGGTTTTTAGAGCACAGCCGAGTCTATTTCTTTCAAAACGCAGCGACTCAAGTGTATTGCTCAAGTGCTGATATTATGGAACGAAATTTATATAACCGTATAGAAGTTTGCTTTCCTATTCTGTCACCTAAAATAGCAACAAGAGTCATTAAAGATTTAGACTGGCTACTACAAGATGAAGGCCAGTCGTGGCGTTTAGATAGTCATGGTGATTATCATCTGATTAACCCACTAGCCGAAAATACATTAGTACAGCAAGCGTTGCTCGACGCGCATTGCGAAACTGCCGCCTTTGATTATTTTGGAACTGAAACTGGCGCTTAATTGGCTAACCAAACTCTAGGCTATTTGCTAATCAAACAACAAACCATGTAATCTTAGTTTAGGTTTACATTTTACTGAATTGACTATGCAAATTATTCAACGATCAAGCAAGTTAAATGGTGTTTGTTATGACATTAGAGGCCCTGTTCTAGAGGAAGCGAAAAGACTAGAAGAGGAAGGGTTGCAAGTTTTAAAGCTGAATATTGGCAATCCTGCGCCATTTGGCTTTGAAGCTCCAGAAGATATTTTAAAAGATGTTATTCATCATTTACCCGAAGCGCAAGGCTATGGCCCGTCGAATGGTATTTATTCCGCCAAGGTTGCGGTACACCAGTATTACCAAACTATGGGCTTATTAACGCCAAAAGTTGACGATATTTATATTGGTAATGGGGTTAGCGAACTCATTACAATGGCTATGCAAGCTTTACTTAATGATCAAGACGAAGTCTTAGTTCCCGCGCCTGACTACCCTTTATGGACCGCAGCGGTAAAGTTATCTGGTGGAAATCCACGTCACTATACTTGTGATGAAGCCCAAAATTGGTTCCCATGTATTACAGATATCAAGAAAAAAATTACTCGTAAAACTCGAGCGATCGTATTAATAAACCCTAATAACCCTACGGGGGCTGTTTATAGTAAAGCCATTCTAGAAGAAATTACTGCCCTTGCTAGAGAACATAATTTAATTATTTTTAGCGACGAAATTTACGACAAAATTTTGTACGACCAAGCTCAGCACATCCCCATAGCGACACTAAGTGATGATGTATTTTGCGTCACTTTAGGTGGGCTTTCAAAGAACTACCGCGTGGCTGGCTTTCGTGTTGGCTGGATGATTTTATCTGGACCTAAACGAATAGCAAAAGATTACATTGCTGGCCTCGATATGCTTTCCTCTATGCGGTTGTGCGCTAATGTGCCTATGCAGTTTGCATTGCAGACTGCGTTAGGTGGTTATCAAAGCATTCATGACTTAGTTAAACCAGGTGGGCGTTTATATCAACAAATGGATCTTAGCTATAAATTGATAAACCAAATTCCAGGACTCAGCTGCACCCGGCCACAAGGTGCAATGTACTTGTTTCCAAAAATCGATATAAAACGCTTTAATATTAAAGATGATGAACAGTTTGTACTTGATTTTCTGAGAGATAAACAAATTTTATTGGTGCACGGTAGAGCCTTTAATTTACCAACGGCGGATCACTTTAGACTAGTATACTTACCGCACATTGACACTTTAACTTCTGCATTAGAGTCATTAGCGAGTTTTCTCTGTGACTATAAGCAATGTTAGCGTTCACAATTAATTATTTGTAAGTTAATATAAGTTCAGCTTTTAGCTCGTTGTCTAACAAACTTATTGGAAGCTTTAGAATGAATGGTGAAACCGATCTAAAAAAGCTAATTGCCACAATGCAACCACAGCTGAGTGATAAAAGCTTTGTTTTTTGTTGTATTGATTTAGCACAGTGGGAAAAAGTTCTTTTGATAAAGCCGATTGGTTTTTTTCAAGAAGAAGATGGCTTTACGCTGATTGTTGAAAAGCAAATTGCTCAACAATATCAACTTGAATATTCGGGTGAATATAAGAAAATTACACTACAAGTTTATTCTAGTTTGCAAGCAGTAGGCTTAACTGCAGCAGTAGCAACTCAATTAGCTAAGTTTAATATAAGCGCTAATGTAGTTGCTGGCTATCATCACGATCATATTTTTGTCCCTTTAGGTACAGAGAACACCGCAATAGACTGTTTACAGCAGCTCTCTAAGAGCAAGCAGTAGCGCTTATTTATCTTCTAAGGTCAGCTCTCGTTTTGCGGTTAGCCAATGCTTTAAGCAACGCTCGAGTGCATCACCTTCTATCGGCTTGCTTAAATAATCATTCATACCTACTCGCAAGCATTTTTCTCTATCGTCTTCTAAGGCATTAGCCGTCATTGCAATGATAGGAATGTCTTTGTTATATAACCCAGCCTCTCCGGCACGTATTTTTCTAGTGGTTTCGTAGCCATCCATTTCTGGCATTTCACAGTCCATTAAAATTAAATCAAAAACTGTACCCTCGCTTAGAAGTTTAATGGCTTTTTCTCCATTGGCCGCAGCCTGAGATTTAATGCCTAATTCTGCTAATAAAAGCATGGCGACTTCTTGATTAAAAGGAATATCTTCTACTAACAAAACGGCCTTATCTTGCGACCAATCTAGTTTTTCACTTTTAGGTAAGTCAGCAAAACCCGGTAGTTCAGTAGCTTTGGATTTTTCTAAGTGAACATCAAAAGTAAATTGAGAGCCTTCACCTAAACGACTTTTTACCTGTAAATCACCTTGCATTAAGTTGCAAAGTTTTTTACAAATAGCTAAGCCTAGTCCTGAGCCACCGTGCTCTCGAGTTGAACTTGAGTCAACCTGACTAAAAGACTGAAAAAGCTTGGCTTGCTCTTGAGCTGCTATACCAACCCCTGTGTCCTTAATATTGACAATAAACTCTAAATGACTTTGTTGGTCGATTAAATCACAAGTAATTGTCACCGAGCCTTCTGCGGTAAACTTAATGGCATTAGAAATTAAATTGGTAAGAATTTGTCTAAGTCGATTGGGATCACCCTTTACAATCTGGTTTTCTAGTTCTGGCAAAGTTAAATTCAGTTCGATTGATTTATTTTCGGCTTCTACTTCAAAACTTCCTGCAATTGATTCTAATAGATCGAATAAATCAAAGTCGATAATCTCTAGCTCAAGTTTTCCAGAGTCAACCTTTGCAAAGTCGAGTATATCTTCAATTAGCTTTAAAAGTGCGCTTCCGCTTTCTTGCGCGACCGTTAGCTTGCGCTTTTGAGTTGGGTCTAACGGAGTTCGGGATAAAAGGTTTAACATACCTAAAACACCATTCATTGGCGTTCTTAGCTCGTGACTAATGGTGGCTAAAAACTCTGACTTAGCTTTTGCTGCGGCTTGCGCTTTATTTCTTTCTCTTATTAATTTCTTTTCATGTTTTTTATGAATAGATATATCTTCTACGATTGACCAAATAAATTTTCGGCCATTAGAGTCGGAAATTAATACGCCATTTAACAACACAGGGTAAGTAGAGCCATCTTTTCGGGTGTACTCTTTTTCGTAGGGGCCGTAACGCCCGGTTTTTTCTAAATATTCAAGTTGCAATGCTTCTTGCGACTCGTATTTTTTAGGGGTAATTTCCCAGTAGCTAAGGTTACGAAACTCTTCTTTAGTGTAACCGGTTGGTTTTACCATGGCGTTATTTAATTCAATAAATTGACCAGTTTTATAGTCGTTTAGTGCAATTCCTAACGGTGAAAGTTCAAATAATGCGCGCAAGCGCTTTTCTTGATCGCGTCTTTTGGTTTCAGCCATGCTAAATAGCACAACGGGAATGATAATAAGCAATGCAATAACGCCTAAGGCAACTCTTACCATCAAGCTGTTGGGTGCCGTTTTTTGCCAGCCGCCTTTGGGGATCGCATCAAGCTGCCACACTTTATTAGGTAAATTGACATAAGAAGTTATGGATTGCGCATTGTGAAGTGAGTGATCTCCATAAAAAGTTGTAAAGTCTTGGCTGCCTTCGCTAGCCCAACTGATTGCAACCTCAATTTTGCTGTCGGGATCGTTTAAACCGCTCGCCTGGTAGAATGACTTGATATCAATTACGGCAGAAATTAATCCCCAAAACACCTTTTCATCGGACACCGGCTGCTGCTTATATTTGTGATTAGCAAAAATGGGAATTCTACCGATAAAAGCTTCGCCGCCTTGCACCAGATTGACTGGGCCAGCTAGTACAATATCGCCCAAATCTCGGGCTTTTAGTGCGTCATCGCGTTGTGATTTAATTTTATTAAAGTCTAAACCTAATGCGCCGCGATTACCTTCTAGCGGATACATTAATGTCATGACTAAGTCTGGTGCTGCCCCAATATTTCGAATTTGATTTTTGCCTTGTAATAGCGGCTCAACGTACTGTGCAAACCTTTCTTGGGTTAAGTTTGGTTCATTCGAAATTAGCCCAACCAAGCCTCTAACCGTTTGAATATTATTAAATATATTACCTTCAAGCTTCGCTCTAACAATACTTAGTTCATTAGCAACATCTCGCTGTTGCTGAAAAAGGTAGTTTTGATTGTTGACGTGATCAACATAAATAGCTGAGGTCAATAACACGATAATAACAATAAAGGGGATAAACCAGTTTGACTGCATGAACAACATATTGAATTTTTTGTGATTGGTAATAAAAGTATAGAAGTTAAAAGCAAAAAAGGAGTAAAAATAGTTGAATTTGTTCTTTTTATTACGCTAATTAGGCTCGTTGGGGCTTTTTTCGGTTTTTTTAACCATTAATATTCCTTTTTCTATGATTATGAATGAGTTACTGGCCCTATAAGGTATTAGTCTCTAATAGCGGTTAGCTGTAGCCAAGTCTTATGGATTACCAGCCGCATTTTAGCCGTGACAAGGTTCATTTTGATCGTTTTGGGCGATTACGTGAGGCTCAAATCTACCGGCTTGGTTAACCTCGTTTAGACTAATTGCCATGATTTATTGATTAAAAAATTTTGTGTAGGTGTTATAAAATCTATTTTTTTAAAACTATCTCTCTGTATGATAAGTGGACTTCACCTAAGCATATTAAACTGTTTACACTATCACTTCTCACTAAAGCCTAAGATCTTCATTCGCGAAGCTTGTGGTGAACCTCTGTCGTATTCTTGCCGTTAAAAGAAATAGAAAAATCAAAGTGGGCAACTTGGCGGTTTCGATTACCGCAACTCAACTCCATAATAATTTACAAAGAGGACGATATGAATAAATTAAGCGTAAAAAGCTTTCTAATTCCCTTGTTGATGCTTTCTAGTAGTAGCTTATTAGCTAGCAACAGCGATGTCACCGAAAAGGTTTTGCAGTTAAAAGATGAATTAGAAATTCAAAAACATCCACAAATGCTAAAGCCACAAATGCTAAAGCCACAAATTGTAACTGTGGCCGATAAAGTTAATTTTCTAGGCGTTATTTCTAACCTTGCCAATCATGACAATGGACTGACTTCTGCTGACTCTTTCGATAATGAAATAATTGTTATTCAGCGACCTGAAGCGAGCTTTATTAAGATTCATTTTAGTGAGTTTCAAATTCCAGCCGGAAGTTACTTAGAAATTAGTAATAAAACCGGTACTCAAGTGCATCGTTACGGGGGCGAAAACGAGTCGCTAAAAACCACCTTGGCAGGAGATTATGGGGTCAATTCTTTTGCAGCGCTTTCTATCATTGGAGACACGGCATTAATCAAGTATGTCGCTGCTGATAACCAGCCATATAAAGTGGTGATTGATCACTTTATGCAAGGTTATTCGGAAGCCGTTATAGAGCAATTGATGCAGGCAGATGCGAATGACGGTGTAGGGCCGCTTTCAACTTGTGGTGTTAATGAGCGTCGCGATGTGGCGTGTTGGGCAGGCTCTCACCCTACTGAGTATGAACGCACCCGTCCGGTGGCTCGTTTATTAATGAATGGTTCGGGTTTATGTACTGGCTGGCGTGTTGGTGATGGTAATCATATGTTTACCAATAACCACTGTGTTGATACGCAATCGGGTTTAAACAATACGGAAGTTTGGTTTAACTATCAGCGAAGTTCTTGTGGTGGTTCGAGTAATGCACCAACCACAATAGTCACAGGTAATTCATTGTTAAAAACAGACTATACCCTAGATTATACGCTGTTTACGGTAAATAACTTTAGTAGCGTCACTGGGTTTGGTCATTTTGGTTTAGACGTTCGCGAAGCGATTAGCCAAGAAGAAATTTATATTCCACAGCACGGTAGTGGTAATCCAAAAGAACTAGCGATTGAAAGTGATCAAAATACTGGAGGTGTTTGTCGAGTCGACTCTGTTTCTGCCAATGGTAGAGGCACCGCAACCGATATGGGATATATGTGTGACACCATTGGCGGAAGCTCTGGCTCACCGGTATTAGCTTCAAGTAGTAATAATGTGATTGCGTTGCACCACTTTGGTGGATGTGAAAATCAAGGCGTTAAAATTTCTCGAATTTGGCCTCAAGTTTCAAGTCATTTTGGTGGGGTTATTCCAGTAGGCGACAATCAAACGCCAAACGGCGATCCAATTGCTAGCTTTACTTATAGTGCGAATCAGCTAGCGGTAAGTTTTAATAATAACAGTAGCGATCCCGATGGCAATATTGTGAGTCAACTTTGGGACTTTGGTGATGGGAATAGTTCTACCCAAGCTAGTCCCAGCCATACCTATGCTGCCGCTGGCACCTATAGTGTTAGCTTAACGGTAACAGACAATGATGCTAATACGAATACGAAAACCCAATCGGTCACTGTGGCTTCGACGCAGCAAGGTGAATTAACTAAAGGTGTAGCAGTCACGGGAATTAATGGCAATCAAGGCAATGAAATAGGCTATTGGATCGATGTGCCTGCGAACTCAGCTAATCTGAGTTTTAATATTAGCGGTGGCAGTGGAGACGCTGATTTATATGTGCGCTTTGGTGCAGAGCCAACAACGAGCACTTATGATTGTCGACCTTACCGCAATGGTAACTCAGAAACCTGTAGTTTCAGCTCACCTCAAGTTGGACGCTATTACGTTATGATTCGAGCATATTCAACTTATTCTGGTTTGCAATTAGTTGCTGATTATCAAGATGCAACTGGAGGAGACTCTTTCGAGCATAACAACCTATCAGGTAATGCTGGTAGCTGGAAACACTATACGCTTCAAGTTACTGCTGGCGCGTCGCAATTAAAAGCGGTTCTAAGTGGTGGTAGTGGCGATGCGGACTTATATGTTCGCTTTGGTGCTCAGCCAACCACTAGCGCATACAATTGCCGACCTTACCGCAATGGTAATAGTGAGACCTGTACTATTAATAATCCGCAAGTAGGAACTTGGTATGTTAGTTTACGCGGCTATAGGTCTTACTCTGGTGCAACCCTTAAAGGTGATGTTTTATAAGCTTTAAGCTGTAGTTTGTGCTTTCTAAAGTGGCCGATTTATTCGGCCATTTTTTTTACATGGGTAGACAAATGAGTTAGCAATAATCTATTTGAAACAAATTGATGCATTTCTTTCACCTTGTGTAGTCGCTTTTATTAGCCATTTTCAGCTATTCTTACAACATGCCGGTTGCTTGAATATACAACCACTTCTTCATTTGCATTTTAATCAAAATATAAAGTCCTATTATGTTAGCTAAATTAAGCAAGTCTTCGTTTGTGTTCGCCTTATTTATTATCAGCAGCTACTCGACAGAGCTAAAAGCTCGCGGGTTTCCGGCACCTTCGGTCAATGTGGTTGAAGCACAAGAGCGTACTCTGTCTCCGGTGGCATGGGTTTCAGGTACGGTTGTGAGCCGTAATAACTCGCAAATAGCGGCTGATGTCTCAGGCCGAATAGTTAGCTTGGCTGAAATTGGTGCTCGAGTTAGTAAAGGCGACTTGCTCGCAAAAATAGATGACAGTACGCTTAAAATTCAGTTGATGGAAGATCAAGCTAATGTCGAGAACGCTCAATCGCGCTTGGCATTTTTGGAATCTGAAGTGAAACGTAAAACCAGCTTGGCTGAGCGAAACCTTTCTGCGAAAACCGACTTAGATCAAACGCTTTCACAACGCGATGTGGCCAAAGGCGATTTAGCCGCGGCAACAGCGAGACTCGCCAAAACAAAGCAACAGCTAACATTTACAGAGTTAAAAGCGCCTTTTGAAGGGTTGGTAACTCAACGTTTGCGTAGCCAAGGCGAATATGTGACCAGTGGTACCGCAATTATTCATTTAGTAGAAACGAAAAATTTAGAGGTGTCTCTTTATGCACCCATAACTGCTTATCGTTTCCTGTCGAGTGCAAGTGAATTAAGAGTGCAGTCGGCATTGGGAGAGGCGTCTGCTCCAATAAAATCGATTGTTCCGGTAGCCGAAGATCGTTCGCACTTAATGCAAGTTCGTTTAGATATGTCGGATATTGATTGGCCAGTGGGCTTAAGCATTAAAGCAGCAGTCGCTAGTGGTGAAAGTAAGCTAGTGCTCGCAGTACCCAGAGACGCTATTGTATTGCGCCGTGAAGGGATGAGCATCTTTAAAGTAAATGCTGAAAACCAAGCGCAGCAAGTACCCGTGGAGATTGGACTTGGAGTTGGAGAGTTTATTGAAATAAAAGGCAATGTAAATGCAGGCGATAAAGTGATAATTCGCGGCGCAGAGCGATTGCAGCCAGGTCAAACTGTTCAAATTAAAGAAAACAATAGCCAGTTGATTTCAGGCAACAAACAATAAGGTACAAGGCCAACCAATGACTCTAACTACTGCTTCACTGAAAAATCCAACGGCCGTCGTTGTTGCTATTTTACTTATTGCTCTGTTTGGCATAATTAGCTTATTCAAGCTGCCGGTTCAATTAACCCCTGATGTTAGCCAGCCTATGATAACGATTTCAACCAGTTGGGGCGGTTCTGCACCGGAAGAAATTGAAGCTGAAATAATTGAGCGCCAAGAAGATGTGCTCAAAGGCTTGCAAGGCCTTGAGTCGTTAGAATCTAGTTCTAATCAAGGGGGTGGCAATATCACCCTTCGCTATCGTACCGGAATTGATTTGGAGCGGGCTTTAATTGATGTAATGAATGCGTTAAACCAAGTCCCAAGCTATCCGCCAGATGCCACAGAACCGGTAATTTCAGTGGGTGGCAACAGCACTTTTAACGCCATCGCTTGGTTTGCATTAAAAACCAAAGATTCAAATCAGCGCGATATTGCAAGTTATCAAGATTTTGTAGAAGAAGTTATTCAGACCCGGTTAGAGCGAGTACAAGGGGTTTCTCAGTCGAATGCGTTTGGTGGTTTGCAAAGCGAGCTTCGGGTGACATTTGACCCTTATCAGGCAGCGGCTCTCGGCCTAAATATTCCTGCACTAGCTGCCAAGTTAAGCAGTAACAATGATGTTTCTGGCGGGTTTAACGAAGTTGGCCGACGAAAGTATACGCTAAGATATAGTGGAAAATATGGCATAGAGCAGCTACAAGAAATGGTCTTAGAGTGGCGCGATGGTAAGCCGGTATTATTAAGAGATGTAGCAAAAGTTGAGTTAAAGCTGCGTGATAGAACCGGCATATTAACGTTAGATGGCGAGCCCGCGATTGCGATGAATGCGCAGGCCGAGCAAGGGGTAAACGTCATTCAAGTTATGCAGGGTTTAAAACAAGCAATGCAAGAACTGAATGACGGACCGCTTGATCGTGCTGGGCTTAAAATGATTCAAATGTACGATGAAACTCGCTACATAGAACGCTCTATGGCGCTTGTGCAGAATAATCTTTTAATGGGGATAGCACTTGCTGTCGCGGTATTATGGTGGTTTTTGCGTAAATTTAGAGCCACATTAATTGTTGCTGTGGCGATTCCAATTTCCATTGTGGTGACATTAATTGTGATGTACGCAACGGGACGTACTTTAAATATTATCTCGATGGCAGGGCTGGCCTTTGCGGTGGGTATGGTGCTAGATGCGGCTATTGTTGTTCTTGAAAATATCGTTCGACTAAGAGAAAAAGGTGAGTCACCGCACGATGCCTCCTTTAAAGGTGCGACTCAAGTTTGGGGGGCGCTGCTTGCGTCAACCGCAACTACGGTGGCGATTTTTTTACCGATTGCTTTTTTAGAAGCGGTATCCGGCCAGCTTTTTGCTGATTTGGCCATAACAATAGCCGTAGCAATTATCGCTTCTTTGTTAATCGCCACGACGGTACTGCCAGCTGCTGCAAGAAAACTATTAACTGAAGTCAGCGAAAAAGATCCTCATGCTCACTGGTGGCGGGGCGCAACCAATAAAATAATGGCCATTACCAGTACCCCAACTAAACGTTATGCTTGGGTATTTGGATTAATGTTGGTGTCGGCTGTAGGTAGTTGGGCTATTTTCCCTAAAGTAGACTATTTACCTAAAGGCAACCAAAACTCATTTAGGGCGTTTATTTTGCCGCCGCCTGGGCTAAGTTACCCTGCTGCGCGTATTGAAATGAGTGATGAGATAAATCGACGTTTAATGCCTTATTTGAGTGGTGAAAAATCTCCTAAGATTGACCATACCTGGATGGGCTTTTTTGGTAACTTTGGCTTTATGGGCGGAAGGGCTGATAATGCTGATGACATCCAAGCGATAGTCCAGGTTGTAAATGGCGTATTACTTGCTGGCTTTCCAGACACTATGGCTTTCGCGAGCCAAGCACAGCTGTTTGAAAATTTAAGCGGAGGACGCCGAATTGATATTGATATTCAGGGCAACCAAGTAGACGAATTATTGCAAGCTGCGCGAGTTGGTTATGGCGTTGTTAGCCAAGCATTAGCGGGGGCGCAAATTCAACCAACCCCTGGGCTGACCTTAGCAGAGCCCGAGCTGCGCATGATACCAGACGAAAGGCGAGTTGCTGAGTCAGGCTGGACTCGTCAGCAGTTAGGTAGCTTATCACGGACCCTAGGAAATGGTTTGTACGTTGGTGATTATTTTAATGGTCAAAAGCGAGTCAATATATTTTTGCGTTCGACCGATTGGGACACCCCAGAAGAATTAAGTGCTATTCCATTTTATACTCCGCAAGCCGGTATTCAGCCGGTCGGAGAGTTGATGCGAATAGAGCGAACCGCAGGCCCCAGTTCTATTCGTCGAGTAGATAGAAAGCGGACCGTGACTTTGCAAGTAACGCCTCCAGATAATATGAGCTTAGAAGAAGCCATTCAGGTTATTAAAGCAAGTGCCGAACCGGCAATTCTCGCTGAGTTGGGCGAGTCAGGTAGCGTTAAGTACCGTGGTAGTGCTGAGGCTTTAACCGAAGCGCTTGCGAGTATGGGGCAAAGCTTTGTGTTGGCATTAGCCATACTCTATTTATTGATGTCAGCGTTATTTCGCTCGTTTAAAGATAGTTTGTTGGTGGTATTAACCATTCCCTTAGCTACCATTGGCGGTATTAGTTTGTTACAGGTGACTAACTTAGTCATCTTTCAGCCGCTCGATTTACTCACAATGATTGGATTTATTATCCTGTTAGGCTTAGTGGTTAATAATGCTATTTTACTTGTGTATCAAACACGCTTAGGCGAGGGCGAAGGTTTGTCTCGTCGTGACGCGGTTGAGCAAGCAGTCAGAGTTAGGTTGCGGCCGATATTAATGAGCACTTTAACTAGTATTTGCGGGATGTTGCCGCTATTAATTGTGCCAGGAGCAGGTGCTGAGTTATATCGAGGCATCGCAGCGGTAATTGTTGGTGGTATGACGGTAAGCACGCTGTTTACGCTTATATTTTTGCCCAGTCTGTTGCAAATGGGAAGTGCCAGTTTACAGTTAAAAAAAGCGCACTAATGATGAGCATGGTTTAAATCGAATGTTAGCAAGCTGCCGTGCTAACGGCAGCTTAAATTAAACTATTCTTCTAAGCTGGCCTGAAAACTTTCGTTGTTGGAAAAGGTAATTCCTAAGTCCTTAATTAAGCCATTTTTAATACTGTAAATCCAACCGTGAACTTGCAAGTCAGCACCTCTTTTCCAAGCACTTTGCACCACAGTACTAGAGCATACATTTTTCACTTGCTCTACTACATTGAGTTCGCATAGTCGGTTGACTTTGGCTTCGCCCGAGTATTGCTTTAGATCAGATGCATGAATTCTGGCGACGTCATCGATATGCTTTAACCAGTTGTCTATTAAGCCGTTGTCTTGGTTTTCTATTGACGCTTTAACACCGCCGCAGCCATAGTGACCAACCACGAGTATGTGTTTTACTTTAAGTACGTCGACGGCATATTGAATGACTGACAAGCAGTTTAAATCCGTGTGGACTACGACATTAGCAATATTGCGATGAACAAACACCTCGCCTGGTGGCAAGTCAATTATTTGGTTTGCTGCCACTCGGCTGTCTGAACAGCCAATCCATAAGTATTCTGGTGCTTGCTGTAGCGAAAGCTGCTCAAAAAATTCAGGTTGTTGCTCTTTTATGGCATTTGCCCAGGCAATATTTTTTTCAAAAAGATGATTTATATTACTCAAAATTGACTCGCCTATGGTTTTTGTTGGGTGAATTTAAAGTGCATATTTTAGCCGAAAATGACGCAAAAGGTTACCCTTAATTATTTGAGATATTTGATTGATTGCTTTTGTAAACCATTCTTCTTTAGTAACAGTTATGTTATTTTGAAGAATATGCCTACTAATTCGCTATTGATGCGTTTTACATTTAAGTTACAGCCTTACAATAACAACAATTGATACTAGGAGAGTCTAATGGCTGCGCTGCTTTCTCGAATTGCCAACACTAAGTTAGGTACACTGTTAAAATGGTTATTACGCTTGTTTATAATTTTAATCGTGTTGTTAACAATTGGCTTTGTATGGTTTGTGGTATGGCCAGTGACTGGATTACCAGAATTAGAAAAAGTCGATAAAGTTATTTATTTGCAACAAAACTGGGGTGAAGGACAAAATACACCTGAGCGACACACCTATTATTATACGGGGCAAGGCACATCGATTCCGCAAGGTGCGGTAGAAGGAGCTATTCGTTATCAATGGTTGGTGAATCTAAAGCTTCCTTTTAGCGATCAACGTTTTGCTTCGCCAGAAAATATGCGTCGCCACCGATTTATTGTCGATGCGGAGCCTTCTCCTCAAAACCCCGATCATTTACCAATTGGTTTTACTAAGTCATACAAAAAAGCGCTCGGCGAATATGTTGTCGATGTCAGTTGCGCTGCCTGCCACAATGGCGAAATTCACTATAAACAAGGCCAAGAAAACTACGCCATTCGTATTGACGGCGGCCAAGCCATGCATGCTTTTACCGACCTAAAGCGTGGCCAATTTGGCCCTAGTTTATTGGCATCGCTAATTTATACTTGGGCTAACCCATTTAAATTTGACGAGTTTGCAGAGAATGTTTTAGTTAATTACCCGTCAGGTAAAGATAAACTAAGTGATCAACTCTTTACTAGTATAAAAGCCATTATTGAAACCGGGCAGAATAATCCGTTGCGTCATCTTTATCCGGTTGAAGAAGGTTATGGACGAACCGATGCTCTAGGTCGAATTGGAAATACGGTTTTTGGCGATCACTTAAGTGAAGAAAACTATCAAGTTGCCGGCGCGCCGGTAAGCTACCCTTATTTATGGAATATTTGGAAGTTCGACTGGGTTCAATACAATGGTTCAGTCGCGCAACCATTAGCAAGGAACATAGGCGAAGCTTTAGGTGTTGGTGCAACTATTAAGTTAGTTAACGACCTTGGAGAACCCATTCCAGAAGCGCAGCGTTTCTCAAGCAGCGTTAATATTAAAAACTTAGTAACTATTGAAAGCACCTTACAAAAATTAACGCCGCCTCAGTGGCCTGCGCAACTTTTTGGGCAAGTTGATCAGGCCAAAGCCGCATTTGGCAAACAGTTATTTGAGCAACATTGCCAAGGCTGTCATGGCCCACACGTGGCAAGTGAAGCTGAAAAAAATGCCGGTGCACCTTTGAAACCAAGCGCTGCAATGCAGTGGAAAATTGAAGTAGTTCCTTTAGAAAAAATTGGCACTGACGGTGCCGCTGCTAATGGGTTTATGGATAGAAAATACAATTTAGAAAAAACCGGCTTAAAAGCAGAAGATATTCAACAAACCTTCGACCCGTTATTTGTACGTCAGCTTGCAAGAGAAGTTAAGAGTTTGTTGATAACGGTGATTAATGCACGTGAAGATAAGTCGCTTCCTGTCGGCCGTTTGCCTGATATTCTTGCGGCATACCCTAATCCTAATATAAGTGCCCAAGCAAGTTTGCCAATAGAAAGTTTTAATCAACTTAGTTTTGAGTTTGCGCATTTAAATATTAGTTTAGATGCTAAATTTAACTTAACGAACAAGCCAATTAACGATTGGCAGTGCGAGTTAAACTGTTTAACTCAGCTATTATTATGGGAGTTGAAGTTTGGCGATCTCGCTAATAAGAAATTAGTCAGGTCTTGGGACGTTAAAGCACTCACCGAAGGAGAAGGGCTTAATTTAGTAGGCTTACTAATTAAAGAGCGTTTTTATAAAGAGCAGCAATTAACTTACCAACAACAGCAATGCATTGAAGGTTTCGCTACTTTAGACTTACCGCAACAAGTTAGAGGTTATAAACCTCGGCCGTTAGAAGGAGTTTGGGCAACGCCGCCATTTTTGCACAATGGTTCTGTGCCTAATATTTATGAAATGTTATTGCCTGCAGCTCAAAGAACTCAGTCGTTTTATGTTGGTCTGCGCCAATATGATCCTATCAAATTAGGTTATAACATTGACCTTGCCAACTTTTCTGGTGAGAAAGGATTTTTATTAGATACCACCCAGCAAGGCAACCGCAATATTGGGCATGAGTTTTCGGCAAGCCAACAAGCGTGGGAAAAATACTTGGCTAACCCCGAAAAAAATAAGCTTAAAGCGGGCGTTATTGGCCCAGAACTCACTGAAAAACAACGCTTTGCATTAATTGAGTACTTAAAAATTCATCAAGACTTACCCAAAACGCCAGCCGGTTTTGAACCTGAAGACTGCGCTTTATAGTGAACATAAATATAAGCTAACTGCAGAGTGTTAGTCATTTTGACTAACGCTAAGCAGCTTAGCTGACAGCCGACGCCACAAATTGGTTTAAGCGACTAAACTAAATTAGCTGGAGTTGCTAACTATATGATAAATAAAGGAGTAAAAGTTGGTTTGATTATTGCTAAAGCTTTATTGGTCGACATTTAAATAGAAGGGAAATTTATCGTGGAAATGAATTTATGGTTATTTTTAAGTCTCGCTGTGGGGTTTTCAGCGGTGTCATCAATTATTATTGCTATTTTTGCTCACAAAAAGAGCATAAAAGAGTTAGAGGTTGAAGCATTAAAAGTTGAAAGGGCGAATTTAGATGAAATGGTAGAAAAAGCCGTTAAAAAGCATCTTGGTGATCAGTTGAGCAGAATCGAAGTTTTAGAAGCGATAGTCACTGATAAAAAGTACGAACTCAATGAAAAGATTGCCCGCTTAAAATCTTAGCTGTTTAGCCATTTAGCTGGAAAATTCAACTAGTACACGGAGTAGGCCATGACTATAAAAAAATGAGCAAGGCTGCCGCAAAATATTTATATGCTCACCAAGCGGATTAAAATATGTTGTGCTTAAGTTGAGTGCTTAACTTTTTTCTCAGTACGATTTTTTATTAATCCGAGAACGGAAGTATGAAAATCATCGAGTACAAAGTTTGCCCAAAGTGAACCATACCAATTCACTTTTGATGTCATGCGATACTTAGTTGATAATGTTAGTAAGGTTTTGCCGCCGATTGTATCTAGCCGATAAAACCCACTTATAACATCAAAATACTGATCGCCAATGACAATATGCGTGTCTAAAGCGGCTATCTTCATGGATTCTTGCTCAACAATAACTTTATAAGCCAGTCGCTTATGATTAATTATGTCGGTAATCTTTTCTTGAAACCTAACGCCTTTTTCCCATTGAAGTTGCCTTATTCCGCCGATTTTCATCACTGGTGTTGATGCGGAGATTGGTTTTGGGATCCCAATAAAATGTGACAAATTCCAACTTAGCTCTTCCGCTTTAATATTCTCAATGTTTGGAATGCTATCCCAAACCGCTTCTACTGGAGCGTTAATTTCAATTGTGTTGCTGACTGAGTGGAAAATTTCTGGAGATTGAATCGGCATTTCAATGGGAGAAACGAGTAAAGGCAATATTGCAACACAGGACACCATTCCAAGGTTGGTTTTGTCACAAAAGTTGCGCCTAACATAGCCGCCAATCACTCCACCTAATGAAGCAAGCGGTAGATACAAAGGAAGCAGCATAATAATACATATAATCGTTTCCCAAGCGAGTAAGATTGAAATAATTGACCAGCCAACCGCTGGAAGCCAAGGTTGAAAAAGTTGAAAGTTTTTATTGGTAGCTTGTTGTTGAGTGGCAAAGAAAATGGTAATAACTCCAACCGATACTGGAGATATAACGAGCATTGCAATGGAAACAAATTCTAAAAATTCAACAGAGTAATTATCGCCTATTGAAAATAGATAACCGCAAACAATTGCGTAAACTGTACCCCAAATAAAGCCAGCTAAACTTCCACGATATTTCAAAATCATTTGTCCTTAAATACGAAATTAAAAAACTAATTAGAGAGCATTTTTCGAAGGTTGTCTAAGCTTGACTTACCTTTTGCACGTTTTTCATCGTCGGAAATATTTAACCTATCTTCTTCCCAGTCGAGATCATCTTGTGGCATTTCTTCTAAAAATCGGCTTGGAACAGAGTTGATCATTTCACCATATTTTTGGCGTTGCTTAGCTACTAATATTGATAAGGTTTCTTTTGCTCGGGTCACACCCACATAAGCGAGTCGTCTTTCTTCTTCTATATTGCCTTCTTCGATGCTTGACTTGTGAGGAAGGAATTCTTCTTCCATTCCAAGTAAGTAAACGTGAGGGAACTCTAAACCTTTTGAAGCATGCAGCGTCATGAGTTGTACTTCATTATGTTCTTCGTCTTCTTCGCTATTACGGTCAAGCATTTCTCGCAAGCAAATTTTGTTTACGGTGGTAGCAAAAGGATCATCAGCTGTCGTGTTATCTTCAATACCTTTTTCAATCCAGCTTAACAATTCTGTGACGTTGCTCCAACGAAACTCTGCCATTTTGGGCGAGCTAGAAGTTTCAAATAAGTAACCATGGTAGCCAATATAAGCCATAAGCTCATTTAAAACGCGCATTGTGTCACCGCGTTTAAGATTATCGCTGGCTCGTACTATGATTTCGCCAAACTTTTTTACCGCGCGCAAGCCTTTTCCAGTTAAGTGCTCCTCTAAGCCTAATTCAAATATTGCCGCAAACATGCCAATATGGCGCTTATTTGCATAATTGCCTAATTTTTCCAGCGTCGTGGCGCCAATTTCTCTGCGTGGCACATTCGCGATTCGGATAAAGGCATTATCGTCGTCTGGATTAATTAAAAGCTTTAAATAGGCCAGCACATCTTTAATTTCTGCGCGAGCAAAAAAAGAGGTGTTTCCACTGACTTTGTAGGGAACTTGTTTATTAACTAACGCGCGCTCAACCAGTCGAGATTGATGGTTGCCACGATATAAAATAGCGAAGTCTTTGAACTTTAGCCCTTGTCTAATTTTACGCGCGAGAATTTCGCTGACTACGCGTTCGGCTTCATGATTGTCTTCTTTCACTGAGAGTATGCGGATTGGCTCGCCGTACTCTTTGTCTGACCAAAGGCTTTTGTCAAAAAGATGCGGATTATTAGCAATTAAAACGTTAGCCGCTTTTAGTATTCGGCCGCAAGAGCGATAGTTTTGTTCTAATTTAACGACTTTTAAATTGGGAAAATCTGTTTTAAGTAGCTCTAGATTTTTCGGTTGCGCACCGCGCCACGAATAGATTGATTGATCATCATCACCCACCACAGTGAAGTTACCATGTTTACCAGTAATCAGTTTTACCAGCTCATATTGGCTAGTATTAGTATCTTGATACTCATCGACAAGTAAATAACGAATTTTGTTGTTCCAGCGAGTCCTAACGTCTTCGTTGTGTTTTAGTAACATAGTAGGGACTAAAATCAGGTCATCAAAGTCGACTGCATTATAGGCTTTTAAACTACGTGCATATGCTTCATATAATTTAGCCGCCAATAACTCATCTTGATCTTTTGCTGTTGCAATAGCTTGCGGCGGCAAGGTAAGGTCATTTTTCCAGCTAGATATGCGAGTTAAGAATCCTTGTAGCTCGCTTTTGTCCGCATCGACGTCTTTTTTACACAGTTCACGCATTAAAGCTAAAGCGTCTTGATCGTCAAAAATAGTAAAGTTTTGACGGATCCCCAAAACCTTATATTCTTTGCGAATAATATTAAGGCCTAAATTATGAAAAGTAGAAACTGTCAGGCCTTTAGCTGACCGGTCGCCCAATAGTTTGGTCACTCGGGCTTTCATTTCTTTGGAAGCTTTGTTGGTAAAAGTTACTGCAGCTATTTGGTGCGCTTGATAGCCACAGTTGGCAATTAAGTGAACAACTTTTTGGGTGATCACTGCCGTCTTGCCGCTGCCTGCACCAGCGAGCACCAGTAATGGCGAAGAAACTTGTTTAACCGCGAGGTCTTGCTGTTGATTTAAACGGACGACTGCCAATGTTTTTATACTTTAATTTAATAGCTAACTACAGGCAGGTATTTTAGGTGATAAGGCCAAGATAACCAAATGAAAACTCAGCGTATTACCGGCAGGCAATACGCTGAAATAGAGCAATTATAAGCAACTCATTGATTTTAAATTGCTTTCCATTGACCACGATGAAGAAGTTTTTCGGCAGGAAATTCCAATCCGGCGAGTTTAACTTTTAAATTATCTTTATTGGCGATTGACTCGCGGAATACCTTAACGTGCACCCAAGGTGCGAAAGACATTGGTTTGAATTGGTATTCACCGGGTGTGATTGATCTTGATTGATTAATGCTCATGTCCATTTTCTCCCTTTCCTTTAACTACTCAAGTGAAACAACTTAAAACTTCACTTTGTCCAATAATTGTACAGCTATTTTACTTAAAAATATAGCCCTGCGAGATTCTTTTTGTGATCAAATTCAAAAATTCAAACGCGCTGTCGGGCTAGGCAACCTGTAATAACATTCTTTCTAAACGGCGGTAACTTAAAGCTTCGCTTAAGTGCTTTTGCGTTACCTCTGGCGTATCTTCTAAATCTGCTATTGTGCGCGCTACTCGTAAAATTCGGTGATAAGCGCGCGCGGAAAATTTAAGCTTTTCGAGAACTTGGAGAATAAAGTCTTCCGCGCCTGCAGCGAAGTTAACCGCTTTCTCCAACTCTCTAGGGTTGAGCAAAGCATTACATTTTCCGTTATTTTGAGTTTGCCGCTGCATCGCGGTTATTACCCTTGCTTTAACTAGGTTTGAAGGCTCACTAGTGGTATCTGGAATTGATTTAAGTTCTGCCTGGGTCATTGCGGGCACGTCAACATGCATATCAATTCTGTCGATAAAAGGACCGCTTAATTTAAGTAAGTAACGTCTAATTTTATCCGAAGTGCATCGACAGGTTCCTCTTGGGTTTCCAAAGTGGCCACAGGGACAAGGGTTCATTGCGGCTAAAAACTGAAACTTTGCCGGATATTCTGCTTGTCGAGTTGCCCGCGAAATGGTGACAGTGCCTGACTCTAGTGGCTCTCGCAAAACCTCTAAGACTCTTCGGTCGAATTCTGGAAGTTCGTCTAAAAACAACACACCATGATGAGCGAGTGAAATTTCACCGGGTTTGGGGTTGCTTCCGCCACCCACTAAAGCCGCTGCAGAAGCCGTATGATGAGGACTTCTAAAAGGTCGCGTTTTCCAGCGGCGCGTGTCAAGCCCTTGATGGCTCACCGAAGTAATCGCCGCCGACTCAATGGCTTCTTGTTCGCTCATTTCCGGTAAAATTCCAGCTAAACGAGTGGCTAACATAGTTTTTCCGGTACCAGGAGGGCCAATAAATAGTAAATTGTGACGACCTGCGGCAGCAACTTCTAAGGCTCTTTTTGCGGCATACTGGCCTTTTACTTCTAATAAATCAGGTTGAGGTAGTAAGTCGGGTTGTGATTCAATTGCGGGCTCTAGTTTTATCTCTTGTTGGCCTTGAAGGTAAGCGCAAACTTGTAAAAGATGATTGCCACCAATTGCTTGGCTAGCCCCAACTAATTGTGCTTCTGCTAAGTTCTGAATGGGCACAACTAAACGTCGACTCTCCTTTTTGGCGGCTAATGACGCTGGTAACACGCCATTTACTGCGCGCAACTCGCCCGATAACGCGAGCTCACCCATAAATTCAAATTGGTCTATGGTATTAACTTGTATTTGTTGCGAGGCAGTTAAAATGCCAAGTGCAATAGGGAGATCGTAGCGGCCACCATCTTTAGGTAAGTCTGCGGGGGCTAAGTTAATGGTTATTCTGCGAGCTGGAAACTCAAAATTAGCATTAATGAGCGCGCTACGTACGCGATCTTTACTTTCCTTTACTGCAGCTTCTGGCAGGCCAACGATGTTTAAACTCGGTAAGCCATTAGACAAGTGCGTTTCCACTGTGACCAGAGGAGCCTCTATGCCTACGCCCGCGCGAGTAAAAATAATCGACAACGACATACAACCATTCCTTGGTGTGGTAAGGATATTTAATGATGTCACTAGTTTAAAGGGAATTTAGTGGCTTGAATATCAGCGAAATGAGCTTCCTGTTGTGAGACAATCGCCATTCGGGCTTGTTAAAATGAGATGATAAACAAGTCAACTAGGCACTAAACAGTTAAAGGAGGGCTCTTGAATCTGTTAAATCAAAGTATAACTTGCCCTTATTGTTGGCAAGAGATTGATGTATTAATCGACACTTCAGTCACCTATCAAGAGTACATTGAAGATTGCCAAGTTTGCTGCCGGCCTATAGTTTTTCAGGTAGTGGCAGATCCGGAGCAAGCGCCTCAAGTGGTGGTTAAGTCAGAAGACGATTAGCTTAGTTAGCTATTATTGGCAGCCTTGGGTGGTTTTATTGTTTGCTAATTAACATGGCTTGGCTGAGTATATTAATAAAATGTGCTTTACCTAGCTGGTTAGCGACCTGAATATTTTTATTCGGAATATCCGCTGGGTTTGGATAACTATCGATGGCTTTAGCTAGGCTAGCTTCGCGTAGTATGTGCAAAATTGGCATTGGCGAACGATTGGTAAAATTTTCCGGGTCGTCTTGCTTGGCGTCGGCAAAACAATAATCAGGGTGAAAACTAGCGATTTGGTAAATGCCTTCGTAGTTTTGCTCAACTAACAATTGGTTGGCTAGCTCAAGAAAGTCTAAGTAATCAAAAAAACTCTCAAGTCCTTGTGGATAAATTAGCAGGCTGGTTTCAATCTCATCACACTGGTCAAGTCGTTTAAATTCATTAAATAAGCTATGCAACTGCTCAGCAGTACTTTGCTCGTCAATTACTTCAAAATGTATGCTTTGGTTCACAAGTTCGCGCTTAGCAAAGGGGCAAAAGTTGTGCTTAATAATAGTTTCAGTAATCCAATACTTAACACTATTTATCATTGCAGAGTGGTTCATGGTCTATCCTAAGCTAATTTTAAGTTAAGTTGGTGAGGGGCTGCTGGTGTTCTGGTTTTAGGCGCATTCCGGTATAGCCTGGAAGTTTGCGAATTCTTTCTATCCAATGCGCGATTGCAGTAAAGGGGGTTAGGTTAAAACCTCCTTCATCAGCTACGTGAGTATAAGCATATAACGAGATATCAGCGGTGGTAAACTGCTCTCCAATAAGAAAAGGTGTTTTCGCTAATTGTTTTTCAAGAATTTTAAGCGCCTTGTAGCCGCCGGCCTGTTTAGCTTCAAATTCGAGTTGACGACTTGGCGGCATTTTTAAGTAGTGCTTGATAAAGCGGGCGACTGCGATATAAGGTTCGTGGCTATATTGCTCAAAAAATTGCCATTGCTGAAGTTTGGCTAGTTGAAGCTTGTCAGTTGGAAGTAAGTTAGAATCGGCTGCAAGGTAATTAATGATGGCGTTAGATTCGCTTAAAATTTCGCCGCTGGCTAACTCTAAGATGGGAATTTTGCCGCTAGGGTTTTTGCTAATGAAATCGTCAGCCGCTGCTTCACCCTTTAATATATCGATGCACTTCCAGCGAATCGGAATATTGAGTAATTGGCTTGTTAGGTAAACTTTATAACAATTGCCAGAAATTATATCACCATACACCGTTACCATTAGCTCGCTCCTTGGCTTAAACTAAGCTGCTATTTTAGAGGAGCTGAGCGATATCTAACAGTAAAACTTTAGCTCTAATAGTAAATTTTTAGCTGGCTTTGCTAAGCCACTAATTTTTAAAGTTCGCCGGCATAGTTAAGCGCTTTTTCTGTGGGCGACACCTAAAGGGTAGGCTTGAATATTTTTATTTATATGTTTTCTAGAAGGGATCTTAATGAGCTCGATTTGTCCGTCAAAGCCTTCTATTAAAGCCGAGTTGTTTTCTAGCCAGTCACCATCGTTATAATACTCTATTCCTTTGATGGTTCTAATTTCGGGGTGGTGAATATGTCCGCTAATGACGCCTTGGCAACCTTTTTGGTGAGCATACTCGATTGCGGCGTAAGCAAATGAATCAATGGCACTTTTAGCACGTGTTAGGTTTTCCTTAAGGAAACTCGATAGTGACCAATAGGGATAATTTAACTTTTCTCTCGTGAGGTTATAATGTCGGTTAAGCCACAAGAGCGAATCGTAAGCTTTATCGCCTAACCAACCATAGAAGCGATTTAAGCGTATTTTCACGTCAAAGCGGTCGCCATGTAATAATAAAAGCTTTTTACCTTGCTTGTTGGTATAAATATACTCTTTAACTACCAATATATTGCGAAAGGCATAACGATTAAATTTGCGCAATGCGGCATCATGATTGCCTGGAATATAAAATACATGAGTTCCTTGCTTGGCCATTTTTAAGATAGTTTTAATTAGCTGTGTATGGCTAGGCGGCCATCGAATGCCGCTTTTAAATTCCCAAAGATCAACAATGTCACCAAGCAGAAACAGGTTTTGTGGTTGCAGCGTCTTTAATAAGCTAGTGAGCGTTTCAACTTGAGTTTCTTTGTGACCTAAGTGAATGTCTGATATAAATAAAGACTGACATTGGCGCTTAAACTGAATTGGTTTATTAGTCATTATTTGCCCTCTTAGTTTAATAAAGTATGCGATTGAAAAATGACTTTTAGATGACGCTTTAGTAGGAATTTCAATTTATCTGTTAATATAACCAAAAATTACAGCGACAATTTTTGTCATTTTTATAACTCACTCTATTAAGATGAAACTTATGCAAGATAAGCCTGCCAAGACTAAGCCGAACACTGACAGCTCAAGTGAAACGAATGAAGCACCCTTATCAAGTCAGCAAATGCAAAAGCAAGAACAATTGATGAGTCGTCTAAAAGAAGTTTTTGAAGACAAAATACCTTTTCATCAGCTGATTGGGTTTAAATTTGATTTGGTTTCGCCGTTAGCTTGTCAAATTAGTTTTTCGCAAAAGCCCGAATTAATAGGAAATTTTATTCAGGGCATATTACACGGTGGAGTAACCGCGACCGCGCTTGATGTGGTTGGTGGAGCTATGGCCGCAGCCGGAATGTTAAGTAAAAACTTAGCGGCAGATGAACAGGAAATTAAACGCAAGCTAGCTAAAATTGGTACTATCGACTTGCGAGTTGATTTTGTAAGACCGGGGCGAGGCGAGGCCTTCTATGCCAAAGCTAGGTTGTTACGTAGCGGCAACAAAGTTGCAGTAGTTAGGATGGAGCTACATAGTATTGATGGTACTTTGGTTGCTTTAGGTACCGGCACTTATATGGCTGGTTAAGGCGTTTGCAAAACGACTCACTGATAACTTTTTAGTATTTTAGAAAACGCAAGTTTAACGCTAGCGTTTACACCTAAACTTTTTATCTATATAGAACTCTTTACTTCAGCACCAGCTTCATGAGTGTTGTATTGAGGCTTGCGGATTAGTAAATTTTGAGAAGTATATGACACAAAAATCTGAGTTAAGTGGTTGGCTTTTTGGCACTGGTGCATTTGTCTGGTGGGGGATGGCGCCTATCTATTTTAAGGCCGTTGGAGTTGTTCCCGCGAATGAAATTTTGGCGCATCGAATTGCTTGGTGTGTACCGGTTACTTTGCTGTTAATGCTGGCGCTGCGTAAACGGGTTGAATTAAAACAAGTTATCGCGAATAAAAAGCTGCTTGCAGGGTTAGCCTTAACGACAGGATTAATTTCTTGTAATTGGTATATTTTTACTTGGGCGGTTACTCATGAGCAAATATTAGCGACCAGCTTGGGGTATTTCATTAATCCGATAATGTCGATTTTAATGGGGGTGGTATTTTTAAGTGAGCGCCTAACAAAGTTGCAATGGATGGCGGTTTTGTCGGTAACACTTGGGGTAGGCAATCAAATTATTAATTATGGTGAGTTTCCTTGGATTGCGCTAAGTCTAGCTACTAGCTTTGCGCTTTATGGCTTTATTCGAAAGCAGCTGCAAATCGACTCGCTTAATGGACTGCTTGTAGAAACTTGTATTGCGTTGCCGTTTGCTTTGTTATTTATTGGCTGGCTTGGGTGGCAAGGTCAGGCGATATTTCTTAGTCATTCAACTCATATTGACATTCTGTTACTCAGTGGAGGAGTGGTAACTGCGGTGCCATTAATTTGGTTTGCTGCTGCGGCCAAGAAAATTGCTTTAAACAGCATTGGTTTTTTGCAGTTTTTAGCGCCTAGCTTAACTTTTTTTCTAGCGACTTATTTCTATGCCGAACCGCTCGGTACCGAACAACTACTCAGTTTTGTATTTATTTGGATAGGGCTAGGCTTATATTTAGTTAAGCCGATTCAAAACATGCTAAGTAGCCAGTCAAAACGTTTTAAAAGGCAGCCTAAAACTTAAATTTACCGGTTAATCTTATTACCGGTTAACCCCCATTATCGGTAAACCCCATTACCGGTTAACTCTATATATCAACCTGAGTAAGTTGACTTATCGATTAATTTCTTGCAACTGTTGTTTGAGTCGCTCAAATGCTTGGCTACCGGGGTGAATCCAATCAAAGTGCCCTGCCTTTTCTACTATCACTTGGTGGGTGCCGGCTAGTTCCGCTTGGTTTATTGGAACGATACTATCTGCAGTACCGTGCAATAAGTAGGTACTTTTGGGTAGATTCTTTAAAGCAGGATTTGCTTGGTCGTAGTCAGACTGATTTTCATCATAGCTTCCGTGCATAAATTGAGGCGTCGCTTTTTGGCAACTGTTATTACCTTTTGAATAATCTTTTATATTGCTAATTGCTGCTAGGCCAATAGTGGCTTTTAGATCGATATGTTGCAGTGGCCACTGGTTTAAAGTGGCACTGGCAAGCAGCGCTAAGTGGCCGCCAGCAGAGTGTCCCATTAAAATAATATTAGGGTTTAGCTTTATTTCACTTGGCATTTTTTCTAACTGAGCTATTCCGTGCATGATATCTTCGAAGCTTCCAGGCCAGCCGCCACCTGAGTCACCAGTTCGTCGATATTCAAGAGACCATACATTATAACCTTGCTGAGCTAACCCTGTAGCCAGCGGGTAAGTGTGCTTAATGTCAAAAGCATTGAGCCAGCAACCACCATGAATAAGTACAATAGTCGCTAGTTCAGGCCTGGCTTTTGGGGCTAGCCAAAGCATGCCATACTGCAGCGGATCATTTCCGTAGCTGATTTGTTGATTTGGCGGCAGTGATTCTAGTTTTGCAACATTTGCATAAGGCACATTAAAAGAAGCGTTAGGAAAGTTAACCGCTGCAGATTGAGTCGCAAAGGCAATAAAAATACTAATAAAAACCAATTTGATTCGAGTCATATTAAGGTACTTTTTAAGTTAAGTTGCTTTATAGTCGAACAGCGATATTGCGTTACGCTGGCTTTAAATTAAGCTTGTGCCGTGATTGTAGCATGGGACGCACAATTCAAAAGCGCTGCAGCGCACGATTTTGAGTAAAGTCATGAATATGCAGGCTAATCCTTTTCTAATCTTTAATACAAAACAAGCCTAAGGCCTCCTAAAACTTGGCCTTATGCTTGTTTAGGTGCTCGTCAACCTAGTTTTAAAGGCAAAGCTCAAAGCAATCTCATTAAAAGATAAAACTAAAAATTTATCTATATTTATTAGCCTGTTGTGACGAATCGGTTTATTAATAGTCTTGTCAACAAGTGCCGCAAAGTATTAGTTGTATTTAAGCCGCTGTTTGAGCGCTGTCTTGTTAGGCTTGGTCAATATACATTCAAAACGACAGGGAATAAGTTATGTTAAAAATCGGTAGTTGGTTTCAGCGACCCAGTTTAACTCATCAATATGGACGGCGAATTATTGGGCTAGTGATGCTAGTCGTGGTTGCCGCATGTGATCACAAAAGCGCAAACAAAAGCGCCGCGAATGCTGACGTAGAAAAGCCGAGCAGCGAGCAAATAAATAGACTTAATACCTGTACTAATATTTATCCAAGCTATTGGCAAGATCCTCGCTTTCCTGCAATGTGGCAGGGTCAAACTCTGTCTAATGTGCCCCCCGCCGACTGGGATGGCCCAATATTTAAACTTTCCGATAATTATCCAACCCAAGCGATCGACGATAGCGCTCAACAGCCTTGGCGCGCATCAAAATTTGATGTCTTGTTTGAGCCCGCAACTTCATTAGAAGTGAAACAAGAACTCGCAAATGAATATGCTTGGTTAGTTTATGAATATGTTTTAGCGGGTAATGTCAATCGCCCTGATAAAGTTGACTGGGATATTTGCGAAAATGCGATTAGACCTTGGTATCACATTCCGTTTCAAACCTACGACGCCATGAGCGGGCGAGAATATACTCACGGTTTAACGCGAGAAGCACCGGTGACTTTTTCGGTGAAAGGTGAGGCTGCTAGTAAAACTTCGACTATGTGGGCGGTTGGAGTATATAACGCGACTGCTGCTTATACTTTGGGGCAGGTGTGGAAGCGCAATGGTAAGGCAACGATTCCCCAATCTAGCTTGAGCTTTAATGAGGGTTCAGTTATCGCCAAACCATTGTTTAATACTTCTAGCTCGCAACAATTGCCGGTTTTAGCCAACATGCCGAGTTGGAACGCGAATATTTCTGAGCCTACCTTTTGTCAGTGTAAAGCCATCGCTGGTGGCGAGTGCAGTTTAATTGAAGAAAGCCAGCAGTGTCCTAGAAGCACCAATCGCTGGGGACCCGTTAGCTTGTTACAGTTTGATATTGCGATTAAAGATAGTCGAGCGCCCGGAACTCAGTGGGTTTATGGTACCTTTGTTGCTGACGGCGTGCGCAAAGCGCAAGTGAGAAACAAGTGGCTGAGAGTAAGCCTCTTAGGGTTAATGTGGGGTAACGATACCCCGCCTAAAGGTGAGCTAGCTGCACATTATCCTAAAAACCCTAAAAAAAATGGTTTTCAAGAAGCGGTTATCAACTGGGATACGGTAGCTGAACTCAATTTGTATGGCGGAGAGAATCCGGCTCAATGGATGGGACACCTTGGCTGTAACTATCGCTTAAATGGACCCGCAGATAATGCCAATAGCTCCTGTATGTCTTGTCATGGCACTGCTTCTGTGCCGGATAAAAACCTAGCAACGCCACCACTGCTAAGTCAGTTTTCTGGCGGCAAAATTACTCACGAGTGCGTTACGCCAGACTCACAAGATCCTAAAGTAGGCAAGGATCGTTCTGGCGCGCCAGCGAAAGTAGTCAATGATATTAGCTTTGCAGCATTAGATGGCGTGTATTTTTATAACACTCCTGCCGCAACCGCGTTTAATATGATGGTGCAAAATGGTTCCGGAAAAAAAGCTAATCTTATGGGCGAAGGCGTACCTGACTATTCACCAGACAGTGTCAAAGATTGGATATCTCTCGATTATTCATTGCAGCTTTCAATTTCTTTAAAGCAGTGGATGCAGTGGCAGCAACACCAAAAAATTTCGCCAGAGCAAAGGGTCCACTCTTTTGAGATTGAACGTAATCACAACCAATAAAGCTACTCAGAATCATCTTTAGGTTATAGTGATTGGTTATTGGTCGCTTTAACGTCTAAGGATTTTTTAGGTAGATGCTAATTCGCAGAGCTAGATACAGAGCCTTTATTGTCATGATGACTAACAAGCCAAGCGATAGCAATTAAGCAAAGCCGAGCGAGCAATACTTTGTGCCATAATGCAAAACCCAATTGACGTCGCAGCTTAAGCTCTCCCTAAGTTAACTGCTTTAGTCGTTAATTTTACTTTTGACAAATAAGAAAGTCTAGTCCGCCACATACTGCGGCCACTTGTGCTTCAATACAGTTTTCAGGGTTTACTTTAGGGCTATCAGGGTAGACCTCTGTTGTGGTTACATAGTCTGCATTAGTCATGCCTGCACATAAGCCTAGTTTTTTGGTGTCATAATTAATCACGCCTGTTTGCTCTAACTTTGCTCCAATAATTTGCCCATTGTCATCTGCTGGCGCTATGTGGGTGACTGGTTTTACCGCGTCGATAATTGCTTTTTGAAAAGCTGGCTGAGGGTTTTTAGAGTTACCTACTAAATAAAAGCCGTCGGGAATGGTCCAAATGGCCTGCTCTATTCCATCTCTAGCGGCTAAGGCCGGCCTAAAGGTTGTATTGTCTGTATCTGTTGTTTCATGAAGATCAATATGTGCAATAATTTGGTCGAGATAAGGTTTTACGTAGGTCATGGCTAATGCGGCTTCTTCCGCAGGACTTGGTTCAACAAAAGAGCGGTTAGGATCTACGGCGTAAGGGTTCCAGCGATTGATAGTTTCATAGCCCCAAGGACTGATACAAGGTAGCACGATAACATTAAAAAACTCTGCATAACGATGTGCTTTTGTGTCTAAGAATCGTAATGCGCCATGGACACCACTGGTTTCGTAGCCGTGCACTCCACCAGTAACTAAAATAGTTGGTTTAGTGGAAGCAAAGTCGAATGTTCTAAACGCATAAAGCGGGTAGCGATCTTTGTCGTAGGAGAGTTCGCCATATTTCTCGACTAAAAATCCTTCTTTGAGGCGATCTAAATGGCTTAAAATATCGTCAAAGTAAGAACGCTGAACTTGCTGTTGTTCTAGCCAAGCTTGTTTTTCAACTTCGCCCCAAGGTTTTGTTTTTGTTTGTACGCTAGCATTGCTCATAATAGCCCTTTAATTATTGATAGTTTTAATATTTGAACGGCTTAACTTAATCTTAGTCAAAAAATGCAAATCTTGAAAATATGTTTTGGTTTTAGTCTATCAGTTACCTACCTTTCGCCTATTTTTTAAACTTAGTTAGGTCAAAAAAGTCTTCAACGAATGATTGGCTAGGTTTAAGTATAAAATAAAGTTGTTTTTTGGCCTACACTTAAGGTGTAAATTACGCGCTAACTAGTTGAGATAAATCAATAAAAATAGCTTAGTATAATAAAATAGTGAAAATCATTTAAATAAGGTGATGACGCTTAAACCTAGGTATAATGCGGCATTAGAATTTACATCGGTTTAGTTATGACATCGTTTACCCAATTGCCACTTAATGCAACAATTCAGTCTAATATAAAGGCGTTAGAATACTTTAGTCCTACTCAAATACAGCAAGCGGCTTGCGGGGCAATTATTGCTGGAAAAGACGTTTACATGATTGCGCCGACCGGAACCGGAAAGTCAGCAGCTTATTTATTGCCTATTTTGCAACGGTTAAGTGAATCTGATTACAGCGAACAAGCGGTAAGGCCAATTAGAGCCTTAGTCGTGGTTCCTACGAGAGAGTTAGCAGTGCAAGTAGAAGCATTTATCAAAAGCTATGCCGCTGGACTTAAGTTGCGTACCATTTCTGTTTATGGGGGAGAGCGCATTGAATCGCAGCTGAAGCGTTTTAAACGTGGTTGTGATTTATTGGTGGCAACGCCTAAGCGATTAGTTGACTTAGTTAGGCTAGATGCCTTTGCGCTAAATAAAGTAGAGCACTGTGTACTAGATGAAGCAGACCGCTTAGTCAGTATGGGCATACAGCCGCTGTTAAAAAAGATTTTGCAAAGCCTCCCTAAGCAGCGCCAAAGTTTACTGGTTTCTGCAACTGAAACGGCGGCACTTAAGCAGTTTTCACAGGCGGCACTTAAACAGCCACAAAGCATTCAGGCAGAACTAAAATTACCACCGCTAGAAAAAATTAAGCACACTTTCTATCGGTGCAAGCGTGAAGAGAAGCGGACCCATTTGTTTGAATTGTTAAGCATGTTAAATTGTGATCGCGCATTGATATTCACGCGCACAAAAAATGATGTTAATCAACTAAGCGAAGCATTAAACGAGCATGGCTTCACAAGCCAAGGTTTGCACAATGAAATACCGCAAAAAAAGCGTCAGCAAAGGCTAGCTGACTTTAAACAAAAGCAGTTTAAGTTTTTGGTCGCAACGGATATTGCCTCTCGCGGGTTAGATATTGGTGATCTTTATTATGTGATTAATTTTGACTTACCGGTAAATGCTAATGACTATGTGCATCGAGTTGGGCGTACAGCAAGAACCGGTAGTTCTATGGCTCAAACTAAACAAGAGTCGTCACGCCAAGCAGTTTCTACGGTGAATAAAAAAACAAGGTCTCCTTGGTTGCATACTGAAAAACCTAAGCACTATTTAGGTGAGTCGTTTTCTTTGGTAAGTCGTGAGCAAGAACGCTTAATGGATAAAATTGCCAAAGCAGTGGGTAAAGAGTTGCGTTTAGAAAGGCTCAAAATAGCCAAGTAGCTAGCTTGCTAAAGACTAGGTCACTAAAATTGCGTAGTGACCTAAATAAAGCTTATTCAATAATCCGTGTTCCATATTCGCCAGTACCATTGGCAACCGACAAAAAAGCCCCTGGGTTTCTACCCGATACAATCGCTATTGTTTTTACGCCTTGAGAAAGTAAGGTCATGGCTTCTTCTACTTTGGGAATCATGCCTCCTTGAATCACACCCTGGTCAATAAGCGACTTGGCTTGCTCGCGGTTTACTTCGGTTATGCGGGTTTCTGGTTTTTTTAGGTCACGGAAAACTGCGCCTACACCCGTTGTTAATAACAGTAGCTCTGCTTGCAATGCCGCGGCTATTTTTACAACCGTTGTGTCAGCGTTAATATTAAAAATACGTCCTTTCTCAGACACGCCTAAGGTTGCAATGACTGGAATGACTTGCAGCTCGAGTAAACCTTCCAGTAACTTGCCATTGATTGACTCTACGTCACCTACTTCGCCAAAATCGATGGGCGTGTCACCTTCTCCAGAAACTTTTATAGGAGGACGCTTGGAGGCTTTGATTAACTGGCCAGAAGCACCATGACAGCCAAAAGCTGGCAGTCCGGCTTTAATTAACTCGCTACACAAGTTAACATTTACTTCGCCTGCTATTGCTTGTTTAACTACCACTAGATCAGCTAAAGATGTGACTCTGCGGCCAGCAATTTTATTGGGAACCAAGCCATGCTTTTGTTGTAGCTCATTGGTTTGCGGGCCACCACCGTGGAGCAGCACGACTTTCCAGTCTTGTTGAGTTAAATCTTTTATATTTTGAGCAAGGCCTTCACGTTCTTGCTTGTCGAGTAGCACATCACCGCCAACTTTAATGACCGCAATTTTCTTTGGACTGTGCATACAAACTATCCTTTTGATTCTGTAGGTTGATTATCATTGGGATTAAAAAAGCCGGTGTAGGACACCGGCTTGCGAACTAAGCTTATGGCCAAAGCCCTGGGTTATCTAAGCCAAAGTGAGCGGGTTTACCCGTCATTAAATTGAAGCTCTGAATCGCCTGCCCAGCGCCACCTTTAATGAGGTTGTCAATGGCACTAGTTAAACATAAAGTTCGTTTTCCTGTGTCTTCATCAATTCGCGTATCTATTCCAATCTCTACTCGGGCAGTACCTGAAACCGCAGCAACTTCTGCAGCTGCGCCTTGTGGTCTCACACTAGTCAGCTTGTGTTGTGCATAATAGTCTTCATAAATTTTTTGAATGTCTTGCTGGGTCAAACCTTCGGGAAGGTCAAGTTGCGACACCGCAAGTATACCTCTAACTAAAGGCGCAGATACTGGCACAAAGTCTAAAGAAATTGAGTCGGCGCCACCATGCTTTAATGTTTGCACTATCTCTGCGCGATGTTGATGATGCAGCGACTTGTATGCCTTTAAGTTATTAACTCGAACTGCATGATGAGTACCAGCTTGCGGCTTAACACCTGAACCAGAAGAACCGGTCATAGCAACGGTGCGAATGTTAGTGTTCTTTAATAAGCCTTTAGCTGCTAGCGGCAACAATCCCATCGCAATACCAGTTGCAAAGCAACCTGGGCTTGCCACATGTTTAGCCGATTTTATTGCCTCGCTATTTAGCTCTGGCATACCATACACAAAAGTTCCAAGTCTGTCGGCGCAAGGGTGTTCTGGAGCGTAGTCGCGGGTATAGTCTTCCAGTTTTTCTAGGCGGAAGTCGCCAGATAAGTCGATAATACGTACGTCTAGATCAAATAGCTCCATCGCAACTTTAGCGGTAATTATATGTGGCATGGCTAAAAAGATGATGTCGGCGCCTTGCGCGCATTCACGGGGGCTAATGTCTTGCATTTTTATATGCTCGTAGCCTGGTAAATTTCTGTGTACCTGACTAACCGATTGACCGATAAAGTCTTTACTCGAAATACGTAAAAGTTCTACATCGTCGCGAACTAGAAGGTGTCTTAAAATTTCTGCTGCGCCATAGCCAGCGCCGCCAATAATGGAAACTTTGATTTTACTCATGATAGTAACTTCCTAGAAATAAAATTAGTTGATTGCTTGTTGAGACTTACTTTTCTTAAAATAAGTGCTCGCATGAGTCCGCGTCAGAAAGTTTATGCATAACTCGTTAATTATTTAGTGATATTAAAGAGCTTGTTTGCAATAAAACTTGCCGTCATTCCCGCAGCCATTATTCGCATCGAGCTGATGTGAACTTATTTATTAAACTTTGTTTATGTTGAACCTATCAAACTAAAAGTTGCAATCGCAACAAAGTCGTTTCTATCGACAATAAAGCAGCCTAATATTTGAGCAAATTAAGTTATGTTGCCTTAATGCAGATAGTGCTGATTATGCCTAAAGCCTCCCCAAGTTGCTAGGGTTTGGCCTTGAGAAATGGTTAATTATTACTATTATTTGGCCTAGTTAAAATCAGCAAGGCTTTTCAGCAAGCAATTTGGTTAGACTGTTTTCAAATAAGAATTATTAAATTTCTGCATTTACTCTTCTATACAATAAAGTCTAAGTTACTGATAGTTTTAACATACTATATCGGATCAAGATTTGTTCGCAGATCAAAAAGTTATTTTAAGTTATTACGACTGAGAAATTTCAAATTTTTTTCCTGACTATTTGTAAAATTATTTCTATAGTTAAATTAACCTTAGTATTTAGGAATATAAAAATGCAGTTAGTTCCGGTATTAGAAATTCGTCACGGTAAAGGGGTTCATATAGAACCAAAAAATCGTTTTGTCGATGAGGTTGTTAAAGAGAATGTGATTGATATTGTCGCTCGCTGGAGTGATAAAGGGGTCAAGCGCATCCACATTGTGGATGTTGACGCGATTGAGTCGGGCGAACCGGAAAACGTCACTTTAGTACGTAAAATTAAAACTCAATTTCCACATATTCAAGTTCAGGTGATCGGCGGAATTAAGTGTATTGAGTCTGCATATGTTTGGGCAGACGCTGGCGCAGACTTTCTCGTCGTCAATTCAAGAGTTATCAATCAAAAAGATTTTCTAGATGATCTCTGTATTGAGTTTCCGAATCGAGTAATGGTAGAAATCGATAGCAACCAAAAAAAGCTGGCGGCGAGTGGCCAAGACGCCATTGAGCAGCTTTTGGCTTTAGGTAAACGGCTTGAAGACGAAGGAATAGTAGGGCTATTGATTACTCATATAGGTGACAATGGTCGCAGAGATAAGTCGAGTTTAGGCATTTTAGGTGAGTTTTCTCGCTCTTTAGATATTCCCGTTTATGCTAATGGTGGAATTGATAATTTAGCCGATTTAGAGAGTCTACTCGCATCTAAGGTCATGACGCCCACCGGGGTGCTTATTGGTAAGCCGCTTTATTCAGAAAACTTTTGTTTACACGCGGCCAACGGGTTGCTTGAGCAGCACATTGCTTAAACAATTGAAAGAGGGTTTAAAAGCGCTGCCAGTCGCGTTCTGACAATTACCAAGAATGCGGTAGCGCTTTATGAATAATGATTTTATTATCTTCTTGCGAAATATATCCACCCGCGCGCAAGTCTTTTAGTATTCTGGCAACCATTTCTCGTGATGCGCCAACTCGGCTGGCAATGTTTTGCTGAGTCAGTTTTTCGTTAATAATTCGAACCCCATCCTTTTCTTCAGAAAGATTCAAAAAGGTCACTGCAATCCGTCGATAAACGTCCATTAAGCCAAGCTTGCGAATTGTTTCGGTTGCTTCAATCAGGCGAGTCGATAGGTTTTCAATGAGTTTAATCGCAAATTCAGGGTAGTTTGCCAGACTATGTCTAAAGTCAGCTTCTGGCATAATACCAAGCCGCGAGTCTTCCATGGTAAGCACAGAAGCGGTTCGAGGAATAGACTTGATTAAACCGAGCTCGCCAAAAAAATCACCAGCTTCATGAATATTGACAATAATTTCCTTGCCGTTGTCATCGTCTAGGTAAATTTTTACGCGGCCTTCGATAAGAAAATAAAGGCTGTGAGAGTCGTCGCCTTCAGTGACAATCTGAGTCTTTTTAGGGAAACTGCGCATATGCACATGAGAAAGAATGTCATCTACAATTGGCTTGTCCAAATTATTAAATATTTCAAAATTTCTTAGTTGCAACATTTAAAATGCTCTCGTTAATTGCGGTCTGGTACTATCTAGGGTGCAAGTTTACGTTAAAAAACTAGCATAAAGTTTTAAAAACATGTAAATATTACACAAAAAAAGCCTAACCTAATAACCAATGTATCGTTATATATTCACTTATAATTATCTTTATCACAGTATTTGTCCAGATTTTCTGTGAAAATACATAGGATTGAGGTTAAGAAGCTAGCGTCTAAGGACAATTTTGCAACGTCAAATGAAACTTCTGGTGGTTTTGCTTACTTTTGCTGTTTGGATAACATGTTTTCCAACACAAGCGAGTGGGCTAAGAGAAGTCACCAGCCAAAAAAATGTCTACGTGACAGAATGGGCAAAGCTCAAGCATCGGGCGGAGCTAGGTGATCCTGAAGCCTTATTTGTATTAGGCAATTTCTATTTTGACCCACCAAGAGGCAGTGGCTTTAGAGAAAACTACCGCAAAGCCTCTGAATATTATTTTCAAGCAAGCATTAGAAACTATGCCGCAGCTCAATATAATGTCGCCTTAATGCTGCATCAAGGGCTAGGCTTTAAGAAAAATCAGATAGAAGCCTATGTATGGTTTTATATGGCTTCTACAAATAAAAGCCCTGTGGCCAAACATATCAATAATAAAACAGCAGCAATTGTTGCTCAACTTCAAGCCGAAATGAGTCCACAACAACTAAAACTAGCTCAAATTCAAATTGAGCATTATCAAAGCATTATTGCTTCTAAGCGCTATCGAGACGCCAAACTTCCTAGCCAACAATAGTTTTTAAACGGTTTAATTTTGTTTGCCTATTGGCGTGCTTTCTTCCGCTTTTAGTGCGGTTGCTCGAGTTATTGACTGTTGGTGAAAGACCGCGGCTAAAACATTGGCAAGTATTATTAGGAGTGCGCCACTTACTTTTTGCCATGTTAAGGCTTCATTTAAAAACCAATAGCTTAATACGAGCGCGACGGGAATGTAAGCATAGTAAATTACCGCAGTAATTTGAGGAGCTAGCTCAGTACTTACCTTAAGCCATAAAGTATGTGCGATTAAGGTACTAAAAAGCCCAAGAAAAATAAGTCCATACCAATCGTTTACTTGCAGTTCAAAGTTTGCTTGAGGTAGTAGAAAGAGAAAGAATACTAGGCCAAAACCAAACTGACCTAATGCCCGAGTATTGGTAGTTAAATGGGTTATATTGCGGTTTATTAAAGGTAAAAACGCATATAATAGGCCGCTTAATATGGCAATTAAAAAGCCTGTCCAGCTTTCGGGGTTAAGATCAAAAGGCGGCGAGGCCAACAAAATTCCAATGATGGAAAGTGCAACCGCTGCAGCGTCAATAAAAGTTAAACGTTGTTTGAGAAAGATCGCATTAAGAATTAATAGGTGAATGCCAAAGGTTGCAACTCCAATAGCAGCCAATGAAGCCCCTGCTAACTTGATACTATGAAAATAGCTAAGCCAATGAACCCCAAAAATAGTCCCTAAAGCGACTAGCCAGGCCCAGTCTTGTCGAGTTAATTTAATAGCTGACTTGCTAAATACCTGAATAATAGCTAACCCCAGCGCGCCAATGGCTAGCCTGACAATTCCAATACTGACTTCATTCGCATTGGTCCAGCGGATGATTAATGGCACGAAGCTCATCAGTAAGATCGCTAAAATTGCTAATGCGATAAGTTGTCGAAAAGAGGTTGAGCTTGTCATGATAATTACTGCAATGTATAAAGCCGCAAGCTTAAGCAATTGTTGCTGCCTTTGGCAAACAATTAATAGTTTTAATATTCTAGTTAAGTATAGGTATACTTAAAGCTAGCCGATTATATTGAAAGGGTGTTTTGGATGAAGCATAAGTTAATGTTTCTTTGTGTCGCGCTGAACAGTATTTTGTTCGGTGTTACCAATGCTGGAGAGCTAAGTGAAGCCTCAAAGAAAATTCAACAAGCCTACCAAGCTTATCAGTACGCTTCGGGAAGCCAAAGTGCACAACAAGACTTTTTAGCGGCTTTTCCAAAGACCGCCGCGAGCTTCACTAAAGCATTTAATTCGTCTGCTAAAGATCAGCTGTTTGATGGTAATCGGCAAATTTTTGCTTTGCGACGGCTTTCTGTGCAGCTACCAAGTGAAACTTTTCAGCTCTTAGTTGGACTGGCTGCGCAAATTAATTGGGAACCAGGCGCTCCAAGCTATTTACAACATGTGTTAATGACAGTGGCAGTGGATAACCCGTTTACTTTTGCCAAAGTATTACAACAGCATTCGATGGCCCAGCGCTCGCGAGTGGCGAAATTTTTAGCTTCGGGCAAAAGTGGACCTGCACTGGGTCACGCACAGCTAAGAAAGTCACTTGAACATATTGGGCATGAACGCCTTGCAGATGAGTTACTCGCCGCATTGGCAAAAAAGTAGCGTAAGTTTGCAAATTAATTGAAATAAAGTAACAAATAACGCGTTAAACCGTCTATATAAGAGTCTGCAGGTAAATAGATTGGGTCGGAACTAATCCGGCCCTTTCTATTTCTGGCGGTGCATCACTTAGCTAAGTGCACTAGCTTAATAATTGAATCTATTAAGCTTAACTGGTTTAATTGGTACACACGCAGCACTCTACGAATTTGTTTATGCAACCCTATGCACAATATGGCGTAATTGGTGATCCTATTGCGCATAGTCTTTCCCCTAAAATTCATCAGCAATTTGCTGCACAGTTTGCGCAAACCATTGACTATCAAAAATTTAGGGTAAAGCCATCTCAGCTTGCTAGTTTTATTACCCAGTTTTTTGCAAATGGTGGTGCCGGTTTAAATGTCACTTTGCCGCATAAACAAGCAATCATTCCATTGTTAGATCAACTAACTGACCGAGCCCAACAATGTCACTCTGTTAATACAATTATTCAGCGCCCGGATGGTAGTTTAATTGGAGATACCACTGACGGTGCTGGTTTGTTGTTAGACTTAGCACGTTTAAACTTTGGGGTAAAAAAGCAGAACATTTTAGTCGTTGGTGCGGGTGGGGCGAGCGTTTCAGTTATTTATGCGCTGTTAGAAGCCGGAGCTAGAGTGACTGTGATAAACCGTACCTTAAAGAAAGTCGAGGCACTTAAACATCAGTTCCGTTTAATGGGTAACATTTCTAGTCTCGACCTATTGAACCATAGTCAAAAAGTGGCAGATGAAATACCCCAGTTTGATGGAGTGATCAGCTGTGTAAGCGAGTTTAACTTAGAGCTGGTTCAACCGATAATGCCTTTGTTAAAAAGCGGTGCGTTTGCTTATGATCTTAATTACGCTAAAAGAGCGCAATCGTTTTTATTATTTTGCAAACAACATGCAATAACACGCAGTGCTGATGGGTGGGGAATGCTGCTAGGTCAAGCGGCTTTAGCCTATCAACACTGGTTTAAGTGTCTGCCTAATATTAATAACATAAATTAATTTTAAGCTTTATAAAGTTACTGATGATGCCAAATTCACCGGTTTTAGGCGGTTATAATGGCATATGGGCTGCATCGGCTACCCTGCAAGGTAACGGTCTTTAAGCTTGACGTAGTTGCTTGCAGAGTATTTAAAGAACTTTAGTTCTTCTTCATTGAGTGGTCGTATTTTACGCGCCGGAGAGCCAACCCACAAAAAGCCGCCTTCTAATTCTCGGCCAGGTGGAACTAAGCTATTAGCACCTAAAATTACTTGAGAGTGAATGATTGCGCTATCCATAACGACCGCGCCCATACCAATTAGGCATTGATCTTCTATAGTGCAGCCATGAATCATGGCTTTGTGTCCAACAGTTACATCACTGCCTATGGTTAAATTATGTCCTTCAGGATCATAAGGACCGGCATGGGTTACATGCAAAACGCATCCATCTTGAATGCTGGTACGCTCGCCAATTTTAATTGAGTGTACATCACCTCTAACTGTAGCCATGGGCCAAACAGAGCTGTCATCTCCAATGGAGACATCCCCAACCACCAGTGCGGTAGGATCAACAAATACTTTGTCGCCAAGCTGTGGGTGCATTTTTTCAAAAGAACGAACAGACATTAAGTAGCCTAACAATAATTAACAGATATTCTGCGTATTCTAGCTTATATCCGCCCAATTAGTGAAATTCTGGTTAAAAATGTCGAGAAAAAACCAACATTTCGCTCAAATTTTTATCGCAAAGTAACAAGCTCTTCCGCTGACGTTGGATGAATCGCAACGGTATTGTCAAAGTCTGCTTTAGTTGCCCCCATTTTCACTGCAACAGCGAAGCCCTGTAACATTTCATCTGAACCTAAACCAATCATGTGAATACCAACAATTTTTTCTTCAGGTCCTGCGCAAACTAATTTCATTTTTGTTGGTTGACGGTGTTGGGTAATTGCGCTGTACATTGCTGTAAAACTCGAAGTGTAAGCCTTCACTTGGCTTTCGCCGTAATGATCTTGAGCTTCTCGCTCTGTTAGACCAATAGTTCCAATCGCAGGATGTGAAAATACAACGGTGGGAATATTTGTGTAGTCGAGCTTTTCATTTGGCTTATTATTAAATAGTCTTTCCGCCAAACGTCTTCCGGCGGCCACCGCCACAGGGGTTAACTGCGCTCTGCCGGTGTTATCCCCTACCGCATAGATGCCTGCTACTGAGGTATTTTGGTACTCATCTGTAATAATATAGCCACGTTGGTCTAGCTCAACTCCAGCAGCCTCTAAGCCAAGGTTTTGTGTCATGGGATTTCGGCCTATAGCGTAAATTACCGCGTCTACATCTGGTAGGTCTTGGCCTGTTGAGCTAAGCGAAAAGCTTCCGTCTGGGTTTTTCTCAATCGCTGTAATTTGGGTTTGGCTGTGTAACTTAATGCCTTCAACTTGAATTTGCTCGGTCAGTGTTGAAGATATTATTTCGTCAAATTCTCGTAACGGGTGATCTTTTCGCACCACTAGATGAGTTTCACTGCCAATCGCATTAAAGACTCCGGCAATTTCAACGGCTATATATCCCGCTCCCACCACAACGACCCTTTTAGGCTGCTTTTTAAGGGCAAAAAATCCATCTGAGTCTAATATGTGTTCTTTGCCCGGAATATCCGGAATGGTTGGATATCCACCAGTGGCAATTGTTATATGTTTCGCGGTGACTGTTTTGTCACCGATGGCAACGGTGTTTTTATCAATGAGCTTAGCAAAGCCTTGAATAACATCGACTTTATTCTTTCCTAGTACCCTGTCATAGGACTGATGAATGCGTCCTATATAGGCTTCTCTATTATTCACTAACGTGGTCCAATCGAGCTTTTTAACCTCAATGTCAAAACCGTAATCTGGCGCTAACTTAAAAGCATCTGCAATTTGACCTGCGTACCACATAACTTTTTTAGGGACACAACCGACATTTACACAAGTACCACCAAGGGCTTTTGCTTCTACTATGGCACACTTTTGGCCGTACATTGCTGCACGATTAGCTGATGCAATTCCGCCACTACCACCGCCAATAGCGAGATAATCGTAATCAAATTGAGACATATTAAAACCTTTATTTAAGAAGCGCGCTGACTTTACTTTACTTCATCGCTTAAGTGATTAAACTGGCATTAGTTTGCAATTACTTAGAAAAGAATGCTATTCCATTATGACTATAACTAACCCTCTATTATTACCAAATCCTATAGTAGCGATTGAACAGTTGAAGCCAACACATATTGAACCGGCTATTAAACAAATTATTCAAGATAATTTAGCCGCTATTGAGAAGTTAGTCGCTCAACCAAACATTACCTGGGACAACTTTGTTTTAGCTAGCGATGAATTAGAAGATAGACTAAATAAAGCTTGGTCTCCAGTTTCCCATTTAAACAGCGTGTGTAATAGCGCAGAATTAAGAACGGCATATGACCAAGCACTTGCTCACTTGACCCTCTATTCAACCCAACTAGGCCAGCACGAGGGCTTGTTCAAAGCGACAAAATCGCTATATGACAATCGAGAGCAGCAACAGCTTAGTCCGACGCAGGCGTATATTCTTAAAAATACGCTCAGAGGATTCAAGCTGTCAGGTTTACATTTGCCAAAAGACAAACAACAAGAATTTGTCAAAATTCAAGGTAAGTTAGCAGAGTTAAAATCTAAGTATGAGCAAAATTTGTTAGATGCCACAATGAGCTGGAGTAAGCTCATTAGCGACTCTGAACAACTGCAAGGGCTGCCCGAAACAGAATTGGCCATGTTGGCGGAAAATGCCAAGTCCCGTGACCAAGAGGGTTATTTAATTACATTAGAAATTCCTAGCTATTTAGCGGTTATGACTTACGCCGACGATAAAGCACTGCGCGAAGAGCTATATTTTGCCTACACAACGCGCGCGTCAGAGCTTGGTCCCGACGCTAAAAAATATGACAATAGTGACATAATGCAGCAGCTACTGGCATTAAAACATGCCAAAGCGCAGCTACTTGGCTTTAGCAGCTACGCTGATTTAAGTTTAGAAACTAAAATGGCAGAAAACCCCGCTAAGGTTATCGCTTTTTTAGAACAATTAAGTGAGGCGAGTTATCAACAGGCACAACAAGAGTTTGCAGAGTTAAAAGCGTTTGCCCAAAAGCTCGGCGAGTCAGACTTTAAGGCTTGGGATGTTGCTTATTATAGTGAAAAGTTAAAACAGCAAAATTTTCAAATTAGCCAAACTGAGTTACGTCCTTATTTTCCAGTAGATAAAGTTATTGCTGGACTATTTAAATTAACGCAGCATCATTTTAATGTGACTTTTCAGCAGTCAACTAATGTGTCTGTTTGGCATCCAGATGTAAAGCATTTTCAAGTACTCAGAGAGGGCAAATTAGTCGCTGAATTTTATTTGGATCTTTATGCCAGAGCCAATAAGCGAGGTGGTGCATGGATGGACGACTATCAAGGTCGTTATCTAAAAAATGATGGAAATATTCAACACCCAATAGCCTTTTTAACTTGCAACTTCTCCGCTCCAATTAAGCCAAAGCCTGCTTTACTAACACATAATGAAGTCGTCACGCTTTTCCACGAGTTTGGGCATGGACTTCACCATATGTTAACGCAGGTAAATGAATTATCTGCCTCGGGTATTGCTAATGTGCCATGGGACGCGGTCGAACTTCCTAGTCAATTTATGGAAAACTTTTGCTATGAGCCAGAAGTGATCGCAATGCTCAGTGGTCATTTTGAAACTGACCAGCCGCTGCCAAAAAGTCTTTTAGACAAGCTAATAAAAGCTAAAAATTTTCAATCGGCAATGATGATGGTAAGACAGCTAGAGTTTTCTCTATTTGATATGAAAATTCATAGTGGTCCGCCACTGTCGAGCGAGCAAATTCAATCTGTTTTAGATCAAACAAGAGCCAAAGTTAGTGTCGTTGAAACCCCAAGCTTCAATCGTTTTCAAAATGGATTTTCACATATCTTTTCTGGCGGTTATTCTGCTGGGTATTACAGTTACAAATGGGCGGAAGTTTTATCAGCTGATGCGTTTTCATTATTTGAAGAATTGGGTGTAATGAACCAAGTTGCAGGGGAAGGATTCTTGAAGAATATATTGGAAAAAGGTGGCTCAGAAAATCCTATGACTCTGTTTAGTGCGTTTCGTGGAAGAGAGCCTAGTATTGATGCGCTTTTACGCCATTCAGGTATTAAAAATAGGTAATTTAAAATTTTTCTGGTCCCGTATTAATGATAAAAAATCTTTATGTTAGAGAATGCAGTGAGCCACAAGGTAGCGCCATAGTTGATACCTTGATTGATTCCTACCAGATAAAAGCCTTAGCACAAGATCAGTCATTTGAAACTAGTGACGCGGTGTTTTGTGTTAAAGATGGTAAGTTGGTATTAGAGATATGGCTAGATCAAAAAGTCACTCAATTATATTTTGATTTAAATCAAGGTGAAGTGGCCTTTAGAGCCAATAAAGTGAGCAAGTCAAACGAAGTTATTGCCAAAGCATTAGGGTGTAAATCTCACTTTAGACCAACTGTACTAGATGCTACTGCAGGTATGGGGCGTGACGCACTCATCATGGCCATGCTGGGGTGTAAAGTAGAAATGCATGAGCGAAACTGGGCAATTTTTGAGTTGCTTAAAGATGCTTTGCAGCGCTTATTTCAAGACCCCGACTATACCGCAATTCGAAACAAACTTTCTTTGAGCAAGGAAAATAGTATTGAATCATTGCAAGGAACGAGCGCCAAGCAACATATAGAGATAGATAAATTTGATGTAATCTATTTAGATCCTATGTTCCCCGAAAGAAAGAAAACGGCTTTGGTTAAAAAAGAAATGCGTCTATTTAAATTGCTAGCCGGAGAAGATCCCGATTCGAGCCAGCTATTTTTAAACGCGATTAATAGCGGTGTAAAAAGAGTTGTAGTGAAGCGTCCTAAAGGTGCTCCGTTTTTAAATGAGAGTAAGCCAAGTCATCAAATTTTAGCAAAAAAATTTCGCTATGATATTTATTTGCTAAATCAGTTATCTAGTGAGTAGAGGGAAAATATATGCGGTTAAAAATTTACCATATCGACGCATTTACTAAACAAGTTTTTAAGGGGAATTTTGCGGCGGTTATTTTGCTTGACGAGTGGTTAACTGCTGAGCTGATGCAATCGATAGCCGCCGAGAATAACCTTTCCGAAACCGCTTTTGCTAAAAAAAGCGCAGTTAATACTTATGAGATAAGGTGGTTTTCTCCAATTTCCGAGATTGACTTTTGTGGCCATGCCACACTAGCTACGGCATTTGTTTTGTTTAAACAAGATCCCAGTTTAAAGTTTGTGACATTCTTTGCTGAGGCCGTTGGATCGCTTGATGTAAAACAGCTTGAAAACGGACAAATAGAAATGAGCTTTCCAAACAGAAAGCCCCAACCGGTCGATGAAATACCAGAGGCACTAATCGACGGTCTTTCGATAGAGCCTAAAGAAGTCCTAATAAATGAACAAGCCTACTTTGTAGTTTATCCCGAGCGCCAGAATGTTCTTGATGTAACGATTGATGAAAATAAGATTAAAACTTTAGCGCCATATGATGTTGTGGTCACCGCTGTTGCTATTGATTACGATTTTGTTTCGCGTTATTTCTGGCCGGCCAACGGGACACTTGAAGATCCTGTCACTGGTTCTATTCACGCTGGACTTGCTCCCTTGTGGGCTGAAAAGCTTGGTAAAACTAAATTAAAGGCGTTACAAGCGTCTGCTCGAGGAGGCGAAATACTTTGTGAAGTAAGTGATGACAAAGTGAGCCTGGTTGGTGACGCGGTACAATATTTAGAAGGCTATATTGAAGTTTAAAAAATGATTTAAGGTTTAGTTAGCACTGTTAGTTAGAGGACTTGTGATGGATAAAATTAGTTGGGAAGACTTTAGCAAAGTAGAACTTAGAGTCGGTGAAGTTGTTCAAGTGGATGAATTTCCACAAGCAAGAAAACCAGCATTTAAATTAGTGATCGACTTTGGGGAAGAAATAGGCAAACTAAAATCTAGTGCTCAAATTACTCAGCTATATAGTAAACAGGAGTTAATTGGCAAACAAGTAATTGCAGTGGTTAACTTTCCAGAAAAGCAAATAGGCCCTTTAATGTCACAATGTTTGGTTACGGGCGTCCACGACGCAGCTGGTGGAGTTTCGTTAATTTCCCCTGATCATCGGGTTCCTCTAGGAACTAAGCTCGCTTAAAAATAATTCGTTAAGGTATTAAAATGAAAATTTGGGTTGACGCAGACGCTTGTCCTGTGGTGATTAAAGAAATTTTATTTCGTGCGGCAGAGCGCACTGGAATAGAGCTTACTTTAGTTGCCAATCAGGCAATTAACACGCCTGCTGCGAGAAACATTAAATCAATGCAAGTTGTTGCTGGCTTTGATGTTGCAGATGATGAAATCGTTAAAAGAGCCCAAGCTGGCGATTTGGTGATTACCAGTGACATTCCATTGGCCGCCGAAGTCATTGAGAAGGGGGCTTTAGCGCTTAGTCCTAGAGGCGAGCTGCACACTAAGGACAACATAAAAGCGCGCTTAACCATGCGAGACTTTATGGACACAATGCGAGCTAGTGGTGTGCAAAGTGGTGGGCCTGCTCCTTTAAATCAAACCGATCGAAAAAACTTTGCTAATCATCTGGATAGAATTTTAGCCAATCAATTTTAGCTTTAATTCTTAGAAAAATTGAGCCAACAAGTCTAACTAAGCCTTTTTAGAATAAAGGGCGTAACTCAGGCTTGAAGTTTGCTTGTATTTTAGTTGCTCCCAGTCTTCACTTGGAACAAATTCATTTTGGCTTGACTCTTGTTCTAAATAGATAACGCCGCCTGGTGCTAGTAAGCGGGCCGCTTGTGAAAAGCTTTTTGCGAGTATGCCTTTCCCAAAAGGAGGATCAAGAAAAATAACATCAAATTGTTGTTCGCTTTCAGCTATAAAGCGCTCAGCGTCAGTACACAGGGCATGGAAATGGGAAACTTTGAGTAACTGACAGTTACTTTGAATTGACTGGAGTACTTTCGGGCTTTTTTCGACAAATGTTACCTGCTTAGCACCTCTAGATAAGGCTTCAAAGCCTAAAGCTCCGCTGCCGGCAAAAAGGTCTAAACAATTCGCCTGGTTGATATAGGGACTTAACCAGTTAAAAACTGTTTCCCTAATCCGGTCGAGGGTAGGGCGTAAGCCATCATCAAGCTGAAAACTTAATTTTCGGCCGCGCATTTGACCGCCAATTATACGTATTTGACCTAAATTTTGACGCTGCTTATGTTTGCGCAAATTTTTTTTAGTTGAGTCGGGCTTGGTCGAATTTATAGGGGGCATAGTCTTATCCAGCAAAATATCTTCGCATTGTAGGAGACTTCATTTTTGATAGCAAACCTTAAAAGAAAACCATGTTCTAGTGTATTGTTATTCCCGATTAGTTTAGTTTTCATTATCTCTAGTTGAGTTATCTGTGGTGCTTTTTATAACATATTGTTTTTAATGAGAAATAATATTGAAGATGGCATATCATTGATGGAGATTTTTGTGTTTATATACCATACTGTATAAAAAGGGATTGAACTGAATATCGCTAAGATCATTATTGTCGGCTAGAAATTTAGTCATTGCAATTAAATTAGTTTATTCCATAAAAACTGTCACCAACTGAAAAGGTGTGCTGTCGGTTTAAATTTCAACATTGTCAATGCTTACTCGCATTGTAAACCAGTGAAATAATAACAACCAAATGCGAAATAGTGTTCCTCAACAAGATCAGTTAATTGATATTAATAGTGACGTCTCTAACGCGTTGCTACTTAGCTTATCTGAACTAGCCACAAACGCGCAAAAAGAAACTCAATTTTATATGGGGCTACAAAATCTCATCATGGCTGAATTGCCTTTTTGTGCTATTGAAATAGAGTTAAAGCTAAATTCCTCTAATCAACTCTTTAAGGTTTATGCTTCAAATGAAACCTTAGTAGCAAATCAGGAAAGTTTCGCTTTTGATGATTGCATGGAAGAAAATATTCTGTTGATAAATCAGTCGCAATCTTCTAAGAAGGTAGAAACTGTCGTTAAGGCTAATCAAATGAGACAGGAGCTGGCCGTTAAAAGTAAGCTGCTCGTCGCTTTGAATGTTGCTGGAAAACCTTGCGGGAGAATAGCCTTTTACTTAGCAAAAGAGTATGTCGGTTTATCAAGCCAATGTGAAAAAACCTTATCGATTGTCGCCAATATTTGTGCTCAATTTATTAAAAGTAAAAATGATGAAAGAAAATCTCTACTAAATAATGCAATAGATATCGATAATAGTCTTGTTAAAAGTAAGCAAGAAGAGCAGAAGAAAGCTGCGGAAAAAGTTTTGCTTACAATAGCAGAGCTAGCTAATTCAAGCATGAATTTACACGACTTTTATCTTGAGATGCACAAACAAATTGGTCTAATTGTATATGCTGAGAATTTCTACGTTGTAAAAAAAGTTGCTAGTGAAGACGGCTTTCAATTTGAATACTATTGTGATGCAAAAGACAAAAAAAGCCTAAGTGATTTAAATAAGCTGCCTCAAAGCATTATAAATCAAAGTTTAACAGGGTTTATTTTACAGCAGAAAAACTCTTTATTATTAGATGATAACGGTCTTGCTGACTTGCAAAAAACAGAAGGCATAGTAATTAACGGGCCAACACCTATTTCTTGGTTGGGCGTTCCTTTAGTACTAGATGCTGAAGTTTTTGGTGTGATGGTACTCCAATCATATATTCCTGAGAAAAAATATACTCTAGCAGAAAAGCAATTAATGGAGTACGTTGCTAAATCCGTCGCTAACGCTATTCAGCGAAAGGCTAATCAAACCACTTTAGAAAATCTTGTTAAAGAAAGAACTTATGAGCTAGAAAAAGTAAACAGCGTTTTACTTAAGGAAATAGAGGAAAAGACTCGCGCTCAAAAAATACAAAATGCGCTTTACGAGATTTCTAATGTTGCTTATATAAACTCAAATATATATGAGTTCTATAGCAAAATACATCAAATATTGCGCTCGCTTTTCTATGCGGAAAATTTTTATGTTGCTATTTTAGATGATACCAAGAAGTCTTTGGTTTTCGATTATTTTTCAGATATTCAAGATAAAGAGTTACTACAAGATAAAGTAATTGGTATAGATGAGAAATTGCTTTCCGCTGTCTTATTTAATCGCGGAGAAACTTTATTGCTAGACAAGGAAAGCTTTGAATCGCTTCAACAAGCAGAATCAGTCTCCCTGGTAGGAAGCATGTTTGAGTCCTGGCTTGGCGTCTTGCTTAAAGCAGATGACCAACCAATTGGTATACTAGTCGTTCAAAGTTATGATGCGAAAGAGAAATATACTGCCTGGCATAAAAACTTACTTGAATATGTTGCACAGCATATTTCTAGTGCTTTTGCGCGTAAGCAGCACCAAGATGAACTAGAAAGAAAAGTCTTATCAAGAACGCAAGAGCTAGAGCGTGAAATAGAATTTCGAAAGCAAAGTGAAACGACTAAATCTGCCCTCTACGAAATCGCCAACTTAGCAAACATGGACTTAAAATTAGAACACTTTTATCGTGAGCTTCACTATATTATTAGCCAGTTAGTTTATTGTGAAAATTTTTATATCGCTTTGAAAGAGCCAAACAGTGAAGGCTTTAAGATGGTTTATTTTGTCGACACTGTCGATGAATTTAATATTGAAAGCATTTCAGCAATGTCGGAAGAAAGCCTTTCCAATAGTTTAACCGCCTATGTTATGCGGAAAGGCGAATCAATATTGGCGACCAATAATGATATTGTTGATTTGCAACAAAGAAACGAAATTACTGCCTATGGTCCAGAGACGCTATTTTGGTTAGGTGTTCCTCTTTTTATTGATAACCAAGTAATCGGTATTATGACTTTACAAAGTTATCTGGCAGATAAAAGCTACAATCTCAAAGACAAAGAATTAATGATTTTTGTGGCGCAACATGTCGCTTCAGCAATTCAAAGGCAGCGTCGTAAAGACTACTTGCAAATGCAGGTTAAACAAAGAACACATGAAATCAATGAAGCCAATGTTAAGTTAAAAAAACAGTATGATAAAGCCGAGCGTGCTAGAAATATACAAACTGCATTATTTGAGATAACAGACTTAGCTTCGAGCGCAAAAAATGCAGACGAGATTTATGTAAAGATTCACCAGATTATATCTAGGCTAATATATGCCGAGAATTTTTATATTTGCTTGCTTTCCGAAAACGATCAAAGTATTGATTTTGTTTACTTTGTCGATCAAGTCGACGAACTAGATAAAGAAGCGTTAAAAAAAATCCCATCAGAGTCAATTAGACGAACTTCCACTGGCATTGTATTAGCTAGTGGTAAATCTTTATTAAGAACGCCAGACTCAGAGGAGTCGAAGCATAATAAATCATATATTGGTCTTCGTTCGCTCTACTGGTTGGGCGTACCATTAAAAGTAGATGACGTAGTTTTGGGGGTGGTAGCCATTCAAAGTTACGACGCGCAGCATAAAATTGGTCTGGAAGAAAAAGAGCTTTTAGAGTTTGTTTCACATCATATTGCTTTAACGTTAGAGAGACAGCGTGCGCAAATAAATTTAGAAAGAAGAGTTGTTGAGCGAACGAGAAAGCTAGCTGAGACAAATCAATATTTGCAACAGCAAATTATAGAAAGAAAGCGCAGTGAAGCGATTCAGTCAACACTATATTATGTTTCTAATTTAGCTTCTGAAAATTTAAGCTTGCAGGATTTGTTTGCCAATATTCATAGTGCTATAGGTAAGATGGTCTATGCAGAAAATTTTTATGTTGCGCTATTAGATAAGCAGACCAACCTGCTTGACTGGGTCTATTTGGTTGACTCGAATCAAGAGTACGATTACGAAAAATTAAAGAAAATTCCCGACGATGTTAAAGATAAAAGTTTAGCGCGGTTAGTTGTAGAGAGTGGCGATTATTTAAATATTAATAAAAAGCAAATAAAGCGTCTAGTTGAAAACAAAAAGGTTAAACTAATCGGTGCTACCTGTGAATATTATTTAGGAATCCCTTTGATGTTTTCCGATGGTGCTCATGGGGTGATGGCGGTACAGTCTTATGATTCGACTATAAGTTTTAGCGCTGCGGATGAAGAGTTATTGGTTTTTGTTGCTCAGTCTATTGTATCTACCCTTGAACGTAGAGCTTATCAAGATTTATTGGAGCGACAAGTTAAGAATAGGACTAAGGAATTAACCCGAATAAACCAAAAGCTTGAAGTAGAAGTTGCCCAAAGAGAAGAGTCAGAAAAACTACAAAATGCACTCTATAGAATTTCAGAAACACCTCAAGAATGCTCTACCGATAATGAGTTGTATATAAGGTTGCATAGTATAATCTCTCAGCTAATGTATGCGAAAAGTTTCTATATCGTTATTGTTAATCCGCAACAACAGGAGTTTAAATTTGAGTATGTGGCGGATGCTGTTGATAAAGATATTCCCAAATCAATACCATTTGGAACAAGTTTAACTCACTATGTTTATCGTAAAAAGCAGTTAGTTCATTTAAACAGATCTCAAATTATAGCATTGGAAAATAAAGGCGAATTCAATCTGCAAGGTAGTATTCCAGAAGACTGGATAGGGGTACCGCTAATGTCAGATTTTGAAATGATCGGCATTATGATCATTCAAAGCTATGATCATAACTATTTATACGGAGACAGGGAGATTGGCATTCTCAGTTTTGTTTCTACCCATATTTCCGATGCTCTGCAGCGTAAACGTGCAGAAAGAGAATTACGTGAAACCTATGAGGCTCTCGCCGAAAAGACTAAAAAGGCAGAAGAAGCAAGTCGCGCAAAGTCTGCGTTTTTGGCAACGGTAAGCCACGAAATTAGAACGCCTATGAATGGTGTTTTAGGCATGTTGTCGTTATTAGATGACACTGAAATGAATAGTCGCCAACGAGACTATGTGACTAAAACACTCACCTCTGCTAAATCCCTACTCGGTATCATTAACGACATTTTAGATTTTTCAAAGATAGAAGAAGGTAAAATGGAGTTGGAAAGCACTGGATTTAACCTAATTGAAGTATTAGATAATATAATGGATTTGTTTTCTTCTAAGTTAAATGAAAAGGGTATTAGCTTTTATTTGGATTTGGATAGTCAGGTTAAGTTGTTTAGGCGAGGAGACCCTCTAAGGCTATCTCAAATTATAGTTAACTTAATTGGCAATGCGATAAAGTTTACTAACCAAGGCTTTATACGGCTTTCAATAACAGAAAAAGCCAACTCGGTTTTACATTTTGAAGTTGAAGATACTGGGATTGGCATTGCGAAAGATAAGCGGGAAAAAATATTTCAATCATTCACGCAAGCAGACGATACGACTACGAGAAAATTTGGCGGTTCAGGTTTGGGTCTAAGTATTTCGCAGCAACTTGTGAATTTAATGGGTGGTAAAATATATGTAGATGGGCAGCAGGATAAAGGCAGTAAGTTTATATTTGAAGTGGTAATTAAAGAAGACTTTACCAACAAACTGCCACAGCCAGTTTTAGATTGTTCAGTTTTTACTATCGTTGCCAACGAGGAAAGTAAGCGGTTCTGGCGCAACTGCGCTAAGGCTTTCCAGTTTAACTTAGTTGTTGTCGCAGCAAGTGAAGTGATTGCTAGCGCTGAATCTATCAGTAATATAGTTGAGTCAAAACTGAAGGAATTGTCTCATCTATTTATTGCTTGTGATGATCAAAGCGGAGCTTTAAATCGGTTTGTTAATCAGCTAATGTCAAAAAACAAGTCTGCAGCTTGTGTTTATAAATTAGCTAGCAGTCAGGGTGACAGTGCTAGTGAAAACGAGCAATCTGCAACAGGTTTAAATGAGATCAGTTTACCGCTAAAAATTGGCAGTCTATTAACATTATTAAATGAAGATTATTGTGTCTTACTCGATGAAAAGAAGCCAATGTCTGTTCCAGTAAAGCAGCTAGAAATTACGAGTAAGGTTTTGCTCGCTGAAGACAACCCGATTAATCAACAAGTAGCAAGAGAGTTGCTGCAAAAAGCGGGAGCAAAAGTTGTTATAGTCAATAATGGTAAAGAGGCTGTAGAAAAAGTTACTAAAGAAAGTTTTGATGTAGTTTTTATGGATATACAAATGCCAGAAATGGACGGCATTGAAGCAACTAAGAAAATAAGAGAGTTTACTAATTTACAGAGCTTGCCAATTATTGCTATGACCGCCAATGTAATGAAAGGTGATCGAAGTAAATGTATTAAAGCCGGTATGAATGATTATTTAGGCAAGCCGATTGATAAATTTATACTGTATAGTTTGCTAGAAAAATACACTCTTTTAAAAAGCAGCAATAAAATAGACAGCGATCCCAAACGGCCTGAATTAAGTAGTGCGTCGCTTAGCATGCATCCATTTTATCGAAAACTAATTGATAAATTTAACGATGAGCAATTGGTTGCTGATTTAGCGACTATTTTTACGAAATCACATCAAAATGACTGTCAAAAGATATTGCAATATATTAATACTGTACAGTTTGATAAAGCCTTAGAGTGTTTACATAAACTAAAAGGTTCGGCAGGTGAGCTAGAAATGATTAACTTAGTTGAGCAGATTGAAAAAATTGAAGAAAAATTAAAAGATGATACGACCCCAAGCAAGCAAGATGTTGGCGAGTTTGCAAAGTCGCTTAATAGTATGCTTGCGCTAAATATACCCTAGTAATCCGACGACTAGCGCAAGGCAATAGGTTAGTTGTGAAATCTATTGATTATTTGTCGACTTATTTTCTTTTATCAACATCATTTTCATGATAATCATTGAAGCCAAAATAAGTATAGAAGCTAACCCCATAACCGGCCCTAAAATATTTGCAGCAACATAATTACCGTACATTAAAAATAGGCAAGTTACTAAGATTAAGGTGCCAACTTGATGCAGGTTATATTGAATTGTGGCTGTTTTTTGACTATTGCTGGTAAGGTAAATTTTAAAACATAAACTATAAATAAATCCAACAACAAATCCTAGGAGCATTATGTGAGCGTGTGTTACAAGCTGGGCATGATTGTGGCTAGCGGCCATGTAGATACCTAAAAGTAACCCAATAATTCCGTAACCAAAAGCGCTTAATAAATATTTTGTATGCATGCTTTCACCCTAAGTTGTTATTATGATTGCTAAGCTATAAATATTAGCCTTGCAGTTCCTCTATTAAACCTGCAATTTTCGCACTTAATTCGGTAGGTAGCTCTTCACTTTCTAATTTTTGTTGGAGCATATTAACCAAATCTTGAACGTTCCAGTTTTTAATTTTTTCTTCTAGCTGCAAATCAATATAAGCATCTTGCAGCTTTGCTTGACGTTCCGTCTCTGCCTGTTTAGCTGCTAATTCTGCCTGTTCGGCATTAACTTTACTTTGCGACTCTAGCAATTCTTTTTCAGCTTGCTTACGTTTTTTCTCTTCGATAATAGCTAATCGCTTTTCTTTAATTTTTACGCTTTCCATCATCGCTTTTTTGGCTTCGGCTTGTGCCTTTTCAGCTTCAAGTTTAGCTATTTCTAGTTTTTCTTGCTCTTTTGCTGTTGCTAGTTTTTCTTTTTCTAGCTGCTTGAAGTCAGATAGCGCTTGATTAAGTTCAGAGTACAATTGAGCCACCTTTTGCTGAATTGATTGAATGTTATAACGCTTATGAAACTCATCGGATTCTTTTATGAATTTAAGTTCTTTTAGAGCGTTCTGGAGTAGTTGTTTATTAAAGATATTGTCGTTTTTAAGTGAATTATAAAAACTGCCTACTAATAAGTCTGCGGTTTTATACCACTCTGCCTGCCCGGCATCTTCTTCAGGCAAATTGAAGCTAGATAGCACTGTATCTACCTGGGTTAGTCTAAAGTCTGACTCTTCGCTGGCGATCAGTAGCTCATCTACTGCCTGTGAGAGCTCTTCTATTTGATTATGTGATTTTAACCAATGAAAAGCGCCATCAATACCGTCTCTAGAAACTGATTCGCTTAAATAGCTAAGTTTCTTCTGCCAAGTTTTGGAGAAGTTTTGGGTGCGTTTTTTTAATTTATCTATATCAAATGAGTTGCTCATATATGGCTTCTTTATATTTTTCTTGTAAAGCAGAACTCTGTATATCGAATACTTACTAGCGTGATTGACATGGTTGCACCTAAGTATATACTAATTTTTAGCTAAGTCGCTAATCTAGAAGATGTTAATAAACAATATATTAGCTAATTTAAAGCCATACAAGGAAATCTTATGAATCGTTGCGGTTGGGTTGGAAAAGATCCAGTTTATATCGAGTACCACGATACAGAGTGGGGCGTACCCGTTACCGATAGCGAGCTTTTGTTTCAGCATTTGCTGTTAGATGGAGCCCAGGCGGGCCTAAGTTGGATAACTATATTAAAGAAACGAGAAAATTATCGCCGGTTATTTTATGGTTTTAATCCAGAGAAAATGGCCAACATGAGTGATACAGAACTAGATAAGCTACTATTGAATCCAGAAATTATCCGCAACAGGCTGAAAGTTTATGGATTTAGAAAAAATGCACAAGCCTATTTAACACTTTCCGAGAAGCAACCGTTTAATGAGTTTTTATGGCAATTTGTTGATGGTAAGCCCGTGCTAAACCATTGGCAGAAGTTGAGTCAAGTTCCTACTAAAAACGATGCTTCAGATAAAATGGCTAAAGCATTAAAAAAAGCTGGTTTTAGCTTTGTTGGGACGACCATTTGTTACGCTTTTATGCAAGCTGTTGGTATGATTAATGATCACACTACTGACTGCTTTAGACACCCACAAGTCATCATCACCTGACCAAGCCTCAGCCAACTTTACAATAATTTATTGTAATAGTTGCACCATCAATTGATAGACTCAGCTAAATCTTGAGCTAAGCTGCGGTGCGGCGTTTCTATCACCTGGTTCACTATTTTATTATTTTTTAACAAGAATATGCTCGGCGTAAATTGAACTTTAAAACTTGCTCGATAGGCTGGTGGCAATTGTTTATCTTGATTTAAAGCAATTAGCTGTATTTGACTCAGCGGCACGCCACTTAGTTGCGCAAGCTTAATTAAGCGCGGTACTTCGCGTTGGCTATCATGACACCAAGTGCCAAAAAATACCTTAAAATCAAAAGACTTGAGCTTCGAAAACAACTCTACTTCTTGCGTTGTTGGAGAGTAGCGGTCAAATTCTTGGGAAAACACTTTAAAAGTTTTAAGCAGGCTTTGAGGGCTAATATCACCAGTAAAGGCTGCTAGGTTTGTGGGTGCTAAATCAAGTGAAGTTGAGGCTGAGGCTGTACTTAAACTATGAGGGTCGCTGCTGTCGTTAGTGTCCACGAGTTTAGGCTGTGCTAGCAGCGGATTGACCAAAAATCCAACGATTAATATTAGTGGCATTTTCAATGAGAGTGGTGTTAGGTTTGTCATTTTTATTGAATTCCTATGCGGAAACCGGATGAAAGGGTTGTTTGATTGAGTCTTGAAGTGAGTGTAGCAATTGATTGGGATTAGGGTCTAGTTTAGTTGGCAAATGATAAAAAATAACCTGCAGGTGATTGAATTTGGTGTCCTTTCAGCTTTACCATACAGATAACTAAAAGCAGGCAGGTAGGGAAAATGAAATTATTGGGTTGGTTTAAAGTTTTTGGCGCTATTTTATGCTTAAGTATTAGCTTAAATCTAAAAGCAAATGCTGAGGTGCAAATTAGAAATATTATGCAGCAACAGCAAGATGCTTGGAATTCAGGAAACCTGAAAGCTTTTATGCAGGGGTATTGGCAGTCTGAAAAGCTTCAATTTATTGGCAAGAGTGGGATAAAGACAGGATGGCAAACAACGCTCGACAATTATAAAAACTCTTATCCAAACCAAGCCGCCATGGGCAAATTGACCTTCGATATTTTACAAGTAGAAGTCAACGGAGACAGTGCGTTTGTTTTAGGTAAATGGTCTTTGCAAAGAGCTAGTGACAACCCGCATGGATTTTATACATTATATTGGAAAAAAATTGAGGGTCAGTGGAAAATTATTATTGATCATTCTAGCTAAAGTCTTACTATCTAAGCGGTTTTTATTAAAGCATGATTATTGGAGATAAAGTTTGAGTAACAAGGTCGATTTTGGCCCTTTAAGTGGTTTAATAGGGTGTTGGAAAAGTCATAACGGTGAAGATGTTGCGCCAGAGCGAAACGGGCCGGAAACAAATCTTTACTATGAAGTATTAGAGTTCTATCCAGTGAGAGATATTAGTAATGCTGAAGAGCAAAATTTAGTTTCGCTGCGTTATTTTCAACAGGTTTTTAGAATCGAAGATAATGAAATGCTGCATAATGAAACCGGTTATTTATCGTGGGATAGTGCTAACGAATTGTTAATAAAGTCGTTTTCTATTCCTCGCGGACTGGCAGTTGTGGCTGGCGGAGAAATCAGTGAATTAGAGCAAGGTTATGAATATCAAGTTGCAGCTGACAAAGAAAATTCGCAATGGCAAATTACTCAGTCACCTTTTTTAAAGCTCAAAGCCATTACCCATTCGTACCGTTTTAACATGAAGTTAGAAAATAATAAGCTTAGTTATATTCAATCAATGTCGATTGATATTTATGGTAAAAATATTGAGCATACGGATCGTAACCAGTTGATAAAATGTGATGAGTAAACACTATTTAGTTAGCTTTATAGGCATAAGTATTGGAGTAGTTTTTAGTATGATTGTGTCAAGTCACAATCAAGAAGCGCATCAGTTAAAGCCAAAATCCCTTAGCGAAAACAAAAATCAAGAAGCTTCAGAGAGTTTCAGCAAAGCCGAATCCGCTAGTAGCCTGAAACCAACAATTCCGTTACGCCCTTTTACAAGCGATGGTTGCTCTTCTTTTCCCGATGGTAATTTTGAAAATAAAACCTTGTGGTTAACTTGTTGTGAAGCGCATGACAAAGCTTACTGGTTAGGCGGAACTTATGCGCAGCGCAAAAGTGCCGATCAGGAATTAAAGGCTTGTGTTCAACAATTAGGTGAAACGGCGATTGCTCATATAATGCAGGCGGGCGTTCGGATTGGCGGCAGCCCATTTTGGCCAACCAGTTTTCGCTGGGGTTACGGATGGGAAGAATCGCGCGGGTATCAGGCCATTTCGGCTAATGAGCTTGCTCGCGCTAACCAGTTATTAAAACGCTACGAAGCAGAGCAAGCCAATAGCAAAAAGGATTAAGCTTCTACAAAAGCCCGCTCGATAACATAATCACCTTGTTCACCCATGCGCGGACTTATATTAAAGTCTAAATTGTCTAGCATAGCTTGCAAGTCTTCGAGCATGCTTGGGCTACCACATAACATGACTCGATCGGTTGTTGGGTTTAGTTGTGGCAAACCTAAGTCATCAGCGAGTTTGCCAGACTCGATTAAGTCAGTGATTCTTCCTTGGTTTACAAATGGTTCGCGAGTTACGCTTGGGTAGTACATTAATTGTTGTTTTACTAGCTCGCCAATATACGGATTTTGCGGAAGTTCATTTTGAATAAATTCGCGGTAGGCTAGTTCTGAAACATGCCTAACACCATGAAACAAAATGATTTTATCAAATTTTTCATAGACATCTGGATCACTGATAATGCTCATAAAAGGCGCTAAGCCTGTGCCAGTGCCCACTAAATATAAATGCTTGCCTGGGCGTAAATCATCCGCGACTAATGTGCCGGTTGGTTTACGGCTCACATAAATTTCATCACCAGGCTGAATGTGTTGTAGTCGAGAGGTCAGTTCACCATTGGGCACTTTAATACTAAGAAACTCTAAGTGCTCTTCATAATTAGCGCTCGCAATACTATAGGCGCGCAATATAGGGCGCTTTTCACCTGGAAGCCCAATCATTAAAAACTCGCCATTTCTAAACCTTAGCGCAGAGTCTCTAGTGGTTCTAAAGCTGAATAATTTGTCATTCCAGTGATGAACACTAAGAACATTTTCAAGTGCAATTTTAGCCATAATGCTGCTGTATAAAACCTAGTCAACCAAATGAGAGGCATTCTCATTTAATGGTGGGCCAATGTCAAGCGCCAAACGGTAAAAAACCAATGAAATACTAGGTTATTGGCTAAGTTTTCTATTTTATCCACTGATTAAGCTTTTCCGCTGAATAAAATTGATAAAGCTGCTCATTTTCTGTGGCCAAATACATCGCTTGGTTGGCTTGCTCGATTAAATCATTAACCGTGTTTTTATCGCAGGGCTCTACCTGTGATTCGGCTGGTTGAGGTGTAAAAGTTGCTATGCCCATATTGGCAATAAAACGACTGTTATTATTAAATGTTGCGTCAATGGGTTGCTCGAATGATGCGCCAATTCTTTCGACTAGCGGTAAAATTGCAGCTGGCTTTAAAAGGTTAGGTACAAGCACGGCAAATTCATTGTTACTGTATCGAATGCAAGTGTCTTGCTTTCGTACTGCGGCGCGAATGCGAGATGCCGCTTCTGTTAGTAAACAATCACTTAACTTTGCCTGATATCCCTGAGAAGAACATTTTATGTTAATAAATATAAGGCCTACTTGTGTTTGGTTGCGCTGGGCGAGCTGAACAGACTGTTCTAAATTCGCTGCTAAATAATGTTTGTTTGGCAGCTTAGTCAATCGGTCATAATTGGCAAACTCGATTAAAGCGCTTTGTTGCTGTTTGATAAGACTCATATCGGTCATATCACTAATATAGTAAGCAAGCTGGCCGCTTGGTGTATATACACAGGTAATAGTTTGCCAAACGTAAAATAAATGACCATCAAAGTGGCGATAGCAGACTTCGCCTTGCCAGCGACCATCTAGTTCTAGCGTTTTCCAGATTCGATTATAAAAGCTTTCATCGTGTTCTCCAGAGCGCAGAATAAAGGGTTTTTTCCCTACTATAGATTGGCTGCTGAAGCCAGAAATACGGGTAAAAGCAGGATTAACCTGCATAATAATGTGGTTGGCATCGGTTAGCATTATGCCATTGGCACTCGATTCAAATGCTAGGTTCGTTAAACTAAGCTGATCTAGCGGTCGACTCTCGCCAACATTATATTGAAGGTTTGCTTGTTCTTGAGTCTGGCCTTGGCTTGACTGTGAATCTGTTATATCAATATAAGGAAATTGATTGGAAACTTTGTATGAGCTTTGCATCTAGAGTCGATTCCTTTTGATTAACAACATAAACGGCTAAGTTGTTTTAGTTTAATTAATATTTTGTTTTGTTCATTTAGATAGTTCACAGTTTCTTTATTAACCAGTTGAATCCACTTAATTTGGGAACCAGTTCGCTAAATATTTGCTTAGGCGTTTGGATTTGTACTATTCGGCCTAAAAAAACAACTGTTTAGATTAAATGGTGTTGGCGACTTAAAATTTTTTGCTTTTAGCCATAAAGCAGCGTGGAATTGTGGTACTAAGCTTCGATTCAAGATTGAAATACTTTTTGCGCGTTGATATATTGCATGAGTTTTCAGTGATTTAAATTACTTAGTTAAAGTAATAGCTGAGATTATGATTAAGTCTAACCCACTTAAATAAACCACAATAAGAATAATTGACGAGATTGCAGTTGTAGTTGTATGCACAAAACAGAAGAGTCAAACTATAAAGTAACTTCATCTCCTGACTTTGAGCGGGCGGTTAAAGTGTTGCTTAGAGCTACTGCGGGTAAATTAGGAGAGTCTTTTTTACACGCTCTGACTCATAAGTTAATGCAGGTATTTGAACTTGATGCCGTAGTTATCGCACGTTGGCAAAACAAAACCATGCAACGCTTAGAATGCATATCTGATTACTCGGTTATGCCGAGTAATTGTGAAGTAAGCTTTGACTTTAAGGGGTCGCACTTTGAGACAATTTTAAAGCACGGCTTTTATTTAGTGAACGATAATGCAGTCGCAGAGTTCTCTCAAGACTCGCTTATTCAAAATATAGGTTCGCAGGCATTCGTTGGTTGTTCCTTGGTAGACTCGCAGCGCAATACCGTTGGCTTTCTTGTTGCCTATAAAAAATCACCCATAAAAAATACAACTTTAATTACGACCACTCTCGAAGTTTTTGCCATTCGGGTTGCTGCCGAGTTAGAGCGTCAAGATATTCACTTAGAACTAAAAAATGAAGTTCGTTTAAATCAAACGCAGCTTAACTCCGCACCAGCTTTTATGTTTATGCTCGATCGTGAGCATAAGTTTTTGCGCTGGAATGAGTATTTCTTTTCGCGTTTGGGCTACCAGCCAGAAGATATTCACGATACTGTTTTTACGTGTTTTGTTGCGCAGCAAGATCGGCGTAGAATAGAGATTGAAATTGAGCAGATATTTGAGCAACAACAGGGATCGGTTTATTTAAATATCTTAAGTAAAACTGGAGATTTAGTTCCGCTGCTAGTCACAGCAGACATTACTTTTTATGAAAATCAGTCGGTTTTTGTTGCAGTAGCATTAGATATGACAGAACAGCAGTCGGTTGAGAGAAACTTACTACGCTCTCAAGGTCGCTTAGCTCGTAAAAACTCCCAACTCAGTTTAATTAATAATTTACTAGAAAAGCTGCACACCAGTCGTAGTGTTTTTCATATAGCCCAACAAGTGGTCAAGTTACTGCAATCATTACAAAAAGATTCTTGGGTCGTCTTTACTGAATATGATGAAGCCAGTGAAAATATGGTAGTAATTGCTACCGGTGGCGTGGCTCAGGTTTTTATTGATACTCGAAAAAAATTCTCCGTCCATGAACAAGGCTCGCCGATTGCTTTGGCTATGCAAAGTAAGCAGCTAGAAATTTTTCAAAATAATAATGCGCAAACTTATATTAAATCATCGCTTAGAAATATCTTTTTTGAAGAAGGCATTAAGTCTGGTATTGCGATGCCGTTTATTTACCAAGGTAAACCTTTAGGCTGTGTGGCAATAGGCTATAAGTCTGACGCTATAATCGCGACAGATGAAGTGGAGTTTTTTCAAACTATTGGTACCAGTATTTCTCTTGCTATGGCTAATGCGCGCCAGTATCAATCGATGAAAAATTTGGCAACTATCGACACATTAACGGCGCTGCCTAATCGTAATGCATTAAACCGTGATTGCCATAACGCCTTAAACGCGAATCTGTCTAGCTCGAATAGTTTGGGGTTGATTCTGGTAGATTTAGACCGTTTTAAAGAAATTAACGACACGCTTGATCACCAAATTGGCGATAAATTATTGCGCTTAATTGGCCCTAGAATGGCGCAAGTTTTAAACGATCAAGATGGTACGGTTTATCGACTCGGTGGTGATGAGTTTTGTATATTAGTAAGAAACAAACAGCAGTCTAGCCAATTTATCAAGATTGCCGAACTGGTACGCCAAGCGATAGAGCTTCCTTTTGTTGTTGACGGTTTAAATTTAGAAATTAGTTCGAGTATCGGTGTAGCAACGACGATTGGTGTACAGCATAACCCAGCAGAATTGCTGCGTTGTGCTGAGTTGGCGATGTATCAAATAAAAAGCCAAGGTGGTGGTGTCGCTCAGTATTCTCCTGAAATGGACGCAGATACCAACCAGCGCTTTGTTATTATGGCCGAAATGGCAGAAGCGATCCGCAATAATGAACTCGTGTTACACTTTCAGCCTAAATTTGATCTAAAAAGTAATACCATTTTTTCTTGTGAAGCATTGGTTAGGTGGCAGCACAAGCAATATGGGCTATTGCCTCCTGCGAAGTTTATTCCATTGGTTGAGTTAACACAGCTAATTCACCCGCTAACCCAATGGGTTTTAAAAAATGCCATGGCTCAAATGCAACGCTGGAAAGCACAGGGAGTTAATATTAGCGTGGCAATTAATTTGTCAACTCGAAATTTAACTGACGATGATTTTGTTGGCCAAGTTAAAAGCCTTTTAAATGAATATGAAATCGATCCTAGTACGGTTGAATTTGAGGTCACAGAAACTGCTTTAATGAGTAACTTAGAAAGAGCGATGCGACAACTTCAGGCATTTAACCAACTCGGAATTAAGTGTTCACTAGATGACTATGGTACGGGCTACTCTTCTTTGTCTTATATAAAAAAATTGCCGCTGGATATTTTAAAAATTGACCGAACTTTTATTTCTAAAATGTTAGATTACTCTGAAGATAGAATTATTGCACAGTCAACGATTAACTTAGCGCATCGACTTGGATTGAAAGTGGTAGCCGAAGGTGTTGAAGATCAAAAAACGATTGAAGAGCTTACTCGCCAAGGTTGTGACTTGATTCAGGGATATTTTATCTCTCGACCGGTTGAAGCGGATGAGCTAGCTGAAATGTATTGGAAAAGTAAGCGTGGCGAAGCTGTCTATCCGCTAGAAAAATCACCACAGTAGTCACACTAAAAGCGCACACTAATATTTAGTAAACTTATCATAAGGACCTATAACATGACGAGCGATGCAAAGCCTTTGGTAAGTTGTGATTTGGGCGGAACCAAATTAATTGTAAGAGTTGAAAAGTCACAAAATGTTGATGACTTTTATTTTTCTACTGGGGTTAATTTTACGCCGCAAAAAATGCAATCAATTTTGCAAAAAATAGAAGGCGATTACCAATTAGAAAACTATCATTTAGCGGTTGCCTTTCCGGGGTTGCTGAAAGCTAATGTTTGTCACTTAAGCCATATGGTGCCAGAATTTGAAGGCTTTGACTTAGCCGACTTATCGAGTAATGCTAAGTTAAAAGTTGCGCTAAACGATGTTGAAGCAGGAACCTACGGAATTATTTCTAACCAATATAAAGTCGAAGTCTTAATTATGTCCGGGACTGGTGTTGGTATGGGGGTTGCCATCGATGGCAAAGTCTTTAAAGGCGAACACGGATTTAGTGGTGAACTTGGGGCTTGTAAAATAGAAAAAAATGGTGAACTCTATAGTGTAACTCAGTTGGCTAGTGGCGGGTCATACCATAAAAGTCATCACGATCTTAAGCTCCAGAAAAACTCTATGGCTGATTATGGTGAACAGCTTGGGGGCGCAGTTTCTTGGATAATAAACTGTTTTAATCCTGGAAGAATTGTTTTTGCTGGAGGTATGTTTAATGAATCAGACTATCGCGATGCTTGCTTGAAAAAAATCGCGAGTCTTAGTTTGCAGCCATTAGTTGAAAACTGTCAGCTAGAAGTACATACCGAAATGAAAGATATTGTTGTCAATGGTTTAAAAAAAGCAATTCAACAAACTTGATATAAAATTTATTAAGTTAGCGCCGGAATTGTTCAAATAAACTAAACTGCCAAGGTCTAATGGCACCAACTAAACTGCATCCCATTTTTTCTGAAATTGGCAGAGATGCATCTTGACTTGCCAGTTCATTAAATTCTTGAATAAGCTTGTCGATTTTTTTATGCATTTGCATTATGGTGCTGCGGGATGCCATGGCAGAACTAAATTGCATACTTTCTTCTGGCTTAGAAAATTTTGACTGAAAAAACTCTTTGCGAATTTGCTCATGAAATAAGCGCTCAATGGGACCGTGTTTACGCCATTTAAAATTTCTAGAAGTTAGCAGCTTTATGCGATTACCAGGTAATAAGTCAATAAACTTAATACGGTCTAAGTGCGCTAGTAGTTGAATGCCTTCATGTTCATTAATTTTATAGTGTGCTTTTATTGAATTAAAGTCGACCTCGTTAAATAGCATGTACGCAACAAATAAGAGCTTTGGTTGTTTAACAAATTCGGCCTCTTGCTCTGCGGTAAGTTCTTGGATCTCTTGGGTACTCTTTTCTGCGACCTTTGCTAGATCGCAGAGATCCATAGCAAGCATTTGACAAATTTTATCTAAGCGTTGGAGGGAAATGTTTTCTTCAGAAAATATACGCTTTACACTGGCTTCGCTTAAATCAAGTTGCTGCGCAACGTCGGCATAGGTATAACCTTTTTCTTTTAGGCAGTTTTTTAGTGCATTTAAAAACGTACTGGTTTGGGCCATGGTAAATCCTTTCGCTGAGAGAATTTTTGTAGGGCATAGAATAGCACTGTTAAAGTAAGTCGTCATTACAAGCATTAATGAATTAGGCGTTGCACGACATGTTATCAACAATTTTTGACACTCATCCTTAATCAAGATACAGTCGATTGATCGTTCATAATAATATTAATATAAAATGAAACTCCTCATCATTTATAACCCCTATGCGGGTAATGGTCGTGCCCTAAAACTGCTGCCGCAAATTAAAGCATACCTAGACTTAGTTGAGTTAGACTACCAGCTAGTACTAAGTGAATATCCCAAGCATACGCTAGAGCTTGTGAGTAATGCTGCTTTAGAGCAATACTCAGGGGTAATTGCTTCTGGTGGAGACGGTACTTTATTTGAAGTGTTAAACGGCTATAAAAATAATCCGTTAGTAAAAAGCGGGGAAATCGATTTGCCGCTTGGGCTAATACCTAACGGCACTGGCAATGCATTTATGAAGGAGTTAGGGCTAAAGAAATCTGACTGGCGTAAGGCGATTGATATTATTTGTTCGAAAAATACGCAATGTTTAGATATTGGCATGTTTAGCTGCGAACAAAAGCAACATTTCTTTATCAATATTGTTGGTATGGGGTTTGTGTCTCAAGTAGCGCAAGCTGCCACCCCGCTGAAATGGTTAGGTAACAGTGCTTATACTATTGCGACTTTATTGAAGCTTATTAATTTAAAACCGCAAACTTATGAATTGGAATTAGATGGTGTAAAGCAAACTCGCCAAGGTATCTTTGTTGAAGTTGCGAACTCTCGCTATACTGGAACAAAGTTCTTAATGGCGCCTAATGCTAGCTTGCAAGATGGTAAACTAGACGTTGTGTTGTTGAACACTATCTCGCGTTTACGCTTGTTGCGATTATTTAGTTCTATTTATGACGGTTCGCATATTAATTTCCCTGAAGTAGAAACACTTCAGGTTTCTGCGATTAAAGTGATTGAAGAAAAACCAAGTCACTTAGTGGCAGATGGAGAAATACTGAATAAGACGCCTGCACATTTTGAATGTTTACCTAGGGCGGTCGATTTTTTTTGGTCTAGCTAAAAAGTCACCAAAGTTTGATAACTTTGCTGGCGTCGTATCATATTCTACAGGCTAATATCAAATTTGCTTTTATTAGCAATTAGTCGTAGTTTTACCTTATTAGTTGAGCTTTTTCAGCTAACAAAACTAAAGTTAAGCTAACTTAGAGCCTATTATTTTATTGCTGTTCTTAGGTTCACTTTTCGTGGGGCTAAAGTTATGCAGATCGGCATTGTTAAAGAGTCTTTTCAAAATGAAGCGCGTGTGGCGGCTTCTCCTACTAGTGTAAGTCAACTCATAAAATCAAACTTTGATGTAGTTATTGAATCAGGGGCTGGTTTGAAGGCTAATTTTTCGGACCAGGCATATAGTGAGGTTGGAGCCCAGATTGTTACTAAGCAAGCGGCTTGGCAAGCCGACATATTATTAAAAGTAAACCCACCAAACGAATCCGAAAAAGCCTTAATTAAGCCCGGTGCAACGCTGATCAGTTTTTTTTATCCGGCACAAAACCAAGCGCAACTGCAAAGTTATGCTGACGCGAAAATTAACCTGCTGGCTATGGATTGTGTGCCGCGGATTTCCCGCGCCCAGTCTATGGATGCTTTAAGCTCTATGGCCAATATTGCTGGCTATCGAGCCGTTATTGAAGCCTCTTTTTGTTTTGGGCGCTTTTTTACTGGTCAAATCACAGCTGCGGGTAAAATACCACCGGCCAAAGTTTTGGTCATAGGTGCAGGAGTTGCAGGCTTAGCAGCAATTGGAACCGCAAGTAGCTTAGGTGCAATTGTGCGAGCGTTTGACACTAGGCCAGAAGTGAAAGAGCAAATCGAAAGTATGGGGGCTGAGTTTTTAGCGCTCGACTTTGAAGAAGAGGCTGGCAGCGGAGATGGATATGCAAAAGTCATGAGCGAAGCATTTATCCAAGCTGAAATGGCATTGTTTGCGGAGCAAGCGAAAGATGTTGATATTATTATTACCACTGCAATGATCCCCGGTAAACCTTCTCCCAAGCTAATCACTAAAGCAATGTTAGAGTCAATGAAGCCCGGTAGTGTTGTGGTCGACTTAGCGGCATTAGGCGGTGGTAACTGCGAGCTTACTAGTCCTGGAGAAAAAGTTGTTAAAAACGAGGTTACCATAATTGGTTATACCGACTTGCCTTCTCGGCTGCCTACTCAATCAAGTAATTTATATGCGAATAATCTGGTTAATCTAGTTAAGCTGCTTTGTCCTCAGCGAGATGGTTCGATCGAACTTAATTTTGACGATGAAGTGATCCGTCAGGTGAGTGTGACTAATGATGGCAAAGTGACTTGGCCCCCACCACCAATAAAAGTGAGTGCTAAGCCGCAGCCAACTGCGCCAACTGAGGTGTCACTTAAAAACGAAACGCCTCCAAAAAAGTCATTTGGGTTAGGGTATTTGGGTTTAGCACTTATTAGTTTTGGTTATTTGTGGCTAGCAAGTGTGGCGCCATCAGAATTTATGCAGCACTTTAGTGTATTTATACTTGCCTGTATTGTTGGCTATTATGTGGTTTGGAATGTTTCACATGCCTTACACACCCCGTTGATGAGTGTGACTAATGCAATAAGTGGCATCATTATAGTGGGCGCGATTCTGCAACTGTCGAGTGATAACCCGCTAGTGATGGGGATTGCTATTTTCGCCGTGCTAATTGCATTTATTAATGTAGTTGGTGGCTTTTTAGTTACTAAACGCATGTTAAAAATGTTTCGGAAGGAGGAATAATCATGCAAGATTTAAGTTTCTCCAGCAGTTTCTCCAGCAGTTTATTTAGCGATAATCAAATGCCAGTCATACAAGCAGCTTACTTTATTGCGGCAATATTTTTTATTCTCAGTTTGGCCGGGCTAAGCAAGCAAGACTCTGCTGAGCGCGGCCTTTGGTTTGGTGTGTTGGGTATGTTAGTGGCTTTAGTCGCAACGGTGTTAAGTCCTAGTGTCGATAACTTCGCTTGGCTAATAGCTGCAATGTTAATTGGCGCATGTATTGGGGTTCGGTTTGCACTTAAAGTAGAGATGACACAAATGCCCGAGCTGGTTGCATTGTTGCATAGCTTTGTTGGGTTAGCAGCGGTTGCGGTTGGTTATAATAGCTTTTTAGACCACCCAAGCATGAGCGGTATCATGCTAAACATACATTTAGTTGAAGTCTTTTTAGGAGTATTTATCGGCGCAGTAACTTTTACTGGGTCTTTAGTCGCCTTTGCTAAATTAAAAGGCTTAATGTCTAGTTCTCCATTAATGCTTCCGCACCGACATAAGTTGAATTTGCTAGCAGGGATTCTGTGTTTTGTCATGATGGTATATTTTGTTCAAGCAAACGGCGACATTAACCTTTTAATGGTTATGACTATTATTGCTTTAGCTTTTGGCTGGCATTTAGTGGCATCGATTGGCGGTGCAGACATGCCTGTTGTTGTGTCAATGCTTAACTCTTATTCTGGTTGGGCTGCAGCGGCTGCAGGCTTTATGTTAGGAAATGATTTATTAATTATTACCGGTGCTTTAGTTGGTTCTAGTGGCGCTATTTTAAGTTACATTATGTGCCGTGCAATGAATCGTTCTTTTGTCAGTGTAATTGCTGGGGGATTTGGTACTCACGTTTCATTGAATAGCGACCAAGACTATGGCGACTATGTCGAAATTAATCCTGACGAAGTTGCTCAGCAACTGAGTATGGCAAGCTCTGTTATGATCACGCCAGGTTATGGTATGGCGGTAGCGCAAGCTCAATATCCGGTTTACGAATTAAGCAAAAAGTTGCGCGCCAAAGGTATTCAAGTTAGGTTTGGCATTCATCCGGTTGCGGGACGTTTACCGGGTCATATGAATGTGTTGTTAGCGGAAGCGAAAGTGCCTTACGACATTGTTTTTGAAATGGACGAAATTAACGAAGACTTTAAAACGGTTGATGTTGTTTTAGTGATTGGGGCAAATGATACGGTTAACCCTTCTGCAGCTGAAGATCCTAATAGTCCAATTGCAGGTATGCCGGTGTTAAAAGTTTGGAATGCGAAGCAAGTAGTGGTTTTTAAACGCTCCATGAATCCCGGCTATGCCGGCGTCCAAAATCCCTTATTTTTTAAACAGAATAGTCGCATGTTATTTGGTGATGCCAAGCAAAGTGTAGATGCAATTGTAAACGCTTTAGATTAAAGTAATCAGTCTAGTTTATTCTCGGAGTTAACAATGCAAGTGATACAAGCTCAAGCAGATATGCGTGCTGGATATTTTGGCGGCGCACCAGGTTTAATTGCTTCTGGGGTCGTGTGGTTGTGTGCCGGAGTTGTGGGGCTATTTCAAGCGCCACAAACTGCAATTTTAAGTTTATTTTTTGGTGGAATGTTAATTCACCCGGCAGCCGTATTTTTAACTAAAATTCTAGGGCGAAAAGGTAGCCACCAAAGTGGTAACCCTTTAGCTAGTCTTGCGATTGAAAGCACCTTTTTGTTGTTTATTGGTATGTTACTGGCTTTTAGTATTGCTTATTTTAAAACCGAGTGGTTTTTCGCAGCGATGCTATTAGTGATTGGTGGACGCTACTTTACATTTGCGACACTCTATGGAGATAAAACTTACTGGGCATGTGCCGTCGCATTAATTATTGCTGGAGTGTTAGTGGCGGTTTTAAATGCGCCCATAGTTTATGGCGCATTTGCCGGTGGACTGATCGAGTTAGTATTTGCAGGCATTATTCTTAAAAAAGAAAGCCGCCAGCCTAGCTTCGCTTAATTTCCACTGGCATTTGGTTATTTCGTCACTAGTTAATCAACTGGTCGGTTTTAGCTGCACAAATAAAGTCGTTTTTATGTAGCCCTTTAATCGAGTGTGACCACCAGTTAACTTTAACCTTGCCCCACTCAGTGAGCAAAGCAGGGTGATGACCTTGCTGCTCTGCCATTTCTGCAACGCGATTAGTAAAATCTAGCGCGAGTTTAAAGTTTTTAAATTTAAACTCGCGCTCTAATTGCATCACGCCGTTAATGCTAATGGCTTTCCAGTCTGGTATTTGCTTAATTAGCTGGGCTAATTCTTGTTCGTTTACTTGTAGTGCTTCGGCTTGGCAAGCTTCGCAGCTTTGGGTGGTTAGTTGGTTCATTTTGGTTACTCTGTTTGTTAATAATGGCTAGCACGCAGCTTCTTCTTTTGGGGCATAATCACTGGGTTTCATGCCTAAGGTTTTTGCGTGACTCGCTAGTTCAGATAAGTCTAATTCTTTTAAATGATTTAAGTCACTTAGTTGCTCAATAAAAAAATAGTTTTTTTGAAGTTCATCAATGCGGTAGTGGGTACGAAATGCTTCCACTACATTTAATGGACTTCTTGTAGGAATAGTGCTTTCTAAACTGTAGCAGGTTTCTTCAAATGAAGAGAGGATCCCGCCGCCATATATTTTAAGCCCCGCGTTAGTTTTGATTAAACCAAACTCTATAGTGTACCAGTAGAGCCTAGCTAGCATCGCTCTTTCTTGCTTACTTGCCGCCAGCCCTAGTTGGCCGTAATGCTGTGAAAAATCTGCATAAGCTTGATTAGTGAGTAACGGGCAATGTCCGAAAAGTTCATGAAAAATATCAGGCTCTTTAATGTAGTCTATATCTTCCGGCCGCCGAATAAATGTTGCCGCAGGAAAGCGGCGATTGGCCAATAGTTCGAAAAAACGTTCAAACCCAATGAGTGCTGGAACGCGCTCAACTTGCCATCCGGTTAGCTGATTTAACTTTTGGTTTATAGCAGGTAGCTGAGGTATTTTATCCGCGTCCATATTCAGTATTTCTAAACCTTCTAGAAACTCATCGCAGGCTCGGTTTTTAATAATATTGTATTGGCGACTATATAAATCGTGCCATGTTTGGTTTTCAACGGCAGAGTAGTCAATGATGCCAAAAGAGTTAGGCTGTTTAGAAATATAAGGTTGCGGAGCTGGACTCGCTATTTGAGCTGCTAGCATAAAAATCCCGTCAAAGTTTGTGTGTTAACAAGTTAGGTACAGCTTAAAAGACTTTAAAGAATAGTTACAGATTCAGAATTTGATTATTTAATTAGGTACAGTTCTTGTGTTTGTAGTCTGTAATGCTGTATTTTAAGGGCAACTGTACTGGTTTTGGTCAAATAGCTATGAAACTCTATCAAGCGTTAGCAGATGAACTACGAAACTTAATCGATGAGGGTATTTACCGTCCTAGTGAAAAACTACCTTCGTTGCGTCAGTTGTCGGCAGCTCATGGAATTAGTATTGCGACCGCTCAGCGCGCACTTGAAGAGTTAGAAATTAGGGGCTTAATCGAGGTACGGCCTAAATCGGGGTTCTACGTAAAAATGCCGGCTAGCCAGCCACAGCCGGCACTCATACCGAGTTTACCATTGTTACCTAAAAGCATTCGAATTCATGAGTTTGCGAGTCAAATTTTCCAGCAGTGTGAAGCGCAAGGAAAAATCAATTTAGGGGTGACTTATCCTGCGGCGCATTATTTTCCTGAAAAACGCTTACAAAAAATAGCCGCGAAAGTGGTTAAACAAAACATTCCCGAAGTGGTAGAAGTGCACTTTTCTGCCGGACTCGCTCAGTTGAAAAAAGTTTTAGCTAAGCGACTAAATGAAGTTGGTTGTCGCCTAAAACCGAGTGACTTTTTAGTAACCAATGGCTGCTTAGAGGGGTTATCCATCTGTTTACGTGCTGTGGCCAAGCCGGGCGATAGCATCGCAGTAGAATCACCCGGGTTTGTTGGTTTGTTCCAGTTAATCGAATCTCTAGGCTATAAAGCGGTTGAGATCCCTTGTCATCCACAACAGGGATTAAGCATTGAGGCATTAGAGCTTGCTTTAGAGCAATGGCCAATAAAAGCTGTGGCGGTGGTTCCCTCGTTCAGTAACCCCACCGGAAGCCTAATGCCTGAAGCAAACCGAAAGCAATTAGTTGAATTGCTAGCAGAACACAATATTCCTTTAATAGAAGATGATTTATTTGGCGATTTAGCCTTTGATGGCTTGCGCCCTAAGCCATGTAAAGCGTTTGATAAAAAAGGTTTAGTGCTTTATTGCTCTTCAGCTTCTAAAACCATTGCTTCTGGGTTGAGAGTTGGCTGGATAGTACCTGGCGCTTTTCAAAAAGAAGTGGCTTACTTTAAAACTTTTACCAACATTAGTGCGCCTAATCTTACCCAGTTGATTGTTGCTGAGTTTTTGCAAAGCGGCCAATATGAAAGACACATTAGACTTTTCACTGCGCGCCTTGCACAGCAAATGTTTCGCTTTCAAAAAGCGATTGAGCGATTTTTCCCCGACGGCACTCAAACATCACAGCCGAAAGGAGGCTGTATTTTGTGGGTCGAATTACCAAAAAAATACGACGGTCTTAAGCTCTTTGAGCAAGCAATTAAGTTAGGTATTGCTATAGCTCCTGGCCAACTTTCAAGCGCGAGTAGCAAGTATAACCATTGTATAAGGCTTAATTGCGCCTGTGATCCGCATGTTGATATTGAGCAAACCGTAAAAATAATCGCAGCGCTTTTAGTCGAGTCAGAGTCGTGATAAAAGCTATTTTTATGAGCTAGCCAAGGTAAAATCTAAACAGGCGTAATTCATTGATAGCATAAAAATGATTCTATTTACATTAGCTTAAAATAAATCCAGTCTGGCAATAAGCGCATCCCCCACGCGACCAATCGCCAGCGCTTGCTGATGTAAGCGATTTTTTTCTTTCGCGCAATGGCGCGTATAATTTGATCGCAGGCTTTCGCGGTTGGAGCACACCAAAAAACTTTACTGCCTTTAATAATGTCGGTATTAACAAAGCCTGGCTTTATATCAGTAATTTGTATGTTTTTTCGCATTTTAAATGCTTTGTGTCTTAGTCCTTGCATATAGTTTGATACGAATGCTTTGCTCGCACCATATGCTGGCGTCACAGGGTTGCCTCTAAGTGAGTTTATGGAAGAGATACTCACTATATGGCCAACTGATTGCTTGGAAAAGTAGTGGTACGCTGCGCCTGCTAATGCGGCAAAACCCATTGCATTAGTTTGTATAATCGACTTTTCATTTTGCCAGTCGAGGGAGGGGTTAATAAAGCCGATGCCGGAATTAATAATCACTAAGTCGACGCCTTGCATTTGATTGACTAAATGATCAAATTGAATAATGGCTTTTTCTGGTTGGCAAACATCCATTTCTTTAATAAAAGCCTTGCCTAAATGGCGCTTTTGAAAGGCTTTAAGTTTTTCTACCCGTCGCCCAGTAACGCCAACTTGGTATCCGGCGTCTGCGTAACGGTTTGCTAACCCCAAGCCAATTCCAGAAGTTGCACCGATTATGATAACTTTCATGATGGGTTCCATTGTTAATAATTTATTGAGGGAGCAGAAAATTAACTAGTACCACAATATTCGGCATAGCGACGCTCTTGTTGGGTAATATAGTCAGTTAATGCTTGACCTTGGGCTTCTAAAAAGGTTTCGTTAAGTATTTTTAGTTGGATGATTCGATCAACTCTAAATACACGAAAGCTCTCTCGCAAATTACACCAAGCCACGAGCGTCCAAACTTTACCCCAGTAATATAGACCCAAAGGTTTTACTTGTCGCTGGCTAATTTCTTCATTGATCTTTTGATATTCAAAGTGGACTAAACGCTTTTGATTAATTGCTTGGCGTAAATTTTCAAAATTGCACTGTTGATTTTTTGGAATTTCAAAATCAGGTACAAACAACTTGCTGCTATAAATGGCGTGTTTTAACTCAGAAGGGAGCACGGCCTCAATTTTATCTAGCGCAGACTGGGCTGCTTGAGAAGTTTCTTTGCCAGTCCAAGCTTTAAGTATTTTGGTGCCTAACAGAATGGCTTCAATCTCATCGGTATTAAACATAATAGGTGGAATATCGAGAGAGTGTCTGAGTTGATAGCCAATTCCCGTGCTGCTTTGGATTGGAACACCAGATAGGCTTAAATCTTGAATATCTCGATAAATTGTCCTTTCCGACACTTGTAGGCGCTCACTTAGTTGTTTGGCTGTTACTAAGCGTTTATTTCTAAGAATTTGGGTGATTTGATAAAGTCTGTCGGCGCGTCGCAACGTCTATATCCTTTTATTTAGAGGAGTAAGTGTCGCATAAATTGGTAAGAATTCAAGTGCAAAGCAGTTGCCCGTTTTGTCTATCCGCTGTATTGTATGTCGCAAACAAACTAATAAGAAACTCTATGCGTAAATTTACTATTTTATTATTAGCCTTTTGTGCTGGCTTTTCCATTATGTGCTTTGAACTTTTAGGTGGGCGAATGCTAGCACCCTTTTTTGGGAGCAGCGTTTATGTGTGGGGCAGCATAATTACTGTTTTTATGTTGGCGCTTTCACTTGGCTATTTAAGTGGTGGTAAGTTGTCTTTGTACCAGCCTAGTATTAATCGATTTGGGTTTATCTTTATTAGTGCGGCGTTTAGTCTTTTGCCGACCATATTCTTCAATGAAACTATTTTCGAATGGGTATTTGAAATGATTGAAGACCCGCGTTATGGCTCGTTAGTTGCTTCAAGTTGCGTATTTTTAATACCGAGCATTATTATGGGAATGATTGCCCCTTATTCGGTTAGGATTTTAACTGTTGCGGCTAAGTCTTCTGGTCAAACCGCAGGTTTTTTATATTTTGTTTCTACTCTAGGTAGTGCGATTGGTACTATTATGACATCTTTCTACTTAGTGCTTTGGCTAGAGGTCGATCAGATTTTATGGCTTACTTTTGGAATCTTATTTTGCGCTGGACTAATTGCGCTTATTACTGCGTATTTAGATGAAAACAATGGTCAACTAATTGAAGAGATTACGCCGCAAGCTAGTCCGTTGAAGTCGTCACAGTAAAGTTCACACACAAGGTTAATATAATGAAAAAATTGAGTTTAATGGTTGCTTTGTCTGCTCTTTTTGCCGTCTTTAGTTGTGACGAATTAGCCGCCAAGCAAATTGAAAAAAAACGCTCAATTTACCGTAATGTCATCATTGTTGAAGAGGATGGAGAGCGCTGTATGCGCTTTGAAACTCGCCGCAAAAAAATTACTAATCAAGCCTGTATTGATTTACAGGATGATGATCGTTTGGTATTTGAGTATTCGCATGGCGTATTAGCAGGATATGCACTACAACCAGAGCCAAAGCGAATTCTTATTTTAGGTTTGGGCGGTGGAGTTCTGTCCCGCACTATGCACCAAATTTCCCCACAAGCAGAAATTGTTTCGGTAGATATTGATCCTGTCGTGGTAGATTTAGCCAAACAATATTTTAATTACCAAGAAAATGACCAGGTAAAAACAGAAATTAAAGATGGTCGAGTTTATGTTAAGCGAGCACTTCTAAAAAAACAAAAATTTGACTGGATTATTCTAGATGCGTTTAATGGTGACTATATTCCTGAGCACTTAATGACGAAAGAGTTTTTAATGGAAGTTAAAGCGCTTTTATCGACTAATGGCATACTTACTGCGAATACTTTTAGTAATAGTGCTTTGTTTAATTATGAGTCGGTAACCTATCAAAGCGTGTTTAAACAGCTGTATATTTTTCAAGCTCCTACCAAAGGCAATCGGGTTATTTTTGGTTGTAACTGTGAAGATTTCTCAAGTTTTCCCGCTTTAGCTCCAAAATTAGTCGAAGCATTCAAGCATTACGGTATCGATGTTGCCAAAGTTTATCAGCGCATTAATAACACCGTAAACTGGGACACAGAAAGCGAGATATTAACCGATCAATATTCACCTGCGAATTTGCTAAAGTCAGAAGATTAATGCTTGCTCACTGAGTGTGCGCCAATGATTTTAATCATAAATTTAAATTATTACTAAAGTGCGCCTGCTTGTTCGAGAATGTCTTTTATTCCTTGAGCAAACTGGTAATAACCTTGGTTGTTAAGGTGAATTAAGTCAGATTTATACTGCCTTTTTTTAAGTAAGTTTGACAGGAGCTCTCCCTCGTAGGTTACATTAAATTGCTCTGCGAGCTCAGCATAAAAACTTGCTGCATTTGAGAAAAGCTTTTTTTCCGGAACTCCGATTAGAATCACGGTAATATTTTTTGCTTGTGCCGTTCTAATCATTGTTGCCAAGTTTTGTTTGGTTGTTGCTACGGGGTGGTTGCGTAATATATCGTTACCGCCTTCCATTAAAATGAGATAATCCGGTTGGTGTTTTTCTAAAAGTTCAGGCAACCGCATTACGCCTTCACTGGTGGTCTCGCCTGAAACACCGGCATTAATTACAGGTATTTCAATTAGAGATTCTAGAACCTGTGGATAAGCATGGCCTTTCGCCGCACCAATACCGTAGGTAAGGCTATCGCCAAATGCGAGTATTTTTGATTGCTTGGTAAGCTTGGGAAGTTCTGGAGTTGGACTACAGCCTACAACACAAAAACTAACAATGAGAATAGAAAATAGGTAATATTTGAGTGGCAATTTCATTATAAATTCCTGTGGTAGCCTTCGATCTAATGGCATTTTTTTAAGCTAACAATAAGACAATATTTATGCGAGATAGAGTGGTTATCATTAAACGCTTTACTTATAATCAATTTAACGACATTGATATCATACAAAATAAGGACTCTGAATGAAACTTAGTACCATTATAAACAGCCTAGTCGCGATCTTTTTTAGCCTTAGTAGTGCATCCTTGTTTGCAAAATCGGATAAAGAACATCAATTTTCTGAGCCGGTCGCTGCTTTACATAAAGTGCTTGCTCCGCTGTGGCACGCAGAGTCAGGCAAAGAGCGTCAAGGTAATACCTGTGACAATATTTTAACAATGACAAAACTGTCTGCTGAAATTGACGCGAGTGAGAAATTACTGAAGACTTTAAATGACTTAGACTTAACTTGTAATGGCACCATCAGCGCATTCGATGCGCAGTTTCATATAGTTCATGATGCATTTCATGAGATAGTTGATCGAGAAAAAGCCCAAAAACTGCAAAAAGCACAGTAAATAATTTAAGCCAGCAGCGGCAGTTAAGCCAAGTGACTTAATTGTGCTGCTGGCTTTAAGCTACTTTCTAAAAGTGGCAAGCTTCTCAGTTGTTAGTTTTCGGAATAAAGCCCTATTTTGTTACCTTCCGTATCAATAAATTGAGCAAAATAGCCGCATTCACCTTCACCGATTGGTGTTTTAGGTATTACGATAGTGTGACCAAGCTGTTCAATCTTAGTCACAACTAATCCAAGATCTTCGCCGGCATTTAAATAGCTAATACTTCCTTCTTGGCTAGGTGTATACCCTTCGCCAAGTACTAAAGCGCCTGATACTAGCTCGGGTTGGGTGTCAAATATTGCATAGTCACAACCAATCATTCGTTCGCATTTAAAGCCAATATTAAAAATGGATTGATAAAAGTCCATTGCACGTTTTAAGTCGGTGACTGGAATTTCAGCCCAAGTGATAAAATGCTGCATAGCAGTTCTCCTTTACTGTGATTGTTAATCAAGGTTTTGGTTAAGTTTATTTTGGGGCGCAACTGAATAATAAATGAGTACTACTGACAACATGGTGTCAGTAGTGTTTTAATAGCTGGGACTATTTTATTTTTGCTTAGAATTTAGTGAATTCTTCGCTACACAAGCTTTCACTTCATCGGTTTTAAGGAACACTATGACAAACAAGCAGCAAGCTGAAGACAGTGCTGATTTAGATGCTAATGAGCCGCGCGCTCATCACTACGTAATGGCTCATATTGCGCTCAAGCAAATTGCTGAGCAAGATCCACACTACTTTTTTGGCGTTTTAGGTTCAGATAAAAAGCGCCAACTGATTCGTCATTTATTAGACCAAGTAGAAGCTTCTCACCCCGAGGAAGCGCCTTTTCTGAGTGAATTTGACTTTAACGTCTATCCATTAAGAATTGGAAGCCACCCGCTGGTCATAGTTGAAATGCCTGCGCCAGAATGCGCCAGTGAGTGCTTTTATATTGGTGTTGTTGCCAATATTGATTTATCGCAGCCGGACTTAGAAGAAGCTCAGCCTGAAATTGCTTACTTTACTTTAGAGCTTGGTATTGATGAAAACCAAACGACCGCTTTTTTCTGTCAGTGGGATGATCAAACGCACTTAAATTTAGGTGAAATTACTGCTGAGGTCAGCGTTGCAAACTTTGAGACACTGATTTCACAACGAATAAACCCTAATTAATCTGGGTAAAAAAGCCCGGCGGGGAGCCGGGCGTTGAAAATCATAACCATTCTAGGATGGGGTCGACGAAGGTTATGACTTATACACACATTATCTGCGCTTTATCTTTCAGGCTTTTACGATAGCAAGACTGTCTGACTAGCCCTGTCACTCAGCACTGGAACTGAAAGATTAAAAACTCTGACATTGTGTATATCCTGCTTGCAAGTAAGTAATAAGAGTTCGCGAAACAGACGTTGAACTTCAATATTTGGCGACTGTGAGCTTAACGAAAGCGAATAAGTCCATGATAAACACAGTGCATTGTCCTTAAGATCATAAATCTTTAAGGTTGGCTTACCTTGATCTAAATAGGCTTCAATTTGATATCCCATTCTGTCCTCCGTATTACTGACGCAATGATAAAAAGAGAGTAAATTGTCATCAGAAGTATAATACGATGAAACGTTTTCTAATGCAAATGATAATTGTTATCATTTGTGGCGATGGAGTTTTTGCGGGCTAATACCATTGAAAGCGTGATTAGCCCGTTGAATATTTTGCTAAGACCCAGGAATAAATTTAAATGCTTTGTTAGATTCTTTAGTCGTAGCCGCATCGGACTCTAAGTTGTAATAGCCGCCGAAAACATAAATTGCCTCTCCAACGGTGACGGCAACTGCGCCAGAGGTAAAAAACGGCATATTTCCAACCAGTTCCCAATCATTAGACGCAAGGTTGTACCTTTCTATAGTTTTAATAAATTTTGCGGGGGGTATTAAGCCCCCAAGAGCGTAAAGCTTGTTGTCTAAAACGCTGTGGGCAGCGCAAGCTCTTGCCGTGGTAAGTTCTCCGCCAAATTCCCAGCCGTCAAGTTCAATGTCATAGATTTCAGTAGTGCTGAGTGCAAAAGAGTCTGTACTACGGATCCCTGGAGCACGACCAGCGGCGACAACGATTTTATTATCAATCACCCCGCTAACACTGCAGTTGCGCGCCACCATGAGAGGGGCAAGCTGAGAATCAGATAGGCTATTTAATGCTAAGTCATAGGTTTGGTGTAAGGTAAGTGAGTTAGAGTTATCGTTGTTATAATTCCAACCACCTATCAAGTGAACATTTTGATTTACTTTTTGGGTGGCTGAGGAAAATTTATCTCCCGCCAAAAGAAATTTATCGGTCCATTGATCTGCTGAAGGGTCGTAAACTTGCACAGAGCGGCTTGCTTCGCCTCCCATTAAGTAAACTTTACCTTCATGGCTAATAGCGCTCAAACTATCGGTACCTTCTGGTAAGTCACTGCCAGTATTCCAAGAGTTTGTGGTTATGTTGTATATATAAAGTGATCGCTTGCTATCATATCCGCCTGCTAAATAAATCTTATCGCCAATATTGACTGCTGCAGAATGTGCGACTCCAGCTGGAATGTCTGCGAGTTCTTCCCAACCTGCGGGTAATTCTAGTGATGGCGGTGGTGGTGGCGGAGGTGGCACAGTGGGATCCTTTTCGCCGGAGCCGCCGCCACAAGCTGTAATTAAGAGTAAAAATAAACTCGTCGCAGAAAGTTTAAGCTGACTACTAAGAGCTTGCCGGGAAGTGAGTGGTTTTTGGCTAATACTTTTCAAAATAATATCTCTCCAGAAATAACATACTTAATTAAGTGTGAAGTGCTGTGGTTATTTGGAGAGGGTGCTTCAGTTACAATAATTGATCTATAATTGAAATATCCAAAAAATATCCAATTTATATTTATTTTAATATAAACAAAGTGTTATACGGTAAATGCTGCGTAGGAATAGACTAAAAAAGCGCTTATTTTTGCGCTGATTTCAGTAGTGTTGTTTGCATTAAGTCGGCGAATGACGAGTTTACGAGTTCGCTATAGAAGCTAAAACCATTCGGACCCTGACTTATTTGGGGGTACTCAACTAAAGTGCCTAATTGCAATGTTACTAGATTCGTCATTTCTCCCGTGTAGGGGTTAAATAGTTTTACTTCTTCAGCTTTTTCTCTATAAATTAATAGAATTTCTTGGTTGAACGGTGTCCAAGCAATCACTTTTTCTATATTAGGAATAGGAAAAGACTGACTATCATTGGCTTCTTTTGGGCTCCACAATTGAATTGCGTCGCTTGATTTAGTTGTGACTAGGAACTTATCACCACTTAGCATCTGCTTGATGTTGGTGGGTTCTTCTGGGCTAGTTGTCAGCTCAATCTGTCTATTTTGTATATCAAATTTAACAATCTCGCTGTTTTGATTGGAACGAGCGATTAAGTATAAATGCTCGCCAGACTCAGACCAAACTGGTCTACTCAAATGCCCAGCGTTTGCTAAGAGCTCCAAAACTTCCCCTGATTCCGCATCGATTAAACATAAGCCTACCGTTTTGTTCTGGCCACAATTACCAACAAAAGCCAGTAGGTCGCCTTGCTTAGACCAGTTTAAATGTTGAACTATGCCTTCAATTTGAGCCACCATTTTGGGTGATGCTCCACTTGAGTCAGCGATCCATATTTCGATTTTTCTCGCCCGTTGTGCAGTATAAGCAATTTTATTTGCGGCTTTTGAGTATACCGGAGAGCTGGCCATCCCCATTGAGTCTGTTAGTTTGAGCAAATTTGGCTGCTTACTATTAACCGTGATTAATGCCAGGCTTTGTCTATTTTCGAGTGAGCTAAACAACAATGTGTTTTGCAATACTTGTGGGGCGCTTCCTGTTATTCCGAGAGAGCTAATCGAGTTGTCTGCAAAACTAAATTTCCAGAGCGTACGCGAGTTCTGTTGAGTAATAGAGTAGATTAACGCATTTTCTAATGGTGACCATGTTAATCCATGAAATCCGAGATAGTTTGAATGGGTAAGGCGTTGAATTGAGCCATTTAAGTCGTTTAAGTAAATGTCTTTCGTACCATCTTTAGCGACTCTTACAAATGCAAGTGCTTTGCCGTTATCAACCCAAGTCGGCTGATAATCTACTAAGCTATTCTGGTCGCTTTGAATCAGAATTCGGCTTTTACCTGTATTTACATTGGTTAAATAAATTCCCAGGCCTGAATCGCCAAAACGAGTCACGGCTATTGTGTTTCCGGTTGGCGACCAGGCCAGAATAGGGGTCGTTATTCTCGCGCAAGAAGTCAATTTAGTATGATTTGCTGACTTGATTGAATAAATCCAAACAGAGCATCCGCCACTTGTAGAGTTTGCACTATAGGCAATTTTTTCGCTATCAGGGCTCCAGGAAAGCGAAAATACGTCGTTATTGGGGTGAGAAATTTTAACTGGTGATTGAGTACTGGGCGTAGTTTCGTTGATAAACAAGCTACCAACGCCTGCATTTTTCCACCAGGCGAATGCTAGCATGCTGCCATTTGGAGACAGTTGCCCTATGTATTCTTTACCTTTATAAGTCGTTAGTGGTTTTATATTTCTGGTATCCCAGTGAGCCTTAGTCGAAGCTATTTTAGGTAGGTTAAAGGCATTTTGTTTGAAGTTTTGGTTGGTTATAAACAAAGCAAAGCTGACTAGCGCAATTAAGCAGATAATCCATATTGACTTGAATCTGTTAATTTTAAAAATAGATAAAGCCGTTGTTAACGCTTGGGAATGTCGCGATGTTAATGGATTATCGTGGGTTTTTGATGCAGGTAAAACCCTAGTTTGAGCAATAATTCTAAAACCTTTTTTAGGAATTGTTTGCAGGTATTTTGGTGAGTCGGCTTTATCTTCTAAGCTGTTTCTAATGCTCCATATAGCATTATTTATGGCTTGCTCGGAAATCGCATGATTACCCTGCCAGACTTGTTGCGTTAAGTCGTCCCTTGAAATAGTGTTTGGTGCATTGCGTAATAAAGTGATTAAAACTTCCATCACTTTAGGACGAATCGATTTAGTTTGATCCTTGCGGCGAATCGTTAAGGTATTTTCATCGACAATCCAGTCATCTAATAGATAAATGGTTTTTGTAGACTTCAGTTCGGTCATTAAATGGATCTTAGCTTTCGGAAGCAATGCTTACTTATTTGATTTTTAATAGTTTATTACAAAGCACTGACTAATAGCTAGCGATGAAATTAACAGAATGTTCAATCTATTGTGTTTAGAAAGGCTATGTTGATGGGTTGGGTAAACAGAAAAGCAAGTGACCTCGATTCAATTTTTTGAAGTGTTATAACACTTAGTTACAACTCACTATACTGATCCTTGGTAAAAATATTGCTAAGGTCGAGAATTAATCCGCTAACCACTGCTTCTTTAGTGTTTGAATAAAAAGGTTATTTTACTATGAAAGTTAAAGTTTTAGCTCAGCAAATTTTCGCAAATTTATTGCTGTTAATGGTTTTTGGCATATTGATTAGTCCGCATACGTTTGCCAAAGAGGCTAATGGGTTAGTTCGACCTTGGGATGAAATTAGAAAGCTAAGAATTAACCAATTATTGCCTAATGCGCTGAAAACAGCAGGTGTTGATCTATGGCTGATCATTTGTCGTGAAAATAATAACGATCCATTAGCAGAGCATGTAGGCTGTGAAAACGCTGGCGCCCCCGCGGCTTATTTATTCTACTTTGATAAAAATAACCATTTTCAATCAATGGCTTTTTCACCTTCGAGTGAATCGACTGCGTTAGCAGAGCTGGGCGTTGTTGATAAAGTAAAATCGGTTCCTCGAGGAGAGTCAGCGGTTGAGCAAGCGGCCAAATTTATTAAAGCGAGTGATTTTAAAACGATTGCGGTTAATTCCTCTAAAACTAATGCTCAAGCTGATGGCTTGAGCTATTCGCAGCGCATTAATTTGGAGGCATTATTAGGTAAACAGTTGAGTCAGCGTTTGGTTTCTTCTGAAACGGTTATTTATGAGTGGCTTTCGATTAAACTACCACAAGAAGTTGAAATTTTGCGCGAAGCAGCCGCTCTAACCGCTCAATGGCAGTTAGAAGCATACCAAATGGTTATTCCCGGAAAGACTACTGACGCTGAAGTAGCGGCGTTTTTAAAAGCAAAAATGAAGGCCTATGGGGTTACAGATGGTTGGGCTCCTGATCAAAACCCCAATGTTAATTCGGGGGCTGATAGAGGCCATTCGCATGCGACCAATAAAGTGATTCAACCTGGAGATGTTATACAAATAGATTTTGGTATTAAGCTATACGATCGCTGGGTAAGCGATATACAGCGTTTTGCTTATGTCTTAAAGCCAGGTGAAAAAAGCGCGCCTGCAGATATTCAACACTATTGGGAAAGTGCTAAGGAAGGAGGACAGGCTGCGTTTAAAGCAATGCGCCCTGGGGCGCTTGGAATCGAAGTTGACGCAGCGCAAAGTGAAGTCATGAAAAAGAATAATTCTGCACCAGTTATGTGGAGCACAGGGCACCCGGTCGGTTATGTCGCTCATGATACTGGACCTAACTTAGGTGGTTCGCGGGGTGCTACAGTTCGGCCAGCAGCACATAAAGCGTTAAAGTCAGGAATGGTATTTGCCTTTGATGGTTTTCACAGTTGGCGGTTAGCAAATGGTGGAATGAAAACAATATCAGTTGAAGAAATGGCGGTGATTACCGATTTTGGGGCAGAGTATTTAACTCCGCCTCAACAACAGCTTATTTTAATTCCTTCAAAGTAGTTAGCTAAGCCAAGCGGATTGCAAAAAACATCTTGGCTTAAGTTGAGATGTTTTTTAGCTTGCTTAAAATTACCACTAGAGCCTATTTCTTTTTACGCATCACACCCTCTTGGGCCGTACTTGCAACTAATCTTCCATTGCGATCGAAAAAGCGGCCACGAACAAAGCCTCGGTCGTTACTTGCCGATGGACTTTCTATTTCGTGTAGCAGCCAATCATCGAATCGAAACTCTCGGTGAAACCACATGCTATGGTCAATGGTGGCCATTTGAAATTGCGGTAGCATAAAAGAAACTTTATGGGGTTGCCCAGCAACGGGCAAAAATGCAAAGTCAGAAGCATAAGCTAAAAGGTATTTATGCACTCTTAGGTCGTCGGGCAGAGGGCCATTAGCTTTCATCCAAATATGTCTTTTGGGTGGCGCTTTTTCAGGCTTTAGTGGATTAAAGAATTCAACCGGTCTAATTTCTATTGGTTTTTCGCAAAGTACTAAATGGCGTATTTTTTCCGGAATATGCTCAGCAAATTCTTGAGCAATGTCTAACTCCGACTTTAGCTCTTCTGGTGCTGTTACTTGAGGCATTTCTGATTGGTGGTCAAACCCACCGCTAGACTCATGAAAAGAAGCGGTTAAGAAAAAGATTCTTTTACCATTTTGAATCGCTTTGACGCGTCGTGTAGAAATGCTTCCACCGTCGCGAATGTTTTCAACATCATAGACAATGGGTTTAGTGGCATCGCCTGGGCGCAGAAAGTAGCAATGAAAAGAGTGCGCCTTACGTGCAGGATCTATGGTTCGCTTGGCAGCAGACAAAGCTTGTCCAATGACCTGTCCGCCAAATACATGGCCAAGTGCTATATCTTGACTATTACCGCGGTATAAACCTTGTTCAATCGTTTCTAAACTTAAGAGGTCGAGTAGTTGGCTCAATACTTGCGACATTTAACTTCCTTTTTTAGTAGACTTTTTGCTCGTTTAGCAAAGGTCAGATGAGTTCTAATAGGGGTAATTGTAATCGATTTCATTGACTTGCGTTAAATATTTGAACTGCTATTGTGGTTGCCAATATAAGAAATAGTCATGTGCAATATAAAAATACCTTGGTCTATTGGTATTATGCAAGTCTTGATTTAGCGTTAGGCGGTTGCGTCTTAAGTTAACTTCAATTTAGTTTGTGAGAACTGTGGATTAGGGGGGTTAGTATGTCTCATGTGCAAATTCGAACTGCTACCAAGCAAGATTTAGCGACTTTGCTTGCTTTTGAGCAGGGGATTATCGAGTTTGAAAGAGCTTTCGATTGCACTTTAGGTGAAAACCCCATTAGCTATTATAATTTGGCTGAAATTATCGATGAGTCTAAGGCTTTAGTTTTAGTTGCTGAAGTGACTACACCTGAAAATAAACAGCGCATTGTTGCTTCTGGTTTTGCCCAAATAAGACAAGCTAAGCCTTTTTTGGATCATGATTTTTATGTGTATTGTGGCTTTATGTACGTGGAGCCTGATTTTCGCGGCCAAGGAATAAACGCGCGTATTATGCAGAAAATTACCCAGTGGGGAAAAGCACAAGGTGTTAATGAAATGCGGCTGACCGTTTACAGTGAGAATACGGCAGCCATAAAAGCCTATCAAAAAGTTGGTATGCAACAGCACCTCATTGAAATGCGAATGTCACTTGATGATTAAGACAATATCTATCAGGTCAAATAATTATTTATTTAACAAAAATTTTAAAAGCGAATCAAATGCCTACAAGTAAAGCACCAGTAACTAGCTTTAATCAATTATTAGAAAACCACTTATCCCGTCGTCAACTATTAAAAGCAGGGGCTGCTATGGGCACTGTCGGTTTAGCAAGTAGTTGCTCAACTGCGGCTTTCAGTGATCACGCTAATCAAGTTGCTGCGTTTAAGTCAGTTTTTAAAGAGGTTGCCCAGGGGTTAGACGAAAATCTAAATGTTGCCGAAGATTATCAAGCGCAAGTATTGCTAAGATGGGGTGATCCCATATTTGAACATGCGCCCGCGTTTGATCCCAATAATCAGAGCGAGCAAAGTCAGTTGAAGCAGTTTGGGTTTAATAATGACTATATTGGCTTCGTACCTTTACCTTTAGGTAGTAACAATTCAGAGCACGGCATTCTCGTGGTTAATCACGAATATACCGATGCTACTGCTATGTTTGCTGATGTGACTAGCGATTTAGAGCTCAGCTTAGCGCAAACTAAAGTGGATATTGCCGCGCACGGACTTAGCGTGGTGGAAGTTAAACGCCACAAGGAAGAATGGCAGGTTGTACTAAACTCAAAATATAACCGGCGAATTACCCCTCACACACCGATGCGCTTGGTTGGGCCCGCCGCTGGCAGTAACCGTTTAAAAACTAAGTTGTCTGAAGATGGGATTCATACTTTGGGTACTTATGCTAACTGCGCGGGAGGCTTAACTCCGTGGGGAACAGTATTAACTGCTGAAGAAAATATCGATGATTGTTTTGGTGGCTATAGTGACTCATTGGCAGAGGCGGAGAATTACCGACGCTTTGGACTGGCGAAGAAACCAATTAAAAGTTGGTATAAACATTTTTCTCGTTGGGATTTGCGCCAAAACCCCAACGAAGCTTTGCACATGGGATGGATTGTAGAAATTGATCCTTTTGATCCAAGCTCAGTTCCGGTAAAGCATACTGCCTTGGGACGGTTCAAACATGAAGGCTGTAACCTGCATATTAATTACGATGGACGCGTGGTGGCTTATTCTGGCGACGATCAGAAATTTGAATATATCTATCGGTTTGTGAGCGAAGACAAGTATCGGCCGCAACAAACCCTAGAAGCGCGTCGAGCCAACCGTCAACTTTTAAGTAAAGGCACTTTATCGGTGGCTCGGTTTAGCGATAATGATGAGTTAAGGTGGTTGCCCTTAGTTTATGGTGAAGGGCCTTTAAATGTTAAAAATGGATTTAAAAGTCAGGCAGATGTAGTGCTTGATTGTCGTAAAGCGGCAGATTTAGTTGGAGCGACACCCATGGACAGGCCGGAAGATATAGAGGTGAATCCAAGTAACGGAAAAGTCTATGCAATGCTGACTAAAAACAGCTCGCGTCAACCAGAAGGAACTAACCAAGCCAACCCTCGCTCAAATAACCGAGCCGGCCATATTCTAGAATTGAGCCCTCCACAGGGCGATCATTGTGCCGAGATTTTTAGTTGGAATATTTTTATTTTGGCAGGAGACCCTACTAAAAACGTGACCTTTTATCATCCTGAAACAACCAACAATGGCTGGTTTGCTTGCCCTGATAACTGCACTTTTGATACTCAAGGAAACTTGTGGGTTGCCACAGATAGTAAAAATGCGTTTGGTATTGCAGATGGATTATGGCGAGTGGGTACTGCCAATGGTGTGCAAGGACTTAGCCAACGTTTTTTAAGCGCACCCATTGGAGCAGAAGTTTGTGGGCCTTGTTTCACTCCCGATAACACCAGTTTGTTTTGCTCAATTCAACACCCTAGTGAAGGTGATCAATATGCTAATCCTGCGACGCGCTGGCCTGATTTTGATCGTCGAATGCCGCCAAGGCCTTCCGTTGTGGTGGTCACTCATAAACAGGCTAAGCCGATTGCGCAGTCGTAATTAAATTAGGGAAAGTCGGCATGCGCTCCCACTATGGATTAAAGTGCTATATCTGATATGATTGAGAAACCCACATGACTTTAGGTAATGGTGCATGAGCGCGATTTTTAGCAGTAGCCACAACACTCTAAGCTTAAGAGTTGTCTCTATTTTCTTCACCCTTTCATTTGCCCCGTTAACAATTGCCGATAGTGAAGACTCCGCTGACTATTTTGCTTTAAGTTTAGAGAGTTTAGCCAATATTAAAGTGGTTACTTCATCGCGCCGCGAGCAAAGTGTGAGTGAGTCTTACGCTAATATTCAGGTTATTACTAAAGAAATGATTAGTAGTAGGGGCTACCGAAATATTATTGAAATGCTAGAAGACCTACCGGGGTTTGATTTTTCTATGTATGAAGACGGTGGCGGAGAGTATTCAGGGCACTTCCTTAATCGCGGTATAGGTGGTGATAATGGCAATACTCGACTTTTAGTGATGATCGATGGGTTGGTGCAAAATCATATTTCATATAATTGGTCTCAAGGGTTAACAGACGAACAAATCTTAGCTGACATTGAGCGAATTGAGGTTGTTCAAGGTCCTGGTTCTTCATTGTATGGCGCCAATGCTGTTTCTGGCATCGTACATATCATTACTAAAAAAAACTACCAAGGAAGCCATCTTAAATTACGCTTGGGCGAAAATAATACGCGACAACTTGAAGCGGTCTTTGGTAAAAAGTTTGGTGATGTTAACTTACAGCTTAGCTTAAAAACCATGAACAGTGATGGCGATAGTGGTAAGGGGCGCTATGATCCTGGAAACTATTTTAAAGATAATGTTTATCCGCAAATTCTACTCGCTGACTATGATGCGAATAATAATTTTGTGACCAATACCGCTCACCCTATGAGCGGAATGCTGATTCCAGATGGATATAATAACGCCAAAGAAAATTTTTCGGTTCGTTTTAAAGTTGAGTCGGATACCACCCAAGCAGGCATTCAGTATTGGAAACGTCGCAACGGTTTAAGCAATTATGTAGTTGCATACGAATATGCCGCCACTGAGGAAGATTTCATATCACATCATAGTGGCTTAACTATTTTTATGAAAAATCAAAATCAATTAATACCCCAGCGACTGACTTGGAAAACAGATCTTTGGTTTCGTTTAGATAAACAAGAAGCCGACACAGGGTTTGAATATCTTTACCGGTTTTATGACCTTAAAAAATCTTATCATAGTGCGAGTAGTCAAATCGGTTTGGAAAATCAATTTGATTTTAATTTAGAAAATAATAAAACGCTAACCTTAGGCGCTAGATTGCTAGGCAATAGGCAAACAGACCAGGTGATTTCGTTAGGTGCAATTCAGCGTGGAAACGAATCGACGACAACTTCTTCATGGGATATCGCGGTTAACGCGGGAGGATTAAATCAACCTAAAATCAATGAAGTTTTTGATGAAACCGAAGCGGCAATTTATGCGATTTTAGACGGTGAAATTAATCCAGAGTTATCTTATTCCATTGGTACACGCTATAGTAATGGTAGTGATTATGGCGCAACACATACCCCTAGAGCAGGATTAATTTACAACCCTGAAAATAGTTGGTTATTTAAAGTTTTATATGGTTCAGCTTTTCGTCAGCCGTCACTATTTGAATTAAATGATGAATTTCGTGGTAATGAAAATTTAGGGCCAGAAAAAGTCAAAACGCTTGAGTTTGAGACGGTAAAAAAAATAAACTCTAATAGTCAGGTAAAAGTTAATCTATTTTATTCAACTTTAGAAGATAGCATTGGTTTAATTGAAGATAATTCTCGGGCTGGCGGTGAGCGTTACGACAATATTAACTCATTAAAAGTCCGAGGTATCACTGCTCGATTTGATATTCAAGTCGAGCGTAACTTATCTATCTACACTAATTATCACTTTCAGCAAGGCCTCGAAAATAACCAGGGTTGGGGAAAGGTGAGTCATACCGCCGAACATAAATTCAATTTAGGTGGCGATTGGCAACCCTTAGATGAGCTCTTTAATATTAACTTTAGAGTCAATTATGTGGGTAAGCGGGCAGTTCCTGCGACTAACCGCTACTTTGACGGCAGTGCGCCTAGTTATTTTAAAGCTGATGTTGTTTTAACATGGCGGCAATTGTGGGGATTTAAAAATTTAACTGGGCAAGTCGGTGTAAACAACTTATTTGATGAAAGTTATTATGGTGTTGGGCGGCAAGCAGGCTCAAGCTTAAAATCTGAATATCACCCTTTAAATAACCCCGACCCGCTTGGTTTTATTCCACCATATCATCCGCAGCCTGGTCGTATGTTAAATGCATCTTTAATGCTAGATCTATAGAGTCCTTATGAGACTAGCTAAAACTATTAATACATTCCGCAGCTATTTTGCAATCGTTATGTTGAGTCTTTGTCAGCATCAAGTTGCAGCTGCGCAAAGTGCCCCCCAGGAAAAAGTCGATACGGTTAAAATAAAAAAAATAAAAGCGGCTTATTTGTATAACTTTATTAAATATATCGAACTTCCCGCCAATCCAATATTAAATGATGCCGAGGTATTTACCGTTTGTGTGCTGGGTAAAAACACCTTAGGCAGCGCATTAGAAGAATTGTCTGGAAAGCTCGCAAAGTCTAAGCCAGTGAAAATAGCGATTGTAAGTCATCCTTCTCAAGCAAGCTTGTGTCATTTGGTTTTTGTTAGTCGTACTGAGGAGCATCATATTCGTTCGGTCATCCGTTCGCTTAATCAACGCGCTATCTTAAGTGTGAGTGATATTAACGACTTTGCTTCGCTGGGCGGAATAATAGGGTTTAAGCAAGAAGCGCAACGCATGAAAATAGAAATAAACTTAAAGCAAGCCAAACTTTCGGGTATAAAAATAAGTGCTCTACTCCTTGAAGTCGCCACGATTATTAATTAGGTGATAGATTTGATATTTAAAAATGCATCAATAAAAACAAAAATTACTACAGCAGTGCTTACTATCAGCGCCTTTTGTTTAATTTTGGCGCTAAGCGTATTTGTTTATATTAATCACAAAGATGAGCAACAAACTGCCATTAACAATGTTTCGGTTTTGGCAAAATTAGTAGGAGATCGAAGCGAAGCGGCATTAACATTTAATGATAAAAATCTAGCGATTGAAAATCTAAGCTCGCTTAGTCTCTATCCCGGCATTTTCTATGCGTGTCTCTATGATCAAGAGTACCAACTTTTTGCTGAATATATTAGAAATGAAAGTCGACAACAAGGCTGTAAAGAGAGTCTATCACCCACTACTAAAAACCTTATTTCAAATCAAATTACGGTAGTCGAACAAATTAAATTATCTGATGAAGTGATAGGTAGCGTATTAATTAATGCCAGTTTACAGTTAGTTGAAGAGCATCTGTCTCGCTATTTGTTAATTGCTTTAGTTACCGGTGTAGCCATAACAGTATTTGCCTTTATTTTTGCTACCTCATTAACTCGTCTTCTGTCTAGGCCTTTGCTTGAGTTATCTAGCGTGGCAAAAGAAGTATCTGAGAATAAAGATTACACTATTCGAGCGAAAAAGTTTGGTAAAGATGAAATAGGGGCCTTAGTTGATTCATTTAATAATATGTTAACGACAATTGATGAACAAAATAGAGTGCTGCTAGATACAACTCAAAAGGCAAATCAAGCCAATGAAATAAAAAGTCAGTTTTTAGCGAATATGAGTCATGAATTACGTACCCCTATTAATGGCGTGCTTGGCATGAATGATTTATTAATGGGAACAAACTTAACTGCAGAACAAATGGAGTATGCGCAACTCACAACTCAATGTAGTAATGTATTGCTTGATACCGTCAATCAAATTTTAGATCTGGCTTCAATTGAAAGTGTTGGATTAAATTTGAAAAACGAGGCGGTAGATATGCTGCCGTATATTGATGATATTGCCCAACTATTTAGTGCTCAAATTGCTAACATGAAACTTGAGCTGAATATTAATATTGATAAGAGTCTTCCTCAAAAGCTTATATTTGATCCCTTTCGGTTGCGCCAGGTATTTATAAATTTAATTACTAATGCAATTAAATTTACTAAAAAAGGTGGGGCTGAAGTCCGTATAGGGTTTTACCAGAATCGTTTAAAAGTCTCGATTGAAGATACCGGTATAGGCGTACCCGAAGAAGCACGAGAACGTGTATTTGAATCTTTTCAGCAGGTAGATAACTCGTCAACTCGACCATTTGGCGGAACCGGCTTAGGCCTAAGTATTTGTAAAGAAATTTGCTCAGCCATGAGTGGTAAAATATCGGTAACAGCAGCTCAGAAAGGGGGCTCAATTTTTAGCTTTGAAGTAGAAGCAATGCAAGCTGCTTATGAAACCATTCAAGAGCCAGATTTATTTGATAAAAAGCGCATTCTTATTGTTTCTGATGAAAGCTTAGTTTCACATTGGTTTGAGTCGATTGCAGTTGATTATGGCTCTGAATACACTTTAGTAAAAAGCAATGCTTTTAGAGAAATGGAATTGAGCGCTTATGATTGTATTTTAGTTGACTCAAACACTAGCTTAGTTTGTTTTACTAATTTGTTGCGGAGTATTGGTGACTTACCTTGTCAGATAATTTGGTATACTTGGTTTGGTGAAGATTTGCCTGCAGAATATAAAAATAAAGCAATAACCATTTATAAGCCTGCTACTTTACTCAGCTTAATTGAGCTTTCTGAGGTGCCTGTTTCTTCTGCAGGTCGCAAATTATCACAGCGCCAGAAATATCGCTTACTCTTAGCTGAAGATAATGAAATAAATAGAAAAACTTTTCAACTTCAACTACACAAAGCAGGGTTTCGCATAGATTGCGTTAGCAATGGGCAAGAAGCTCTAGAAGCCGTTCTGTCTGAATCTTATGACCTAATCTTAATGGATGTTCAAATGCCGGTGCTAGATGGAATTAGCGCAAGCAAAGCGATTAATGCAGAGCTAGCAGATAAAGCGCCAACGATTATTGGTTTGTCGGCGCATGTAATGCAAGATCAAATTGATAGTGCACTTAGTGCAGGTATGAAAGACTATTTATGTAAACCAATTAAAGAGCGAGATCTTATTAGTAAACTTGATTCGCTGTTGCATATATAATCAACTGGTTAAGACTTAGTTTAGCCACTCTAGTTCGGAAACATTTGGCAAACTGAAAATAAAATCACTTCCCATTAATAACGAAGGTGTCGTTGAACCCGCTGGTATAAGATCTGTAGTAAGTAAATAATCAATGATTGCGAGTGGTGCAGAAACCGTGACATCGTAGCCATTAGGCGTTTGCAAGCGTGCACAAGCCGATTCGCTATTCTGGTTCCAGACTTTCCCCCATATCACGCTTCGCTGTTGTGCTCGTTTTTCTGCATCTGGGCCTTTCACGCGTTTTTCAATATCTAGCTTAAGTTTATTCTGCATCCATTTTGAACGAAAAAGTGGTTTTAGCCAAAGTGATTTTTTAACCCGCTTTAATGTCGCAGCCGACGCAGGGATATAAACATCAATATTGGGAATTTGAGTTGAGTAATAAGCCGTACTTACATCACCCCAAGAAATATTCATTGTGAGTAGAGCACCATTTTTTGTACCAAAGTCTATTGTTTGGGTACGAATTTTCACTGGCTTAATTTTTCCCTCCAAACGTACTTTAGGTTTTAAGCCAAGGGCTTCAACGGTTGTTTTAGCGGTACCTGGGCTCATCATAGTGCCTCCAGAAAATGCTAACGACAGATGGGTAGCGGTAGGTAGTTTTTGCTTCAAAATCGCAGCTAAGCAATCTGTAGGAACTACATCGAAGCCTACACCGGGGCAAACGAGAAGATTTTGCTTGATTGCTTGGGCGTTAACAGTGTCACTATGAGCATACTCGAAAACGTCAATTTCGCCAGTTATGTCTAGGTAGTGAGTTTGCGCTTTTAAGCAAGCATTAAGCATTGGCTTGCTGGTAGCAGAAAAAGGGCCTGCACAATGGAGTAAAATATCAATGTCTTGCAGCGCCTTAAGCATATTTGCTTCATTATCGAGAGAGAAAACTCGATAGTCTAAATTTAACTGCTGAGCTATTTGCGATACTTTTGCTTGGTCACGCCCAGCTAAAACGGGTTTTAAACCGCGTTTTAGCGCTTCTTGCGTAATTAACATTGCGCTGTAGCCTGTCGCGCCGTATATCATCCACTGCTTTGCCATTGAAAACCTTTAAATTAGTAAGCTATTAAAAGCTTCAATTTAGCATAAACTAGCGTTCACCCGCTAAAATTATTCAAACCTATTGCGGGTCGATAAAATCGCACCGCGAAATTTTTACTCATTGTAAACAAGTTATTGTTATTTGGTGCATTTCAGCTAGTCTTAATACACTAGAGCTTGCTCTGTGGAGACGGCTTAGTTTAGGGGTAAATTAATCAACAATAACTAGTATGTTAAATTAATGAGAAATACAGATAACCTAACAGAAACAATCAAAAATGAGTGGGTGTCGCGAAGTGATGGCTTGGCTTCTAATCAAATACACTCTATTGCCTATTTAAAGGAAACACTTTGGCTTGCTACACCGGTAGGCTTGGTTAACTTTGATGGTGTAAGGTTTACCACATTTTCTCAATCAAGTGGGTTGTTAACTCACGGTCTAAGAAAACTAGTTAAAAGCAATGATGATTTATGGGTTTGCTCAGATCAAGGAGTTGATTTATTTTCTGTTGAAAAAACGCAGGTTAAACAAAGTTTATCTACGGTAGCCTTCGGTTTAGGCTGGTGTCAAGGTATTGCAGCTATTGGGCAAAATCAGTTTTTAATTGCTTGCGCAAAAGGTTTGCGCCGCTGGAACTCGCAAACGAATGCAATTGAGGTGCTTGGCTCGCCACTTGATAATGAGTTTATTGTTTCAGTCGAAGCATTAACAAATGGTGCAGCATTAATTGAAGCTAGCGAAAGCGGTATTTGGCTTTATATTAAGGGCACGCTAGAGCCATTGGCTATCGACTCAATAAGTCATCATGATACCGTCAAGCGATTTTGTATTAATGAAAGTGGCGTTTGGTTAATTACTAATGAGTCAGTTATCCAGCTAGATTTCAATTTAAGTTTCAAAAATAGATTATCAATTCCTCATAACATGACGAATTTAAAACTAGTATACCCAGTATCCGAGAGCGAGTTGCTTTACGTAACTAAAGAAAGCATAGTTAAAATTACAGGTGACGCATCAAACAGTCAGAAGCGCTTGTTAGTCCAGAGTGATATTGAGGTTAATCAAATTGCTACAGATAAATTTGGTAATTTATGGGTCGCCACTGACACGAGTGGATTGCTAAAGTATTCTCAGTTAAATCATTATGTAAAATCATTTAGTGGTAACAAACAAAACTCAGTACTATCTATTAGGCAGGTTCAATTAAGAGAAACGGCTCGAAGTAACTTTGTACATTTAGCTAACGGCCAAAGTATTAGTTTAGCAAATAGCGATGTATTTCCAAATTATTACCTTGTCGGCGGCAGTAACAAGAGCTATCTTGCAGCTGTTAGTCAAATTGAAAAAAGCGTAGAGTTCTCTAGCTTGCAAAATATTGCTTGTTGGGATCTTGTGTCTGATCCTCATTATGGGTTTTGGGCTGCTACTAGTGAAGGCTTGTGCTTTATAGAAGAAGTAGTTTCGCCACAATGTAAAATATTTGTCGACGCAAATGTCGGTAATGGCCGCTGTATCGCATTTTATGAAACAGATAAGATGTTATATGGGAGTGTTTCTGGCTTATTTATATTTGATCTTGAACTTAAAAAATTTACACCGCTATTTTCAAGTAATAATAACTCTTTGGGCTATGTTTATTCGATTAAAAAAGCAAGCCGACATTTGTACTACGTTTGTACTTTAGGCAATGGCTTATGGCGAGTTGATGTACATAGTTTAACGCTGAGTCGAGTGCACTTAGATGCAGGGCTCACTAATGTATACTCGGTCGACACTAACTCAAATGGTGATCTTGCTTGCGTTGTTAACGATAAGCTCGTTGTTATTAGCGAGCAGGTTAGGGAGACTATTACAACCGGAACCGAAACCGTTTGTGCTTGGCAATGTCTTTGGTTTGATAACACACGCCTATTATTAGCGACACCCACAGGTTTAAAATTGTTTAATGTAAAAGAAAAGCGTAGTGAGTTTTTAATGGATAGATTTCCGCAAAACGCCGTTTGGGAATTTACTACTGCGAGAAGCCTTTTATTAAATGACAAAAATGTTCTTTGCGGATTGAATAACGGTTTTAAAAGTGTTGCTTTAAAATCGCTGTTAAACAAAGTAGAAGCGCCCTATCCTAAAGTGAAATCAATCAGGAGCAACGCAAAGTTTGTTAATAAAGAAAACCATATTCAACTAACCGAAGGTGATTGGACTTTAAATATTCTATTGGACTGTAATTGGTTATGGCTTGAAAAGACTATAAGGCTAGAATATCGACTAAATGGCTTGCAAACCAATTGGCAATCTGTAGCTGAAAATCAAATCACTTTTACTACGTTACCAGCGGGAAGTTACCACCTAGAAGTAAGGCTAAGCAACTCGCTTAAGATAGCGTCTACGCATTATCTGGTACTGGCCATAGAAGTTAATAGTCGATCACTCTGGTACAACACGCTTTGCCTAATACCTAAGTTGTTTAGCCAAAGCATAAGTCACTTTAGGCGATTGGGAAGCTTAATCAAGTTAACTGAACAATACGGACATTTAGAGCGGCAAGTCGAACAGCGAACCCAGGAGCTTGTTGAGGCTAACCAAAAACTATTACAACTTAATTCAGAGCTTAATACTCTTGCTAACCGAGACAAACTTAATTCGGTAAGTAACTTGCGCTATTTCTTTGAATTTATCGACAATTCTTTGAGTGTCGCAGCCAAAAATGAACTTCAAGTTTGTGTGATGCTAGTCGATGTAGATAATTTAGCAAAGTATAGCGAGAATTATGGTCATCTTGCGACGACTGCCAGCTTAGATAAAATTAAGAAGGTGCTGAATAAAGTCGTTAACAAAAATGGCTGCTCATTAGCACAACTTGACGGCCAAGAGTTTGTTGTATTTTCGCCAGAAACCACACAAGACATGGCGATTGCTATTGCTACTCGATGCATTCAAGCGGTCAAAGGCTTAAAAATACTTCACGAATACTCAAGTGCTGGAGACTATTTAAGTATCAGCATCGGATTGTGTATTGAGTCAGTTGAGCCTAATAGCTTAAATAAAAAGCTTAATGAGTTAAGGCATCAACTGATTAATAGAGCAGACGATGCCCTGTATTTTGCCAAAAAATCTGGTGGCAATCAGTTTATTCAGTACACCTTAGAAAATAAATCAACCTGATTGAAAAAGCGACACTAGTTTATGGCTAGTATCGACACACTTATTCTAAAGCTTGATAATAGCGCCTGGTCATTACAAATACAGGAGCATCTATGCAGTTTAAAAAGAAAAATGCAGAAATTAAGCTTAGCACTCAAGATATTACTTATATTCTCTACTGTCTCAATAAACGAGTTGAATCTATAGACACATATTTAGCAAATAATATTGATATTAGCCAAGAGCAAGTCCAAGAACACCTAGCACATAGATTGCAAATTGTAGAATTAAAGCGAAAGCTGTGTTACCCAGAGCAAACCATTGCAAGTGCCTGTATTCACTAGCGTGATTAGCGGTACTTGCTATGTTTTCATACGAAGAAATAGTATAAAGATTTAATCTTTTGATTCATCAGCTTTAAATGTTTTCTTATAGATTAAATTAGCACTCATCTCTTCGCCACTAATCGCTTCAAAAGAAATGCTCGGGGTAAGCTGATACTGAATGATCCATCCTGCTTGAAATTCATTACTAGAGCTAATGCTAGTACCGTAACTTAAATTAAGTTGGTCGTTTATTTTCGCTCCTAGCTCTACTCTTGTACTATCGGCTTTTGTTTTGCTAGTTAGGCTTAAACTATTTAGTCCAAGTGCTTCACCAATTTTTTGAGCGACTTTATTAGCGCCTTCAATGCCTAAATTTATAGCCGCATTGGCTAAAGCATTTCCTTCACTTTCATTTAAAGACTCTATACTCCTGCCAGTGATTAGCAGTGATAAAATCTGCTCATTAGACATTGCTGGTTGTGAGAAAAGCGTTAGTCTCGGATTATTGACAGAGCCATCTGCAATAATTCCTACTTTAATGTTATCGATATTTCGACTCGCTTTAAATTGAATGCCTGGATTTTCTGGTGGACCGAGAAACAGCAGCTGACCTTCATCTATACTTAACACTTGTTTATACTTTTCAAACTTTCCATCAATTAGTGATAATTGACCATTGACTTTAATCGGTTGATTGCTGTCTATCAGGGCATTAAGATCCCCTTTTATTTTGCTAGTGAGTCCAAAGCCGTCAATACTAACTTTATCGCCAGTGGTAAGTACAATGTCAACTTTATAGTCTAGCTGACCATCCTCCTGCGCTGATTCTCCAATAATTATTTGATCATCACTCACTTTAACTGCCTGCTTTGGTAAGCTTAGAATTTTCACTTTCGCTTCATTAATTGTTATTTTACCGCCTACTTCGAGTAGCTGTTGTTTCAAAGAAAGCGATATGTCTGGCGACGCAACAACGCGATTGTCTACAGCGTCAATTAATAGCAGCTCGTTACCATAAACCTTAAGATTCGCCTCCAAATTAGGGTAAACTTTCATCTCTCCTTGTAAATTAAGGTTCCCTTGTTTGTTTTTGAGCACGCCATTTAGGTTAAGTAGTTGATGGTCGCCATTTAACGCTATTTCACTATCGCTAATATCAAGCCCTAATTCCTGAATAGTAAATCGATCAATAATAAGTCTTCCTTCTCCATAAAATAACGGCTTATTTAAATTACCTTTTATTTGAGCTTGTTGTTGCCATCTTCCTGTTACTTGGTCAATTCTAGATTGCCACTGCTTTAACCATTCAAAGTTTTTAAGGTTGACATCTAATTCGCCATTGATTGGCGAGTTTGGGTTAAGCACGTCTTCAATCGCTAGCTTGCCGCTAATGTGATCAGTCGAATTAATATTAAAGTTAAAACTTGACATCAAATTTGAATCATTAAGCTTTGTGGATAAGTTTAAGGAGTCAATAACAAGAATTTCAGAAATTTTCTTTGCAGTCGAAAGTTGAGAATTCCAACTAATGTTATTCACATTTAAATCGAGCGAAATAGCTTCTAGTGAACTAATTTGAAGATCCACTTGCCCTTGGTTTGCATGCAACTTGGCATTGATATCAGCAATTTCAGACTGCTGATTTAATGCTTCCCAGTTAATTTTAATAGCGTTACTGTTATTGAAACTTTGCAGGCTAAAGCCGACTAAGCTAGTTTCGCCTTGAGGGTACTTTATTGTGAAATTTGCAGAGTTTAAATCCGCCATAAGGTTAAGTAATTTAAAATCTTCTGCGGTCAACTCAAGCTTGCCGTTAAGGATAGATTCTAGCTGATAGTTTGAAACACCAATAAACTGGCCCGCTAGTTTAGATAAAGCGAGTGAGTCAAATTGAGTAAATGCGAGACTCATCTGCTGTCGATTCTTTGTGTTTTTAAAACTCCCGCATACTTGGCCGTTAAAGTGAAAACAATAACTGTCTGCAGTCTGCTCAGATGCACTCAGCCTAATACCATTAGCTACTAATTTTAAGTTGTTTTTTTCATAGGCAGAATGAATCTTTAACGAGCTAATCAGCCATTGAGTCTCGGTGCTAAAATTTAAAGCAGCAGTAGCGCTTAAGTCGACCACCTTCAATGGCTGATGATTAAATTTTAAATTCAATTGATGATTGTGTTGGTTTCCATTTAATGCAAGCGTTATGTCACTTATCTTATTATTGATTAAGTGCGCATTTTTGCTGGTGACTTTAGTGTCAAAATTAATCTTGTTATTACTATCATATATATTGTTTGCTTTAATATTTAACTCGCTAAACGCAAAGTTGCTGTAACTTAGTTGATTCGCTGTAGCCTGAATAGTCGTGCTAGGAAAACGATTCCCGCTAACTTTATGAAACTCTAGTGTGGCTTTAATGTTGTTGGCAAATAGACCAAAATTTTCAAAACTGTTCGCTAATGAGACTCTTATATTTCCTTGATACTCATCAAAATTTGTCGCTAAAGTTTTAAAATTCGACTCAATATTCAATTCGTCTAAATAGCTATTAAAGAGCGCTACATTCAGTTCATTTTTATTAACATTAAGCTCCGCTTGTAATGAAAGTTGTAACGGTTGAGCGTCGTCTTTGAATAGCCTCTGGTTTTTTAGTTGTGCATTTGATGAACTCGATAGCATTTCAGAACTTAGCTGTTGAATTGACTTTTCAGTAAAGTGGCCTTTAATGCTTAATGGTAGCTGCGTGTTATTTGTCCAGTTTAGAATGTCATCGACCAGTAAACTCGTATCTAATCTAAGTGCTGCATTCGTGGGGTGTTGTATACTAGTTTTCAAATCAAATTCTAGTTTGGGCCACTCAATTTGGTAAGTGGCCTGCCAATTGTCAATTGTCCAAGAGTTTAACAGGTTAATAAAATTCTGTTGCTTTAAACTGTTTTGACTAAGCTGCAAATTACCTTCTTTTAGTTGCAAGCCTTTTTGCCAGCTCACTCTACCACTCGTTTTTGCTGTTAAAGGTGTTGTTAATACGGCTGCATAGCGAGCATCTCGCTTAATTTCACCCTTAATATTAAACTCTAGCGTCACTGTTTGATTCGCATTGAGTGATTTATTGTTAGGCTGCACTAAAAATTCAATATCAATAGGCCAATTAGCATGGGTGTTAATAGAGCCGGCTAAATTCATTTGATGCTGGTGGTATTTAGCACTTAACGAGTTAAACTGAATTTTACTTCCGGCTGTTAATAGGCTTTTTAGTATGATTGAGTCGATGGTTAGTTGACTTGAATTCGCATCGGCTAACTGCTCTTTTTGCAATAGGGCAAACTGTTTAATTTGTGCAGAATTGACTCTGATATTAATCGGTAATTTAAAGTCGTGGAGCTGTGGAAGTTGTTGGTTTCCTGACGCAGATTTTTGCGAACTAGTAACTAAGTTTAGTTTACTTACTACTAAGCTTTGACAACTGACTTGAAAATAAAGTAGCTCAGTCCAGTCGCATTCAAGAATTGCTTTTTTGAGTTCTAAAGATTGTTCTGGTTGCTGAATAATAAGGCTATCTATGTACAGTTTAGTATCTAAAGTACCGCTCACTTTTCCAAGTGTAATAGTCTGCGGCAGATAAGGGCGTGCGATGTTTATTGCCCAATTTAGTCCTCGCTCGCTTGCGTATATCCAAAAGGTAACACAGGTACCTAAAAACAAGATCGCTAAAATAACAAAAACAAAGCGGCGTAAAAACTTTTTCATAAGTCTGGCCCAATGGTTAAATGCCAGTTCCAACCTTTATGTCCATTTAGTGCTTTAGCTATATCGAAACGTAGTGAACCTATTGGAGTAACCCAGCGAATTCCTGTTCCTAACGCTGAATTGAGTTTACTTGTATTCCAATCGTTGAAAGCGTTGCCATTATCAATAAAAAATGCCCAGCGCCAATTGTTGCTAAACTGATAGTCTATCTCACTACTTAATGTAATAAGATGCTTACCACCAAATACGCTACCATCACTCGCAAGTGGAGCCAATGTTTGGTATTCATAACCACGAACTGAAATATCGCCTCCGGCAAAAAATCGGTAGTCACTGGGCATATTAAGATTAAATTCGCTTTGTTCAATTAGTGTAGTGCCTAGCTCGCTGCGTAGTAACAAACGCCAATTTTGACTTAATGGTTGTAAGTATTTTAATTGTTGGCGGTACTGGACAAAGTTAATGTCAGGGTCGCTAATTGAGTCGTGGCTAAAGTTGAGTATGCCTTGCCAGCGCCAACCTTGTTTCGCGCTAAACGGGTCAGTGACGCTATAGTAGTCTAGTTGTAGTGAAGGCACTAAATATTCTAGAAAGTTTGTTACAGCTTCATTTTCTAAAAATTCCTCAGTAGCAATGGTTAACTTCCACTGTGATGACCAGTTGGCATTATGTTTAAACATTAATTTAGAGTCATATTTAGACTGCTTACTTTTACCAAGCTGGTCACTTCGAATACGGTAACTATATTGATTAATCCAATCTGCTTTAATATCTTTTAACGGCATAACATATTGTAGCTTTAGCTCATCTTCAATTTGACTATGTGCTAAGCTTAAGGTGTAATTATCCCCATCATCGTTCACTCGATTGTCGCGCCAGCTCATGCTTAATTTTTGCTTTGAGTCGGTGCCATATCCCAAAGAAGTTTTGAGTTCATACTTGTCTATGTCGGTTAGTTTTATGGCAACTAAAACTTGCTTTGTTTGATAATCAATTTGTTGACTGACATCAACAAACTTAAAATAGCCAGAACGGTTGAGCAACTGTTGAGTTTCAATAATTTTAGACTGTTCGTAGTAACTACCTCCTTCAACTTTAATATAGTAATCAAGTAGGGTCTTAGAAAGTTTTGAACCTTGTAGACTTAAAGGCATAAATGTAAAGCGTTGTTTGCTGTCAATCTGCCAAATAACATTGGCGCTTAACTTTTCTGGAAGCACTTCTAACCTTTGAGTGCTAAATTGAGCTTGTAAATAACCTTGTTCGTTAAGCTGACTGATCAACTTTTGCTTGAAGTTTTCGTACACGCCATGGTTAACGCTGACACCTTGCTTGAAAGGGTGGTTAGTTATTAGTTGAGTAATGCTCGGATTATTCTGTGCTTCACCTTGAAGATCTATTTTTATTTCTTTCCAAACAACACTTTGACCTTCTTTAACTTCTAATACCCAATGCTGGTGATCGCCCTCAAGTTTTATCTCGGGTGAATAATAGCCAAGCGCTTGTAGTGCTTTTTTAGTTTGCCGCAAAATATATTCGTTAGAACGAGGAAACCCAAGGCTTGACGGTGCCAATACCCCGTTGTCAACTCCCAGCATGACCTCAATATTAGAACGTACATCACTGCTCATTCCAGTTAAGGTGATCTTAGTTGTTAGTTCATTTTGAATGCTATCTATTTGTGATGATTCAGCATTGGCTTTAAGTGTTAACACTGTCATTAGTGAGGCAACTAAAAGACAGTTGCTCGCAGTGCGGTATAATCCAGTTAATGACCAGGCCCAAAAACCACACTGAACAATATTTGGCAAACCATTCACTTTGTTTCGAATTCTATGATTTGCCATTAACTTCATTTTTTAGACTGTTATTATCGTCGCTAATTTTAATTGATATAGGTGAAGAATTTGCGCCAGCATATAAACTCATATGAGGGAAGGGAATTTCGATGCCTTCTTGGTCTAAAGCAGACTTAACTTTTTCGGCAATTTGTCCTTTAAACTTAATAAAGTCTTCAGACTTTGCCCAAACAGCCAAACGAATGGTTACGCCTGAATCTGCAAAACTTTCAAAAACAACCATAGGTTCGGGATCTACAAGACACTGATTGTCATTGTTAACTAAATCAAGCAGTAGAGTTTTGACTTTAGCGAGATCTTCTTTATAAGCAATGGATAAGTTTAAATCGAAGCGACGAATCTTAAAGCGACTCATATTGATCATTTCAGAACGAATTATGGTTTCGTTTGGTATGCGAACGTACAAATTGTCGGGCGTTCTTAATTTTACCGATAACCAGTCGACGCTAATGACTTCACCAGTGGTGGCTGCAATTTTTATGGTATCACCCACTGAGAAAGCGCCTTCACCTAATAAAAACATACCACTAATTACATTCGACATAGACGTTTTAGAAGCAAATCCAATCGCTACCGATAAGATACCTGCAGCGCCTAAAAGTACGCTGAGGTTAAAACCTAACTGGCGTAATGCCATGATGCCAAACAACGTCAGTATACAATAAAAAAGTAAGCGCTTTATGACCACGCCATTCTTAAAAGAGTATTTGCTTTCAATTAAACTAACCGCCCGCTTGGCAATTAGCTGTGCAAAAATAAACCCGGCTAAAATCAATAGGGCAGCATAAATATAATTAGTGAATAGCATTATTTAGGCTCCAAGCTCATGAAAAAAGCATATCTAGGGTTTTAGTGAAAAGTCCACTTTGGTCAGAGGTGCGAGGCTCCGATATTTTGGTTGCATCTTGTAAGGCTGGGTGCAAGTTTTTATCAATGATAACACGAGTGTTTTTTTGATCTTTTTCGCGAGTAACTTTGAGTGTGGGCGTCCAAAGTTCGGAGTTTTTAGTTAAATAAACGGAAAGGTACTCGCTGGGAATTGCAATTTTTTCTAGCTTCAAATTGTCGTCACCATTGTTGCTAATGGTTATTGGGGTAATGACACGGCTAGGGCGGCGGGGGAGCGCTTTTAGATCGATGCGGCCGCTAAAACGACTAGCATAGCAAAGCTCACCTACGTGAGGCCTTGGGCCAAACCAAGTGTCAGAAAGTTTAAAGGTCGCCATCTCAAAAAGTGGTTGATTAAAGCCATTTAAATAAAATGCTATCCAGAGCGGCGTGCTTACATAGATAGTAATAGCTTGCTTACTCGGGAGAAATACCGGCGTGTGAGGTTTCGCCACAATACTGCGATTTGCCAAGCGCGGTTTAATATGTAATTGGTTAATATCGTCAGACTGAATAAAGCGATTGAGCTCTAAATTATCAACCTGAATACTCGCTACCGATGTAATAGAGATTTTTTGCTCGCTTAGACTTTCGTCTTGTAAAACAAAACGGTGTTTAAATTGCCACTCTTGAATCAACTGGGTGATATAAATTTGGAGCGCACCAATAACAATTTTATGTTGTTTATTTTCGCTAAAATCAATTGGATTTAGCCAAATGTTATCGTTAGATTCTTTGCTCATAAATTTATTTTAGTTTCCACTAGCCTGATGTTGAAGTGATTGGTTTTTACTCACCACACTCGCTTATCGATAGACCGTATAATACGGCTTTTGTTTCGTCTTATCCAATCTTTAAGTGCTAGCTGACATTCAAGTGTGAGTCACTTATTTGATTTACTCTGTGCGATGTGAAAATGGCTAAGCTAAAGAGTTGCCGGAATTTTGGATAATGTGCCAGATTTTTTTGGAATTAATGTGGGATTTAGTGAATTTTAGCAACTTTTATTATTTTATCGCTAACTATCAACTAGTTAGCGCCTAAATTTAATGGCAATGTCATAATTTTTAGGTATACTCAGAAAGGTTTGAGGTTAGTTTGGTTCAAATGTGTTCGTTTAGCTGCTTTAAGTGAAACTTTGGGTAACTCTTTTGACCACTTGAATAAGGCTAGCTTTATTCGCTATATCGTCTTTATTTTTATAAAGACAAATTTACTTGTAAGAAAGATAGGAAAAAATTATGTCAACAGTTACTGGCACTGTAAAGTGGTTCAACGAATCGAAAGGTTTCGGTTTTATTTCTCAAGAAAATGGCCCAGACGTATTCGCTCATTTTAGCGCGATTACTGGTTCTGGCTTCAAAACGCTTCAAGAAGGCCAACAAGTCGAGTTTACTATTACCGACGGTCAAAAAGGTCCACAAGCGGAAAATATTGTACCGCTATAGTGCTTTAATAGGGTGCTGATAGTAGCACCCTATATCTAATGTACTTTTTATTTGTTTCTTGGTGTAGCTCTACATTTTGCAATTATCTTAAACTTTCCCTAACTCATTTATTTTAGATTGGATTGATCCAAGCTTTATAATCGGTTTATAGTTAACGCTTTCATCCTTTGATGGAGTATTAATTTATGATTCAGCGACGCGATCTTATTCGATGCTTGGCCTTTACTCCCGTTCTCGGCGCTTTTTCTGGAGTTGCATTAAGTGAGTCTTTCAAGCCGTCTAGCTTGCCTCAAAATGTGTTAAAAAAAGCCATACCAGCCTCAGGTGAGTTAATACCGGTTATTGGTATGGGATCTTATCAAACGTTTAATGTTCCAATGGACTCCCCCCAAATAACTAACCTAACTAAAGTGCTACAAGCATTCTTTGCTAGCGGAGGCAGTTTTATAGACTCTTCACCTATGTATGGTCGCTCCGAAGAGGTTTTAGGCACATTAATTAAGCAGCTTAAATTAACTCAACCTTGGTTTGCCGCGTCTAAAGTTTGGACTTATGGTCAGCAAGCGGGCTTAGCTGCCATAAAAGAAAGCGCTACTCGTATGGGGCGCGAGACAATGGACTTAATGCAAGTGCATAATTTGCGTGATTATCAAGTTCAATTGGCAAACTTAAATGAGCTCAAGGCAAAAGCACAACTTAAATATACCGGTATCACCACTTCGCGTGTTAGTCAGTATAAAGAGTTTGAAGCCGTTATGAAGTCTCACCCCATGGATTTTGTGCAACTGAACTACAATATAAAAATGCGTGAGGCTGAAAAACGCTTACTACCTTTGGCGCAAGATAAAGGGCTAGCTGTAATTGTAAATATGCCTTATGAAAAAGGACGTCTATTTAAGTTGGTAAAAGGTAAACTACTGCCAGAGTTTGCGAAAGAGTTTGATTGTTACTCGTGGGGACAATTTTTCTTAAAATTTATTGTATCTCATCCTGCTGTAACCTGCGCGATCCCAGCAACTTCTAAAGTAAATCACATGCAAGATAACATGCAAGCTTTGCGGGGAAGGCTTCCTAGCCAACAACAGCGAAAACAAATGATAGAGTATTTCGAGTCGCTATAAACGCTGACTACTTTTAATGATTTATATTGTTTGTATTGGATTGTAAAATGGACTATTCGCTTAAGCACCCTCATTTAGCTCAAGCGCTTTACCTAGCGTTAAAAACGGATCCTTATTTTAAGTTTATTCAAGCTTGTATTGATGCTGACGAAGCGGTCGCCCAGCAAGGTATGTTAGCTTATATGGATTATTCCATAGTAGAAGCACAAGAGTTTGCTACGGTTTATATGCCAAGCGATATTGCTTATGGGGTTTCTGTTTGGAGTAAACCAATTGACTCATCGCTACTAGCACGCAAGCGACAGCTTAAAGAAAAGTTTTTTATACAGTGTTTAGGTGAGAAAGCTTCCCGCCTGATTCGCCTAATTTCACAGCAAATGGGCGATAATCAACGCAATTTTGTTCAACCAAGCGACTGGTATCTATCGATTATTGGAATTGCACCAGAGTTTCAAGGTCAAGGCTTAGGGCCAGGTTTAGTAGAACCAATCTTACAACAAGCGGATGAGCTTAATGTAGCTACTTATTTAGAAACTTATTCTGCTAAAAACCATACTTTTTATCAGCGCCTTGGCTATAAGAATGTGGCTAAGTTTTATCAGCCAACGGTAAAAGCTGAGTATTGGCTTATGCGCCGCGCGGCGCAAAAAAGTGAAGCAACTTAGCCTGTCATTTAATGGTTGTTAATGGCAGAAAAAATGTCTATTAATTAATTAAATTTTTTCTATTGGGCTGGATGATTTTTTCCAAGCACTAAGCACGCGTTTCTCTTTAACTAGGCTGATCCCCGCGCGTAATTTGCTTTGGCGCTGTTTAGGCAGCTGACTAAACCAAGCGTAGCAGTCTTTTACCGTTTGACCTATCGGTCGGTGAGTTAATCCCTTGGCATGAGCTCGTTGCGTACTTATCGCGCCAGCACCTGCAAAATCTCCGGTTGGCGGAAACCAGACTGGCATTTCTTGCCACGGGGTGACTTGATGTTTGGCTAAAAATTCCGCTGGAATGTATACCGGTTGAGCCTTTGGATTGAGTTCACTCATACAACTATTGATTAGGTCTTTCATTCTAATATCTTGCGCTTGAGTTTGAGCGTTATAGGTTCCGTTTATATTTTTTTCTAAACACAGCAGCATCCACTCTGCTAAATCCCTTACGTCGATAAACTGTATGAAATCATCACCAGTGCCAGGCGCGATGAATTCGCCGCCTTGTTTTACTCTTACTGGCCAATAGGTAAAGCGGTCGGTTTTATCTCTTGGGCCTACAATGAGTCCTGGTCGAATGGTGCATACTTTGCCGGGCATATGCTTTTGCGCCGCAGCTTCGCATAGTGCTTTAAGTGCTCCATAAGTTGAGTTGGTAATATCTTCTAGCGCTGGATCACTAATTGTCGCTAATGCCGAGTCTTCATTTAAGCCAGGTTGAGACCAGTCGGCATACACTGAAATCGTAGACACTAACAGATATTGCTTTATGTTTGGTTTTAATACTTGCATTGCCATATTGACCGAGCGTGGAAAATAAGCCGAGGTATCAATGACAGCATCCCACTTATAACCCGATAGCTTCTCAATATCACTTGTGTTGCGATCGCCAATGATAGTTTTAAGCTGAGTAAACAAGTTGGGGTTAGTTTTACCGCGGTTAAAAAGCGTGACTTGGTGTCCAGCTTTAAGAGCGCAACTAACCACGTGAGGACCTAAAAATCCCGTTCCGCCAAGTATGAGTATGTTGAGCCGTCGTGGCGTCTTTGCAAGTAAGTTGAGTGACCGAGGTAAGCTCGAAGTTAGGCTAGCTAACCCCGAAATTTTGATAAAGTTGCGGCGATTTGACATAGCTAACTTTCCTTTATTTGAGTGTCGAGCGGTTTGTCTATACTTTGTTATCTGTGCTTTGTTATCTGTGCTTTGTTGTCTGGCTAGCTAGTAATTTAACGCGTTTTCCTAAGAATAAAGCGAGCAGGCACCATATTAAACTGAGAGGTGCGACTAAGCTGGCAAGACCAACTAAACTGATGCCAATGATATTTAACAGATTTTGAGTTAGTGCACCAACAGCATCACCACCGCGGTAAATAAAACTATCGACAAAACTTTTTGCTTTGTATTTCTGCTGCGAAGGTATAAGAGTAAATAATGCCTCTCTTGCCGGCTTAAATAGGCCGTAATTAAGCGAGCGGCGTAATACTTGAAACACCATGAGGACGCTTAGCGTTGGAAAAATAGCGAGCGAAATAAAGCCGGTTAAGGTTAATAGTGGCAAACCAACTAAGATTGCTCCAATGCTCCAACGGTTTAATAGCTTTTGTGAAATATATAATTGAAAAATTAAGGTGAGTACATTTGACCAGATATCAATTTGAGAAAAGTACTGAGTTCGTTGAACCTGACTGGTTGAGGCACTGGCAATAAGCTCTCCTTGCTGAAAGTATAAAAAAGTAGAGGTTAAACCATATAAAAATATATATCCTGCTATTGCCATCAAGTAAGGTGAGCTAAGTGCATAGCTTATACCTTCGAAAGCTTGCTTTATTTTAGGTGTTGTCTCGAGTTTGTTATTTAAATTGTTGCTGGTTTTAGGCGCGTCATTGATAGTTTGGTTATCAAATAGTTTATCAAGTCGACCCATGGCTAAAAGTGCTAGCTCTAGAAAAATAATTGGAATAAGTATTAGTAAATTAGGTGTTACATGGCTGACCAAAGTGTTGGTGATAGTGCCACCTAAAATAGCACCGAGTGTTCCTCCTAAGGCTATTGCAGGAAAGTAATTTTTACTTTGTGAAAAACTAATTCCGTCTGCAATAAATCCCCAAAATAAAGAAATAAGGAGCATGTTAATGACACTTAACCAAACGTAAAAAGTGACTCCAGTGTAAAATAAATAGTCACTTTCAAATGCAGTTAACGCAATACAAAATAGAATTAAGCAAAAGCTCACGCCCCGATACACTATGGGAATAAATTGTTTTCTTTTATAGCTTGCAACAAGCCAGCCAATTGCGGGGGCTAATATCAATAAAATGCACATAGTAGACAAAAATAGATAAGGTAGATCTTCTGCGCTTCTTGAAATACCAAAGGTTTCTCTAACAGGACGTAAAATGTAATAAGCGGTAAGTAGCAGAAAAAAATAACTCGCGCTAAGAAAAACAATCTTGAGATCTTTAGGGGCTAGTTGCAGTGTTTGTTTTATGCTTTGGGGAATAAACATAATGCAGTCTAATGATTGATACTGCGTTTAGACTAGCAACTGTGATCGATTTGCTCAAGTTGTGGATGTAAGCAAATTTATTTGTATAGTAAAAAGCCCTCGACTGAGGGCTTTTTTATTGTAGGGTAAATCGCCAAGCTTAAGCTGGTAGAATGGTTCCCGTTACTTCGCCAAAACCAATCCGTTTAGCGCCGTCTTTGCTGCACCAGCCGCGCATAATGACGGTATCACCATCTTCTAAAAATGTTCTGGTTTCGCCGTTATCTAAACTAATAGTTTGTTTACCGCCTTTACTTAGCTCTAACATTGAGCCTGCTTCTTCGTGGGCTGGTCCCGATTGAGTGCCACTACCGAACATGTCACCAGGCTTTAAATTACAACCATTGATGGTGTGGTGAGCGACCATTTGTGCGACTGTCCAATACGAATGACGAAAGTTTGAAAGCGATAAATGGCTAGCAGGCTCACCTGAGTTGCGCATTTTTTCAGTTTCTAGCTGTACTTCTAACTGAATATCGAAACCACCACTTTCCCGGTTTTGTTGCGACTCTAGGTATTCTAATGGTTGTGGGTCGCTTTCATCACGGGTCCAAGCGCTACGGAAAGGGGCGAGGGCTTCGGTGGTGACAATCCATGGAGATACGGTTGAGGCGAAGTTCTTGGCCAAAAATGGTCCCAATGGCTGGTATTCCCAACCTTGAATGTCACGTGCTGACCAATCGTTAAATAAACACAAGCCAAACACATGATCTTCTGCGTCTTGGATACTGATTGTCTCGCCAAGCGCATTGCCATTACCCATATAAATACCTACTTCCATTTCATAGTCAAGGCGCTTACACGGTGCCACCACTGGTTGATCCGCATCCGGTGCCTTGAGCTGTCCTTTGGGGCGTTTGAAGCTTTGTCCAGAAACATCAATAGAAGAGGAGCGACCGTGATAGCCAATAGGCACCCATTTGTAATTAGGGAGTAACGGGTTATCAGGACGAAATAGCTTTCCAACTGCCGTAGCATGATGGATCGAAGTATAAAAATCAGTGTAATCACCAATAGTACAAGGGAGCTTATATTCAACCTCGTTTAGCGGGATCAAACAGGACTCTAAATCTGCCTGTGCAGAAGAGCCACTAGCTAACGCTTTTGACAGCGCAGCACGTAACTCGGACCAAACGGCTTTTCCCATGCCCATAAACTGATTGAGCTCAGGTGCGTCACAGGCCTCAATCGCTTGTTGCGCTATTCCACTAAAGACGCCACTGTTTTTCGCCGCAGCTAAATCCAAAACTTGATCGCCAATGGCAACACCACCGCGAAAAGCTTCTTGCGAGTTGGCTCTTTTAAATACGGCAAAAGGTAAATTTTGAATAGGAAAATCACAGTTTTCTTGGTTTGCTGACTCTACCCAGCTAGTTAAAGCGGGATCGTGAGTGAAATTAAGCGCGTTGCTCATAATCAAATTGCTCCTGAAACAGTCGTTTCTCTTTTATTCCGTCTTGCTAATTACAGCAGACTAGATGGTGTTAGCGGTTACTTAATCAAATTTATGGATGAATTTCTGGTGTCTATTATAACAGCGCTGGCCATAAAGGCTAATCGGCATGTCAAAATGATGATAGAGGATTTGAATGGTGATAATGCGCCAATCCGATTATTTAAAGCCGGGTATCGGCAGGCTTTAACCAAACTGACGATAAATAGTGCTTAGATATAAAGGGTCAATCAAGCATAAGCCTAGTTGTTTAAATTGCGCAAAGTCTGGTGAGCTTGGAAAGCTATAGTACTGCGGCTGTCCTTGTTGAGCTTTAGCGTTAATAGCATGTCCGTTAGCGAGTAAATCAACGGCATTTGCGATAGCTTGAGCTCCGGGAGCATAAAGAGAAAATAGGTTTTCAAAATAGCTTTTTTTTAAGTTGAGTGGGTGTTGGCTTATTTTAACTATTGGCCCTGCATCTATTTGATGACTATCAATCCAATGCAGACTTGTACCATAGTTTTTTTCGCCTTTGAGCATAGCCCAAAATACCGCCATTACCCCTTGATATTGAGGCAAAATGCCGGAATGAAGATTTAATACACCCAGTTTAGCAAGTGAGATTGCCTCGCGTTTTAGTATTTTTCCAAAGCGAATAGACAAGATTAAATCCGGGCGCGATAAATTCAGCTTAGCTTGCCCACTGGCTTGGTTAATATCATTGAGCGGCTGTAATGTGCACTTATAGTCGCTAGCTAGTTGGTTAAACGTTTGCCATTTTTTTGTGGCGCTGCTTGTTTCTCTACTCTGTTCTTTTTCGACTAAAGGAAAAATATTTTTAGTTGGAATGACATGCTCCAACAAATGAATTTGTTGGAGCTCAAAAGCGATGTCTTGTTGAAACTCAGTGTTACTGCCTACTTGCGAAGAGTAAAATAGGCTGATTGAGTGGGCTTTTATTAATGGCAATAACTCATTAAGCGCAATGCAGCTGGCAAGATCAAGGTTGGTTAAAATGGTTATACGCATAGCGAATGACTGAGAGATTATATAAAGCGACTAAAAATAGTATAGCGAGTATTTAACCAAATACACTATCCAGTTTTAATTTTAACGATACTGTTCAGATTAAACTTTAAGCTTAGAAATATCGCTGGTAATCGCTTGTTTGTCGAGTATGTTTTGTGCAAATTCTAAGTCTTCAGAATCTAAGTTTAAGTCGTTTCCATTGTGTTGCACTACTGGCTCTAAGTGAAGCTCGCTATAAAGTGGAAAGTGGTCACTTCCAATTGAAGGCAGTCGGCGCACATTACGCATAGTAAAATGTTTGCTGTGAAAAAGGTGGTCGAGCGGCCATCTAAAAAGAGGAAGTTTTGCATGAAAAGTATTAAACATGCCTCGCCCAATTCTTGGGTCGAGTAGCCCGCTGATTTTTCTGAACAAGCGAGTGGTTCTAGACCAAGCAACATCATTAAGATCACCGGCAACAATAGTTGGCAGCTCATTAAATTTAACTCGCTTTGCCACTAAAATAAGTTCAGCGTCTCTAGCTTGAGATAATTCATTTTCAGTTGGACTTGGAGGCGCAGGATGAAGAAAATGTAGTGATACTGTTTCACCACAGGCTAGTAAAGCTTGGGTATGAATAGAAGGTACGTTTTCTTCAACTAAATAAAGAATTTTTGAATGGCTTAATGGTAACTTTGAATAAACGTGCATGCCGTATAAATTATCAAGCGGACATTTAATACAGTGTGGCATTTCTGCTTGCAAACAATCTAATTGTTGTTGCCACCAATGGTCGGTTTCTAAGGTGACTAGTATATCAGGCTGCTCATGGTTAACTAAATCAATGAGCGCTTTCGCGTTGCGATTAGTTTGTAAAACGTTGCTGGTAATTATTTTAATTGTGCGCGCATTATTTTTAGGTTGAGTAGACTTAACTTCTACCGGCCAAAATAAAGTATATGGTGTTATCCACCATAATTGAAAAATAAAGCAGGCTAAGGTTAAGCCAGTTAAAGTGGCATAGATCGGTAAGTTGAGATTTAGCCATAAATAATTAGCTAATAAAACAATACAACAACACAAGGCGATTTGTAGGCGTGGAAAATCCATTCCCCTAAAAAACCAATGAGGATTTTTTGAAAGTGGTAACAAAGTTGCAATTAGCAAAATTAAGTTACTTAGTAGCAGTAGCAAGTCCAAACGTTAAAGTCCAGTTATTCAGTTATTCAGTTATTCAGTTATTCAGTTATTCAGTTATTCAGTTGTTTTAAGGTAAACCTCAGCGTTTCGGCTGAGGCTTTTTCTGGTACGAATTGTGTTGTTAGTCTAAGCCGTTGATGGATTTTACTTCTAAGAAGTCTTCGAAGCCCCAAGCTCCCCACTCGCGGCCATTTCCAGATTGCTTATAGCCACCAAAAGGAGAGTTGAAGTCGCCTGAATGTCCGTTAATATTGATAGAGCCGGCTCTTAATCGACTTGCAATATATTCTAAACGTTGCTTATCTTCGCCTTGAATATAAGCGGCCAACCCGTAGGGAGTGTCATTAGCAATTTGAATCGCTTCCGCTTCGTCTCTATAGCCAATGATTGATAAGACAGGCCCAAAAATTTCTTCTTTAGCAATACTCATTTGGTTATTAACGTTACTAAATACGGTTGCTTTAACAAAGTAACCTTTGGAGAATCCGTGAGGGTGTCCTACGCCTCCGCAAACTAATGTTGCGCCTTCTTGAACACCTTTGTTGATTAAAGCTTGTACTTTATCAAACTGCGCTTTGCTTACTAAAGGTCCCATAGTCGTTGCTTCATCTTTAGGGTCGCCAATAACAACTTTAGCCGCTGTGTTAGCAGCGATTTCGGCCGCCTGTTGTACATGCTCTGCTGGTACAAGCATACGGGTTGGCGCATTGCACGATTGGCCAGTATTATTAAAAACTCCAAACGCACCGCGCTTTACTGCTTTTTCTAAATCGGCATCGGGCAAAATAATGTTGGGGGATTTGCCACCTAGCTCTTGAGACACTCGCTTAACTGTTGTTGCGGCATTTTGCGCAACTAAAATTCCTGCTCTAGTTGAGCCAGTAAAAGATATCATATCGACTAAGGGGTGCTTGGATAACTCTGTACCAGCATTTGCACCATCGCCATTAATTAAATTAAACACGCCGTTAGGGACGCCTGCTTTATCCATAATTTCGGCAAAAATATAGGCAGAAAGCGGTGCTATTTCTGACGGTTTTAATACCATCGTACAGCCAACTGCAATTGCAGGGGCTACTTTACAAGCGATTTGATTCATTGGCCAATTCCAAGGTGTAATCAAACCACATACGCCAATGGGTTCTTTAACAATACGGCTAGCACTGGCGGTCTGGCTAAACTCAAAACTTTCGAGTACTTTAATGGTGTTCTTTATATGTCCTAAGCCGGCGCCAGTTTGTGCTTTGCTGGCAAGGCTGATTGGCGCACCCATTTCTTCACTGATTGCGTCTGCAATATCGTTGTAGCGTTTTTTGTACTCTGAATAAATATTTTTAAGTAGCTCTATTCGGCTGCTTTTGCTACTAAAGCCAAATGTTTTAAAAGCGCTGTGTGCAGCTTCTACCGCAGCATTGACATGCTCTTGGTTGGCAAGACTAATTTGTGCGCATACACTTTCATTTGCAGGGTTGATTACGTCGAGTTGAGTTACTGAGCTCGGCGTAATCCATTGGCCGTTAATATAGAATTTTTGGTAATCTCGCATTCAAGACTCTCTTGGTTACAATTGAGGTTTCTAAAGTATACTCATTGCCCAAGGGAATCAAGCTCAGTTACGAATGTAAATCCATAAAATTCTCAATATAAAATAGTGCGTTACAAGATATGTTTAATTTTGTCACGATAGCTGCGGCTCATCTTAAGACGCGCATCATTTTTTAAAACGAGATAATATTCGCCATTGATATGCGAGCAAACTTTCTCGATCTTATCAATATTGACTATGGTCGAGCGGTGTATTCGCTGAAAGTTTTTCGGATTAAGTTTTGCTTCTAAATCCTTCATAGTCGTTCGTAGTACATGTACCTGACTGTTTGCATGAACGCACATATAGTCACCAGCGGCTTCAACCCATTCGATTGCTTCAGTTTTTACTAAGGTGGTCTCTCCGCGATCTTTAATGGCTATTTTGGTTGGAAAAGGGCTGGGTGATTGCTCTCCTAAGGTGAGCATTTCATCGATTTGCGCTGGGGTTCTGCCGGTAATATTGGTGATTAAGTCGATTAATCGCTTTTTTTGATTATTGCTTTCATCGTGCTGCAAATGTTGCTTTACTCTTTCGACCGCGGTCTCTAAGCGAGATTGCTCTACGGGTTTTAGCACATAATCAACGGCATGAACTTCAAATGCATCTACTGCATATTGGTCGAATGCGGTAACAAAGACAATTAACGGCATTGCGTCGGCTTGAAGTTTGCTGACAACTTCAAACCCGTCGAGCCCCGGCATTTGTATATCGAGAAAAACCAGATCAGGCTTAAGCTCATTAATTGCGGTAAGCGCCTGTCGACCGTTTTCACATTCCTGAACTATTTCTATTTCAGGAATTTCATTTAAGCGAATGGTGAGGCCTCGACGTGCTAAAGATTCGTCATCGACAATTATCGTTTTAATTGTGGTCATATGGGGCTCCTCGAGCGGCTAAACCAGCCAAGCTAAACAGTGGCCGTTTCGTAGGGAAGTCTTATACTAACCTGTAATCCGTGTGGCTGAATGTTTGCAATAGTAAATGAATGTTTAGAATTATAAATTTCATTTAGTCTTTCCCGTGTATTACGAACACCGACGCCTCTTCCACAAGGTAGTTCGCCATCTTTTAATGTAATTCCAGGGCCATCATCTTGTAACTCAAGCAATAATTCATTCGCAAAAACTTTTGCATTTAATATAATTTTTCCACCATTCTCATTTTTTGCGATGGCATATTTAATCGAGTTTTCAACTAAGGGTTGTAAAATTAAGCTGGGTATCAGCGCTTTTTCGGCTTCTGGTTCAAGATTAAACTCGAGCGACAAGCGATTTTCGAAGCGGACTTTTTCTATGCCTAAGTATAGCTTTAAAGTAGTTACTTCTTGCTCTAGTGTCACTTTTTGCATGGGGTCATTATCGAGAGAGTATCGTAAAAAATTTGATAAACGAGTTACCATTTCATTCGCTCTAGCGGATTGCTTATCTAGCACTAAAGTTGATATAGCATTTAAAGTGTTGAATAAAAAATGGGGGTTTAGCTGATAACGCAACATTTTAAGTTGTGCTTGGTGAGCGAGTGAAGTTGCTTTTAAGGCGCGCTGACTTGCCTCTTGCATGCCTTGGTAAAATTTTATGCCAAAGTACAAACAACTCCAGCTCAAAATGATGTAAAAACGGCTGAAAACGCCGCTTATGTAGCCAAACCAGTGAGAAGGGCGATAGCCTTGTTTATAGAGCTCCCAATAGCTTAGGTTGTCTGCAATGGACCAAAGCAACGCAGTAAAATAAGACGCAAAAATAACCGTAAGAATTTTAACCGTAATATTTTTATCCCATACTTTGCGGTACAGGGGGCGCAGTAAAAGACTTAATAGGCAGCCAATAATTGCGCCGATAAATAAAGCCCAATAATAGTTTATTGATTTGTCCCAATAAAAAGCGCCAACATATCCGCTTAAAAAATAGCCTGCCCATCCGGCACTATTTAGGATTAAAAATTGGTATTGGTTTGTTTTAGTTAACGCTTTATTTTGAAGGTTTGGTTGCATAAAAAAGTCTATCTTTTGATTATTAACTGGCGAGCGTTTTATTTAGGCTTATAACTGAGCCAGTAAAGCTTGCGGTATAAGGTAAAGCCATCTTGCTGAGGTTGGGCTCGCTAGTTGAGTATATCAGTCTGTAGGCTATTAGGGTGACTGTTTAGCTTGAAATAACGTCGCTTTAGCTGATCGCGTATTATCGCTATATTTAGCTAACGCCAATGAAAACTAACAAAATGAAATAAAAAAAGGCCAGTTAAACTGGCCTTTTAATTTAAACTATTGGCAGGAGTACCAGTCAATAGTCAGTTTGCTTAATCCGAATCTCAAGGATTAACCGCACTTCTTAGGGCCACCTTTACAAGGCGTTGGCTCTGGGTCTGTACCGCCGTCACCGCCACCAGTATCACCTGTACAAGCATTTGCATTAAGGTAAGCATTGGCTGCAGCTGCTTTAACAATACCGTATCCAAAGTAATCATCGCGACCGTTAGCGCCTTGATCTTCTGCAGTGGCTTTCATTGCTGTTCTAATTTCTTCACCTGAACAAGTTGGATGGTTTGACCAAACCAGTGCCGCAATACCGGCAGCTGCTGGAGTTGCCATTGAAGTTCCAGACATATAGCCATAGTCACCCGCATTAATATCAATAACCGCGTTAGCTGCCGCTTCTAGTGCCGCTCCATCTTCCATAGTCGCGCCTACTGCTGGGATACTGGTTGCATTAGTATCACCTAAAGTACCATAGAGCAAACCTGGCTCATTGTTGTAAATGATTGCGCCAACACCGCCACTGTTTTGACAATTAAGCACTTTGTCGTGGAAAGAAATAACGCCGCGTTGAATCACACAGATTTTGCCATTAGCGCCACCATTGGTAGATTCAGCCGTGCCCATGTTGAAAGTTGCTGCAGCTGCATAACCTTGGTTTTCCATAGCTGAAGTAGTGTAAGCAACGCCATCAGCTGACATTGCAGCCACTGTAGCCATACCCGCTGGGTAGGCAGAGAGTGTATCTACGCCGCCTGCGGTTACTTCAACGCCGTAGCCATCATGAGTCTCTGTAGTTGCTCTTTTGCCGCGACCAGAAGTCATAGTATTGCTTGGAAATTGTGAGAAGTCTGCGATGTTGTTATCTGCGTCATTTGCGCCGATCATCATTACCGACTTATAACCTGCTGGATAAGAGCGAACACTGTTACCGTCGTTACCCGCTGCAGCTAATACGAGTCCACCGGCTGCTTGGAAAGAGTTAAAAGCATTTTCTTCGGTTGAGTTAGCGCCGCCGCCACCTAGGCTCATGGTAATAATGTTTGCGCCTGCTGCATCACATAAGTTTGCTGCGTGAGCTAAGTCTGAAGAATAACCCCAGCCTGCTTCGTTAAACACTTTAATGATATGCATTGGAACGCCCGGAGCCATTCCTACAACACCAATATTGTTATCTGCTGCACCAACCGTGCCGGCTACGTGTGTACCATGTGGGCCACCGTGAGAATTCCAATTACCCGTTCCTGAGTCATTATCACCGGTGATGTTAGACCATTCAAAGTCAGGGTTTGATGAATCTAAACCCGAGTCAATTACGCAGACTTTTTGACCAGGTTGTAAAGTTAACTGGTTAGCTTGAGACTGATAAACAGCATACGGAGTGAGCTGCTCTGCCATTGGGTTACCCATGTCATCGTTGTAAATAGATAAAGGCATGCGTCTTACGTCTGCTTCTACCAACTTAATGTGTGGGTTGTTTAATAAGCCTTTGACCTGCTCAAGAGATTTGCCATTAAAAGTTGCGGCTATAAAACCATCAGCATCAACATTTATGTTCCCGCCCATTTGTTTTGCTAGCGCTTTTACAATGCCTTTTTTGCTATTGTCTACTTGAATTACATAGCGGCTGTCATCTGCCATTGCTGCACTTGAAGTACCTAATGCGATTAAAGTCGCAGCAGAGAGTTTAGTTAGTTTGTTTAGCATAAATCGATCTCCTGATTTCAATTTGAGAGTTAAGTCGCTACCGATGACTCAATTGTTATTATTTGTCGGCTAACCCTTGTTTGAGTTTTTTGATTAGCTTTTCTTAAGCGATGAGTCATTATTAGGAAATATAAGGGCTTACGGCTACATCAAATGCGACAGACTTTGTCACTCAGCCGACAAAATATCTCATTTTGTGTATTATTTACGTTTTTTTGACAGCTTTTTATCAGTCGATATTTAATTGAAAGCGTGGCTTTAATTGTGGGTTTTTTGTACGATTTTGATTATTGGTTAGCTTTAATCTAGGCAAAAGAAAAGCCCTAAACCTAAGTTTAGAGCTTTCAAAGGTCACCTTATCGATTTAAAGGTGGTGCTTTTAGCTTACAGTGTTACTGAGTTTGAACAAGCAGTAGTCGAACCTTCTTCACAAACTGTGAAGGTGTAGCTTGCAGACTTATTAACAGAGTAAGTAATCGAGCCATCGTTGGCCGTAGTATTGTTAAAGTTACCATTAACATAAACGTCAACATTACCGCCTGTTGCGCCACTCCAATTGAGAGTGATACTTCTCCCATTTCCTGAACGACTACCTGACAACGTAATGTCTGCGGCTGGTGGTTCTGAGCCATCGTTAACCGTAACGGTTTGTGAAGTAGATGAGCTAGCGCCCTCGTTGTCGGTCACAGTTAAAGTAGCGGTATAGCTGCCGTTGGCTGCGTAATTATGATTTGTCGTCATTCCCGCTGCCGATGCGCCATCGCCAAAGCTCCAGCTATAGCTGGCTATTGAACCATCATTGTCAGTGCTAGCTGCGGCATCAAATGAACATGCTAGCAAGCTACAGTTAAATGCAAAAGAAGCGATTGGTGCTTGGTTACCTGTTGGCGCTCCGCCGCAAGCTTGTCCTGCTAAATAGTCACTTGCTGCTTTGGCCTTAACAATTCCGTATCCAAAGTAGTCATCTCTACCTGCTGCGCCTTGATCTTCAGCAGTCGCTTTTAAAGCCTCGCGAATGTCTGTTCCGGTGCAATTTGGATGATTTGACCAAACCAGTGCTGCAATACCTGCCACGGCTGGAGTCGCCATAGAAGTTCCACTCATATAGCCATAATCACTTGCGCCAATATTAATTGCAGCGTTAGCCGCACTAATAATTGCTGATCTGTCTTCTAATGCGGCTCCAACGGCTGGAATAGTGGTGGTATTACTTGCTGTATCGCCTAATGTGCCATAAAGCATACCAGCTTCATTGTTAATAATAATTGCACCAACACCGCCTGAGTTTTCGCAGTTGCTTACTTTGTCGTGAAACGAAATGACGCCTCGGTCAATCACGCAAATTTTTCCGTTAGCGCCGCCGTCTGTTGCTTCAGCGGTACCCATAAAATAAGTGCCAGCCGATGCATTACCGTTATTTTCCATGGCCGAAGAAGCGTAACCAACGCTGTCTGCAGATAACGATGATAATGAGGCGCCGCCAGCTGGATAAGTTGATAAGGTGTTCACACCACCTGCGGTTACCTCAACACCTAAACCATCGTGAGTTTCTGTTGTGGCATTTTTGCCTCTTCCAGAGGTTTGAGTATTAGAAGGGAATTGTGAAAAGTCTGCAATATTGTTGTCGGCATCATTTGCACCTACCATCATTACCGACTTATAGCCTGCTGGAAAAGAGCGTACATTGTTGCCATCGTTACCAGCGGCAGCTAATACTAAACCACCGTTATTAGTAAAGTCATTAAAGGCATTTTCTTCGGTTGAATTCGCCCCACCGCCACCTAAACTCATGGTGATAATGTTGGCACCAGCCGCATCACACAAGTTTGCAGCATGCGCTAAGTCGGAAGAGTAGCCCCAACCTGCATCATTAAATACTTTAATAATGTGCATAGGCACGCCCGGAGCCATGCCGATTACGCCAAAACCATTATCTGCAGCACCAACGGTGCCAGCTACATGAGTACCGTGTGGGCCGCCATCTGCATACCAGTTGCCTGTGCCAGAGTCGTTGTCTCCGGTAATTACGCTCCAATCAAAGTCAAAGTTTTGTCCGCCTGTTTCGCCTTGACTCCCTGCAATGCCCGAGTCGATAACACAGACTTTTTGACCCGGCTGTAGTGATAGCTGATTGGCCTGTGACTGGTATACCGCATAAGGCGTCAACTGGGTTGTTGTTGCATCGCCTGCGTCGTCATTGTAAAGACTTAAAGGCACTCGGCGATTGTCGTCTTCAATTAATTGAATGTGTGGGTTGTTCAGTAGTCCTTTAACCTGATCGAGCGTTTTTCCTGCAAACTCTGCTGCTATAAATCCATTGGCATCAACCTTGATGTCGCCACCCATTTTTTTAGCAAGTGCTTTAACCACACCTTTTTTAGAATTATCGACTTTGATTACATAACGGCTATCGTCAGCCATAATGCTAGTTGATGCGCCTAATGCAAGCAGCGTTGCTGCTGATATTTTGGTTAATTTAGATACCACTTTCGGTTCTCCTGATTTCAATTTTAAGAGTGAATCGTTGCGTGGAATAGTTATTTTTAGAAAAGATCCTAGCTTAGGGAATTATTTTATTATTGGCCCCAAACTGACAACGACGGCTCTATTATTGTGAAATAAGGGCATTGAAAAATAGCGCTTTTACGACATTTTTTATCAGTTGAGCGACTTTTAGTCGCTTTTTTTTACACTGACACGATAATTATTTTTAATTAAGAATGACAAGGTAGCCGATTGCAACGCTTAGGCTTATTGCAATGACTGTTGAAATTTTTTAGGTGGCATACCAAATTCTTCTTTAAAGCAGCGACCAAAATACGACTGCGAAGAAAAACCGCAAGTTTGCGAAACTGCACCAATTTGTTCGCCATTTTCAATACTGGCTTTAGCCTTTTTTAAACGAAACTTTTTAAGCGCTTCTAACGGGCTGACCCCAAGAACTGATTTTATTTTTCGTTGAACTTGACGTTCACTCATGGCTAATTTGAGCGCGAGGCTTTGCATTGAAAAGTCACTATCTTGATAATTTTCTTGAAAAATTCCATCTAGTTTTGATAAAAATTTATCTTCTATAACCACAGGCTCTTCACTAATACCGGTAGTTTGCCATTGTTGACTGAGCTTCTTTTGAAGCTTTAACCGAGAGTTAAGCTGGTTTTTAATGCGTAAGCGCAGCTCTTCGGCTTGGAATGGCTTACTAATATAGTCATCAGCTTCTGATTCTAATCCTGTAATCTTACTTTGAGCGTCATTTCTAGCGGTTAATAAAATAACCGGAATGTGAGTTGTTAACTCTCGACTTTTAATTGATTTGAGTAACTGAAATCCATCCATTTTAGGCATCATTACATCTGAAATTATAATGTCTGGTAGGTAGTCAAACGCTACCTTTAGTCCTTCTTCACCATTATCTGCCAGTAAGCATTGGTGGTGAGGTGCTAGGATCTCCTTGATATGAGCTTGCATGTCGAGATTATCTTCAACGATTAAAACTGAATACTTCGATTTTTTGGTAGGCGTCACATTGGATGAGCGAGAGTCAACCAATTGATAACCGAGTTCTAAGTCAGAAAATAATTTGTTGTTGCTTGACGGTGTCCCTTTTAGGTTATTATTTTTAATGTCTAATTGTGAGTCGCTAAGCTGATTATTAGCCTGGTGGGAATTGTCCTTTTCAATTGGTATTGGTTGTTCGTTTGCTTGCCTTAAAATGAGTTTAAATTCACTGCCGTAATTAACTTGTGAACTTACGCTAAGCTTCCAGTCCATTGCATCGCAAAGTTCTTTAACTAAAGATAGCCCAATACCAACGCCTTGTACTGACTGAACAAATTGATTTTCTTCTCGGTGAAAGCGTTTAAAAATGTCTTCTAGTTTATTTTCCGGAATGCCAATGCCAGAATCTTTTACTATTAAGCTATATTGTTTATCCGAGCAATTTAAAGTAACGCTAATTTTACCCTCACGAGTATACTTAAATGCATTAGAGAGTAGATTAAATAGTATTTTTTCAAAGGCTTTTTGATTGCCATTAACGATTATGGGCTGATCTAAATGGCACTGATATTCGATGCCATTCGCTTGTGCAATTTCAGTAAATGACGAGCAAATAAACTTTGCTGTGTTTTGTAAATCTAAAACTGACATAGGCAAAGCTTCGCTTGCGATTTGTGACAAGTCTAAAAGCTGCTCGACCATTCTTATCATGCGTAAACTATTGCGCTTTGCTGATTTTAAACGATCATTGTCTTTTAAATAGGCGGGATCGGCTAAAAGCTTATCGAGTACACCATTGATGATAGTTAATGGTGTTCTAAACTCATGGGATATATTGGCGGTAAACTGATCTTTAAGTTGGTGTGCGGTTTGCTCTGCAAGCTTTTGCTCACTGATGTCAACCATTGATAAAACGAGTAGTCCGTCTGCCGTGGGGGAATTGTCTCGCGATAAAGTGACATGAACCGCTATTTGGTGGTTATCTTGCGATAATATTTGAGTTTCTAGCTCTATTCCTTGATTTTGCTGAACCAGTTTTTGGCGATAGCTTTGGTAGCTAAAGTAGCGGTTTAATTCCTCTTCTGGTGCAAGGTATTGGGTTATGTTGGAATTAAGTAATTTGTCATTTGAAATGGCTAACAGACGCTCACACGCTGGGTTGCATGAAAGAATTTCACCTTCACTGGTTAAAGTTAGAATAGCGTTTTGGGTTGTGTCTAGTATGGCTTTATTAGCTGATGCTTGGGCTAGCAAATCACGCGCTTGCTGTTTGGTTTGCTTAAGCATGAGTTCAGAATTGAACTCGGCGTCTTGCAGCTCTCGTTGTCGGCTTTTGAGTTGCTTTAGTAGTTCACTTAAATGCACCAACGATAAAATGCATAGTAGCCCAATCCAACTATAAAACATTTCGAGTTGAGTCAAACTTAAAGGAGCAAATGTTGCGTCTTCTTCTGTGAGAATACGCAACAATAATAGACTGAGTATGGCGAAGAATAGTGGGCTATTAAAAAGGTGTATACGGTTAATGTCCCAGTCGTCTTTAAATAAACGCTGCGAAGGAATTTCTTTTTGAACACCAATAAAAATAAATAGATAAGGTAGATACCACACCCAATCGGTAAAACTGCCGGACTCTAACTGAATGAAGTGAGCAAACTGTAATCCCTCTATGCAATCGGCGATTCCCCATAAGAAGGTACCTATGCCTAAGTATAAGTAGCTTTCCCAGTTACTATTATTGTTCTTACTACTAATAGCAAGATGCAACCATCGAGCAGCTAAATAGAGATCCATAAAAATATAGTAGATAAACGATTGACTAAACAGTTCATGCTGAATACCTAGGTTGGTTGTCGCGGCTAAAATAAGCACAACGAACATTCCCAATGCAAATAATAAGGTACTTAACCAAACGATGAGGCTTTGGAATGAGAGAAGTTGAACCGCTTTGTGGTAGTTTTTTATCTCAATCGCAGCGATAGATAGCGAAAAATAAAGAAAATAACCAATGTTGGTAATCAGTATGCGAGCGTTGTGACTTAGTTCGCTCCAAACTCCAAGTTTAATAATAGATACAACAAACCAGCTAAAAAAAGCGCCACCTAATAAATACCAATAAATAGGATCAACTAAGGAGTCGGACTGTTTTAGCTTTAAAACTATCGCAATTAGAATAAAAGCGAGGAACAAGATGTCTGCGAACGCCTGATGAAAGACAACAAGTGATGCCGTCGAAGCGAACAACCCTGTATAAACAATTCCTAAAACGACTGTTACGGCACTTAAGGCGATGTCAAGAGGGGTTAATTTATAAGGCTGCATTGCTTTATTTTAATTTCCGTAATATTTAGCGTTGTTTAATCACTGTTGTATGCTCAACTCGGTAATTGCTGATAATTCTTGTTTTCAATCTCTTTTTACAAGGAGTTAGGTTACTATTTTTTGCTTAGGTTTGGATAGAGTTAATTATAAACAGTATTTAACTTTTCATTGTTGCAGAAAAAAGCCACCATATAGGTGGCTGAGAGTCCAAGCATGGATTTGTACGTTGTTATTATTGTTAAAAATGTACCTTGTTTGTTTTAGTAATTATTTGACTGGCTGTCGCTTTCAAGCGACTGAGTGGCGACCGTTGGCTCAACAATATCGTTAGCTTTAAACGCTAACGTCACATGGCGTAAGTCACTCAAAATGCCGTACTTATCTGTCAGGGTCATTTTTACCATTTTATGCGCAGAAAAAAATAGTCGTAATCCGACAAAAATTTTCACTGCAGCGACAATTACGCGTTACATATTTAAAAACTTCTAAATATCAGTCAGTTAAGGTTTTTTATTGCAAGTTGATTAGTTATTATTCAGACATATTACAATTATATTAAGGTTGAGGTGATTGTTGTTAATCGTATCGCTAGTTAGTAGCCGAGCGGTTAATTACAGCAAACCAAGCTTCAATTTTAAATTTTAGTCATTGTCCTAACAGGCTATTCTAAAATTTTAATAGTGTTAACAGCTTTAAAATTGTTGTTTTAGTAAAATAAGTAATAAAAAGACACTAATTTAGCGTAATTTTAACCAAAAGCCTTAAAAGGCGTGTGACTTGGGTTAATATCTCATAGAATGATATTTAGTCGGTCAAGTGTTACAAATTCGCGAGAGAGGATTTAATGCGATTTACCCAAACAAAAGCTTTCTTTACGAATGAGCAATCAAATTTAAAAAAATTTATTGCATTAATTGCAGGCATGATTGCTATTGCTGCTTTTTTATTCTCTTCTGTAGCGGGCAACTTCTCGTTCGATATACAAGAAACTAAGCGTTCCTATATTGTTCACGGTAACCTTTCTCAATTATCAAAGTATATTGATTCATCGCAAACGCTCGAAGATTTTGCGTTTATTAATGCCAAATTAGTTAATTTAACTTCTACGCAAGCAAGCAACCTTGCTGAAGCTGGCGTGAAAGTAACGCCAAACTATCGGGTAGAAACGGCTGGTTGGGCAGTAGGTCAGAGAATTGGTTATACACCGGCTTCTGCAACCAGGATGACTAAAGCGAATCAATTACATCAGCAAGGGGTATTGGGTGATGGTGTAACCATTGCGGTTTTAGACACTGGTGTAAAGAGTATGAGCGGGATCCGTCAAGATGCTTACGGTCGCCATCGTGTTTATGGCACTTATAATGCCATGACGAATCGCACCTCTGTGAATGATGATGAGAATAATGGGCATGGTACCCATGTATCGAGCGTTATTTTAAATAGTGAACGTGATTTAAATGGTGATTATTATGGAATCGCACCTAATGCAAGACTCATTAGCCTTAAAGCCTTTAAAGATGATGGTAGTAGTAGCTATTCTGATGTAATTAGAGCAATTCAGTGGACCATTTATTATCGTGAAACTTATAACATCCGGGTTTTAAATTTATCGTTCAGCAGCGCTGTTAAATCTTATTATTGGGATGACCCGATTAACCAAGCGGTTATGCAAGCCTGGAAGTCTGGGGTTGTGGTAGTTACTTCTGCCGGTAATCGCGGTGTGTCACCAATGAACATCGGTGTTCCTGGTAATGTTCCGTATATTATTACCGTTGGCGCTACGACAGATAACTATACTCCAAATGACTATAGTGACGATCGCTTAGCGACTTTCTCGGCTAGTGGGCCAACATTTGAACGTTTTATTAAGCCAGATTTAGTCGCACCAGGCGGTCACTTAATGGGGCTTATGGAGTCTAAAATGAAGTTGGCTGCGGAGCATCCAGAGTTTCATGACGGCGGTAAATACTTCACTATGTCTGGAACTTCCCAATCTTCAGGTGTTGTTGCTGGCGTAGTCGCTCTAATGTTAAGCCAACAACCTGGGCTAACACCCGATGAAGTAAAGTGTCGTTTAATGGCATCAGCGCAACCTGCTAGAAAAGAAGACGGGTCTTGGGCCTATACACCCTTTCAGCAAGGTCATGGCGCAGTTGACGCGGTCGCTGCACTAGCAAGCCAAGCTAGCGGCTGTGCTAATGTGAATTTAAACATTGATGCGGATCTCAATAATACCCAGCATTTTGCAGGTCATTCTATGTTAAATGAAGCTGGGGAGTTTTATATGCGAAATTACCCCGATTACACATGGAATGGAACATTTGATGCTAGCTCAGGGTATAGTTGGAGCGCGACCAGCCCTTGGAATGATACGAGCCCTTGGAATGATACGAGTCCATGGAACGATACTAGCCCATGGAACGATACGAGCCCTTGGAATGATACTAGCCCTTGGAATGATACTAGCCCTTGGAACGATACTAGCCCTTGGAATGATACCAGTACATGGAGTGATACAAGCCCTTGGAATGATACGAGTCCCTGGAACGATACGAGCCCTTGGAATGACACCAGTCCCTGGAACGATAGCTTGCTAGAAGTAAATATTTGGGTTAACCAAGAATAATCTGCAATAATATAATTATCAGCTAAGCCGTGATTTATCACGGCTTTTTATTATGTGAACAAAAGTACTAGTGAAAATATAATGATAAAAAAAATCCTCTATTTACTTTTCCTATCTTATCTCTCATGCGGAGAAGCCAAGAATTTAGAAAATACGAGCTTTAAACATATTTCAAATGAAACTCGGCTTTCTCAAAAAACAGTGCAAACAATATTTCAAGATAAACTCGGCTTTATGTGGTTTGGAACCCAAGAAGGTTTAAACCGCTATGATGGCAGAGAAATCAGAATTTTTCGGCATAGCTTAACTGATATTGGCAGCATTTCTCATGACGTAATTAGAGATATCGGTGAAGACAAAAACGGAGATTTATGGATAGCGACTAGCGGCGGTCTTAATCGATATAAACCAGAAAGTGAGTCTTTTGAAAGAGTCGCTTTAGTTAATTCCAACGGAGAAACAGTGACTCGCTTAAATGAAATATATCTCGATACTGATGGTATATTATGGGTTGGAACCGATGGCAGCGGCGTTTTTTATTTAGAGCCAGAAGCTAAAACCAAAAAACCGAAATTTGTTCAATACAAGGCGTTTCAACATTTATTCAATGCCGATATTCGTGCGATTTTTAAAGATTCTCGCGGTAGATTATGGCTTGGTAGCGATAGTGATGGAGTTACTATCGTTGAAGGCGGCGCAATGGTTGGGGGCTCAACTCGCTCGAGTTCAGATTTAGCGCTATTAAATAGTCCGGTTAGAAATATTTATGAAGATAGAAAAGGAAAAATTTGGGTTGCCACCCGTGGTGGTGGACTGAGCCGTTTTGAAGAGCTTTCAAAAACATTTAAAACTTATCAACAAAGTGATCAGCCCAATAGCTTGAACCACAATAGAGTTTATCAAATTTACGAAGACTCTCGAGGTATTTTGTGGATCGCAACCGATGAAGGCCTTGCAATTTACCAACCAGAAACTGATGATTTTACAAGAATTCAACATAAGCCATCGCAGCCAACTGGCCTAAGCCATAATAGAGTCTTGGCAATTTTTGAAGACCGCGGCGGCATGATGTGGTTTGGTACACTGTCAGGTTTAAATCAATGGAACCCTCTGGCAGCAAACTTTATTCACTATCGACACGTTAGCGAAGACAATTTAAGTTTGTCGAATAATATGGTTTATTCCCTTTCGGAAAGTATTGATGGAAATATTTTCATTGGAACTTTTGGAGGCGGAATGAATGTGCTAAACCCTATTACTCAGCAAGTGGCTCCGTTTGAGCATTTTTATGGCAAGCAGCTTTCATCACAACGAATAACGAGCTCGCTGGTGGATAGCGATGCTAACTTATGGATTGGGACTATTTCATCGGGGATTGAAAAAATAAATCTTAATTCAGGTGAAAGCATAAAATATAAGCATGAACCTAACTCTAATAATGGTTTAAGTGACAATGGAATAACAAATATTATGCAGGACAGCCGTGGCGATATTTGGATAACAACCTATAACGGTGGCTTGCATAAGTATTATAGCGAAACAAATACGTTTAAAGCTTTTTCAAGAAAAACCAATGTCAAAAACTCAATAGCTAATGATAACTTATTTCATGTGATGGAAGATGATGATGGGTATCTTTGGGTCTCAAGTGATGGCGGCGGTATTTCTAGGTTTGACCGAGGAAGCACGCAGTTTGAAGACTTTACTTATAGTGAAAAAAATTCAAAGTCTTTGTCTGGCAATAATGTCATTTCAATTACCCAAGACTCCAAAGGCCGATTTTGGATTGGAACGCTAGGTAACGGACTGAATCGTTGGGAACCACAAAACCGCCGAAAAGGCATCAATGAATTTCAACACTATACTATTGATAATGGCTTAAATAGCAGTACTGTATATGGCGTGCTAGAAGATAGTTCAGGCTATATTTGGGTTAGTACAACACGTGGCCTGAACAAACTCGATCCCGAAACAGATAAAATTGAACACTACAATTTAGCAGATGAAATACACTATAACGAACTAAACCAAGGCGCAATGTTACGAACTAGTTCGAATCGACTTTTCTTCGGTGGCACAAACGGTGTCAGTGCGTTTGACCCCGAGGATATTGTATCTAATCCTCACGTTCCTAATGTCGTACTTACTAAGATCAGTAGCGAAAATAAAAAACTACTTTTTGATGAGCCGCTACAAGAATTATCTGAAATTACCTTTAGCCATAATGACTATTTAATTTCTTTTGAGTTCGCCGCTCTCGACTTTGCACAACCGAATAAAAATAGATATCAATATAAACTTGAGGGGTTTGACTCTGAGTGGATTGACGGCGGTCACTTTAACCGTGCCACTTTCACCAATTTGCCTGCAGGAAGCTACTTGTTAAAAGTAAAAGGAAGCAATAATGATGGGATTTGGAGTCAAGCTGCAATTAATTTACGTGTTAATGTTTTACCCGCACCATGGTTGAGCTGGTGGGCATTTTTAGTTTACGGGCTTAGTTTTTGCCTGTTTATTTTTATGCTTATAAGAAAACAAGCGAAACGATTAGCCGAACACGAACTTTTTCAAGAGCATGTGAGTGCCAATGTTGAGCAAAAGACAGAACTCTATCAAAAAAGTAATCAACTGCTTCAAAAACAGGTTAGCTTGCTGTCTGAAAGTGCCAATGTGGATCCGCAAACCGGCGTGCCAACGCAAAAATTTATCTGCGATTTACTACACTTTAATTTAGATTGGATTAGAAAATCAGGTATAAAACCTTCGCACTTTGAAAACAAGCTTGTATTTCTAATCGTAGATTTGAATGCAGATAAACTGACCGAAGCGGAGTTAAATGATGCAGTGGTCCAATTTTCACGGCAGTTAGAAGTAGAGCTACCCAATAACACCGCACTAGTTCGTTGGGATCAGCATCGATTTGCGCTATTATTTAATGTAGAAAAGCGTGTTAATGTCAACACAGTTATTGAGGCAATTGCATCTATCTATCAGCAAGTGTTTGCTTTAGTCTCGCCTCAAAAAAAGCCTATGATTGCTTACTCTTTGCTTCCCTATGCCGGAGTTTCCCAGGCAATACCTAATGCTCAAGACATACTTATGTTAACAGAACATGCTTTATACAGCCTAAAGGTGCAAGCAAGCAGTGACGAAAAAAATAAACGAGAGAGTTTTTCGGCAGTAGGAATTATCTCTACATCTCGGCTACTCGATGATTATACATTTAAGCAATTGCTCGCCTCTAAGAACTTGCTAGAGGTTAAGGATGTATTTGAGTTTTCTTTAATAAAATAAAGGGGATTTGTTATAAATCACTTTATTAGTTTGCAAAATAGTCTATATTCGCAGCTTAATTAATCTAAAAAGAGAAATTCTAATGTACCGACTATTATGCATTACAACCTTTTGTTTGTTTTTGGCGAGCTGCGGCGCACCTAGTGTCGACACGAGTAGTGACGAAGCGTTCAAGGCTTCTATAAAAGCGATGGAAAAAGAGCTTTCTGAAGAGGATAACAAGCGATTTAAAAAGGCCTTAGTGCGCATAACGTTAGAGCACATGGATTTAAAGTTATTAATTAAAGCCGGTGCCGATGCGAAAGAAGAAGCTGAAAGACAGCTAAAGATCGCACTAGACGGGAAAACTGCAATGCAAATAATTGAAGAAGCAGAAAATTTATAGAAAACTTCATTTCGACAAATCCGTCGAATGATTTGAGCCAAAGGAAAGATTATGCAAAATAAGTTATTAAAAGCTTTGTTAAGTATCACTTTTATTAGTGGACCCTTGACTAGCTTTGGGGTTGAGCAAAAGTTAAGCTTAATGACAGACTACCGATCAGACGGCGTCTCTCAAACCAAAAATGGCTCGGCAATTCAATGGGGTGGGACGCTTAATCACGGAGAGTTTTACCTAAACGCTTTTGCGTCGAACTTACGCTATGGTGACAGCCGAGGTTATGAGTTCGACTTTGGCGGTGGAAAATTATTTGATTTGGGTAAGTTTCAGTGGGATGTTGGCTTACTAAACAACATTAATATTTCATTACCAGCAGAAGATAGCTATTTTTGGGAAGTTTATACGGGTGTTAATTACAATAATACATCAATTTACTTCACTTATGCCGATGACCGTCAAACTTTTGATCAAGGTAAAAATGCAAAACTTGCGTTTAGCCAATCATTTAAACTCAATAATGCTTGGAGTTGGAACTATCAACTTGGATATGCGGATATGTATCGTTCGCGTTTAAGTGATGCAGACTATGTATGGTGGAAAGCAGGCTTAAGCTATTCTATAAAGCGTTATCAGTTTAGCCTTAACTATGATGACACTGACATTAAGAAAACAAATGATTGGAATGATATTGCGCAGCAAAGTTTATCTCTGGTGTTAGATGTTAGCTTTTAGGAAATAGAGAAGTTATCTAAAATTTTTACTAAAATGATCGATAACAAATCGAAAACCGTGGGGAATAGATATGCACCAGCCAGAATGGCTAAGTAAAATTTTTGAGCGCAATGTGTCTGGTGACGTAGAAGAGAAAAGGCGCAATTTCGTATTTTATTTTATCAGCTATATTGGCGGCTTTATAATTTTATTATTTGCTATGCAACATATTAATAGTGATAGAGAATTATTAAAAACAGTGCTATTTAGTGGGTTTAGTATTATTTTTGCTAATGTCATTACATCGCACTTTTTTAAGCAAAAAGCAATTTTCACCTATGTTTGCGGCGTGATGGTCGTGTTTATGATATTGGGTTTGGTCTATAGTGGGGGCTATAAAAATACCGGACTTTATTGGGTTTTCCCGTTTCCTTTTGTATTGTTTGTTTTATTAGGTTATCAGGTTGGAGTTATTGGTAATGCCTTACTGTTTGGCATCGTTGCATTTTTATTAGCTAACCAGCACTTAATACCCGCAGAATATTCAGCAGCTGAATCTAGTCGGTTTTTATCCTCATTTGTCGCCACTGTCTTTTTAATGTTAGTGGGTGAATATTTTAGAGCGCAAAGTCATCGTGAAATGGAAACTATTAATGTGACTAAAGACAGGCAAGCTAATACCGACCCTTTAACCAAACTGCCTAATAGACGATTTTTAGATTCTGTGTTTTTTAAAAATGCGTATGCGGATCCCAGTTCCTATTTTCCATTAACGGTGATAGCGGTAGATATAGATCATTTTAAATCAATAAATGATCAACATGGCCACCATGCGGGAGATCAAATTTTAAAGCAGTTTGCCGATGTACTAAATAGTAATTCAAGAAATTCAGATGTCGTTGCTCGAACTGGTGGAGAAGAGTTTATTATTTTATTTCCACAAACTGATCTAGCCATGGGACATAAGTTGGCAGAAAAGTTAAGAGAAAAAGTTGAGTCTTTTGACTATGTATGTGATGCCATCAAGCTTAAAGTAACTGCAAGCTTTGGGGTAGCAAATGCACTCACTGAAGATCAATTAAATGCTGCTTTTAAAGCAGCAGATGCAAACCTTTACCTCGCAAAAGAGGCGGGCAGAAATCAAGTAAAATAAATTTAAGGCATAAAATTGCATTATTTAATTGTGGTAACCTTTATTTGGGCATTTAGTTTCTCTTTTATTGGTGTTTATTTAGCGGGTCATGTTGATGGATATATTGCAGTTGCAATACGCATGTTGCTCGCGCTAATTGTATTTCTTCCGTTTCTTCGGTTAAACGCTTTATCACTTATCTCAAGTCTAAAACTTGTTGCCATTGGTGCTGTTCAGATTGGTGTAATGTACCTATGCTTTTATCACAGTTTTCTTTATTTAAGTGTTGCAGAAGTGCTTTTGTTTACCATTTTTACGCCAATATATGTAACCCTGCTAGATGCTCTTTTCGCTAAAAAGTCGCCTGGCAGTCGCTGGTTAATTCCCGCCATTATTTCGGTTATTGGCGCTGCTGTTATTCGCTACAAAGGAATCGACTCTAACTTTATTACCGGATTTGTATTAGTGCAAAGCGCTAATTTATGTTTCGCTTTTGGTCAGGTTGTTTATAAGCGCACTCAACTTGGCTCCAGAAAGCAGCAGCTTCAGCACTTTTTCTTTTTCTTTTTGGGGGCGAGTATTATTGCATTAATCGCCGCCTTCTTGTTTGCAGACTGGAATAAGACTCCGCAAAACTTAACTCAAGTAAGCGTATTAATTTGGTTAGGTGTTGTAGCATCGGGCTTAGGTTATTTTCTTTGGAACTATGGCGCTAAAAAAGTCAATGCTGGCCAGCTAGCTACTATGAACAATGCGTTGTTACCAGCAGGACTGTTAGTTAATTTACTTATATGGGAAAGAGGAATTGACTGGATACCCTTTATTATAGGGAGTAGTTTAATTTTAATTTCTGTATGGATGTGTTCTTGGCGGAAAATACGATAAGTTAAAAGAGTTAAGCGCTATTTGATAATCCACTGAATTTCCTCCAGTTGCGTGGCGGTTTGGCGTGCGACTACTGTTTAGTTTTGTGCAACAACATACCTCATACTAGGCTAAATCCGATTCAAAAATAATGCCTTGCTTTAGACAAAGCGAGCTCAACATTGACTTCCTATTTTTTGAGATTAAATGCCTAAATGTCGCTTTTGAACTAGTTTTGGTCGGGTACCTACTATCAGATTTTTGTTTTTGAGTGCTAGTCTTTAGATTGTCTTTTTTGCAATTTAATAAAGGCATCTAAATTGATTAACAAAATAAAACAGGAGTTATCAATGAAAATAAGAAAAACTATAATTGCTACTGCGGTTGGAATTGCTTTATCTGGTACAGTTTCAGCAAAAGATCAGCCAGAGGCTACTTTTAATGTTAATTCGGATTTACTAAATATTCAAAATCGATGCATTGTTCAACTTAAAGACTCTTTAGATAAAAGCCAAGTCACGGGTTTAGCAAATGGGTTTGCCAAGCGCGCAAAAAGCTCGTTAAAACATGTTTATAAACACTCAATAAAGGGCTTTACCATTAATTTGCCATGTCATGCTGCAGAGAAAGCATTTGGAAAAGACAACGAAGTTATGTCATTTACACCGGATAGTATTGTATCGGTTAGTAAAGGCAAGCCGGGAAGCGGTGGAGGTGCTCAACAAGCGTCTTATGGAACTGCTAGAGTCGGAGGCCCAATTGATGGAAGTGGTCGAACAGCTTGGGTAATTGATTCGGGCGTAGATCTGGATCATCCTGATTTAAATGTTGACGCTAGTCGCGGATTTACCTCAATCAATCAAGGCGGTATGGATGATCAAAATGGACATGGTACTCACGTCGCTGGAACTATTGGTGCACTAGATAATAGTATTGGCGCTTTAGGCGTTGCACCGAATACTACAATAGTACCGGTTCGCGTTCTTGACCGTAGAGGTTCTGGATCGACTTCTGGTGTTATCGCTGGAGTTGACCATGTAGCGGCAAATGCCAGCCCTGGCGATTGCGCTAATATGAGTTTGGGTGGTGGTGTGAGCCAGGCTTTAGATGACGCGGTTGTAGCGGCTTCAAATGCTTCTGGCGCATTTTTTGTTTTGGCCGCTGGCAATGACGGTGATAATGCGAATAACCATTCTCCTGCTCGAGCAAATGGAAACAGGGTTTGGACTATATCTGCGGTTAACTCGAATGATGTCATGGCATCGTGGTCTAACTATGGTAATCCGCCCGTAGATTATGCCGCTCCAGGGGTTAGTATTTTTTCACTTTGGAAAAATGGTGGTACGAATACTATTTCTGGCACCTCAATGGCTGCACCTCATGCCTGTGCGGTAATTATGATGACCAATGGAAATCCGCGTTCTAGTGGTAACGCAAGTAATGATCCTGACGGTAATCCAGATCCTATTATTCACTTATAATTTAATTGACGATTAATGGCCTCTCTAATCTGAGAGGCCTCTATAATTTGCTCACAACAAAAAAAATCACGCTAAACATAAAGTTTAAGAAGACTAGCGGAAAGGCACTAAAGGCATAAAAAAGCCCAAATTTTTCAACTTAGGCTTTTGGAATAATGGTGGCCCGGGACAGAGCTGAAGATGTTTGGGGGTCGATCTTTTATTTCCTTGAGGGAGGATACACTCGAGTCCGACAATGGACTGGAAATTGTGTTTAATCGTTGGAGTAATTTTCGACAGGTTTGATAGGTTAACTGTCTAACGAGCAAGTGACTTGAGCCTAGTCCCACCCGCTTGGCTGAACCTTGACTCTTTTCGTGCGACGCTTTCTATCGATTGACTTTTATTTGACTCCAGTTCTTCTTCTCGCTGATATCCACGACCTAGATAGGTCGCAACAACTGACCAAATTGTGGCGATTCCTGCACCGACTAAAGATACTGCTATTAAACCTAATCCGATACCCTCGGTAAGTAGCGCGAACAATGATCCGCTGGCGGCGTCTCCACCTCGATAAACGACGATATCGATCACAGGTTTAGCTTTAAAGCGTTCTTCCTTGGTCACATGAGTAAACAGCATTTCTCGTGCAGGTCGAGTCACCGAATAGGTACCAGCCCGTCTAACAATTTGAATTCCTAATACTACGATAACGAGTGGAGCAAACGCTAAAATCAGCATTCCAAAAACTAACAATACGGGCACCATTGCTAAGGAAAAGGCCATGCCTAAACTTTTTACGATTCTGCCAGTAACAAAAAATGCCATTAAAAATGTTAAAGTATTAATAATCCAATCAATACTTCCTAAGATTTGGGTTCGTTCAGCTCTTGTGTATTCTTCCAGTAAATTCTTCTGCTCAAAATAAACAAATGAGCCAATAAATACATAAAGTAAGATAAACGCACTAATACCCAATAACTTAGGACTAGAAACGACTAAACGAAAGCCAGTCCACCAAGCGCCGCCAAGTGCGACTGCAGACAAGTCAGCTTTGATATCTTGATTATGTAACTCCGTTATTTTCAAACGATAGATATAAAGTGAAATAGGAACCACACAAATCAAACAGGCTGCTGCAATTAGCATAAGGTTTTCTTGGCCCAACTGTTCGCTGAACAAAGCTGGAATTGCCGGTCCAGCAATTGCACCCAAACTCGCCCCAGCACCAACAACCGAAAAAAGTCGCTTGCTTTGGTTGGACGAAAAAATGTCAGCCATAAAGCTCCAAAATACAGATAAATGAAACAAGCTAAATGCACTTATCCAAACGTAAAAAGATTTTTCAGCAATGACTGGATCGGTTAATTGAGGAACTATAAAGTAAAACGCAACAAAACTTGCGGCAAAAAAACTATAAACAACTGGAACTATAAATTTAAAGCGAATTCTTGAAATCGCGAAACCATACACTGAGACAACCGCGGCACTAATAAAAAACTGTAAATTCCACAAAATGCTGACTTCAGTATCAGTCCAATCGCTGGCCATAGCATCTCTTACAGGACGTAAGATGAAGTATGAGGCCATTAAAATAAATACCATTACAAAAGACGCAATTGCCGCATTTAACTCGTTAGGCTTAATTTGTGACATTTGCTCGATCGTTTTGAGTAGTAGCGATGTCGACTTTTGATTCATAAATTGACCTCAATGCTCGAAAGTTATTGTTTGACTGGAAGTAGTGCCCTAATTACTGCGCTTTTTGTTGGGCAGTTTGATGACTAACCGTTACCTTTGATGTTAACGAAGGGCCTTTCGAACTTTCCAATTTAGATAACTCTGCATCTAGCCATTGGATCAGCTGTTCACGCTCAAATCGATAAGCTTGCGAATGGTTTAATTCTACAAGTTTAGCGATGGTCTTTTTAATCGGGTAAACGGCTTCACGTTTATTGGGCACGACCATATAGCGTAATAATGGTTTTTCGCTTTCTAAAACTAGCAGCACGGCACTTGATACTTCATCGGGCGCCTTATGGTGACTCCTGTCAGGCTGTATAAATTTACTTATTTTCTTGTATTCAGCCTTGAATAGAGAGCCTTTCGCCTTTTGCTCAATCTTTGCGTGACGCTTCTTTAAGTTGCTCATGACCTTAGAATTGTAGTTACCCGGCTCAATCAAACTAACGGAAACATTAAATTTGGCCATCTCCGGAGCTAGTGCTTCGCTATAGGCCTCCAACCCGAACTTGCTCATGCTATATGGGCCAAACATTGAGCCGGTCGCGATTCCAGCGACAGAGCTAATATTGATTACTTTTCCCTGTGTTTTAATTAATAGCGGAGCAAAGGCTTTAGTCATCCGATAAGGCCCATATAAATTCACATCCATTTGAAAAGCGAGGTCTTTTTCTGCTACCTCTATCAGTGGCTCAAAAAGAGCGACTCCCGCGTTATTTACTAGTCCATAAAGTCCATACCCTGACTGCTCAACGATAGCAACAGCGCTATCAATATCATTTTGCGAAGTTACATCTAATTTAAGCGCAGTCACATTTTTTATTTGATTTAAAGCAACAATATCTTGGTCTTTTCTTGCCCCGGCAAAGACTAAGTATCCTTGCGAAGCTAAAGTCTCAGTGATATTTCGTCCTATACCACTACTCGCTCCGGTGACCAGAATCGCTTTGTCCTTGGTCGCTGCGTCAGGAAAACTATTATTGGCCAGCAAATTACTCGATCCAACAGCCTCGATAATAATCAAAAATAATATTCTATAGATATAATTCATAATATGATTCCTCAGTTATTGCTGTGACGCTGAAGCTAGAAGGATACGATCTTCAAGTGGATGTTGTATTCGCGAGAACATTTTCCAGCGACTCTCTTGCCTATGCAGTAAATAAGTACCGCTGGTTTGGGAGATTTTCTCACCGCTTTTATTAAGCAAATTAGCGATGTTACTCGCAATGTAGACATTTTTGCCGAGCGGTTTAATTTCTACGACTTGCCAATTGATTTGAGTGATTCCTCGTTTAGATAAATAGTTTAAGAATCCAAGGTTTCCCTCTTTAACAATACTGGGTTTAGTCGCAATTAGTTTATTACCTTTAGCGTTGATCAACACGGCTGGATAGCTGATATTCTCAGCTGATGCTTGTAATGCGCTAAGATCATTGGGATTGTTTAATAACTGATTAAAGTGATTTATGTACTGATTAAGGAACAGATTTACTTCTTTAATTGCGGCGTCATCATTGGTTCTTTGTGCGTGGCAAACACTAAAACCGCTAGACAACAAAATGAGTATGAGTAGAAACTTTATATTGTTAATAAGACTATTTTTCATGGGATCTCCAAGTCAATGAGTTGATGCTAATGATTAGAATCAAGTTCATCTTACCCAACGAACTAAGACTTGGTGACTTAGTAGACTAACAAAAGCGTTAAATCGTCCAATAGTCAAAATCAAACAATGAATAATGACTAGTCGTCATCGCTCTTTTTGGTCGATAAAAAATAGGGATTGGTCGACTTATTCGACCTGTTGGATAGAGATAGGTTATAGTCTCAATAATGACAAGCCAAATACGAATAATTTTTAAAGAATGAGCCAATCAAACAACACCGTGTTCGCCTATATTGCTTTTTGGGGATTGGTATTTTTGCTCGATCTAGGCCCACATTGGGAAAACTATACAAGTACCCGAGAAATTATTGAAACAATTGTCCCTCAAGTAGTGGTACAAATGGCAATCGCACTATTGGCTTTAAAATGGCTTATACCTAACTTTCTCAATAAAAATAGAAAATTCCTTTTTTTAATAATAATGTTTTTGTTGCTTTTCATTGGCACTGAACTATTGATTTTTATTAGATACCTTTATTTGGAGCCGACTTACCCTGACACCTATCGGCGCTTCCTAGAATTATATGGCCATTTTACATTTCAAGAACGAACTTTAAGCTTGTGGGCATTCAAATACATTTTCTATACAAAATATCCGCTGCTGCTCTATCCGTCGGCAATTTTGATTGCATTTAGTTTTTACACTAATCAACGAAAACTATTGCAGTTAAGCGAACAAAAAAAACAAGCTGAGTTGTCTGCGTTGAAGAATCAACTTAATCCTCACTTTATTTTTAATACACTCAATAATCTTTATGCGTTAGCATTAACTAAATCAGATTTAACCCCTGTCGTCATTGAAAAGCTATCCGACATTCTAGACTATATGTTGTATCGTTGCGGGGACGAATATGTTTCGCTGCTACGAGAAGTTCAGCTGGTTGAAAACTATGTGGCGTTAGAGAAAATACGCTACGGCTCTCGATTGGTTTTCAATTTAAAGCTACAAATTGAATCTGAGCTGTCAATTGCGCCTTTGATCTTATTAAACTTAATCGAAAATGCCTGTAAACATAGCACCGGAGAAGAGTTAGATACCGCAACAATTGATATGAGCATTGAGACCGAGCAACAATTTATTAATATCACTATTTCAAATACCGTCCCTAATATACAAGCCACTGAGAAAACAAATAAAAAATCGATTGGATTAGATAACTTGCATCGACAGCTAGAGCTGCTTTATCCAAATCGTCACAAGTTCATTATCAACCGAGAAGATAAGCTTTTTTCGATATCACTAACTTTAGAAACGCTAATTAAATAGTTGATGGATTAGACATAAATGACAAACTACCGATGCCTCATTGTTGACGACGAACCTCTTGCCAGACAGCTGCTCGAGTCTCACTTAAGTAATCTTGTTGAATTTGAAATTGTGGCAAGCTGTAGTAGCGCGATAGAAGCACAGCAGTTATTGAATCAAACTGAAGTCGACCTAATGTTCCTTGATATAGAAATGCCTGTTTTAAAAGGCACTGAGTTCTATCAAAACTTGCGTAATAAACCGAAAGTAATATTTACTACAGCCTATAGGGACTATGCGATAGAAGGCTTTGAGTTAGAAGCCGTTGACTATTTGCTAAAACCTATCGTTTTTTCGCGCTTTTTTAAAGCGATTGAAAAGTTCAAGGCTAGTCAAGAGCTGATGTCTAAAATGACTCAACCGCAAGAAGAGGAAGTTGAAAAGCAGTATTTATTTGTGAGAGAAAATAGAAAGCAAGTTAAATTAATCCTAAGTCAAATTTATTATATCCAAGGGTTAAAAGATTACTTAAAAATAATCACGACTAGCGGAAGCCATATTGTTAAAAGCACTCTCTCTGGTTTCGAGCAACAGTTACCATCACAATTTTTAAGAATTCATCGATCTTTTATCATTAACAAAGATCATGTAACAGCCTACAATCGACACGAAGTAGAAATTGAACAACATGAAATTCCTATCGGAGAAAGCTATCGAACACTTTTCCCTATTTAGCCTAGTCTTATTCTAGTTAATAAACCTTTGGTTGCCATATGCAACTCGTAGCGTTGAATTCAAGCTAATAAAGTCACTGCAAGATTTCTAGGTAAACTAGAAGGCGTTATCCCTCTCAGAATTAGGCTACTTAGCAAAGCCCTAAAGTCTAATGTTTGAGGCTTTTGTAATAATGGTGGCCCGGGACAGAATTGAACCGGCCGGCGCTCCGGGGGAGACACAGTGTCGGCAGTTTGCTGAAGGCATAAAAAAAGCCCAAGTTTTTCAACTTAGGCTTTTGGAATAATGGTGGCCCGGGACAGAATTGAACCGGCCGGCGCTCCGGGGGAGACATAGTGTCGGCAGTTTGCTGAAGGCATAAAAAAAGCCCAAGTTTTTCAACTTAGGCTTTTGGAATAATGGTGGCCCGGGACAGAATTGAACCGGCCGGCGCTCCGGGGGAGACACTGTGTCGGCAGTTTGCTGAAGGCATAAAAAAGCCCAAGCTTTTCAACTTAGGCTTTTGGAATAATGGTGGCCCGGGACAGAATTGAACCGGCCGGCGCTCCGGGGGAGACACAGTGTCGGCAGTTTGCTAAAGGCATAAAAAAAGCCCAAGCTTTTCAACTTAGGCTTTTGGAATAATGGTGGCCCGGGACAGAATTGAACCGGCCGGCGCTCCGGGGGAGACACAGTGTCGGCAGTTTGCTAAAGGCATAAAAAAAGCCCAAGCTTTTCAACTTAGGCTTTTGGAATAATGGTGGCCCGGGACAGAATTGAACCGGCCGGCGCTCCGGGGGAGACACAGTGTCGGCAGTTTGCTAAAGGCATAAAAAAAGCCCAAGCTTTTCAACTTAGGCTTTTGGAATAATGGTGGCCCGGGACAGAATTGAACTGTCGACACAAGGATTTTCAGTCCTCTGCTCTACCAACTGAGCTACCAGGCCACAAATTTCATCTCAAGGCTCGTGCCCCGAGAGCGCGCTATTAAACTAGGATCGGGATTTAAAGTCAAGCGCGTTTTAAATAATTTTTTATTTTTCTTCAGGAACGTAGCCTTCTACTTTATCGTAGTCGCCGCCAAACAAGAATTTTTCCATTTCACCGGTTAAATATTGACGTGCTTTGGGATCAGCAAGGCTTAAATGCTTTTCATTAATCAACATTGTTTGGTGATGCATCCACATTTGCCAAGCTTCTTGGCTTATATTGTTTAAAATTCGCTCACCTAATTCGCCTGGAACTGGCGCAAAGTTCATTGCTGGGGCATCTTTTTGTAGTTTTTGACAAAACACCATGGTTTTTCTCTTTTAACAAATAAATTTAAAGGGATTGAAAGTAGCGATTTAAAAACTTTCGTATCGGCGTTGGAAAGGCTAAGTCTTTTAACGTATTTATATTATGCCATGCTAACTCATGGTTTTCTTGTATTGTGTCGGTTTTCTTTAAACTGCCAGAAAATATACTAATTTCAAGGTGAAAGTGGGTAAAAGTATGGCGAAACTCATCGACTAGCTGTAGCTGCGTGGCTTGCTGCTGACTTTCCGTTAGCTTAGGTAAAGACCATAAACCACCCCAAATGCCGCTAGGTGGGTTTTTGTTTAGTAATACTTGGTGTCGCTTATTAAGGTTGAGTAATAGGCTTGTGTGACGTGTAGGAATAGTCTTTTTAGGTTTTTTGTGTGGGTACTCTGCCGTCTTATTATGAATAAAAGCTAAGCAATGAGTGGCCAGTGGGCATGCCTCACAGTTAGGTTTGGTGCGACTACAAAATGAGGCACCTAAATCCATCATGGCCTGATTAAAGGCGGCAGTCTGCTGACGCGGTGTGTAAGTTTCACTAAGTCGCCAAAGCTCTTTAGCTACCGCGGCTTGGCCGTACCAACCGTCGACTAAAAATACGCGGGCTAAAACTCGTTTTACATTGCCGTCTAATATTGGTGTAGGTAAGTTGTTCGCCAAAGAAAGTACCGCGCCTGCGGTAGAGCGCCCTATGCCCGGCAAAGCTTGCATTTGTTCTAACGTGAGTGGAAATTGGCCTTTGAACTGCGCCACAACCTGCTGAGCACATCGATGCAAATTACGCGCTCTCGAGTAATAGCCTAGTCCTTGCCAAAAGTGCAAAACATCGTCTAGCTCGGCGCTAGCGAGGGCTTCGACATCGGGAAAACGCTGCATAAATTTTAAATAGTAGGGAATCACCGTTTTAACTTGAGTTTGTTGCAACATTACTTCTGACACCCACACTCGATACGGCGTCGGGTTTTTCTGCCAGGGTAAGTCTTTACGCCCGTGAGCATGGTAAAACTTAAGAATTTTTTGAGCGAAAAGCTTAGGGCTAATTAGCATAAAAGTTAAAGGGCGAGTTAAAGCGCTGGTTGATTAGATAATATCGTAATAAAACGGAATGAATAACGAAAGGGTTATCCACATAAGGAGGGCTAGCGGAATACCAATTTTAAGAAAATCGCTAAAATGATAACCACCAGCGTTCATTATAAGTAAATTGGTTTTGTATGCCATGGGGGTCGCGTAACTAAAGTTGGCGCCAAATAATACCGCTACAACAAAGGGCTCGGCAGGCAAACCGAGTTGACTTGCTACACTGATGGCAATGGGGGTTCCAATAACCGCTGCGGCATTGTTAGAAACAATATTAGTCAATATCGCCAGTAGTAACATCAGCGCGCTTAAAATGACCGGAGCGGGTAGACCCTGGGTGAAAAATAGAAACAGTTGCGCTAAATAATCTGCACCACCGGTTTTCATTAGCGCTTCACCTAAAGCTAAACTAGCTACTACTATGAGTATTACTTGAGTGCTTAATGCGCGGCTGGCATCAGACCAAGCTAAACAGCGGGTCATTAATAATGCCATCACGCCTACCACCGCACTTAACGAAATAGGCATTATCCCAAATGCGGCTAATCCAACGACCAAGGCCATAATTGTTAAAGCTATTGGTGCTTTGTCGGTATGGGGTAAATCGGTGGTAGCATCTAAAACTAATAGATCCCCTTTCTTTTTCATTTCTGCGATTTGTTCGCGGGGGCCTTGAACTAACAATATGTCGCCAACGTGTAAAGAGACACTACCGAGTTTGCGGTATAGATCAATTTCTTTACCTTCACGGTGAAGTGCCACGGCTACCATTTTATAGTGATCAACAAAGCGCACATTTTTTAAGGTTGAGCCGGCCAAAGGCGAGCCTGGCACTATGACGACTTCTGCCAGTTGTTGATCTTCTGCGGTTAAAGGGTGTTCGTCGTCGACTTGTTGTTTTCCTACAAAAAGCTTAGCGCCAAGCAGCTTTTCATACTCTTTTAAATTATCTGCAGTGTCAGAGACGCGAATGCGATCGCCAGCTTGTAAAATCACATCGGGCATTGGCATAATTCGCACGTCAGAAGAGGAGCCGAAGCGCTGAATTCGTTCCGCTTTTAAAGTGCCATTGGCATGTTCAATAACGTCAGCAAGCGACTTGCCTACCGCAAAACCATTTTCATCTAATGTTAAATGTGCGGTAAAAAGTCTTGGCGCAGAGTTTTTTAAAATTGACTCTCTTTGCGGGATTAGTTTAGGGGCAACCAGCCATAAATAAAGTATGGCTACTACGCCACCGACTGATGCTGGGATCATAAAGTCAAAAAGCCCAAGCTTGCGCATTCCTTGCTCTGCTGCAACAGCAACAACGAGTAAGTTAGTTGAAGTGCCTACGGTCGTGGTCATGCCGCCGATTAAGGTTGCAAAACCCATTGGCATTAACATGCCTGACGGCGATTGATTGTTGCGAATGGCAACGCTGATTAAAATGGGAATTAATAGCACCACAATTGGGGTATTGTTCATAAAGGCCGAAAGAATTGCCGCGACGACCAGTGTTACCAGCAGTGAAAATTTAGGAGAAATTTTCCAAAGGCGGCCTAACATCCGTCCAACAGGCTCTAACGCACCAGTTCTTACTAAGCCTTGGCCTGCAATCATCAGTGCACAAACTGCGATAAGTGCTTCGTGTCCAAAACCATAAAAAAAGTGAGTTGAGTCTAAGCGAGTACCGTCAATTTGCAAATACGGAAATATCTCAAAAATAACCGCTACCATAATTAATACCGCCAAACAGCTCGACTCCAGCCGAATATCTTCTCGTCTGAACAAGTAAAGTGCGGCCACTGTTAATAACAGCATGGCTAAGGCATGATAGTTTGGTAAAGCTGGGAACATAGGGTATTGAAATACTTATTGTTTGTGTGGAATTAACCACTATTGTTCTTAAAGCTAACAGTTTTTTAGAAATGATCAATGTTTTATTTGCCATATCAAAATAACTAGGCAGGTTTTTCCACCTACGGGTTACGATTTCATCAAACGACACCTTATGAGCACAGCCTTTTTTAGGCTCGGCATAGCCTTGTGAGTCGTAGGACTGATATAATTTAAGCTGGTTCGAAACATTAAATGGTTAGATTGTGCAGGAATTTCATCGAAGAATTAGAAGCTTTGTGCGACGTGAAGGTCGAATGACCGCAGGGCAAGCGCTGGCTTACGCAGAAATGATGCCGGATTACGGGTTAGAGTTTACGCAAACCAAGTTAGACTTTGAGGTGCTATTTGGTAATAGTAACCCAGTAACTTTAGAAATTGGCTTTGGCATGGGGACTTCGCTGGCGATTCAAGCGGAAAACAATCCAAACAAAAATTACTTTGGAATTGAAGTGCATCGCCCTGGAGTTGGTGCATTGTTAGCCCGTATGAAAGAAAAGCAGTTGACCAATATTCGAGTGATTTCATACGATGCCATCGATGTTTTAGAACATATGGTTGATGAAAGTAGTCTAAGCTGCTTACAGTTGTTTTTCCCCGATCCATGGCATAAAAAGCGGCATCATAAGCGCAGAATCGTTAAATCAAGCTTTGCTAAAAAAGTATGGCAAAAAATGCAGTCGGGCGGCGTATTGCATATGGCTACGGATTGGGAAAACTACGCAGAGCACATGCTCGCAGTTATGCAGCAGGAGTCAGGCTGGGAGAATTTATCGGATACCGGTGATTATGTTCCTAAGCCAGAGGATAGGCCAGTAACTAAGTTTCAAGCCCGCGGCGAGCGTTTAGGTCACGGCGTTTGGGACTTAATGTTTAAAAAGGTTACTCAATAATTATGGCGAGCATTTAAGGAAACTAATTACAATGTTTGAACGAATATCGGTACTTCAAGCTAACCAGTTAATCCAACAAGAAGCGGCGATAGTTGTTGATATCCGCGACCCTAATACATTTGCTCAAGGGCATATTAAAGGAGCTCTGCGCATTGACAATAATAATTTAAATGATTTTTTAATTAGCGCCGATAAGACCAAGCCGCTTATTGTCTGCTGTTATCATGGAAATTCAAGCCAACCCGCAGCTGAGGTCTTTAATCAGCAAGGCTTTGCCAGAAGTTACAGTATGGATGGCGGCATGAGTGAGTGGGCGCTTACCAATGAAGTCGTGTCTGAAATAGAATAATTCTTATGCCGTGGCAAGGCTATATAAGTTCAAGGACTAAGGTTTTCAGCTTTTAGCCTTTGCTAAGTGTTCAAGTTTGGCGTGATTTTTGAGTTTTTATGACTTATTCCTTTTAAATTAACTCAGAATCAGAAAATATGCCGATAAAATGAACAAATATCCGGTAAATGGTTTGATCCATCGCGCTGCGTTTGAGAAAATACGCCCCGTTCAAAATACCCACTGGTAAATTCCTCTATTTTAGGAGTCTCTATGTCATCTCGGTTTCAATTAGCGAACGCAATTCGAGCGTTAAGTATGGACGCAGTACAAAAAGCCAAGTCAGGTCATCCTGGCGCACCAATGGGTATGGCAGATATTGCGCAAGTGCTATGGGGTGATCATTTACGGCATAACCCAAGTAACCCTGAGTGGGTTAATCGCGATCGTTTTGTGTTGTCTAATGGCCACGGCTCAATGTTAATTTATTCATTGCTGCATTTAACTGGCTATGCAGTCAGTATTGAAGATTTAAAATCGTTTCGACAGCTACATTCTAAAACCCCAGGTCATCCAGAGTTTGGTTATACCGCTGGAGTTGAAACGACCACAGGTCCACTCGGCCAAGGTTTAGCAAATGCGGTTGGTATGGCAATAGCTGAAAAGACTCTAGCGGCGCAGTTTAACCGTCCTGGTTTCGACGTCATTGATCATCATACTTATACATTCTTAGGCGATGGTTGTTTAATGGAAGGTATTTCGCACGAAGTATGTTCATTAGCTGGCACCTTAGGCTTAGGAAAATTAGTAGCTTTTTATGACGACAATGGGATATCAATTGATGGTGAGGTTGAAGGCTGGTTTAGTGACGATACCGTAAAACGATTCCGAGCTTATGGTTGGCACGTTATTGGCGATGTTGACGGACACGATCCAGAAGCTATTGAGCAAGCAATCCAAGCAGCTAAATCGGAACAAAATAAGCCAACGCTTATTTGCTGTAAAACGACGATAGGCTTTGGTTCTCCTAATAAAGGTGGCAAAGAAGACTGTCACGGTGCGCCGTTAGGCGAAGCCGAAATTGAATTAGTTCGTCAGGAATTAAAGTGGCCACATGCGCCTTTTGAAGTGCCCGCAGAAGTCATGCAAGCATGGGATGCAAGAGAAGCAGGCAGCGCCTTAGAAGCTGAATGGAATGATACTTTTATTGCCTATCGCGAATCTCACCCAGAATTAGCGGCAGAACTGACCCGACGTTTAAGCAACCGTCCAAGTGCAGAATTTGAAGCTGCGGCGCAGGCATATATTCAACAAACACAAGCTGAAGCGGCAACTATTGCAACCCGTAAAGCCTCGCAAAATGCGATTGAAGCATTAGCTCCGCATGTACCAGAGTTTATTGGTGGCTCGGCTGACTTAGCTGGCTCTAACTTAACTTTATGGAGCGGCGCTAAAGGCATTGATGCACAAGACGCTAGTGGAAACTATTTATACTACGGCGTGCGCGAGTTTGGTATGTGCGCGATTATGAACGGTATTAAATTGCACGGTGGCTTTGTGCCTTTTGGCGGCACCTTTTTAATGTTTATGGAATACGCTAGAAATGCAATTCGCATGGCTGCTTTAATGAAACAACAGGCGATTTATGTATTCACTCATGACTCGATTGGTTTAGGCGAAGATGGTCCAACTCATCAGCCAGTTGAGCAACTATCTTCTATGCGTGCTACACCTAATTTAACGACCTGGCGACCTTGCGACGCAACCGAAACTGCGGTCGCATGGAAAGCAGCCGTTGAGCATTTAACCGGCCCAACAGCGCTAGTCCTTACTCGCCAAGGGGTTCCTACTCAACCTAAAAGCGCAACTCAAATAAAACAAATTGCCAAAGGCGGTTATGTTTTAGCTGACTGCGACGGTGAACCAGAACTAATTATTATTGCAACTGGCTCAGAAGTTGAGTTAGCGATGCAGGCAAAAGCTGAATTAACCAGCAGTAAAGTACGAGTAGTTTCTATGCCTTGCTGTGAAGTTTTTGATGCGCAAAAAGCAGACTACAAAGAAAGCGTATTGCCGTCTCATGTTACAAAGCGTCTTGCAATTGAAGCTGCACATGGAGATTTCTGGTTTAAATATGTGGGCTTAAATGGTGCTATCGTTTCTATGAATCGATTTGGTGAGTCAGCGCCAGCGAGTGACTTATTTAAAGAGTTTGGATTTACTGTTGAGAATGTCGTTGCGAAAGCAAAAGCATTAATCGATTAGTTTATTCATTGAAAATAATAATAAATAGCAATACCAATTTATTGAAATGCACGACACCACGAAAGTGGTAACTATACCAACTTGAGGAAGATGTAATGACTATAAAAGTAGCGATTAATGGATATGGAAGAATTGGCCGCATGGTATTGCGAGCGATTTATGAGTACAACCGCGAAGACGAAATTAAAGTTGTCGCAATCAATTCGTCGCACCCGATTGAAACAAATGTTCACTTAACTAAATATGACACTACTCATGGACGCTTTGAAGCGAATGTTGAGGGCGATAGTGAGAATATGTATGTAAATGGCGATAAAATTGCCATGTTAGCTGACCGTAACCCTGAGAATTTAAAGTGGTCAGATTACGATGTTGACGTTGTATTAGAGTGTACTGGTCATTTTACTGATCGCGCAGGTGCTTCTAAGCACTTTGTGGGTGGTGCTAAAAAAGTTTTAATTTCGGCACCTGGTGGAGCCGATATTGATAAGACGATTGTTTTTGGTGTTAACGATGATACTTTAACTGCCGATGACAAAATTGTTTCAAATGCCTCTTGCACTACTAACTGCTTGGCTCCTGTTGCAAAAGCATTAAATGACGGTTTAGGCATTGAAAAAGGCCTAGTGAATACCATTCACGCTTATACTAACGACCAAAATATTATTGATAATCAACACAAAGATTTGCGTCGTGCTCGTGCAGCTGCAATGTCGATTATTCCTACTAAAACAGGTGCAGCAAAAGCCGTTGGTTTAGTTTTACCTGAATTAGCAGGACGATTAGACGGCTTTGCACTAAGAGTACCAACGTTAAATGTTTCGGTGGTAGATTTAACTTTTGAAGCTTCACGTGATACCAGTGTTGAAGAAGTCAATGAAATTGTTAAAAAAGCAGCGGATGGAACAGTACTTGACTTTAACGTAGAACCCTTAGTATCAACTGATTTTAATCACGCGCCAGCATCATCAACTTTTGACGCGACTCAAACTCGAGTAAATGGCAATTTAGTAAAAATACTAACTTGGTATGATAACGAGTGGGGCTTTAGTGTACGCATGTTAGATACTGCCATTGCGATGATGAAAGCCTAACAAGCCTAGTTATTAACGTGACAACAAAAGCCTTGCTTTGATTTAATTTTTTAGTTTTTAGCAGGGCTTTTGATTAATTTGAATTGTTATGAGCTTTATCATTAAAGCTTAGTTCTTAGTTACAGTAATCAGTTTATCGTGGTTAAAATTAATTATTCGCGATGAGTATTTACACTATTTGAATACCTTAGAAAGTATTGTATATCTTTATGGAGTTTGTTGGCTAATGTCAGTTCTTAGAATGTCGGATCTTGATTTAAATGGAAAGCGCGTATTAATTCGAGAAGATCTTAATGTGCCGTTTAAAGATGGAAAAATTACTTCAGATGTAAGAATTCAAGCTGCTTTGCCAAGCATTAAGCTGGCCCTTGAGAAAGGCGCCAAAGTTATGGTGATGTCACATCGAGGCCGCCCCACTGAAGGAGAGCTTACCAGTGAAGACTCTATGGCGCCAGTTGTGGAGTATATGCAAACTCTTTTAGATGTGCCGGTGAAGCTAGCCACTCATTATTTAGACGGCGTTGACGCGCAGCCTAATGAAGTCATTATTTTTGAGAATGTGCGTTGTAATCTAGGCGAAAAAAGTAACAGCGACGAACTTGCAAAAGCTTATGCTAGTTTGTGTGATGTCTTTGTTATGGATGCTTTTGGTACCGCTCATAGAGCACAAGCATCAACACATGGGGTTGCTAAGTTTGCGCCGCTAGCTTGTGCAGGACCTTTATTAGCTGCGGAGTTAGATGCTTTAGGTAAAGCCTTAGATAATCCGGCCCGTCCATTAGTTGCTATTGTGGGTGGTTCAAAAGTTTCAACTAAACTAACTGTGTTAGAATCTTTATCTGGAGTGGTTGACCAATTAATTGTTGGTGGTGGAATCGCCAATACATTTATCGCATCTGAAGGTCACGCAGTGGGTCAATCTTTAGTAGAAAAAGATTTAATTGATGAAGCTAAAAGATTAAGCCAAGCAGCGATTGCTAATGGCGGAGAAATTCCGAAAACCACTGATGTAGTAGTGGGCAAAGCGTTTAGTGAAACAACGCCTGCAACTTTAAAAGATGTTAAAGATGTTGCCGATGACGATATGATTTTTGATATTGGTCCACAAACTGCCGAGCGTTTAAGCACTATTTTGGCAAACGCAGGCACCATTGTTTGGAATGGTCCTGTAGGCGTATTTGAGTTTGACCAATTTGCAGGGGGTACGCAAAAAATAGCGCAAGCGATAGCGACAAGTTCTGCATTTTCCATTGCTGGTGGCGGCGATACTTTAGCCGCTGTAGACAAGTTTGGTATTAAAGATAAAGTCTCTTATATTTCCACTGGTGGCGGCGCGTTTTTAGAATTTTTAGAAGGTAAAAAATTGCCAGCTGTAGAAATATTAGAGCAGCGAGCAGCAGAATAATAAAGTAGTAATAGACAAAACGTATTTTTATAGCAGATAAAGATTAACTTATTTAAAGTTTAAAATTTAAAATGGAGAAACACTCATGGCTTTAATCTCGATGCGACAATTACTCGATCATGCCGCAGAATATCAATATGGCGTACCAGCTTTTAATGTAAATAATTTAGAGCAAATGCGTGCCATTATGGAAGCTGCAGATGAAACTGATAGCCCTGTTATGGTTCAGGCGTCAGCAGGCGCTCGCAGCTATGCTGGAGCTCCATTTTTACGTCATTTAATTTTAGCGGCAATTGAAGAGTTTCCACATATTCCGGTTGTTATGCACCAAGATCATGGAACTAGCCCAGCGGTGTGTCAGCGGTCTATTCAATTAGGTTTTTCATCTGTAATGATGGACGGCTCTTTAGGTGAAGACGGAAAAACGCCTGCAAGCTACGAATACAACGTTGATGTTACACGTAGAACCGTAGAAATGGCTCATGCTTGTGGAGTTTCGGTTGAAGGTGAATTAGGTTGTTTAGGTTCGCTAGAAACGGGCGAAGCTGGCGAAGAAGATGGCATTGGTGCTGAAGGTATTCTAACGATGGATCAAATGCTAACCGATCCAGAAGAAGCCGCAGACTTTGTCAAGAAAACCAATGTAGATGCACTGGCAATTGCAATAGGTACCTCACATGGCGCTTATAAGTTTACTCGTCCGCCAACTGGCGATGTTTTAGCAATTAGCCGTATTAAAGAAATTCACGCTCGTATTCCTAATACTCATTTGGTAATGCATGGTTCTTCTTCTGTACCGCAAGACTGGTTAGAAGTGATTAATGAGTTTGGCGGAGAAATTCCAGAGACTTACGGTGTGCCAGTATCAGAAATTTGTGAAGGCATAAAGCATGGTGTGCGTAAAGTAAACATTGACACAGATTTACGTCTAGCAGCAACAGGTGCCATTAGACGCCATTTAGCGCAAAATAAATCAAACTTTGACCCACGTAAGTACTTAGCTGCTTCGACTCAAGCGATGAAAGAAATTTGTCTAGCGCGATATGAAGCTTTTGGAACGGCTGGTAATGCGAGTAAAATTAAGCCAGTATCTTTAGAGGTAATGTTTGAGCGTTATGCAAGTGGTGAGTTAGACGCAAAAATCAAATAAAATCGTTACAATATTTACATTTGTGCTAATTGTACCTAGACAGTATGCCGATAAAATCGGCATACTGTCTTTTTCGTTTAAGCGCAGTGGAAATTGAGTTTAAGCTAAAGGACTGAGCTCATTTATTTCAACTTTTAATCGGTTGAGATGAAATCGCCATTGTTAGGCAGCAGTCAAAACTCTAACTAGAGTTCAAAGAATAAAAGATCTAAAGGAATGTTAGACACCACTAAACAAGTAGAAGTCCCCGAGGGCATTACTCTGTCATTACCAGTAGCCGGTGCGGTTTGTCGCTCCTTGGCTTTTCTGCTTGATCTGGTTATTCGCTGGAGTTTACTGTTCGTTATCATTTTAGTTTTTAGCTTTTTTGGAAAGTTTGGTGATGGTGTTCTCCTGTTAACCTTTTTCTTAGTTGAATGGTTTTATCCAGTTATTTTCGAAGTTTTTAATCATGGTCAAACAATTGGTAAAAAAGTTTTAAAGATTGTCGTAGTGAACGACGACGGTACGCCGATTGATTGGTCTTCTTCAATGGTAAGAAATTTATTACGCTTTGTAGACTTCCTGCCCTTTATGTATGCATTGGGCATATTGAGCATGTTGTTTAGTAAAGACTTTAAGCGCCTGGGTGATTTTGCTGCGGGCACTTTAGTCATACACCGCTTAGAGCACTCTAATTTAGTACAGCAAAATCAACTGAGTGCAAGAGCGCCTAAAATAGCGCTAACTTTGGAAGAACAAAGTGCCTTAATGGCATTTGCTGAGCGCAGTAATCAAATCTCTAGTCCGCGCCAAAATGAACTTGCCAGTATCTTAAGTGCTTGGCTTGACCGAGCTTTAATTAAATCCGGTAAGACAAGTGCAGCAAGCCAGCTCATGCAAATCGCAAAGTGGTTGCGAGGTAGCGGATGAGACAAGAAGAGTTTGAGCAACGCTATCAAACTTCGTGGAAAAAGTTTAAAGCGACCACCAGCCAGCTAAAGCAATTCAAAAAGAAAACCCCTGAACTGCTAGAAACGCTTAGTCATTTCGCCAGTGACTACCGCCAAATTTGTTATTGTTTAGCTCTGGCCAGACAGCGACATTATAGTACGCAGCTGATAACTGAACTTGAAGCCTTAGCTTTTTCTGGGCATCAATTACTGTATCAAAGGCGCATTGGATTTGCGGCAAAAATTTATCGTTTTATTTTATATGGTTTACCCGTCGCTGTTAGACAACAAGCTCAGTTTGTTTGGATAGCATCGGCTTTATTTTATTTACCTTGCTTTGTCGTATTTGGTTTAACTTTACTCTTTCCTGAACTTATCTATAGCATTGTAGATCAAGCGAGTGTCGCTAAAATTGAAAGCATGTACGATCCCGCACACGACAAACTTGGAAGAGAGCGCCAAGCCGATACGGACTTTATGATGTTTGGTCACTATATTAGAAATAATATAGGGATCGCCTTTCAAACTTTTGCAGGCGGGATGCTAGCGACTCTAGGAAGCCAGTTTTACTTAATTTTTAACGGTTTATTTTTTGGTGGCGTTACTGCGCATATAATTAATGTTGGATTCGAACAGCCATTTTTCTCTTTTGTCGCAGGTCATGCTTCTTATGAATTAACCGGTATTGTACTCGCTGGAGCGGCTGGGCTGAAAGTGGGTTGGGCTATCATTGCGCCAGGTAATTTTTCAAGAAAGCAAGCACTGGTGAATGCAGGAAAGGACGCGATTAAGCTTGTCTATGGTGCGATTATTTTACTTTTAGTTGCTGCATTTGTTGAAGCTTTCTGGTCGTCAAAAACTAATATAAGTTTAGCGATTAAATATTGGGTTGGCGCTGCTGGTTGGCTACTGATTATCGCTTACTTTAGTTTTCTTGGGCGAGGCAAGGCCTAATGAAGATTGATAAAATTACTGCCAAAGTTAGGCCGCGTAAATCTTGGGAAGCGATTGACCTTGGCGTAGCTTTAGTACAACAGCATGCGAAAGCGCTTTATTCAATTTGGTTGATAATCACTCTTCCGGCATTTCTTCTCTTGTGCTTACTTCAAGCTTATTATGGTTGGTATGCTCTGTTTTTATTTTGGTGGCTTAAGCCATTATGGGAACGGCCTATGCTACATTATCTTAGCCGACATTTGTTTGATGAACGTTTAACGGTGCTAGATTGTGTAAAGGCATTTTTCTCGCTGGCAAAAAAACAAGCATTCACGAGTTTAATTTGGCGTCGTTTAAGTCCTACGCGCAGTTTAGATTTGCCAGTCGTACAGTTAGAAAATTTAGCCGGAAGTAAGCGTAGTAGCAGGCTAAGAACAATTCATTCCATTGGCTCAAGTAGTGCAATGTGGATAACTTTATTTTTCTGTCATTTAGAAGCCATTATATTTGCTGCTTGTATGGCACTGCTTTTCTTATTAATTCCCGCGGTTTACTTAGAAAAAATTGACTTTTTATCGCTATTTATCGGTGACAATATCAGTTTAATTTATGTGATGGCATTTAATTTCTTAGTCTATCTTGGCATGACCCTAGTTGCACCTTTTTATACCGCTTGTGGGTTTAGTTTGTATCTTAATCATAGAACTTTATTAGAAGCTTGGGACATTGAATTAACCTTTAAACGCTTAATGAAGCGCTTGTCGACTAGTTCGCTGGCAGCTTCGCTACGTTTATTGAGCTTGCTGGCCTTAATTGGCATCAGCACTCTTCAGACACCTTTAGTGATTGCACAAGAACCACAGAGTGATCGTTCAACTCAGCTTAGCCAAGAGTCAGTTGCTGAAAAAAACAGTGACTTAAATACAGCTAGCAACTCAGTTAATAATGGGCATGTTAAAACAATCACTAAAGAATCTGTAACTAAAGCAATAAACCAAATAAAAAATGGTGAATCTTTTAAACAAACTAAAACGGTGAATTACTTAGAGTATTTAGGAGAATCTGACTCTGCTCGCGAAGACGATATAGCCACTGACTATTCTGGTTATGAATTGATTGGCAAGTTATTTTCAATGGTTGTTCGTTTTGGGTTGTGGTTTTTATTAGCGTTAGTCGTAATATTTTTGATTGTAAAATATCGCCATATTATTAGCGGTGTGCAGCCAAGCAAACAAAGCATAACTAAAAAGCCGAGTCGTTTGTTTGGGTTAGATGTGACACAAGCTAGCTTGCCTAGTCAGCACTGGTTAGTCGCTGAAGAATTAATTAACGCAGGCAATATTCGCTCCGCAGTCAGTTTGCTATACCGAGCGACGTTAGTATGGGTAATTGAAAATAAATCTATAACGATTAAGCCCAGCTTTACTGAATTAGAATGCTTGGCAGCGATTGCTAAACTCAAAAAAAATACAGTTGAAAATAGCGGAGAAGCATTAAGTATTGAGCTAAACCAATTCCAATTAATTACACAATTGACCTATGTTTGGCGTGAAACTGCTTACGCTCACAAAGATACACCTAAACAACAACTCATTGATATTTGTCATCTCTGGCCTAAGACATTTACAAAACCTGCAGTAACAAAGTCCGCTAGCACCTCATTAAACACGAGTGCTAGCTTATGATGAGTTTTAAAGTTTCAAAAGAATGCGGCTTACTTTGTCTATTGCTAATTTGCATTGGTCTCGCCTGTATTTGGTTTTTTAACTCTTTTACTATGGCGAGTAAACAAGTTGATCTTGGTTACTCACATGAGGCAAGGCAAGATGAGTTTTTAGCGGCAAAACAACTCATGGCTCAGTTTGGCTATAAAGTGCAAAGCAAAACAGACTTCTCCCTTTTTGAATCTGAACTTGATCATAAAGATAGTGTATTTATTGCTAGTTCTCGTGTTGGTATGTCAACAGCTCAGCGCAAAGCAATGCGCCGTTGGGTTGAAAATGGTGGCCGCTTAATATTACTTGCAACCGAGCCGTATGCAGCTGAAAAAAGGCAAACTAAAGACACCTTTTTAGACTCCTTAGGGGTAAGGCTATACCAAGATACCTCAACGACGAATACAACAGATGAGGAAGAAATTGTTAAGTATATAACTAATGCTGACATGGAAGGACCATTAGAGTTGCATTTTAATTCACATAGCTATTTAGTCGATAGCCAACATTTAGCAGATAAAATTAGCTCTAACGCATTCTCAGATTTAGTTATTGAATATTCACTCGGTTATGGAAAAGTTGTTGTGCTCAGTGAATTTTCTATTTGGAATAACAGCAAAATCACAGCACACGATCATGCTTTGTTTTTGCTAAGAATGCTGCAGCCTTGTGGTGATGTCTACGTGGTACATAAGCGAGAGCAAGCTTCATTGCTTAATCTATTATGGCAACACGCCACTATATTCGTTATAAGTTTTGTGATTGTTTTAGTGTTGGTGATTGTTTCTTTGGTTTGGCGAGAAGGCCGACCTAAAGCCAATACTCATTCAGTTCAACGAGAAATCACTTTGCATTTGCGCGCCGCCGGTGAGTTCATTTACCGATTAAACGCTGGCAATTTATTACTGAAGAAAATGCGCGAAAACTTAGAAAATAAATTAGCGCAGCGCTTAATTGGTTTTTCACAGTTTGATGAGAAAACTAAAATCATTAAACTGGCTGAGCTAACCGGTATTGAACATAAAAAAATTGAGAAAGTGTGGAATTGCAGTGACAACTCGCAAGACTCTTTTATCTCAACAGTAAGAATAATTCAATCAATAAGGAAGCACTTATAATGAATGACGAGCTAAATAATCCATCAATAGAAAGCAACAATACGCCTGAAGATAAAAACTTTAAGCTCATTCAAATGCTGCAACAAGCGATTAACGCGACCTTAATAGGACAAGAGACAATAGTAGAGCAAGCACTGACTTGCTTGATCGCTGGCGGCCATTTATTGATTGAAGGTGTACCCGGTTTAGGTAAAACATTGTTAGTACGAAGTATGGCTAAAACATTTCATGGTGAATTTTCCCGAATTCAATTTACTCCAGACTTAATGCCAAGCGATGTGACTGGGCATGCAATGTATGACGCCAAGTCTGAGGAGTTTGTTATTCGAAAAGGACCCGCCTTTACTAATTTACTGCTAGCGGATGAAATTAATCGTGCACCAGCAAAAACACAATCGGCATTATTAGAAGTAATGCAAGAAAGAAAAATTACCATAGAAGGAGAGTCGCTCTCATTAAGTGCACCTTTTATGGTATTAGCCACCCAAAATCCATTAGATCAAGAAGGTACCTACCCTTTGCCAGAAGCCGAATTAGATAGGTTCTTAATGAATATATTTATCGACTACCCTGAGCACAGCAGTGAAGTAGAGTTAGTAAAAAAAGTAACTACAGGGCAAATTGATGATTCTGCGTTAATGAAGAATTTAGAGGCAGTAACAACACCGCAAGATATTATCGCGCTACAAAATGCCGCAGCCTTCATTATTGTAGATGATCAGCTATTCGACTATGCAGTGCGTTTAGTTGCTGCGACAAGAGAGTGGCCAGGAATAGAAATGGGCGCAAGTCCAAGAGCATCAATTGCGATTATTCGTGCAGCTAGAGCACTTGCTCTAATTCGCGGTTGTAAGTTCGTTTCGCCAGATGAAGTAAAGTCAGTTGCGTTACCGGTGCTCCGCCACCGTATAGTGCTGACTGCTGAACTTGAAATTGAAGGGGTAAGCATCACTCAAGTTATAGCCGATGTTCTGGCGCAAATTGAAGCACCACGACACTAATGAGTAGTCTGTAAATGAAGTTAACGCGTATTGGAGTCTTATGGCTTATAGGCTGGATAGCGCTTGCCTTAATTGAGGTTGGAGTGAGGCTTTATTTGTTTGCGTCTGAAAAAGCGCCTAACAGTTTCGCGTTGGATTTCATTTGGTTAATTTATGCCGCAGTGTTAAGTGCGCTGTTTGCATGGGAAATATTAAGTTTAAAACAGCGTAAGAACTTCAAGTTACAACGAGAGCTTCCGCATACATTACCGGTAAACAGTTTTACTCAAGTTAATTTACATTTAACTAACCTTAATCTTTGTCCGGTAAAACTGATGCTCTACGAACATTATCCGGATAATGTAAGGCTTAAAAATATGCCTGTTAGTATCAACATTAATTCTAACGCAGAAGTTAACATTAATTATCAAATAAAAGTTGTTGAGCGCGGCGAGCTGACCATAGATATCACCGAACTGTGGATAGAGTCATTGTTCGGTTTATTAAGAAAGCGCCTGACACTGACACATCCAAGCCGAGCGAAAGTCTATCCTAATTATCGTTCAATTATGAATTACGTATTACTTGCTACGGAGCAAAAAACACGGCAAATAGGTATTAGACAACGTCAACGTCGAGGCGAAGGCATGGATTTTCACCAGCTTAGAGAGTATCGCATTGGCGATAGCTTGCGCCAAATAGACTGGCGAGCGACCTCGAGATTAAAAAAGATAATTTCAAAAGAGTACCAACAAGAAAGAGATCAGAATATTATTTTTCTTTTAGATAGTGGCCGACGTATGCGCGCTAAAGACGGTGACCTATCGCATTTTGACCAAGCTTTAAATGCGACATTATTAGTTGCTTCAATCGCGTTGAAGCAAGGTGATGCTGTTGGCCTAAATGTTTTTGGCGGGCAACAAATATTTGTCCCGCCTAGCAAAGGTCCCTCAGCCACTACCAAAATTTTAAATGCTGTTTACTCGGTGCACCCGAGCAATAATGCATCAGACTTTATCGGCGCCGCAAAGTCACTATGTGCTAGTTTTAAAAAGCGATCACTGGTTATAGTCATTTCAAATGTAAGAAAAGAAGATGATGAAGAGTACTCGTTAGCATTAAAAATATTAAGCAAACACCACCTTGTTATGTTAGCTAACTTACGCGAATCGGCGTTAGATCAAATACTAGATAAAGATATTAGTAATATAGAAGATGCAGTAACTTATGCTCAATCGTCATTGTATTTAGCAGAACGAGCAAACCTGCACAAGCGGCTTCTGCACCAGGGGACTACCTCTATAGACTGTGTACCTTCTCACCTTGCGGTGAATTTAGTTAACGAGTATTTTGATATTAAGCAAAGTGGCCGCTTATAAATGACTGATAGAGTTGCAATGTATTGTAGTTTGAACGGCTTAGAATAAATTGATTTAGGAAAGGATTAAAATTGAAAAGATTAAAAGATAGGGGCTTGTTAAAGTATCAGCAGCTATTAGCTTTAGTTGTATGCTTGTTACTTTCAGCCTGTAAAACGAGCAATGTTAAGCAGCAGGAGACCGTTAATAATATTCAACTCTGGACACCGGAAAGGGTTGCTCAAGCCAAAACAGATATTAACAATTTTGCTAACTCGCACCCCAAAAACAGCATATTAAAATATATGCTGGCTGTTAAACAGCTAGATAATATTCCAGAAGATAAAATATGCAGAAAGGAAAACATTCAAAGTTATTATGATTTATTTGCGCAGAATTCTTCATCCTTAATTGCACTGGCACTGTTGATTGCTTGTGAAGAAAGTGAATATGGAACCAAAGTTTTAGTTAATCGATATGGCTCGCTAATTAAAGCAATGCTTAGTGAGAATAATGGCAGAGATAAAGCCAATGCGGTTAATATTCGAGAAGCGACAGAAATTGAATTGATTTTATCAACTGCTGGATACGATATTCTTGACCAAGAGCTTATTATTGAGCAAGACAAATTTCTATATCGTGTTCACGCAGTCGATCTAGATTCAGGCGAGTTTGAATATCACTACTATAATAACTTTCCCATACTAAAAAGACTTTTTAGTTATCTTGAACTAAGCGACAAACAGATTACCTCGCTTATGTTGAATAATTTATCGAAATCAAAGGAAGCCAGCTTTATTAATTTACTGACAAGCGAGTTAATGCGAGAGAGAGACTTTAACCAATTGATAGAAACTGCTTCAAAACTCGACAACTTGCCTCCAATCTCTAAAATAAACTTAAGCAGGGCTTATCTTTATTTAGAAAAACATCATGAATTGGAGCCGCATGTCGACTGGTTGGTCGCCCAGCATGAACGTGGCAATATCAATGCCTCTGTTTTACTTGCCGAAATTATTTCTACACTTGACACTAGTAGCGAATATCAAGCAAAGATCGATTTGATTTTGTCTCAGGTAGATAAGCGGACTCAATATGGAAATGGTGCGAAACAACTTAAGTTAAATATACAGAAAGCTAATCAACAAGTTAATGCGGTGACGCAGTTGCAAAGTGGAAAGCAAAATAATCAAGATGGAGTATTAAGCGGTGAATAAATATTTGTTTCAGTTAGTAGTGGTTGTATTCACATGTTTACATTTAAACATTCATGCAGCTTCAGTAAAGCAAGACGGTTTTGAATACCATATAGAGCCGATTGCCGATTGGATTGTAAGTCAGCCTTTGCCACCTGCAAAACTTAAAAAAGATTTAGGTGCGAGCTGGTTGCTAAGTGATACTCAAGTTCTAATGATAAAAGATCAATATGCAAGATTTTATCATTATGGTGTTAAAGTTAACCTAGAAAGCGGCCTAAAAGATGCGTCTGAAACCGGTATATATTTTCAGCCAGACTTTCAACAATTAAAGATTAACTTTGTAAGAAGACATCGTCACGGCGAAGTTTTAGAAATGACCAAAGCGGTTGATATTCGTTTATTACAACGAGAAGAGGGTATATCTCAAGGAATTTATGACGGCGGTGTTACTGCAAGACTGCTTATTCCCGATGTACAGGTTGGCGATACTATTGAATATGCTTATACCATAGAAGGCAATAATCCAATTTTTAAAGGTCAGTACTTTACGGGGTTTCCACTTAATTGGTCGGTAAATGTAGATAAAGTATTTGTTCAGCTAACCACCGATAAAGCGCTAAATTATAAAGTCTATAACGCTGATGATAAAAACCTCCAACATAGCCAACAAGGTAATAGACATTTTTATCACTGGAGTGCTAGCAATGTAAGTGCTGTATACGATGAAGGCGAGTATCCTGGTTGGTATGATCCTTATATGTCGGTCAGGTTTAGTGAACACGATAGTTGGTCTGGCGTAGTGGATTGGGCAACCGAGTTTTATCAGATAAGCACAATTAAAAACACTAAGCTGCTTAAGCTGGCTGCAAAGTGGGCCAAGCAGAGTAAAACGAAACAAGCTTACGTAGAAAAAGTTGTGCGTTATGCTCAAAATAACATTCGCTATTTTGGCATAGAGATTGGTCAAAATAGTCACCGACCGTATAGTCCAGACGAAGTCTTTGAAAGAAAATATGGTGACTGTAAAGACAAGACGATGTTTATAAATACGTTGTTATCAATGCAAGGGATAGAAGCCTATCCTGCTTTGGTTTCAAGTCGATCGACTAAGGCGATCCAAAAGCTCATTCCGCAGCCTGGTGCTTTTGACCATGTTATCTCTACGTTTTTCTTGAACGGAAAGCAATATTGGGTAGACGGAACACGAAGCTTTCAGTTTGGTGATATTGAAAATATTGGGATAAGTGATTTTCAGTATGCATTGTTGGTTAAACCAGGCACAAATTCATTAAGCACAATTAATACGCCAGTTAAAACGAATGAGATTATATTAAGCGAAGTTTATCAAGCTGACTCTTTTAACGGCCCAGCCCAATTAACCGCGACATTTGAATATGCTTATGCGCAAGCAGAAAATACGCGTAGCTTTTTAAAGTCTGAAGGTATTAAACACTTCAGTAAAAGCTACATGAATTTTTACGCCAAGCAGTTTCCCAGCATACAATTATTGGGTAATGCAAAAATTGTCGATGACGAAAAGCATAACCGAGTCACTGTGAAGTTGAACTTTGAAATTGCCAATTACTGGACCCAAAACCAAGCGCAATACGAACTTCCACTATATGGTGATTTAATTGCTGAGTATATTGCTAAACCATCGGTTAGTAATCGCAAGATGCCGCTTTACAACCCTTATCCAATAAAGTTGAAACATGATATTTTAATCAATTATCCTAACGAAACTAACTGGAACTTAAATGAGCTCTTGTTAGACATTGGCTCGCCTCAATTACATTATAAGCGCGAAATAATACCTAAAGCCGATAGCATAAGAGTCACTCATGAGTTCGAAACTTTAAGTGATCATATTGATGTTGCAAGTGTGACTGACTACTTAGAAAAAACTAACTCAATTAGAGAAGCGATTTACTATTCGGTGGGTATTGATAACCGTGAATTCCAACAAGAAAATACCCAAGATCTTAAAACATTAGTAAAGCGCTTGTTAAAGCAAGGGCGAAACTAGCTAAAATAAGCGGCCATTAAAATGGCCGCTTTAAGACCCAACCATTTAAAGTGAAAACCATCCATGCGACGTATATATCGGCTTTTGTTTATTTTATTTATTATTATGGTGATTCTCACTGGTTATCTTTTATACCATAGTGAGCAATTCTCTGGCCTAGAAAGCAACCCGCAGTCACAATCTGAAACAACACCGAATTGAACCATTTGTTTGTTTTGAGTCTAATAATTTCAAGAATTGACCCTTGAAATTCATGTTTTTGGCCCTAAATTAGCTTTTGAAAAACTTGATAGAGCTTAAATGCTGAATTTCTCGTGCTTAACCGCATAGGATCAGTTTATTTTACTGATTGAGAAACTAACTAAACTTTTCAGGAGATCGCTAGTGAATAGACTTAGTCGGCTGTTTTTTGGGGTGTTACTTGTCACCCAAATAGGAGGGGTGAGTGCCTCACTTCCACAAGTAGACCCAGATGGAAAGCCACTTCCATCTTTATCTAATATGTTAAAAAAAGTTAACCCTGCGGTTGTGAATATAGCCACTTTTTCCGAGAAACAATACACCAATAATCCACTATTGAATGACCCATTTTTTCGCCGATTTTTTAACATTCCAGAGCAGCAAGAACCTACTGACCGTCCACCAGAAAAGCAAATGCGAGGTGCTGGTTCTGGTGTTATTGTTGATGCTAAAAAAGGGATTGTGATTACTAACTACCATGTTATTAAAGGTGCCGATGAAGTTAGAGTTTCGTTAATTGACGGCCGTCATTATACCGCCGAGGTGCTGGGAAATGATCCTGAACTTGATATTGCTATTCTTAAAATAGACGCCGAAAACTTAGCCGCGGTTAATCTGGGCGATTCGGAAATTCTTGAAGTCGGTGACTTTGTTGTGGCAATAGGTAATCCGTTTGGTTTAGGACAAACTGTCACTACCGGTATAGTTAGCGCATTGGGACGAACCGGACTGGGTATTGAAGGCTATGAAAATTTTATTCAAACAGACGCGTCGATTAACCCGGGCAATTCCGGCGGTGCTTTGGTCAACTTACGTGGCGAGCTAATTGGTATTAACACCGCTATTATTGCGCCTTCTGGTGGTAATGTGGGGATTGGTTTTGCTATACCCATGGACATGGTTAAGTCCAGCATGGATCAAATCATTGAAACTGGTGAGGTGAAGCGTGGCCAACTTGGCATAGGTATTCAAGAAATAACCGTTGATTTACAAATTGCCTTTGGTTTAAAAAATGGACAGCAAGGTGTTTTAGTTACCCATGTTGAAGAAGACTCACCGGCCGATGATGCAGGGCTAAAAGCTGACGATATTATTATTGCGGTTGATGGCGAAAAGACAACCTCTGGAGGCAAGTTGCGTAGCCAAATTGGTAAGCGCAAAATTGGCGATAAAATAAAAGTTACTTTTATTCGTTCCGGCAAAACTCGTACAGAAAGCATAAAAATTGGCGAGCCCAGTGGTCTAAATGCTAATAATGGTGAGCTGCATCCATTGTTGCGCGGCGTAACTTTTGAGCAAAGCAAAGATGCTGATGGAGTGGTTATCGCGAACATGGAGCGCAACTCTTACGCAGCCTATAGCGGTTTGCGCCCAGGTGATTTAATTGTAGGAGTTAATAAGCGAAGAGTTAAGTCGTTAGCTGAATTTTCAAAAGCGTTGCAATTAGATTCAGACAAGATTCTTCTTCGTGTTGTTCGAGGCAGAGCCGCTTTTTACTTAGTTATTCAGTAGCGGCTAGTTAATAAAATTATTTTTGGTTATGTTGTAATGCGGCCCTTCTCTTTTGAGAAGGGCTTTTTATTAGTTAAAATGCTTTAATGATAAATAATCACAACGAGTAATATTGGTCTAAAAAGTGGCTTTTGTTATATAGTTTCGCGAAAGTGTTGAGATTGAGTTATTATTTAACGGCTTTTTTCACTCGTTGAACAAGGTTCCGCATGCTACTTTATCTGTTGAATAACTGTTACCCATTGAGTAAATTTTTATGAGTCAAACCATTAGCACCAACCCTGATGGAAGTTTTACTTACTACGCTCATACGCCTTTTGGTTTAGAGTCTGGAGAAGTGTTAGCTGAATTACAGCTTACTTACGAAACATGGGGAGAACTAAACGCTGACAAGTCTAACGTAGTGCTAATTCATCATGCACTGTCAGTGGGAGCGCACGTTGCAAGCTCATCTAAAAACCCAACAGAGGGCTGGTGGCAAGACATGGTTGGGCCTGGTAAGGCGATTGATAGTAATAATTACTATGTTGTTTGTATTAATAACTTAGGGAGTTGTTTCGGCTCTAGTGGCCCCACCAGCATCAACCCAGAAACTGGCACTGCTTATAACGCAAGTTTCCCATCAGTTTCAATTGGTGACATGGTCAACTCACAAAAGCAGCTACTTGATTATTTAGGCATTAATCTACTCAATGCGATCATCGGTAACTCTATGGGGGCAATGTTATCGCTTACTTGGGCAATTGAATATCCGCAATCACTGCAACGCTTAATGTTGAGTTGTTCTTCTTACAAAGCTTATCCTGCTAATATTGCCAATAGAAATATTCAGCAGTCTGCGATTAGAATTGATCCCGCATGGAATAATGGTAATTATCAATCTAACAGCGACTTAAATGGATTTAAGCTTGCCAGAAAATTAGGGCTTTATACTTATCGAAACTCGGCAGAATGGAATCGGCGTTTTAATAGCCACCGGGATAAGTCTGCGGAAGATGGCGAAATTACTAAATATATGGACTATAACGCAGAAAAGTTTGTGAAAACTTTTGATGCAAACAGTTACCTGAGTATTACTACTGCGATGGATAACTATGATGTCACACAAAACTACCCTACTCATAGTGATGCATTTGCGCGGATTAGTTGTAAAGTGTTAGTAGTCTCTGAAAAGTTCGATATTTTATTCACTCCACAACAACAGCAAGAGCTCTACGAAGGCTTAGTAGAAGCCGGGGTTGACTGTCATTATATAAGCCACCATTCGCAATACGGACATGATGCTTTTTTAGTAGAAACTGAAAAATTTGGGCAATATATTCGCGGGCTATTAGCCGACGAATATTTTACTTAGTAACCCTAGCGCCAAGCCAGAATTAAGCAGACAAAACTCGACTAATAAACCCTTTTATATAGCGTGTTTCTGGTATTGCCGGATGCACTGGATGATCTTGACCTTGGTGGCACTGCTCTATAATTTGCAGAGTCTTGTCTAAATGTCGGCTACCAGCGCGCAAGCTATCTTCAAGTTCCTGCTCTTTTAAGTGCATTGAACACGAAGCTGAAAGTAAAATACCATCTTTATTTAATAAGCGAATTGCTGCTTCATTAACTTTTCTATAGGCTTTTAAGCCGGGTTTGTGATCCTTCTTTTTCTTAATAAATGCAGGAGGGTCGACCACGATAACATCAAATTTTTCGCCTTGATTTTTAAGTTCAGTCATTGCGTCAAACGCATCACCTTGAACGCAAGTAATTTTATCGGCAATGTTATTAAGTTGTGCATTTTGTTCTAATTCATCCAGTGCTTTAGCCGAAATATCGATACACCATGCTTCTTGTGCGCCAGCATTAGCCATTTGGATACCAAACGCACCAATATAGCTAAAAACATCTAACACTCTTTTGCCTTGTACGTATTGGGAAATTTGACGGCGCGAAATTCTGTGATCAAAAAACCACCCTGTTTTTTGTCCACTGTGAGGATGAATGATAAATTGAGTGTTATTTTCTTCAATTTGTAAAGCTTCTGGGGTAGTTCCAAATGCTTGTTCAACTTCATTGGTTAAACTTTCAATTTTGCGAGAGTTACAATCGTTGCGTAATAAAATTGACTCTGGCTTAAAGGTTTTGCGTAGTGCATCAATGATAGCTGCTTTCTGATATTCCATACCAGCGGTGGTTATTTGCACCACTAAATGTTGATCAAAGCGATCGACAATTAATCCCGGCAAACCATCGCTCTCTCCGTAAATAGCGCGATAAAAGGGTTTATCGAAAACTCTTTCTCGTAACGATAATGCAATATTAAATTTATGCACAAAAAAAGATTTATCAATAGGACGCTTTATGTCTCTACTAATAAGACGCCCGCATAATAAGTTGTTTGGATTAATATACCCAATACCTAAGGCTTTGCCTGTAGCAGCCTCAATAATAACCGGCTCGCCAACATTAAATGACTTTAATGGAGTCGCTTTGGTATCTATTTCATTACTATAAACCCATAAATGGCCATTTTTAATGCGCTTTTCTTCGTTTTTACGGAGTTTTAAAGTAGGGTAATTCATAGTGACTGTCGCTTTTGGCTGTGGCTTATTTAAGTGTTGCTATTTTAGCAGAAGCCCGCATTTGCAGCGAGTATTGTTGTTGCGCTAAGCCAGGTTAAAGTGCGCGAGTTAAAATTAACGCACCCAGCGTTTGGGGTTAACTGGCTTGCCTTGGTAGCGCATTTCAAAATATAAACTTGAGCGAGGCTGTCCTCCGCTTTGGCCTACAGTTGCGATTGATTCACCGGCTTCGACCCAGTCGCCCACTTGTTTATATAATGCTTGGTTGTATCCGTATAGGCTCATATAGCCCTTTCCATGGTCAACAATAATCAACAGCCCAAACCCGCGCAGCCAATCAGCATAAACGACTCTTCCATAGTGAATCGCATTAACTGGGTTGCCCTCGTTAGCGCCAATTAAAATACCATTACTGGTTAACCCTTCGGGCAGGCGAGCACCATAATTACGTAGTGTTTTTCCTCTGGTAGGCCACTTTAGTTTACCTTTTAGGTTTTTTAGGCCATCTAAAGGCTGACTAAAATCAATGCTTTCAATGGCTTGTTGTACCGACTCGACTAACTGTTGGAGCTCTTCGGCGTTGATCTGCATTTCAGTTAGTTTTTCGGTTTTTGTTTTTATATCTTTGGCTAAATCCGCAATCAATTGTTTACGCTTTTCTTTTAGCTTTTTTAGTCGAGCAGTCTCTGCTTCTTTAGAGGCCTTTAAAACTTTGAGATCTTGAATCTCTGACTGAATGGCAGCATCAATATTTTCTAACTTGAGTAAGGTTTCTTGCAGTCGCTTTACTTTTTCGGTACGCGCTTTATTCATGTAGTCATAATAAATAAGCATTCGTCCAAGCTCTGCGGGATCTTGCTGGTTAAGCAGCATTTTTAGGTACTCTTGCTTACCATTCATAAAAGCGGAGCGCATTTGCGCAGCGAGCGCTTTCTTTTGGCGAAGCTTGCTTGCATCTAAATCTTTTTGTTGGCTACGCAGCTTTCTAAGTTCTGCTTCTTTGCTGATGAGCTGGCGATTGGTCGCACCTAAAATTTTAGTCGCGGTAGCAATTTGTTTTTCAGAATTTTGAAGGTTGGTAATGGCTTGGCTTTGTTGTTTTTGTTTGGATTTTAGGTTTTTTTGAAGTGCTGATATTTCTTTTTTTAATTGCGACAGTGCTTGCTGGGCTTGTTTTTTCTCAAGATCGTTTTCGCCCCAGCTAGGAGCTGAGGCAAAACCCAAAACTAACACTAATATTAATTGCCACTTAAACTTCAAACGTCACCTTTTAATTTTTTTATGCTTTTCGCTTTTATTATTTGATTGAGCATTATTTTCACTTTGCAGTATGGCTTATAGCAAATCGAGCGATTAGTTTTTTATGTCCATCAATGGTGTTCCTGTCATTTCTTTGGGTATAGGAAGACCAGCAGCCGCTAACAGTGTTGGAGCAACATCTGACAATACACCATTTTGCTTAGTTGCAGTTGCGTCTCTGCCCACATAAATGAAAGGAACTAAAAAGTTAGTATGCGCCGTATGGGCTTGTCCAGTGGCGGGATCTTGCATTTTTTCAGCGTTACCGTGATCGGCGGTAATAAAAGCTTCGCCGCCATTGGCTTGAAGCGACTCAATAATTCGTCCTAAACAAACATCTAAGCAACTAATTGCTTTAACGGTAGCCTCAAAATTTCCAGTATGTCCCACCATATCGGGGTTTGCAAAATTACAAATAATAAAGTCATATTGGTTTGACTCAATTGCCGCGACAAATTTATCGGTGAGCAGCGGTGCGTTCATTTCTGGTTGGAGATCGTAGGTGGCTACTTGAGGGCTTGGTATTAACTCTCTATCTTCACCTTTAAATGGTGTTTCAACGCCGCCGTTAAAAAAGAAAGTTACGTGTGCATATTTTTCAGTCTCCGCGATGCGCAGCTGGGTTTTTCCTAAGTCTTGCAAGTGCTCGCCAAGAACTTTAGGTAGTTTTAAAGGCTCGTAAGCACTCGGCGCGTCGATATCGGCCGCATATTGAGTCAGCATGACAAAGTTAACCTGTAATGGCTCGCGTTGAAATCCAGTAAACTCTTTTTCGACAAATGCGCGAGTTATTTCGCGCGCTCTGTCTGCGCGATAGTTCATAAATAAAACGCAATCACCGTCTTCAATTGTAACCCCTTGGCCAATAACCGTTGGGCTAACAAACTCGTCATTCTCATCGCGCTTATAAGCGTCTTGTAGTGCTTGAGTTGCAGTTTCCGCGGTATGTTTTGATTGTCCTGTGGTCATTACGTTATAGGCTGCTTCAACTCTTTCCCAGCGTTGATCTCTATCCATTGCGTAGTAACGCCCGCAAAGAGTAGCGAAGCGACCAACATTAAGCGCTTCTATTTGCTCTATGTATTGAGCGGCACTTCTTGGAGGCGTGTCACGACCATCTAAAAAACCGTGGAGGTAAATCTGCTGAGCGCCTCTGTCTTTGGCTAAAGTTAGTGCAGCCTTTATATGGCCGATGTGACTATGAACACCGCCGTCTGACAAAAGCCCCATAATATGTACGGCTTTGTTGGCTTTAACGGCCTGGTCTATTGCAGACAGAATAATCTTATTTTGTTGAAACTCGCCGTCTTGGATTGCTTTGGTAATGCGGGTAAAGTCTTGATAGACGACTCGACCCGCTCCTAAATTTAAGTGACCCACTTCAGAGTTACCCATTTGCTCATCGGGTAAGCCAACATCGAGTCCAGAGCCTGAAATCAAAGTTTTAGGATAGTCATTCCAAAGGCGGTCAAAAACCGGCGTATGGGCCGCCATAATGGCGTTAGATTCGGGAGACTCACTGTGTCCCCAGCCGTCCATAATGATAAGGGCAATAGGTCTTTTCTGCATGATACTTAAACTATGATTGAATTCGAATAAATTGCGCTCGATTATACACGAATTCCTTAACTTGTGATTTATTGCTACACTCGGAATGACTGAAATACTTAAAATTTATCATTACGATAGGGTATGCCACTTTTTATTGCTGGTATAACATAACAATAATAACGTGTAATAAGGCCTTGCGAGCTATCAAGCTTTACGGTTGCGAATAGATTAAACGCGTCATTCTTTTGGGTAAATTGCATATATGAAGCAAAAGCTGCTCCCTTTTTATCAAACTGGTTGGTTTTTTCTGTTACTTAGCGGGTGGCTTGGATTTGGCCTGCTAATGTCGACAGGGCAGTTTCATGCGCTTGAAAAACTGAACCGAGAAGTACTTTCTGCGGTTATGCCAAGTGCAGCGCCTGTCTCAGATGGCTCGGTAGAGCTAGTCACAAGCAGCTATGACGAAACTGCACTCAATCAATTAGAAGCGCTGCTTTTAGAATACCCTGAAATGGTTGTAGTATTAGTGGGTCAACCGAGTTACGAATGGCTTTCGCGCTTAAAGTTAAAGCTCGCCATGCAGCCTAACTTATCATTGATAGTGGCCACAGAAAATATTGCCAGCGCAAAATTACAGCTAGCCACACCCAGCAAGCCTAACTATTGGCAAGCTCTGCTTGGCCAGCGGTTTAGCGCCCCCCAACCGGTTCAGTGGGAAGGTCACTCGGCACTGGTTTATGCCCCCAATAGCGGTAACTCATTTGGCTTAACCAGTTTATGGCGACATCAAGATGGTTATTTTTTAAGTGCTTTTGGCCAAATGGTTGCTAGCTTACACGCAAACATAGATGACCAAGCTTTGGCATTTGATAACCAATTGGAAGTTGAGCTCTATACCGCTAAGCAGCAATGGTCGCTTGGGTTTTTAGGTAAAGCCTTTATTGCTGGAGAGCCTGTGACATTAAAACCGCTGGGACAACTAAGCAACCAAAACCTAGCCGCAAAGCTTTTAGTTGTGGCACAAGGCAGCAAAGTTCAATCAATTTTAGATGGCCAGCTATTGGCTAATATGGGGCTGCAAGTCATGCAGCAAAAACTGCATACGCAAAACAGCCTTGCTTGGGCGGGGCAATGGATATTTTTAATTACCGCGTTAACGGTCATGTGGTTACTCAAAAAAACTAAAGTTTGGGTGCAACTAACGGCGCTAATAGCGGTAACAATCGTTGGAATCGGCGGCCAGTATATTGCATTTAGTCAGTTGCAGTGGGTTAGTGTTTTACCTGGCTTGTTGCTCATCTATTTCTCCTGGGCGTTATTTGTGGGTTACCGGTTTGAGTTTTATAAAGTTAATCTGCTCAATCAAACCCATAATAAATTATTGGCAGACATTGTCGCCGACTACTATAAAAATCAGCAGTTTGAAAAGCTTCAACCATTTTTAGAAAACGCAGTGATTGATCAAGCATTGGTTAACAAGCTATTTGATGTTGCGATTGAAGCACAAGCCAATAATCATTTGGCCATTAGTAAAAAGTTATTAAGGTGGATTGTTCACTCTCCGGTTAAGCACCCGGCAAGCGTGCAAAAATTAGCCGAACTAGAAAGTGCTGTTGAACAGGAAAATTTAGACGCCACTATGGTAATCGAGCCAGGTAGTAGCACCCCTTCGCAAGCCAATATGCAAGCATTTATGCCAACCCATTTTGGGCGATACCAAGTAGAAGGGGTATTAGGTAAAGGCGCAATGGGAATTGTGTATCAGGGAGTTGATCCTAAAATAAATCGCCATGTTGCCATTAAAACTTTACAGCTAAATTTAGACTCAAGTGAAGCTGACTTGGCTAGCACAAAAGCGCGCTTTTTTCGTGAAGCAGAAACAGCGGGCAACTTAAGCCATGCGAATATAGTGACTATTTATGATGTAGGAGAGGAGGCAGAGTTAGGTTATATTGCGATGGACTTACTCACAGGTGCGCCTTTATCTGAGTTTATTAAGCCTGAATTTCGTTTGCCAGCACCCTTAGTTTATCAGTTAATGATACAAATGACCGACGCCTTAGAGTATGCCCACCGTCAACAAGTCGTACATAGAGATATTAAACCAGGCAATATTATTTACGACGACGAAGTTCATAAGGCGACTTTAACTGATTTTGGAATTGCCTATGTCTCTGACAATAGTAAAACCCGCACTGGAACTATTATTGGGAGCCCTTACTATATGTCTCCCGAACAAGTTTTGGGACAGAAAGTTGATGGGCGCAGTGATATTTTTAGTTTAGGTGTAACTTTTTATCAGCTGCTCAGTGGACATTTACCCTTTAATGGCGAGTCAATTGCCAGTGTGGCTTATCACATTACAAAAACTAAACAGCAATCTGTGAGACATTGGGATAGCAAGTTGCCAACTAGCGCGGCCCGAATTACTAATAAAGCATTACAAAAAGATAAGTCTAAGCGCTACCAAACCGCCGAAGAATTTAAACTAGCCTTAGTTAACGCACTAAAACGAGACTACAAAAAATCAATAATTTAAGTAGGCTAATTTTAGCTTTAAGTTAACCTGGAGTAAGTGATGAAATATAGTATTGCTAGCTTATGCAAAACAGGTAATTTCCGTAAAAACAATGAAGATGCGTTGGGCTTTCAAGTACAAACGGATTTTGTTTGGGCGGTTATTGCCGATGGTATGGGCGGGCATCAGGCTGGCGATGTCGCTAGCCAACTTTTTGTGCAGCAGGTTGACTCAGCCATGGGGGGTATAGCGAATCCGCAGACAACTAATTGGTCAGCATTTTTAGTTGAATTATGCGAGCAAGCCAACCAAGTAATTTGGGAAGAATCTACGGCTAACTCGCACCAAGCCGGAATGGGAACCACCGGTGTAATTGCGGTCATTTTTCAAGATAAACTATATACCGCTTGGATTGGCGATTCGCGAGCTTATTTGCTTCACGCGGGCCAGCTAAGTTTACTTACTCGCGATCATTCTGCTTTACATTATTTATTAGACAAAGGCGCTATCACTAAAAAGCAAGCCGAAAAATCTGATACTAAGCACCTGCTCGCTAAGGCTGTTGGCATAAAAGAAAAGGTTCAGCCAGAAGTCATTGTTACCCAACTAAACCCACACGATCAGGTAATTTTGTCCAGTGATGGCCTCCACGATTTCGTAACCAAAGAAACACTGGAGTCGATTTTGAACAATTCGAGTCGGTCAGATTCTTGTTGTGAAAAACTTTACCAAGCGGCTTTAGCAGGAGGAAGTAAAGACAACATATCGTGTTTAATCATTACGCCGCACGAATAACTAAATTACTAGATGTTTAGTCGCAGATTAAAAAATGCCAGCAAAACACTACTTGAATCACAGCTTGAAGTAATTAAGCTGAACACATGAATAAAAAATGACAAAATAGCCCCAATATTATACAGAGGAGTATAGGCATGGCCTACATAGCATTGATAGTTGAAGACGTAGTAATCAATCGATGGGAAATTACTGACGAAGTAGTAATTTTAGGACGTGCAAAGGATTGCGATATTCAAATTGACGATCAATCGGTCAGTTCAAAGCATGCGCGCTTAGTGGTAGAGCCAGATCCTTTTTTTGACGGAGCGCAAAAAATATACTTAGAAGATTTAAGAAGTACTAACGGTACCTTGCTAAATGGACACAAAGTCGAAAGAGAGCAATTAAATGATAATGACGTCATAAAGATCGGCTTTAATCAATTTAGATTTGTAGAAGGAAAAGGTAATCATTTAGAAGATACCGCAGTGATAGTGTCACCTTAATTGCGTGAATTGACTCAAATTTAAACTGACTCGTTGGAAAGCGGGTTTTGAAATCGGTTTACATTGAAGCTTTTTTCAATATCTAAAACGTCACTAAAAATGCAACAATGTTGACATCGGCGGCTCTTTTTTAGCCGTCGATTCAGGATGCCTTTAAATGGCAAAAATAAATAAATCGTCTTTGCAGCGGAATTCCAGTGAGTCTCAATGTCATTAACTGCATAGAATAAGCGTTATGCACATCAGGGAAGTCAGCTTGAAAAATTTAATTACAGTAATTTTTACTTTAGCCTTAAGTTCTGTCTCTTATGCGAAAGAGTCGATTATTCTTGGGACTTCTGATTCACTGGACTCAAAAATTATGGGCGAAAATAGACCTTATATGGTCTATTTGCCACCTAGCTATGATATAGCTAAAAATAGCTATCCGGTTATCTATTTACTAGATGGAGATATACACAGATTTAAAGGATTTGTAGGGGTACTTGAATCACTGAGTACAGATACTTTAGAAAGACAAGTCCAAGAGTCTATAGTGGTTTCCATACCAAACACGAACAGAGAGAGAGACTTAACACCTTCTTCATTAAAAGAGTGGAAATTTAAAGGCCGAATTCTAGACACCTTTGAGAAAACAGGCAACGCCAACCAATTTGCAAATTTTCTTGAGAAAGAACTAATTCCTAATATTGAATCCAAGTACAGGGCCTCTAACCAGCGAGTATTAGTTGGAGAATCTTTTGGTGGCTTATTTGCTGCAAATGAGCTTCTTCATTCAACATCAATATTTACCGATTATCTAATTATTGACCCAACAGCATTATGGGATAATGATTATTTGAATAGAACTTTAAATAGTAAAAACAGAACATCAAAGTTTAATTCAAACATTTTTTTTGCGTTTGCAAATAACTCACACTTAGGTGAAATAGGATTAACCAACTATCAGTGGGGCACCAAATTTGCGTCATCTATAATTAATAATTCAATTGGCGAATGTGAGCAACAGTACTTTGAAAATGAAACTCATGGAACAGTTGCTTTTATGGCTTGGTACAATGGGCTAAAGGCTCTTTTACCAACTACCGAGGAATGATGTGTATAACACCTATATGACCGAGTTAGTCAAAGAAGAATAGGTCACTCTAACTTCCAATTTAATGTCAGAAATCGATAAGAATATCTTACCTTAGCTAAGACGCGACTAGAAATTTATCGGTTGTCCTTGTTTCTGGCGTTTCAAAAATTAGGCTTGTAAAATACATCTAGTTATCAATCATTCAGGCAAGGGGCTGCCACAATAAAACATTCGGAATGAAAACGGATGGCTCGGTGTTCACTTGGGATGGTTGAAGTTATGAAAGTGAACGTAGCTTTTAACCCAATAAGCATAGCTTTTTTCGGTAAAGTAGGAATATTGCATCGTTCTAATCCTTTCCCTGACCAAACGCATAAATTATGGATTCTGTGTCATATTTCATCCTCATTGGTGCTTACCGTAAAACCGCTCATATAACTAGTTAAAGTCAGGGTGTTTTGCAATTACGACGCTTCAAATCGGTAACTTATTGATTTAAAAGGTTGTCAAAAAGTGAGTCTGGAATTGTACGCAGTAAAGTTAAGTAGTTACGGGATTGACTTTAAAGTGAAGTTAGGTAAGTATCAGATTTAAATCAATTATTCAGTAATAATTTAAACAAGCGTTTAAATTTAATTGTGATTTACTGAATACAATCAGCTGTTAGTAGCCACGCAGTGATCAACTTATGAATTTATCTGAGATAATCGAAAAACTAAAAGAAGTAGATGAAACCCTACCGGTTAAATGCATACTGGCTTCAGTTGGTTTAACCTCGAATGTCTACGTTGTGGGGCAAGTAAGGCCAAATATTCCAGGAGTAATTCTTGGCGATCGTGAACCATATTTAAGAGAGAAGGTCTCTGGTGACTTTATTCAAGAACTTAAAACCTTCGGAGATAGGTTTCAAGATAATGATTTTCTCCTTGAGCAAACTATCGATATAAATGATAAACATTACGAAGTTCGCTACTTTAAGCTCTCTGGGATAAAAATTGATAATGAGGCTTTGATCTTAGAGGCAACGCAAAGAGAGCTAGTTGAATATCGTGAAGAGCATGAGCAAGTTGAAACAGAATAAGCTACTAACAAACAGCTCAAGCCGACCTCCACTGCGTTGCTCGTTTTGTGCTTTTCCGCTACGCTCGCACAAACCAATCAACTCCGTTCCGGCGGCTTAGCTGGGCGTTATGTACAAATATGAACAAGCTACTTGTTACCTTAATGTTGTTGTTCATTCCTTTGGCTTCGACAGCAGAGGATGTAGCGAGAAAATGGAACCAACTATTGAGTGAGTGTGAGTCTGCTCTGGTAGATGGCGAGCTCAAAAAGGCTCGGAAGCTGGCTCTCGAGCTAAATGCAATGGACCCTTCCGATACGCATGTAATGTATTACATTGTTCTGACATCGGTTGAGCTTAAAATTCCTGTCCCAGCGTGGTTGCTAGAGCAGCCTTGGCCGGATGGAACAGAAGTGGACAAAGAAAATTATAAACGTGCCATGGCGGTAGTAAATGGTACATAACAAGTCAATTAACTACGCGCCTTCGGCGCCGGACGCGCAAAAAGCGCGCCGGTTATTGAGGCGTTAGGCATTAAAATGAATCAGAGCGATGAATAAACAATTACCAATATTAGCTACATTCGTGATTGCGACAGCGCTAATTCTTATTGCTGTAGCTTTAGGCTATTTCGAGGCTAGCAATTCGGGAGCATATTTTAAAGTATGCTCTACGGGAAGCGATGATTGTATTAATTTTTCTTGGATTCCGTTTGGAGCATCAGGCGTGCTCTTTCTTGTGGTCTCTGTATTTTTACTTAAGCGGCGTACGAAATAATGCCTAACCAGACGTTGCAAAATATTCAGGCAAAAGCGCCTGAATTTATGAACTAGGCGTTAAGTGCTTATGAAAACTCAATACGAAATTCAGTTAATGCAATTTGCACAAGCTGCACTATTGGGAGAGATTGCGCCATCTTTTAGAGCGATTTCCTTTCAGCTTTCAGAGGATGGAGAAGATTTTAATGCACGGATTGTGTACGATGGCGTGCCTTCGGAGGAAGCTAAAGAGGTGGCGAGTGTCGTACTAACGAATATACTCGCTAACTATTCTAAGAATCACCGTAGCTACAATGAAGAACACCTAGCAATTCCGTATCCCAAAGAAATGGATCACCTTCCATTATTAGTGTATTTACGTAACGAGGATAATTGGAATTCGTGGACGAAAGAGTATGGAAAAGTCAGCACTTAACAATCAGCTCAAGCCGACCTCCACTGCGTTGCTCGTTTTGTGCTTTTCAAAAAACAGGACACCCACAACTTTTTCAAAAAACATCTCAAGATAAATTTGACGGAAGCGCGATTTTTTATTAGTTTGGTTTAAAAGGATATCAAACCAGAAGGGATTTCAACGATGACTCGCGCACGCAATTCAATAATTGATTTAGCTTCAACCACTTATTACCACTGTATCTCTCGTTGTGTTAGACGCGCCTTTTTATGTGGCGAAGATAAGTTTTCTGGAAAGTGTTTTGAGCATCGCAGACACTGGATAGTCAAACGTATAGCCTATCAATTGGATTCATTCGCCATTGAAGTGGCGAGTTACGCCATTATGTCAAACCATTATCACCTTGTGCTTAGAGTCGATGACGACAAAGCTAAGAGTTGGAGTGAGGCCAATGTTATTCGGCGCTGGAAACGGCTCTATAAGATTCCGCCTGTGGTACAGCAGTATATTAAAAATCCACAGGCACAAGGTATCGCTGAAGTAGCTCAAGGTATGATTCAAAAGTGGCGAGAGCGACTGATGGATATCTCTTGGTTTATGCGTGGTTTAAATGAATATTTGGCCAGAGAAGCGAATAAAGAAGATGAATGTAAAGGCCGTTTCTGGGAAGGCAGATTTAAGTCCCAGCCGTTACTTGATGAAGCCGCAGTTATCACCGCAATGGGTTATGTCGATTTAAATCCCATCCGAGCTAAAATGGCGAAGACGCCAGAAAAATCTGACTTTACTTCAATTCAACAACGAATTAAACAACAACTAAAAAGAAAAGTTCAAACCCCAATTCCCTTAATCAAACTCACCCAATCAAAACAAAAACATAAAAATGCAATTAACGTAACCCAGCAAGACTATATCGAACTAGTTGACTGGCTAGGCCGTGCGATACTTCCCACAAAACGAGGTTATATTGAACAGGATACACCGCCAATATTAAACCGTCTTAATCTCCATGCTGATGAGTTTGTTTCGTTAATGAAACAGAAAGATGATTTATCACAACTCAGTGTCATTGGCTCTCCCAGTGCGATTACGCATTTTATGGATGTAGCAGAAAGAAAATTAGTCAAAGGGCTTTCTGCAAGTCAGCGATTGTTTCTTTAGCTAAATCACATTTCATCAACTCGTAATACCTTTATCAGCTCGGCTGAGGCGTAGTGTTACCTGAAAATTAATATCTATTTGCAAAATCTCCTGGTTGAATCTAATTCGATAAAATTATTCTCATAAAACGCAGACTAGGGCGCTTTAAAGTTATGGTGTGGTGTTGTAATATAAAGCAGGTATAAAAATGGATGTCCTTTTGTTCCTTTGTTCCTTTTTGTTCCTTTGTTCTTACGCTCACAAAATGCCGCTACTGCGGTCGTTAATGCACTGATCATCTCGTACAAAAAAAAGGGACCAAAAAAAACAAAAAAAGGGACAGCCACAACTCTTTTGGAGGAAATTGGTGAGCACTATGGAGCGTTAATAACACTTAAAAAGAAATGGGACTAAACAATGATTGGATATAAGTTATGTTAAAGGTCTTTTTCGGATTTATCGGATTTATCGCAAAAAATAGGACACCCACAACTTTTTAAAAAAACATCTCAATATAAATTTGACGGCGGCGCGAGTTTTTATTAGTTTGGTTTAAAAGGATATCAAACTAGAAGGGATTTCAACGATGACTCGCGCTCGCAATTCAATAATTGATTTAGCTTCAACCACTTATTATCACTGTATCTCTCGTTGTGTTAGACGCGCATTTTTATGTGGCGAAGATAAGTTTTCTGGAAAGAATTTTGAACATCGCAGACACTGGATAGTTGAACGTATAGCTTATCAATTAGATTCATTCGCCATTGAAGTCGCGAGTTACGCCATTATGTCAAACCATTATCACCTTGTGCTTAGAGTCGATGACGAAAAAGCTAAGAGTTGGAGTGAGGCCAACGTTATAAGGCGCTGGAAGCGACTCTATAAAATTCCGCCTGTGGTACAACAGTATATTAAAAATCCACAAGCGCAAGGTATCGCTGAGGTAGCTCAAGGTATGATTCAAGAGTGGCGAGAGCGACTGATGGATATCTCTTGGTTTATGCGCGGTTTAAATGAATACCTGGCCAGAGAAGCAAACAAAGAAGACGAATGCAAAGGTAGATTCTGGGAGGGCAGATTTAAGTCCCAGCCGTTACTTGATGAAGCCGCAGTAATCACCGCAATGAGCTATGTCGATTTAAATCCTATCCGAGCGAAAATGGCGAAGACGCCAGAAAAATCTGAATTCACTTCAATTCAACAACGAATTAAACAACAACTAAAAAGAAAAGTTCAAACCCCAATTCCCTTAATCAAACTCACCCAATCAAAACAAAAACATAAAAATGCAATTAACGTAACCCAGCAAGACTATATCGAACTAGTTGACTGGCTAGGCCGTGCGATACTTCCCACAAAACGAGGTTATATTGAACAGGATACACCGCCAATATTAAACCGTCTTAATCTCCATGCTGATGGGTTTGTTTCGTTAATGAAACAGAAAGATGATTTATCACAACTCAGTGTCATTGGCTCTCCCAGTGCGATTACGCATTTTATGGATGTAGCAGAAAGAAAATTAGTCAAAGGGCTTTCTACAAGTCAGCGATTGTTTCTTTAGCTAAATCATAATTTATCATTCCATAATACCTTTATCAGCCTGGCTGAGGCGTAGTGTTTCCTGAAAATTAATATCTATTTGCAAAATGTCCTGGTTGAATCTAATTCGATAAAATTATTCTCATAAAACGCAGACTGGGGCGCTTTAAAGTTATGGTGTGGTGTTGTAATATAAAGCAGGTATAAAAATGGATGTCCCTTTGTTCGCTTTTGGCAGCTGAAAATAATACTCAAGATAATGAATACATTCTTGAAGAAATCTAACCATTCATTGTTGCAGATTTTCAACAGTCGCTTCACTCCTGTTAAAATCTGCAAAATTTGGCGTTAAGTACATAATGAGACCACCTAAATATATAGACGAAGGAAAAGTTTTACGCTGGGCTTTCTCTGGCAGTGAGCCCTTTGGTGTGATCAAATATTCCGACGGTAGAATTGCAGCTGAGATATATGGATTAGCCATCTGCCAATACGATGGTGACAGCAAAATTTATCGATTTAGCTGCGACAAGGATTGGGAGACTGAGCAAGATGCAGGTTATGGCTCAATTGAAGAAGCTATGAACACTGTTCCAGCGCAGTACCGCGGACAAGAAATTAAATGGCAAGAAGCGTGAAAGTACTTAACAATAAACAGCAGAAATATCAGTGTAAAAGACACACTGAATTCTGTGTAAAGCGTTAAGCACTAAGAGAGAGTATGGAAACTATCATCGCTAATCTAAATGGATATTTGCATTCGCTGAGAAGACTAAGTGAAAACAAGTGTGATTTTTGGGCGAGTACTGTATCAATAAATACTGATTTTTACCAAACGATCGAAGACTTCATTTCCAAACTTAACACTGATGTAAAACACATAGAAACGAAAGAGGTAAGCTATTCCGAGGTTGAAGCTCTTCTCGAACAGCATTTACTTTCTAAACTAGTAACAGTCAGCGATGACTTAAAAGAGTCTTTCGCTTGGGACATAGTTGAATATTATGGACTCGCATCGACAGCATCGGATCCAGAAGGCGAATTTAATCCGCTGGTAAGTAATGGAGCCATTCAAATTACCGTGCAATCTGGCTTTCACAAGTCGTGCGTTTATTATATTGTCGCTATATCAAATCATGCAGTAGTAACAGGGCTGGCTGAGCGTGCTTAACCCCTATATGACCGAGTTAGTCAAAGAAGAATAGGTCACTCTAACTTCCAATTTAATGTCAGAAATCGATAAGAATATCTTAGCTTAGCTAAGACGCTACTAGAAATTTATCGGCTACCCTTGGTTCTGGCGCATCAAAAATTGGGATTGTAAAATACATCTAGTTATCAATCATTCAGGCAAGGGGCTGCCACAATAAAACATTCGGAATGAAAATAGATGGCCCGGTGTTCGCAAGCGTTCACAGTGTTCCGTTGTTCACTGCTAGTGGTAATAGCGAAAGAGTTGCAAATTAAAGTGGTTCTGATTATGGCTTTTACCGTTAAGCCTAATATAAGCTCACGTAGGTTGCTGAATGCTTCAAAATGATGATTTTTATAGCGATTAATAATTAGAATGGCTATAGATATTACTTATTATATAGCCCCGAACTAAATATCTCATTTCTTTGTTGAATAGTATCGGTATTGCTAAAGCTGTCCTATACTCTATGGGGCAATAAATATACTTCTTGAATAATTGTCCGATTTAATAATAACCCTAATCATTAACAATAATTGATAGAAGCTGACTTCATGGAAAAATATCACCTACAAAAGATCTCAATTTTGTGTAGGTTGAAGCTTTTACCGCGATTAAATTTTATTTCGACGATTGAGGTGTTTCACAACTTTATTCGATTATTCTTACTCCTCCTTATTTTTGTATCAAAAAGCCTTTTCGCATCAGATTACACTTTTAAAAAACTAACGATTTCAGATGGCCTGCCGTCTAATCAAGTAATTGAAGTGTTTCAACAAAAAAATGGGCTAATCTGGTTTGCCACTGATAAAGGTGCAGTCTGTTACGATGGTGAGTTTTTTAAGCAATTTAATTATTCACCGGGAACTGCAAACCATATTTCTAATAATTACGTTACCGCCATTGAAGAAGATGCCAATGGCAATATTTGGTTAGCAACTGAAGACGGGCTCAATAAGATAACTTTTGATGGGAATAATCGGGTGTTTAAAAAGGGATCCAATGGGCTCGATATTAAAACCTCTTGGTTTACCGCCATTTTTTTAGATAGTAATGAACAACTTTGGGTTGGTAGTAGTGAAGGGGTGTTTTTGTATGTCGCTGCTAAAGACTATTTTGAGTTGGTCAAATCTCAAGACACTTCTGCATCAAATATTTCAGTAGAATCTTTTTATCAGCATTCTGATGGAACACTTTTTATTGGAGCTTCAAACGGTTTATACAAGCTAAATAGTGATAAGAGCCTGTTAGAGCCAGCTTTTTTTACCGATGAGCAACAACGCTATAAAAGCGCAATTTATAGCATGATAGATTCAAGCCCTGACAGCATTTTACTGGGTACTGAAGATACAGGGGTGCTCGAATACCATTTTAAAACAGGGAGCATTAGTCCTTTTGTTGTTTCAAATAATCCAATGGATTTAGCAAAGACCACAGTGACCGATTTAGTAAGAGATGACAAAGGAAGGTTGTGGATTGGACATTATAATCATGGCGTTTCGCTAATAGATCAAGAAAGAAAACTACTCAAAAACTTTCAGTATAAAGCATTTGACGACTTGTCTTTGCCGTCTAACACAATAAGTGATGTGTTTATTGATAAGAGCGGACTAATTTGGATCGCTTCTACTGGCGGCATTTCGAGTATTTCTCCACTTAGATTTGCAATAAATGTTTATAAACAAATAGCCGGCGGTGGAGGCCTATCAACCAATAGTATCTATTCTATGTATTACGATGGAGAAGAAACGCTTTGGAGTGGTGGTGATGCCGGTCTTAATGCGCTCAATATTAGCAGTAAAAAAATTAACTCATACCAACTAGTCAACTCTCAAGGCGAGCTATTTGCGCATCAAACGGTGTGGCATATTCAAGCGGCTCAAGCAGGATATCTATGGTTAACCACAGAGAAGGGACTCCTCTTATTTGATATGAAAAGCGGCCGGAGTGAAAATGTGACTCAAAACATTCCAGCGCTTAGCGGTGAGTTATATACAATAATGCCGGGTGATAATAACTCAATTTGGTTAACCGGATATAGAGATGTCGGGCTCACACTTTTTAATCAAGACCAAGGCATTGTAAAACGTTTTTTGCATACAGCCACGTCGCCATATTTTAATGGCGGAAACTTTACAATGGATAAACTAATCTCGTCCACAGGAGATATTTGGTTAGCGACAACTGATGGTTTAATTAGAGTTAATCCCATTTCAGAGTCTATTTCTTATCACCCTTTATCAAAAGACAAAAGTTATATTAGAGCGACTTCAATTGTAGAAGATCATAATAGAAATATTTGGGTGACCTCGCAAGGGGCAGGGCTTGTAAAAGTAATTCCGAGTGCTAATGACGTTGCCATGGAGTTTTTTCAAACCGAGTCGGGAATTAGCGAAAACGAATTAATGTCATTAAGCCTAAAAGAAAACAACCTTTGGATTACAAGTTACAATAAGTTATATAAATTTAACTTGGAAACCGAGCTGGCCCAGCAGTACCCTTCTATTTTTATTGAAAAAGATCTTAACTTTATGGAGTCGGCATCAACAATTATTGGCGATAGACTTTTTTTGGGAACTAACCGCGGGTTGATAGAGGTGGATACAAAAAATCTTTTAACTAATCAATTTAAGCCAAATGTTATTATCTCGGAAGTTATGTCAGATAATATTTCGTTGCTAGAAATATCTAGCAATGCAAGTAGTGATAATTTGAATGTCGCTTATAAAAACAATGACATTGATTTTAAGTATGCCGCTTTGGACTATAACAACCCAAAGAATAATTTATATCAGTATCAGCTAGTTGGACATGATGATGAGTGGAGCTTGCCTACGAGTGAAAATAGTGTGCGCTATACCAATCTCGCACCAGGGAATTATTTGTTTAGAGTAAGAGGCAGCAACAGTGATGCTGTTTGGAGCGAGTCGGAAGCAAGGTTTTCATTTGAAATTGAACGCCCTTGGTGGCACTACGTCATTCTGTCTTTAGTTGCGACTGTTATCCTTGTGGGTATATTTTATATTCTTGACAGGCGCAAGCAGTGGAAAAAATTATATTCTCGAGCGCACACAGATAGTCTAACTGGATTAGCTAATCGATATAGTTTTACTCAGGTGTTAGAGCAAGAGTTTACTTATAAAAATAATGAGTTTGCCCTAATATTGATTGATCTGGATGGGTTTAAACAAGTAAACGATTCATTTGGACACCAAGTTGGTGATTTATTACTCGGTACAGTTTCGACCCGACTTAAAGAGTGTTGCAGAAAAGGCGACTCGATTGCAAGGTTGGGGGGAGATGAGTTCGCTGTAATTGTGAGAGACCAAAAACTTCAAGGTTGCCTTGTTGATATTGCAGAAAGAATACGTACCGCCTTGTGCAAAAATTTTGATTTAGGCAATAAAAAAATAGCAATTTCTTCTAGTATAGGTGTTGCAGTTTATCCGGAAGATGCGAAAAGTGAGAGTGAATTAATGACTCGCGCCGATGCTGCCATGTACTTTGCTAAACAACGAGGTCGTAATAATGTTGCGTTTTATAATAGTGAATTAAATACCCTACTTAATCATAGGGTAAAAATAAGAGCTTATTTAAAGCAAGCATTGGAACTCGATGAAATGACGGTTTTTTATCAACCTAAAGTTAATCAACTGACTGGTATGGTTATTGGCTTTGAAGCGCTGTTGCGCTGGCAATGTAAAAAACAAGGTTGGATTTCGCCAGAAGAATTTATTCCTGAAGCAGAAAACAATGGTCAAATTGTTCCAATAGGGCTTTGGGTGCTCGAGCAAGCTTGTGACCAAATAAATGCATGGGAGTCTGCCTATAAATTGCCTGACGATTTTAGAGTGTCCATCAATGTTTCGCCTGTTCAGCTAATGCAGAGCTCATTTGAGTCTGACTTTGAGGCTATAGTAAAGCAGTATGGCGTTGCGCTAACTCGAATAGAGCTAGAGATCACTGAGTCGATCCTGATACAAAACCGTCGTCATTGCCAATCGGTTATTATTTCATTAAGAGGCAAGGGGGTTTCAATTGCGCTCGATGATTTTGGTGTTGGTTTTTCTGCTTTAAGCTACTTAACTAAATTCCCTATTAATATTCTAAAAATCGATCGGAGTTTTATTGTAGATATAGAGACGAGTTTTCAAAATCAAATCGTTTTGCGGCATGTTTTTGCATTAGCAGAGGAGTTAAAAATAAAAGTTGTAGTTGAAGGAGTTGAATCGCAAGCTCAGCTTGATATTCTTCGGCAGCTAAAAGGTTTTTTTATCCAAGGGTATTACTTTTCTAAGCCATTGAATGCGAATAAGGCAAGTGAATACCTTCAAAACTCGCTCAATAATATAAAAACGATAGAACGCCAATTAAATTAATCTATGATGCGTGGGGTAGATCGTGTAGTTAGTGCTTAACCTTAGGGTTTAATATCTGCGCCGCACTGCGCAAAGATTTATCGCTAATATTAGCCGCTAGCCATCCTTAATTTGCATTATTGTCCACATAATTATCGCTGTATCACGCCTAGTATCATCTACATTAAAGTCAGTTTAAAGTCAGTTTAAAGTCAGTTTAAAGTTAGTTTAAAGTTAGTTTTAAGCTAGTTTTAAGTCCGTTATAAGCGAGTCTAAAGGCCGAAAAGACTAATAAACGAGGCCAATTAGCACTTTTTATAAGCGTTAGCGCCATAGGATTAGGGTGATATTGCTGTAGTTTTAGCAATATTCCCTGATTAAGCTGTTTTGGCTGCACAGGCCTCTTAGGTAAAAGGCTTAGCCTGCGCTAATGGCTTATAGATAAGCCAGTCAACTGCGTGTATAATGCTTCGCCTCAGAATTTGCCATCACGTATCTCAATTGAAATAATTGAATTTATTGTGGTGAAATATTATACAAAGGGTTGTTATGACAGAGTTTTATCAATTTGCAGCAGATAATTGGTTAATGTTTGGTGCCTGGATACTCGTTGCTTTTATATTGTTGGGTGTTCAATTACGCTTAACTGCCACAGGGCCTAAAGCGATTACCTCGCAAACATTAACGCATTTAGTTAACCGTGAAAATGGCGTCGTCATTGACATTCGCGGTGCAGGCGATTACAACAAAGGACATATTCAAGGCGCCTTAAATATTCCTATGAGTAAAGTAAAAGATAGTCATGCAGACCTTGAAAAGTATCAAGACAGTCCCATTATCTTAGTGTGCGCCAATGGCATTCAGGTTAATGCTGCTTGTTCAATATTGAAAAAAGCGGGTTTTGACAATCTTTATAAGCTTTCTGGCGGAATGACTTCATGGAAAGGTGAAAACTTACCTGTGGTTAAATCCTAAAGCTTGCTTTTGCGACAAAAATAAAATTAGCATAAGAACATTGACACGAATTTGATAAGAGAGAAATTATGACTGAACAAGCAGACAATACACCACAAGCGAATACCGAAGAACAGCAAGGGCCTCAGTTCGCTATCCAAAAAATTTATGTGAAAGATATTTCATTTGAAGCGCCAAACCTTCCAGAAATGTTTAGTGTGGAATATAAGCCTGAAGTTAAAATGGAAATGAATAGTAAGTCTCGTCAAGTAGCGGACGACCATTTTGAGGTTGTAATGACCGTTACTTTGAGTGCTGAAATTGAAGGCAAAACCGCTTTTTTAGTAGAGGTTCATCAAGCCGGACTTTTCTTCATTAAAGGCTTTAACGAGCAGCAAACTCATCAGTTACTTGGCGCTGCGGCTCCGGAAGCGCTTTATCCTTATGTGCGCGAAGCGGCTTCTAGCTTAATTAGTAAAACTGGCTTCCCTGCCATTCAGTTAGCTCCAGTAAACTTTATGGGCTTATATATGGAAAGAATGCAGCAAGCACAGGCTGAAGCTCAAGACGGAACTGCGCCAGCTCCTGAAACAGTTCAGTAAATATTCGTTCCCAGGTTTTACAATAAGCCAAGCAACTAAACCCATCATTACGGTTTTATTGCTTGGCTTTGTTTTTATTAAAATAACGGTCGAGTGATAAAGTCAGCGAACTTAACATAACCCATGTGACCGAGTTGTAAGTTTTACCCAAAAGCCGCGCTAGATTATTTAGCGTAAATTCAATTTTGTTGCATGGCCAATTCAACCTATGGTGGTTGCAACCTTTTCGAGAGTGGCGCAATGGCAAGTATTAAACAACAACCAATTACTGTTTTAGGGGCTGGGTCCTTTGGTACCTCGTTAGCTATTTTGCTAGCGCGCAACGGCAATCCTACCAGACTTTGGGGAAGAGACGCGGCTCAAGTTGAGCAAATGCAAGCTTCACGCACGAATCAAAAGTACTTACCAGAAGTTCCCTTTCCAGACGAATTAAGTCTCTTTGCAGACTTTAGTGAAGCGATTAGTGGGGTCAATGATATTTTAGTTGTTACGCCTAGCTATGCGTTTTCTGAAACTTTAACTCGATTAAAAGAAGCCAAAAACCCTGCACTGAGAATTGTGTGGGCCTGTAAAGGATTAGAGCCGGAAAGTAGTGTCTTTTTAGATAGTCGAGTCGACGAAATTATGGGGGGCTCTACGGCTAAAGCCGTTTTGTCTGGGCCAACATTTGCAAAAGAGCTGGCGATTGGATCACCTACCGCGATTACTTTAGCAGCCGATAATGAAAGCTTTAGTAGTGATCTGTGTGAAAGGTTTATTAATGAAACATTTCGAGTTTATTTAAGTGAAGATTTAAAAGGCGTTCAGTTTGGTGGGGCCTTTAAAAATATTGTGGCAATAGGCGCTGGAATTGCCGATGGCCTTGGTTTTGGCTCTAATGCGCGTACCGCTTTAATCACAAGAGGCCTAGCAGAAATGATGCGTTTAGGTGGTCAATTAGGCGGGGTAAGAGAGACTTTTACGGGAATGGCAGGTTTAGGTGATTTAGTGCTTACCTGTACTGACAACCAATCGCGAAATCGTCGTTTTGGCTTAGCGTTAGGTCAAGGCGCGAGTATAGAGCAAGCTACCCAACAAATAGGTCAAGTGGTTGAAGGTGTCCGCAATACGAAAGAAGTTTTTCATTTAGCGCAGCAAAACCAAGTAGAACTCCCAGTATGCCAAGCAATATATAATATTCTGTATTTAAACCAAGATCCTAAAGTCGCAGCAAAAGCGCTATTGACTAGAGATTTAAAAATGGAAGGCGAGTAGTTTTATGTTTCATATCGCTTTATTTGAGCCGCAAATAGCGCCTAATACGGGAAATATTATGCGCTTAGTCGCTAATAATGGCTGCCGTTTACACTTAATTGAGCCAATGGGTTTCGATTTAGATGAAAAGAAAGTGAGGCGAGCGGGTTTAGACTATCGTGATCTAGAAAATACCACCATATATCCTAATTATTTTGAGTTTATTAAAGCAATGCCTCAAAAAAGGGTCATTGCCTGTACCACCAAAGGAACCATTTCACACAGTGACATGCAATATCAAGCAGATGATATTTTATTATTTGGTGCAGAAACTCATGGGCTTTCGCCTGAAGTGATGGACACTATTCCCGCTGAAATGCGAGTCAGAATACCAATGGTGGAAAATAGCCGTAGTTTAAACTTGTCTAACTCAGTAGCGATTATTAGTTATGAAGCATGGCGACAGCAAGCCTACCTTGGTGCTGTTTAATCATAGTCGCAGCTTTTGGCACGATGATGGTTTCAATGTGAGCGGCACCAGTGCGATGACTGAGGTAGGTTTAGCAATATTACTCTAGCGTCCATATATCTCTTTATTCCATATTTCTCTAATCCTAATTAGCATCGTTTTTTAGATAAAATAAGCGTATTGCACCCTTCTAATCCCCTCTCTGACATGACGCAAAAATTTTGGCTTTCGTGCTATGTTGACTTCTCTTTGAGGCACTGACTATTTGAATCCAAGGATTGACTTCTTGGTATGGTTACGTAAATATCGGATGACACAAAACCATTCAGTAAAATCTAAACGAATGTTAGAAATTAATTGTGATTTACTGAACATAATCATCTGTTAGCATTACAATGAGACAAACATTACTTTTAGTTTTAATTCTATTTTTTTACCAGAACGCGTTCGCTTCTGTACCTCGAACTTGCGATGGTGATGAAGAAAGCATCCATAAGATGCTACATCTATTAGCTAAGTCAGCAAAAGAATATTATGAGAAGAACGGGAAATTGCCAGGCGTTTGGAGTCACGAAATGGCGGATATTATTAGTGATGTTCCCAGTTCCGAGAAATTTGGGAATATAAATCCATCCTATGATGGACATAAAATAGAGATTACGTGCTCTGATAAAAGAAAAGATGGAAAGTATAACCATATCCATCATTACATAGATATGAAAACACTCTCTATTAGCCTCGGTTCAGATAATGAAATTTGAACATATACAGAATGCTAACAAGGGTCAGGAGTTTACCCTCGCAGGCTCACGAAACTCAGACAAGCGTTATGTTTACTTTAAACTCAGTGTGTTAGTGGAATAATTATGCCAATAAAGAAATGGATTATTCAATACGCTATAGCTCTACCAATTATTTTTTTTCTGCTGACAGGCGTTCAATATTTAAAAGGCAGAAGTCTTGAGTACTCAATTGAATTTGGTATTTTGTGGGCCTTGGTATCGGTAGCCATTTTTGCCATTAGGCGTTTCTACAATTATCGCAAAAACATTAATTGTACTCTTTGCAATGATTTACCTGATAACAATCAAGGCTCTGGTGGTAAGTAAACATAACAAGAGCCTCAATCCGCTTGCAAGCTCGCTCGGACAATTCACAATGTCCTATTGTCGCTGCGCTCAATATTTTGATTAAATAGCCTTATCTTGTATTAAGCTAATGGCTTTTCATCTTGCGGGTTAAGGTGTTTCTGCCCCAACCTAAAACTTTCGCCGCTTCGGCTTTTTTGCCAGAACTAACCTCCATTGCGGCTTTAATGATCACGCTTTCCAGCTCTCTTTGGGTTTTAATAAAAGCTTGCTCATCACCTTTTTGGTAATCATTAATTAACTTACTGGCGAGTAGGTTTTGCCATTTTATTGCTTGTTGAGGTGTTTGTGAGTGCGGTTGGAGTTCGTTAGGCAAATCGATGGGCATAATGGTTTGACTGTTTGCCATGACTGAAAGCCAGCGACAAACGTTTTCAAGTTGGCGCACGTTTCCAGGCCAATTATATTCTTGCATGGCTTGAATTGCTTGGCTAGAAAGAGACTTTTGCGGCTCTTTTATTTCTTTGGCTATCTTTTCTAGAAAAAAACTGGCTAACAATGGAATATCGTCTTGGCGTTCTCTTAGGGGAGGCAAGTGTAATGGAATGACATTTAAACGATGATAAAGATCTTCACGGAACTCGCCAATTTTAACTTTTGTTAAAAGGTTTTGATGGGTTGCGGCAATAATTCTAACGTCAACACGGGTGGGCTGTGACGACCCAATCCGATAAAAGGCGCCTTCTGAAAGAACTCTCAGTAAACGGGTTTGCGTTTCTAGCGGCATGTCTCCAATTTCATCTAAAAACAAAGTACCACCGTTGGCTTGTTCAAAGCGACCTAAATAACGCCCTGTGGCGCCGGTAAATGCACCTTTTTCATGCCCAAATAGCTCCGACTCTATTAAGTCTTTAGGAATAGCCGCCATATTTAGGGCAATAAAAGGCGAGTTTTGACGTGGGCTGTGTTGGTGCAAAGCGTTGGCGACTAACTCTTTACCCGTACCTGATTCTCCGTGCAGTAATACTGTCACCTGTGAGTTTGAAAGTCGGCCTATTGCACGATAAAGATCTTGCATGGCTTGTGATTCACCAATAATAGCAAAGCTATTTTGTTTATTGCTCGTAGGCAGTGGTTGCGCTTGTTTAGGCTGAAGTGCTCTGCTTACAGTGGCGACAACTTCGTCGAGATCAAATGGTTTGGGCAGGTATTCAAATGCGCCACTTTGGTAAGCATTGACTGCGCTTTCCAAGTCTGAATGTGCTGTCATTATAACAACAGGCATTTTGGGGCGATGGCGTTGGCAATGGGCGAGTAAATGCATACCGCTTTGGCCTTTCATGCGTACATCTGAAACCACTAAATCAAAAGCCTGCTGCTCAAGCAATTGAATGGCAGACTCGGCAGACTCAGTTTGTACCACATGATGGCCGAGATCGGTCAGTAACTCGTTTAATACCCAGCGGATACTATCATCGTCATCGACCAGTAATAGCTTTTTGGGGTTATTTTCCTGCATGCGGTTTCTCGACTGGTAAGTAAAGGCTAAAACAAGTGTTTCCTGGTTGGCTCTCAACTTCAATGATGCCGCCATGATGTCCAGCTAACGACTGCGCAATACTTAGGCCTAAGCCACTGCTGTTTTTAGCGCTAATCGTTGGGAAAAAAATATCTTTTATTAAGTGTTTAGGAATTCCGCAGCCATTATCTATCACATCGATTCTCACAACTTGGCGATGCTGTATTTTGCCGATGGTATGTTGATGAACGATGCGCGTTCTTAGCGTGATTTTAGCGTCGCTCGTAACCGCTTCCATGGCATTTTTAATTAAATTAAGCAGTGCCTGTTGAATTTGACCCGGCGCAATACTTAGATCTGGCAAGCTAGGATCATAGTCTTTAACAATGTGTATTTTTGAGCGGTTTTGTAGCAGAACGAGTTCAAGTGCTTTTTCAATAATTAAGTGACAATTTACTTGTACTACTTCTTCTGGCTCTGCCGGAAGTAGTAATCGGCTAACTAAGTCACTTAAGCGTTCCGACTCTTGAATAATAATATTGGTATATTTGTCTGGAAAAGAGTCTGGTAATTTGCGTTGCATTAGCTGGGCAGCTCCTTTAATCCCGCCCAGTGGGTTTTTAATTTCGTGCGCTAGGTTTCTTATTAAGTGATTACTTACTCGGCTTTGCTGTTGCAACTCAATGTCTTTACGGATATTAGAGTGGTGCTCGCTAGACTGAAACTCTAATAATAAATGCGCGTTGCCCGAGCCATTTTGTGCAGAGTATTTTGACAGCATAATGTTGCTGTTGATTATTCCCCGAGCGGTTTTTAACTCTATTTCTTCTAAAAATATAATGTTTTGTGAATTGTCGAACTGCTTTAGGAGGTTTTCGTCTAGCTCGCTTTTAACTAAGTCAAAAAATGATTCTTCGCGCACGACGCGTCCACTGTAACCGAGGAGTTGGGCGGCGGACTGATTTAAATAAATAATATGAAATTGTTTATCTAATACGAGCAATGCCGTACCGAGTGAGTCGAGAGATGGAGAAAAGTCCATACAAGCCTATAAGTGGTTTGTTTTGGTGATTTTATCTTAATTTAAATCTATTTGCACCGTTATGGTGCAAATAGAGGCTAGATATAACCATAAAATCTAGGGCTTTCGCCGCTCTGCGAGGGCTTTGGGGCGTTAATAGAGAATTCTGGTTCTGATAGTTCCGGGAATTTTCCTTAATGACTCATAGGCTTCATCGCTAGAAGTTAAGTCAACATCGGTAACTACATAACCCACCTTTTCGTCGGTTTGTAGGTATTGGGCTGAAATATTAACCGATTTGCTTGAAAATACTTCGTTGATTTTAACCAGTACGCCGGGCTCATTTTTGTGAATATGGCAAATTCGGTGCTTCCCTAAGTGCGAGGGGAGAGCTGCTTCGGGAAAGTTTACTGCAGAAAGGGTAGAGCCATTGTTACTGTATTTAACCAGCTTTTCGCTGACTTCAATGCCTATATTGGCTTGTGCTTCTTTGGTGCTCCCGCCGACATGCGGAGTTAAAATGACATTGTCGAACTCGCGCAAAGGAGAAATAAACTCTTCTTGGTTTGATTTTGGCTCTACCGGAAATACGTCTATTGCAGCGCCTAATATGCGCTTTTGTTGCAATGCCTGCTGGAGCTGATCGATATCTACTACAGTGCCTCGCGAAGCATTGATTAAAATGGCATCTTGTTTGAGCTGCTTAAAAGCTGCTTTATCCATCATGTTTTTAGTGTCTGGCGTTTCAGGCACGTGAAATGTGACTACGTCTGAAGTCGCTAATAATTCATGATAGCTTTCTGCCGGGCTGGCGTTGCCTAATGCTAGCTTGGTCTCAATGTCAAAATATTGCACATTCATGCCCAAGTTTTCTGCCAGTATGCCTATTTGAGTACCAATGTGTCCGTATCCAACAATTCCCAAGGTTTTGCCGCGGGTCTCAAAACTAGATTCAGCGGATTTGAGCCATTCCCCACGATGTGCGGCGGCATTCTTTTGAGGCACGCCTCTTAATAATAAAATCATTTCACCAAGCACTAGCTCTGCGACGCTCCTTGTGTTGGCGAAGGGGGCGTTAAAGACCGGAATGCCGCGTTCTTTGGTGGCTTGCAAGTCCACTTGATTAGTCCCAATACAAAAGCAACCAATTGCGTTAAGCTTAGGGGCTGATTCTAATAGCGCTGGAGTAACTTGTGTTCGCGAGCGAATTCCGAGAAAGTGGGCATCGGCTAAAGTTTGCTTAAGCTCATCTTGAGGTAAAGATTTGGTTGCGGTCACTATATTCGTATAGCCATCATCACGAAATACTTTTTCGGCACTAGGGTGAATGCCTTCTAATAAAACAATTTTAATTTTATTCTTATTGAGTGACTCTTTTTGCGGGCTCACGCTAGGTTCCTTAGTGAGAGTGAATGTTTGTTAATAGAATAGGTAAAAACTGGTCGGATTACTACTGTTTAGTGGCAATTATATGCAAACAAAAAGTTATAGCCTAGACCCAAAAGTTAAATCGATTGAAAATTGGATTGTACAAGATAACCGACATACTGATAAAATCCCGCCAAATTACGTAAGAATGACTAATATGACTTTAAATCACGTCGCAATATCAACTAAGAAAATATTAATTGAAACTTTGTCGTTAGATATAACGCCTGAGCAATTGGACCAAAACACGCTACTTTTAGGTAATATTCCTGAGTTTGACTCTATGGCTATAGTATCTGTTATAACTGCTTTAGAAGAAGAGTTTGGCTTTATGGCAGATGACGATGATTTGAGCGCCGACGTTTTCGAAAGTGTGGGTAGTTTAATTGAGTTTGTTGAAAGTAAAAAATAAAAGTAAGCCTTAATTAAAAGTTCACGTTAGGCTAAGTTGGGTCGCTAATTTAGTCTAGATATCAGTTTTCTCCGGCTATTTTTCAATGGCTCTATTTAATTATTATTTTGTCTACAATATAGGCTTGCAACAGCTATCGAAAACTGGCATTGTTGCTGGGGACTAAAATATTAGAGAATCACAATATAGTGTGGGTTTTATCTTATATAGGTTGTCTAGACTATTCTTAAAATTGAATGTCACTTTTAACTAATAATCTTAATTTATTTAGCAAATAAGTTAATATCTTATATAAAATTGAGATTGTTGTATTAGCTATCGGTCAAAAGTGCCCCGCAGTCATTGCAGTTGTTTAAAGGACTAAGCACCTATAAAAAATATTGTTTTGATTAAATTGAGGTGCTCTCTTTGCGTTGAGTAGGTGAGAGATTATTGGAATGAGAAAGCTTCATTTAGCAGCAGAAGTGTTTACAAAACTGGGTTTACACCGAGTTTTGAATTCTTATTCGGCTAGATTTTCACAAACCGTCCCTGTGCTGACCTACCATCGAATTGGCCGTCCAAGTTCAAACTATCCCTTTGATCACGGTTTATACAGCGCGACACCGGAAGAGTTTCGGCAGCAAATGAGCTATTTAAGCAAGCGTTACACGCCCTTAAATATGGCACAAATGGCTGACTACATTGAAGGTAAGTTAAAGCTTCCTAAAAAGCCCGTTTTGGTGACATTTGATGACGGTTTTGACGATAATTACCGCCTTGCTTTCCCAATTTTAAAAGAGCTTTCTATTCCTGCAACCTTTTTTGTTACCACCGATTTTATCGACTCAACCGAAACCCTCTGGTATGAAAGACTAGCTTATTTTTTTCATAAGTTAGCTCATCCTTTAGTTGAAATTCATGAACTTAGTTTATCTTTAACGCTGAAAGGCCAGCGCGCTCGTTACAAAGCTTACCTAAAAACAGTGGAACAACTAAAGCAAGTCAAAAATGAGTTGCGCCTAAAAATACTCAGCGATTTATTCGAACGTTATGGCGATCCTTATCTTCAAGCGAGTGAAGCTGAGGCTGATTTAAGCCGTTCCATGAGTTGGGAGCAGCTCAAAGAGATGGTAGCTGCCGGTATGGATATTGGCGGCCATTCTATTTCTCATCCTGTGCTGTCGATGTTAGAGGAAAAAGAGATTGAAAATGAAATTGTTGGCTGTAAGCGGCTAATTGAGTCTAGGTTGGACTATCAGGTTGACTCGATTGCTTATCCTGTAGGCCAACACGAGTCATACTCTGATGACGTAATAAAATACACCAAAGCCGCCGGGTATCGAGTGGGTTTTTCTTTTGTTGATGGTGTTGGGCGCCCCTCACGCTTTTCTATAGAGAGGCTTCATGTTGATATTTACGCCCCGTTTGCCTTATTTAAAGCGAAAATTGCTTTCCCGCGATTATTTTGTGAATAAAGCGCTTATTCTTTGATGAATAAGCCCTTCTAATTGCCGAGTGGTTTAGCTAGTGGTGAATTGCGCAGGCAGGTTTATTCCCATATCTTTTAGCTGTTGAACACTGTTAAAAATGTCAGTTGGCCAACTCGATTGCATTGGCTCAAACTCAAAGTTTTGTATTCGAAACGCACTACAGTCTGTGGTCCACGGCTTATTATTTCTTTTAGCTTCTGCAGCTAAAATACTGTTCATTCGCTTCACATTAAACATCGTATCAATATTGGAAAGCGCCCAGCGTCTCGGATCGAGCGTGTCTGCTAGCTCTAAACATTTTAAAATTTGGCTTGCCAGTGGACGGTCTGGCTGTAATAAAAATCCGGTTTCTGGGTTAACGTAATTCTTGGTTCCAACAACAGCGTCGGCATACACTGCTACGGGAGTTCCCGCAAATAAAGACTCCGCAAGAGACACATAAGATCCTTCTCTTTGGCTAAGTCCTAATACTAGCTTAGCTCTGCCTAAGTACTCTCTAACTTTTTCGTTGGTGGGTGACTCGATCAGTCTAAATTTATCTTTAACCCCGTATGACTCTGCTTCTTTTAGCAGAACGGCAGAACTACGGTCTGCCAATTGGCGCCCAACAAGGACAACGTTTAAATGACTTGGCAGTGTTTTTAGCGCTTCAAATAAAAGATAATGACGTTTGTAGTGGGCGAAGTTGGCGACCATTAAAATATCAATATCTTTGTCTAGTTTAGGGAAAATACTACCATCTACCCAACTTGAAGCATGAAAAGGTAAGGTTCTTCCTAGTTTAGGGTTTTGAATCGCACTAAAGTAGCACCCTTGACTAGAAGGTAGCAGCACAAAACTTTCTGGACGCGTTTTGATAAACCTGAGTAATGCTTCGCTATAAAAAGGTTGCCATGTAGGTAAAAATAACACGTCATAATGATCGCAAATATAGTTAAAATGTTGGCTGCTAATTAAGCGATCAAGCTCATGCTCAAAGCCAACAATCATGACGCCTTTTTCAACTACTTGAGATTGCTGGTTGACGACTGGAGATTTTATTACCGCACTTTTAGGCAGAGTCACTTCCGACTCATTATGATTTACATCAATAAGTTTGAGTGCTCTAGCTAAGACTTGGTCGACCTTTTTTCTTGGGGTGTCGCATTGTAAATAGGTTATGCACAAACTAACCCTAAGTGCTCGAGTGAGTGGCAATAAGGTAATTTTCTCTAATACACGAGAAAACAACTTGCTATTGCGCAACTTGTGCTTAATTGATGATTCCATTTAATAGTCTTTTCCGTAACCGTCTTGTTTTTATTGAGCGCTAAAGGAGTGCGATTTGAATAATAGCGACCAAATCTTAAGATAATATCTCACGCCTAGTATATCAAGCATTATTGACCCCGTAAGGGAGCGCAAATATTAAACCTAGCCGCAGTGAATGTCTAGCGTGAGAGTTAAGTTAGAAATCTTAGATTAACAGAATTGAGAATTTTTATTTTTGTTACGGAGTAAATTAATAAAAAGCATCGCGATGAGAAGTCATTGCGATGCTTTATTTAAGAGCTAAGTTTTATTGAGCAACAGCGCCTGTTGGCGGATTGGACTTAACGACTTCAGCTCCGACATTTCCAGGGATACCAAAAGCACCCACTTCTCCAGTAGTGCCGTCGCGAAGTTTTACGCTTTTAGCATTTGAACTGGGGGCCAGTTGAAAGTTCTTGCGTAAAGGGTCAATAAAGTTTGCTTCTCCACGTAAGCTGTCACGGTCAGGGTCAGCGGCTAATCCAGCGCCTGACTCAGCTGTCGCTGCGCTTTTCCAACTAGGGAATGAGCCAAATTTTTGTGAATCGTTGCTATAAATTTCTAGCTCCCAGTTATCGGCATCTTCTGAGTAAAAGTTATTATTAAAGTAACTTATTTGATTAGAGTTGTTGTAGGTATTATGACTAGGGTCAACCGTATAGAAGTTAGTGGTTTTACTTTTCACTACCAAGTTATTATAGATTTGCACATCATGAAACCCTTTTAAACTCGCAATTCCCCAGTCAACGTTGTAAAACGTATTGTTATAGATTTTAAAGTCGCTTGACTGGGCGCGTGTCTCGTAAAGGTCAGCTTCAATACCGACTCTGGCGGTATCTATGATGTTGCCATAAAACTCTGCGCGATAAGATGGGCGGTCATTGCTACCCATTACTTCGAGCAAATAAGCCCCTTTTACAATGTTATAAAACAAATTCTTTCGAATAGTACCGGCGTCGAGCGGTACACCATCTAGGACTTCTCCTGGCTCAACTGGACTTTTCTCAAAAACGCCACGATCTAAATTGTACATGGTGTTGTTTTCAATTAAAGGGCTTCCCATTTGATACCCCATTACGCCTGAGTGCATTTGGTAGGGCTCATTGGTGTAAGGATTAGAAGTTGAGTAGCTATGAGTATTATAAGTGTCGTGCAAGATATTATTGCGAACGACACATAAGTCGCAGTGATCGAGCCTAATTGCCGCAATGTTGTCTTGACCATATTGGTGATGAATATGGGTATTTTCTATCGTGACATATTTGGTTTCGCGTTCTGTTACTGAGGTCGCAATGCCTGATGCGGTGGTATTTCGGATTTCAAAATTTGAAATATTGATATAGTTAGCATTGACATAAATCCCCGTGAGTCGCAACGGATTGTCGTTAGACACGCCTCCGGTGAGAGCGTCGAGCTGTGATAATGCTCGTTGCTGGTCAATAACCGGTCTTTCGCCGTCAGCGCCTTTAATGGTAATTGGGTTCTCTGCGGTACCGTCAGTTAAAATAGTCACACCGCCACGGTCTCTTCCGTTAGCGCGAAAAGGTTCAAAGTAAGGCTCTGCAGACTCATGAACAATTAAAGTGTCTCCTGGTTGGAGTTGATTAACACCATGCTGAATAGTTAACCAAGGGCTTTCTGCAGTGCCCGTATTGGTCAGGTTATTCGCTAAAGGGTGGTCTTTATCCACGTGAAAAGTTGCGATGGCGCGACTTTTTTCAGGCAAAACCTGAGATTTTTTTTCATCAATTTTTGCATCTGAAGCCATTGCCCCAAATGAAAGTAATATTAAGAAAAGATTTGGCAATCTTTTAAGCATCATTTATACCTCTACTTGCTAGCCAACCACTTAGCGCTAAGTCAATTCCATTTAGATCGAATCAGCATAGTACTTCGTGGATACATCGTCAATTATCGGCTAACCCATAATTTACTTAAAGCGAGTCGCCTTGCAATGCTACAAACTGATACTCACATCACATAAGCAATGAGAAAAGAGTCGAGCTGTTAGCTATTACTTATTGCCTTTGTGTGCCGGAGTGAATCCTTGTAGCCCTGATGTTATAAGGCTTCCTTGTTATTTGATTGACTAGTATATCGCATAGAGTTATTATTGCGACTGAAATTATGTATTGATTGAATGTTGAGGTCGAAGGGAATGGATCCAACATAAAAGCAGTATGATTGAAAAAATAACAATATTACTGAAGTTTGCTTACCTTTAGCTGAGTAAGTAATCGCTTATCTAATTCCATTCCTTTTATTGCCGTTTTAGGCTGACAATCACTTAACATTTAGCGCTTTTTCTATAGTATATAGCGATAGTTGCTTGTTTGTACTAGGTTTATTTTGTCGTCTCGGTCATAATAATGCCAACGACCTACTACTTTAAAGGATTATTTATGAGACCAATTTTGTTTGCGATCTTCGCCTGCCTGGTTGTCACAGGGTGCTCTTCGAATAACCACACGGCTAAAACAACCCCTGGGCCAAGTGCTAATACCAATCTTTTAGTTGATCAATATTATATTGGAATAGACGATATTGTTTCAGTCAATGTTTGGAAAAACCCTGATTTGTCGATAACCGTTCCGGTTAGACCTGATGGAAAAATCTCTGTACCTTTAGTTGGTGAAGTCACCGCTGGTGGTAGAACGCCGCTTGATGTGGCGGAAGAAGTCACGAGTAAGCTGGCAAAATATATTCGCGATCCACAGGTTGCGGTAATATTGGAGCAGTTAAGAAGTCATGAATATCTTTCACGGGTAAGAGTAACTGGTGCGGTACGCACACCTTCATCGATGAGCTTTCGCCAGGGTATGACCGTGTTAGACGTTGTGCTTGAAGCGGGCGGGCTAAATGAGTTTGCATCGGCTAACCGAACGAAGCTATTTAGAAGAACCCAAGATAAAGTTGAAGCTATCGATATTGACCTGGCTGATATTCTAAATAATGGTGACATGCGTACAAATTATGCTATTCAGCCGGGTGACATTCTTTCTATACCAGAACGTAACTTTTAAAAAGACAATTTATCATGAATCAAACGATTGCGAATTTACTTAGAATTATTAAAAAAGAAGTGTGGGATAAAAAGACGCTGGTGACAATCCTGTATGTCTTTTTTTCTGCTTTATTCTTAGCGGCTGCTTGGTTTTGGCCAAGAATATATACTTCGACGGCGACCGTATTGGTTGATGAGCAAAATATCCTTCGCCCTTTAATGGCTGGAACGGCAGTAACCACTGATGTGACTGACCGAGCAAAAATGGCTAACCAAATTATTTTTAGCCAGCGAGCAATGAAAAAAATCATAAGCACTGATGCGTGGGCAGGTGACAATGCCGGTTCTCTCTCCCCAAAAGAGTTTGAAGGCTTAAGCGACTATATTCGTGGCTCAACGCGGGTAAGTAATGCGGGCAAAAACTTAATCCAAATTGAATTTAAAAGTGATGATGCGAATACCGCTTACGAAACAGCAAAGCAAATGACGCGGATTTTTATTGATGAAAGCTTAGAAGCAAAAAGAGAAGAAAGTCGTTCTGCGTATGAGTTTATTGATAACCAAGTTGCGGTATACCACGAAAAATTAAAGAGTGCAGAAACGGCAATAAAAGAGTTTCGCTCTAAGCACATTGATGCTACTCCAGGCGCTAAAGCCAATGCGAATGTTCGTTTAATCGAGCTAAATCGTGAACTAGAAACAGTTGAACTAGAAATTTCTACGCAAGAGTCGAGTATGTTGGCCAAGCAGAAACAACTAGCCGGTGAAAGTGGCGCTGCCAGTCGAGCAAGCATTGATAAAGAGCGCCAATTAAATTTAAGAATTTCAGGCTTAGAAACACAGCTTGATACACTGCGTTTAAATTACAAAGATACTTATCCTGATATAGTGCAAATTAAAGGTCAGATAGATTCACTGAAAGCGCAAATTGTAAAAGAAATAGAGGAACGTAGTATCGCTGCTAAGCTTGGAGTTAAAGAAATTCCAACCGGCGCTATTGCGCGCGAGCTAAAAAGCCAAATTTTAGCGATTGAAGCTAATATTTCTACGCTTAACTCTAAGCGCGCACAATTGCTGCGACTCATTGATAAAGAGCGTAATACTTTAGATATGATTAACTCTGTAGAAGCCGAAATATCAGAGTTAACTCGTGACTATGAAGTGAATCAAACCGTTTACCAGGAATTGTTAAGCCAAAGAGAAAATGCCAGAATTTCAATGAACATTGATATTAATAACCAAGGCATGACATTGAAAGTTCAGGAGCCAGCTTCTTTACCCGTGACGCCAAAAGGGGTTCGTTTCTCACATATTATTATTGTTGGCCTTATCATGAGCTTTTTAATTCCTATTGGCGTGGTTTATGGATTAACCATTTTGGATCAAAAAGTTAGAAACGAAAGTATATTTGCTGATAAATATAAGTTACCGGTATTAGGCTCGGTTTATGCTGCGGTAACCGAAGAAGAGAAAAAAACCAACTACTTTAAAGCCGCGGTGCTGTTTAGTGTGGTAAGCGTGGTGTGGATTGCTTATGGCTATACAGTTCATTTGAGAATGCAAGGGTAAAACATGAATACTTTAGAAAAAGCCTTTTTAAAGGCGATGAAAGAAGAAAATTCTCAAGATGAAGGCAGCGCAGAAAACGCTTTGGGAATTACCGATGCGTCGTTAAAGCAGCACGACAGACCGAGAAAAAACTTAGTATCACCCAGTAAAACTGGGATCACTAATATGGAACAACAAGCGTTATTTACGCGTAAACAATTAGTGGCTAAACGCTTAATTCATCCTAAAATGAAAGATGCGACTTTGCTTGATCACTATCGCAACTTGCGTACCAAACTTCTCTCAATGAGTAACAAAGATAACTTTGTTACCTTAATAACCTCTGCAGTACCAAATTATGACTGTAGTTTAGTTGCAGCGAATTTAGCGGCGTCTTTTGCTTTAGACGAAACCAAAACGTCGATTTTAGTTGATGGCGATATTCACCAGCCAAGATTAGGAAAGTTACTTGAAGTTGAGAATACAGATGGACTCATTAACTATCTTGAAGCAGACGATTGGGACGCTAAACAGATTTTATATAAAACGGGTATACCGCGGCTAAGATTTGTGCCAAGTGGATTGGAACGAGCTAATTCTGCTGAATACTTTACCTCTGAAAAAATGGGCGAGTTTATGCAGCAACTGCTGAATCGTTACCCTGATCGCTTTCCTATTGTTTATGCGCCTAGCATTGTTAATTCTGCCGACGCTCGTATATTGGCAGAGCTTTGCGACAAAGTTATCTTAGTTATTCCTTATGGTAAGTGCACCGAAGAAGAGTTTGTACAGGCCGCCTTAACCATTGGAGAAGACAAGTTTGCAGGGGTAGTTTTAAACGACTTTTAGCAATGAAAAATTATTTAAATAAAAGGATTTTATTAAAGCTAGCTTGCGTTGCAGGAATTTTTTTTGTTGGCCTAGCTGAAGCTACAGAGTACCGCTATTTATTTGGTCTGGCTAACCAGTCGAGTGATAATATAACACAACGGCCGGGCGGAGAGTCTGGCAGTGCGACAACCGGTTCGCTTGAGTTGTCGCTTGCATCAACTGAAAGCATTGATTTTACCTACGATTTAGGTTTGCGTTTAAATCGCATTAATTATTCGGTCAGCGGCTTAGAAAGTGAAGATACAAAAAGCTTTGAAGGCAATGTAAATTACCAGCCGCGAAGCGCTAACTTTTCTGTATTGGGGCTGGGCTCTATTACGCAAGTACCTGTGAATCGATTTCAAACTCAGCAAGTGAATAATTTACGTGAAGAAAGAGCGGTTGCACTCATGCCTGCTTACTTTGTTCGTTTAAATACCTTAGATCGTATTACTTTTACTGGAATGAAAGTAAAATTTGACTCTGAAACATCGAATCAAGCACCGGCACAACTTGATAATTCTCGCGATGTAAATGAGTTTGCAGCAGAGCTACAAAGGCAAATTAACCCAACCAATTTTATTTCTTTGGTCGCTAAAAAATCTACCACAGACTTTACCGCCGATTCGCAGCAAGGTGTGATAGATTATGATAAACAAGAATATTACTTAAAATGGCGCTCAGACGGTTCAACTAACCGAATTTTAGCTGAGTTAGGACGCTCAAAGTTAACCGATCAGCAAGGCAGAGAATTAGACGCTGACTTGCATCTTTTTAATATTTTTCGTCAAGTAAATCGTAATCAAACGATTGAATATCGTTTCACGAATGGCATTCAAGGTGCTGTGAGCACGAATTTAGCGACTGATCGTATTGTTATTAATCAGCGAAATGAAGTGATACCGAGTGCACAGTTAGCGCGTGAGCATTCGTTAAGTTATGCATATACAGCGCTATTTTTACGAACCGCCCTAAGCGTTAACCAGCGTGAAATAAGCCAAGTATTTACTCCAAATAAAGAGTTGCAAAAAGGGGCAAGGCTTGCGTTTTCTTATGGCCTTTCGCGTTTACTAGGAACTCCGTTAGATTCTCGCGTTGAATTAGTTTTTGACAAAAATGAAAGTGAATTTGACAGTGCTCAAACTCAAATTACAGACACTCAACTAACTCAAGTGAGTTTGATTTATAGGCACATGTACTCGCAAACTTTATCAATGTTTATTGAGCTTCAGTCAAGACGCTCAAAAGAATTAAGCGCCGACCTTAGTATTGGAAGAAACGATTCTGATTCAATCTTTTTAGGATTTACTTATTCAGACTTTGGACGTTTTTAGTTTGATAAAACATCTTCTGGCGGGTTAGGGCGCTTTTCAGGTGCAATACAACCTATTTTAGCTGTGGAAACAACAATGGCATCTAAAAACCTTTGCTGATTGGCTGGCGCACCACCATTCCAATAATTTGAAAAGTGGATTGAGTTTAGTGCGTAGTCATTCCAGTTACCAACCCAATTAATGTCGCTTTTAGTAATATCGAGCTGATCATCGATAAATAGTTCAAACAAACCATTCGTTTGGTTTGCATCATTGAGTTTAATATGTGCTTCTACACATACCCAACGACCTTTAGGAAAATCCTGTTGAGATTTCACCAAGCCAAGCCAAGTAAAGCTGCCTTGATCGTTCCAGCGAGTGGTGACTAATTGATTGTCTTTTATACCTGAAACCGGATCTAAGGCTAGGTTTGCGTTACCGGCTGAATCTGCCCAAATATGTGCAGCCATTGCCTGTGCCCAATTAGCGTTTGCAAAGCTGGTAATGCGGGTCATTTTGTCTGGATAACTCTGAAAGTTCTCGGGGTATTTAACATACCAGCGCCAATAAATTTCCCTAAAGTCATTACTACTGCTAATGTTTGAAGTTAGCGGTGAGCGTCCAAAGTTGATAAAAAACGCACCCGCCTCATCTTCACCTGTTTGCCATTGTACACGCATTGCATGGTTGCCATGGGCTGCTTCACTAGCAGTGCGCTGTAAGTCTCCATCGTCGTCATTAAAATCGAAATACGCTTGAGTATTAATGCTGGTTTCATTGGCGCCTGGCGTTTCAAAGCTATCACAGAACAAAACTTGTGAGTTTGGTGCATCACTATTAGGGCAGCCCGGTTCAGCGGCATTGCTTAACGTAGGCGATAAGCAAAAAAGTAAGCTATTGATAACTATCAATGTATTTTTAGAAGCACTCATGAATCCATCCGCTTTGTTGGTATTGTTTAAAAGTAAAAACTATCAAAACCTGCTTATTTTAGAGCCTTTTTGACGTTCGCTAGTTTTATTATGGCAAAGATAACTTGAGATTATAAATATTGATTTAAAATGGCTATTATCTTTTTTATATCTTTTGGCTTTACTGCTGAGTGTACCGGTAAAGTGAGTAACTGTTGAGCAAAGTGGTTTGCCTGATTTTGAAGTTGTTGATTAATGTTAAGCTCGCTAGGAATGCCTGCGACTTTGCCTAGCGAAGTCTGATACATAGCGGTAACGCCAAGGCGTTGTTTAGTCGCTGCGTTGAGAATTGCATCTCTGGCTTTTTTATTTGTAATTAATAGAGGGTACCTTAATAAAAAACCGTTTTTATCACGGCTTTCAAGCTTACTTAAATCACTGAGCTGTGATTGGTTAAATTTCTCAAGCGCAAGCTGATATAAACTCACTAAGCAGGTTTGTTCCGCAAGACGCTGAAAGTTGCTGGAAAGCCGCGACGCGACTGGCAGAGGTAGCGATTGTAATTGAGTTAGCGGCTTATAGATGGTTTGACCTAAATTTATTCCAGGTATCAAGTTCAATGCGAAAAATGGCACAGGGTGGGTAATAATATTAAATAGAGTGGCCTTAAGTTGATACTTTAAATCACTCAGGCTACTGGGGGTAGGCTGGTTAGGCTGCGGTAGTTGATCGAATAGCGCTTGTGACTTTGTTAAAACAGCCCCGCCTTCGAGCATACTTAAAGGTTTACCTCGACCAAATGAAAGGATCACTAAATCACCTTGATAGTCGCTGCTGTTTGGCTGAGTTGGCAGGTATTGTGCACTGTCTTCAATGATTATCGGTGACTTTGCGGCTGTCGCATTGCGAATCGCTTGAATTCTCTCTGGAATACCAAGAAAGTTGACTGCGATAATAGCGACAACATCTGGGTCACAGTAGGATTTGAGCAAGCTTAAATCCATCCAAGGCTTAGAAGCTTCTAAATCGACTAAAATAGGCTTCACTTTAGCAAAAACACAAGCGCTGATTAAATCTGGGCAAGCGTAGGCTGGTAGCAGTACTTTGGCATCTTTAACCCGTGGAAATTGGCTTTTTGCTGCGATAAGGGCGGCAGCAAGGGCTTGTGTTCCTGAGCCAAAGCCGGTCAAGTGAAAGTCTGGCAAGAAGCTATCAAGTGAAGCTGTTGTTAATTTTACTGGGTTGCCAACGGGGCGTAAGTGACGAAACAAAATGCAATCCTTTTTAAGTGCTTTCACTTAGTTTGGTGTGAGTAAGCCTTGAGTAACGGTTTAAGCGATTCTAATTAGCCGATTGCGTCTGCTTACTGATGTAATATCCTAAACAAGTATTATATAATATCTCGGTTAGCGCTCGGCAAGGAAATTAAAACATGTAATGCGCTTAACAAAATACTGTAACTAAACAGTTTAATTATCTGAAAATAAGTATAATAGAGCAATCTATTCCAATACAAAAGGGATCTGGTCTGGAATGAAAAATGTTATGAGTATTGATGTTGAAGACTATTTTCAAGTTTCAGCATTGGCAGAGAGTATTCAAGTTTCACAATGGGATAGTATAAAACCTAGAGTTGAAGCCAATACTCACAAAATTTTAGATATATTTGAGCAACATAACATTAAAGCGACCCATTTCGTTCTAGGCTGGGTAGCGAAAAAATTCCCTCAATTAATAAAAGATATTCATTCTAGAGGCCACGAAATCGCTAGCCACGGTATGAGTCATCAATTGATCTATAACCAGTCTCCTGCAGTATTTAAGCAAGAAACTCTAGATTCCAAAGCGCTTCTTGAAGATATTTGCGGTGAAGCTGTCATTGGGGCTATCGTGCCGCTAGCTACTCAATTACTCGAAACTCGACTTGGGCGTTAGATATTTTGCACGAGGCGGGTTTTTTGTACGACTCTAGTATATTTCCTGTAGTCCATGACCGTTATGGCATTAAAGGCTCACCTACTGAGCCGCATGTGTTAGAAACGCCTAATGGGGCGCGATTAATTGAGTATCCTTTGTCAACCTATCAAATGCTAGGACAAACCTTGCCGATTGCTGGTGGCGGATATTTTCGGCTTTATCCCTATTGGTTAAGTCGCTATTTTTACCGTAAAGTTAACGCGAAGGAGCGATCGTTTGTGTTTTATTTACATCCTTGGGAAGTTGACCCTGAGCAGCCTAAAGTTAAGGTCAGTTGGTTTTCAAAGTTTAGGCATTATAACAACCTAGATGTGTGCAGTGATCGTTTAAATAAGCTTTGCAACGAGTTTGAATTTACGACAATGCGAGAGAAGCTAGATAGTTTAGACATGTTTACTACGCAACAAGAACCGCAAATAAGGTATCAATGATGAGCCAGTTTTCTATTCATCGGTTAGGCGAACAAGATACTACAGTCTGGAGCGAGTTTGTCACTAGTCATGAAGTCAGCTTTTATCATGATGTACGTTGGAAAAAACTGATAGAAGAAGTCTTTGGGCATCAAACCTATTATCTTTATGCTAAAAATGCTGAGCAGCAAGTAGTGGGTATTTTGCCCTTAGTTAGAATGAAGACCTTATTATTTGGAAACTACTTAGTTTCACTGCCATTTTTCAATTATGCAGGCATAATCGCTACAAGTGTTGAAGCTCAAAATTTTTTAATTGCAGAAGCAGAAAAGCTTAAACAAGAACTGGGTTGTAGTCATGTTGAGCTGCGCGCAACGGACAAGCAAAATTGTGACCTGCCTGTGCGAGAAGACAAAGTCACTATGCTGCTGCAGCTGCCCAAAACTGCAGATGAGCTATGGAGTGACATAGGCGCAAAACGTCGAGCTCAGGTAAAGCGTCCCATAAGAGAAGGGGTTAGCTTTAAAGTAGGTGGCGCTGAATTAATTGATGATTTCTATTCGGTTTTTTCTATTAATATGCGCGACTTAGGGACCCCTGTTTACGCGAAAAAGTTATTTGAGAGTATTTTTAAGTATTTCCCTAAAGAAGCTAAAATCGCCATAGTTGAACTAAATGGCGAAGCGGTAGCAACTGGATTTTTACTTGATAATAATGGAAAAGTTGAAATTCCGTGGGCTTCAACCTTAAGAAAAGTTAATCGAATTGGTGTGAATATGTTTTTGTATTGGAACATATTAAAAGACTCAATTGAAAGTGGCGCAGAGCAATTTGATTTTGGCCGCTCAAGCAAAGATTCGGGGACTTTAAAGTTTAAAAAGCAGTGGGGTGCTCAGCAAGTTCCTTTGTACTGGTACTATATGCTACCGGAAAACGAGCCTGTTCCGGTGATGAACCACTCCAATCCTAAATACCAAATAGCGATTAACTTATGGCAAAAGCTACCACTAAAAATAACCCAGTTAGTTGGGCCACATATTGTTAGAGGCTTGCCATAACTTAGCATGGCTAAGTTAGTGATGGTTTATTGATTATGAACTCATTTTTACGCCAAGAAGAAAAACAAACCAACCCGCGTTGGTTTATGTTGTGCCTGTCATTAGCGATTATATTTGAATTTTTACGTCCCATGGACTCCTACTTGTCATTTCTATCACCGCTAAAGCTGCCTGGCTTAAATATGTTGGCAATGACCTATATCTTTTTTATCCACCCTAAACCTTATTTAAAAACTGAAACTTGCAACAAGCTACTAATCTGTTTTTTTATTCTCGCGGTGTCTTCTGTACTTTGGTCGGTTAATACACGTTTTGCCTTTAACTCGTCAATGAGCATATTTTGGTTTTTGGTCGCTTTTGTATTTCCTTTAATGGTGATAATAGATGATCTTTCGAAATTAAGAACTGTGATTAATGTATGGGTAGGCACCCATGTTTTGCTTGCGCTCATAGTTTTGTCAAAAGGTGGTTATGGTCCTGGCGGTATTGTCGAAGACGAAAATGATGTTTGCTGTGCTTTGGTTATGGCATTTCCGTTTGTATTTTATTATTTTGTTAATGCAAAAAAAGAATTTAAGCATCGCTTTTTTTGGGGAGCATGTGTTTTAGTAGTTGGTTTGGCTATTCCAATTACTGCTTCTCGCGGTGGTATTTTAGGCTTTGCTGCGGTGATAGGGTTCTTAGTGTTAATGTCAGAAAAACCCGTTAAAAATGGCATGATTATTTTATTGTTTATGATTGTCGCTGGCGGCGTCATTTTGGCGTCGTTACCAGAAGCTTATGTTGCAGATATGACAAATATGACTAACCCTGAGGATAGTACTCGCGACGAACGCTTGTGGTCTTGGAGTATTGGCTGGGTTATGTATGTTGAGAACCCTTGGTTTGGTATAGGTGCGGGTAACTACCCTTGGGCTAATGGCGCATATTATAAGTTAAGTCCCATGTGGGAAGAAGGCCGCAAAGTCATGGCCGGGCGGCAAGCGCATTCAGTTTATTTCACGCTGTTTCCTGAATTAGGCACAATCGGTGTGTTGTTATTTTTTGTTATATTAAAAATTCTGTTTACCAAATGCCAGCGAGCTAAACTTATTTTGTTACCTTACTTTAAGCAAGGTAAATTAAAGCGGGAGTATTACCTCTTTAACAGTTTTATTGCTTCTACAATTGGATTTCTTGTTTGCGGAACTTTTATTTCCGTTTTGTATTATCCATTTATTTGGTACTTGGCAGGGTTAGTTTTGGTGTCTTACAAAATCGTTATGGAGCATATCGAACAGCTCGAGCCGCAAGCACAAGCTAAAAATAAAACCGAAGTTTCTGAGTTTTTCTCCAACCTGCTTAATCGAAAAAATTAATCGCAAAATTATAAAGGGAAGTTAGTTAATCACTATGGATAATATGCGAGACAAAATAATTAGCGGGTTTGCTTGGGAAGCGTCTACCAAGTTGCTTATACAAGTTTTTTCATGGGTCTCTACCATTTGGGTCGCCCGAATGTTAACGCCAGACGACTATGGCTTAATTGGAATTTCTGGGATCTATACTGGCGTGGTGCTGATGTTTTCAGGGATGGGACTAGGAGCCGCCATTGTCAATAAAGACGAGGTCAGCGAAAGCGAGCTACACAGTATTTTTTGGACTGGGCTGCTTTTCTCATTGGTTTGTTACAGTGGGCTTTTTTTATTAGGTCCGGTTATTGAGTCATATTATCAAATTGAACATTTAAGCCAGGTTATAAGAGTAGCCGGCTTAATCGTTATCTTATCCATGTTAACAACCGTACCGCACGCATTAATCTTGCGCCAAATGGACTTTAAAACATCTGCAATGATCTCATTTAGTGTTAATTTTATTTTAATGCTAAGTACCCTAGGCTTCGCTTTGCTAGGTTATGGGTTTTGGTCTTTGGTTTGGTCGGTTATTATTTCTCAAATATTTGGTCTATGTGCTAACTTCTACCGAGCAAAGTATATACCTGGCCGCCCCTCAAGTATAAAAACCCTAGTTGATTTTTATCGCTATGGATTTCAAATAATGACTTCTGGCTTAGTAAACTATATTAGTACTTTATGGGGGCCTATTTATACCGGACATTTTTTAGGTCAAACTGCCACAGGGAATTTTCAAATGGCTAATATTCTGGCCAGTATGCCCTTAACCAAAATTGGCGAAATATTTAATCAAATTGTATTTCCTTCTGTCTCTCGCATAAAACATGACTTAAATAAAAGTAAGTCGTTATTTTTAAAAATGCACAGCTATTTATTAATTATCACGCTGCCACTTTTTTCTGGTTTGGCGTTAGTAGCAGAAGATATTATTCCATTACTGCTCGGGGAAAAATGGGTGAGTATAATTACTCCGGTACAAATTTTATGTGTGCTATGTGTGATGCGAATTAGTGCGCAAATTGTACCTAAAATTTTAGAAGGTATAGGCAACCCAAGAGCGAATGTAAATTATCAAATTATTCTTTCTATTTCTATGGCATTAAGTATGTTGCTAGGGGTTCAATGGGGGCTAAATTGGATGTTAGTCGCGTGGACCATTTCATTTCCAATCGCCTATATATATTTATTTCGGGTGCTTTGTTTATCTTTGAAAATAGAGGTTTCAGAGTTGTGGCAGTCAGTGTCTAGCGCGATATATGCGACTTTAATCATGGCACTTGTGGTTTTATTGATACGCCAATCGACGTCTTCAATGATGCTGCCTGCATGGGCTAATTTAATTGCTAGTATTGGGATAGGTGGCTTAGTCTATTTAGGCAGCTATTTTTTATTAAACCGTCAGCAAGTAGTCGAAATGGTAGCAACACTGAAGAGTTTTAAGCGCTAAAGAGGAAGCTGGTATGAGCAAAGAAGAGCGTCGGGTTGTTTACTTTATTGGGACTGAGTTTTCCCGTCCAGTGAGCGGTGGTCAATTGTATAACGCTAAAGTAGTAGAAGAATTCGCTAAACGTGATGACGTAGAGTTTTACCCAATTGACTACCCATGGCCAAATTTTTTAGGCGGGCTGTTATTTGATTTTAAGACCGCTCGCTCTATTGTAAGCCATGACTCTGGCGCAACCGTTATATTTGATGAGTCGATGCATCAACGAATGTTTATTACTTTGCTCACTAGCTTAATCTTTAAGCGTGTTAAAACAGTGATCATGCTGCATCAATTAGCTTATACTCGACGCGAAAACCGGTTGCACTATAGGCTGACTAAAAAGCTCGATGAGTGGATGCTAAAAGCATGTGACATAGCGATATCTGCTGGCATTTGTGTGAAAGAGCTTGCAGAAGAGTTAGCTGGTAAAAAGCACCGACATAAAATTAAAACCGTACTCACCACTGTGCAAAGCGAAGTTAAATATAACGCGGATAAAACCAACCATAGGTTATTGTTTGTGGGTAGCGTGGTGCCGCAAAAAGGCGTTCATTATCTAGTAGAAGCGGTTGCCGCACTTCCACCACAACTCAAACAAAAAATTCGAGTTGAAATTGCTGGCTCACTAAATAATCAGACTTACTTAACCGAGGTCAAAGATTTAATTCATCAGCATGGTCTAGACTCACAGTTTGAGTTTTTAGGGTTGCTAAAATTTGCTCAGTTAGAAAAATCTTATGCTAGTGCGCAGCTCTTTGTTTTTCCCTCTTTAAGTGAGAACATGCCAATGGCCGTGCTCGAAGCCATGACCGCTGGTTGTATTCCAGTCGTTTTTAATAATAGCGCCATGCCTTATCTAATTGAAAATGGTAAGTCTGGATTGATTGTTGAGAATCTTAATAGCCAAGCTTTAACTAAAGCGATTGAAAGTTACTATGCTATGGACGTAGATGCACAGAAAGCATTAGCTTATAGCGCTCATTGTGGCGCGCGTCAATACGCAAAATCTTGGCAAGCGTTAGCCAATGATTATATACAAACAGTACTTGAAGTAAGTAGCAACAGTAATAAAAAATAGGTCTTATAATGGGTCAAATGAATCTTATAAAGTATAAAATGACAAGCGGTATAAAGTATTTAATTCCTGATACCATTCGTCAAAAAATTCACCCACGTCAGCTACAGGCATTTAGTATTGGCACGCCTAAGTCCGGTACTACTTCGGTTGCAGGATTATTTAATCAACATTTTCGCTCTAGTCACGAACCCGAAAGAATAGAATTAATTCATGTAATACACCGCCACTTTCACGGCAAAATGTCTGATGAAGCCTATGTTAAGTGGTTAGTTAAACGAGACAAACGCATTTGGTTAGACATTGAGTCAAACTGCTTTTTGGGGTATCGCCCAGATTTATTATTTAAGGCTTATCCTAAAGCACATTATTTACTATCCATACGTGAGCCACTATCTTGGTTAGACTCAATGCTAAATCATACGATTAACTATCCACCGCCAAGTGAGCAAGTGATTGCTTATTGGCATGATATGTTTTTTAGGCCAAGCGAACACCCACATCAAGCAGAAGATAAAGCCTTGCGAGAGCACAATGTTTATTCCATTGAAGCTTATTTAAAATTTTGGTCGTCTGCGGTAACTCGAGTGCTAGACTGTATTCCTAAAGAGCAGCTATTAATAGTGCCAACTAAACAAATGAAATCTATGGCAAATGAAATTGCGGCGTTTTTAAATATTGAACCAGCAAAACTCGACTACTCAGCAGGACACCTTAATAAAGCGCCTGCAAAGTTTAATTTGCTAGAGTTAGTTGATACTAATTATGTTGCGCAGCGGCATGCAGAATTCTGTATGCCGGTTTTAACTCTGCTTGAGAAAGACTATGGTGTGCGTTTATAGCGATTAGCTGTAGCGCTTTTTTAGCTTTAGAAAAGGATGCTCTATTAAAGCCCAAGAAGCTGCAGCTAGAATCATTGTAAGTAAGAATACACTGCCATAGTTAAATAAAACGAGCATTGCCATTTTGATACCAGAGTAGTTGGCTGCTTCAAATTGCCAGTAGTTATTCCAACAAATCATTATGGGTAAATGAAATAAGTACATGGCATAGCTATATTTTCCTACCAGTTTAATTGGCGCAAATTCTAAAGCTTTGGTTAATGGGGATGTTTGGCGATCAACCACAAAAATAACAACTAGAAAGAACGCCAAAGCTGCAGTCGTTTGGTTTAATAAAGAGACGCCGGCACTGACCGAAATAAAATGATGGAATATAACAATTTGAATCGCAATGATAGCTAGCACTGCGCTAAGTGCGAATACACAATAGCGATTAAGCGGCTCTATTAGTTTGGGTTGTTTAGATATAATGCCTAACAGTGAGCCTAGTGCGATAGCATCCCAACGTGATACCGTAAAGTCATAAGCGGCACTTGCGCCGGTTTCAATTCCGCCCCAGGCTTCTGGGTAGTGGTAAAAAAACCAATAGCGAAATATTGGCGCAGAAACAACGAGTAGCAAGCAGATTTGAATAAGTCTTTTGGGAGATAGCCAAATAACAAAAAGTGGCCACAATAAATAGTACTGCTCTTCAATTGCCAATGACCAAAGATGACCAAAACCTGAATCTCCCATATAAGGCCTTATCCAGTTGTGCATGTATGTCCAAAACCACCACTGATGATCGATAGGTTCTTGGATCCATGTTGGAGCGGCGTTGAAAAGGGGTAAAAGAATAAAGAAAAATGCAAGGGTAATATAGTAGATAGGAAATATTCGTAAACTACGTCGAATATAAAAGTTTTTTAACTGCTGCGGGCTACCTTTATTATCGAGTAATATTTTGGTAATCAAAAAACCAGAGATGACAAAGAAAAGCTGAACCCCAACCCAGCCCATATTGGCTAATAAAGTCATTCCTTTTTCTATCGCTGAGGCTGGCTCATACGCTAAAGAGGCTGATACGTGACCAAACATAACCCAACTTATCGCGAGTGCACGTAGACCATCTAAGCCTCTAATATATTGATTCATAATTCTTGTTATATCCCATTAATTTTTTTATTGCTAAAGCCAGTTAGCTGAGTTCTTTATTAAGAAATATTCTAAAGTATTCTGCAAACCCCGAGAGTTCAGCTTCAAACTCAATTTGCTTTATGTTTTCACCATCTAGAAAGCGTCGTAGCATTAATTTGGGGGTACTACTATCATTAAGCCCTGGCATACAGTTTGTGGCCGAGCGAATGTTAAACTCCTTCAGGACTTTAAAGCTTGTTTCTCCATAGACGCCACTGGGGTAACAAAAATGCCGGGTGTCAGTTTGGGTAATCTCGTCGAGAATTTCTTTGTTTTCCAGTAGTTCTTTACGAGCAGTCGCATAGTCGCTTGGTGGAAAAATATGTCTGTGGGTATGCAATTGAATATCTACGCCATCGTTGAAGAGGGCTTTACATTGCTCGGTGGTAATGTAGCGATAGCAGTCATGCTGAATTAATTCTGATAAGTCTGAATCAAGCAATTGGTCTAGTTGAGGTAGCAGTGCTTGTTTCTGTGTAGCGCTTAGGTGCGCATCAGCATACTGAATTATCCCTTTATAAAAAGCGGTTTGGATAACGGGGCCGGTTAAATCGAACTCTCCTTGCAAGCCGCAGAAAGGCTCATTTAGGGTTACCGTTTGTTTGTTTCCATTCCTAATGAGGTGTTGCAATACAATATTGAATACCATAGTTTGCTTTTGCATGTAGTAACTGCTGACATATAAAGTCCACGGAAAATTAAATGACTTTAAAATGGGTGCCGCGTGGTTATACATTCCGCTCCAGCCATCATCAAACGTAATTACTGTTGCGTAGTCTTCTATTTTATTTTGCTCTAACATATCCACGGCTTGATCTAAGCCAACTACGTTCAGCTGATATTTTTTAATCGTTTCAAGGCGTTGCTTTAATAGCGTCGGTCTAATAAAAAGCCAGTCGAATGTTTTATGCTCTTGATGAAAAGATGTACCGTGATAGCATAGTATTCTCAGCTTATTTTTGGTTTTAGATTTTGCTAGGGCAAATAGCCCCGTATATTTGGCAATATAATAAATGACAAGTTTTAACTTTCTCACGAACATTCCTAAATCTTTTTTTGAGCGGCTCTAACAGGCTAATTGGGAGTAGAGTTAGCGCCAAATCCTTTAAATTTATTTAAATTAATTAAGTATTTCTTTAGTGGCGAAGCAACGTTACGTTCAAAGTAGTAATAAACGCAATAAGATAAGTAAAGTGCAATGAGCGTTACTAATAACACTGCAAGCTCTTCGCCAATTAGCGGAGCTAAATAATTAAGTGCTATTTTCCCTAAAATATTATGTAGTAGATAAAGCGGATAAGTTAACGCACCTAAAGTCATCCAGCTTGAAGTTTTACTCATAGTCCATTTGCCTGCAGCGATAAGCCAAAATATTAAATATAAAATGGCGACTATAGCAACGCTAATCGACTGTTCGAGCTGTGTGGCGTGGGATAAGAATTCAGGCGACATGCGGTAAATCCAATACCCTGAAAGTAGTAGCGAAAGAACTAATACTAGATTATAAAATACTAGATCGCGCTGTTGTTGAAGCATATAAAGACAGACCCCAGCAATAAAAAATGATGAATACTCTGGAGTGATAAACCAGCCCATAAAGAATGGCTGTTTAAAAAAAGTGAATGTGATAGTTGCAACAAGCCAAACGCTTAGCCAGCTTTTAACATGTGAAATAAGATTTAAAGAGAGCAGTGCAAAAATACAAAAGTAAAATTGGAGTTCCTTTGCTAGTGTCCAATATACGCCATCGACATCGGCAAAGCCTACAAAGCTTTGCAGCATGGTCATATTCACAAAGTAAGTCGGTAAGTCGATAGGTTTGTGATCGACTAAAAATACAATTAAAGCGGTTAGGCTCACGCAGAGCCAATATACGGGATATAGCCGCGCAAATCGTGCGATTGCAAAGTCTAAATTGGAGCGGTGCATAGCCGAAGCAAGAATAACAAACCCGCTAATCATAAAAAATAGAGGCACTCCCAAAAAGCCAAATTGAGTAATGACTTCTAAGCTGTCTAATATTGGACGCTGTTTGGGAAAGTCGACAGAAAAATAGGCGACATAGTGAAATAGCACAACACTTAGGGCCGCAATAAAGCGTAGTAGATCTAGTTCTTTTAGTCTCAATGCACAATCCTTATTCAATTAAGCCTGGTAATTATTCTTTTTATTGTTAAGAACGCTTCTCGATGACTTTAAATCTTCACATTGACTTTAAATCTTCACGTTGACTTTAAATTAGGGCCAAACTGGCTAAATTTGAAGAATAATTTGGCATGAAAAATAGCATATTATGCTAAGATCTTCCATCAAAATTGAGTTTCTCGGCTACTATGCTGATTTATCAGGCATTATATTCGTCTTGGTTTTAGCCATAGTATGAGCTGTTCTAGTTAAGCACTTAATAAAACAATACATTTAGCATTAAAGTGATAAAGGATTAATAATGGATAAACCGCGTATAATGATGATGTTTCCAGGGCCTGCAATGACATTTCAGTATACCCACATGGAAAAGTTTAAAGCGTTATCAGAGCATTACTCTGGCTGTATTGTAATTACTGGAGAAGAAGCCGAAACTGGAAAATTAGGTGACTTTGATTATCAAGCGCACCCTGTATTTTCGGCAAACCCGTTTAAGAAAGCTTATCAGTTTTATCAAGCCTGTAAAAATGCACTGGCAAGTCGCGTTAATACGCCCCAAGAAATTGAAATGATCGTTGCATATGATCCAATTAAGTTAGGTCTCATCGGACTGATATTAAAAAAGCTTTATAAAGTGAAATTATTAGTCGAAGTAAATGGCGATTTCACCGCTATTGAAAACCATGCCAGCAGCCGTTTTACTCTAATTAATAAACTACGTCGCTGGGTTTTTATGCGCTTGGAAAAATTTGTGTTAAAACGAGCGGATGGAATTCGCTTGTTATATGACAACCAAATTGAGTGGACTGGTATTGATAAACATAGCCATATCATCGAACGCATTTTTGACTATAGCGGACTGGAAAGTTTTCAATATATTAAGCACACAGATCAGGTTTTGTTTATTGGAAGCCCTTACTATTTAAAAGGTGTTGATATTCTTATCGCGGCCTTTAAAAAGATCGCAACTCAATATCCCTCTTGGAAGCTCACTATCGTTGGCTGGTTTACTAATCTCGACGAAGTGCTAGCAGAAATTGATAATCATCCCCAAATTGAATACCGTAAACCGGTCATGCCTAAAGAAGTTCGTCAGTTAATGGGGGAGTGTGGTTTCTTCGTTTTACCATCTAGAACAGAAGCCATGGGACGCGTGTTGTTAGAAGCGATGGCTAGCCGCAAGGCGAGAGTTGGTAGTAACGTGGGTGGAATTCCTACGGTCATTCAAGATGGCCACGATGGATTGTTGTTTGAACCGGAAAACGTTGACTCACTCGCCCAAGCGCTATCTAAGTTAATGAGTCAGCCAGAGTTAAGGGAGCGTATGGGAGAAAGCGCTCAGCAAAGGCTTGCTGCTGAATTTTGCTTAAGTGAATATATTCGCAAAACACACGCGCTTTATTCGCGCGTGTTAAATCGTTAAGTTTTCGTCAGGGGCAGTTTTAATTTTAATTGGCTTGGTTGGCATACCAAGCCTGAAACATTAAAATTGACCAAAGCGCGGCAGAGTTGTCGCGTTTGCCGCTCAGGTGCTGTTGCCACATTTGAGCTACATGGGATTGGTTTAACAAACCATGTGAATGGCTTTGAGGGTCGATTAACAAGCTTTCGCTCCAGTGTTTTAATGGCCCTTTTAACCAGTCAGCAATTGGCACTGAGAAACCCATTTTAGGGCGTTCAATTAATGCTTTTGGCACTCGTTTAAATAACACATCTCTTAATATGCGCTTAGAAACGCCATTTTGATATTTAAATTCAAGCGGCAAGGTCCAAGCAAACTCGACCACTTTATGGTTTAACAGCGGCAGGCGAGTTTCCAAGCTAGAAGCCATACTAGTTCTATCAACTTTGGTTAGATTGTCGTCCGGCAAGTAGGTTAAAGTGTCCACTGCCATCGCTTTTTCTATAAAGTCGTTTTGTGAATCTAGGTTTGCTATTAAGTCGCTATCTAGCAAGTTGTAATAGGTTGCTGTTGTTTGCGGTATGCTATCTTCCGGCTGACAATAAGCGATCAACATTTCATAAATTTCTGTAGAGTCTCGCTTGGCTAGCATTTTGGCTAGCTTTTGTATTTTTAACCCAACTCGCGTATTTTTATTTGAGCTGCTTAAAGCTTTACTGAGCAAATTATAAATAGTTTCATACATAGCCGGCGGAAACAGCAAGATTGTTTTACTTAAAACTTGCCTAATGGGGTAGGGAAGTCTGTTTAACTTTGTCCAAATTTCAGCCGTATGCGTATACCGATTATAGCCACAAAATAATTCGTCGCCGGCATCACCTGAAAGCGCAACGGTGACTTCTTCTCGTGCCATTTTGCTAACAAAATATGCAGGTAAAACGGAGGAGTCTGCGAAAGGTTCACTCATTATTTGCGGAATGTTTTGCACTAAGTTGAGGCAGTCCTTCGATTCAATAATCATTTCATGATGATTGGTGCCTAAATGCTTAGCAATTTCTGCTGCAAACCCTGCTTCATTATAATCTTTTTCTTTAAAGCCAATGGTAAAAGTGTTTATGGGGACCTGGCTTTGCGCTTGCATGATTGAGGTCGTTAAACTCGAATCTATACCGCCAGACAAAAAAGCGCCAAAAGGTACGTCGCTGATCATTTGATCTTGTACAACGTGATTCAAAAGCTCATCAAGTGACTCAACCGCTTGTGCGTAGCTTAAGTGAGTATTTCGGTTTTCTTTAGAGGTAAAATCCGCTAAATTCCAGTAAGGTTTAGGGCAGATTGTGGCTTTATCTTGTACTGTCTTAGGCGAAAATTTGGCGCTAAACAGCTGTTCTAAACTAAAGCTCAAAATACTTCCGGGTAGCAATTTATAATGTTTTTCGTAGATTGAATCTGGCTGAGGAACGTAACCATATTTTAGATATTGAGGTAGAATAGCGTGATTGACGGGAGCCTTCCAGCTATCTAATTGCTGTAGTGCTTTAAGCTCAGAAGTCCAATAAAAACTGTCTTGATACCAGCCGTAGTAGAGAGGCTTTTCTCCGAGTCTATCGCGGCATAAACTGAGAGTTTGATGTTTTTTATCCCACAATGCAAAAGCAAACATTCCTTCGAAAAGCGCCACCGCTTGGTGTAACCCATAAGCTTCAATTGCTGCCAAAATAACTTCTGTGTCTGAGCCACTACTAAAACTATAGCCTTTAGATTCGAGCTGACTTCTTAAACGTTTAAAATTATAAACTTCGCCGTTGTAAACAATGCAGTAACGTTGTGATGCTGATTGCATTGGTTGACGTCCGTGAGCCGAAAGATCTTGAATAGATAAGCGGGTATGAACCATACCTAATTGGCAGTGAGTGAGGTTTTTTTCTATCCAATAGTCATTATCGTCTGGACCGCGGTGAGCAAGCGAGCGCGCCATTTGTGCGGATAATTGTGGCAAGTTCAAGTCTAAGTTTTGAGTTATAATTCCGGCAATTCCACACATTTTTATTGCGCACCTGCATAGTGATTAAAAAGCTCTGCTAGCTTTTTACCAATAGAAGCATAAGAGTATTCTGCAAGAGCTAGTTCCCTCGCATTCTGCTGAAGACCTTCTCGTTTAGCATTGTTGAAAAGGACACTTTCAATTTGTTCCACATACTCATTGGCGGTTTGTGCAAACAATACGTTTTGATTGTTTTTTACATTAATGCCTTCACAAGCAATTTCGTCGGCGACTATAGCCATGCCGATTGATAGCGCGTCGACAATTTTTAACTTAGTTCCTCCGCCGTCTTTAATTGGGCAAATATAGCACTTTGCTTGATGTAAAAGAGGTAAAATGTCATCGACAAAGCCATGTACGTGAAAACGATCATCTTGGTGGGCTAAGTCGAGAATAGACTGAGGTGGGTTAGCCCCAATAATATCAACTTGCAGGTTGGGATGCTTTTCTTTAATCGCAGGCCATATTTCATTGGCGATAAAATTGACCGCTTCTATATTAGGGTACCAGCTTAAAGTGCCTACAAAAATTAATCGGTCAACTTTTTCTATTTCTGGGTTTGGAACGAAATAGCTAGTGTCAACTCCGTTGGCAATAGTATGGGAGTTAGCATTTGGTGCAATCTCTTGTAATCTTTGGGTGTCAATTTCTGAGCAAGTAAAGTTAAAGTCGAATTTGGGGCAAAATGATTTTTCAAATTTTTCTAAGCGCTTTCCTTCTTGTAAAAAATAAAGTCTCTTAAGAATATTAGGTTCCTTTGAGGCGCGCCGAATTAACATATGTGACTCAATATTGTGGTGGTCAAGAGATGTTTTTACATTGCCACAGTGGACTTTAAATGGGGCTAAGCTGATAGTGTCAAAGTGAACAAAGTCAAATTCGTGCTCCGCCATGAGTTGTTGTATTTTTTCTGCGTACTCATTCGACAATAACCAGTTCATCGTATAGGGAGAGTGCCCAAACAGACTTTTAAAAGCCATCCATTTTTTGGCTAATGGACTTTTGTCTAGAGGAAGTGGGACAAAACTAACGGATTTACAATAAGTTGATAAGTGCTGTTTGGCTTCATTAACTCCTTGCTCTACACTTGGAAATAATGGCCTCATAAGATCTTCTTGATTAAAAGCAAGCAAATGGACGTCATGATACTTTGCCAGTTGCTTTACTAGGTGGTAGCCGCGTTGTAATACTCCGCCTTTAGGCGGATACGGAATAAAATGAGATAACCATAAAATTTTCATAAATTTTTTCTTTATTTTATCTGACTAATGAGTTGATATGCTGAAATATATTGATTCAACATTTGTTGAACCGAAAAAACGACTTGGGCTTTTTCTTTATTAGCGATGCTAATTGCAGCAGCTTGTTTGGGTTCTTGAATAATATTTAAGACATAGGCACTAAGTAATTCTTCATTTTCTAAGGGGTAAACGAAGCCATTAACGTGTTGCTCAATGAGTTCTCTATTGCCACCAACATCACTAACAACGCAAGGCAAACCTGCTGATAATGCCTCTATAATGCTACAAGACAAACCTTCACTTGCAGAGGTTAAAATAAATAAATCTGCATCGTGTAAAATTTGTTCAACATCATCTCGCTCACCTAGCAAAAATACCTTTTCTGTGAGATCTAAATCTACAATGAGTTGTTGTAGGCGTTCAAACTCTGGCCCACCTCCAACAATAAAAAGTTCCGCTTGGTTGGTATTTAAAAGTTGACTAAGCTCACGAATTTGATGACTGTGTCGCTTTAATGGGATTAGTCTGCCAACACTTACAATTTTAGTCGCATTGGGGTCACCAATATTCTTTATACTGGCTTGAGGGTTACTCTCTAAGAGTGATGGCTTAGGATCAAATCCGTTGTAGATGCAGGTTATTTTTTTGGCGAGCGGAATATAGTCATGGTAAAACGCCTGCATGTCTTTTGACACAGCAACGAGTTGTGTATTGAGCTGTTGCGCAATACGTAATAGACAACCTCTACCAACGCGCTCTTCTACCATATATTTGTCGTGTAATGTGCCAATATGTGGAATTTTATTGCGCCAACAACCCCACAGAGCCCCAGTGATAGAGCCGTACAAATGACTATGGAGAACATCAATTTTATGTTCTTTTAAAAGCTGTGAAAAATTCCGACTAAATTGAAAAATGGTTTTAAGCGATTTGTATTCTGTTAAATAAGGGATAACGACATGTTCAATATTTAGTGACTCTGCTGTTTCGCTGATATAGGGATTACCAAAGTGAAAAATAGTCACTTGATGATCACTTTTCTGTATGGCTTCGGCAAGCCTTATTAGCATTGTTTCTGCGCCGCCAACACCTAGCGTATCAATAAACTGAGCTATTTTCATGGTAGTTGCTCCGTTAGTTCTTCAACATTGAGTCATAAAGCTTTAAAAACTTCCCTGCGTTGTTTTTGGCAGAGTAGTTTAGCTCAATATTTTGTTTCGCTGCGGACACTTTAGCTTGTGTGGCTGTTTGGTTAGTAAGCAGTTCATCTAGCCCTTGCGCCAAAACTTGCGGAGTCTGTGAGTCAACTAATAGACCACACTCACCCTGCTTTAGTGCCGCTGGAATTCCACCGACTTTTACCGACATAATTGGCGTACCAATTGCCATTGCTTCTAGTAGAGTCATGGGTAAGCCTTCGTGATCAGAAACAATAACTAGCGCATCTAGTGATGCTATCGCCGCGTATATTTCCTGTGTGTGCCCGGCGAATTGAATATTGTTGAGTTGTAAGTCGTTTGCTTGCTGTTTAAGCAAAGGGGCCAATGGACCGTCACCATATACAATAAATTCAACTTCGCTCGACTGGTTCTGCTGCCAATAATGCGCCAACTCAATAAAGCAATCAACTCGCTTTACTGGCACAAGCCTTCCTACAATTGCTACCCGTTTAGGTTGCTTTGTTGGAGGATTATACGATTGCAAAAAAGCTTCAATGGCTCTTGTATTGACTCCGTTCTCGATAACTTTAATTTTATCTTTAGAAAACTGATGACTCAGACTTTCGGCTAATTGCTCAGACACAGCAACTATATACTTTTGCCAGTATTCTCCCATCCAGAGTTCAACTAAGTTTAAAAGCTTTTTATGAACTTTAAGAAAACCATAGTGATGCTCAGCATGCCCGTGACAACTACGTAGTGTTGCAATGCTATTACAAAATTTAGCAGAAATTGCGCCAATAATGTTTTCTTTAAATCGATGTGTGTGAATTATTTGCGGCTTTTCTGTTTTAATAATGCGAATGCAACGCTGAATAATTTTTACGATGTTAAATTGACTCTCGTTTATAACATAGACTTTAATGCCGATTGACTTTAAGCGAGTTTCAAGCTCACCGTGGTTGAGTAAGATAACGCAAACTTGCTGGGAAAAGTCGTGCTTGAGTGAATCACACAAGGTAAACAGTTGCGCTTCTGCGCCCGCCCACAGATCACCAGAAGCAATTTGTAATACCTTGAGCGGTTGATTAGAAACGGATTGCTTTGACATAAGAGGGTCGGCCTTAGTTAGCGCTTAGATGGCGCCCAAACGGTAACTCGTTTGCCACTAATATATTGTAGAGTTGCATGAGCAATCGCTAAATTGACCTGAACAAAAAAATAGGGAATTTTTATGAGCGAAAAAGCACGTGCTTTTGCTGACATCCAGCCTAATAGGGCGACAAGATAAAAACTTACTTGAGCAAGCATTAGTAGTTGGTAAAAGCTGTGTTGCGAAACTAATAGTAAATTGCTTATGAAGCACAGTATAAGAAACCAAGGAACTGTCCAGCGCATTAATTTATGTGAAATTAACTGGAACGAGAAAAGCCCATATTTGAATGGGTTTAGAAATTTGGGTTTAGCAAACAGCGCAGCAATGCCGCGAATAACCGTTCTTACTTTACGCTGATACTCTTTAGTTTCATCTTTTAAATTAGGATAAAAGCCAAGCATTTTAGGTTCGGAAATTGCGATGTAACCTTGGGAGTAACAGTTAATTGCGGTGTTAAAGTCGCTAGGGACTGAAATATCCCAAGTTTGACAAATGCTTCTACGAGCACTAAAAAAAGAGCCGCTAAGCCCAACTAGGGTATTTACTGCAGCTTCTTGTTGGCGTAGCCACATTTCGTATTTAACATAGGCTCCTTCGCCGGCAATTGTCCCATCTTCTGAAATAAAGCGATCTTCGCTTGAAACGGCACCAACTTTTGGATTTTGGAATGCGTTAGCGATAACCTTTAGTGCATGCGGCTCAATTTTAGTACTAACGTCGGAGAAAACTAAAATATCACCTTGTGCGGCTTGAATCGCTGACTTTTGGGCGTTTTCTTTACCTTTGCGCTCAGCAACATGAACCAAGCGCACCCCTTGCGAGGCAAAATCCGTCACTATTTGATTGGTTTTATCGGTAGAGCCATCTGAAGCGACCAATATTTCGAGTAATTCTTGAGGGTATTGGGCAGCTAAGGTATTTTCTAATTTTGACTTTATTTGTGACTCTTCATTAAATGCCGTAATAATAAACGTCATTGAAGGTAAGCTTGAATCATCAACTGTAGCGCCTGTGCTGGCTTGCCTTTTAGGTAGCAATAATAAAATTATTGGGTAAATAAAATAGCTATAAGCAACACCAATGAGGCTTACGACAAGAAGTATATTGAGGTTCATTGTTGTTATCTTTCCATGATGATATTTAAATAATTCTCCGCCGAATGAGGCGTTTTAAATAGTTCCGATAGCTTATGTTAAAAGCGTCCAAATGTATAGGTTAAATCAACATTTGATGTGCTTTAAAGGTGGACTTCTTTCATGACAAATGACCATTTTATATGCTAATGTTAGCCCCGAATAGATTTCCCTTATTGCTGATAAAATATGACTTAAAGGATTGAAAAAAATGAATATTTTAAAATTATTGGTGAGTTTTTCGCTGCTGACATTAAGTGTGGTTTTGGTCGGTTGTGCGGAAGAACCCAAACCGGTTCCTAAAAACAAGTTTGAGGAAGCTGTCTTTAATCCTGAACGTCCTCCTAAAGATGTTGAGCTAGATAGCCAGTCTAAACCAGTTGAAATGCTCAAGCTTATGGATTTAAAGCCAGGGATGAAAGTATTAGATATTTATGCTGGTACGGGCTATTTTAGTGAGCTAATGAGCTATATGGTTGGCGATAGCGGACACGTTTATTTGCATAATAAACCTAAAAACGTTGAAAAATCCACAGCCCGCTTTGTTAATAATCGGCTGCCGAATGTTTCTCCATTAGTTGGCAGCTTAACTCAATTTAAAGTACCTGAAGCGGTAGATTTTGTATTGGTATCTAAAGTATTTCATGATCTTTTTACCAGCGATGATGCACTGCAGAATGCACAGGCATTTTTTACAGAATTAGACAAAGCCGTTAAACCCGGAAGTAGAGTTTTTGTTGTTGATCATAGTGCCCCGAATGGAAGCGGTTATTCGCAAACCAGCAAAACTCATCGAATTGCTGCAGAATATGTGGTTAAAGTCTTTGCTGATAATGGCTACCAATTAGCTAGTCGCTCTAATTTATTAGCTAATCCTAATGACTCTAAAACTCTCAATATTTGGGAGCCAAGTGTTTTCAAAAAAACCGATAAATTTATTCTAATATTTGAAAAACAATAATCCATAGTAAAAACTCATGAAATAAGTCAGCTGAAGTAATTCGGCTGACTTATTCTGATTTTAGTATGCGGCTAAATACACGATAAAACTCCTGCCGACTCTCAAAAGTGGAGAAAGTATGATCGGCGTTTTTAACATCATAAAACTCAATGTCGCCAGATTTAATTCCCTGTGGGACTTGGCTTGGCGCTTCGCTTTTAATTAGTGCCTTGCCTGGATCTTTAGAAGCAACAATGACATTCAGCTTTATTTTTTGTTGTGCTAATTTGCTTAAGTCTTTATCTAGTTGGGTAATCGGAACGCCCTTAAATAGTCGCTTTAGTTTGCGTGCAGGGCTAGTAGCCAATCGGCTTATTCCCCGCAATACAAATTTGAGCAGATGTAAAAAGTTGCTTTGTCCAAAGATAATCTTTTTCCACTTACTTAAGCTAAAAATACTTTGCCGATATTGGAGCATTTCAGTAGCCATGTTTTGATCTTGAAAATTATAAACCTCTGCTCCTTTACGGCGATAAAAGGCCAGTGGGTTAATCATGGTAATGTTTGAAACTGGAATGCTAGAACACTCAAGGACGCTGTGCAAAACATTGTGAGCGCCAGAGCACAATCCTGCTAGGTGAATTGAGGAGTACCCATAGGTAGCAACAAGGTGCTGCGAAAATGCTGCTATATCACGGGTTGAATAAAGTGGATAGGGATCGTTTTCGTCGCGCGAGTCAGCGTTTAAACTGTCACCTAAATTACTTAAGTCGAAACGGACGATATGAACACCTTGAGCTGCCAAGTACCGGCAAAGCTCAGTATAAATTCTATTAGGACCGACTTTGTGAACCGAACCAGAGTTTGCTAGCAAGACGACTGTGTCATTTGTTGATGAGGTTGCAGGTTGAGTTAATATGCCGACTAATTGGTTGCTTGGCTCAACGATGATTTGCTCGTTAAAAGCTTTATCTGGACTCGAATTGACAGCTGAAAAACTGTCTATAGACTGCGGGTTAAGAGCAATTGTCGCAGCATGACAGTGTTGTTTTAACCAACCTTGAATTGAGTCGATAGTTTGATAAGGAATTTGAGTATTCTGCGGCTCAGCCATCATTTCATTAAATCCGCGCGAGCGTAGGCAGGTTACTTTGCCGGGCAGTAATTGGCTAATATGAGAGCTAAGTTTTTGTGCGCTGGGCGCTTCTTCTCTATCGACTATGAGTACACTTTGAGACTTTAATTGTGCCATTTTGAGTAAATTTAATTGGCTTATATCGTCAGCTGTTTGTTGTGAAAGAATAAAGCCACCACTATCAATAAAATCAGCCTTTTCATTTGGCTTTTGCTGGTGACTTGCCAATTTTTGTGCGATTTGTAGTTCTCTCACATAGGCTTTACCTTTAACACAAGGTGCCCATAATATTAAATGCTCAATAGACAGCTTAGTGGCCAACTCAGCGGCTAAAGTCGCGCCTAGTCTAAGTCCGATTAAAGCTATTTGGGTAACCCCTAGGTTTGTTTTTAAGCAATCAACCGCTTGTTGAATATTATCAATGAAGGTTGTCACTCGATCCGCTTGCAACAAATCAGAAAATGAATCGCCTGTGCCATTGTAGTCGAGCCTTAGGCTGGCAAAATTTTGGCTAGCAAATTGGTCTGCTAAACTGCGTAAGCTGCGCTGCGAATGAGTGTATTCATAGCCAAAAGGTGGACAAATAATCACTCCCGTAGAACTTATCTCGGGAGAGCCTAGTGGTAGGTGTAAAGTGGTATAAACCGCTTGGTCGCCTTGGTTAATCCAAATAGCTTTGCGTTTCACTTGTTTGAGCGAATCTAACGGGTTTGGCTGCATAAAGTACTAATCGTTTTCTTGTAAAGTAATAGGGAAGGTGGAAGTTAAGTTTAACGCAGAAACCTCTCCTCTAAAGCGAGCTGTGGCGTTGTCATTGGCATTCAGCATAACTTTGATGGGGCGGTTAGCGGCTAAGTGAAAATAGTTACATTGTGGTGAGTAACCTTTCACTTTTATCCGCACGTATTGCATAAATACGCTCGCACTTAAGGTTAATAACAGCTTGTTCTCGTCAATAACCGTAGCAGTTGCGCTTACGTTTGGCTCGCTTATCTCTGGTAAAAGCTGATCGTGAGTGAATAAATAATCTTGATGAATGCATAGCTCATTTTGTTCGCAATCTAGTAGCTCACAATGAATAATATCAAATTGAGGGGGGCCAAATCGATAAGCATAACCAGTATCGTAAAATCCGCCGACAGCTTCTTCTACACTGACTTTTAGTTTTTCATTTGGATCTACATTGATGGTTTTTTCGCTTTGCGCAACGCTAGTATTAGGATACTTAATTAAATTGATTTTTAGTTTACCCTTAAGCTTCTTGGGATGCTCATTAATCAGTGTGACAAAAGCACCGTTTAAGCCTTCATTGGTGATTAAAGCCGCGCGGCTTGCCCATACGTTTTGTAATTGGAAGTAGCTAGCTTTAGGAATATCTTGACTATCAATAATGCCAAATCCGGCGCACGGCCAAAAATCTTTATTAAACCAAATGAGACCACCGTTGCAGTCACTATCAAATTTTCGCCATTGACGAAACACTCGACTAATTGCTACTCCAGTAACCACGCGCGAAAGCGCAATAAATTTGTCGACATGACTCCGCTTTAAGTCGTTTGCATTCACTTTAAAAATATCATTTAAATAAAAATTTCTAATATCTTCAAAGTCCCAACCTGCCCCAAGATCTCGGGGAGTGCGCAGATTCCATTGGTTACTGTAAGGGAAGAGGGTTTGCTTACCACTAACTAATTGGATAGTTTCGTCTTCGGGAATATGTGGCAGACCCATACCTTCAGATGCAAATTTTATTCTATGTTGATCGCTAGATTCTGTTGGGTGCCTGTAAGCACCCACCGACCAAAAGTGAGCAACACCTTGGTCGAGATGAAAAGGTAATACACCACCAGAAGGAGACGAAGGAATATAAGGTATAGACTGAGCTAACTGATTGCAGACCTTGGGTAAATAGGTGTCAAAAAACTCATTACTCCAAAGTGGTTCAGGCATTCCAAACATTGCCGCTTGAGCGGCGATATCTGTATTTCCGCAAAATAAAGCCAAGCAAGCATGTTGCGACAGCCGCTGTACTTGTTGGTAGGTTTCAGTTTCAATATTGGTTTGAAAGTTAGCATCTTCTGTAGGGTAATCCATACTTGCAAACATGAAGTCTTGCCAAACTAATATGCCAAGCTTGTCGCACAGCTGATAAAAATTATCACTTTCATATATCATCGTTCCCCCAACCCGAATCATGTTGAGGCCGCTCTGCTTTAACATTTGTAAATGCTTTTCAAGACTAGGCAAGTCAGTGTCTAACCCAAAATAGTCGCTGACTGTCCAGCAGGTACCACGGCAAAATATTAGCTGATGGTTAAGTTTAAATTGAGTCGTGGATTGATTGCTTATCAGTTCAACAGATTTAAATCCAAGTTGACCTTGTTTAACACAAATATTTTGCTGTTCAGTAGATACAATGAGTTGATACTCATATAGCTGTGGTGTGCCATGAGTGTGGGGCCACCAAAGTTCAGCATTGTTAATTTGGGTGTCAATTGAAAGTGTAGCATAGGAATCATGCTGTGAAATTTGCAACGGATAGTGTGCACCATTAATTTCAATGTAGGCAGACAAGTTTGTATTAGACAGTTGGTTTAGCTCTAGCCTTGCTGCGAGCTTTAGCATGGCTTGGTTATTGTGACTAAAAGCATGTATCTTATAGTCACTAAGTGTTAATGGCGCGCTCGGTTGAAGCTGAATCTTTCGCCAAGGACCTATAGGAGTAAAGGGGGGGGTCCAAACATCAACTCTGCCTAAAACTGTTTGTCTAACCCAGCGCATATGTTGGTTATCAACTAGCTTAGTTTTCCAGCGAGGTCGTGGGTGACGTTGTTGTAAAAAAGATTCGACTGAACGAAAGCAAATAGCTAAGTGATTGTTTGCTTTTAATCGTTCTTTAATCAATACATGGTGTTGGATAAACATGTTTTGGCTAGACAAAATCATTTCGCCATTTAGCCAAACTTCACACAAAGTAGCTAAACCTAAAAACTGGAGATATTCAAAGTTGTGATCAGGCTGGCTACTAAATTCGGTTGAATACCACCAATCATGATCGTCATATTTAAAGTGAGGTTCCCAAATGGGAGCTGACTCTATCTGGTTTAGTGCCATTGCAACTGTGCCGGGCACAATAGCTTCAATACTATTTAATTGGCTGTCGAATAACTCTTTTGGTGATGTGAATTGCCCCGGCTTAGTTTTAAAAAGCTGCCATTGAGTGTCTAGTTCATAGCAAGCGTTTAAAGTGTTGCACGGCTCGGTTAGTTGGGGCATAGGTTTTTCCAAGTCAATTAAGCCAAAGTGTTATGGTTAAGCTCTTACTTAGTCGTTTTGTTTAAGGGCCAGTGTGGCATTTTCCCAATGTTGCGCAAGCTTATCGATAACGCCTAAATCGAGCGGTTTACCTCGGCTCACAGAGCGCGCCAATTGAAACTGATACACTTTGGTTATTTCTGATATTTGCTTAAATTGTTGTGCAGCTTGGCTTAAGTTCTCAACTTTATGTAAAGTTAGCCAGTTAAGATAGTTAGCTGCAAGTTCAAAGCAGGCTCCAAACTGACGGAAAGTTACAAAGCAATATTGATGAAAAGTTTCAATATTTTGAGTTAGCAACCAAGCAAAATCAGTTTCAAATCTTTCCCGAAAAGCGATAAATGGATTAATCTCTGGTAGATGTGTCAGTTGCTTTTTAAGTAGCTCATGGGAGCGACTTGCTAGCTCTTCCGTTGAGTAACGGCGCAGCTTTTTCAATTTAGCAATCTCAACATAGGGGGCAAGAATTGAACTGGAATCTTGCTTATCTAAATGAAATATTTTGCGAAAGTCTTCCCCTTCTAACGAGTAGTAACCTTGCGCATGAAAGTATTCTAAATAATGATTTTTAGCGTCTATTTTATTAATAGAGACTGTTGTTTTTACATGTTCTCGTTGATAAGCCGTGCCTGCTGTGTCCGGCAAATACATTGAGTCTAGCTCAACTAAAAAGGCCCGTCCAAGATTCAGCTGCTCTTCAATATGGGAAATTAATTCTTTCCAAATCACAAGCTCTTGAACTTCAATGCCGTATAAGTCGTATAGATCGTTTAATTGAAATTTAAAAAATGTCCACTGATCGCCTTCAAAATCGGCGCTTAAAGTAAAGGGCATTGCCGCGATGGGCTCAAGCCCTAAGGCATGCAGTTGTTCAATCCAAACATCGACATAGCAGTTGGTTTCGGCCCAATCTCTTTCTTGAGTATGAATGCTATGGTTTTGGTAATTTTGTGGCGAAACATCTAAAAGACTAAACATCAACTAGAGCCCCAATACACGCTTAACTTCAGCTGGCCAATTGTTGAGTTCAAAGCCATGTGTTTTGAGTAGGGCTAAAGCGATTCTTTCTAGCCCAAAACCAATGCAAGCCGTATGGGCATATTCGCCATCTGGCGTGGTAATATTAAACTCTTTACCAAAATGGTCGAGGTGGCAGTTACTAGAGGAAATTGCAGTGAGCTTTTCGTTTGAAGCGATTGGTACTACGATTTCAAACTTAAGTTCTTGCTCTTGCTGAGTGGCAGCCATTACTCTGCCGCCACGTCCAAAAAATGGGTCGTTAGCGAGCTCGGCTTTTACGGGTAAGCCTACCGAGCGAAGAATTTCTTGACCTTTTTCTAGCCAGTAATCGCGATGTTCTTTTGCCTGTTGCGGAGTACCTAAACGCACAAATTCACGCTGTCTAAATATTTGCATACGCGCAGGATCGGGTGAGGGTTCATGTCTAAATACAAACGCCCTTAAATCGACAATTCTACCGGCTTTAGGTAAAACTGTATTTGCTGCAGTTGGGTACAATGGATAGCATGCTGCGGGAACCATCATCACGTCGGTTGGTGCTAGCTCGCTAGTCCAGTCTTCGCCATCTAATTTCTTATTGATCATTGCAACGTGTTCACGCTGACTTCCTTTAAAGGTATGAACTGAGCCCATTAGATCAGGCATTGTTTCAATATGATCAGTGGATAAATAAGTTTGGCGGTTTAATATTGGCGGAAAACGCATGACTTCAGGGTTAAGTGCTTTTCCTTGTGAGCTAACATAGCGTTCAAATGCTTCGACTATGTACTCAAAAGTACCACTTAAGCCATAAACGCCACTAACACCTGATGGAATAAGTAAGCCAGCTTCAATTAATTCTTCTCGGTAACTATCGTATTGACCTTCCAGGGTCGCATGTGAATTACACATTTTTATTACTCCTTGTGCATAATAACTAAAGAAGAGTTATGCATCATAATTCGATCATTATTAACCATCAGCGATGCACCATAGGCGTCTCTAATATGACGACAAAGCGATAATTCTGACTGGTTGCGATAGCTTGCAATTCCGCAAATCATCATCGCTTCGCCAACAATCTCGATTAAATGTTTAGAGCTATTAATTTTTAGGTTATTAATTCTAATCGCAAAGCCGAAATTACTAAATGCGTCGCTGTCGCCGGCATCAAGTAAATTGGTATATTCAATAACCGCTGCACTAACGTTATTACGCATCGAGTGCAACTTGGTATCTACTTCTGCCAGCCGAATAGAAGATATGGGTGGCATGTTTGGATTGCGGCGAATGGCATTTTTCACGAACTGACGTGCTTTAGCGACAGCTGATGCAGCAATTCCTGACCATAAAGAGGCCCATACAATATGTGAGTATGGATGCATGGTTTGGCTAAGCATTTCAGCAAAAGGTGTAGGGCAAATTTGTGCAGCGTTGGCTTTGGCTGTAACTACAAAACCAGAGCTACAAGTTCCTCTAAAGCCTAAGGTGTCCCAATCAGAAATTGGCTCTACACTATACTGGTTTTTGCTTATTAGCACGCCAACTTGATCGCTTTTAGGTGCTTCAGGATTTCTTCGTGCGGTTATGATTAGGTCGTCGGCATATTCTGCATACGAAATGACAGGGGCTTTTTTTACTAAATCAAAAGTATCGTCATGCGCTTCTACTGCACAAAAACTAGATAAAAGGTCACCGCCTATGCCAATTTCTGTGGTAGCGGAAGCAATTAAGCGCTGTTCGTTAACTAGTTGTTTACTGTAGTCGACAAAATAGTCGGTATCGAGACAGTGGTGGATTATGCAAGCCACCTGAATTTGGTGCATTGCGTAGATCATTGCGGTAGAACCACAATATTGACCTAACGCTTCACAAATTTTTCCGGTTTGAGCTATGTCTAGGCCCATTCCGCCAAGTGATTCGGGAACATAGCTACTCATTAATTTTAGCGACTTTAATGCGTCGATGCCTTCTTGTGGGAAACGAGCTTTTTCGTCGACATCGGGGGCGTGCTTAGCGATGATATCTGCGCCAATTTTGTGAATTTGCTCGAGAAGCGAGTTGAAGGCTTGTTTTTGTTGTTGCTCGTTTTTCTGCATGATTTCTAGTTCCATTAAAATCGTTGGCTTTTCGAGTTGAAGTTTAGTCGGCTAAGTCTTCAATAGTGTCCGCTATGGCGTTGATGCTACCAAAAGTTTTACGACTTAAAGCAGAATCTGGAAACTCGATGTCAAATTCGTCTTCTAGTGCGAGCATTAACCCAACTGTGGCTAAAGAGGTAAGTCCGGCCTGATATAGGTCACTGTCATCTTTAAGATTGGCTACGGATTCCGTAAGTCTTCCATGCGAAGAAAGGATGTCTCTGATCTTTTCGCTATTCATATTACTTCCCTTAAAACAAAAATGTGGAATAAATCTCAGGTATTATAAATAAATGACCTAGGAAATCATAGCTGAAAACGTGCATTCATTTAATTTAATAGTTTGATAGGCTAAAGAATCAGTTTTGAGCAAGCATTATTTATTGTAGGTTGCTTGACGATGAGGCTAACTTATTGTTTTTATCGGTTATTTGATATGGGAAATAAAAGTGATCAATAGGCGCTAAATAAAGCGCCTTAGGCTTATTTTAGTACAAAGCTGAGTTCTGTCGCTTAGTTACCAGTGAATTTATTGGCAATATTAGAATAGTCGCTCTCAATCCCTTGGCTGTTGATAGCGGTTACTGCAAAATAATAAGTAGTGTTGGGTTTTAACTCGTCAATAACGTGGGAATAGGTTTGCGGGTCATCAATAGTCACTTTCGGGCTAAGTGTCTCAACTGATTCGCCGACGTAAATTTTAAATCCAATTAAGTCTTCTAGCGGGGAGTCGTCAGTATTTGTCGATGGTGGGTTCCAACTAACACTTGCCATGCCGGTAAGGTTGTTGACATTTACACTGATGCTTGAGCTGTGAGATAGCCCGCCACTATCTGTCACTGTCGCCGTAATATTATGCGTACCGACAGATAAGCTTGTAGAAATGTTAGCGCCACTTCCAAGCTCTCCGCTAATATCCGAAGTCCACACTATGCTTCCGCTGAGATCTCCGTCTTCACTGTCAACCGCTGTGGCAGAAAAGTCGATTGAGGATTGACTGTTTGCGTCAAAGTTATTGCTAGGTGAAGTGATTGTCACCACTGGCGCTAAGTTAACAGGATCTTGGTTGGTCGTTTCTGGATCGCCTTCGCTACCGCCACCGCAAGCAGTAATGGTGATCAAATACGGCAATAATAAGCAATAAAAGCCAATATTTTGTAGAAAGGAGTTATTTTTTCGCAACGACATTTACAGAGTATCCAGTTAAGCAACAGCAAAATTTGTGCTTGAATTAAATCAAGTGATAGTTTTATCGGTTATTGAGTAAAAACTTAACCTTTAGATCAAAAAAGCGTGACCAGGTTCTCGTTTTTAGTCGTAATAGGCGGCTCGCCAGTGAGTTAGATAATACTCAGTTATTTTAAAAAAACCAGTACTAGGTCGGTTTTAGTCATTTTTTGTGGTTTTTGCAGATAGGCTTTGGCGCTAATGAGGTGAGTGTGTAGCCAGATATTTTTTCCTCAATCGAGTTGCAAATATCTGGCTTGATAGTTTTTGAGATTAAATATTAGGTGTCTTTACTTGCCATATTTGAGTAGTCACTTTCGTACCCTGCGCTGTTAATTGCGGTTACAGAAAAGTAATAAGTGGTGTTAGGTGCTAAATTTTCGATTACCCACGCGCTGGCCGAGGGGTCATCTATCGTAACACTTAAGTTAAGGTTTTCAGTTGAAGTACCGTAGTATATTTTAAATCCAGTTAAGTCTTCTAGTTGGCTATTGTCTGTATTGTGAGTTGGAGCATTCCAAGAAATAGTCGCCATTTGGGCTGCTTGAGTGATAGTTAGGCTAATTGAATCTGAGTGTTGTTGACCATTTGAGTCGCTTACCGTTGCGGTAATAATATGCTCGCCAACGCTTAGCTGAGTTGTTATATCACCACCTTGGCCTAAATCGCCATCTAAGTCCGAAGACCAAACTAGCTCGCTCGCGAGGTTACCATCTTCGGCGTCTTGCGCTGTTGCGATAAAGTTTATGCTGTCGTTTTCAGTCAACTCACTATGAGTTCCAGGTTGGGTAATTTCTACCCTAGGCGCTTCATTTGGTTCTTGATTTACAACCACATTAACGCTTGCGTTACTGCTCAATTCTCCAGAGTCTGTCACTGTGGCGGTTAATGTATGTGAGCCAACCGAAAGTTGTACGCTAAGCTCTGCACCGTCACCTAAATTACCATCAATACTAGAAACCCAATTGATATTATCATTTAAGTTTCCGTCTTCTTCATCAAAGGCGTTAGCGCTTAACAAAACGACATGATTGGCATAGCTGCTTGAATCGTTTTCAGGACTTATAATAGCTAATTGCGGCGCTTGGTTACTGGGTTGAGCTGCCTCAATTACAACAGAAACACTTGAAGTTGTCGTTAGGCCAGCAGAGTCAGCTACGCTAGCGCTAATAGTGTGAGTTCCTTCACTTAAGCTAGTAGAAAACTCTGCTCCGGTGGCTAAGGCGCCGTCTAGATTGGACTCCCACTGAATGTTATGACTTAAATCTCCGTCTTCTGCATCGCTCGCTGTAGCCGCAAAAGTGACGTTACTTTCGGTTGTGAAAGCGGTATTAGTTGTTGGCGGGATAATCGTAATAAAGGGCGCATTATTTCCAGCAGGTGGTGGTGTGTTATCACTTGAATCGTCAGTGGTTCCGCCGCCACCGCAACCACTTATTAACAATAATAACGCCGCAAAAAAAACAGCTAAAGCAGTATTAGTTTGAATTAAAGAAGCAAGTTTTGTCATAGTGTTCACCAAATAAAGCCTAAATTAAGAAGCGCACAGGGTTTATCGGTTGAATTCAGATTACTTAACGCGGGATAGTGTTGGAATGTGACCTAGTCGGCCTTTTTATACTTATTTAACACATTTTTGTGACACGCAAACAAATAAAATCGCCGTTTAATATTCGGTTTAAGGTCTAATGTGGTTGACTTTGGACGAGTTAAATAATGAGTTAAATAAGCGGTTATTAGTTAAAAACGGCATCGCAAAATCTTATTATGATATTTGATTGGATTTATTTTTCAGCCTGAAAGTTAAGTAGATTGTAGAGTGTGTGATGTTAAGGAAAGCTGGTCACTGCAGATTTTCCGCGGGTAAGCGCTAAACTTGTCATAATGCTGTCATTTTTCATGGTAAAAATAGCGAATATTCAAAGTTTGATTTGCTTTATATTTTAGATGACAAGATGTAGCGTATTTTTTATGTCATATTAGAAACAAAGCATTTGTAATAAAAAAGTGCAGTATAAGGTGCCCGTTATGGCGAAACAGATATTACTAGTAGAAGACGAACAACCGATAAGAGAAATGCTGCGATTTGCTTTGGAGCGTGAAAACTATAAGGTATTGGAAGCTTCTAATGCCGTTGCCGGTAGAGACGTTCTAGCTCGCCAAAGGCCAGACTTAATTATTGTTGATTGGATGATGCCGGGTGAAGATGGGGTCGAATTCATTAAGCGCTTACGCAAAGACTCAGTACTGAAAGAACTTCCGGTAATCATGTTAACCGCACGCGTTGAAGAGAATGATAAAGTGCGCGGATTAGACTGTGGTGCCGATGACTACTTGACCAAGCCAGTAGGGATGAAGGAGCTGTTGGCAAGAATAAAAGCGTTATTGCGTCGAACTTCGCAGGCTAATGAAGACGACGTATTAGCCGCAGAAGGCCTAGAGTTAAATTTAGCGACTAACCAGTTGAGTATTGATGGAAGTGATGTTCACATTGGTCAAACTGAATTTTCGTTACTTAAATTTTTTGTCGAACACAAGAATCGAGTATACTCGCGCGCTCAGTTGCTAGACTTTGTATGGGGACAAGCGGTATACATTGAAGAGCGCACTGTCGATGTACATGTTTTAAGGTTGAGAAAAATACTCAAACCCTTTGCTAAGGATGGATTAATTAAAACCGTACGTGGCATGGGCTATATGTTCTCCCAGAAAAAGGCTGAATAGCGAGTTTAAGTTAGCTTTATAAATCTAACCGTTAATATACTAAGCGAGAATCAAACCGCATGAACAATGCTTGGACAGTCGAGATTTCCCGCATTTTAGTTTTAGCCGCCGCCGCAATCTTATTTGGAATTGTTTCTGGCTGGTGGGTTGTGGCTATTCTGTTACCTTGTATTATTTATATTTGCTGGATGTTAATCCAAATAAGAGCGCTTGAAAGGTGGATTCGGATAGGAGCTAAACATAGTTTAGCGTTGGATTCGAGCGGTATTTGGCAGCTTATTGTACAAAATATTGTGCATGCTCAGCGAAAAAACAAAGAACGTAAAAAGCGTTTAAGCCAAATGGCTCGCCGGTTTGAAGCGACTATTGCTGCGCTACCTGATGCGACTGTAGTCATTAACCAACACCGAGAAATTGAGCTGACCAATCAGGCGGCCTATGACTTATTGGGAATTCATAAATCCACTGATCTTGGGCAAAGGATTGATAACTTAATTCGAGATCCCCTATTACATCAATTGATCGAATCGCAACAAACTGTGTCTCAAATTGATATGACATCACCAATTGAGCGAGGCAAGTCACTTTCCATTACCTGTGTTGATTTTGGCGAAAATAGAAAACTCGTTACTGCGCGAGATATTAGCCAGAGGTTAGCTGTGCAAAAAATGCGCAAAGCTTTTATCGCCAATGCTTCACATGAATTACGAACGCCATTAACCGTTATTTCTGGTTATCTCGAGTTACTAGAGTCTGAACCTGAGCTAAGCAAGTCAACGCGCACTCAAATTGTTAATGCAAGCAGCCAAGCGACCCGAATGACCCGTATTTTAGATGATTTATTAACTTTGTCTAAACTTGAAGAGAAGGGGTATGACGCCAACTCTGGTGAAGTGGTTGATATGCCAAATCTTATTTTGAAGCTAGTTAGCGATCTAAAGAAAACCTCAGCTTTGGGGAGTTGCGAAATAGCAACAGAAGTTGATGAAAAACTGTATATTAAAGGCGTAGAGGTTGAGCTTTATAGCTTGTTTCAAAACTTGATTAGTAATGCCGTTAAATACTCACCAGAAGGCTCGAGCATTAAAGTTGTGTGGGGTTTAAGTAATGAACAAGAGCTCACACTTGCAGTAATAGATCATGGTGAAGGGGTTGCGCCTGAGCACTTGTCGCGGTTGACTGAACGCTTTTATCGGGTTAATGCGACTCGCTCACGCCAAGTTGGCGGAACGGGCTTGGGGCTTTCTATTGTGAAGCACATTTTAGAGAACCATGGCGGCTATTTACATGTTGAAAGTGAGTTGGGCGAAGGCTCTACTTTTAGTGCCCGTTTTCCTAAAAGCCGATTAATACTGACGGAAAGTTAGTTATGACGCTGTTAGAGGCTATGAGTAGCTAAGTGAAATAAAAAGTTAACTGGTATTTAAATTAAACTTCATTTTGTGGATATTACTATTTTCAACTTGTTTAACAAGTGTTAGGCTGAACACACTGCAATATTGAGTGTTTGACCTCCGTTAGCCTCACTATATCGGCTAAATATTACCTAAAAAGCCCTGATAAACCACTAGTAAAGTGATAAAGCTTTCGCTAGACATCGATATTGTATAAAAATTGATTAGCTTATTGGTAACTAATAGATAATAACTAACTTAAAATAGTGTCTATAAAATCAATAAGCGTTTTAAACTAATTCACATAGTGTGAAATGATTTTGGAGAGAAACATGCAGTCAAACGTTGTCCCGTTAAGTAGTAAAGAACATGCCAATGTTAAGTTGGTATTAAATAAAAGCTTTGAGCATATAAAAGAGCAACATATGGCGCCTGTTATTGTGCATGAAGTGATGAGTGCTGCTTCTGAGTTACCCGTAGTTTTTGTGAAAAATGGAGATACAGGCCAGTTTCTTTTAGTCACTTTGTTTGGGCTTCAAGAGAAAGAAAACTTACTGGTTAAAGACGGACAGTGGGACAGCCCATTTATCCCCGCTGGCTTAACCCATTACCCACTTTCGTTGGTGCCACACCCAGAAGATAAACAGAAATATAGCATGACAATAGATATGGCAAGCAATGCGATTAGTGACGAAGGTGAGGCTATTTTCAACGAAGATGGCTCTGAAAGTGAGCAATTAGCCACTCGAAGACAAGCGCTAGAGAATTATTACAAGTGTGCAATAACCACGCGTGACTTTATTGACACTGTTGTGAAGCTGGAGTTGTTAGACGAGCAAACTTTAAGCTTTGAAGTTGCTGAGCAAAAACGAAGTGTCAACGGAATCTATGTTGTGAATGAGCAGAAGTTAAATGAGTTAAACGATGAGCAATATTTAGATTTAAGGAAAAAAGGCTATATCAACCCGATAATTGCTCATATTATTTCATTAAAACAGGCGCAGCGACTTTTAAATAGAGCTCGTTAACTCTCACTATAGATCCCCTGTTTTAGTCATGGCGCTTGTTTTAGGACAAGCGCCTTTTTGTTTTAGGGGCTACTAAAATGGCTAGTTCTGGGGCTACTTTCGGTAGTTTTTCATCATTCGTTTGTTGTGTGTAATATGTCTGTCATATTGCGTTCATATACTTGTCATACTTCCTACATACCATGAGCGGCGTATGTTAAAACAATCTTATAAAAGACGGGGAATTATATGAAAAACTTAACTCTTGCTGTAACTTTGTTAGCGATATCTGGAAGTGCGCTTGCTGCGGGTCGAGATACTATTAGTGTAGTAGGCTCTTCAACGGTGTATCCATTCTCAACGGTTGTTGCCGAAAGATTTGGTAAAACGACTGACTTTAAAACGCCTAAAATTGAGTCGACCGGTACCGGTGGCGGAATGAAGTTATTTTGTTCTGGCGTTGGCGTCGATACTCCAGATATGTCTAATGCGTCGCGTCGTATGAAAAAAAGCGAATTCGAAATGTGCCAAAAAAATGGTGTCGAAAGTATCACTGAAGTATTAGTTGGCTATGATGGAATTGTTATTGCTAACTCTAAAGCAACAGCCCCAATGGAAATTACGCGTAAAGAAATGTTTCTAGCTCTAGCGAAACAAATTCCAGCGCCTGATGGCAGCGAAACTCTAATTGACAACCCTTATAAAACTTGGAACGAAGTCAATCCCAAGCTACCAGCAACTAAAATTGAAGTGTTAGGGCCTCCACCTACTTCAGGGACTCGAGATGCTTTTGCTGAACTAGTACTAGAAGGCGGTTGTAAGCAGTTTGCATGGATTAAGGCGATAAAAAAGCAAAACAAAAGCAAATATAAGTCAATTTGTCATTCGGTTAGAGAAGATCACGCTTATATTGAAGCGGGAGAAAATGATAATTTAATTGTGCAAAAGCTAGTCGCTAATCCAAAAGCGTTAGGCATATTCGGTTTTAGTTTTTTAGACCAAAATTCAGACAAACTACAAGGCTCTTTAGTTGATGGGCAGAAGCCAACTTTTGAAGGGATTGCCGACGGCTCTTACCCAGTTTCACGGCCTCTATATTTTTACGTTAAAAACGCACATGTTGGTAAAGTTCCCGGTATTAAAGAGTTTTTAACTGAATACACAAGCGAAAATGCAATGGGTGAAGAAGGCTATTTAACAGACAAAGGGTTAATTCCATTAGGTGAAGAGAAGCTAAAAGCTATTCGAGCCCAAGTTTTATCTTTTACCCCATTAAGTTTATAGTAATAAGCGAACAATAAGAAAAGTTTGAGGCAGCAATGACTGTCTCAAACTTTTTTGAGAGTACAATATGACATCATCTACACTTCTATTTGTGATAGTTTTTTTAGCTTTGTTTAGCTACTGGTACGGTATTCATCGTTCCGTAAAAGTTGCCGGTGGCATAACCAAAGTTAAACGGCTAGTCTCTTTGCCAAAGCAATTTGGGTTTTTAACTGCGTTATGGTGCGGAATTCCTGCGCTAATGGTATTACTCATTTGGAGTAGTTTCGAGTCTACTGTTATCGAAGCGATTCTAGTATCTGGGTTGCCGCAAGATATTCAAGCATTGTCTTCGTCTGATTTAGGGCTATACCTTAACCCTTTAAAAGATTTACCCGCCAATGGGGCGCTTAGCTTAGAAAGCTTTTCTAATGATCCTGTAAAGTTAGCCGCAGCTACTCAGTATCAAGAATTAACTAACAATGCCGCTTGGATGAAGTCACTATTAGTCGTCGTAGTGTGTATTTGTAGTGTTTTATTTATTGTAAGCCGCTTTGAGTTAGAGTTTAGAGCAAGAGTTGCGTCGGAGAAAATCGTATTAAACGTTCTTATGTGCAGCTCAGGAATTGCAATTTTAACCACCGTAGGCATTGTGCTTTCGGTTCTATTTGAGTCGATGAGTTTTTTTAGCGACGTGCCAGCATGGGAGTTTTTATTTGGAACTCAGTGGAGTCCACAAACTGCTATGCATGCAGAGCAAGTTGCATCTAGCGGCTCTTTTGGCGCAGTGCCGCTTTTTGCTGGTACCTTGTTAATTACTTTTATCGCTATGCTTTTAGCGGTCCCGGTTGGCTTGATGACTGCTATTTACCTGTCTCAGTATGCGTCATTGCGATTGCGAACCTACGCCAAACCTATGTTAGAAATATTGGCAGGTATTCCAACTGTAGTGTATGGCTTTTTTGCCGCGTTAACAGTAGCGCCATTTGTTCGAGATGTAGGTGAAAGCATTGGTTTAAATGTTGCTAGTGAAAGTGCTTTGGCTGCAGGTATCGTAATGGGAGTCATGATTATCCCTTTTGTTTCTTCTTTGTCTGACGATGCAATTAACGCAGTCCCCAAGGCGCTAAAAGAAGGATCTTTAGGTATGGGAGCAACTCTGTCTGAGACGATTCGTCAGGTGCTTCTACCAGCTGCACTGCCAGGCATAGTTGGTGCTATCTTACTGGCCGTGTCTCGCGCAATTGGCGAAACTATGATTGTGGTGATGGCTGCTGGAATGGCGGCAAATTTAACTGCCAATCCGCTAGAGTCGGTAACCACTGTTACCGTGCAAATAGTCACTTTGTTAACTGGTGACCAAGAGTTTGACAGCCCTAAAACATTAGCTGCGTTTGCATTGGGTTTAATGCTATTTGTAACTACTTTAGCGCTAAATGTGTTGGCATTAAAAGTTGTAAGAAAATATCGAGAGCAGTATGACTAAATTAGACCAAATCAATGAGGCGCTTTCTGTCACACAGCGAGTTGAAAAAAGCTTGAAGAAGCGGCGCAGAAAAGAAAAAATTTTTAGAGGTTTTGGGCTGCTGTCAGTTTGCTTTGGATTTATGCTGGTTTTGACATTAATTTCAGACATTGTCATTAAGGCCTTACCTGCTTTTCATCAGCATTGGGTGAAATTAGATATTGACTATCAACCAAGCTGGTTGGGTGTTGATAGTTTAAGTATCGATGCATTAGCGTCTGCAAACTTTAGAAAAGCACTGCGTCGCTCTATGGCGCAATCAATGCCAGAAGTGCAAGGTCGAAAAGAAAAACGAAATCTCTATCAATTAATTAGTAATAATGCTGAGTTTACAGTGAGAGACGCTTTGTTAAAACAACCTGAGTTTCTAGGCAAAAAACGCTCAGTGTGGGTCATGCTAGATGATGATGTTGACAGCTACCTAAAAACCAACGCCGGGTTTGAAGCAAAAGGCATTCGATTAACCGATAGCCAAGTTGATATTGTAGAGCGTTGGTCGCAACAAAATAGAATTGAAAAGCGTTGGAACATTGAGTTTTTAACTAATTCAGATTCGCGAGAGCCCGAGTTAGCGGGTGTGCGCGGTGCACTCGCTGGGACTATGTGGACAATGTTAGTTACCTTGCTTTTATCGTTTCCATTAGGCGTTGCTGCGGCAATCTATTTAGAAGAGTTTGCACCAAGTAATAAAATAACTGACTTTATTGAGGTAAATATTAATAATTTAGCGGCTGTTCCATCGATCGTGTTTGGTTTGCTTGGTTTAGCCGTTATTATCAATGTTTTTGGACTGCCTCGTTCTACTCCTTTGGTTGGTGGTATTGTATTAACTTTAATGACTTTACCTACAATTATCATTGCCAGTAGGGCATCAATTAAGGCAGTACCTCCTTCCATTAGAGAAGCGGCGCTTGGGTTAGGCGCATCTAAAATGCAGGTTGCTTTTTCTCATGTGCTGCCTATTGCTATGCCTGGAATTATCACCGGCACTATCATTGGTATGGCGCAAGCTTTGGGTGAAACTGCGCCATTATTAATGATTGGTATGGTGGCGTTCATTGTCGATGTACCGGGCGGTATCGACCAAGCGGCTACGGTAATGCCTGTGCAAATTTATTTGTGGGCTGATAGCCCCGAGCGAGCTTTTGTTGCAAAAACTTCGGCTGCAATACTCGTATTATTAACATTTTTAATGCTGATTAATTCTAGCGCTGCAATATTGCGCAGAAAATTTGAAAAGCAAGTTTAGGTAGCTAATATGAAAGATCGTGCGTTTACAGACAATTTTAAAACCAATGAAATCATTATCGAAGAAACTGTAGGTAAGGTTACTGCCGATGATCCTAAAATGTCGATGCGGAATGTGAATGTTCATTATGGTGACAAGCAGGCGATTAAAAACGTTAGCCTTGACCTAGCAAGAAATCAAGTAACAGCATTAATTGGGCCTTCTGGTTGTGGCAAGTCGACCTTTTTGCGTTGTTTAAACCGGATGAATGATACGATAACTAGCTGCAAAGTTGATGGTACTTTAATGCTTGAAGAGCAAGACATTTATGCTAAAAGTTTAGATCCCGTTTTGCTGCGGGCGCGGGTTGGCATGGTGTTTCAAAAACCGAACCCGTTTCCTAAATCAATATATGATAACGTCGCTTATGGACCAAAAATTCACGGTCTAGCCACCAACAAAGCAGAGCTAGATGAAATCGTTGTGTCGAGTTTACAGCGAGCTGGCCTTTTTAAAGAAGTAAAAGACCGATTAGATTCGCCGGGAACAGGGCTTTCAGGCGGCCAACAGCAACGGCTTTGTATTGCAAGAACCATTGCGGTTAGTCCGGAGGTCATATTGATGGATGAACCGGCTTCTGCATTAGATCCGATTGCCACGGCTGTCATTGAAGAGCTAATTGATGAGTTAAAAGAAAAATATACTATAGCGATAGTAACCCACTCGATGCAGCAAGCGGCCCGAGTTTCGCAAACCACTGCTTATTTCCATATGGGGCAGCTAGTTGAAATGGGCAAAACGGAGCAAATATTTACTAACCCCGCTCACACTTTAACAGAAAACTATATTACCGGCCGATTCGGATAAGGAGCGCGTAATGGAAAATGATTTACATTTAAGTCAGCATATATCAAAGCGGTTTAACGAAGAGTTAGAAGCAGCGCGCAATCAAGTAATGCAAATGGGAGGCTTGGTTGAGCAGCAAGTTATTCAAGGATTAAAGTCACTTTTAAATGCTGATATTGAGTTAGCTAAAACAGTTGTTAAACGCGATGTTGAAGTGAATCAAATGGAAATAGATATCGACGAAAACTGTACCCAAATTTTAGCTCGTCGCCAGCCTGCCGCAAGTGACTTGCGATTAATGGTTAGCATAATCAAAACGATTACCGATTTGGAAAGAATCGGCGATGAAGCCGTAAAATTGGGCAGAAATGCAAGCAAATTGGCTGACGATGGTAAGAATGCACGCCAGTATGCAGAGCTAAAGCATTTAGGTGAGCATGTGATTACAACCTTAAATCAAGCGCTAACGGCCTATGCACGAATGGATGTAGATAAAGCTTTAGAAATAATTAAAAATGATGAGCAGATTGACCAAGAGTTTGAAAATATTTCACGGCTGCTTATTACTAAAATGATGGAAGATCCACGGGAGATAAAAAATGCATTAAGAATTTCTTGGTGTGCTCGCGCTTTAGAAAGAGTCGGCGATCACTCTAAGAATATTTGTGAATACATTGTTTACTTAGTCAAAGGTAAAGATGTAAGGCACTCCTCAATAGAAGAAATTAAGCGCCAAATTGACGCTTAATTTAAGCTTAGTGTGTCCAAAAATGCAGCGCCAATTTAAATTTTACTGGCGCTTTTTAGTTTTCAATGATTTCATAGCTGTGCGAAATTTCCACAGACTTAGATAGCATTAACGAGACTGAGCAGTATTTTTGCATTGATAAATTACAAGCTCTTTCAACTTGGGCTGTTTTTAGCTGGTTTCCACTGACTTTGTAATGAGCATGAATTTTAGTAAAAACTTTAGGATCAGTCGTGGCTCGCTCTGCTTTTACTTCACAGCGACAATCGGTTACATCCTGGCGTCCTTTTTGTAAAATCATCACAACGTCAATTGACGAGCAGCCGCCTACCGCCATTAATATCAGTTGCATTGGCGAGACGGCTTTTCCATCTCCGTCCATAGTGATTTCTTGACCAGATTCGGTTGTTCCAGTAAAAGTTAAATCTTTTTGCCAGTTAGTCGTAATTTGCATTACATGTTCTCCTGATGAGATTTCTCGCTTGAGTTAGTAGGTGCGTTTTAAGTTTTATAAAGATTGGCGTGATCTTACCTTTGTTGCTATCGGATTTGCAAAATATACCCTTAGAATTTATGATTTTAAGCATGAACTTGTTCACGGTTTAGCTGAATCCCATGCTCAAGGGTAATTGCTGGTTGAATGGTGATAAGCTCACAGGTATTATCCATACAGTAAGTTGAATATGTTCAACATATTTAATTTTTACTAGAAAGGCTTGTAATAGTGCTAGTATTAAACTAGAAATGCCACTTAAGGCGTGAACCGGAATTCAAAATGGCTTTAATTAAAGAACCTGTAGCATTACCACATAATATTAAAAGCGATCCAACATTGGAATGGTTTGTATCGCAATGCCACAAGCGTCGCTATGCTCCTAAAACGACGATCATTTTTGCTGGCGACAAGCCTGAAACCCTCTATTTTTTAATTAAAGGTTCGGTCAGCGTTTTAATTGAAGATGACGACGGCAGAGAACTTGTTTTAGCTTATCTTAACTCCGGTGATTTTTTTGGCGAAATGGGCTTATTCGATAGTCTGAGCGATCGTAGTGCTTGGGTTAGAGCGAAAACCGAGACAGATGTTGCAGAAATAAGTTATGCGCGCTTTCAAGCCTTAGTAAAAGAGCAGCCAGAAATAATGTTTAAGCTCGCTGAGCAAATGGCGTTAAGGCTTAGAAAAACCAGCCGTAAAGTAGGTGACTTGGCTTTTATGGATGTGACCGGCCGCGTAGCCAGAGCATTACTCGATTTGGCTAAAGAACCCGACGCCATGACACACCCCGATGGCATGCAGATTAAAGTGACTCGGCAAGAGTTAGGGCGTATTGTTGGTTGTTCCAGAGAGATGGTAGGTAGAGTTTTAAAGGTATTGGAAGAGCAGGAGCATATTTCAGTTAAAGGTAAAACCATGGTCATTTACGGTACTCGCTAGACGGCTTGCGTTTTAAAATTAATACAGGCTGTCAGTCTCCATAATAATTTTTAGTAGCATTTCATCGCGATTTTTATTGTTCTTAACGCAACGCATGTATTCCGCGAAACTAAAACCACAATGTAGCTTCGAGCTAAGCGGCTTTAATCGTGTTAGTAGTGGAATGGCAGTGGTTTAGAAAGGAATTGGTTAGTTGTTAGAATCATTTATTGCGTTAATAACAGCAACCGCTCTGTTGCTTGGTTCGCCTGGTCCCGCGCCGTTATCACTCGCTGCAACAGGAGCGACTTTTGGCGTAAAAAGAGGGATCCCTTTTCTTAGTGGCATTCTTGTGGGTCTGAGTGTTGCGATTGGCGCTGCAATTGTTGGTATAGCGGGATTGCTTTCACATTTTCCTAGTTTGAGCCTATTTTTAAAATTTGCAGGGGCTGCTTATATACTTTATATCGCCTTTAAAATTGCTTGCGCCCCCTTATCCAAAAATCAGATAGCGACAAAAGCTCCTAACTTCCAAGATGGTTTTGTTCTTAACCTGTTAAACCCTAAAGCATACGCCGCTTTTTTTGCTATTTTTTCTCAGTTCCTCTTACCTTTTTCAGATCCTAAAATCGCGACTTTGGTAACAGGTCTCACCTGTCTTTTTATTGCTGCCATAGTAGATGGGGTTTGGTTGGCGCTCGGCGGAGTTTTAAAGCCCATTTTTTCAGAGCCTATGCACGCACGAGTTATTAGCATTATATTTGCATTATCGATGGTAGTTGCTGTCGCCTATACTTTGATTTAACTTTGGTTTAACTTTGGTTTATGGACTGCGTAAGCTAAGTGAGATAATCATAAAATACCGCATAGGATAAAATTTAATTGATTCAATTTAATAAAATTGCGGGCGTTGCAGCCGTTGGTTCAGCACTCATTTATATTGCAGCTTTTGTCTATTTTGGCGTGTTTTCTGCAATGCCCAGTGGGGCTAATTCAGAACAAGTAATGCTTTACTTGGCGGAGCATAAAAGCCTAATCTCAATGGTTTATTTTCTAATCTATGTTGTTTTTGGACTATTATTGGCGGTTATTGTTGTTAATTTGAATGAGCAACTCGCATGTCGCTCAAGCTCGCTATTTAAGATAGCCTCATTGTTTGGTGCAATTTGGGTTGGGCTTGTAATTGCCAGTGGGATGCTCTCAACGATTGGCCTTTCGCACGCAGTTGCACTGATTGACTCGAATTATGACAGGGCCTATGACCTTTGGGTTGTTATTACAGTAATTACTGAAAGCATTGGTGGCGGCAATGAGCTTGTTGGCGGAATATGGGTGCTGTTAATCAGTATTGCGGCTAAACAGCAGGGGCTGTTTTCGCGAGGGCTGAATTATCTTGGAATGTTAGTTGGTGTGGCCGGAATTGCCACAGTTTATCCTGCTGTCATATTTACTGAGATTTTTGGGGTAACACAAATCCTATGGTTTTTATGGCTTGGGATTGCATTATTAAGCAATCGCCCTGCCTCAAGTTAAACCCTGGTTAAATATACTTTCTTATTTTAACATTTGGCAGTGTTAAACCTTCTGATATAGAAGGTATTTTAGTTTTATTGTTAGAAAATACCTTCTTCGTCAACCACTTCATTGTCTTGATTGAAAATATCCCCTATTGGCGGCTCTGCGTATTCCGTGGGTACATTTTCGTTCCTAAATAATTCAAAAATAGGGTTTTCTGTAGCGCTAGTGGCAAGTAATCCAGTTTTAGGATCAATTCTTACCGTGGTAATCCCTTCGGGGCGCAAATGATTTATCTGTGGTGTATTGGCGAGGGCCTTTTCCATAAATTTTTGCCAAATAGGTAGTGCTGCTCTACCACCAAACTCGCGGGTACCAAGTTTTCTGGTGTGATCATTAAAGCCAACCCATGTGGTAGCGACATGTTTTAAGTTATAGCCACTAAACCAAGCGTCTTTAGCATCGTTAGTCGTTCCAGTTTTGCCCGCTAAGTCTTGTCGTTTTAGCAAGGGGCTGCGAGTGCGCGCCAATGTAGGCTTTGCGGTACCGTTATGAATAACATCTTGTAAGATGTTGTCTATAAGGTAATGAACTCGCGCTTCGATCACTCGCTTAGCGACGTTTTTCTCTGGAATAGGCATTAGTGGCAAATTATGAAATGAGCTGGCTTCGCTGAGTGATTGAGAAGCATTATGCGCAGTATTGGCCTCTGTTTCATTCGGAACCTTAGTTTCATCTTGATCTGCTTTTTCGGCCTTGCGCTGAGCAATTACTGCCTCACACTCTTTGCAAACTTGTTTAGGTTGGTGTTCAAAAATAATTTTGCCGTTAGCATCTTCAATTTTATGAATAAACCAAGGTTCTACTTTATATCCGCCATTGGCTAAAATTGCATAGCCTGCGGCAACTTCTAATGGAGTAAAGGCCGCGGTGCCTAACGCCAGCGATAAATAAGGTGGCATATGCTCGCCTGGAAAGCCTAATTCTTCTAAATAGGACTTGGTATAACTTGGGCCAATTTCACGAATTAAACGCACAGAAACAGTATTTCTAGAGCGTCTTAAAGCGGTGCGTAAACTGGTTGGCCCTAAGTAGGTATCACCGTCATTTTTGGGGCGCCACACGTTTTCGGCGGTAATGTCTTCTTCGACTATGGGCATATCGTTAATAATTGAGGCCGCGGTGTAGTTTTTATCGAAAGCTGCCGCATAAATAAATGGCTTTATATTACTGCCAGGTTGTCGGCGCGCTTGGGTAACCATATTAAACTTGTTAATAGTGTAGTCGTAGCCTCCAATAAGTGACTCAATAGCTCCATTTTGCGGATTGAGTGAAATTAACCCGCCACTCACTTCTGGAATTTGAGCTAACTCATACTGTGGCTGTGGCTGTGGTTGGCTTGCCGGTTCATCTTGAGTAACTGAAGTAGCAGAGCTAATCATTTTTACTCTGATTAAATCGCCTTGAGATAGTACGTCTGACACTTTATTGATTCGAGGGCCGCGATGGTTTTCATCGACAAACTGACGTGCCCATTTTACCGATGCCAAAGTTAAGCTAGTTGTTTGTCCATTTTTTAATAATAACTGCGCTGACTCTTCATTTACCTGAGTGACAATTGCAGGTTCTAGAGTTGATACTGTTGGAATATCGTCTAGCCACTCTTGTAGTTGCTCTAAATCGTAATCATCTTTAATTGCAAAACTTTGCTCCGGCCCGCGATAACCGTGACGACGATCATACTCTTCGAGACCTTCTACCAAAGCTTGTTGTGCATATTGCTGCAGAGTTCCATCGACCGTTGTATACACCTTAAGACCGTCGCTTAAAGCCACTTCACGGCCGTACATTTCGATGATTTGTTTGCGCACCATTTCAGCAATGTGTGGTGCATAAACGGTTGAACTGGCACCATGCTTTTCTGTTTCTATGGGTTGATTGGAAGCTTCTTCAAATTGCTGCTGAGTAATAAATCCCTCAGCTAACATTCGGCCGAGTACATGATTTCTCCGGCCACGAGATTTTTTGGGATTTGATATTGGGTTAAAAATAGACTGTCCTTTAGGAATACCGGCAAGTGTAGCCAATTGAGCTAAGCTTAGTTGGTCTAAAGTTGTCCCATAATAAACTTGGGCTGCCGAGCCAAGCCCAAATGCGCGGTGGCCGAAGGGGATTTTATTTAGAAATAGTTCTAGTATTTCATTTTTACTTAATTCAGATTCTAGCTTCCAAGCCAGAAACATTTCAGTAAATTTGCGTGAAAAGCGTTTTTCTCGTGACAAATAGTAGTTGCGGGCCACTAACATAGTAATGGTACTGGCACCCTGACTTTTAGTTTGGGTAACTGCTAAGTTAATAAAGGCTCGCATCACGCCAAGCAGGTCGACTCCTGAATGTTGATAAAAACGCTGATCCTCGGTTGCCAGTAAAGCATTAATGAAATCTTTAGGTACTTGGTCTAGAGTGATAGGTATGCGTCTTTTTTCGCCGAACTCTTCAATTAATTGATTATCATTAGAATAAACTCGCATTGGGGTTTGTAGTTTAATCTTTCGAATGGACTCCACATCTGGCAGGCCTGGACCTACGGCTAAGTAAAGAGCCACGAACCCCATGCCGCCCAAAACGACAAAAAGTGTTCCCCAGTAGGCAAGTTTAGGAAAAATATGCTTAATTAATTTCATAAATGGAAGAGTTCAAACTATAACTAATGTTGACTATCGACAAAGTATATAGGTATTTGTTCGCAGCTTTAACCTCAAAGTTAATTATTTGGTGTTGTCATTCTAAAATATTAGCAGTGGGTCACGGCTTTTTTTAATCGAAATACGCGATAATCAACGAAGCTAACTAGTTGATATGTCTGCAAACATTGCTTCTGGTCAAAAAATAACCCTTGACAAGATCAAAAAATAACGCGAAATTGAGCACAGAAAAACAAAAAACAGGTGAAATTTCTTATAGTTAGCGCTATTATTTAAAGTGAATACACAGTTTCCGCCTGTAACTGGATAAAACTGATAGGAAAATTAGGATTATGCTGGCTAATTTATTCGGCTCTAAAAAAACGTCCCTAGTCGGGATAGACATTAGCTCTACCGCTTGTAAGCTTATAGAGTTAGGCAAGGTTGGCTCGCGTTACCGAGTTGAGAGTTATGCGGTGGAACCACTGCCCCAAGATGCAATGGCTGACCGAGATATCCGCGATCCAGAAGTCATTGGAGAAGCGCTTAAACGTGTAATTAGCCGCTCTGGAACCAATATTAAGCATGCCGCGGTAGCTGTTGCGGGTTCTTCTGTGATAACCAAAGTTATTCAAATGGATAAAGGACTCAGCGACGACGAGATGGAAAATCAAATCGAAGTTGAAGCCGATCAATATATTCCTTATCCGCTTGAAGAGGTTGCGTTGGACTTTCAGGTCCAAGGTGAGTCGGAGAAAGTCCCTGATAAAGTCGATGTTTTATTAGCCGCTTCTCGTTCGGAGAATGTTTATTCCCGCGTTGACGCATTAGAGTTAGCTGGGCTAACTGCTAAAATCGTCGATGTTGAAGCCTATGCTATAGAACGCTCATTCCGCTTACTAGCTAGTCAACTGCCCGATCAAGGTGAAGGTCAAATAATTGCTGTTGCCGACATTGGCGCGACTAATACTAGCCTCAGCGTAATGGAAGACTTTAATACGATATACACGCGCGAACAAACCTTTGGCGGCTCACAATTGACCGAAGAAATCCAACGTCGCTATGGCTTATCGTTTGAGGAAGCTGGTATGGCGAAAAAGCAAGGCGGACTTCCAGATGATTATGAGCCAGAAGTATTAGAACCGTTTAAAGAAGCAATTATTCAGCAAGTGAGTCGGTCACTGCAGTTTTTTTATGGCTCAAGCCAATATGGTGAAGTCGACCACATAGTGTTGGCTGGCGGTTGCTCTATTATCGAAGGGCTTGAGGAAATGATTGAAGAAAGATTAGGAACGACCGCTTCTATCGCCAACCCTTTTGCTGATATGTCATTGTCTTCTAAAGTTAATGCACAAGCGCTTAGTTCTGACGCACCTTCCCTGGTGATATGTTGTGGCTTAGCCTTAAGGAGTTTTGATTAATGGCAAATATTAACTTACTTCCATGGCGCGAAGAGCTGCGGCAAGAAAAGCAGCGCCAATTCTTAAGCGTTCTAGGGCTCGTAGTAATATTAGGGGTTGTCATTGGCTGGTCAATATATAGCTATTATGGCTCGCAAATTGATAACCAACGTAGCCGCAATAAATTTTTGCAAACTGAAATTCAAAAGCTGAATTCTAAGATAAAAGAAATTCAGTCGTTAGAAAAAGAACGTATGGAGCTGGTTGAGCGAATGAACCTAATCCAAGATCTGCAAAAAAGCCGCCCTCAAATTGTTCACGTTTTTGATGAAATAGTCACGAATATACCTGAAGGTGTAAATCTGAGAACTGTAAGCAGAAGAGGCGATAAGCTTATATTTAATGGCGTTGCTGAATCAGCACCACGGGTTTCTAAGTTTATGCGAAATGTGGCAAACTCCAGGTGGCTAGAGCTAGGCCCACTCGACAAAATATCTGACGACGCTAACTCTGCGTCAGGTCGTAAAAGTTTTTCTTTAACGACAACTATTAGCTCTCCTAAAGATGAGAACGCAGGGGAGACTAAATAATGAATTTAGATGATATCAACAATTTAGACTTGAGTGACATTGACTTTAACAATATGGGCTCGTGGCCTAATGCGGCTAAAGGCGTAGTTGCTGCATTGGTTTTAGCATTGGTTATTAGCGCTGCTTATTATTTGTTCATTAACGAGCAAACAGAAGATCTCGTAGAATTAGAGCGAAAAGAAATTGACTTTAAGCGCGAATTTGAGCAAAAACAAGCGAAAGCGGTAAACCTAGAGAAATACAAGCAGCAAATGTCAACGATCAAGAAAAGTTTTCAAACGCTGCTTCAACAATTACCTAAGTCAGAACAAATGGCTGAGCTAGTTGAAGAGTTTTCTTATGCTGCAACAGGGGCTGGGTGTGAGCTTTTAGACGCAAGCTTTTTGCAAGAAAAAGCTTCTGAGTTTTATTCGGAAAAACCGATTCAAATTAAAGTGACTGGTGGTTACCATCAACTTGCTGATTTTGTTAGTAGGGTGTCACGTTTACCTAGAATTGTGACTTTGCACGACTTTCATATTTCGGTAGGGCAAGGGGATGTACCCTCATCACCTGGTGAAAAAATGCTAGTGATGAGCATTACAGCGAAAACTTATCGTTCTGATTCGGAGGGAGAGTAATAATGAAATTATTTAGAAACTCTAACTTCAATAAGTTAATACTCGCTGCTTTGGCCGGACTGAGTCTTGCTGGTTGTTCGTCTGATACAGAAGATTTAAGAGCTTGGGTTGATACGATAAAAGCACAGCCTCCAGGGCGAATAAAGCCAATGCCGGAGGTTGTTGAATACAAGCCTCATGAGTATCAGTCTTCGCATTTGAAAAGCCCATTTTCCGAAATGGAGCCTGAATTAGAAGCACAACTACAGGCTCTGCATGATGGTTGTGATGAAAATATTCGACCTGACATAACCCGGCGAAAAGAAGATTTAGAGCGTTACTCATTAGATTCAATGCAAATGGTGGGCGTTGTTAATAATCGAGATAAGCGATGGGGCTTGGTGAGAATGACTGCCGGTCCGGATATTAATAAGGTTTTTCATGTCAAGGTGGGTAATTATTTGGGCATAAATCATGGCCAAATTGAAACGATTGACGAAACGCAAATAAAGATAAGCACTTTGGTTCCTGATAGCAAAGGATGTTGGGAAAAACGTGAAGTGTTTATGGCGCTAGCTCAATAGCGCTATATAGGAGTGATGTATGAGTTCTTGGGGCAAGAAAAAAATTCAACAGAATCGAGGAGCGAGGGCTATGTTTACCCGCCATTTAAATAAATTATTAGTGTTGGTGTTGGCCTGCATGAGTCTTACTTTATCTGCAACGGAGATTCAAGACATTAGCTTTAATGTTCTGCCGGGAGATAAAGTTTTAATTCGAGTTACTATGGATTCTCCGCCGCCTGCATTTAAGGAAATTACAACCGAAAATCCAGCTCGGATTTGGATGGACTTTGACGGTGTCTCGAGCGCTTTAAGCCGTAAAACTCACAGTATTGGAATCGGTTCAACGCGCAGCGTTACCGCAGTAGAAGCTGGCGGAAAAACTCGCGTTGTGGTTAACCTAGTTGAAATGGTGCCTTTTTCCTCTAGAGTAGAAGGTAATGAATTGCTGTTAACCGTAGGCTATGGTCAGTCAGAGGGAGCTTCAACTGCTTTTAACGGTTCACAAAATGCAACGCCTTCGGCAACTAAAAAGAGCCTAACTGGAGAAGATATTGCTGCTATCGACTTTAGACGAGGTGAGCAAGGCGAAGGCAGAATTATCGTTAATTTAAATAACGCTAATATTGGTATTGATTTACGCCAAGAAGGACGTACCATTTTAGCCGATTTCGTCGATGCAAACATTTCTAATGACCTAATAAGGAAACTCGATGTTGTCGATTTTGCAACGCCAGCCAAGCTAGTAAGTACTAGTCGGATTGGAAATAACGTTCGCATTGCAATTGATACCCTAGATGAGTTCGAGTATTTAGCCTATCAAGCTGACAATACCTACGTTATAGAATTAAAGCCGCTAACGCCTGAAGAAATTGAACGTAAAAAGCTGTCTGAACCAGTTTATACCGGAGAGCGTTTATCATTAAACTTCCAAGATATTCCAGTACGAGCGGTACTTGCTATTATTGCGGAGTTTACAGGCCTTAATTTAGTTACCAGTGATACTGTTTCTGGCACAATTACTTTGCGATTACAAACAGTTCCATGGGATCAGGCGCTTGATATAGTGTTAAAAACGAAAGGATTAGCTAAGCGTCAGAACGGCAATGTCATGTTAGTAGCGCCTGCGGCTGAGATTGCTTCGCGCGAAGCGCAAGAGTTGCAAGCTGAGAAACAGATAGAACAATTAGCACCTTTAAGAGCAGAATTTATTCAAGTGAACTATGCCAAAGCAAGTGCTTTAGCCGAGTTAATAAGAACCCCTGGCGCTAATTATCTTTCTACTCGTGGAAGTGTGTCAGTTGATGAGCGCACAAACCATTTACTGGTACAAGATACCGCCAAAAAGCTTGATCAAATTCGGTTAATGACACGAACTCTTGATGTACCAGTTAAGCAAGTTTTAATTGAGTCGCGTATTGTTGTCGCTGATGATGGATTTGAAGAAGAGTTAGGTGTGCGTTTTGGAGTGACCGATGTGGGGCAAGACGGTGCAATTTCGGGCACTGCAGCGGGAGCGAACAATGTTTATGCAACAGGAAGCCCAGCAGGCAGAACCTTTGCAGTCGATTTACCTAACCTAAACCCAGCGGGTTCCATTGGTTTAACTGTCGCAAAGCTAACCGAAGGCACCATACTCGATTTAGAGCTATCTGCACTAGAAAGTGAAAGCCGCGGCGAAGTTATTGCTTCTCCACGAGTAATTACTGCCAATCAAAAAGAAGCCTACATTGAATCGGGTGAAGAAATTCCGTACTTAACTGCAAGTAGTGCAGGTAGTACAACAGTGACCTGGAAAAAAGCGGTTCTCAGTCTAAGAGTTACTCCACAAATTACCCCAGATGATCGTATAATTCTGGATTTACAGGTAAATCAGGACACAAGGGGTGAAAATATTGTAAACTTCGGCCCTGCGATTAATACTCGCGAAGTTGGAACTCAAGTTCTGGTAGAAAATGGTGAAACGGTAGTTTTAGGTGGGGTATATCAACAACGCGTCAATCGCGATGTGACTAAAGTTCCTTTCTTAGGAGATATTCCTGGAGTGGGCGCACTATTTAGAACTACTAGAGAAACATCGGCAAAACAAGAGTTATTGATGTTTGTAACACCTAAGATCGTTAAAGAATCGATCAGATAAGTTTTTACACCTGGAGTTATAGTCGTAAGGCCCCGCTTAATTGCGGGTTCTTGCTTTTATTGTATGGGGAATAAGTAGTTTTTAAATTATGATGAAAGGTAAACGGAACGTATTTTTAGTTGGCCCAATGGGGGCAGGAAAAACCACCATTGGGAAGCAACTAGCCCAAATTTTGCATTTACAATTTGTTGACTCTGATCAAGAGATTGAAGAGAAAACCGGCGCGCCAATAGATTGGATTTTTGATATTGAAGGTGAAGACGGTTTTCGCAAGCGCGAAAAAGAAATGATTGAGGAACTCACTCAACGACAAGGTATTGTTTTGGCCACTGGTGGTGGCGCTATCACTGAGCCAGAAAATCGAACTTTCCTTGCTGGACGAGGGATAGTTGTATACCTTGAAACTTCAATTGAACAACAGGTAGAAAGAACTCGAAAGGATAAACGTCGCCCATTATTACAAGGTGTAGAAGATCCTGAAGCGACGTTGTTAGCATTAAATGTTGAGCGAGATCGTCTCTACAGAGAAATTGCGGATATCATTGTGGCAACTAATGAAAACTCTATTAAGTCAGTAGCCAATAAAATAGTGGCGCAAATTAACGCTGAATAACTTAAGGTCGAAAACTTTCTGATGCAACAACTACCAGTCAATCTCGGTGAGCGTAGCTATAATATTTATATTGAGTCAGGCCTTTTAAGAAACAATCCATTAATAGAGTCTTACTGTGAGGGCGATAATGTTCTGGTTTTAACTAATGAGACCATTGCGCCACTTTATCTCGACAAGCTTAAACAACAGTTCCTCCATAAAAATGTCTTTGAATTTCTCGTTCCCGATGGCGAAAGCCACAAGAGCTTGCAGTCATTTACGCAAATAATAGACTTTTTGATTAGTACGCGGTTTCGTAGAAATGACACCTTGGTGGCTCTAGGCGGCGGTGTTATTGGCGATTTAGGTGGTTATGTTGCGGCGAGTTATCAAAGAGGTATGGGGTTTATTCAATGCCCTACTAGCCTTTTAGCACAGGTTGACTCATCGGTCGGAGGAAAAACTGCGGTTAATCATCCTGCTGGAAAGAACATGATAGGAGCCTTTTATCAGCCAAAAGCGGTCTTTATTGATCCGCAGTCTCTACATAGTTTACCTTCAAAAGAGTATCTATCTGGTTTTGCTGAAGTTATTAAATATGCCATATTAGGCTGCACTAAAATTGAAGCATTATTAAAAAATCAGAGTGAAGCTATCCTTAACAAAGATGAGCAAGTATTAGCTCAAATCATTAGTCACAGTTGCTCGCAAAAGGCGTTAGTTGTTAGTTTAGACGAAAAAGAGTCGGGTCAAAGAGCGTTACTTAATTTAGGGCACACTTTTGGTCACGCGATAGAGCGATTAACTCAATACCAGCATTATTTGCATGGCGAAGCCGTATCTATCGGAATCGCTATGGCGATCAACTTAGCCTTAACACTTGATAAAATATCCGAAGAAAGGGCGCTGGCCTATAAAACAATGTTGAGTGATATTGGGTTACCTCTTAGTTGTAATGCTAATCTATGTGCGTCAGATGTTTTAGCAGCAATGCAACTAGACAAAAAAAATCTAAGTCATTTGTATCGCTTAGTAATACCCACAAATAAAGGCTGCTTTATTTTTGAGACAGAAGCTAACGAGGCTTTAATGAAGGCTATTGAAAAACAATTAGAATAGCAGGTGCTAGCTTGAGTTATATTAATAATCATAAAAGGCAAACTCTCGACTCTATTGAGAACCAAGTGCTATATGCAGACCTGTGCTGTGTCATTATTGGGCCTCAACATATTGGCAAAAGCTTTTTTTTAGCCCAGCTAGCACAAAGAACCTCAGCTCAAGTAGCTATCGCGCAAATCTCATGTACAAGCCAATTAATGCCAGAAGGTATTAATACGCAAATTTCTGAATGTGTTGGATTTGACTTAGCAGCTAGTGGCGTCAATATTATTGAAAAAGCTGCGGCTAAACTATCACAACGCATTCTAGTTATGTTCGACGATGCTGAGCAGTTGAACCAACAAGCGAGAGATTACTTGCTTGATATTGTTAAACAGCAGTTTACTCAAAAAAACACACAGCTATTTATTTTACTTTCTGGTACTTCCAAGTTAGCAGAGCAGCTTGCTCAGTCTGAGGCTTTGAAAGAGAACCCGGATTTATGTGCTGTGTTTGAACTGCAGCCTTTTGAGCAAAATGAAACACAACATTTAATTGCTGACTTTCAAGAGATTGATGTAGGTACAGCTTTGGCGCTTTATGATGAGCAAAAAATTGATTATTTTTGGCGATTAAGTCAGGGATTGCCTGGCCAATTAAAATTACAAATTGAGCGTTGGCTAAACCAGCAAGAAGTCGTTAAACCAGAAGTCGTGCACGCGAGCAAAGCGGGTGGATACGTTAAAGCTTTATTATATAGCGTGGTTTGTTTAGGGTTGGTTTTTATTTTGATCTTTCAAGATGAAATAAACCAATCAATAGATGAAACCGAAACTTTAGAAAATATTCCACCACAGTCGCTCGAACTAGAAACGCCAGACTTAAAGCGACCAACTAAAGCTGCGCCATCTTCTTCGACTCGTTTAACAAAGCAGCAAGACCAGGCTAAGCCTGAACTACAAAACCAACCCAAAGAGCCGACTACAGCAGGTCTTAAAACAAGTCAAAAGGTAAAAGCTGAGAGTAATACTCAACAAGCTCTTTCACAAGATGACATAGCGGAAAACCAAGAAAGTCAGCCTAAAGCCAATGCCGAGAAATCGGCGTTAAGTGAGCAATCGCCTAAAACTGCTCAAATCGAGCAAACAAAATCACTCGATCAAGCGCCAGTTTCAAAACAAAATACATCTAACAAAGCTACCGATTTAACTGAAGACGAAGTTTACCTTTCTACTTTGTCAGCCAACCTGTTTACTTTACAGTGGGTGGGGTTAAGTAGTTATGAGTCGGCCCTTAGTTATAGAAACAAACATCCGTTAAAAGACCAAATGTCGATATTTAGACGCAAAACACAGCAAGGATACTTATATTTAGTGATTTCTAACACTTACTTAAGTAAGGTTGATGCTGAGCACGCCCGTGTCGTTTATATTCGGCGTGACTATCCTGGAAAGCCTTGGATAAAAACACTCAAGTCTGTGCAGCAAGACATCGCTAACCTCAACTAGCCTATTTTATAGTCACTTTTATTTTATTCTGTTGCTTGCTAGGGTAGAATGCGCGCAATTTAAAATTCAGGTGACTTCAAATGTTAAAAAACGATAGATATATTAAAGCGGCGCTTTCACAACCTGTAGATAAAACTCCGGTTTGGATGATGCGCCAAGCTGGACGATATCTCCCAGAGTATCGTGAATTACGTGCCAAAGCCGGCGATTTCATGTCACTTTGTAGTAATCCTGAACTAGCCTGTGAAGTAACCTTACAGCCTTTAAGAAGATATGAACTAGACGCGGCAATATTGTTTTCTGATATATTAACTATACCTGATGCGATGGGGCTTGGCTTATATTTTAAGTCTGGAGAGGGACCTGCATTCAAAAAGCCAGTTCGTACCCAAGCTGACATAGACCAATTATTTGTTCCAGATACTTTCGATAAACTAAAGTATGTTACAGATGCGGTTAGTGTCATTAGAAAGGAGCTTAAAGGTGATGTGCCTTTAATTGGTTTTTCTGGAAGCCCTTGGACTTTAGCAACATACATGGTTGAAGGTGGCACAACCAAAAATTTTGGTCAAGTAAAAGGAATGCTGTTTGAATCACCTAAAATGATGCATCAAATACTGGATATACTAGCTCGCTCGGTAACTGACTATTTAAATGCACAAATAGAGTCGGGTGCGCAAGCCGTAATGATTTTTGATACCTGGGGCGGCGTACTTTCTACTCAAAACTACCAAGAGTTTTCGTTGCAATATATGCAACAAATAATTGATGGATTAAAGCGCCACCATGATGGACAAAAAATCCCCGTCACTATTTTTACTAAAGGCGGTGCCAACTGGTTAGAGCAAATGGCGGCGACCGGTGCTGATTGTGTTGGATTAGACTGGACAATTGATATTGATGTAGCTAAAGCGCGTATTGGTGATAAAGTTGCATTACAAGGTAATATGGACCCTTGTGTCTTGTATTCTAATCCAGAAAGAGTACGCGCTGAAGTTGGTGATATTTTAACTAAGTTTGGCGATGGTAATGGTCATATCTTTAACTTAGGTCACGGTATTCACCCAACAATTGACCCTGCGAATGTTAAAGCTTATGTTGATGCTGTACATGAGCTTAGTGCTCGATAGAAAGCGATGGGTAAAAAAAAGCGACCATATGGTCGCTTTTTTGTTTGGTTTTACTCAACTATTACATTAACTAAACTAGCAACAGTTTTTAAGCCACCTGGGGTTTCAACTTCTACATTTACCACTCCTTGGCCAGGCGTCGTTCCCGCTTTTACTGTAAACGAGAACTCATAGCCACCATTTCTGTTAGTACTTGGAAACTCAAACGATGTGGTCCCTGTTAGGCTGCCTATCGTTGTTTCAAATTTTACAGTGGTACCTGCTGGCATTGGTTGGTTGTGAATATCTGAAATAACCACAGTGCCCATTCCCTGAGATTCTGGAGCTAAGTGTAAGTCAAGATCATTTGGGTCGTTGTTTGCAGGATCACTTGGAGAGTCAATTGTATTAGACACTCTAAAATAAGGATTACTTCCTGACATAACTAATACGATTTGAGAGCGAACATTAAGAGATTTTTGTTGAGCACATCCTGCGTGAGCAGGTATTGAGCATAGTACACCATTGTAGAGAGAGTCTCTTTGAGTCCAATTACTATCACTGTCAAAGTCGACTAATATTTCAAGCTCACCACCAGGCTGCTCATTAGCTGGATCTTCCCACGGGTTGAAAAAGCCATCTTCGTTGTGATCTCTAAATGCTTCATCTAGGTCAAAGTCCCTTCCTCCAACATCTTGCTGAGTCAAAAACGTATTCATTTCGGACTCGTCAAAACGTCCGTTTCCGTTTACGTCCGGAAATGACTCTTCACCGATTGCAGTTGCTATGATTGTTGTTCTTGCTGCGTAAGGCTGTCCTAATGAGTAGGGATTCAGAGTTCCGTCAGCCAAATACATATAATTATTAATACTTGGCCCTAAGCCTGCCTCTCCATGTTTAGCACCAATTGGACGAGGGTTTTGAGAGTTCCATGTAACACTACATTGGCCAGCAGTCGTTGTACAGGAGGGTTCAACTCTACCGCCTTCTGTTGAGAACGAAACCACAGTACCATCTGGTACAGGGTTGTTAAAGCCATCAGCGAGAAAAGCCGTAATTTCTACTTCAGTGCCTGATAAATCTCCGCCTTCTGGATTTAATACTGACGCAGCTAAAGTAAAGCTATCTTGATCTGGAATACCAGTAGAAACCGAAAGGTTGCTCGACTGAGTTGAGATTGCAGGATCGCTGCCATTCAATGCTGCTGTTACTCTCACTGATGCTGCGACTGTTCCAGAATTAACTACAGTTTGGACTAAACCTTGTGAATTTGTTGTTGCAGAAATCGGGTCAATTGAAATGCCGCCTTGCTGAGTGTTTAAACTAAAGTTTACTAGCTGTCCGTTTACTGGGTTTCCGTTAGTATCTTTGACTCTAAACTGTACGGTTGAGCTCTCTGACCCACCAATTCCACCGGCACCTTGTATGACGATATTTTCAGGAGTCGAAGAGACAAACTCAATACTACCTACATCTGCAGAAAGTACATTAACTGTCGCATTGGCCGACAGTGAAATTCCGCCAGCATTAGCTGTAACGTTTATAGTATCGTTACCAACGCAGCCTTGGGCTAAATAGGTGCTTGAGGCAACCCCGTTGACCGTAGTAATTGGCGTGCTTAAAGTAGCAGTCGCTGGATTTGAGTTGGTACAGGCCGAAGCAAAATTAACTTCCACAGGCTCTGTGAAAATGACGTCATTTTCGTCAACAATGGTTACGCTAACGGTAGTGGTTCCGCCAGCAGAAATTTGAGCTGCGCCTATTTCAGCTACGCCTTCGCTAAAAGGAGAGCCGCTTCCCATTTTAAGGTTAGTTGCCCCAACTACATACACAAGCTGGGCTTCTTCTCCCGTGCTGACCGATGCGGTAATAGTACCGGCACCCAACTGAGAGCCAGCTAAAATATCTACGGTAGCTTGATTGCTGCCGTTGGTAATTGCAGTCGGAATTGGAATGGATGCAATGTTAGTGCTAAAGGTAACAATGACTGGAGAGCTAATACCAGAAACGGTTGCAGTAACCTTACCTGGATTGGCTGAAGTAATCGTTTGTGTTGTTTGGCCAGTTGAAGCATTGGTTAAAGCTAAGGAGATAACAATAGGATCTGGGTTGCTTCCACCACCTGTACCGGGGCCTCCGTCATCTACCGGGCCATCAAAACCACCGCTACCACACGCTGAAAGAAACGCCAGAAAGGTAATACTGGCAATTAAATTAAACACTTTAAAAGGTGAGGACGCCTTAAATAACCAATCCATCACGGGTCTCCTATAAGCCTGTCATTGCAGGAATCATTCGCTTAAAAGTCATTTATAGCGAATGAACCATGAAAAGTAAAAATTGCAGCTTTCAGCCTACCTAATTAAGCTTCGATTTACAATCATTAATAGTTAAAATGTCTCTAAAAACAATGAGTTCTTCAACAAAGTTAGTCTAATTTCTAGCAATTTCAACTAACCAGTTCTCAAATGCTTGTTAGAATTACGCAGATTTCGTTAAATTAGCTTAAAAAGTGCTAATTATTTGTGCCATACGTATTGTGGATTATGCTAACTAATTTAATTAGTTTAATCCTAAAGTGTTCACTTTGGGTAAAAATAGTGACTAAATAGGCTATATTGCGATAGACGGCTAGATACGTAAGGACTGCATTTGATTAAAAATTCAAATTTTAGACCCGCTTGGTGGTTAGCAAACAGGCATTTGCAAACAATTTGGGGAGCCGTTGCGAAAAATTCAAGCAGGTTTGGAGGTTTTAAAAGACATCGACTAAAGCTTCCTGATGATGATTTTATAGATATCGATGTTGCACAAGTGCCTCTTGGCTCATTAGATCAGAATAAGCCAACTTTGTTAATACTTCATGGATTAGAAGGATCAAGCCACTCCCATTATATTGGTGGGCTAGTGCAGCAAACTTTGGCGTCCGGAATGCAGGCGCTTGTGATGCACTTTAGAGGTTGTAGTGGAGAAGATAACCGTCAGTTATCAAGTTATCATAGTGGTATTAGCGGTGATTTACAGATAGTTCTGATTGAACTAGCCAAACGAGGGTTAAAAATAGATTGTTTGGTGGGCTTTTCACTAGGTGGAAATGTCTTGCTTAAATGGTTAGGCGAGAAGCATCAAGGGCATTATGTTAAAGCGGCAGTTGCGGTTAGTGTGCCTTTGCAACTTGATATTAGCGCCAGCGCGATTGACCGTGGGTTTTCTAAGCTCTATTCAAAACGTCTATTAGCAACATTAAAGCAAAAGGCTATCTTAAAAAAGCAGCGTTACCCGCGCGAAAACTTGCCTTCTGTAAAGCAAATAAAAAGAATCAACGGCTTTTGGGAGTTTGATAATTTAATTACTGCACCAATCAATGGCTTTAACAGCGCGCAAGATTATTATGCAAAGTCATCGAGCCGTCAGTTTTTAAAATCAATTGAAGTACCTACATTAATCATTCATGCTAAAGATGATCCTTTTATGACCCCCGCGGTGATTCCGGCTGAAGCCGAACTCTCCGCCTGTGTGGAGCTAGAACTTGCTGAGCGCGGCGGGCATGTTGGGTTTATTGCTGGTCGATGGCCGTGGCGTCCAAATTACTATTTAGAGCAAAGGATCCCCGCTTTTTTTGCTGAGCAGATAAGTTTAAAGTCATGTCAGTTTTAATTAGCCAATTAATTTAAAGCGTCAGGAACATCATGAATAACCAATTCAAAAAAGACTCTTCTGAACAACCTAAAACTTCCCGAAGGACAGTTTTAAAAGGGGTACTGGCCAGCAGTCTCGTGTTGCTTGGTGGCGCTAGCGCAGTGCAGTACTGGCAAAACACTCAGTTAAATTACATGGATGCAAAAAGCTATCGGTTCTTGCAAGAGGAAGATTGTTTGCTGCTAAGCGTACTAACACCAATATTTGCAGCCAGAGCTTTTTCTGAGCAAGAGTTAACTCAAGTTTTAACTAATATCGATCAATCTATTCTACGCTTGCCCAAAAGTACTCAACATGAGTTGCGGCAACTGTTTGATTTATTATTTTCTCATTTAGGCAAGGTGCTGTTATTGGGAATTTGGGCTAATTGGCAACAAGCGAGCGTAACTCAAATTGATCGAGCATTCACCCAGCTAAAAGACAGTTCATTGACACTATTGCAAAGTGCTTACAATGGGTTGCATCAGTTGATTATGGGGGCTGTTTATGCAGAACAAAGTAGCTGGCGCGCTATAAATTACCCCGGGCCACCGCAATTTAATCTGGCTTAACCTATGAAATTAACTCAACTTAATAGCATTGATTGTAGCCAAACAACTTCGTTTGCCGATCTGGAAAGCGATATTGTTATCGTAGGCAGTGGCGCTGGCGGCGGAATTAGCGCTGAAATATTAACCCAAGCGGGGTTAACGGTCATCATTGTTGAAGAGGGAGGTCTAAAAACGGCTGCGGATTTTGAGCTTACGGAAAAGCAAGCATACGCTGAACTTTATCAAGAAATGGGGAGCCGCCAAACTCAAGATAAAGCAATTCAAATCTTGCAAGGCAAGTGTGTTGGTGGTTCGACTACAGTGAATTGGACATCGAGCTTTCGGACACCGGAGCAAACGCTAAACCATTGGAAGCAAGCGTTTGGGCTACAAGGGCTTTTGGCGACCGATCTTAACCCTTGGTTTGCGTGGGTTGAAAATAAGCTCAATATTAGTCCTTGGGCATTACCGCCAAATCAAAATAACGAATTGTTGAGCCAAGGGCTTAAAAAGCTTGGTTGGTCATTTGGAACCATTGCTCGTAACGTTAAGGGCTGTGCTAATTTAGGTTATTGCGGTATGGGGTGCCCAATCGATGCCAAACAGTCGATGTTGGTAAGTTGCATTCCTAATGCCCTGAGTCGTGGCGCTCAGTTGTTATCGCGGGCCCAAGTTAAGCGGGTTTTGGTGAATGGAGGCGAGGCAAGTGGTGTTGAAATTCAGCCGATGGATAGTTTAGGGCAAGCAAGAGCGGTTAAACCGTTTAAAATAAAAGCTAAGCGAGTCATTCTTGCTGCTGGTGCGATTGGTACCCCAGCAATTTTAATGCGCAGTAAAATTGATACGATAAGCCCAGAGCTGGGCGCTAGAACCTTTTTACACCCGGTAACTGCCAGCGTGGCGAAAATGCCTCATCAGGTAAATGCTTTTCAAGGCGCACCCCAAAGCATTTATAGCGATCACTTTTTATGGCGTGACGGAGTAACCCAAGAGCTTGGGTTTAAAATGGAGGTGCCGCCGCTGCACCCTGTTTTAGCAGCCACACTATTGCGCCATCACGGTGCATTTCACCAGCAGTTAATGCAGGACTTTCCTTTCTATCAAGCGAATATTAGTTTGTTAAGAGATGGGTTTAATGAGCAGTCAAGTGGCGGCAAAGTAAGCTTAGATAAATTCGGTCATCCTCAACTTGATTATCCACTAACGCCGTTATTGTGGCGAGGATTGAAAGCCGCAATGCTTGCCAACTGTGAAGTCCAGTTTGCTGCGGGCGCAGCTCAGGTAATGCCGCTGCATATGGACGCACAAGTGTATTCAAATTGGCAGCAGGCCAAATTAGCAATTGAAAATTTGCCAGCCAAAAAAATACGCTGGCAAATAGTAAGCGCTCACGTTATGGGAGGCTGCGGTATGAGTGAAAAATCTAATCATGGCGTTTGCAATTCAGAAGGAGAGCTTAAAGGCGTTAGCGGCGTTTCTGTATTTGATGGTTCTTTGTTCCCAACCAGCTTAGGCGTTAATCCCCAATTGAGCATTTATGCAATTGTAGCTAAACTAGCGTTTAATTTAGCTTTAAAGCATAACCGCGACTTCAACTTATTAGCCTCGAGTGACGGTTCTAATTAAAATATTTAAATTGAGTAAAAACAATGCCCAAAATCGTACTTTACCCTGGAACCTTTGATCCCATTACAAATGGGCATTTAGATTTAATTTATCGTGCTTCTAAACTGTTTGATAAGGTTATTGTGGCGGTTGCTGAAAGTGCTGGTAAAGCGCCATTGTTTAGTGTTAACGAGCGAGTTGAGCTAGTGAACCAGTCGGTTGCTAAGTTAGCGAATATTGAGGTTTGCGGGTTTTCAGGCTTATTGGTCGATGTGGCGCGAAAAAAGCAAGTTAATGCATTATTGCGAGGCTTGCGAGCAGTATCTGACTTTGAATATGAGTTTCAGCTCGCTAATATGAACCGCCGTTTAGCGCCGGAACTAGAAAGTCTGTTTTTAACTCCGTCGGAAAAAAACTCCTTTATTTCTTCCTCGTTAGTCAGAGAAATCGCTATGTTAGGTGGCGAAGTGAAAGAGTTTGTTCCAGAGCCAGTGCTAACGGCACTAGAATTAAAATTTGCTAAGCAGGCCGAGTAAAATATTGGTTGCTAAAGACTGAGTTTGACTTGCGTTGGCATAATTAAAGACGCAGCTGTGGCTAGTCTCGCTGCTTGTTTCATAAGATATGCTTATTGGTCAATGAGTAACCCTAGTGTACAATAGCTTTCTTCTTTAAATTGAGAGTAAAACGGCATGTCTCTTATTATTACTGACGAATGCATTAATTGTGATGTTTGCGAGCCCGAATGCCCCAACGAAGCGATCTCGCAAGGGGAAGAGATTTATGAAATTGACATGGATAAATGTACTGAGTGTGTGGGTCACTATGATGAACCCCAATGTCAACAAGTGTGCCCTGTAGACTGTATTCCTTTTGACCCAAATAACAAAGAGTCTAAAGAGCAACTTATTGTTAAATATGAAAACTTAACCGGCAATACTTTTGTTGGCTAAGTAAAAATAATGCCTCATTGGCAGGGATAATTCCGCGTAATTGTGTTGGACAGGGTAGACTTATCTCACTGCACTGGTTTATAGTAGGCAAAGTTAAGAAAAGTAAGATTTTAAATTCAATTGTGATTTTGCAGTATAAATTATAAAAATTAGCTAACACATTGAAAATAAAGATTATTAATGAAAATTGGTTTATTAAAAGTACGGGATTAAGAAATGCGTAGAGCCAGAAAACATTACGATGATGAGACTGAAGTCGACATGACTCCAATGCTTGACATTGTATTTATCATGTTAATATTTTTCATTGTTACTACTTCTTTTGTAAAAGAAGACGGAATTGTTTTAAATAGACCGCCGGCAAATCCTCCAGTGGATCAGCCGCCTAGCCCTGTTCGACCTATTTTGATTTCAATTAATGCCAATAGCGACGTAGAAATGGACGGGCGATTAATTGACGTAGAAGCAATTCAACCAAACGTAGAAACTGCGCGGGCAGCACGTCCTAAAGCGTCTGTTGTTGTTATGGCTGCAGAGTCAGCTAAGTCAGGGGTTGTTGTAAGAGCTGTTGACCAAGCTAAACTGGCTGGTTCAGGTCCGGTAACGGTAGTTAAAGAACCTAAAAATTAAATACTATTAGTATTTAAAAGGCGACTTTTTTAGTCGCCTTTTTTGTGCTTGTTTATTAATCAATTAGTGATGATTCAATTAAATTTGCCTAAAAGGTGTTCCTGTATTGTTAGAGTCGATAATAAGATTTATTTATGAGTAAAATAATCGCGTTGCTATTTATTGGACTAGGGGTTTTTTATTGGTCTAAAACACAAAAACTTAAGCAGGCTGCTATGTACGCTAGCCGAAAGCGTTGCAAGGAAGCTGGTGTTCAGTTTTTAGATCACTCTGTCGTTCAACGTAAAATAAGCTTAGCCAAAGATAAGTTGGGCCGCTGGGGATTGCAGCGAGTCTATTATTTTGAGTTTACATCGACTGGTGAACACCGTTATCAGGGGACAGTGACGGCTCATGGTCATTATATTGTCGATGTAGAACTGGAAGCCTACTCTTTAAATTAGCCTGCATTGCTAAACCAGAACGAGTAGAGTTTAGATATAACCAATTTAAAGTCTTTGTTATATTAGTGGTGATATATTAGTAGTGAATAAACATGCTGGCTAATTAACACTGAAAAGGAACTAATTGTTTGAGTTTAATCGTCAACAAGCTTGGATATCAAGTTGCTAACAAGCAACTGTTAAACCAAATCTCATTTAGCTTAAATAATAATGAAGCCATTGCTTTGCTCGGACCCAATGGTGCAGGAAAGTCTAGTTTATTAAAATTGCTTGCTGGCGAAATGAAACCAACCAGTGGCAGCTTCAAATTTACGAGCGATAATCAAGAGCTACCAATCCAATTCAGTTCAATTGGCTATCAGCCAAGTCACATGGAACCAATTAAGTATTTAAGCGTGCTCGAGTACTTACATTTATGTTGCTACTTAAAAGGGATAGCCCAAGACGCTGTTGAAGCTGAAGTTAAAACACTAGCAAAGCAATGGTTTTTTGAATCCTATCTTCTGCAACCGCTTGCTAGTTTGTCACAGGGTAATATGCAAAAAATTGCTATTGCTCAAGCTTTTTTAGGCAGCCCAAAGTACATATTATTAGACGAGCCAGCCCAAGCATTAGATCCCTTAGAGCAGCAAAGGCTCATTCAAAATATTAATCAGGTCAAACAAAGCTCAAGCTTAATTTTTTCTTCACATCACTTTAATGAGGCAGTCAGTGCAGCTGATCGAATTTTGTTATTAGATCGTGGCGAGTTAATTATTAGCTTAGATTTAACTCAAGCAGATCAGCGCTGGCTAATCATAGAGCGACCAGACTCAGATTGCCTGGCTATATTAAATAATAACGAAAATATTCAAATTAGATCGCAAACCAAGCATTTCATAATAGCTAATTTCTTAGTGCAGAGTGAGTTAGAGGTTACAGCTTGTTGTGAACCATTAAGCGAGCAGAATGTTATCCATCAAGTTTATCAGTCTAGCCGCGATGCGATTTTGCCTATTTTTGAACTTCTCTCTAACAATAAGGATTAAGCTATGCCAAGTATGCCGATATTGTTAGTTCGCTTTTTAATTCGAAAACCGATAGTCTTTTTGAGCTTAGTTGCTGTTTTGGCAGTACTCGGACTTTTTACTCATAAAGTTTATTTAGACTTTTTATTTTTACAAAATCAAAATATCAAGAATCTTTCTGTAGTTGATGAGCTAGTCGTTCCTTTAGTCGGCTTGGTGGTGTTTACCAGTATATTATTTATTAGTGTTTTGTCGGCTGCATTTCTTCCGAGCATAAACCATTCTGGCCACTCTCACCTATTAAGCATGTCTAAGTTAAGCTCACGCAAGCTGCTGAGTTTTTATTTGACTCCCTTTGTTGTGCTTGGCTCACTGCCTTTGGTTTATGTAGGTTTTATTCTCATCAGTTTAGATTTAGCTACGCAGCTTGACTGGGTTAGAATTGCCGCTAGCTTTATTGGGGTTTTAGTTGTTAGTGTGGTTTGTAGTTGCTTGGGGCTAGTTCTTAGTTTAAAGATAAAACACCCAATGGCAGTTTTACTTACTTTATTGAGCCTAGTTTTAGGTTATTTAGCTTTTGAAATGAGTTTTTTATATGCTGCAGAAATTAACCAGTGGCGTGGCCTGTTTTTACCACTATTGAGTTTACGTAATGGGCTTATTGTTTACGCAGACATAGCCAATTATTTTATTTGGACCCTTTACGCGATTAGTTTAGTTTTTATTGCAATTAGTTGTAATAGGCACGGCGTGAAAATGTTTTTAGCTACTGTTGTGGCTGCGCTACTATTAATTGTTGCCGCTTATATTCCAGGCTATAGCGACGTTTCTCAAGCACAGAAAAACACCCTAGATAGTGAGCTAGTAAAGCTGCTAGAAACAAATCAAAATGTGTTAAAAGTGACCGCCGTGGTTGATGAAGTGACTAATAGAGATGAGATCATTGCTGGCTTTAGCACACTCAAACGTTACTTTCCACAAACTCAACTAGAGTTTAAGTCTCGCCAGTCGTTACAAAGTTCGTTAGGCTTTGCCGGAGAGTTCATTCAATTATCTTTAGGTGATTTAACTCAAGTAGTAGCTTACCCCTTTGACCTGCCAGTAAAACAAGCATTCGAAGTCGCTTTACTGCAAATGTTAAAGCGCAAGTCGCAATGGTTAACTTTTATCGAAGGCCACGGTGAAGCAAGCCCGCTTGGGCGAGAGTCTTCCGATTTGAGCCAGCTATATCAATCGCTCACTGCCGCAGGTTGGCCTGTAGCGGTGCAAAATTTACAACTGCTACCTGAGCTGAGTGATAATTCGCAGTTGCTGGTTATTGCTTCAAGTAAAGAAGATTGGCTAACTAAAGAAACGAATTTACTGTTAAATTATTTAGAGCAAGGTGGAAATTTGTTAGTGCTGTCTGACCCAAAGAGTCGGCTACCACAAAAAGTGTTAGATTATTTCGGGATTTCACCGCTGCCTGGCGTGCTAATTGATTGGCAAGGACACCAAAGCGGCACACCGCACCCGGCGATTCTAATTGTTGATAAAATGCAATCTCACCCGACGGTGTCTACTCTAAATAGTGTATTAGCTTTTCCGTGGAGTCACGCGTGGCTAGTCGATTCGCAAGCTGCAGCTAACCAGTTTAATGTTGAAAATATAGTTTTATCACCTCAAGCTGTTTGGAATGAGCTAAACAGTGAGGCCACGGTTTTGTCTTTTGACGAGTCGCAGGGAGAGCTGCAACAAGCATTCTCGGTAGGAGTTGCTTTTGAACATAAGCAAACTAACCAAAGAGCTATATTTATCGGTGATAGTCACTTCGCTGCGAATACCGCAATTAATAACTATGCGAATAAACAATTTGCATTAAACCTCTTTAATTGGTTAACCCACTCTGTGATTAAACAGTCGCCTGAGGCTTCAAATTTAGATTCATCGATTAAGCCTCACCGGTTAGTTTTTTGGCTTATGCAATGGGGATTTAGTTTGCTTTTCCCGGTTATTCTTTTATCTATATGGTTTAGTTTTCGGTTTGCACACAGGGCGAGAGGAAAACAACCGTGACAGCTAAATCTCGGCTTAGTAGTGCGCAATGGCTAAATGTCATCATTTTAGTTGTGAGTGGAATGATCTTGATTTTGATTTTAGTAGGGCGCGCTATGCAAGTTAGCACAGCAGAAAAGCCAGTATCTCAATTAAAAATAAGTCAATTGGCTGAGCTTAAACAAATAGATTTTAATGGCGTGAGCATTGTGTTTAAGAATGGTCAATGGCAAAGTTTTGGGGCGCAAGTCTCGACTGAAAGCATGTATTCGATTGTTGCTGCTTGGCAAAACTTATTGACTCAGCAAGGTCGCGCTGTGGCCACTGAAAGTTATGCTGGAGAAATAATTTCGCTTTATTTAACCAGCCGAGCTAGGCCTATTATGTGTAAATTAGTTCGCAATTCAGATTATTTTAAAATTATTTTTGTTGAACAAGAGCAAGAGTTTGAGTTTCCCATAGCGCAATTATCAAACTATTTTCCTGAGGAGAAATAAGTGCCAGAGTTGCCCGAAGTAGAAACCAGCTGTAGCGGAATTAGACCTTATTGCATTGCCAATACCATTGTTAAAGTAGAGGTTCGTCAACCTCGGCTGCGTTGGCCGGTAGCCGCAGACATCAATGCTCGAATGGCGGGCTTAAAAATAGCTGCAGTGAAGCGGCGCGGTAAATATATATTGATGGATTGTGGTCACTTAGTGCTTATGATCCACTTAGGTATGTCGGGGAGCTTACGAGTTGTAGAGCAGGGGCTTGAAGCGTCCAAACATGATCACCTTGATATTCATCTAAATACTGGCAAAGTACTGCGCTACAATGACCCTAGACGCTTTGGCAGCGTGCTAATCAATCAAGAAGGCGAAGATCACCCACTGTTAAAAAAGTTAGGCGTCGAACCGCTATCTTCTGCATTTAATGAAGACTACCTTTATGGCATAGCCAAGCAGCGTAAAGTTGCGATTAAAGTACTAATTATGAATAGTCAGGTGGTGGTAGGTGTAGGTAATATTTATGCACAAGAGGCATTATTTCGCTGCGGAATTTTACCTATGCGTGCAGCTAATCGCATGTCAAAAACGCGAATTGGGAAGCTTGTAGCTGAAATTAAACTGGTATTAAGCGAAGCGATAGAAGCGGGGGGAAGTACTTTAAAGGACTTTACTTCTGCAGACGGTAAACCGGGTTACTTTCAACACACACACCAAGTTTATGGCAAAGCCGGTATGCCTTGTGTGAATTGTCAGTCGAAGTTAAAACAAAAAGTGATAGCGCAGCGAACGACTGTTTACTGCTCTCAATGCCAGCGTTAGAACAGCATGGACTATGATGCAATAGTTTGTGGTAATGGTCGAATTGGGGCTGCTGTTTTTAGCGAATTACAAGCCCAAGGCTTTAATTTAGCTTCTGCGAGAATCGACCCAGAGCGCGGCTTACTTCTAAATCATCAAGGCGCAGATCTTCAATTGAAAGCCGCTCACCTGATTATTTGTATTAGTCCTGCGAGTGCTAGCCCTGCAGGGCCTAAATGGCAATGGAGTGAAATATTTGGTGGTCTAGTGGCACAGGTAGCGCAAAACAAACTCAAGGTGGAACGACTAATTTTTGTTTCTTCAACCCGGGTCTACGACGGTTATTCTGATGGGTTTATCAGTGCTAGCACTCCGCTTAAAGGAAGCTCTAATCGCGCCATGCAATTAATAACTGCGGAACAGCAGCTACGCCGAGTTGCTCAAACAAGTTATTTTTTAAGAGCCTGCGGGCTCTACGGTAATGGTTACTCTAAATATGCTGAAATACTGGCTTCTGTATCAGATGATAAAGTTAGGTTTGGAGTGAATATTGAATTACTTATTCAGCGCATTATTAATATTTGTAGTCAGTCGCAAAGTTATGCGTCGCTCAACAGCGTTAAGCTAGAACTAGTAACAGATGGTATGGTTTATTGGCAAGGGAAAGCTTATCCACTAGCGGTTGAATCGGAGTTTGCTAAAAAACTAGCGCAGCAACAACGTTTATTGGTGAATTCTCACGCTTTTTTGCCTAGCGACTACCAAGACTAAAAAACCCAGTCATTGACTGGGTTTTTAAGGCTACTCGGTACACGAGGTGTAAAATCAAATTTATTTGATTTTAGCTTCCTTGTACATCACGTGCTTGCGTACAACTGGATCGTACTTTTTAAACTCAAGCTTGTGAGGAGTGTTCTTTTTGTTTTTGTCTGTAGTATAGAAGTGACCTGTACCAGCAGATGAAACTAATTTAATTTTATCACGCATGATCAGCTCCTATTATACTTTTTCGCCACGTTGGCGCATGGTTGTTAATACAGCATCAATGCCTTTCTTATCAATGATGCGCATACCTTTCGCAGAAACGCGAAGTTTTACAAAACGGTTTTCACTTTCTACCCAAAAACGGTGGCTGTGAAGGTTTGGCAAAAAACGGCGACGAGTGCGGTTTTTCGCATGTGATACGTTGTTTCCTGTTACTGGTCTCTTGCCTGTAACCTGACATACTCGTGACATGGTATTAGCCTCTTAAAATTCTAAACATTGCGGCATTTCGTCATGGTAATTATTACCTTTTAACCTTCCTGCCGCGGAAAGGGCGCACTTTATACCAAATACAGCCCAATAATACAACTTTTTGCTCATAAAATTACCAATTAGTGGTCGTTTTATCGGTTACGCTAAAAATTCCTATGCTTCTAGCCCATTTTGCCTTGTTCGGCTAAAGATACGACTTGGTGGCCGGCGACAATTAAATGGTCGAGTAAGCGTACATCAATCAGCTCCAAAGCCGATTTGATGGTTTGCGTTATATCAATATCAGATAAGCTTGCCTCGGCCACGCCTGAGGGATGGTTGTGAGCTATAATCATTGCTGCGGCATTGTACTTTAACGCTTTTTGAACGAGTACTCGGGGGTGTACCGAGGCGGCGTTAATGGTACCAAAGAATAAAGCTTCATAGTGGATCACGCGATGTTGGTTGTCTAAAAAAAGCCCGGCAAACACTTCATTTTTCTCTCTTACTAACTGAGTTTGAATAAACGATTTGACCTGTTGCGGGTTTGATATTGCATTTCCTAGGGCGAGCTCTTCCGCTAAAAAGCGTTGGCTCATCTCAAGACAGGCTTGCAACTGAACATATTTAGCTTCGCCGAGGCCCTTTAACTGGCAAAAGCTATTAATGTCGGCAGAAAACATTTTTTTTATGCTTCCAAAATGCACCAAAATATCCCGGGCTAGCTCTATTACGTTTTTCCCTGGAATTCCGGTTCTTAAAAATATTGCGAGTAGCTCTGAGTCAGACAGGGTATTAGCGCCTTGATTAAGCAGCTTTTCTCGGGGGCGTTCAGTAGCAGGCCAGTTTGACAATCTTGACATTGCAGCTCCGTTGCGTTTGCTAGAAGTAGAGCTTGGTATTTTGGCTTGTGGGTTGGTTAATGTCTGTAGGATAGTTCTGATAAAAAGAGTGAGAAATGACTCAAAAGGTTTGCTATGATTCAAGTTAGTAAGTGTTCAGTTTCAACTAACGACCACTATTCTTTAACGATTATCCAGATAAGTCATGTTCAAGGAAAATAACTTGTCACCTAACTCGAATCATAAAACTAAACTTTTATTAGGTATTTGCGGTGGAATTGCCGCCTACAAATGTGCTGATCTGGTGCGCCGATTAGTCGAGCGTGACTTTGACGTGAGAGTGGTAATGACCGATGCCGCGGCTGAGTTTATTACCCCAATGACCTTGCAGGCGGTGTCTGGAAATCCTGTTAATCAAGCCGCTTTTGATCCCGACATGGAAGCTGCTATGGGACATATTGAGCTTGCTCGTTGGGCCGATGCCATACTCATTGCGCCAGCTACTGCGAATACTTTGGCAAAGCTTGCTCATGGAAAAGCTGATAACTTGCTTACGACTATTGTTTTGGCGAGTAGCGCACCGCTATTTATTGCGCCAGCTATGAACCAACAAATGTGGTCCAACCCACAAACTCAAGCCAATATGCAGCAACTTGAACATAATGGGCATCATATTTTAGGGCCAGGTGAGGGAGCGCAAGCCTGTGGTGATATTGGGTTAGGGCGTATGTTAGAGCCGCTTGATATTGCACAGCGTTTGGCGACAATATATGCTGCTAAAGGCAGTTTAGCAGGAAAAAGTGTCTTACTAACTGCAGGCCCAACGGTTGAAGCGATTGATCCGGTGCGCTTTATTTCTAATCATAGCTCCGGGAAAATGGGATACGCTCTAGCTAAGGCTGCAGCGGCAGCTGGCGCTAAGGTATGCTTAGTTTCTGGCCCTGTCAATCTTGCGATACCTGCTAATGTTAATGTAATTAAAGTCACTAGTGCGATGGAAATGTTGCAAGCAGTACAAGATAACCTGTTAGGGACTGACGTTTTTATTGGTTGTGCCGCTGTCGCAGATTATTCGCCGGTTGAAGTTTGCACACAAAAAATAAAGAAAAATGAGGATGAAATGATCCTCAAATTAAAACGAAACCCTGATATATTAGCTTGGGTGTCTAACACTGAAAACCGCCCCTTTGTCGTTGGTTTTGCGGCAGAAAGTCAAAATTTAAAAACCTTTGCTTTAGGCAAACTGAATAACAAAAAGCTCGATATGATTTGTGCAAATAATATAAGTAACACAGATGTAGGGTTTAATAGCGATAATAACGAGCTGTTATTGCTATTTAAAGGAGAAGAAGAAAAGCGCTTAACTATTGCAGCAAAAGAAGTGCTGGCTCACAGCATTGTAGATGAAATTAGTAAGCGAATTAGTAATTAGGGCGAAGTAAGTTACAGCTTATCATTCGGAGTTGGAGAATAAGAATTGAAAATTACCAAAGACAAAGAAAAACAAAAACTCAAAAAGCGACCTAAAAGACCGGTAAAAACATTACTTTCACATGCATTGCCTTATTTGGCTCTGTGCGTATTGACCGTAATATTTGTTGCTATAGTGCAATATTATTTGGTTGTAGTGCAGCCTGCTGAAGGGCGTAATCGTACCTTTGTCAATGTCACTATGAGTGCTTATATGGAATTGGTGTTGAGTAAGGTCAATAGTATTAAAGACTCGGCTCAATCGATCTTAAAAGATCCTGAAGTACAAAGTAATTTACGCTTATCGAGTGAACAAAGCGTTAGTGTTTTAGAGAAACGCCTGCAAACGCAGTTAAACCATGTAGTAGGAGTTCGTATTTTAGATAGCGAAACTCACAACGTTGATACTAACTCGGTACCTGTAATTACCAATGTAACTTTAGACTTAATCCGTAGGGTAAAACAAGATCATCAAGTTGTATCTGAAGCAATAAACCCCAACAGCTCAAGTCGTCATATCGCTGTTGTGATGAGCATTAGCGGCACAAATAAAGTGGCATTAATAGGAATTGACTTTGAGATTTTTGAAAAAGCGCTGCCAAACTCGAGACTAGTGCCCGGATATTATGAGTTTTTGCAGAATTTTGCGAATAAGAATACGGTTATAAAGTCACTAGGTGATCCTCAGTATAAGGTTGGTGAGCCGCTAGGAATTGCAAGTGTCAATGAAACTCCGTGGAGAATTGCATTTTGGCCTGAAAATCCCGCTGAGTTCAATTCCGAAGTCGAATTAATGTTATTTTTTGGTGGGCTGATTTTAGTTTTAAGCCTCGTTGGTGTTGGTGGGTTTTTAGGGCTAAATAAGCTTCATCTTATGGTGCGGAGCGACGCGTCAGCCTTAATGAAGTGGTTGCTCGATAGTAAACAAGAAAACAAACTACTGGCGACTGAAGAATTTAACTTACAGATCTTCCAAGATATGAGCAAAACTTTAAGCCGCGAAGGGTTTAATTTTAATCAAAGTAATAGCAGCAACGAAAAAAGTAAAAAAGAACAAACCGAAGAACCCATTAAAGAGAGCAGCTCTTTAATTGAAGCGCTCAGCTCAAGCAGCGACGATGGGTTAGACGTTAAAGCATTACCGCATACCAGTGAAATCTCGGCGACTATTTTTAGAGAGTATGACATTCGAGGAATTGTTGGAGAAACTTTAAATGAAGCTATTGTTGCAGATATTGGTAGAGCGATTGGTAGCGAAGCATTTGAGCGTGGCGAACAGCGTATCATCGTAGCCAGAGATGGTCGTTTGTCAGGCCCTAGTTTACTTGAGGCTCTTAAGCGAGGCTTGATGGAGAGTGGACGCGATGTGATAGAGATTGGTGAAGTGCCAACGCCATTAATGTATTTTGCTACTAACTATTTAGACGCTAGCAGCGGTGTGGTTTTGACTGGTAGCCATAACCCAAAAGATTATAACGGGCTTAAAATTGTGATTGCTGGACACACCTTGTCCGGTGATGAAATTCAAGGTTTAAGAAAGCGAATAGAAAGTGGTAATTTTGTTAAAGGTAAAGGAACTTGTGAAACCACCTCGGTAACTCAAGACTATATTGGGCAGGTTACTGGCGATGTTGCATTGGCACAGCCATTAAAAGTTGCCGTTGATTGTGGTAATGGCGTGGCAGGTAGAATCGCGCCTCAATTATTGCAGGCATTAGGGTGTGAAGTGATAGGGTTATACTGCAAAGTTGACGGTAACTTCCCTAATCACCACCCTGATCCCAGTAAGCCTGAAAATCTACAAGAACTAATCGATTTAGTTAAATCTGAAAAAGCGGATATTGGGCTCGCGTTTGATGGCGACGGTGACCGTTTAGGTGTTATCGATTCAGACGGTAATATTATATGGCCTGATCGCCAAATGATGTTGTACTCGATGGATGTATTATCCCGTAACCCAGGAGCAGATATTATTTTTGACGTTAAATGCAGCAAGCATTTAGCCAAAGTTATTTCTGCTAATGGCGGCCACCCTATCATGTGGAAAACAGGTCACTCTCTGATTAAAGCAAAAATGCGTGAAACTGGTGCATTGCTCGCTGGCGAATGCAGTGGTCATATATTTTTCAAAGAGCGCTGGTATGGCTTTGATGATGCTTTATACGCTGCGTCACGGCTATTAGAAGTGCTTTCTGCTGATACTCGCAAGTCAGTTGAGGTGTTTAAGGCGCTACCTAATAGTGAAGCTACGCCAGAAATAAACGTCGCTATTGATGATGCTAAAAAGTTTGATTTTGTTAAAAAACTCAGTAAGCAAGGTGCGTTTGGCGAAGGCACAATGATTGATATTGATGGAGTTAGAGTTGAGTATGCCGACGGTTGGGGATTGGTAAGAGCGTCGAATACAACGCCTAATTTAGTTATTCGCTTTGAAGGTGAAAGCCAAGAAATCATCGCGCGCATCAAAAAAATATTTAAGCAACAAATGATGATGGTTGATAGCAGCCTTAATTTGGACTTTTAGGGGATCCTTTCGGTGGAAAAGAAAACAAATAGAAAACAAGATATTCTACAAAGCTTGGCCCATATGCTTGAGTCTGATTTAAGTGATCGAATTACAACTGCAAGACTGGCAAAGCAAGTTGGTGTCTCTGAAGCGGCTTTGTACAGACACTTTCCAAGTAAGGCGAGAATGTACGAATCATTACTCGACTTTGCTGAAGAAAGTATTTTTTCCAGAATTAATCAAATATTGCAAGGTGCACATTCTGCTAATGAAAAGTGTTATTTAATTAGCTCGTTATTGCTTAACTTCGCACAAAAAAATGCCGGTATTTCTAGATTACTTACTGGAGAGGTTTTACTTGGCGAAACCGAAAGGTTAAAAGCGAGAGTTTCTCAGTTTTTCGAAAAATTTGAATTACAAATAAAACAAGTGATACGCGATAATGCGATTAAACAAGGCATGTCAACCGTTGATTCAGCAGCAGAAGCTAAGTTAATCAGTTCTTTGGTTGAAGGTAGACTACAGCAATTTGTACGATCTAGCTTCAAAAATGACCCCATTATGGGCTGGGAATTTCAATGGAAGCTGCTGCATAAAGGGCTTTCTAGTTAATCAGGTTTATAGCCTAATAAGCAAAGAGTCTTTAGTTTTCGACTCTTTGCTTAACTAATTTTAAATAGTTCATGCGTATATTTTTGACAACTTCGCTCTTGCAAAATTCAGCACCTACTTCAGAGTCTTTACAGGTGATTTCGAACACAATTTGATCTTTATTATTGGGTGTTGGGATCTTTGAAAAAGAAAGGGAAATATCATTATCTTCTAGCGGTGTGCTAGTCACAATTAACGCGTTGGTAATAATTTCAATTTGGCCGCTAGCATTATCTTTTGCATAAATTTGTGCCAACTGCCATGCGCGATCGCACTCATCACGGTTGTTACAATCATAGAGCACTGCGCTACTGCCATCATTGCTTGGCTTATCTTTCTTTAGTGTCATTCTAAGAGACTCTAATTCCTTGTAGCGAATAATATCTCTTTGATATCTAGCGGCCACATCAACTTTTTCTTCTTCTAAGGTAACAGAGCTATTGTCATTGTTTTCTATTTGGCGCCGTGTTTCGATAATGTCTTGCTGTAATAATTTGGGTATCTTTTGACCTAAGCGCTCGTGAGTAGCGGCTTGACGCTGTTGATCTTCAAGCTGCAAGCGAAGTAAGTCGGATTTACTGCCTTGAATTTTAATTCGCTGCTCAATAGCTAATAATTGAGCATCTCGGTTTCTAATAATGTCGGTGATGGAGCTAAATTGTCTTAGTAGCTCCGCATCGCTTTTAATTTTGCGTTTAAAAGCTAACTTTTCTTTTCTTTCTTCTATTTTTTTTAGTTTATCTTGCTCAATTTCAGCTAATGTTTTCCCTGGTGCGACTCTTCTAATCAAGTTGCCGGTGTCTGAAATAACATCATATCCTTTTTCAATCATTTCTTTACTTACCTGGTCTTTAACAACAAGATTACCTTCTTCATTTTTAAAGCGGTAAAACTGCTTGGCATTAATCGCCAGGCTCACAATTGCCAGTAAAGTAATAAAAATTAGATTATTGATAAATTTCATTCATTCTTACTCGATCTTAATATTAAATAAATACTAAATAACCTTTATTCTACGCCGTAAGCTTGGCGGTAATCCTTTATAGCCTGCGAGTATTTTGATAGCTCGGAGTGATCAGAAAGGTAGTTTTGTAAGTCACCTAAATTGATAATAGCATAAACAGGTATATTATAGTCTTTTTCGACTTCTTGTATCGCAGATAGTTCTGAAACGCCTTTTTCTTGCCTGTCTAGTGCAATTAGTACGCCCGCAGGAGTAGCGCCCGCGTTGGTTATAATATCGATTGATTCGCGAATTGCGGTTCCGGCAGTGATTACATCGTCAACAATTAATACCTTGCCTTGCAAAGGTGCCCCAACCAAACTGCCACCCTCTCCGTGAGACTTAGCTTCCTTTCTGTTGAAGCAAAAAGGCACGCTTTTGTTATGTTCACGCGCCAACGATATTGCGGTAGCAGCTGCCAGCGGAATACCTTTGTAAGCTGGCCCAAAAAGCATATCAAATGTGGCTTCTGAGTCAGTTAAAGTTTGCGCATAGCTGTCGCCTAATAAAGCGAGATCAGCGCCATGATCGAAGTGACCGGCATTAAAAAAATACGGGCTGGTTCTACCTGACTTTAGCTCAAAACTACCAAATTTTAAGGCTTGGCGAGAAATGGCTAAATCAATAAATGCTGCTTTAACTGAGTTCATTGAGGGTTCTAATCATATTATTTAAAAGGCAATTTTAACTGGTTTATTTAGAGGCAACAAATTTAAAGTATTTAATAGCTCACATTTTGCTCATCTATTGCTTTAAAACTGATCACTTAGTGAGGCTAGCCCCAGTTTTTCTGTTAATAATTGTGTACTTTGTTGGAGCGCCGATGCGCTGGGAATAAAGTAATCGGAAGTTTTAATGCTATCCTCAGTCACGAAGTGGCCAGTAGGTGCGGTAATAACCTTTAATTTTGTTTTTTGAAAAGCCTGTAAAGTTCTAGGCATTTTCCATGGCCCGGTGATCAATACTATTTGATTAATATTATTATTTAACAAAAGCTTAGCAGTATTTTGCGTCAGCTCGCTTAGGTTTTGACTTTGAGTTTCGATCCAGCGAGGTGCAACTGAAAAATATTTTAGCATGACATTGTTCATGAGAACTGAATCTGGTGTTGCATCTTTTGGGTAGCCGCCGCCAGCTAAAAGTATGGGTAAATCAGTTTTGTTAACTATTTCTGCTGCAAACATCAGTCGCGATAAGCTTTCTGGGTTGACCGTATCTATTTCACCATATTCAGGTGCGCGCCTAATTTTGCCTGAGCTGATAACAACTATTGCTGTATTGGGCGCTTTTTTCGCGGTGATTTGTTTAAATAACGCTGGCGAAAGCACCTCGCCTTGCTGTTGAGAAAGTGCTAGTTTGCTGGCAATAACCGGTAGGCTCAAAATATACAATACTAATAAGCTCAACCCTGCTAACAGGCCTGCGGTTTTAGGGCGACGTTTAAATGTGAAGAGCGCAAGGCATAAAATAATGAAGTTTGCGCTTGGCGGAAGAAGCAAGACTTCAATAGTTGCTCTAAAAGCTTCTTCCCACCACATATTATTTAATACGCCTTACTTTTCCTTGAACATTAAAGCCTTCTACTTTGATGTCAAAGCTGCCCCATACCCCTTCTGTAATTTGTATTTTTGGGGAATCTAGTTTTACATATCCTGATGTTCGGCTAACAACTTTCCATTCCTGGCCATTGGCTAAGATTAATACTTGGCCATTTTTCCAGCCTCTAAACGGCCCAACAATATGGGTGTTGATTTCTTTCGGTAGGGCTTCGGCAGGCTTTTTGCTAGGCAAGCCAATTTTATCTTCGTTGACTTGCTTGGACTTCTCAATGGTTTTATCGTAACACGCGAGCCTTGCTTTAGAGTCTTTGATGTCTGCACATGACTGAAGCTCTTGTGCATTAATGACGCTAGAAAGCATTGCTAAAGCGAAAACCCAGTACAATTTTTTCATTTTCAAAACCTTATTAATCTTTTTGTGATTTGGTGCTTTTTCCAAAAGCGGAAAAAATGATGCCTAATTCAAATAATACCCACATAGGTACTGCTAGTAAAATCTGTGATATTACATCTGGTGGTGTTAACAACATTCCGACAACAAAAACGCCAACTATGACATAAGGACGTTTTTCTTTTAAGCTTTCAGCCGTAGTTAGCCCTGACCAAATCATTAATACTGTTGCCACCGGAATTTCAAAGGCGACACCAAAAGCAAAAAACATTTTTAAAACAATACTTAAATAAGAGCTAATATCGGGCAATACTTGAACGCCCTCTGGGCCCGCTTTAGTTAAGAAGGTCCAAGCGAGCGGAAAAACCACATAATAAGCAAAGGCTAAACCGGCATAAAATAAAACGATGCTTGAAAACAGCAGAGGGTAGGCAAAGCGCTTTTCGTGTTGATATAAGCCGGGTGAAATAAATGCCCAAACCTGATGCAGTATATACGGCATTGCAAGAAATACTGACAAAATGGCGGTCATTTTAAAGGGGGTTAAAAAAGGTGAAATAATGTCCGTAGCAATCATCGCTGAGGCTTCGGGTAGCTGCTCTCTTAACGGCGCTGATAAAAACAAGTAAATGTCATTGGCCCAATAGATTAAGCCTAAAAAAATAACTAAAACGGCCAATACCGAATGAAGTAGTCTATTACGCAGTTCTAATAAATGCGCAAGTAAAGGCATTTCATTGGCATTTGTCTGCTTGGGGTTATTCTGGGTCATTGAGGCGGCTCTTTTTGAGCTTTTGACAAGTCACTTTTTTCTGCTTGAGAGTTTGTGTTTTTCGAGCTTTGTTCAGCCTTTATAGCTTGTGGCGAAGCTTCAAGATCATTGGCTATTTGATTGATATCTTGGGTAAGGTTAGCAACGTCATCGCCTAATAAGTCTTTATCTAAATGACTTAATGCTTGCTCTTGTTGTTTTATTTTTTCTTGCAGCTCTTGAACCTGAAGCTCTCTTTCAATTTCATTTTTAATCGAATTAAAGCTGTATTTGGCTTTGCCAATCCACAGCCCCACAGTTCTGGCTGCTTTTGGTAGTCGCTCAGGGCCAAGCACTATTAGGGCAATTATGCCGATAATAACCAACTCAAAAAAACTCATAATAAAGGTAACTTCCTAAGGCTAAATAATTAATTTTACTGAGTTTTTTCTTTATCTTTTGTTGCTTCGCCTTCAATAACATTGGCTTCTTTTTGTTCTAAGTTATCTTTAGCTTCTTTATCACCATCGTTGACGGCTTTCTTAAAACCTTTAAGCGCGCCACCAAGGTCACTCCCTATATTTTTTAAACGTTTGGTTCCAAAAAGTAAGATCACAATGACCAATACAATCAATAGTTGCCACAAACTCGGTCCCATAATTTTCTACTCTCTATGTTATCTATTAAATTGGTTAATATTGTTACCCAAAAGGTAAATGAGCACCACCTAATAGGTGGATATGTATATGAAATATTTCTTGTCCGCCGCCAGCTCCGGTATTAATAATGGTTCTAAAGCCCTGATCCAAACCAGCATTTTTAGCTATTTGCGGTAACAGTAACATGATTTCGCCCATAAGTTGCTTATCTTCTGGTAACAAATCGTTAAGTGAAGCAATGTGTTTGTGAGGAATAACTAATAAGTGAGTTTCTGCTTTAGGTGCAATATCTTTGATAACAAACACATTCTCGTCCTGATAGATGATATCAGAAGGAATTTCACCCTGATCGATTTTGCAGAATAAACAGTCGCTCATAATCATCTCCAGTAAACTTAAACTTTGGTTGTTTTAGGCTGTGAAAGATACCACAAAACTTAATAATGACAAGCCAACTAAACTCAGCGGTAGCCAGTCGATGTGCGCTAATTGCGGTGGTAAGAATAAAGCAAGCATTAGGCCGGCTAAGCCGACTAAAGCTGCGCGAAGCTTAAAGTTGCTCTTTTTTTGCACTAGAGTCAGCTGTTTTAAATGCTGAGTTAATTGTGTTTGATTTGCTTGCGAAAGTTCTACTTGCTCAATAAACCGATTAAATTTATCTGGCATATCGGGCAGCTGCTCTAACCAAAGCGGTGCTTTATCTTTTATTTTGTTAAACACTGCTTTTGGCCCATAAGTTTGTTTTAACCAGTCATCTAAAAATGGTTGTGCTGTTTCCCACAGATCGAGTTGGGGGTAAAGCTGGCGACCGAGGCCTTCAATATAAAGTAAAGTTTTTTGCAGCAGTACCAGCTGAGGTTGGACTTCCATTTCGAAACGGCGAGCGGTTTGAAAGAGTTGAATTAAAAAGTGTCCAAAGGATATTTCGTTCAACGGCTTACCAAAAATTGGTTCACAGGCCGTACGAATCGCAGACTCAAATTCTTCCACTGAGACATTTGGGTTAACCCAGCCCGAATCAATGTGCAGTAATGCGATTTGGCGGTAGTCGCGGTTAAAAAAAGCAACAAAGTTTTGCGCCAGATAACGTTTATCTTTCTCATTTAAAGTGCCCATAATACCGCAATCAATGGCAATATATTTAGGTGACTGAGGGTTGGATATATCAACAAATATATTTCCAGGGTGCATGTCGGCATGAAAATAACTGTGTTTGAAAACTTGGGTAAAAAATATTTCGACTCCCCGATGTGCAAGTAAACGCATATCAACATCGGCGTCTATTAATGCTTGAGTGTTACCTATGGGTACGCCATAAATTCGCTCTTGAACCATTACTTTTGGGCGGCTTAACTTCCAGTAAACTTTAGGAACATAGAGTAAGTCGCTGTTTTCAAAATTATGCTTTAGTTGACTTGTATTGGCTGCTTCAACTTGAAGGTCGAGCTCGTTAAAAAGAGTTGTTTGGTAATCACTAATAATTTTTTTAGGGTGAATTCGTTTACCAATACGAGAATATTTTTCGAACCAAGCAGCTAACAAATGTAAGAGCTTAAGATCGGCTTTTATTTGTTTTAGAATTCCCGGACGAATAATTTTAACAACCACATTTTCGCCACTTATTAGCTGTGCAAGGTGAACTTGCGCTATCGAGGCAGAGGCCAAAGGGGTGCTGTCAAAACTTGCAAATTGTTGCGTAATGCTAGTACCTAATTGTGCTTCTAATATTTTTTTTGCCGTTTCTCCCGCAAAGGGGGTAACTTTATCCTGCAGCTTGGCTAGCTCTTGCGCAATATCTGGTGGAAGTAAGTCGCGACGCGTTGAAAGCATTTGCCCCAACTTAATAAAAATAGGACCTAGCTCTGTCAGTGCCTGGTTTAGGCGCTGGCCGCGATTAAGCTGTTTGTTTTTATTTTTACTGAGAGCAAACAGCTTTAGCACTCCAGTTAATCTTGCCAAGGGGGTTGGCGCTAAAAATTCCTCTAGACCATGGCGGATCAAGACACGGTTGATCACAAAGGCTCGCCGCAAAGTAAATAAATTGGTCATTGACGAATAATCCTCTGTATTCTAGCTTCTAATCGATCGACTTGGCTGCGAGTGAGGTCTACCGACTGATAAAAGTGCTCTAACTCAGAATGGGTTAGGGTGACTTTAAGCTCTTCTTGTAAGTATTCTGGAATGTCTTTTGCCGTTTGCTGCATGAGGTTTCTAAAAAAGTCACTCGCTTTGGAAATACCCTTAGCAACCATAAATCCTATTTCGTCGCCAAATAGCTCAGCTAATGGTTCGTGCCAGTCAATGTTAAGCTGTTTTAAGTTGTCTTGAAGTTGACGAGCCGTATTAATTTCACCACTAAAGTGAAGCTCTCCCTTAAAAATGGCGTCGCTAGAGTTTTCGTCACTTGCTGCGGCCATAAAGGCGCTTAACTTGCCTTTTATTGCAACTGAAGCCTCTCGGGTTGATTGAGTTTGTACAACCAAGCTTTTATTGGGGAAAGTGAAGTAGTAGTTTAAATTTAAGTCTTGGATGCAAACGTGTATCAATTTATCCTGAAATGGGGCAAGCAATTGTTCTGCATTAGGGTCAAGCAGCAAAATGCGGTTTGCAACTGTTTCTATTAGTCTGCTGCTTGGTTGGTTAAATGTTGAAAGCATTTAAGGCTTGCCTACTAGTATTTAAAGCCGCGATGAAGTGCGACTATTCCACCGGTTAAGTTATGATATTCGCAGTCTTCAAACCCAACTTCGGTAAACATTTGTTTAAGAGTTTCTTGATCTGGGTGCATTCTGATGGACTCTGCTAAATAGCGATAGCTATCTTCGTCACCGGTAACCCATTTGCCAAATTTAGGCAATAACTTAAATGAGTATTCGTCGTAGACTTTGCTTAGCCATGGGTATATTGGCTTTGAGAATTCTAAAACGAGCAAGCGTCCACCGGGCTTTAGAACGCGAAACATTGAAGCGAGGGCTTTTTGTTTATCGGTGACGTTTCTCAGCCCAAATGCAATTGTTATACAGTCGAAAGTATTGCTAGCAAAGGGTAAGCTTTCAGCGTTGACTTGGGTAAAATGCAAATTGTTAACGAGCCCCTTATCTATTAATCGATCTCGACCTACCTTGAGCATTGAGTCGTTGATATCTGCTAAAACGACTTGCCCTTGAGGTGCGACCTTAGGAGAAAACAGCGCGGCTAAGTCACCGGTGCCGCCGGCTAAGTCTAAAATTTTGTGGCCCGGCCTTGCTCCACTCATTTCAATCGTGAAGCGTTTCCATAAACGATGTATGCCACCGGACATAAGGTCGTTCATTAGATCGTATTTTTGCGCCACAGAGTGAAATACCTGGGCAACTTTTTGCTGCTTTTCTTCTACTGCAACATCGGCAAAGCCAAAATGTGTCGTATTATTTTTTTCTGAAGAGGTTTCGTGCATAGTCAATCATTCGAATATTGAATAAAGTTGCTAAGAGTATACCAACTGTTACGCAGATTAGCAGCTTATTCAAGCCGAAGCTGCTGGCAAATACTAAGGCATTTGAAACTATTTATCTGTGTTGTTATTTGTCATAATTAGTTTATATGTGATTTAAAGTGGCTACTACAAACAATGCAAAGTAATACAGCGATGCCTGCGATTTATCAGAGCACCACTCCGCAAGTGATGGGGATTTTAAATATAACGCCAGACTCTTTTTCAGATGGCGCTAAATATTTGGACACACAGAGCGCGCTTAACCATGCGCAGCACATGGTAAATGCGGGTGCTAGTATCATTGATATTGGAGGCGAATCAACCCGGCCGGGTGCGGCTGAAGTAACTGTTGAAGAAGAGCTTGCTCGCGTGATTAAGCTAATTAAGCCGATAAAATCACTTGGTGTGTCTGTATCGGTTGATACGAGTAAGCCTGAAGTCATGTTAGCTGCCGCTGAGGCTGGAGCAGATATGTTAAACGACGTACGTGCTTTGAGCCAGCCGGGAGCTTTAGATGCGGCAGCACAAGCCCAATTACCGGTTTGTTTAATGCACATGCAGGGTCAGCCAGCTAATATGCAACTAAGCCCAAACTATTATGATGTTATTAGCGAAGTTAGCCAGTTTTTTGAGTCGCGGTTAAAAGCATGTGAAAAGGCTGGTATCGCACGCGAGTTAATTTCAATTGATCCTGGATTCGGCTTTGGTAAAAGCTTGCCACATAACATTCAATTACTGCGAGAGTTAAAAAGTTTTAAACAGTTTAAATTGCCTATTTTAGTCGGAATGTCGCGCAAATCCATGTTAGGTGAAATAACTGGTAAGCCCCTAGAACAAAGGACTGCAGCCAGTTTGGCTGTAGCTTTAGTGGCGCTACAAAATGGTGCCAATATCATTCGCGTTCATGACGTAGCTGAAACGCGAGATATAATCAAAGTTTATCAGGCGCTAAGCAACTGTTAAACTGTACTTAATTAACTGATAACACGCTTTACAATAAAAATTAACTAGGAGAGTTAAATGGCTGAGCGAAAGTATTTTGGAACTGACGGAATTCGAGGCAAAGTTGGCGAGTTCCCAATTACCCCAGAATTTGTTTTAAAGCTAGGCTGGGCAGTGGGCAAAGTACTTGGCTCTAGTAAAAGGGATAGAATTGTCATTGGTAAAGACACCCGTATATCCGGTTATATGTTTGAGTCAGCGCTTGAGTCAGGCATTATTGCCGCTGGAATGAATGTTCAAATTCTTGGACCAATGCCTACTCCTGGTATTGCTTATTTAACTCGCACTTTCAGAGCTGCGGCCGGTATTGTTATTTCAGCATCGCATAACTCTTATTTAGACAATGGCATTAAATTCTTTTCTCCCGAGGGCTTAAAACTTCCCGACGAAGTCGAACTAGAAATAGAAGCGATGATGGATCAAGAAATGACCACCGTTTCCGCAGAAAAGCTCGGCAAAGCAAAAAAAGTTGAAACTGCCGCTGGCCGCTACATCGAATTTTGCAAAGCGAGCGTACCGACTCATTTATCCTTAGAAGGCTTAAAAATTGTAGTCGATTGTGCCAATGGCGCTGCCTATTCCATCGCTCCTAAAGTTTTTCGAGAGTTAGGCGCGGATGTATTGCCGGTATTTAATCAGCCAGACGGGCTAAATATAAACCGAGAGTGTGGGGCAACAGATTTGCATGCACTGTCAAAGCTAGTTAAAGCTGAAAGCGCAGATTTAGGTATTGCTTTAGACGGAGATGCCGATCGTATTATGATGGTCGATCATAATGGTGAAGTCGTTGATGGCGACGAGATAATTTATATTATCGCGAAAGACGCACAAAAGCGGGGTGTATTAGACGGCGGTGTTGTTGGTACTCTTATGTCGAACTTTGGTTTAGAGCAAGCCCTAAAGGCCGATAATATACCTTTCCTGCGTGCCAATGTCGGTGATCGCTATGTGATGGAGCTACTACAACAAAATAACTGGAAGTTTGGTGGAGAGTCGTCTGGGCATATTGTATGTTTAGAAAAAAACACCACCGGCGATGGTATTATTTCTGCGCTACAAATTCTTGCGGTAATGGCGAGTGAAGCTAAATCTTTGGCAGAACTAAAGCAAGGAATGCAAAAAGCCCCAATGAAAATGATTAATGTAAGAATTAGCCAAAAATGTGAGCCTTTAGCCAACGCTAAAATTAAGTCAGCCGTTGAGCAAATAGAAGCCGAGCTTGGCGATAGTGGTCGCGTATTGTTACGAGCTTCAGGTACGGAGCCGTTAATCAGGGTAATGGTTGAGGGCACTGATCGGGCACGAGTAGACGCATATACCGAGCAGTTGGCTGGCGTTGTTAAAGATAATCTGTAATTTATCTTCTATAATTATGAGTAAATAGGTAGGCTAGTTTAAAGCGCGTTTGGCGAATATAACAATGGATAAAAAGAGGACTCTCTATGCTTAATTCGGTTACAGTGAAAGATTACATGACTTCGGCAATGATTACGTTAAAGCCGGATGTAGATATTGTGGAAGCTGCTCAAACCTTATTGGAGTATCGGTTGTCAGGTGCACCAGTGGTTGACAAGCATAAGCGAGTGATTGGCTTTTTATCTGAGAAAGATTGTCTGCATACGGTGTTAAGTGCAGTTTACAACCAAGATTACGGAGATTTGGTAGAAGATCGTATGTCTAAAACGCTAAAGTCTGTTCACCCAACTGAAAATATTACTGATGTGGCTGAGCGATTTTTAAAAGACGGGGTAAGAATGTACCCTGTGGTTGAGAAAGAAGTATTGGTAGGAATGATTTCGCGCCAAAGCGTATTAAATGCTTTTTGCCAAATGAGCCAAACTAGACCAGAAAAGTAGTTGTATTAGAGCCTATATTTTAGGCTTATTTTTGAGAACTTAAACGGCTTTAAGAGTTTGAGTTCTCAATAACTTTAATATCGATTAATGACTCTTCACGTTGCTGTTGCTGCATTTTCTGGATTAATTCTTTGCGTTTATCACAAGGTTCGTCACAGTCACAGGCTTTTTCTAGGCCCAAAGAAGCTATGCCACCACAACTGCCTTTAATTTGTTTGCGCTGCAAAATATAGCCAATAGCCATAATACCAACGACGGCGAGCATTAAAATAAAAGTGATTAAAAATAATTGCATTGCTGAGTTCTCAATCTATAACTATTTGAATTTTACCACAGCTTGGCGCTCGCGGTTAACCGTTAATTGGGTGACATCTGGGCGCGAATAGTGACCGGATGGGTCGAAATTTTGGCGTTCGCGACGCACAAAGTCGTGTTCTAGCTGTGCATAAAAAATATTTTCGCAATTGACTTGTGGCTCAATCAGCCAGCTGCCATCAGGATTGGCTAAACAACTTCCCCCATTGGCCAAAAAAGGCGTTTCGCTTTCCCTTAATGCGGCTAGTTCTGGCAGTGTCGAATCACAGTCGGCTGGGCGCATGATACTGCATACTGCTAGGGAGTAAGCGCGGGCTTCTTTTGCAATTACCGGTATTAAGTCAAAGGTGTTGTGTTGACTGCCGGGCCAAATTGAAACATGTAAATCTTCACCTTGGGCGTATAATGCAGCGCGGGTTAGAGGCATCCAGTTTTCCCAACAGTTAAGCCCGCCAAGGGTAAACTCTTCTAGTTTATGAGTCACTAATCCATGACCATCGCCAGGAGACCAACTCAATCGCTCTTCATAGGTAGGCACCAGTTTGCGGTGTACAGACGCTATTTCGCCATTGTTGTTAATGTAAACCATACTACAATAAAGGCTGTGTCCGCCGCGTTCAGACGGTCTTTCTATAATGCCTAAATATACTGCTATACTCGCTTCAGCCGCTGCCAGACAAACTTCGCTTAAGTCTCCGCGCTCCAGCTGCACCGCTTGGTTGGCATACTCTGCGTGGATCTTCTTTTGTATTGGGTCATTAAACTTAGCCCCATTGGTTAACTCTATCCAGAACGGATAACCGGGGACCAAAGCTTCGCCAAACACAATGAGTTTGGCTTTTTGGCTAGCCGCTTGTTGAATACTGGCGACTACTTTGTGAAGCGTCTTTTCACGGTTCAGCCAAACGGGGGCGATTTGGGCTAAAGCTACCTTCATAATGACTCTCCTAAGTCGGCTTAGTTAACTTGGGATAGATGTTGTGCAAAGGCTTCATTATAAATTTCTTTAAATCCGCCATTTTCTTTTATTAACATAAAAACCGCGAGTTGTTGCTCATTGGCAAATTTTAGCGCTTGTTGCGGTCCCATCACCATCATAGCGGTTGCGTAAGCATCTGCTAGCATGGTTTTTGGATGTAACACCGTAACTGAGGCTAAATTGTGGGTTATTGGGTAGCCACTGGTTGGATCCAGAGTGTGTGAATAGCGTTTACCGTCTTTTTCAAAATAGTTTCTATAATCGCCAGAAGTGGCAACACCTAGTCCTTTTGTGGAAACAACCTGTTGAATACTGCGCTTGGCACTGCTTGCCGATTCAATCGCAATGCGCCAATCAATCCCTTTAGGGTTTTTGCCTTTAGTAGCGACTTCGCCACCTATTTCAACAAGGTAATTAGCAATGGCTTCTGCCTCAATGATTTCAGCAATGCGGTCGACGCCATATCCTTTAGCTATAGCAGATAAATTAACTGACAGCGACGGATTTTGCTTTGCGACGCAACCTTCGCCAACGCTTAGTTTTTGAAATCCGATCTCGCCCAACAGTTGTTGAATAACATTTTCAGCAGGCACTTGGTTATGAGTTTGTTTTTTGTCGAAGCCCCAAATTTCAATTAAGGGAGCTAAAGTAACATCAAACTTGCCTTGCGTTTGTTGTGCGACTTTAATCGCCGATTCAATCACATATAGAGTTTGATTAGACAAAGGCTGACATTGAGTTGAGAGTGCGGCATTAAATAACGACAGTTCAGAGTCTTCGATATAAGTCGACATTAATTGGTTAATAAGCTTTAACTCTTGTTCAACTTTTTGGTGTAATTTGGCTTTGTTAAATTGGCTAGTTGGGGCTTTAAAAGTAATGCTGTAAGTAGTGCCCATGGTTGAGCCATTGAGTTTTAAATAGTTGCTCTTTTGCTCGCAGCCACTAATTAAAATGAGTATAAAGATACTTAAAATGGTTGTTCTAAACATGATTTTTATCTAACTAAATAGTGATATAAAAGAAAGAGTAGTTGAAAAAAAAGGCAGTTATTAACTGCCTTTTTAAAGCTATCCGCCGAAATCGTCGAGGAAAATATTTTCTCTTTCGACGCCTAAGTCTTCTAGCATTTTGATAACTGCAGCGTTCATCATTGGTGGTCCACACATGTAATATTCGCAGTCTTCCGGTGCTTCATGATCTTTTAAATAGTTTTCATAAAGTACATTGTGAATAAAACCAGTATAGCCTTCCCAGTTGTCTTCTGGCATTGGGTCAGAAAGAGCGACGTGCCATTCAAAGTTTTCATTTTCGGCTGCTAATCCGTCAAAGTCTTCTACATAGAACATTTCACGTTTACTTCTAGCGCCATACCAAAACGAAATTTTACGATCGGTCTTAATGCGTTTCAATTGGTCGAATAAGTGAGAGCGCATCGGTGCCATACCTGCACCACCACCAATGAATACCATTTCATTTTTGGTTTCTTTAGCAAAAAACTCTCCGTAAGGACCTGAAATTGTTACCTTGTCACCGGCTTTTAAATTAAATATGTATGATGACATTTTTCCTGCCGGTAGACTCATGTTTCTGGGCGGTGGTGAAGCAATCCGCACGTTTAACATTATCATCCCTTTTTCGTCAGGGTAGTTTGCCATTGAATAGGCTCGTGTGACAGGTTCTTTAACTTCAGACACAACATCCCAAATTTTAAAGTGATCCCAATCTGGGTGGTACTCTGGATCAACGTCAAAATCTTTGTATTTTACGGTATGAGGAGGGCACTCAATTTGAATAAAACCACCGGCTCTAAAGGGGACTTCTTCACCTTCTGGGAGTTTTAATTTCAGTTCTTTGATAAACGTTGCTACGTTATCATTTGAAATAACTTCACATTCCCACTTTTGAACCCCAAAAACTTCTTCTGGTAATTCAATTTCCATGTCTTGTTTAACATTAACCTGGCAAGATAGTCGATAACCTTCACGGGCTTCACGTTTGTTAATATGACTTTCTTCTGTAGGTAATAAAGTACCGCCTCCTGACTTTACTTTACACACACATTGGCCACATGTGCCGCCACCGCCACATGCCGATGAAACAAAGATGCCATTATTTGCCAGAGCGCCTAATAGCTTGCCGCCGGCGTTTGTTACTAATGACTTTTCTTCATCACCGTTAATATTAATTTTTACATCACCACTACTCACTAAGCTAGCTTTAGCTGCAAGTATGATAAGCACAAGCGCCAAAATCACTAAAGTGAACATGGAAACGCCAACAATAATAGTTTCTACCATAGTCTTAATTTCCTTGAGTTAAAGCTGAACGCCACTAAATGACATAAACGCTAATGCCATTAAGCCAACTGTTATAAATGTGATTCCCAGTCCGCGTAAACCGTGCGGAATGTCGCTGTATTTCATCTTTTCTCGAATACCAGCTAGCAATACAATTGCTAATGCCCAGCCAACACCACCGCCAACGCCAAACACAACCGACTCAGTAAAGTCATAATCGTTTTGTACCATGAACAAAGTGCCGCCTAAAATAGCGCAGTTAACTGTAATAAGCGGTAAGAAGATCCCTAACGCTTGATATAAAGCAGGTACAAATTTATCTAAAAACATTTCTAAAATTTGTACGATTGCAGCGATTACACCGATATAAACAATTAAACCTAAAAAGCTTAAGTCCACTTCGGGCATACCAGCCCAAGCAAGTGCACCATCTGCTAATAAGTAGGTGTAAAGTAAGTTATTAACTGGAACAGTGATTGTTTGAACCACAATAACCGCAACGCCTAATCCCATAGCTGTTTGTACTTTTTTAGATACCGCTAAAAAAGTACACATACCTAAAAAGAAGGCTAGCGCGAGGTTTTCAATAAAAACAGCGCGGACAAATAAACTAATATACTGTTCCATTATTTTTCGTCCTCTACTTGCTCAGGCTTCCAAGTACGCAATGCCCAAATAATTAATCCGATGATGAAAAATGCACTAGGTGGCAATAGTAATAAACCGTTTGGTTGATACCAACCACCATCAGCGATAGGCTTTAAAATGCTAAAGCCAAGGATACTTCCACTACCAAATAGCTCGCGGGTTGCACCAACAATAATTAAGATTACTGAGTAACCTAGACCATTACCAATACCATCAAAAAAGCTCATTACTGGACCGTTTTTCATTGCGTAAGCTTCTGCTCTACCCATAACAATACAGTTAGTAATGATTAACCCAACAAAAACTGTCATTTGTTTGGCCGTTTCAAAAGCGTAAGCTTTTAAAATTTGATCAACCATAATTACTAGCGAAGCAATAATTGTCATTTGTACAATAATACGAATACTTGACGGGATTTGTGCGCGAATTGTACTAATCAGCAAGTTAGAAAACGCAGTCACTATGGTCAGCGCTAAACACATTACCAGTGCTGTTTCTAATTTACTGGTTACCGCTAATGCGCTACAAACACCCAATATTTGTAAAGCGATTGGGTTGTTGTCAGCAATTGGTTTAACTAATACGCTTTTGATTTCTTTTATATCAATAGCCATTATGCTTCTCCCTTGTTAACGTCTAAGCGAGAAAGAAAAGGGCCAAAGCCATTTTCACTTAGCCAATAGTTGAGCATGTTTTGCACCCCAGAGGTGGTCCAAGTCGCACCAGATAAAGCATCAACTTCGGTATTTTGTGTAGCGCCACCTTTAACTAATTGCAATACTGGCTCAAGTTGCTCGTTAAGTACGGTTTTGCCTGGCCATTTAGCTAGCCATTTGGGGTTTTCAATTTCACCCCCTAAACCAGCCGTTTCGCCATGCTCGTAAAACTTAAGTCCAACAACAGTCTGCTTATCAGCTGCAATCGCTAAAAAGCCATATAATGTTGAAAATAAGCCTTTCGCATGAACTGGTAAAATAATAGTTTTAACCGCTTGACCTTCTCGCACTAGATATACTGCTGCAACCGTTGAGCGTCTGCCGATTTGGGCAATATCATTTTCAATATCAATGCTGGTTTGTGGGGCTTTAGCTGCTTTACGCTGGTTAAAACTATCAGGGTTTTCCACTGTGATAAATTTGCCAGTTGCCAAGTCAACAAAACGTTTGTCTATATTGGCAAACGCTGCGTCCACATCCATACCTTCTTGGTATAAATTAGCAGCACGTAAAATATTTTTTTGTTTATCTAATTTGGCATTGGTTTGTTGTTTTTCTTTCAAAACAACCGCTGTACTTGAAACCAAAATAGAACACGCTAAACAAATAGCAAGTGCGACTACGATAGTTCGCACAAAAGAATTATTAGCTGACATAGCGTTTAGCCCTCCGCTTAATGTTTGCTTGCACCACGAAGTGGTCGATTAACGGTGCAAATAAGTTCGCAAACAGGATTGCAAGCATCATTCCCTCTGGGAATGCTGGGTTTACTACACGAATTAATACGCACATTAAGCCGATTAAAGCGCCGAAGTAAAATTTACCTTTGTTAGTAAGTGATGCCGAAACTGGATCTGTGGCCATAAACATCATTGCAAAAGCAAAGCCACCAGTAACGAGATGCCAATACCAAGGCATTGCAAACATAGGGTTAGTGGAAGAATCAACTAAGTTTAATAAGCTAGAAGTCGCAACCATACCTAACATGACGCCAACAATAATTCGCCACGAAGCAATTTTAAAGTACACCAATGCAGCGCCGCCAATTAAGATCATTAGGGTTGAAACCTCACCAATAGAGCCAGGTATAAAACCGTAGAAAGCATCCCACCATTGATCATTGATAGCGTATTGTAAGTCACCTGCTGCCGCAGCGGCTAAAGGAGTAGCGCCCGTATAAGTATCAACCACGTTCCATACTTGACCAGACATGTCTGTCGGATAGGCAAAGAATAAAAATGCGCGGCCTGCTAGTGCGGGGTTCATGAAGTTTTTACCGGTTCCGCCAAAAACTTCTTTTGCAACCACAATACCAAAGCTAATGCCTAACGCCACTTGCCATAGAGGAATATCTGGCGGCAAACAAAGTGCAAACAATATAGAGGTTACGAAGAAGCCTTCGTTAATCTCATGGCCACGAACAGAGGCGAATAGCACTTCCCAAAAGCCACCAACAATAAAAGTGACAGCATAAATGGGTAAGAAGTAAAGCGCACCAATAAACATAGAGTTAAATATGTCTTGGGTATATTGAATGCCAAAAGCACTCATTATCCAGCCGCGCCAGCCCTCAAGAGCAACCACATTAGAGCTGCCCATAGCTTCTACAGCTTGGAAGCCAACGTTATACATACCCCAAAACATGGCAGGAAATGTACATGCCCAAACGAAAATCATAATTCGCTTTAGATCAATGTTGTCTCTTACGTGTGACGCATTATTAGTCACATGTCCTGGCGTATAAAAGATAGTAGTGACTGCTTCATATAAAGCATACCACTTCTCATACTTGCCACCTTTTTCAAAGTGGGGTTCAAGATGGTCGATGTACTCTCTTAATTTTTTCATCAGCCTTCCTTCTCAATCGTGGTTAAAACATCACGTAATATCGGCCCATACTCATATTTACCCGGGCAGGCAAAAGTGCATAATGCTAAGTCTTCTTCATCAAACTCAAGGCAACCGAGTTGTTGTGCTGACTCAGTATCACCAACAACTAAGGCTCTAATGAGCTGTGTTGGCAAAATGTCCCAAGGCATGACTTGCTCATAAGTTCCAATTGGCATAATGGCTCTTTCACTACCACCAGTTGTGGTTGTGAAATCAAACTTTTTACTTGAGTTTAAATGTGAACTAAAGGCTCGAGTGACAGAAAATTTGTCTTTACCTAGTAATAACCAACCAAAGAACTCTTTTTCTCGACCTTCTGCTAATACGCTGATTTGATTGCTGTAACGACCTAAATATGCGCGATGTTGAACCGCAATATGGCCGTTAAAAACTGAACCTGAAATTACACGCTCGTCTTCATCTGCGATTTGTCCAGCGACTAAATGGTCAGTATTAGCACCTAAGCGAGTTTTAATTAGTCGAGGAGCTTTAACTAAAGGACCAGCCAAAGAAATAACTCTATCGGTATACAAATGACCGCTAGTAAATAGTTTACCGATAGCAATAACGTCTTGGTAACCAACATGCCATACACTTCGCTTTTCGTTTACGGGCTTTAAAAAGTGAATATGGGTACCAACATTTCCTGCAGGATGAACGCCGCTAAACGCTTGATAGTTTGCGATAGGGTTTTGGGCTAAATCATGCGACTTGGTATTGTCATAAGCGACAAATAACTCGCCTTCAGTTAGATGCTTGAGAATCGTTAAGCCATGATTAAACGCCTCCATTTGACCCTGTATGACAATCATTGGGTCTGCGGCAAGCGGGTTAGTATCTAAAACGCTTACAAAAATAGCGGCAGGTGCTGCGTCTATTGCAGGAACCTTGCTAAATGGGCGAGTTCTAATACTCGGCCACATCCCAGAGTTTACTAGGTTTTCAACGACTTGTTCGCGCTTAAGCTGCGGTAGTTGAGCCGCATCATAACGATTAAACTCTACGCTTTCGTCGCCTTCTACTTCAATAACAACTGATAGTAGTTTGCGCTTTGCGCCTCGGTTTATCGCTTTGACCGTGCCACTAGCGGGTGCGGTATAAATTACGCCATCGTTTTTCTTGTCGAGAAAGAGTGGATCTCCGCATTTAACTTTATCGTCAACGCGAACTTTCATCGTTGGCTTCATCCCTAGGTAATCTTCACCTAATAATGCAACCTCTGAAACAGCTGGCCCGTCATGAATTTCTTGTTTTGGACTTCCACTAATTGGAAGATCCAAGCCTCGTTTTATTTTGATCATAGAATTTTCAGCGGTAAAAAGTTGAATTTGTGAACGTTCAATATAGTTTAAAAGCCTTACACTTGCTTAATTTAACCTAAAAATAACTGGTCTATTGCTGCGTTAAGGCGCATGAACGTTCTAGCGTCAAAATGTTTTCTTTACCCAATTATCACTGATTTAAGGTGTCGACCTAATCGAAGATTTTGGGCGCGCGTATTATACGGGGTTAGGCCGATAATTGACCAGCGAAAACATCAATTAATAATAAAATATTGATTTAATTGATGTGATTTCAGCAATTTAAATCAATTTAATCTATACTTGAGTGGGTTAGATTATTGTAATTTCTAAGCAAATTTGTCAGTTATATTTGATTGGTTTGCCAATTATATGGCCTAAAATAATACAATGAGCCAAAGAGATAATATCATTATGTCGTTTTCCATACCCACTAGAAGTACAGGATGCTCACCTTGAAGCGGATACTGGCTGTATGTATCGTATTAACTTGTATTATTGCTATTCCAGTACCGGCTGAAGATGCGCTCGACGAAAATATAGCCAAATCTTTAATTGTTAGGCAGTTTTTGGCTGAAGTTAAGTCGCAGCCAAAGAGCGGTGCCGTTCAGCTCGCCGAGTATCGGCTGTGTACTTTTCGAGACTCAATGCAAGCAGCTATTTTTGAGCAGCATTTAACTCCTCTAAACGTCAGCGTAAATCAACAGCCGCTTAAAATAAGAAATATACAAAAGTTGAACGAGTTAAGTCGCTGTAATGCGCTGTATTTGAATGAAGTCTCTCAACTAGTGAAGCGCCATATTGAAAAAGTAACGCTTCAGTCAAAGGTGCTAATTATTGTTCAAGGTCGAGGCAGGGCTGATGCCGGTGCTCATATTGGACTCTTTCTAAACCGCCAAAACACGTTTAATTACGAACTAAATTTAGATGCTTTTCTCGAAAGCTGGTTTGTACCAAGTGAAGAGTTAATCAATTACGCTAATGTAGTAGAGTCCCAAAGCCTTTTGAAAGCCCAGCGGTTGCGTCAGCTGATCAATTTTACCGAGTGGCCTGAATTGAGTAACTTTAATAAAAGTCAGTTTTTTAATTTGTGTTTAACTGGCAATAAGGTTTTAGCGCAAATAATTCAAAAAAGTGTTGGCGACAAAAGTTTTAAAAATAAACCGCTGAGAGTCTTTCAGAAATCTTCGCCAGAGTCGTTAGCGGACTGTCATGGCTTGGTGATTAACCGAATTAACGGGAATAGCATTTTAAGTATGATTAATAGCCGCTTAAACCGTAATACGCTGGTTTTGGGGTTTGGTGACTTGGTTGGTGAAAGCGGCGTTCACTTTAACTTAATTGATGATAGAAAGGTTAGTAAGCGAAAATTTGAAATTAATCTTATGGCGTTTGAAAAGTCTGGGCATAAACCCCGCTTTGAACTTTTAAACTCGGCTGACTTAGTTAAAACAGATTATTTAGAGCTTTCTTCTATTTTGCTTGAAATTTTAAGGCAGACTCAATGGCCGGCGACTTTAACTGAGAGCGCTAAAACAACGAAGAATCTGTGTATTTCAAAAGAGTTTAAAGATAGTGACAGCTTCGAAGCGATTTTTAATCGCCTAAAATTAACTCTGCAAGAGCAGAAGTTAATTGGGGTGAATGAGATTAGTCATACTGTTAGCTTGCAACAATATCAGTTTGATAAGCCGGTTGAATCTTGTGATGCCATGATTGTGAACTCAGTGGAGCAAGTGAACAATATCGATATTTTAAGTCATTCTAATGATATTAACTTGCTGCTAATCACCAACCTTGAGGAAATTGATAATGCTCAATTTCATTTTAACGTTAGCTTCAAGTCCAAACGTTTGCATTTGGATATAGACATACCCGCGCTATCTCGTAGCGGTTTTGTGGCTTCACGAGAGCTTCTTAAAATGGGAACTGCGTTTAAGAGGGAGGCTAAATGAATCGACTAACTCGCTCAATCAAAGCCAAACTCATAGCTGTTATTCTGGTCACATCGAGCAGTGCGTTAATTATCGGTATGCTATTTACTGGGATTAACTTTTATAAAACGACCCAAACGGCATTAATAGCTGACGCTGTTTCACAAGCGCGCTTACTAGCAAATAACTCACTGGTGCCTGCGAGTTTGCAAGATGAAGACACCCTTGTGAAAGTATTAAGAACAGCTGCGCTAAGTGAAGATTTTGGGGCTGCTGTGTTTGATGCAACCGGACGCATTTTAGTCACTCGAGACGAAAACGCGTCCTCCTTTTATATCAGCGAGGCAGAGTTTAAAGTTGAAAGTGCGGTTGAATGGCGTAATGACCAACTTCGTGTCTGGGAGCCTATTATTCAAGAAGATGGTGAAGTTTCTGGGGTGATTTACTTAAAGCTGTCAACGTCTCGCTTTTCTGGATTGATACGTGAGTTTGCATTAATAAGTTTAGCGATAGTGGCAACCCTTTGCTTGGGGGTTTACTTATTATCGTTAACAATCCAGCGCTCTATTTCAGGGCCAATTATCGAATTAGATGAAATTACTAAAGAAGTCAGTAAAAGTGGAGACTATGCAATACGAGTACCGCTACACGATTATGACGAAATAGGCTCCTTAGGGCGCTCGTTTAATCAAATGTTAGAAAAAATAGAGATCAATCAAAAGGAAAGAGACGCAGCAAGTGAAGCATTGCAGTTAAATAAAAAACGCCTAGAGCGAGCTGTCAAAGACCTCCAATATTTAGCAAACTATGATTCTCTCACCCAACTCCCTAATCGCGCGTTGTGTATGGACAGAATTAAATACGCTTTAAAGCGTGCTTCGCGAACTAATGCGATGGTAGGGATTCTTTTTCTTGACCTAGACCACTTTAAAGATGTGAATGACTCACTCGGTCATGCGGTTGGGGATCAGCTTTTAAAAGCGACAAGTCAACGCTTACTAGAAAAAATAAGAAGTGAAGACACCTTAGCCAGGTTAGGCGGTGACGAGTTTGTTATCATATTGAATGAGCTGCATGACATTGAAGATGTCATATCTATTGTTGAAAAAATTGTTGGCAGTTTTGAGGCTCCCTTTAAGTTATCTAACTATGAAGTTAATACAACTGTGAGTGTTGGCGTGTGCATGTTCCCGCATGATGGTGCAGATGTCGATTCTTTAATGAAAGCCGCAGACGCTGCTATGTATAAAGCAAAAGAAGTGGGGCGAAATACCTATGAGTTTTATGAGGCGGAGCTTAACCAGTTAGCAATTAGACGCCACCAACTAGCCAATGAGTTGCGTCAGGCAATTAAAAATAAAGAGTTAAGTTTAGTTTTTCAGCCTCAGTTTAATATTAAAGAAAACAAGGTAATTGGTGCGGAAGTGCTACTCCGATGGCGTCATCCTATTTTAGGCCAAATTTCGCCCGCAGAATTTATACCTATTGCAGAAAATACAGGCTTAATCAAAGAAATTGGTAGCTGGGTTCTTGAAAATGCTTGCCGATCGATTGCTGCTTGTAGAGAAAATGGCTTAGAAATACGCTTAGCGGTTAATTTGTCTGCATTGCAGTTCCGTCAAGTTAATTTGCCAGAGTCGATAGCAATGGTGATGCAAAAATACCGCATTCCGCCGCGACTGCTCGAAGTCGAAATAACCGAAAGCATGTTGATGCGTGATGTTTCGCAGGCGATTTCTATTTTAGAGAAACTAAAGGAAATGCAAATTAGAATTGCCATTGATGACTTTGGAACAGGTTATTCTTCACTGGCTTATTTGCGCCGCTTTCCTCTCGATGCGCTGAAAATTGACCGTACTTTTATCGATGAATTGGTGGTGGATGCCGATGACACCGCAATCACTTTGGCGATTATCTCAATGGCAAAAAGCTTGCGGTTAGAGGTTATTGCTGAAGGTGTAGAAACCTTACAGCAACAAGACTTCTTAGCGCAAAATGAATGTGATGATATTCAAGGTTATTATTTTTCTAGGCCGCTCGTGTATGACGATTTTATCGCTTTTTTAAAGTCGGATGGTGGTAATCAACAAGATGTTAATCAATCAGCCAGCTAAATGCTGGCTCTATCTTGCTCAAGTTAAGCTTTTCAAGTTAATTAATTTATCCAGATCTTGTATATCTGATAGTTGTCAGGTAAGATTTGCGCCCTTTTAAAGATAGCCAGATTTTGACTTGGTATGACTAGTATTAGAAAGCGCATAATTGCTGGAAATTGGAAGATGAATTGCAACCGAGAGGAAGCAATGAGTTTGGCCCAAGGCCTAGTAACGTCATTTAAGCCAAGCCCAATGGCGACTATGATTGTCTGTGTACCAAGTATTCACGTGGCTGATGTTGCTCAAATTTTGAGTGGCAGCGAAATTCAGCTAGGTGTTCAAAACGCGCATTGGGAAGCGAGTGGAGCCTATACGGGCGAAGTTAGTGTTAACATGTTGGCGGATTACTCGGTAGACTACCTATTGGTAGGTCACTCTGAAAGACGTGAAATATTCGGCGAAACTGATGAAATGGTCGCAAATAAGTTTGGTGCGGCTTTAAAACTAGGAATTACGCCTATATTATGTATTGGTGAAACTCTAGAACAGCGTGAAGCTGGGAAAACTTTAGAAGTACTCAAGGCACAATGCCAAGCGGTTATAGATAAAGTGGGTGTTGAAGTATTTAAATCTGCGGTAATCGCTTATGAACCAATTTGGGCAATTGGTACAGGAAAAACAGCTAGCCCACAGCAAGCACACCAAGTACACTCTGAGTTAAGAGTGTGGTTTGCGCGCAAAGACGCATCAATTGCACAAAATTTACAAATTTTATACGGTGGCAGTATGAATGCTACCAATGCCAGTGACCTATTAGCGCAACCAGATATTGATGGAGGCTTAATTGGCGGGGCTTCGTTGAAAGTTGAAGACTTTTTAAACATTTATTCTGCGGCAGGATAAACCATGGAAATTATTTTAATTATTTATTTAGTAGTCTCAATTGCCTTAATTGGCATTATTCTTTTACAGCAAGGTAAAGGTGCTGAAATGGGGGCTTCGTTTGGTGCAGGTGGCGCGAATACAGTTTTTGGTGCTGCTGGTTCAGGCAATGCATTAACTAAAACCACGACCATTTTAGCGATTTTATTTTTTGCTACTGCTTTAGCAATAAGCTATTTAAATGCAGAGCCAGAAATTATTGTTGATGAAGTTTTAGATGTAACAGCGCCAATTGAAAGCAAAGGCATTGAAAGTGAGCTGCCTAAAACAGAAGCAGGGCTTGAATCACAAGTTGCTCCAGCTCAACCTCAAGCGACTCAAGAAGTTAAGCAAGCAGGCGATGCTAAAGTTGAAGCGGCGAAAGTAGAGTCTGAAACTGCAGTAGAAAAAGCTAAAGAAGCAGCTAAAACTCAACCTGAAGATGACACTAAATAAACATTACTTATTGAATATATAAGAAGTATCAATATGTTAAATGAACAGAATTATGCCGAAGTGGTGGAATTGGTAGACACGCTATCTTGAGGGGGTAGTGGCCTTTGGTCGTGCCGGTTCAAGTCCGGCCTTCGGCACCAATTTTAAAACCGCCTTTTTAGGCGGTTTTTTTATATTTATTTTGTCACTCTGATTGGACATTCACTTATCAGATCGCTTAAAATACCCCGATTTTCCGCGAATGCGGTCGAGTGCACAATTAAATTAGAAAGCGGAAGAGAATTTTAACCCTTTTCCGCTTTTTCATATCTGTTTTATGCCGGAGGGTAACTTGTCTAAACCTGCCATTCTAGTCCTTGAAGACGGAAGTATTTTTCATGGTGTGTCGATTGGCGCTGAAAGCGTTTCAGTTGGCGAAGTCGTTTTTAACACCGCAATGAGTGGGTATCAGGAGATTTTGACAGACCCTTCTTATGCAAAGCAAATGGTGACCTTAACTTACCCCCACATTGGAAATACCGGGATCAACCAAGAAGACCAAGAATCTAATCAAATTTGGGCTGCTGGGTTAATCATTCGAGATTTGCCATTAGTTCACAGCAATTGGCGCGCAGAAAAGAGCTTATCGAGCTACTTAGCAGAGAATGATATTGTTGGTATAGCAGACATAGACACCCGTAAATTGACTCGAATTTTAAGAGACAAAGGTGCTCAAAACGGCTGTTTGATGGCCGGTGATAACATTGATGAAGCGAAAGCCTTACAGCTAGCGAAAGACTTTGCTGGATTAAAAGGGATGGACTTAGCGAAAGTCGTTTCTACTTCTGAGTCTTACGAGTGGTTTGAAGGAAGTTGGGAGCTAGTTGGTGGACATAAAAAGCTGACCGAGGCCGATGAAAAGTTTCACGTGGTTGCTTATGACTTTGGGGTAAAGAAGAATATTTTACGCATGTTAGCTGATCGAGGTTGCCGCTTAACAGTTGTTCCTGCACAAACACCAGCCGAAGAAGTACTTAAATTAAACCCGGATGGCATTTTCCTTTCAAATGGGCCAGGTGATCCTGAGCCGTGTGAATATGCAATCGAAGCTATCAAAGCATTTTTAAAGACAGATATACCGCTGTTTGGTATTTGTTTAGGGCATCAATTACTCGCTTTAGCTTGTGGCGGTAAAACAGTCAAAATGAAATTTGGTCATCATGGTGCAAATCACCCAGTAGAATCTCTCGACGATAAAACCGTTATGATAACCAGCCAAAACCATGGCTTCGCTGCTGATGAAAGTTCATTGCCAGATACATTAAGAGTAACTCACAAGTCATTATTTGATGGTAGTTTGCAAGGTATCGAGCATACCCAAAAAGCCGCATTTAGTTTCCAAGGTCATCCTGAAGCGAGTCCTGGGCCTCATGATGCAGCACCACTGTTTGATAAATTTATTGACATGATGCAAGTCACTAAAAGTTAAGATAAGACAGAATATAGCATTTCAATATTCGTCATTTTTTTACATATAGCTAAACTAAAACGGTAATAGTTGATGCCAAAACGTAACGATTTAAAAAGTATTTTAATTTTAGGAGCGGGCCCAATAATTATTGGGCAAGCGTGTGAGTTTGATTACTCTGGAGCGCAGGCTTGTAAGGCATTAAAAGAGGAAGGTTATCGAGTTATTCTAGTTAACTCTAACCCGGCAACTATAATGACTGATCCTGAAATGGCCGATGCTACCTATATTGAGCCTTTGCACTGGGAAGTTGTTGCCAAAATTATCGAAAAAGAAAAGCCCGATGCAATATTACCCACTATGGGAGGGCAAACAGCGCTGAATTGTGCACTTGATCTGGCGTCTAGAGGCGTTCTAGAGATCCATAAAGTTGAAATGATAGGTGCTAATCGCGAAGCTATCGATAAAGCCGAAGATAGAGAACAGTTTGCTCGCGCAATGCGTAAAATTGGTTTAGACATGCCTAAAGCTGGCATTGCTCATTCTTTAGATGATGCACATAAAGTATTAGAGCAGGTCGGTTTCCCATGTATTATTCGCCCGTCTTTTACTATGGGTGGAACGGGTGGCGGTATCGCATATAACCGCGAAGAGTTTGAAGAAATATGTACTCGCGGGTTAGATTTGTCACCGACAACTGAGCTATTAATTGATGAATCGCTTATCGGTTGGAAAGAGTATGAAATGGAAGTGGTTAGAGATAGAAAAGATAATTGTATTATAGTTTGTTCTATTGAAAACCTTGACCCTATGGGAGTTCACACCGGAGACTCTATTACTGTAGCACCAGCCCAAACTTTAACCGATAAAGAATATCAAATAATGCGTAATGCGAGTTTAGCTGTGTTGCGTGAGATAGGTGTCGAGACTGGCGGTTCAAATGTTCAGTTTTCGGTTGACCCCAAAACGGGTCGTATGATTGTAATTGAAATGAATCCACGCGTGTCGCGTTCTTCTGCTTTAGCGTCTAAAGCGACAGGTTTCCCTATTGCTAAAATTGCTGCCAAGCTTGCGGTAGGTTATACCTTAGATGAGCTGCAAAATGACATTACGGGTGGCAATACGCCAGCTTCATTTGAACCGAGTATTGACTATGTAGTAACTAAAATACCACGCTTTAACTTTGAAAAATTCCCTAATTCAGACGCCACTTTGACTACTCAAATGAAATCAGTAGGTGAAGTAATGGCCATAGGTAGAACTTTCCAAGAATCGATGCAAAAAGCACTACGCGGGTTAGAAACTGGAGTTGATGGTTTTGATCCGATTCTTAATGTCAAGCGCACCAACTGGAAAGAAACGTTAAGACACCACTTACAAGTGCCGGGAGCCGAGCGAATTTATTATGTAGCTGATGCATTCCGTCAAAATTATAGTGTTGAAGAAGTTTTTAATATAACCGCAATTGATCCTTGGTTTTTAGTGCAAATTGAAGAGATTGTTAAGTTAGAAAGCGAGTTTGCAAAGCTCGGTATTGGTCAGCTGGATCGCGATAAGCTTCGCTTAATGAAGCGCAAAGGATTTTCTGATAGACGACTATCTAAACTCATTGATGTTTCGGAAAAAGAACTTCGCAAGTTACGCCATAAGTTTAAGCTGTTTCCAGTTTACAAGCGTGTCGATACCTGTGCTGCAGAGTTTTCAACTAATACCGCTTATATGTACTCTACCTATGAAGAGGAGTGCGAATCGAACCCTTCTGAGCGTGATAAAATCATGATTTTAGGCGGCGGTCCTAACCGAATTGGGCAAGGTATTGAGTTTGATTATTGTTGTGTTCATGCTGCTTTTGCAATGCGCGATGATGGTTATGAAACTATCATGGTTAACTGTAACCCAGAGACAGTATCAACTGATTACGATACTTCAGATAGACTTTATTTTGAGCCTGTTACGCTTGAAGATGTTTTAGAAATCGTTAATAAAGAAAAGCCTAAAGGCGTCATTGTTCAATATGGTGGACAAACACCGCTTAAGCTAGCTCGTGATTTAGAAGCTGCCGGCGTTCCAATTATTGGTACTTCGCCCGACGCAATCGACCGCTCTGAAGACAGAGAAAGGTTTCAGCGAGCTATTGAGCGCTTAGGTTTAAAACAGCCGCCTAATCGAACCGCAAAAAATATGGAAGATGGAGTTCGACTTGCTGATGAAATTGGTTATCCTTTAGTCGTTCGTCCTTCTTATGTTCTGGGTGGGCGAGCCATGGAAATCGTGTTCAATGCAGAAGAGTTACGTCGCTATATGACCGACGCGGTATCTGTTAGCAATGAGTCGCCAGTACTGCTCGACCGTTTTCTCGATGACGCTATAGAAGTGGATGTTGATGCTATTTTTGACGGTGAGACCGTTTTAATTGGCGGTATTATGGAGCATATTGAGCAAGCGGGAGTTCACTCAGGTGATTCGGCTTGCTGTATTCCGCCTCATACTTTAAGTAAGGACATGCAAGCGCGATTGGCTGAACAAATCAAAGTGATGGCCAAAGAGCTTGATGTAAGAGGTTTAATGAACACTCAGTTTGCAATTCAAGGCGACAATATATTTGTTTTAGAGGTTAATCCTCGTGCTTCGCGAACCGTACCATTTGTATCTAAAGCTACTGGACGACCATTAGCTAAAATTGCCGCAAGTGTCATGGCAGGGCGTTCCTTAAAAGAGCAAGGCGTTGAACCGCTAGTAGACAGTAATTTCTTTACCGTTAAAGAGCCCGTATTTCCTTTTAATAAGTTTCCAGGTTCCGATCCCATTCTAGGCCCAGAAATGAAATCTACGGGTGAGGCTATGGGAGTAGGCGAATCATTTGGAGAAGCTTATTATAAGGCCCAACTTGGTGGTGGCTCGCAAGCACCGCGTGGCGGCAAAGCGATATTGAGTGTTAAAGAAAGTGATAAAGTTAAATTGCCAGAAACTGCGCGGGCGCTCATTGATTGTGGATTCGAGATTTTAGCGACCGGTGGTACTGCTACTAAGCTCATTCAAGAAGGTATATTTTGTCAGCGCGTGAATAAGGTTTTTGAAGGCCGACCGCATCTTGTTGATATGATTAAAAATGATGAAATTGATTATATTGTAAACACCACAGAAGGTAAGCAAGCTGTTGCAGACTCATTTCAAATAAGACGTTCTGCGTTACAGTATAAAGTGGCCTATACCACAACGCTTGCTGGAGGTTTAGCCACAGCAGAAGCGATACGTCATCAAAATAGACAATCTGTTAGCTCGCTGCAAGAGCTGCATAAAAGAATTAAATAAAGGTAACGATAAATGAACTTAACCCCTATGACGGTTGAAGGTGCAGACGCCTTAAAAGCCGAATTAACTGATTTAAAACAAGTGCAACGACCTAGAGTTGTTGCTTCTATTGCAGAAGCAAGAGAGCATGGTGATTTAAAAGAAAATGCTGAGTACCATGCGGCAAGAGAACAACAAGGCTTTATTGAAGGTCGTATTCAAGAAATAGAGTCGAAACTGGGTTCGGCGCAAATTATTGATGTCACTAAAATTACCAACAATGGCAAAGTTATATTTGGCTCAACTTTAGACTTGGTGAATTTAGAAACTGATGCGGAAGTTACTTATAAAATTGTGGGCGATGATGAAGCCAATATTAAAGTGAATAAAATTTCTGTAAACTCGCCCATTGCGAGAGCTTTAATTGGTAAAGAAGAAGGTGATATTGCTGTCGTAAGAACGCCCAATGGTGACGTAGAATACGAAATTGTTGAAGTGAAATATTTATAAACTTAAAGCTTCTTTAAAATTTTGTTAATAAGCCTAGCTAAGCTAGGCTTTTTAGTAATTAAAAGGTGTTAAATTAAAAACGACTTCACGCATTGCTGCTCTAGTAGTAGAAATACTCTAAATATCGTGCCAAACTAGTTTATCCTTTTCGCTTAATACACCCGAAGCTAATGGACTCTGCTATTCATAACCCCCAAATTGAGCACGTTAACAGCCTCGCATTGCTAAATGCTGTTCAGGACGGCGTAGCAATTTTAGATGATGGAGTAGTACTTTTTGCTAATAATGCCCTTTGCGAATTATTAAACTGTCAACTAGACGTTCTAGTAAAACAGCGTTTTAGTGACTTTTTTTCATCAGATTTCACGTCAAAAATAGAGGCTCTACTCCAAAAGTCTGCAAGCGAAAGTGAAGCCAATAGTGAAGCCAAAAGTGAAATAGAAGTTGAGCTCTCTTGTACTAATATAACCCGAACATTGATTCTCACCTGCGGCACATTAGTAGAGCTTAACCGCGATCAGCTAATTGTTGTAACGGTTCGAGATATTAGCTGGCATGCTAAGTTAGTAAAGCAGTTTAGAGAATCTGAGCGCGAGTTAAAGCAAATAATTAGGAATATGCCAGGCATTTTTTACCGAACCGACGCTGAAGGTAACTTAATTAAAGCTTCGCCCTATGCGTTGCGTATCTTAGGCTATAGCTTTTCCGAAGCTATCGGTAAACCGATGACTCACTTTTACGCTAACCCGGAAGAACGCAGCGAAACTTTACAAAAAATATTGGCATCAAATGGTGATGCGGTCGCGGTAGAAACTCTAATGCGTTGCAAAGATGGCTCGACTTTTTGGGTTTCTACGAGTGCGTATGCGCGCTTTAAAGCCGACGGTGAGTTTTTAGGCGTCGAAGGCGTATCTTTAAATATAACTAAACAGAAAGACCTTGAGTATGAGTTAAGAGAAAAAGCGATAAGAGATCCTTTAACTCTGCTTTATAACCGAAGTGGAATTATTGAATTAATCGATAGAGCATTACAGCGTAGTGTTCGCGATAATAGCAACTGCTCAATTTTGTTGATTGATCTAATTGGCTTTAAAGAACTTAACGAGAAGCTTGGCCATAAGCTCGGTGACGAATACCTCAAAGAGTTTGCGGTTAGGTTAAATAACAGTTTTAGAGCGTCTGACAATATTGCCAGAATTGTCGGCGCTGAATTTGTTGTGTTACTGAGTGATGATACTTCTGCTGAAACCGTAAAAGATTTATTATGGCGCCTACAAGATACGATGCAGCGCTTCTATGAAATTAAAGGCGAACTTTTAGAGTTTAACTATCAGGTTGGACAAGCAAATTACCCCAAAAATGGCACATCGGCAGAAGAGTTAATTGACTTTGCCGATAGAAATACACAACCATTTATAAGCACCTAGCAAGCTTCATAGCATTACTCAAGCATGATTAAGCCGCGCCCAAGTGAGCGCTAAAGCCTAATTCTTTCTGTAAATTATTACCTTGCTGAAAAGTGTTTGCTAGTGACCTTGAATTACTTACTGTTGATTTAAAAAGGTTAAGCTGACGCTCGGCAAGTTTTATTTCATTTAGCAAGTGTTTAAAGCTAATAGCCGCTAAAGGGTTGTTGCAATGACTACCCAAGACAAACAAAGCTTGATCTGGTTCCGAACTGACGTCTTGATTATTAAGCAAGTTAGCCTGAGGTAAAGCAGTAAGCTTTTCAACTTGAATATTGATTAATCGCTTCACCTTTAAACTCTGAATTCTTAACTCTATGCACAGTTGAAGGGGAATTTGAATTTGCTTAAGAATAGCGTTATTAGCTCCCCTTATCCTTAAACAGTTTCGCTTTAAGCAAAGGTCAACCAATCGAATACGCGTTACTTGGTTTAAGCTTAACTGCGCTAATGTAGCTAATTTTACCATTAATAGTGGGGTGCCTTGCATGTATGGAAAAAGCTTAGAGTAGTCATTTGTATGAGGTTTATCTGTAGCCTGACGCTGCGGTTTTGGGATTTTTATTTCGCCTATTTTAAGTCCTAATATATGGATGTAAAAAAAGGAGATCTTTTTGACAACATTCTTTAGTTGAGAGGAGTCGTATGCATGATGAACCATTAAATGGTTTAGGTAACCTTCTAAATGCTGCTCGTTAAAGCTTATGTTTAGGGTATCTTTGTAAAACCTTTTAAAACGCAAAACCCAATTGATAAGCCCTGCTATTTGGTTATTGGCTAGCCCAGCTTGCATAGCTACTTGATTGATCCTAGGAATTAGCTCAATCGCGTTTTGAGGTAATTGGCTCATAAGTTAGTCTCCATTTAAAAAGATTAATTGCTAGTTTTGGCTAGCTGTATAAATACTACTTGTACAGGTGGTTTTATGCAAGTTTTATTGTATATATTTTAACCTTTTAATTTCGCCTAGAATTTAACTAACTGAAAAGCATAACAATTTACTCCTGTCTATTTTTTATTTCGGTTACTTTACAGTGTTTATTCGCAATCTCGAACTTTACATTAAACTCATATAGATATACTTGATATTGCTGAACCTTTAAGTCTGCTTTTTTGTGTGCGGGTCGAGGATCTTGGGTAAGTACCTGGCTTATAAACGGTTGTAAATTGGGGTGAGTAGACCGATGAGTTTCACAAGCCTGCTTTGCTTGAGGTGAAAAGCTTATTTCTAAAACTGATTTTGGTGCGAGTTGTGCAAAGCCTGCGCTCGCTTTTTCTATTGAATCGGAATAAGGAATGTAAGGCTTTATGTCGATAACAGGGGTAGCGTCGAGGAAGTCAAAGTTTGCAATATCTAAAAACAACTGACTTTTTGTGCGTCTTAAACCTAAATTTTCTACCACCGAAAGTCCAATTGGGTTGGGTCTAAAATTACTTCGGGTTGCAAATACGCCTCGCTTTCGATTTCCGCCCAAGCGTGGTGGCCTTACTTGCGCGGCCCAGCCTTGCTCTGCTGTTTGGTGAAATATAAAAGTAATCCATAAGTGCGAAAACTCTTCTATTCCTAAAAATGCTTGCGGGTCATTAAACGGCGGGTGAAGTTCGATTGAGCCTTTAGCAAGGCTAACCAAGCCGGGTTGACGAGGAATTGCAAACTTCTGCTTGTATGGAGAGTGGATAACTCCAATTGGATTTAATGAGTAAGCCATGTTAATTGAGCGTTATTAATTATTAAGTGCAGTGTAACATGTTTAGTTTATTGGTTAATGAATGACTTAATTGATTGCTTATTTCAATTGTTTTAAGGTTAGCAATTACTTGTATCACCAAAATGAATGAGAATTGCAATGCCAACCCATCATAAAATAAACTATGTAGAGTTTCCTGTAAAAGATCTTGTGAAAGCGAAAGAGTTTTATCAAGCGGTTTTTGGCTGGCGCTTCATTGATTACGGAGATACCTATTGTGCGATTTCTAATGCGGGTATTGATGCTGGTTTTTATTTAAGTGAGCAGTCGATGCAAACGCAATCGGGCAGTGCTCTTTTGGTTATTTATAGCCATGATCTTGAAAAGAGCATCGCTGCGGTAGAGGCTGCTGGAGGCAAAATCGTTAAACCAATATTTAATTTTCCTGGCGGAAAGCGGTTTCAGTTTGTTGACACTAATTTAAATGAATTTGCTGTTTGGAGCGAATAAGAAACCTAGGGCATTTTAAATGCACTAAAGGAGGTCACTTGAAAGACGCACCTAACCCATTTGACGCTTTTGATAATCCGCCTGATCGAAAAAACTCACATTGTTACAAGTGGGATTACAATCAAAAAAAATTTGCCGATGCTAACCTAATTCCATTATGGATAGCTGACATGGATTTTGCGATAGCCGATCCCATTATTACTGCAATTAAAGCACGCACTGAACACCCTGTTTTTGGTTATAGCATGCGCACCAAAGCCTATGTCAATGCTATAATTGATTGGCTGCAACATGAATATCAGTGGAGATTAAATGAATCAGATTTACTTTTTTATCCGCCAGGAACCGTTGCAGCTATTAATGCACTCGTCAATGAGTTTTCATCGCCAAATGATGAAATTATTGTACAGACACCTGCTTATCCCCCGCTTTTAAAGTTAGTCACTAGAAATGGACGGCAATTAATCACTAATCCATTGGTCTATAACAGTGGCCAATATCACATGGATTTGGACCATTTACGCTCAATAATTACCCCCCAAACTAAAATTTTAATTTTATGTAGTCCGCATAATCCCACTGGTAGGGTTTGGACGGAAGCGGAACTTAACCAAATAAACCAAATTTGTGAAGCGCATAATATTCTAGTCATTAGTGATGAGGTACATGCTGATATAAGACCGTCAAACGTTCAGCACTTTCACTTTAGTCGACTAGCGCAAAGTAATACCAACAGCATTACTATTATTTCGTCGAGCAAGTCGTTTAATTTAGCCAGCTTGCCGCAGTCGACATTGATTTGTCTTAATCCTCAATTAAGACGAAGCATAAAAATGCTAATCGATAAGTCTCACCTTTCACTTGATAATGAGTTTTCAGCAGTAGCCACTCAAGCTGCCTACTCGCAGAGCCGAGCATGGCTACAAAGCCTAAACCAATATATCGCATTAAACCGTGATCGAGTAAAATTAAAACTTGAGCAAGAACTTCCCCAAGTTAAATTAGTTGAAGCGCAAGGTACATATTTAGCATGGGTTGATTTTTCTGGCTTAAATTTGCCTCATGAAACGATTCGAAAATTATTAGTAAAAAAGGCACGGGTAGGTTTATATGATGGTTTATTGTTTGGTGAAGAGGGGCGGGGCTTTTTTAGAATCAACTTGGCTTGCTCAAAAAAACTTTTAGAGGAAGCATTACATAATATTATTCAAGCATTTAGCTAATTGCTTAACCTAGTGCTTAGTTATGTTAAAATAAGTTCATGTTAGCTCAATCAAACTCAACTTTTGCTCAGGAAACTGAATGAAAATCATAAAATATCTAGTAATTTTTTTTACTGCAATTCAATTTAATTCGCTGTTTGCTTATAACTCAGGTAGTGAAATTCAGCCCGACAATTTGTTTCCACGGGTCAAATTAGTCACCCAGTTTGGCGATATAATTGTTGAGTTAGATCGGCATAAAGCGCCTATTACCAGTAATAACTTCTTAGTTTATGTTACCCAAAAGCAATATGATAATACGGTATTTCATCGGGTTATTGCTGACTTTGTAGTGCAAGGTGGGGGATATGATCTCTTATACAACCCAATAAAAGAAAATCAGCCAATCTTTAATGAGTCCGGCAATGGGTTAAAAAACGAGTCTTATACTATCGCCATGGCTCGTAGCGATAAGCCGCATAGTGCGACTAGCCAATTTTATTTTAATATTAGCGATAATCCAGGATTAGATCCGGGAAGCAATTGGGGGTATAGCGTTTTTGGGGTCGTGATTGAGGGCACCGAAATACTTGATAGAATGTCTCGTGTACAAACAGGAGTCGATAGTAAGCTAGGCTGGCCAGATGTTCCTGTAAAGCCCTTGGTGTTAGTAAAAGCCATGTTATTGGAAGAATAGTTGGCGCTTTTAATTCTGGCTTAAAAACCAAGACTCAAGAATTAGAGCAGCAGCAACACTATCAATTTGTGACTTTTTTAGTTTTTTAAAACCGCCAAATTCGAAAATTTCTTCACGCGCTGCTGCACTGCTCAGTCTTTCATCTACCATTTTTATTTGCACACCAAAGCGACCGTGAATTTGATTGGCAAATTTTCTAGCGCGTCTTGTAATTTCTTGCTCGGTACCATCCATATTAAATGGTTCCCCAACAATAACCAGCTGAGGTTGCCACTGTTTAAGTAGCTGCTCTACAAGCTCCCAAGACGGCTTTCCATCAGCTGCTTTTAATGTTTCTAATGGTGTTGCTGTTTGTGTAATTGATTGGCCTACCGCAACTCCAATGCGAGCTAAGCCAAAATCAAAAGCAATTACTTGACTCATGCGTGCCCCGTAAAATCAGATAAACTGTGAGGGTCAATACCTAAGAGGTTAATCGCTTCTTCCCACCTTTTACTAGCCTCGGTAGCAAAAACGATTTGAGGGTTTAACGGAACGGTTAGCCAGCTATTTTGCATAATTTCTTGCTCTAACTGACCAGCTTCCCAGCCAGCATAACCTAACGCAATAAAAGCTTCATCGTTAAGCTCGTGACGCCCAATGGCATGCAGAATATCGGTAGATGTTGTAATGGAAACATTCTGCTCAAGTACAATACTAGACTTCCATATTTTGTCTGCCTGATGAATAACAAAACCTCTATCTTGCTGCACAGGTCCACCAGCGAAAACAGGATTAATATTTCTGGCGTTAGAGCAGGGTATGGCCATATGTTCAAGCAGCTCAAAGGTTGAAAAGTCTAGTGGGTGGTTAATGACAATACCCATGGCTCCTTCTTCATTGTGCTCACACAGTAGTGTCACGCTTTGCTCAAAGCTGGGATCTTTAAGGCTTGGCATCGCGATTAACAAATGGTTTTTTAAGCTTGGAAATTTTTTCATATGACTAGTGTTGCCACTTATTGAATTAAAGGCAAGTAACAAATGAATTTTTTATTCGGCGGTTTAGTTAAATGATTTTATAAAGCAAAGCACTAAATGCGATTTTATCAATAAGACTAGTTTGTATTCAAAATGTAGTCTGGTTGAAATTGCCAAACTCGAATAATTTCAAGAATATCGGTGTCTTTGGTCATTTCTTCAGTTAACGGCTTAAAAGGAGCTGCAAGGCGAACAATTTTTAATGCGGCATTATCTAAAACTTTATTTCCTGAGCTTTGCATGATTTGAACTTGATTAATAGTGCCATCTTTATTGATGGCTACTTTCATGGTTAAGTTGCCAAATATTTTATCGACCTTGGCTTTTTGAGGATAATTTTGATTACCTATCATTTCTATCTTGCGGCGCCAGCTATCTAAGTAAAGGGCATCACTGGCTCTGTGAGTTGCGGCAGAAACTTGTCGTTTACGACCTTTAAGAGCTTGGTTAACGTTACTATTATCTAGATTGGCAATAAGGCCGGAAAGACGGTAGCTTTTATCAATGAGTGCCGCAGCGTCTGGAATTGGCTTGCTCACTTCCACTTTTTGCTGAGGGTTCGACATTTTAAACGCACGGCCTTGTGAGTTAATCACATCGGGTGTAGGCGGTTGTTGAGTCATCTGTCGACTGGCGACCTGCGGCTCAGAGGATATTTGATCGGGATTGTTAAACAGCGCCTTTTGAGTGGTACTCGGAGCAAGCTTTTGCTCACTGCTGCCTCCCGCTTCTTGGTTTGCTTGGCTAATATAGTCTGCTTTTTCTGGCTTTTTGTCGGCTTCAAATTGAGCTAATACAACATTGAAAGTTTTGCCGGCAGTACTTTTAGATAAGTCCGGTAATTTAAAACCTAATCCAAAAAATAACATGGCATGGAACACAATAGCCAAAAAGCCACAAAACATGACTTTATCTAGTTGACTAATTTGCGGCTGGTTGGCTTCGTCAATGACACCTTGGTGGTTTTGCATAAGTTTCACTAATATTAAAAATTAATTCAAAGTCACTTTAGACTCAATGGCGTCGAACAACATGGCGGCGATATTTAAGTCATAAGCCGCATCGATTTCTTTAATGCAAGTTGGGCTGGTGACGTTAATTTCTGTCAAATACTCGCCAATTACGTCGAGTCCGACAAATAATAACCCTTTTTGTTTAAGAGTGGGGCCAACTTGGTTGGCAATCCAGCGATCTTTTTCAGTTAGCGGTCTTGCCTCGCCTCTGCCGCCAGCTGCTAGGTTGCCGCGAGTTTCACCTTTGGCGGGAATACGCGCTAAGCAATAGGGAACAGGCTCACCATTAACCATTAAAATTCTTTTGTCGCCCTGACTTATTTCAGGGATAAACTTTTGTGCCATGGCGGTTTCGCGCCCTAGCTGAGTTAAAGTTTCAATAATTACACCAAGGTTAGGGTCGTTTTCGGTGGCCCTAAATATAGAGCTACCGCCCATTCCGTCTAGCGGCTTTAAGATAATGTCTTTGTGCTGTTGGTGAAATGCGCGAAAATCTTTCGCATTTCGGCTGACCAAAGTAGCCGTACAACACTGTGGAAACCACGCAGTAAAAAGCTTTTCATTTGCATCTCGTATTGCTTGCGGGTTATTTACAACTAACACGCCTTTTTCTTGCGCCAACTGAAGTAAGTAAGTTGAGTAGACAAACTCCATATCAAATGGCGGATCCTTACGCATGAGAATAACGTCAAACTCAGTAACTTTGCGGGTTGCAAGGCTAGATTTAGTAAACCAATTATTTGGATTGTCCTTCACTTCTAGCGCGTAAGAGTGGGCTAGAAGCTCACCTTGATTAAGATGTAAGTCAGATTGCTCAAAGTAAAACAGTTGATGCTGACGTTTTTGAGCTTCTAATAACATTGCAAAGCTACTATCTTTTTTAATGTTTATTTGCTCAATAGGATCCATCAGGATTGCAATTTTTAACGACATGGAGAATCTCGACTATAATTAGGAACATATGAAGGTTACTATGCAATTTAATGCAAAGAAAGCGCTAGATTGAAAAAAGTATATTGTTAATATAATCAAAGGCTTAATCGGTTTATTTAAAGTTAATTAGTTGTCTTGTCATTTAAAAGCTTGATTCTTATGGTTTTCTTTTTTAAGCTTGCAATATACACCACTCTCTGCGTTTTGCACGCATTTACGCTAAATCTCGGTGGAAGAGCACCGATTTTTATGTTAAAAGTGACTCAGGTTTCAGGTGTGCCATACTTGGCGCTTCGTACTAGTACAGAATTTCAGGTAGTTCACACTTCTATCTGTAGAGGAAAAGATGAATGGAAAATAGCTTTCAAGGTCTAAAAGCAATGGTTATTGACGACAGTAAGACGATTCGTCGAACTGCTGAGACATTGCTTAAAAAAGTTGGCTGCGAAGTTGTAACGGCCGTTGATGGCTTTGACGCCTTAGCTAAAATAGCGGATCACAAACCTAATATTATTTTTGTGGACATTATGATGCCGCGACTTGATGGCTATCAGACTTGCGCTTTGATCAAAAATAATAAGGATTTTCAAGATACTCCGGTCATAATGCTTTCAAGTAAAGACGGGCTTTTTGACCGAGCCAAAGGCCGAATTGTTGGGTCTGACCAATATCTTACGAAACCATTTAGCAGAGACGAACTTCTTGGCGCGATTAAACAGCACGTTAGTCACGCATAGCAGGTTGTCGTTTCTATCTTATTAATCTTTAGTTTTTTCAAAGTATGAACAAACTAAGCGGGAGAAAAAAATAAATGTCTAAAATATTAATTGTTGATGACTCTCCAACGGAGATCCACGTCCTATCAACTATTTTAGAAGCCAACGGCTATCAAATTGTAACTGCCGACAGTGGTGAATCTGGAGTTGAAGTCGCTAAGCAAGAGCTACCAGACTTAATTCTTATGGATGTTGTAATGCCTGGCTTAAACGGCTTCCAAGCTACACGTCAATTAAAGAAAGAGTCTACAACCGCGCATATTCCGGTAGTTATTGTCACAACCAAAGATCAAGAAACCGATAAAATTTGGGGCATGCGTCAGGGCGCAAAAGACTATTTGACCAAGCCGGTAGAAGAAGGCAATTTAATTAATACGATTCAAGCAATTCTAGGAAGATAATTTCAATTATGACCGAGATTACAGACAAGCAAGCGTTTGAGTTTTTACAAAGCATAGAACAGCGTAGTTTTGAAAGTGCTGCATTGTCGCCTAGAGAAGAAGACTTAAGTCGTTTTTGGACTGGTGTTGGCTTCAAAATGTCTGGTAATGACTATATTGTCAACCTCGGTGAAGTTGCTGAAATAATTTCAATTCCTCGTTATACCAAAGTTCCTGGTGCTAAACCTTGGGTTAAAGGCTTAGCTAATATACGAGGAACCTTATTACCTATTATGGATTTGCATGGCTTTTTAGGGCGCAAAGCGCCTCATGCACTACGTCGACAACGCTTGTTGGTGATTAACCATAATGATATTCACTGTGGTGTTATTGTCGATGAAGTTCTCGGTATGAACCACTTTGAAGATGAAGACTGGGTAAAGGAAGTCCCAGTGCATGATGAACTCATGCAGCCATACCTGAAAGGAGGTTTTTATTCGGGTGAAAAGCTATGGACTGTTTTTAGTTTGAACGCACTTGCCGAAACGCCAGCGTTTCGTAAAGTTGCGTTGATATAAAAGACATTTTTCTTTTGAAAATATTTTTGCATTCAGGAATTAAGCTATGAGCGCAACAGACGATAAAAAAAATCAATTAAATGCTAAGTCTAATACTGGGGTTTATGTTGGTTTGCTTTTAGTATTTATTTTAGTTGGGGCGGCTAACCTTTGGTGGGGGTTGTACCAGAGTCAACAGAACCAGTCTCGCTTAACTAAAGCCGGTGACTTAAGGGTGCTTTCTCAGCAAATTGCGAAAAATGCCTCGGAAGCATCGCAAGGTAACGAGCAAGCGTTTCGCTTATTGAATGATTCTGTTAAAGAATTTCAAGCAAAGTATAATCATTTAGAAAGGGGCGATGACTCTAAAGGGTTGCCGCCGTCACCTGAAAGTATTCGTGACAATCAAGTTAAACGTGTAGGCGACTTGTGGAGTGACATGAGCGCTAATTCAGCAGTTGTCAGTAAGGGGCAGCAAACCGTAATCGGTTTGTATGACATATCTACCCAATTGTCTGAAGCGATTCCTCAAATGCAGTTTCTGTATGAAAAAGTCCAAGACATTCTATTAGATAATAATGCCTCTGCGCAGCAGGTTATGTATGCCACTCGCCAAATAACCTATGCCGAGCGAATTAACCGAAGCTTCCAAAAAGTATTAGCCGGTGGTGATGATGCAAGCCGCTCAGCGGAAAACTTTGGGCACGACGTGGACTTATTTGGTGAAGTATTAACCGGGATGCTTGAAGGCGACGCGATGATGGACATCAGTCGAGTTTCAAACCGTCAAGCTAGAGAGGCGTTAGAAGAAATCGCAGGATTGTACACCCAAGTAAAACAAAACGTTGAATATGTAATTAGTAATACTGACGAGCTGTTTGAAGTGCATAGCAAGTCAGATGAGATTTTTACCCAAGCGAATGATATGTTGACTCTTACTGAGCAACTTCAGTCAGCGTATGAAAACCAAGGTTCAAATATTTACCAAGTTGGCCATCCTTTTTGGTCAGGAATAGCCGGTGGCTTCGTCATTATATTCTTATTCTTGCTATATGGCCGCCAACGAAAAGATGACCGGGGTAGAACTGAAAGAGCCCGTTTAGTTGCTGACCAAGAGAAACTGCAAAACGAAAGAAACCAACAAGCTATCATTCGATTGCTGGATGAAATGGAAGGATTGGCAGACGGTGACTTGACCACGAATGCAACGGTAACCGAAGACTTTACTGGGGCAATCGCAGATGCGATGAACTTTACCATTGACCAACTAAGAAGCTTAGTATCAACCATCAAAGACTCGGTTGTTAAGTTGGCTAACGCAACCGATGCGACGCAAAACATCTCGATGGAGCTAGCGCAAGCATCGCGCAACCAAGCACAAGAAATTACTGGTGCATCAGCGGCAATCAACGAAATGGCTGTGTCGATTGAGCAAGTATCTGCGAATGCTTCTGAATCAGCAACGGTTGCGGAAAAGTCGGTTGATATCGCGAAAAAAGGTGGTGAGGTTGTACGAAATACTATTACTGGTATGGATACTATTCGTGAGCAAATTCAAGAAACATCAAAACGAATCAAGCGTCTTGGTGAGTCCTCTCAAGAAATCGGTGATATCGTATCTTTGATTAATGACATTTCTGACCAAACAAACATTCTGGCACTTAACGCTGCAATCCAAGCATCGATGGCGGGTGAAGCCGGTCGTGGTTTCGCGGTTGTTGCGGATGAGGTACAGCGACTAGCGGAACGTTCTGGTAACGCAACCAAGCAGATTGAAGCGCTAGTTAAAACGATTCAAACGGATACCAACGAAGCGGTTATTTCGATGGAAGCAAGTACTGCAGAGGTGGTTCATGGAGCACGCCTAGCACAAGATGCGGGTGTTGCACTTGAAGAAATCGAGCGGGTATCGAAAAGTTTGGCAGACTTAATCCAAAACATTTCGAACGCTGCGCGTCAGCAAGCGGCATCAGCGGGTCATGTATCTAATACGATGAATGTTATCCAAGAAATTACTAACCAAACTTCCGAAGGTACTCAAAATACAGCGAACTCGATTGGTAAACTAGCGGAACTGGCAGATGAGCTAAATAATTCAATCGCCGGATTTAAATTACCTGAAGAAGCATAGTTATATTGAGCATGGCGGCTTTTGATTTGCCCGAAATGCACTCTGAAGAGTTTGCTTTATGGCAAGCTCTTTTAGAGCGAGAGACAGGTTTGTGGTTACCTGAGAGCAGAAAGGCATTTTTAATTGCTGCGCTGTCTAGGCACATGAATGTTAAAGGGATAAAGCAGTATAAAGATCTCTATAGCAAATTAGATGCTGGGCAAGTTTCGGTGCTAGATTGGGCTTCATTAGTCGACTCTTTAACCGTGCATGAAACTTGTTTTTATCGAGATGCACCTTCCCTTAGAGTTGTTGCTAATTATTGTCGCAACAAAGCACTCAAGGGTTTTCAAGAAGCATCAGATAAACCTCAGCATCTACAGTTATGGAGCGTTGGATGTTCGAGCGGCGAAGAAGCATACACGCTTGCCATTGAAATGGATAAAGTGAATGTTGGGCTGCAAGAGTCAGCGGGACAGCAAGTGTATTTTGGTGTGACAGGGGTAGATATTAGTTACCCTTCGTTAGCGATAGCCCGCGAAGGTATCTATGCTGCAAGGCAATTGGACTTTGTGCCACCAGTTACCAAAAACACATACTTTGAAAAGCTCCCTGATGATTACTTTCAGATAAAAAATAACATTCGACAACGAACGTGTTTTATTCAAAGTAATGTATTAGAAATGAGCAGTAAGTTAAAGCAATCATTTGATGTGATTTACTGCCAAAATGTTCTTATCTACTTTAGACAAGAACGCAAAAAAGAAGTTATTGAGCAGCTGTTGCAGCGACTAAAGCCCGGCGGGTTATTAGTTTTGGGTCATGGTGAAGTGACCAGTGTAAATGAAGAGTTGCTAACTAGAGTTGATAATAAACACTGTCTTGCGTACTTACGTAAAGATAGTCAATTAAAAATGGCGGAGAAGTCATGAGCGACAATTATGACCAATTGGCGTTAAGTTGGGTCCGAAAAGAAATTAACAATACGCTTGAGCAAGCACGTCAAGGGTTGGAAAGTTTCGCTGACGATATTCAAGACCAAACTCAAATCCAATTTTGTATAAATTGCTTGCATCAAGTGCAAGGAACATTGCAAATGCTAGAATTTTCTGGCGCAGCAAAGCTCGCTCAAGAGATGGAGCTCCTCGCAGAAAAAATGGCGACCGACTCAAAGTTTGCGGTTGAGTCTTCGTTTGAAGTACTAATGCGTGCTTTGTTACAAATGCCTGGCTATTTAGAAAGAGTTGAAGACGGCCAAAAAGATATTCCGATTGTCCTATTGCCATTAATAAATGAGCTAAGGGCGGCAGCTGAAGAGTCACCGCTAGACGAAAGAGAATTATTTAGCGCAGACACTTACAGTGTGGTACCGCCGAAAGCGTCCGAAGCTGTATCTGATGAAGATAAAACGTCTGCGTTTCAAGACAATGCTAAAAAGTTACGCGCCCACTTTCAAAAAGGTCTTACAGGATTAATTAGAGGCGACAAGCCGAAAGAGTCGTTGTCTCGTATCCATAAAGTTTTATTGCGATTAGAAGCATTAACCGAAGGCCACTCTGTTTCACGACTTTGGTGGGTTGCTGATGGTTTTATTTTTTCTATCACCGAAGGTGGCTTGTTTAAGAAAAAAGAAATTCACATGCTTTTGGCTCAAGTGGATAAACAAATAAAACGTCTCTCAGATTTAGGCACTGACGCATTAGACGATGTCATTCCAGATAAACTGCTATCAGATATTTTATACTATGTAGCGCGTTCAAACTCGAAAAACGCTAGAGTAGAAGCGCTTAAAAAAGAATTTAATTTGCAGGCTTCTCTTGCTGACAGCGAAGAAATAAAACAACAGCAAAAGAAACTGACTAAGCCTGACTCTACTGCGATCACAAGCGTAGTAGGAGCGATTAATGAAGAGTTGGCGACAGTTAAAGACCAACTCGATTTATTTGTTCGCTCGCAAGCTAAAGATATTTCTGAACTCCAAAGTTTAGTCGAGTCGCTAAACCGAATTTCTGATACCTTAACACTGCTTGAATTAGCTATTCCACGAGACGTGGTGCGCCAACAAATAATGAGCATTAATAAGCTCATAGAAAATAATAAAATGCCCGATGACTCAATGGTAATGGACATTGCTGGAGCATTATTATTTGTAGAAGCTAATCTTAAAAACGTTAATTTAGAATCTAGTAAGGCAGACGTCAGCGACGCAGAAGCAGAAAAAACTGGTGCCGATCATGCTAAAGAATCGCAAGTAGATGACGCAACTCACGCATTAATTAAAGCGGCTCGTAAGAGTATGCAAGCAGCTAAAGACCATATGATTAATTACATTGCGTCAGACTTTGATAAAGAGTCGTTAGCGCAAGTGCCTGGGCTATTACAAGAAGTACTTGGCGGGGTGAGAATCGTATCATTTGACGATGCAGCAGATATTTTAGAAATAGCGCTTGCTTTTGTGAATCGTAAAATACTCAACCAGCAAACGCCACCTAATGAATCTCATTTAGATGCTCTAGCTGACGTCATTACCAGTGTGGAATATTATTTAGATGCTTCAGAGGAAGGCACAACTCGAGGTGTTGCTTCAATCTTGAAAGGAGCGCAGCAAAGTGTTGCAACCCTGCAAGCGTCATTAGATACGCAGGATGATATTGAGCCGGTTGAAGCAGAACCAGAGCTGCAGGTTGACACCGAACAACAAAGTTCGAATGCTGCAGCTAGTGAACAATCGTCAGCAAAAGCTGAGCCGGTAAGCTCTGCTGAAATTATTCCATTAGTAACGGCCTCTGCAGATAAGCAAGTCGATGAAACTCTTATTGATGAAGAAGTTTTAGAAATCTTTTTAGAAGAAGCCGAAGAAGAAATTCAAGTTATTGACGATATGCTACCTCGATGGAGCAACAATGTTAATGATGAAGACGCACTCACGACATTAAGACGTTCTTTCCATACATTAAAAGGTAGCGGCCGCTTAGTGGGCGCTAAAGTAATTGGTGACGTTAGTTGGGCAGTTGAAAATACCCTAAATAAAGTGATTGAAGAATCAATTCCCGCTGAGTCGCCAGTAATTGCTTTATTAAGCGAGGCTCGTTCAATTTTACCTACTTTGGTGGAGGCGTTTGCGAATCAAACTTCGGTTGATATTGATTATCAAGAGTTTATTGCCAAAGCAAACCATATAGCAGAAGGTAAAGCGATAGCTAGCTTTGACTATACACCGCAAGGTAGTGTTACAGCTGAGCCAGAAATAGAAGAAGAACAAGAAAGCGCTGTAACCGAAGAAGCGGTTGAGGCAATTGACCCTATCTTATTAGAGATTTTTTCAACCGAGGCAGAAGGTCATTTAAACTCAATCCAGCAGTATTTAAAAGATGCTCCAAGTGAAGGAACTGTTGCCATTAGTGATGAGCTAATTCGATCGTTACATACTTTAAAAGGCAGCGCTAACATGGCAGGTGTAACTCCTATCTCTGTCATCACAGGGCCATGGGAAAAAGCCGCGCGAATTGCCAAAGGTAGTAATCAGCGTTTTGAACAAGCGACCATTTCGCTATTAGCTGAAACTCATGAATTTTTAGAAGTTTGCATTAATAATTTAAAAGCTGGTGAGTTCAATGAAACTGAGTATCAAAGTTTACTCTCAAGAGTTGAGCAATTAAAAGTCGCGCCGAGCGGCAGTGATAGCAATGTTAAGCATCGCGATCAGCAGTTTGTATCAATATTCCTAACTGAAGGGCTGGATATACTGCAAGAAGTCACCCGCCTTAATGATGAATTGAAAAGCGATTTAAATAATCCAGCAATTAAAGAGTCAATACGTGCTGAGTTGCATACATTCCATCGTGGTGCAGAAATGGTTTCCATCGATGAAATGGGGCTGCTCGCATTTACCACTGAGCAGCTGGCTGCTTATGCAGTGGAAAGTGATAACTTAGATGCCGCTTTTTGTGAGTTATTGAATGAGTCGGTAGACTGTTTAATGGGCATGTTAAATCGAATTGCATCAGAGGAAGATATAGAATCTCCTCAAGCACTCGTTGACAAGCTGAGCCAGTGGATGGAAGGCAGCGATGATGAAGCTATCCCACAAGATATGGACGAAGAGCTTGTTGAGCTTTTTGTTGAAGAAGGTGAAGAGTTAATTGAATCTGCGCGCGAACTGCTTGCTCGATGGAAAGATAACTTACACAGTAAAGAGATTATAAGCGAATTACGTCGAATTTATCATACGCTGAAAGGTAGCTCTCGTATGGCTGGAGCCATGACGATTGGCGATCTAGGTTATGCAGTAGAAGACGTTTTTAATACAGTGGTTGATTTTGGCCGCGAGGTAACAGAAAAAGACTACCCAATTGTAGAATCGGCGACCAATAAACTAGAGGCAATGATCGCAACGCTTAAGCGATTAAAATGGCCAAAAGCTGCAGATAGCGAAATCCAAAAAGTTCGCAATCATTTAAATCCGGAATTAGCTGTAACTGCACCAGAAGAAGCCGCTCCGAGCGAAACCGTTACTTCAGACACTGCCGATAGTGAAGTTCTGGAGCCAATTACTGAAGACACAACAGACGAAATTGAATCTGAGCTTGAAATTCCAACGCTGAAGGACACGGAAGAGCCGGCGGATGAGTTTAGTTTTGAACTGCCGGAAGAGCCAGCAGATGATATTCAAGCGGAGCAAGAGTTTACGGTTGAAGCAGAAGAAGAGATCCCTACCGTAATAGATACGGTTAGCGAAGAGGAAGTTTCCCTTGAAACAGGTGATTCAGAAGCAGAAAGCGCATTAGATGAAGAGATTGAATTTGGTGAGATTTCTTTAGAAGTGCCAGCCGTTGATTATAGCGAAGCTGAAGTATCAGAAGAATTGATAGAAACTGAGTCAGCAGAGCAAGATCTGGACGCGAGTGAAGATAGTTTAGAGCAAGATGAAACGTCTGAACTAACCGACGAAGCAAGCGCATTTGAGTTTTCAGAATTAGAGCAGGCTGAAGAGTTTGTGGTTGAAACGACAGACGAAATTTCAGATGAAAGCACACACCAAGCTGCGGCCGACGAGACGACTGAGATTGAAAGCTTAGAAACTGAAAGCGTAGAAATTGAAGCAACAGATGATTCGCCAGAGTTTGAGCAGGCAGAAACGGAGCAATCAGAGCTCGTTTCTGAGGTGACTGATACAGAAGAGCCTAGCGCCGAAGAGTCATCGCATCAAGAGCTTGCCGAAGCGGAAAATATGGAAGCGCTAATTCAGCTAACCCATAAGCGCTCTCAAGAAGCAACAGAGAAAGTTAAAGAAAGCAATACCGAAACGCGAACCGCTGATACAATTCAACCAGCAGCACCTATCGTGATGTCTGGCAACGTGCACAAAATTGAGCTCGATGAAGACGGTGAAGAAGTATTAGAAATATACTTAGAAGAAGCCGAAGAGTTGTTAGAAGCCTTAGACGAAGGTTTACATGATTGGGCGGATGGGCTTGAAAACAAAGAGACCATTGATTTGCTGCAACGTACTTTACACACATTTAAAGGCGGCGCGAGACTTTCTGACTTAGTGGTTCTAGGTGATTTGACCCATGAGATGGAAACCTATTTTGAAAAGGTAACTGCTGGCCAATTAACGCCAACTAGTGCCGACGTTGACTTTATGTTGCAAGGTTATGACGTTATAGAAAAACTGGTTAAAGAAGTTGAAACAGAGCGGCAAATGACGGTGCCCGAAGCCTATATGCAAGCTTTGCATGCACTCATTAAAGGGGAAGCTCCGGCACCAATTATCGAGTCAACTCCACAGCCAGAAGAAGCAAAAGAGGATAAAGCTGCAGAAGAGCCTGCTTCCGCTGAAGTGGTTTCGTTTGCCAAGAAAAAGCAGCAACAAGAAGAGGTCAAACAAAAATCTGCAGCATCAACCGAAGTTGTCAGAGTTTCGGCAGATCAATTAGAAAACTTAGTAAACCTTGCCGGTGAGACGAGTATTTTCCGCTCTCGCTTAGAGCAACAAATGTCAGTACTTCGCTACAACTTAGAGGAAATGAACTCTACAGTTGAGCGATTACGTGAGCAGCTTAGAAACCTTGATATAGAAACCGATGCGCAAATTTCTTATCGTAAAGAGGTGTCTGGGGTAACCGAATACGAAGACTTTGATCCGCTAGAAATGGATCGATATACTCGCCAACAAGAGCTTACTCGAGGCTTAAGTGAAAGCGCCGTGGATTTGGTTAGCTTGAAAGAGACACTTGATCTATTAACCGCTGACTCAGAAACATTATTATTACAGCAAGGCCGAGTTAATACGGAAATGCAAGAGAGCTTAATGCGCACTCGCATGATTCCGTTTGAAAGCTTAGTTCCTCGATTACGTCGAATGGTTCGTCAAATTAGTACCGAGCTTGGTAAAACTATTGAGTTAACCATTAGTGCCGATGGTGAGATGGACCGAACGGTTTTAGAAAGAATGATTGCGCCGTTAGAGCATATGCTCCGAAATGCGATGGACCACGGCATTGAACCACCATCTGAGCGCAAGGCAAATCAAAAATCAGAAACCGGTACTGTTAATATTTCGATGTATCGAGAAGGTTCTGAAGTTTTCGTTAAAATTAAAGACGATGGTCGCGGTTTAAATTTACAAGCCATTCGTAAAAAGGCAATTGAAAAAGGTTTAATAACTGAGTCGTCTGAACTGACTGACCATGAGTTACAGCAACTTATTTTAGAGGCCGGCTTTAGTACAGCAGAACAAATCACCCAAATATCTGGTCGCGGTGTAGGCATGGACGTTGTACATAGTGAAATTAAGCAATTAGGCGGCGTCATTGAAATTGACTCTAAACAAGGTCAAGGGACAACCTTTACCGTTAAGCTTCCTTTTACAATGTCGGTTAATCACGCCTTAATGGTAAAATTAGGTGAAGAGGTTTATGCGATACCACTTTCTAATATTGAAGGTATTGTAAGGGTAAGCCCATTTGAATTAGAAGAGTATTACGCCAACCCAGATTCTGCGTTTGAATATGCAGGCATTGATTATTCGATGTATCACTTAGGTCAAATGTTAGATCATAAGGCCAGCGCAAATCTTCAAGGCATCACTCAACCACTACCGGTTTTATTGTTGCATGGAGCTGACCATCCAACTGCATTGCAAGTAGATGACCTATTGGGAAGTCGAGAAATTGTTGTTAAAACCATAGGTAGTCAGCTAAGTACAGTGAGTGGCCTATCTGGCGCGACTATTCTTGGTGATGGTCGAGTTGTACTCATTTTGGATATGCCTTCGTTAATTAGACGTATTGATGTTAACGCGGCCGAGCTAGGTGGTCCTGAAGTTGAAGTTGTAGAAGAAAAAGTTCCAACTATTATGGTTGTGGACGATTCTATTACAGTAAGAAAAGTTACCAAGCGTTTATTAGAACGGCATGACTTTGAAGTCATCACGGCTAAAGATGGTGTTGATGCGCTATCTATATTGGGAGAGCACAAGCCTGATGTGATGCTACTTGATATTGAAATGCCAAGAATGGATGGCTTTGAGCTAGCAACAATTATACGCCACGATGAAGGTTTAAAAGATTTACCAATTATAATGATTACCTCACGCACTGGTGAAAAACATAGAGAAAGAGCCGAGCAAATCGGAGTCAATGACTATATGGGTAAGCCTTATAATGAAGTGGATCTATTAGATACAATTTCCGCGCTGTTACCGAATAAATCCTGAGGATTAAAGTGAGTAGTTTAAAGATAGGATTGGTAGCATCGTCAAGTGACGAGAGCCAACTATTAGTTAATTTATTAACTCAATCTGGTGCACAAATTGTGCATCAAATTGAAGCAAGTGAAATTAACGATGAGCATTTAGAAGACCAATCAATTCATGTTTGGCTTTTGTGCGTGGATGACGATTCATGGCACGATCAAATCGATCATTTACTCGATGAGTCTGAAATTCCGGTTTATTTTAACGAACCTGGAACTCTACAAAAGCAATCACATCCGGAGTTTTGGTGTAGTAATTTGCTCAATCGACTGTATGAAATGACAGACATAGAGCCAGATGATAATAGCTCAAGTGTGAGTGAAGCTAAAGTTACTAGCGATGAAGAAACTACTAGCGATGATGAGATTACCAGTCAAAATGAAGTTGAATTATCAGAAAATAATCGAGCTTCCGAGGCAAGCGAACCAACAAGCTCCATTGCTGATAATTTAAATTTAGAAACTTCGCTAGAAGAGCTAGATTTAAATTCTGTTGGCTTGCCAGACGACATTGCTGCAGAATTGGTTTCTGAACTTGAAAGCTTGCCTTCTGTGCTTGCAGCAGAAGAAGAACAATTTGCCACTGACGAAAATTCAATTGAAACTTCTCCACTGGCTGAACCTGAAACAGTCGCAGAAGAAGTCGAGATAGATTTTGAGCACCTTCCCAACGAGCCAGTTGAAGAAAATTTTAATATTGGACTAGGTGACGCTCCAACTGAGTCCGTACTTTCCAAGCGCGATACTGAAACTCAAGAGCTTGATACGCCACCTGTTGATTACTTTGAAGAAGAAACCGTTGAACTTGATTTATCGCACGATGAAGAAAGTCTAATTCAAGATATTCAAGATGAAGTCCAAGCGCATGAAGGTAATGCGAAAGCTGCAGCCGACGAAGATTCTCTTGAGCTTTCTATTGAACAACCTATGGACTTAGATAGCACCCCTTTTGAATTGGCTGAGTTGGATCTGGGCGGTGACGATGATGATATTAGTTTAGATATTAGTAACTTTTCTTCTGATGACAATACCACTGAACATGATGTTGAAATTGAAAACAAAGCTGAAGGCGAACCTTTAGCCGAGCCTTCTGAGTTTGAGCTTGATTTAGAGTTGGCGGATTTCGATAGCGAAATAGCCGAAGAGTCGAGTGAAGGTGATGTTAGTTCAGGGGACGGGGATCAAAGCGAAATTGAGCGATTAAGCGCAAATTTATCGCTAGAAAGTTTAGATGGCGAAAAGCCAGTAAGCGGTAAAGCTCAGTTTGCAATTGATTTGGGGGATGATGAGTTACTTGCAAAAAGTGATACAAAAGATCTTGAAGAAACGAATACTGAAACTAGTCAAGCCGCTATTTCGCAACAAGCAGCTGCGACTGGAGAGACGCTTGAAGATTTTGCCGAGATAGAGGCAGAAGTAGAGATTGAGTCGGCTGTAGAACCCGAGCTGGATCTAGATCTTGGTGCACCTGATGAATTGAGCTTAGATGATTTTGAAATAGATGATGACTCAGAAATTGCACTTGATCCTGAAGTGGTTCAAAGTATTGCTGCAAGTGCTCTAGAGTCAGATGAAAATGCTGAGAAAAACGACGAAGAAAAACTAGCTAAGCAAGATCAATCTGAAAATCTAATAGAGCCCAGCAGCGAAGAGTTTGAAAGTGCGCTCGAATCTTTCTCTTTAACTGAAGAGTCAAAAAGTGCAACGGAAAATTCGACGCCGGTGAGTGATGTTTCAGAAACCGAAGTTCAGAACGAGATAGACAAAATTTCCGAAGAAGTCACTGAAATAGTTGAGCCAAGCAGTGACACAATTCAGTTGGCCGATTTTGAAATTCCAATGTTAGAAGAAGCGGCAGTTCATATTGAGTTTGAAGAGAAACAAAATACTGCAGTCGCCAAACCTACTACACCTTGCTGGGTAATTGGAGCTTCTTTAGGTGGGCCTGCGGCGGTAAAACGTTTTCTCCACTGTATACCTAAAGATATTAATGCGAGTTTTATTATCGCTCAACATATTGATGAGAATTTTTTGCCCGTACTTGCCGAAATTCTTACCAATAATAGCCAGTTCGAAGTGGAAATTGCTAATGGAAGTAACAATATGCAAGCAGGTAAAGTTTACCTTGCGCCACTTAAAGGGAAAATTGTCATTTTAAGAGATGGGTCAATGTTAATTGATCACTCGCAAAAATGGAGTGGACCTTATTCTCCTTGTATTAATGATGTTATTGAGGCAGTAAGCGGAGTTTACGCGGAAAGTTCAGGCGCTATTATTTTTAGCGGAATGGGAGAAGATGGATTACAAGGCGCCATTAAAATGCGCCAAGCTGGCGGCAAAGTTTGGGCTCAATCGCCAGAAACTTGTGCTAACGCATCGATGCCAGAGTCAGTAATCGATGCCCAACAAACCGATTTTATTGGAAGTCCAGAAGAGCTCGCGCAGCGACTGTTAAGCTTTTTACCGCTGAGTGTCACAAGCTAATAAAGTCGCACGCACTAAATTGAGAGAAATTCTATGAGTGATGAAATGAAAGAAGTGTACAGCTTAATGATTCCAACTGTACAAAGTAATATCTTATTACCTAACTCTAATGTCGCTGAGATAGTACCATTTAGTAATGTTGAACTGTTTCCTGAGAGCGCTGAGCGACCTAACTGGTTTTTAGGACATCTACTTTGGCGTGGCCAAGAAATACCTCTAATTTCTATAGACGTTATCCAGGGGGAATCAGATCCACAAGCCAACAAACGTTCTCGTGTAGCTGTTGCTCATACTTTAAATGCGAACCGTGAATTACCTTATATTGCAATTGTTGTACAAGGAATTCCGAGACTTTCTCATGTTCGTCCAGATAATATTAAAGCTTTAACCGAAGCGACTTTATCGAGCGCAGAAAAAATTAAAGTGACCGTCGATAACATTGGTGCATCAATTCCCGATTTAGATAAATTAGAAGAAATGATTGTTGAAGCCCGAGCTCAAGCCTAAAGTATTGCCAGTGAAAGAAAATAATCGTGTTGAACCAGTAGACCTAAAAGTTTACTGGTTTTTTGTTTTTGTTGCGGCATGTTTAGGTTTAGTTATTAGTTGGGGTGTTCTCTCTGGCGATGCGCAGGGTAGAGTAAACCTACTTTACTTACTCTTTATCTACTTATTTATTCCTTTAAGTAGTTTATTGATATCAATTGTTTCATTAGCTTTTGGTAAAGGGCTTAATTTACCCAGGCTGTTAACCAAACTACCTAAACTGTTTGATAACCAAATAGAAAAGTTGCGCAAGATTAAACAGTATAATGTTGACAAACAATGGTTCTTTTACCAGAGCCAAGTCGCAGCTATTGCATTTTCAATTGCCAGTTTGCTTAGTTATTTTGTGTTGCTTGTAATTTCCGACGTTAATTTTGTTTGGCGAAGTACGTTAATTGATACTGAGACAATGTATCGGTTTCTAAAATTAGCTGCTTCGCCTTGGTTGTTTTGGGAGTCTGCTCAGCCTAGTTTAGAATTGCTTTCTCAAACCCAAGATTCGAGATTGTTAAACACTTATTCGGTTTCAGAATTTCACGCAGCTTGGTGGCAGTTCATCTTAGCGGTACAGCTCGTTTATTGTGTTTTAGCTAGGGGAATCTTACTGGCTTTTACGGCTGCTCTGTTTCGTTACCGTATTGCAAAAGATTTTGCTGTTCAATTGCTACAAAAAGCCACTTCTGGTGCAACTAGCCCTAGTGAAAATTTTGCACTAGCTAGCCTAGTTCATCAAGTAAATCAAAATTTATACATTTGCAACTGGGGTGGGTTTAATCGAGCGATTGTAACTAATATGCTTGGATATGAGCCGCAAGATGAGCGTATTTTTTCAGCTGGTCCAACCGCAAGTATCGCCGAGCGAAAGGTAGCTGAGCGATGGCGCGGCGAACAATTAGTATTAGTAAAGTCTTGGGAACCGCCATTAGGTGAGCTTGCAGACTATTTAGAAAACTCTCATGGCTTTATTTGCCCTGTTGATTTAAAGGCGAATCAACTTGCGCCAATAAAGCAGAATCACTTGGAAGAGTGGCAAAGATTTGCAAATAAATTACCGCATTGGAAAATTTTTATCCCTGAAGATCTAATGCCAAGTTCGGAGTTATGATGAGACCTTCATTTGCCGTTGTTGGACACCCTAATAAAGGTAAGTCGTCAATTGTTTCTACGCTGTCACGAAATGACTCAGTGGTTATATCACAGCGCAGCGGTACTACTGAAAAAGCGAATCAGTTTAGGGTTGAAACCGCCAATGCAGGATATGAGCTTATTGACACTCCAGGGTTTCAGCGACCCAGCCGAGTGCTTGCTTGGCTGACAGAGAAAAACGTAAGCGCCGATAAACGCGCTGCAGTCGTGAATGAGTTTGTTAATAATCTCGAGTGTCAGCAACAGTTTCCTGATGAGGTCGAGTTACTAAGGCCGATAACTCAAGGCGCTGCAATATTGTACGTGGTTGATGGCTCGCGGCCATACGGACGTGAATATGAAGCAGAAATGGAAATCTTGCGTTGGACAGGCCAACCCAGCATGGCGCTAATTAATCCCATTGAAAGCGATGATTATGTGATTGAATGGGAAAACGCTTTAACTCAATATTTTAAAACAGTGAGAGTGTTTAACCCTATGCAGGCGAGCTTTGAAAGCCAATTAGAGTTGCTACAAACTTTTTCACATATCAATCCTAAATGGGGTGGGCAACTAGAGCAACTAGTAAAGGATTTACAAGCCGAGCGAACTACCCAAAAGCAGCAAGCTGTATTGCTTTTGAGCAGGCTTCTAGAAGACATGTGTACCTTTAAAGTAACTCAGAAGGTGGTTCAGAAGTCACAGGCGGAAAGTTTAAAGCCATTGTTAGCGAAAAGGTTTTCGCAAGCAATGATTGCAAAGGAAAAAGAAATCTTTGCTACATTATTAACGCTTTATTCTCATCAAAATGTAAAAGTTGAGCTAAACGATTTTGACTTACCACCCGATTTATTTGATTGCGAGCAATGGTATTTGTGGGGGTTAAACAAGCAGCAGTTGGCAATCGTAGGCGCAATGAGCGGCGCCGTAGCAGGGGCCGCTGCAGACTTAGCCGTCGCTGGTCATAGCTTTATGCTTGGAGCGATAGGAGGCGGACTGTTAGGTTTTGGTGGTGTGGTATTTGGAGCCGATAAAATAGCGACTTCGCAAGTCAAAGGGATCCCTGTTGGCGGTTACGAAGCGCAATATGGTCCAATTAAAAATCGTAATTTTCCGTACGTTGTTATTGGCCGATTTTTGTATTTATATACCCAAATTAACCAGCGCACTCACGCAGTTAGAAATAATATTGTTGCTGAAAGCAGCGCATTAAAAGCAAGGATCAATTCACTTGAGAGCTCCGATCAAAGAGCACTGCACTTAGCCTGTGACAAGCTATGTAAACAGAAAGAGGTTGATGATCTTTATAATTTATTAATTAAATTATTTTAAAGTTCTGTTTAAACAGCATTTTGTAGGATTCAGTTACAATTATCTATTCGACTCTCATTCAATGATTGCCTAGTCTTGAAACATACCATCACAAGTTTTCAATTATTGTTAATTAGGAATTTTATATACATGTTCTGGAGCGGCTACAAAAAGCAGTTTATAGTCTTAATCAAAGCGCTTGTGCTTGCTTGCTTAGGGCTGAGCTCCAGTTTAGTTTTTGCTGCGCAGGGTAGAGTTCACCACTATACAGTAGAGATAAATGATACTTTAACCACGGCTAAAGTGAGCGCCTGCTTTCAGGGGCAGCCTCCTAAATCGCTAGTCGTAAGTCAGCCAGACTCAAACCAATACTTATTAGAGCGCCCTAAGACTGAAAAATCGGCCATACCGATAGACGGCTTGGTATGGGATCTATCAAAATTAGGGGATAGCGCGTGTATTAGCTACGCTTCCAATATTAGTGGCTTTATTAGTAAACGCTATAACGCCATTGACGAACCTAAATTACTTAGCTTTCAAAGCAAAAACACTTGGTTATGGTTGCCCAGTGAGCTCACTGAGTCTGAAAGTGTTCAGGTGACATTCGAGTTGCCTAGTCGGTTAAATATTTCCACTCCCTGGCAAAGAATTGCAGCGCAAAGGAATTCTTTTTTGTTAGCCAAAACTCCGGTTGATTGGGATTTTAATATTATGATTGGGGATATAAGTCTTTACCCAATCAAGCTTAATGATAATCAAGTAATAGAGATTGCTATACTAAGTAGTATTCCTAAACATAAAGAACTGATTAAGTGGATTAAATACTCATCGAATACGTTATTGGGCTATTTAGGTCACTACCCTTTTAAGCACTTGCAGGTAATGGTGTTAGAGAATAAACAGTATAAAAATGGTCCCGTGCCTTGGGGCGATGTGAAACGTGGCGGTGGGTTGACCATTCGTTATTTAGTTAACAGTGATCGCTCAATTCAAGAATACTATACTGACTGGACTGCAACGCATGAGTTTGCCCATTTAATTTTACCTAAGCTTGAATACAAAGACGTATGGCTGTCTGAGGGCTTAGCTTCGTATTTACAGTATGTCTTAATGGGCCAGGCAGGAAATATAAGCCATAGTGTTACCTGGGAAAAGCTGTATTCAGGTTTCATGCGCGGAGAAAAACACGCGCAAAAAGCCCCGCAAGAAACTTTACAAGAAGCCGTCGTTAATCGCCACAAAAAAGGACCTGTAGGGCGAACTAAAAGGCTTTATTGGAGTGGCGCAATTTACTTTTTAGCGATGGATATTGAGCTACGTAAGCTATCCAAAGGTAAGCAGAGTTTGGCTAGCGTTTTAGCCAAATTTAGCCTGTGCTGTAATAACCATGAGAAAGAGTGGAGCGGTAAAGCTTTGGTTCAATCGCTTGATAGTATTTCAGGGACAACCTTGTTTAGTGATAACTATTTTAAATACGCATTCTCAAAAAAATACCCTGCGTATCAAAAGTTGTTACAAGAATTGGGTGTTAAACTTGATAACCGAAGCAAGCAAAATTTAACCCCGTTGGCGCAGCAAATACTAACGCCGCTACAAGATTAATTTAAGTCTCCAAACTGGCTTTGAAGAATTGAAATGCAACAAAAGCCAGCGGTTTCTGTTCTAAGAATTCTTGGACCTAAACTGACTCCAACCGCTCCAAGACTTTTTAAAATCGCAATGTCTGAGTCCGAAAGTCCGCCTTCAGGTCCTACAAAAAGGTTTATCCCATGTGGCGCATCTTTAGGCTTATGAATCTGTGAAAGGCTAGAGTCTGCAGTAGGCTCTAGGTATATCGTAGTTTGTCCAGTTGCGGGTAAACTTGCTGCAGAGTTTAAGGTTAGTGGAGGTTGTAGTGCGGGAATTATTGCACGTCCCGATTGCTCACAGGCACTTATTAAAACTTTTTTCCAGTGCAACATTTTTTTTTCTAATCGTTTATGGTCTAGCTTAACATTGCACCTTTCGCTAAATACTGGGGTAATACTTTTAACGCCTAACTCAACCGACTTTTGAATAATTAGATCCATTTTGTCACCTTTGGCGATGCCCTGAAAAAGGTGGAGGTTTAGAGGAGACTCCGAAAGCTGCTGTTCGGCCTGTGTGATAGTGACCCAAGCTTGTTTTGCTTCTATTTTCTCTATGGTGGCAGTGTATTCATATCCATCGCCGTTAAATAAACAAAGTGTTTGGCCTGCTTTGTATCTTAAAACTTGAATGCAATGGTGACTGACTTCTTTGGGAAGTTTAAGGGCTAAGCCGAGACTCAGTTCGTCATTAAGGTAAAATCGATGAGTTCTCATAAGTCTGTATTATTGGCGAGTAAAAAATTAAAGATAAAGAGAAGCGGGCGCTTCTCTTTATCTGTTAGTGCTTAGTAACGGTAATGATCAGGCTTGTAAGGGCCGTCAACACTGACATTAATGTAAGCTGCTTGCTCTGGCGTTAATTGAGTTAATTTAGCACCAATTTTTGCTAAGTGTAAGCGGGCAACTTTTTCGTCTAAGTGTTTAGGTAAAATGTAGACCTGGTTTTCATACTGATCATTATTTTTCCATAATTCAATCTGCGCTAAAGTTTGGTTGGTAAATGAATTAGACATAACAAAGCTTGGATGCCCCGTTGCGCAGCCTAAATTGACGAGTCGACCTTCAGCTAACAGAATAATTCTCTTACCATCAGGGAAGATAATATGATCAACCTGAGGTTTAATATTTTCCCATTGATATTGCTTTAATGAAGCTACTTGAATCTCGTTATCAAAATGGCCAATGTTACAAACTATAGCTTGGTCTTTCATTGCCGTCATATGTTCATGGCGGATGATATCGAAGTTGCCTGTTGTAGTTACAAAAATATCAGTCTGTTCAACCATATCTTCAATGGTAACAACTCTAAAGCCTTCCATTGCTGCTTGAAGAGCACAAATAGGATCAATTTCTGTAATATATACTGTTGCACCTTGGCCGCGCAGCGACTGTGCACAACCTTTACCAACGTCGCCATAACCACACACAAGTGCAATTTTTCCAGCAATCATCACATCTGTTGCGCGTTTAATTCCGTCAAGTAATGACTCTCTACAACCGTATAAGTTATCGAATTTAGACTTAGTTACTGAATCATTTACATTAATAGCAGGGAATGGAAGCGTACCTTCTTTAGCCATTTGATTTAACCGCATAACGCCGGTCGTTGTTTCTTCAGTAACCCCTTGTATATTTTTGCTTGCGCGTGCGTAGAATTCTGCATCGCTAGCTAACTGCTTCTTGATTGCCGCAAATAAAAAGGTTTCTTCTTCGCTTTCGGGGTTAGTCAGTACTGAGATATCTTTTGCCGCTTTTGCGCCTAAAATAACTGCGAGTGTAGCGTCGCCACCATCATCTAAAATCATATTGGCAGTTTCACCATTGCCCCAGTCTAATATTCTATGAGTGAAATCCCAGTACTCTTCAAGTGTTTCCCCTTTATAAGCAAAAACCGGAACACCGGATGCAGCAATTGCCGCTGCGGCATGATCTTGAGTTGAATAAATATTACAAGAAGCCCAGCGTACATCAGCACCTAGAGCGACCAGAGTTTCAATTAATACTGCGGTTTGGATTGTCATGTGTAAAGAGCCAGCTATTCTAGCGCCCTTTAATGGCTTACTATCACCAAATTCTTCTCGCATCGCCATTAGCCCAGGCATTTCTGTTTCTGCGATGGCTATTTCTTTGCGGCCCCAGTCAGCCAATGATAAGTCTTTGACATAAAAATCTTTATTTTCAGTCATTATATGCTCTCCGATAAAAAATAAGAGCGCCCTTTAAGTAAATGGAAAGTCGACTGAGCGTGACAGAAAGCTAATTTCTGCTGCAGCGCCCCTCAGTCGACTATAGCGTGCACTTTAATTAGTGCGATTTAAATGATAACTACGTAAAAACAATCAAAACCGATTAAAAAGTTTTAAATACCTGCATCTTGTCTAAGTGCATCGGCTTTATCAGTTTTTTCCCAAGTAAAGTCGTCGTCGTCTCTACCAAAGTGTCCGTAGGCGGCAGTTTTACGATAAATGGGACGAATAAGATCGAGCATTTTGATTATCCCGTACGGCGTTAAGTCAAAATGGCGTTTTACTAACTCTATTAATTTTGTTTCGTCTATTTTAGCTGTACCAAAAGTATTTAAGCTAATACTGGTTGGTTGAGCTACACCAATAGCGTATGAAACTTGAATCTCGCAGCGATCGGCCAAGCCGGCAGCAACAATATTTTTAGCAACATAGCGGCCTGCATAAGCTGCAGAACGATCAACTTTTGAAGGGTCTTTACCTGAAAATGCTCCCCCGCCGTGATGAGCTGAACCGCCATAGGTATCGACAATTATTTTACGCCCGGTTAGACCGCAATCACCTACTGGGCCACCAATCACAAAAATTCCAGTTGGATTAATATGAAACTTAGTGTCTTTATGAATGAGCTCTTCAGGTAGAATCGGTTTAATAATGAGCTCTCTAACGGCTTCTTTAAGGTCTTTTTGAGAAACTTCTGGGTTGTGCTGGGTAGATAATACGACCGCGTCAATCGCGACTGGCTTACCGTCTTGGTAGCGTAAAGTTACCTGGCTTTTTGCGTCAGGACGTAACCACCCTAATGTGCCGTTTTTGCGCACTTGCGCTTGACGGGCAACTAATTGATGAGACCAGCTGATTGCTGCTGGCATGAGCGAGTCGGTTTCATTGGTTGCATAACCGAACATAAGTCCTTGATCGCCTGCGCCTTGCTCCTCTTTACTGTCACGATCAACCCCCTGATTAATATCGGGTGATTGCTTTCCAATGGCATTTATGACTGCACAAGTTTGTCCGTCAAATCCCATTTCAGAGCTGGTATAGCCAATATCGCAAATTGTAGAGCGCACAATATCCTCTAAATCTACCCAAGCGGAAGTTGTTACTTCACCCGCGACTATTGCCATGCCAGTTTTTACCATGGTTTCAACGGCGACCCTGGCTTTGGGATCTTGCTTTAAAATCTCATCTAAAACGGCATCAGAAATTTGGTCGGCAATTTTGTCTGGATGGCCTTCAGAAACCGATTCAGAAGTAAATAAAGCGTATTCTGCCATGAGTAAAAACCCCTTAATAAAAGATTAATTAAGACTTAATTAATACAAGGTAAAGTTAAATGTGAACATCATTGTAAGGTAGGTCGCAATTGTACAGATAAAAAACACCTTTTTCACGACTTTTAGCCGTATAAACGTATTCGTTATAGTTATTATCAATAGTAATAGAAACTTAGCAGTAGATTGGCTAAGGTAGTGTTTTGTTTAGGTTAATGAGCTGTAATTACAGTCAGTTACGTTATGAAATTTACTACACCGCTTGAAACTTGCCGCTTGGTTAAACGCTACAAACGCTTTTTGGCCGATGTTGTCCACACTAAATTAGGTGAGTTAACCGTACATTGCCCAAACACAGGGTCCATGAAAAACTGTTGGGAACCCAACTGGAATGCTTGGATCCTTGATAGCGGTAACCCCAAAAGGAAGTATTTGTATACTTGGGTTGTAAGCGAAAGTCCGCAAGGTGAAATCATTGGTATTAATACTCACTTGGCTAATGAAGTTGTGTTTGAAGCGCTGCAAGCAGGAAAAATACCAGAGCTATCTGGTTTTAACGAGCTCCAAAGAGAAGTAAAGTATGGAAGTGAAAATAGCCGAGTCGACTTTTTAACGCTCAGTCCTCAGAATAGAATCTGTTATATTGAAGTAAAAAGTGTCACTTTACATTTAGGCGACGGTGTAGGCGCTTTTCCAGACGCTGTGTCTGTAAGAGGTCAAAAGCATCTGAGAGAGTTAATGGACTGCGTGAAAGCAGGGCATCGTGCAGTATTGCTATTTGTGGTTCAACATTCAGCAATTGAAAAAGTGGTGCCGGCTAAACAAATTGACCCCTTGTACGCTGAACTGTTACAACAAGCGATTGAGCTAGGTGTTGAAGTCTTGGTCTATAAAGCTCATATTTCAACCACTCAGATTGTACTCGAGCATAAAATACCCTTTCATCTAGCTTAATTGCAGCGTGTTAAACTTAGTGGAGATCAATCTAAATTCATGCTTTGTAAGAACGAATTATGATAATAATGGTTTATTAAATGATAACAAGAGTTATACTATATGGCTTTCGCGTGAAGTATTGCGCCGTAAATAAGAATAGTTCTATTGGTTTTAATTGAATTATAGGTTTAAGGGCTGTAAGTGGACAATGACCCCCATTTGCTTAAAGTAGGCGAGTTTGTTCTCAATACTGAAAGCAGAAAATTATATGATGAACACAATCAAGAGATTTCGCTTTCTCCAACATTGTATACATTATTAAAATGTTTTATTGATCATCAGAATAAAATTCTTACCCGTGAAGAGATTATCTCACATGTCTGGAAAGATAAAATTGTCGTTGGCGCCAATGTAAATCAAAACATAAAAAAACTAAGAGACACTTTAGGCGACTCAGTTGCCGATCCACAATATATTGAAACCGTGACAGGAGAAGGCTTCCGCTTTATTGCCAATTCCGAGTTTTATCGGTTAGCTCCTCAAGCTGCCAGTAGTAATAAATATTTTTTCTATATTTCCAGCGCTATTTTGGCAGTTGTGGCCATTGCGTTACTGGTATTTTTGAACACGAGTTCGCAGCCGAAATCATTAATTAAAAAGCTTCACCCCTTAACAACGTTAAAAGGGTTAGAGCATAACCCAGACTTGAGTCCGGATCGTAAGTACATTCTATTTAACCACCGCCGTCATGGCAGTTGGGATGTTTATCTAAAGCCGATCAGTGAAGAGTCTTATCATGTGATATTAAATAGTGAAGCCGATGAGCTTTTCCCGGTATTTTCTCCCGATCAATCAGCATTTTTGTACTTTTTTACAAACGAAAGTGAATGCGGTTTATATATGAGGACTATTGACCTTGAGTCAAAAGCAGTGGGTAAAGCTGACTTAGTGAAACCTTGCGAAAATAAAAAAGAACGTTATCGAGCGGAGTGGATAAATCAATCGGAAGTATTCCTAAGTGTTAATACCGATTTAAGCTCGCCAGCGAGTATCTACCATTACAATTTAAAAACCCACGAACAACGACTCGTGTCGCGCCCTGACTCAAAAGGTTTTGGAGACTACGCTTTAAAGTATTCTGCAGAAATAAACAAGTTAGCTTATATTCGAAATATTGGTTGGTCTTCCTCTGAAATTTGGGTCTACGACTTAGAGAGCAATTTACATAATAAAATTAAATCGATGCCAATTTTATTAACAGAGTTAGATTGGGATTCTCAGGGTTTTGTGTATTTTCAGTCTGGGAATAAAACAATTTCAAAAATGCAATTTGATGGTTCAAAGGAAGAAGTCATTGCACAGTTTTTATCAAAAGTATTTTTACCTTTTGTCATAGATGATGAGCGTATAGGTGTTGTTATTGGTGATTTTCGGGTCGTTGATATTGAAGTTTTAGACTTAAAAACCAACTTGAAATCTACCCTAATCAGTTCAAATGCAAATGACTATTATGCTGCTGGGGGGAAAGGATTTTTAGGCTTTGTATCGAGTCGCTCTGGAGAGCCTCAAGTTTGGTTAATGGATGAGAATAACCATGCTAAGCAATTAACTCAATTTAATAAAACTTATGAGTTAAAGTGGCTGTCTGCGTCTGTCGAAAGAAAGTTACTTATCTTTAATAAAAGTGGCGTGATTAATATTATTGACGAACATGGCAATGTAGTATTTGACTCCATTAATTATTCAAACCAAGTGCACAATAATCCGGTTTTTAATTTCGATGACGAGAGCTTTTTGTATTCAGTACAATACGACGGAGAGTGGAATATAGAGTCGAGACAACTTGAGTCTCTGGGCAAAAAACGTGTATTAGTTAAAGGCGTGACGGCAAGGCCCTGTATCAATGCCAAGTGTATTCTCTATTTTAAAGAAAAAGATCCAAGCTTGTATAAGTACTCTTCTGCGAGTAATACGAGCGTTAAGCTTTTAGATGTAGACTATATTCGAAGAGCTGGCGAGTGGGCGGTATACGATCAAGAACATATATTGTATTTGCATAAGCACAAAGGAGAGCAGCTAAACGAAGTCATTAAACTCAATTTTCTAACTGGTGAAAAAGAATCCTTATACTTTACTGAAGCTCAATCGTTTGGATTTCAGCGCCAAGAAAGCAAGCTATACACTAATATCGCGTCTCAGGGTAACACTGATCTTATGTATTTCGACATATCTAAATAGGAGATAGGGATTAACAACTTCTTATTTTTTAATTAGTTAAAGAGTCTTTATATTAATTTATGTTAATTTATTTGTATAAATTTTAGCTCTTTATTAACCTTTGACCATATAGTCAAGATATTTCTTATCAAATGCCCTGATTGTATATAAGTAACTTTATAATTAGTTCTTCCTAATTACTGGTTGAAGGTAATCTAAGTTAAGGCTAATTAGAATAACTTAATGAGGTACTATCTATGAAGAAGATTTTAAGCGCGTTTTTATTAATCCTATCAAGTAACCTGTTAGCAGACACCGAAACCACAGACTTCTCATCAAATGAAGCAACCAGGGATGTCGGTCTACTGGAAAGCCTGTTTAAGCCTCAACCTTTTGATTGTCACCTTTTTCCTAATTGTGCGCCACCAGAGCAAGAGCTTATGAGTCGTACCTATGAAAATGAGCGTAAAGGATTAACTCCCGCTCGTGATGACAAGACTAAATCTGATAGTTAATCTAATTCAGCTCAATGGCGATATAGCCATTGAGCCTGCATACTAAAGCAAACCTTATATTCTAATTTCTCTTTGCACGAGACTCTTTCTGTTCTCTCTTTTTCATAATATCCAATTGGATATATTTCGACCTGAGATACCTCCGTGTTTAGCTATATTTATCTCTTAAATCTCAAATTTATATAATTTTATCTCATTGCATATCAATGGGTTATGCATATTTATCTCAATTTATTCGATTTTCCGAAAATTCCCCTGTAACTTGAATTTAAAGCGAACATATCTCACTAGGAGGTTGGTCGTAATAGAAGGGGGAATAAAATGAAAATGGATTTTACTCCCTAAGTTTAAAAGAAACATTGAAAGAGGATAGGTCTGTGAGAGTTGTCGCGACCCAAAAGCTAAAAGAAGCAAAATTGAAGTATCCAGCTGCTCATTGGCACTTAGATGGTTGGTACCAAATTATAAAGCAGGGTGACTTTTACTCTGAAAACGATCTGCGAGCAACATTTGGCGATATGCGAGGGTTCAACTTTCAGTTTAAGTTTCCTATTCCAGAAACAACTTTACTTGTTCACACGTTAATTAATTTTGAATCACAAGTGGCATTTATTGAAACGATAAAGCCAGGTCATCACTAGAGGTAAAACAAATGCAAGCTAACTTAGAAAAAGCACTCCACCACTGGAACATGGTTGCGCCGGTAATCGACACGCCAAGATCGCCAGAAGATTATGAAGCGTTGCTTATCAACTTAAAAACAACGATGGAATTAGTTGAGAACAGGCCAAATAGCCCTTTATCGGGGTTAATTAAAGCAATGTCTAGAGCAGCAGAAGAATATGAGAAAGTCTACTTAGTGGAGCAGCAAGGCGGTGCGCTGCACGCACTACGCTACTTAATTAAACTGCACAATGTACGCCAAGCAGATCTTAAAGAGATAGGTAGCCAAGGTGTTGTTTCAGAAATACTAAGTAATAAACGATCTTTAACGCTGCGTCATGTTAGAGAGCTCGCTAAGCGGTTTAATGTGTCACCTAATACATTTATTGATATAGAATAAATGAGCAAACCGCATACGTAATTTACTAGTGAATACGTATGAAGCAGTGAGTTATCACTCAGTAGTGCCTTGTGTTTTAAGTTGGGCGCTATGGCGACAGTCGCTATAGCGCTATCCCCAAGCTACTTGCAAACTATAGTCTTGTTCTAGCTGCTGTTCTAAGGTTGCTACTTCTATAAAAATGTTCAAATCGAACTTTGCCTTGGATAGGGTAGAAAAAGGCCCAACTAGATGGTTTTCTCTGGTTTTATAAAAGATCCCTTCTTTGTTGCTTACAATTCTATGGCTTCGATTATGCTTGTTTGAAGTCCTTAGGTCTGTTTCTCTATAGGCTTTCATTGTTTGCATCCTTTCTTATTTCATCCTGCAAAAAGTATAACAACAAGAGTTCACGCAGTCTGTTGGCAATTGGCGCTTTATTTTGTGAGATATCTCTTAATTTAACTAAGGAGATATCGCCAACTGAGTCTAATAAAGCCAAGTAGGTTACATTAAGCCATTTTTAAGATGGGTTTCTATGAATATAGTCGAGCGGAATATGCACTCTTTGTTGATTTTAAGTTACGGGCTAGTTTGAAAACTAGCGTTAGCTTAGTGTCACCACGATTAAATTAAAGGGTAATCATCAGAATATATATAAACAGTAGGTATTAATCATTGTTTTTTGATAAATAAAGGAAATATAAAAGTTAACCAGTCTATGCGTTCTCTTGGTGAGATTCTAATTTCTTTGTGAGATTATTTTTAGCGAAAAGTGTGATGTGCGTCACGTTGATTGGTTGGTATCTGTATCCTTAAACAATTTAGGGAAATCATTGATAAGTTGAAGCTGTTTTTTTGTCGTAGATATCTCCCGATTCTTGTCTTGAATAAATAGCTTTAAATGGGTCATTCTAGCGGATAGCAACGGAATTGGGAAAATCTCCGGTTTTTGGTGTTTCTAGCAAGCTTTAAATGACGCTTTTTCTGTGGTTTACAGTTGTTGTCCAGTAGGACTTGAGGTTTTAAACGTGTTTGAATTTATCGGTAATTTCTTTAAAAATCGTCCAGAGAAGGCTGCACCTAGTGCTTCGCCTGCTCCGCAAATAATACCACCTAAAAGTGCCACTACTATTAAATATGATCCTAATCTAATGCAAGAGCTTGAAAGTGATCATTCGAAGTTGGTAAATCTGTATTCACGTATCTGGTCAGAAGGCTATGAGAAAAAGGATTTTGCCGCTATGTCTCGATTAATAGCTCAGTTTAAGAGTGATTTTCAAGCACACTTATTGACTGAAAACGTTAAATTTTATGTCTATTTGGAACAAACTTTAGCCAATGACAAGCATAATTTGAACATTGTTAAAGAGTTCAGAACAGACATGAATGACATAGCGAATGCTGTGGTCAAGTTTTGTAAAACTTACCAAGGTGACTTAACTCCAGAACTTGTCGTTAAGTTTAAGTCTGATTATACCGCTGTAGGTGAAGTGTTAACTCGCCGTGTTAGCTTAGAGGAGAAGTCGCTATACGTGCTTTACCAGCCAAACTAAATTGAAAGTTAGGGCTTTTGAGTGAGTAGTGACAACTTAATTGTGACCGAAACTTATAAAAACGACGAAGTAAAGATACTAAATGCGGTCGTGATTGTAGGTAACGGTCCAGTGGGTTTAAAAGCGGCAGAATTAATTGAGTCCCGCGATCCGAATGTAAAAGTTATTATATTTGGTGAAGAAAATTGCCAACCCTATAACAGAGTGCAATTATCGCAATATTTAGCGGGCGAAGTTGCAGAAAGTGACCTGTTAGAAACCGCCCAGCCTCGCTCCAAATCGGTTACACAATTTGTTGGCCGCAAAGTTGTCGAAATAAATCCAAAGCTAAAAGTGGTCATTGATGACTCTGGTCAATCCACAAAGTATTCAAAACTAATACTAGCAACAGGCTCAAATCCAGTTATTCCCAATATCCCGAATACTAGCCTCAAGGGAGTGCATCAGTTTAGGACGCTTCAAGATACTAACCGACTGCTTAGTGAAAAAGAAACAAAAAAAAAGTTTTATATTGTTGGTGGCGGTCCATTAGGTCTAGAAACAGCAATGGCTCTAAAAACACCAAACAACCAAGTGACTTTAGATGTTCGCTCTAAACTACTCAATCAAAACTTTAGTGAACAAGCTCAGACAATTTTAAAAGACTATATTAATGCATCCGGTATTGAAGTGGTTCAAGGTAATCCGATTGCGTCGGTGTGTGGAGCACAACATGTTGAAGCTGTTGAGTTAACCGATGGCGCTAGAATAGCTTGCGACTGTTTAATTTTTTGTGTTGGAGTTCGGCCTGAAACAAGCTTAGCTAAGCAAGCGAATTTAGCGGTGAGAAATGGCATAGTTGTTGATAAAAATATGCGCACTAGTGCACCAGACATTTACGCAATTGGTGAATGCTGTGAGTTTGAGTTTTCGACTTTTGGCGTTGTAGCTCCGGGTTTTAAACAAGCGGCGGCTTGCGTAGAAGATATTTTTGGTAGTGAAGGCTACTTTGAAAAAGAGGAAGAAAATGTTCAAGTTAAATTTAGCGACTATACCACCGCTTACTTTGGCGAGTTAGATGTAGAAGGGAGCCAAACATATACTTATAGCAATCGCCTTAAAGGCATATACCGTAAATTGGTTGTGCTTGATGGCCATTTGGTTGGTGCCATCATTATAGGTAATTGGGATGAGCAAAATGATATACGAGCCATGCTTAATGATAAAACTAAGCTTAAGCATCGCCAGTATTTGGCGTTTCAAAAAAATGGTACGCTTTTGCGCGAGCAAAATAAAACGAATATTAAAGAGCTACCTGAAGATTATATTATTTGTCTTTGTCAGAACATTACTCGAGGACAGCTTAGTCAAGAAATTGAAAGTGGTTGTAGGACGGTAGAAATATTAGGTGAAAAAACTAAAGCAGGCACTGTCTGTGGTTCTTGTAAGCCGCTTTTACTTAACCTGCTCGATACGCCCGCACCTAACTTAGTCATGCGTCATCAAAAAGCGATTTTATACACTTCAATTTTTTCTATCATTGCAATACTTGCGTTAGTTTTCTTCGAACCACTATCTATTGCCGATTCGGTACAGTTTAGTTGGCACATTGAAAAACTATGGTTTGATCCATTTTGGAAACAAGTTAGTGGTTTTACGTTATTAGGGTTTTGCTTTATTGCGACCGCACTTGCTGCCCGAAAGCGAATCAAGCGGTTTAATGTAGGGCATGTGGATAGTTGGCGCTTTGCTCACTCTATTATTGGTGTTGGCGCACTATTTGTGTTGATGATTCATACTGGTATGAGGTTAGGCAACAACTTAAATTTTGCACTGATGTTTGTATTTTTGCTAGCGACCACCACAGGTTCTTTAGTTGGTGTTTTTATGGCTAGAAACCATCATTGGAGTGATCTTAAACTTAGAAAACATCGCTTGTGGTGGTCCAGAGTTCATTACTCATTGCTGTGGATGCTTCCGCCATTAATCTTTTTCCACATTCTATCTGCTTACTATTTTTAAGAAGTATAATGAAAAAATATAATAAAAAACTCGGCGTACTTCCTTTAGGAATTTTCTTTACTATTGTTATAGGTGCAGTACTGGCCTTTAATTTATTTAAAGGTGATAAAACTTATTTTTTAAGTGGTGATACTTCGCATGGGCACTATCAAATTGAACTTAAATGTAATGCTTGCCATGTTGATTCATTTTCTTCTGCAGATGATATGCAAACGGCGTGTGAATCTTGCCATGCCAAAGAGCTTGATCGAGTAAGCGACAGCCATCCTAAAAAAGTATTCCAAGATCCTCGCAATGCTGAGCTGCTAGAAAGTTTAGATGCACGCTATTGTGTATCTTGTCATCGCGAACATAAGCCGGAAATTACTCGAAAAACTGGCGTGACTTTAGCTGAAGATTTTTGTTTTCATTGCCACAAAGACGTTACCTCTGAAAGAGAAAGTCATGCAGAGTTTAAATTTGACTCATGTGCTAACTCGGGTTGTCATAACTACCATGATAACAGCATGCTTTACGAAAAGTTTTTAACCAAACATTTTGATGGACCCGATCACAAAGAAAAGCAGTTATTACCGGACAGAACGAATTTTAAGCGTTGGCTAAAGAAGCACAAACTAGAGTTGCCGCTTGAAGTGGATAAAGCTGATTTCAACAAAGCTGAGTTAGCTAATGTAGAGGTAAAGAACCTGCAAGAGTCTTATACACAAAAAGGTTGGCAAACTGCCGAGCAGGAATGGAAATTGAGCGTCCACGCTAAAACGGCGGCTAACTGCTCAAGTTGTCATTTAAACGAACTAAAAAGTGATAAAAATTCGCAGCACTCAAGCGAGTTTTGGCAATTTGATCTAAGTAGCGCAGAGGTAGTCAAAAAGTGCGAAAGCTGTCATAAAAAGCAGGTAAATGATTTTGAACAAAGTAAACATGGCATGCGTTTACCTCAAGGCTTATCTGCACTTACCCCGCAGCAAGGGCGGCTCGATTTAAATTCACACCGGAATCAGGAACTAAATTGTAATAGCTGTCATAAGCCCCATTCGCTGGATGTTTCTTTTGCTGCAGTTGAAGCTTGTCTAGGTTGTCATCAGGATAATCATAGCGAATCTTATTTGTTGACACCGCATTATCAACTTTGGAGCAAGGAACAAAGTGGCCGGCTGCCAAAGGGAAGCGGAGTGAGTTGTGCTAGTTGTCATTTACCTAGAATTAAAAAAGGCCGTAATGTACATGTTTCGCATAACCAAAACGAGAATCTAAGACCCAATACCAAAATGCTTAGAAAGGTTTGTATGAACTGTCATGGGCTGGAGTTCTCGTTATCTGCTTTGGCCGATGAAGCGCTAATTGAAAATAACTTTTCTCGTGCGCCAGATAAAAATCACCCAGCAATTCAGTTAGTTAAAGAGCGAATAGAACAGAAACAAAATAAATAGAGACATTAACAGGAGAAAGAAATGAAACTATCGATAAGAAAACTCACAACGGTGCTTGTTTTACTTGGAAGCGCAAACGTTTGTTTCGCTAAAGAAGTTAGCGTAAAGAAAATGGCTGATGCTATTTTTGCAGTAATTGAAGCTGATAGAGCTGTGTATACTCAAAAGGTCGTGCATCGCCTCCAAAATGAAGACGAAGTAATTACTGCAGAAGAGCGTTGGAAAGAAGAGAGTGCTTTGCCGCTTCCAGCGCAAATGCTGCGAATGTCTGCGGAAAGAGTTAATGAAAAAAACACAGGTTTTAGCTTTGCGCTGCTGTCTAGTTTTGCCATTAACAAGCAAAACAAACCGAGAACACCGCTAGAAGTGAAAGCGATGGAAGCAATAGAAAAGAATAAAGCTAATTTTTATGGTGAGGAAAAATTAGGAGATAAAAACTATTACACCGCGGTGTATCCAGATATTGCCGTTTCTAAAGCCTGTGTTGACTGTCATAATGATCATGCCGATAGCCCCAAAACAGACTTTAAAATTGGTGACACTATGGGTGGCCTAGTGATTAGAATTCCTCTCGACTAAAAGCTGCATGCTACTGTGCTTTAAAATTAATTCCAATTTGGGTTTTAGTTTTGAGCACAGTGTCCGCTTATCTTATATCGGCCATGAGTGTACTCATCGGCTTGATACACTATATTGCTATTACAAAAACCGCTTGCTTTTAGTTTTTTTGCCAAGCGCTTATGAGCTTGTTCTTCCATTTTAAATTTAAGTGATACTAATCTGTCCTGAGGATCGTCAGTTAAGGCAAGATTTTGGTTGCTACGCGCTCGAGCCGTGCTTTCGCCTGTTTGATAATCATGAATAGCTTGCTGCTCATTGTTAAGTTGAATCTGAGTACCCTTTAACGCCAGAATAAAGGAAAAAGAAGGTAGTTTATCTGCAGATTCGAATGTATAGAAGCTTTCACTAAAAGGGTCAGCCCTTTTACTAGAGCAGCTAAAAAGCATAGCGAATGTTATCGAAAGTAACATAACTTTTAGCATGAATAAGTATTTTTGTTGTGGCATTTTTGTCGCAAACTATTTTTAGGTAAGTAGATTTCTGGTTCTATGATAGCGAGTTAAGCCAATAAAGGCCAACCTATTCCAGGACGAAAACTTAGTTTGCTTTATTTTAAAGCTTGATTATAATGCCCATGAGCTCTCGGGGTGCCTTTAGTTTTTAAACTAACCTTGGCTGAGATGTGATTTGAGTTATTTTTAGCTATTTCACAAACCCGTAGAACCTGATCCGATTAGTATCGGCGTAGGGATGAGCGAGCGAAGTAATCTCATTGTATTAAAAGTCTGTAAAAGGCTTTAGTGCTTTTGGGCTACTTCTCGCCTCACTATGCTAAATGATTAAACAGTGGGGAATATAAATGAACGATAACTCAATCACGAGTTTTAAGTCAGACTCTGAAACTAATACCGCAGCAAGCCCAACATCTTACCAAGTAAGCTCGAACACGAGTAAAACTTCTTTAAAAGCTAATAGTCTTATTACCCGAACCCCCTTGCCCGCTAGCGAAAAAACTTATCTAGTGACGCCAGTTTTTAAAGCTGAGGTTGCAATGCGAAAAATAAACTTAAGCGATGCGACATCGGTTACTGTTTACGATACTTCTGGCCCCTACACCGATCCTAGTTGTGAAATAGATGTCCATAAAGGTCTAGCTGACATACGTTCAAAATGGATACAAGCCCGTGGAGATAGCGAACTCTACCATGGAAGAGGCGTAAAAGCTTTAGACAATGGGCATAGCAGTTCTAGTAAAGCGTTTCAGTTTTACAATGCGGCGTTACAGCGTCAGCCTCGAAGGGCGAAGCAGGGTGAAAACGTTTCGCAATTACACTATGCACGGCAAGGCATTATTACTGCTGAAATGGAATATGTCGCGGTTAGAGAAAATCAAGCGCGTGAAGCATTACAAAATGAATTTACTACCCAAGAGCGTGAACAGCGACTTAAAGGCAATGCTTTGGGCGCTAATTTGCAACCCATTACCGCAGAATTTGTACGCGAAGAAATTGCCGCTGGAAGAGCGATTATTCCCGCAAATATTAACCACACTGAATTAGAGCCTATGATTATTGGGCGAAATTTTTTAGTAAAAATTAACGCTAATATCGGTAACTCTGCGGTCACCTCGAGTATTGAAGAAGAGGTTGAAAAGCTAGTTTGGTCAATTCGTTGGGGAGGAGATACCGTCATGGATCTTTCAACGGGTAAGCATATTCATGCTACGAGAGATTATATTATTAGAAACTCACCCGTTCCTATTGGCACCGTACCGATATATCAAGCGCTAGAGAAAGTTAATGGCGTCGCAGAAGACTTAACTTGGGAAGTGTTTAGAGATACCTTAATTGAGCAAGCAGAGCAGGGGGTTGATTACTTTACCATTCATGCAGGTGTTTTATTGCGTTATGTTCCTTTAACCGCTGATAGAGTGACCGGTATAGTTTCGAGAGGCGGCTCAATCATGGCGAAATGGTGCATTGCTCATCATCAAGAAAATTTCTTATATACCCACTTTGAAGAAATATGCGAAATCATGAAAGCCTACGATGTTAGCTTTTCATTGGGGGACGGGTTACGCCCAGGTTCGTTGGCCGACGCAAACGATGCAGCACAATTTAGTGAGCTAGAAACACTTGGTGAGTTGACAAAAATAGCTTGGAAGCATGACGTACAAGTGATGATAGAAGGGCCAGGTCATGTGCCAATGCATATGATTAAAGAAAATATGGATAAACAGCTAGCACATTGCGATGAAGCACCTTTTTATACTTTAGGTCCGCTGACAACCGATATTGCTCCGGGTTACGATCATTTTACGTCGGGCATTGGAGCAGCAATGATCGGATGGTATGGTTGCGCCATGTTATGTTATGTAACACCGAAAGAGCATTTAGGTTTACCCAACAAAGACGATGTTAAAGAAGGGATTATTACTTACAAAATAGCTGCGCACGCGGCAGATCTCGCTAAAGGACATCCGGGAGCTCGCTACAGAGATGATTTACTTAGTAAGGCCCGTTTTGAGTTTCGTTGGGAAGATCAGTTTAATTTAGGTTTAGATCCTGATCGCGCAAGAGAATACCATGATGAAACTTTGCCAAAAGATTCGGCCAAAGTGGCGCACTTTTGTTCAATGTGTGGACCTAAGTTTTGCTCCATGAAAATTAGCCAAGAAGTACGCGATTATGCTGAAAAAGGCATGCAGCAAAAATCTGCAGAGTTTAAATCGCAAGGCGCTGAAATTTATGTGCAGCAGGAATAGCTAAAGTGAAACCAAGCAAGCAAACAATTGCAATTGTTGGTGCTGGTATCATTGGGCGTATGTTGGCGCTACAACTTGCCAATCAAAAGCACCAAGTTACTTTGTTTGAGCGCGAGTCAGAAAAATCACAAGCTGCAGTTTCGTTTACTGCTGCTGGAATGCTTACACCTTATTCTGAATTAGAAAACTGTGAGACGCTGATTTTTCAATTGGGCATGCGCTCTTTACAATTATGGCCAAAAATTATTGACTCGCTTCAAACTGACTGCGGGTATTTTCAACGCGGTTGTATTGTTGTTGCTCACCCTGGAGATCACGCAGACTTGCTCCGTTTTAAGCAGCAGGCATCGCGCGACTTTTGCCAAACTTTAAACAATGAAAACGTCGTTCAAACAACTTTAACTAAGGACGATTTAGCCAAGCTTGAGCCAGAACTATGGGCAAAGTTTTCGAGTGGTTATTATTTTTCTAAAGAGGCTTGGTTATCTGCACATAAGACGATGGCTGCGATTTTAGCTCAGCTGAAAACGCTAGGAGTTAAGACTCGATTTAACTGCGCGGTTCAACAAATTGAATCGCAAAAGATATACTATGACAAGCAAAGCCAGACTTTTGACTGGGTGATCGATTGCCGAGGGTTAGCGGCAAAAGAAACTATCCAAAATCTGCGAGGAGTGAGAGGTGAACTCATTTTGCTGGATGCACCTGAGGTTAAACTTAGTCGTTTAGTTCGGTTAATTCACCCTCGCTACCAACTGTATGTGGTGCCCCAGTCGAGCCCAAATCAATACATTATAGGCGCAACTCAAATAGAGTCAGACGATTTGCGCCCGATTAGTGTGCGCTCTACTTTAGAGTTGCTTTCTGCGGCTTATAGTATTCACAGCGGCTTTGCTGAAGCCGCTATTTTAAACACAAAATCTCACTGTCGCCCAGCCATGCCAAATAACTTACCTTTAGTGCACATAAACGACAAATTGATTCAAGTTAATGGTTTGTTTCGACATGGCTATTTAGTCGCACCCGCTATCGCAGAGCAGATAGTCCAGGTGGTTGCTGAAGATTCTAGTTGGCAAGGCGATTTGTTGAATTCAAAACCAATGATGAATGCTTAGTTTAGGCTTTTGTTTCTTAGGTGATTAATTTATGGATATAGTTTTAAACGGTGAAAAATATCAAACGCACAGCGAAAATTTAATTGAGTTATTAAATGAATTACATTGTGAGCCGGGAACCGTTGCGGTTGCTTTAAATAGCACTTTTGTTACTAGAGCTGATTATGCAAATCATGGCTTGCAGCAAAATGATCAAATTGAAATAGTAGCACCAATGGCGGGAGGCTAATCATGGCAGTTGACGAGCTAAAAAAAGCAAGCTTACAACAAGCAGATGATTTTAAAGCAAACAAAATCAAAACAAAAAACAATCCAAACAATACTCCAGACAGCACTCAAGATAATTGGGAGCTAGCAGGTAAGACTTTTAGCAGCCGGTTTTTATTAGGCACGGCTTTATATCCATCGCCGAGTATTATGCAGCAGGCTATACGCGCTTCTGGAAGCGAAATTGTCACTGTTTCACTTAGACGTCAAAACCCTGCTGCTCATGGTGGTGAAAAATTTTGGGAAATGTTAAAACAATTGCCGGTGAGCTTGTTGCCCAATACCGCTGGCTGTCATAGCGCTAAAGAGGCAATTGTTACCGCGCAAATGGCCAGAGAGCTTTTTGATACTAACTGGATTAAGTTAGAGGTTATTGGCAATGAGTATAACTTACAACCCGACCCTTTTGGGTTAGTAGAAGCCGCAAAAGAATTAAATTCTCAGGGGTTTGAAGTCTTTCCTTATTGTACCGATGACTTAATCGTGTGCGAGAAACTAGTGGAAGCAGGTTGTAAAGTGCTTATGCCATGGGGGGCTCCCATTGGTACCGGTAAGGGCATTATTAACCCTTATGCGTTGAGAAGCTTGCGCTCGCACTTTAGCGGTACACAGCTTATTGTTGATGCGGGCATTGGTGCGCCATCACATGCGGTTGAGGCAATGCAGCTAGGCTTTGACGGCGTGCTTTTAAATACCGCTGTGGCACTAGCGACAAGTCCCGTTAAAATGGCAAAAGCGTTTAAATATGCTTTACAAGCTGGTCGTTTAGCTTATCATGCAGGCATTATGCCTGAGCGAGACATTGCGCAACCGAGTACACCAACACTCGGTACGCCATTTTGGCAGCAAATTGAGTAAGCTTTGCTTTTAAGTCTGTGGTTGCTACATGATGAGTTTTGGGCGTCGAAAAAAGCTTGCTTAATCAATGCTTTTTAACTGTTTAATGATTTAATCAAGTAGTCGTTTATGTTTCTAAATAACAAACACCGCCCAATAGTTTTAACCATCGCTGCCTCTGACTCGGCTGGTATGGCGGGAATAAGTACAGACTTAAAGACCCAGCAAGCGTTTGGGATTCATTCTATGCTGGCACTAACGGCCACTACTGCGCAAAATAACTTTGAAGTGGTAGCAATAAACCCTGTCGATGTGGTTGCCTTAAAAGAACAGCTAGAAGCGGTTAAATCACTGCCTATTTGCGTTGTAAAAGTTGGATTAATTGCCAATATTGAGCAAGCACGTGTGATCGCAAAGTTTATTATGAGTAGCCAGTTGCCGCTTATTCTCGATCCAGTTTTAAGTGCGTCTAGCGGCAAAACATTCTTTAAAAGCCAAGATATCGCTGCATATGTTGACGTGTTACTTCCCTTATGTAGTTTAGTTACCCCTAATTTGAAAGAAGCCTCGTTGTTAACTAATTTAGGGGTTGATTCTGCTCAAGAAATTGAGCTAGCAGCTGAGTCTATGCTTCTGTTTGGTGCCCAGCATGTCTTAATAAAAGGTGGCCATGCCGAGGAAGAATATAGCGATTATTGTCAGGACTATTTTGCCAGTGATGATAAATGTTTCTGGCTGAGTAGCGAACGAAAATTATCGAGAAATACACGTGGTACAGGCTGCGCGTTAGCGTCTGTTGTTGCAAGCTGTATCGCGCATGGTACTTCTATGGAAGATGCCGTAGTGATTGCCAAAATGGCAATTAATCAAGGGATAGCACAAAGCTACTCTGTAGCCGAAAGTAAAGGTCCTATTGATATTGCTAGCTTTCCAGTCGCTGAAAAATACTTACCAATTGTTTCTTGTCAGGCAACGGATGATTTAAATCGCCTAAGTTTTCCTAAGTGCGATGATAAGCCGTTAGGTCTTTACCCAGTAGTAGAGCGAGCTATCTGGTTGAAAAAATTGCTGCCGTTAGGCATAACGACTATCCAGTTGAGAATTAAAGATCTGAGAGGCGAAGCTTTAACTAGAGAAATTAAAAAAGCGGTCGAAATAGCCAATCAATTTGAATGTCGATTATTTATAAATGACTATTGGGAGCAGGCAATCGAGTTAGGTGCTTACGGAGTGCACTTAGGGCAAGAAGACCTTGAAAGCGCTGACATTGAAGCAATTTACTCTGCTGGTCTTAGGCTAGGAGTCAGCACACATTGTCACCACGAAGTTGCAAGGGCTATTCGGTTAAAACCTTCTTATATCGCTTGTGGCCCGGTTTATCACACCGATAGCAAAGCAATGCCTTGGACGCCACAAGGCCTAAATAAGTTGAACTATTGGCGGCAATCATTGAATTACCCATTGGTTGCAATTGGTGGAATTAATGCGTCGAGAATAGCCGATGTAGCAGCAACTAAGGTAAGTGGTATTGCTATGATTAGCGCCATTACTGAGGCAGACGATCCGCTTGCTCAAACCCAACGCTTGTTAACTATAATTGAGCAAACGCAGCATAAAAAAATACTCGATAAGCCAAGCGAGGATATAGCTATAAGGCTTAGCCAAAGAGAAGCGGTAACTTGTGCTGAGTAATAAAAACACCTAGTTTAACGGTGTTTTAAGCATAGTTTCACTGCATTGTTCAGTTTCTTGCATAGCTAAAATTTGCTTTTTAGAGTCGCGTAAATTGCTATCATTAGGGTTAATTTTTATCGCTTTTTCTATTGTGGCAAGAGCAAGCGATTGACATCCGTTCATACCAAACGCGAACGCTAAATTATTCAAATATGAAATGTTATTGAGTGCTAAATGCTCGCCTTTTAAATACCAAGCCAATGCCTGTTTTTCGTTATCTTTAAGGTAGTAGTTTCCAAGTAAAAAATAACTGAGCCAATAATTTGGCCACTTTTGCTGGGCCGTGTGCATTGCGTTTAAACCGTGTTGGGTTTGTTGCACGCTAACTAAATCCTGTGCCGCATTTAGGTAGCGAATGGGCTGCATAGTAGTTGATATTTTAGTCGCAGGTAATGCAACCAATAACCAATAATTCGATCGCTTCCAAGTGCGTTCAAAATTATCTAGCTGGGTCCAACGAAATGCATCTTGTCCTGAGTGTAAGGTGATGCTCAGTTCATTTAAATTATAGCCAATTGCTACAGCATAATGCCATTGGGGCAGCCAGTCGGTACCTAAATTTTGTAAAACGATTACCGGAATATCTTCGCTTAATAGCGTGAGTAGTTGAGCAATACTGCTATTGTCAGCGTAAGCTAATAAACCTTGCTGGCGTGCAGCAGCTTGTAATTCAATTTGCAAAGTTCCTTTAAATTCTGGAATAAAAAGTGCTGGAGCTATGCTGTCTGGGGTTGTATCTTTTTGATAATAATTTGCCACTTCTGCAAGCGTAGTGGGGCCACAATAATATTGTTGCTGCGGGAAAAAAGGTACATCTTTTATTAAGTGCTGTGGTTTTATTGGTGGCGGGTTGTTGCGTATTTGTTGAGTTTGCCAAGCAGTAGAAATACAGCCAGAACAAAGCAACAAAAAGCAGGCACTAATGCCTGCTCTAAATCGGTGAAACAGCATATGTTGTCGCTAGATTGGATTTATAAAGGAAAAGACATCGGTGACACCCAAAATATCTAGAATTGCTAAAACTATTAATACCGTCACAGCCGTTCCCACAATTCCAGCACCTGCAGGCATTTGGTTTATTTCTTGATTGAGTTGTACTAACTCTTGTTGAGTGAGGCTAGCAACCCTTGCTTTAGCTTGCTCTGGTGACACTCCATAGCTAATTAATTGCTGTTGAACCTCTTCTGAATCAATCATTGCAATAATTTGTTGTTGGGTAAAGTCGCGTTGCTCTTGAAGTAGCACTTCTTCAGAGGTAACCACACCTGCTGACGCACTGTTAACTAAGAAAAAGCTAAACAGTCCTGCAAAAATTAAACTTATTAATCGTTTCATTTTAATCGCCCTTTTAATTTAGTTAAGCTCTAAGTTGCTATTACGAAATCAATAATAGGGTAGCGCTATACTGAAAACTAAGCAAGTTTATACAATTGTTTATTGATCGGTTAGTTAAATTGCCCAACGTATTCTGAAATTAAGCGTTGTTTTTCTGGATCTTCATCCATAAACACCACTTTGACATGCACTTTATTACAGTCGGGTTTTAAGTCGTTGGTTTTTAGCATTTGAATAAAACCATTGATACGCATGACTTGCTTTTCTTCACCACGCTTAAACTCAATATCTAAAGAAACTTGATCGAGTAGCGCAGGCATATAGTCATTGTGTTTAAAAAGACCTAGCATTGCATTAAGATCTAGTTGCTTAAGTACGCAATGTAGCTCGCCATTTGCAGTACGTAGTAGCGCCAACCCCTTAGGCATTTCTTTCGGTTTTTTTAGCGGCGCAGGGGCGGAGTGCTGTGTAAGTACAGCCAAAGAGTCGCCGCCTCTGCCAGTAGGCGGTTTATTAACTAGTTCACTGGTGGGTAATTCTTTGCCATGCTTCTTTAAAGCTTTATAGATTTTTTCGAGAAATTGTTTGTTGTTAAATGGTTTAACAAGATAGTCACTAACGCCTGACTGAATTGCTTGAATAACAAACTCTTTATCTCCTCGGCTAGTTACCATAATAAAAGGGGTATCTTTAAGAGTCGCTTGCTCTCTAACCCATTTTAAAAGTTCTTCTCCATTAATTTCGGGCATTTCCCAGTCACAGAGAATTAAATCAACAGGTTGCCTAGTGAGCAAGTTTTTACCAGTAAGTCCATTATTGGCATCGAACACTTTTGCACTGGGAAAATTTTGCCGAATAAATTTTTTGATTAGATCGCGGATCATCGTTGCATCGTCGATTACCGCGATTTTTAGTGGTTGCATAAGTTACTCAGTAGCTATTTATTATTAAACCTACCAAGTATAGTTCAATTTTATTGGCTTTGAGTAATCATAAGGGTGAGCCCAATCCTATTTAACTAGGACAAAAATAGGATTGGCTAGGAAAGTTTTATGATTCCTCATATGGGTGGTTGTTTAGCCAGCGTTGAGCTTCTTCTTCTATGCTTTTGCGTAGTGCCGGTTTTATCTTCGCCTGAATAATCGGCTTATTCTTAAATCCTTCCGGCGAGCCTAACTCTTCAGCAATAATAAACCAACGATAGGCGGAGTTTAAATCTTGGCCTGCAAGCCCCGTTCCTTGATAATAAATAAGGCCAATTTGGTTGGCCGCCATTGCATAGTGATTTTCTGCTGCAAGCTGGTACCATTTTAGCGCGGCTCGCACATCTTTATATTCCGTTTCATATAAATATCCCATCAAATATTGTGCCATTGGCTCGTCTTTTTTGGCTGCCTTTTTAGCAAGTTGTAACCCTTTAGCGATGTTCTTAGGAAGTACTTCTGCGAAAATGTAATGCGAGGCCATAAATGCCATTGCAGGGGCATACTCTTGCTCAGCTGCTAGTTTATACCACTGAATTGCCTTGCGCTTATTTTGTGTAACGAAAACGCCATTTTCATAAAGGTAAGCCTGCATATGCTGACCTTTTGGGTTGCTTTGTTTGGCTGCTTTAAGTGACCACGCATAAGTTTTAGAAGGCTGTTTTCTAACGCCATGCCCCCAAAAATACATACTGGCAAGTCGAGCTTGGGCATGACTGTTACCTTGTTCTGCTAGCGGCAAGTATAGCTCTAAGGCTTCTTCATACTGTTTTGCTTGGTAAGCTTTATCTGCTTGTTCGAGCGATGCCATTGCATTTGTTGAGCAAAGCACTAGCGCTATTACAGCAACTAAACAGCGAGCTACTTTTAGGGAATGGGTTAGTTTAAACCGTGTTAAAGGATTTAGAGCCATGTTAACCTCATATTTATTTTAGTATAAATGCGCTAAGTTCTGCTGTATACGCCAAAATTGGATAGCTGTCACCTTAGCACTGGATAGAAGAAATTTCTATCTATCTAAGGTAAAATGTGGATTGAATTTAAAGCAATTAATCTTTAGGGAAATTTAGTGTCAGATAAAAATTTAGCGCAATTATCAGATCAAATAAGTGAAGCTCACCAACAAATTCAAGCGCAATATCAAAACATTGATCCAATTGTTGGCGTTAGTCGAAAAATGCGTGACTTAGGGATCCCCGCAGATGCCATGACTATAGACTGTTTGCGCAGTGGCAAAAGAATTATCATTATTTTACATGATCAAATGCCACAAGTGGTTCGCTATCAATTTAGCTTTAAAACCACAGAGCCGGATGACGAGTTTTTAGAAATAAGAATAGACGAAGTAACCTCTAAAGTATTATTCAATTGGATGAGAGACTACTTTTTAGAATGTGATTAAAGTGGCCAAAATAAAGTTTGTTGGCGTTGTCATTATTTTTTAGTTAAAGGCGCTTTGGTTATTGTTATTGCTTTGCGGTAAACTCATCGAGCAGTTCAATAAATCTTTGCGCTGTTTTACCAAGCTTTTTTTCTGCGCGCCATACTAAATGTGGCACAAAAGAAAAACGCGAGCCATGCTCATAACGTACTTCACATAATTTTTTCGCTTTTATATCGTTTTCAACAAGATAGTTTGGCATCCACCCAAAGCCGATTCCTTGCAACAATGCTTGATGTTTGCTTTTAAAGTCGCTTAAAAAAAATATTCGTTCTCCACCAAAGTGCATATGCTCAACATCATATAGTTGTTGTTCGCTGGAATCATGCACACTGAGCTCAACTTGTTGTTGTAGTACAGCTAAGCTCACTTGCGATTGATTGGCCAAAGGGTGGTGGCTAGCAACGCAAAGCAAGCACTCGACAGAAGGTAACGGTTTAGACAATAGCTGGGTAGATTTTTGATACTCTTTTACTAACATAAGATCCGCGTTGTTTTTTTCAAAACGATGCTGTACTCCACCTAAATATTCCATTGTTAACGAAATTTTGGTGGGTATATCCTCTTCGAGTAGTTTATGCATTGCTGCCATAATTGGGTCAATTTTTAAAATACCGTCAATGACCACCTCGAAACTCGGTTCCCACTCTTGGTTCAACTGTTGGGCCAGCCTCTCTATATGTTGGGCTTGCCCCAGTAACCTTATACCTTCCTCTAAGATAACTTTGCCGGTCGGTGTTAAAACGGCGCGGTATTCACTCCGGTCGAATATTTCTAGTTCGAGCGCATCTTCTAGCTTCTTTATTTGGTAGCTAATGGCAGATTGTGCTCTATGTAGTGTTTTAGCTGCTGCAGCAAAGCTGCCTTGCTCAACAATCGTATTAAGGACGCGAATGGAATCTAAGTCTAGCTTCATAGTTAATCAGTATTTTCTATCAGTTTGATGAGTTTATCATAAAATTATCTGTAGTAGTTTGTGACTTAATACGAATCGGTTATAGCGTTCTGGTGAGCTTATATGCTTCTCCAAGTACTTTATCCGGTATCTCTTTTTTTGGGAATATCTCACACTTTAAGGCGTTTATCTCGCTAGGATTTGAAAGTGTGGTGCTTATCTTGGCGCTTAACTTGGGTGCTTTGCATAAATCTGCTTGCACTATGGGTGGTGCTTAGGTACAAATAAGTGAATGTTTAACAAAACAAATCGGCATTAAAGCCTCCTCAATTTTTCATTGCAAGGGCTTCAACCTGCCAATAACTAAGGAAAACACATGAACGAGCTATTAGGAATAATACTAAATTTTTGGACAGGCTTAGCATTGCTAGTCATTATTGTGGTCAAGTCTTCGGTTAAGTTTGTGCCGCAAAATAGAGCTTTTGTTGTAGAAAGATTTGGTAAATATCACAAAACCATGGTCGCTGGACTTAACATATTAGTCCCTTTTATTGATAAGGTGGCGTATGAACAGTCTCTAAAAGAGCATGCATTTGACGTACCGAGTCAGTCTGCAATTACTAAAGATAATATCTCGTTAATTGTCGATGGCGTCTTGTACATAAAATTACTTGATCCCTACAAAGCTTCTTATGGCGTCGACGACTACGTTTATGCTGTTTCTCAGCTAGCTCAAACCACAATGCGAAGTGAAATAGGTAAAATTGATTTAGATAAAACTTTTGAGGAAAGAGAAAGCTTAAATGTGAATATTGTGAATGCCATAAACCTCGCTTCTGAACCTTGGGGTATTCAAGTACTACGCTATGAAATTAAAGATATTGAACCGCCTAGAACCATTTTAGACGCAATGGAAAGGCAAATGAAAGCTGAACGAGAAAAGCGCGCGACTATTTTAGAGTCGGAAGGGCATAGGCAGTCTGCTATTAACGTTGCAGAGGGTGCCAAACAAGCTCAAGTTTTAGCTGCTGAAGCTAATAAAGCGGAACAAATTTTAGAAGCAGAAGGTGAGGCGAAAGCGATTATCGCGGTAGCCGACGCTAAAGCAAAAGCATTACAAACGGTGGGTCATGTTGCAGCAACAAGCGAAGGTCAAAAAGCGATCCAGCTTGAGCTTGCAGATAAAGCTATCGCAGCCAAAGAGGCTATTGCCAAAGAATCTACAGTGGTCTTATTACCAGACGGTGGCTCAAGTGCAGCAAATGTTGTTGCTGAAGCTATGACCATTATTAATACCTTAAATGCTAACAAGGGTGTTGCTTAGCAAGGAGAAATAATATGCTTTTCGATTATATTGCTGACCATCAAGCTGAGTTTTGGCTTGTGTTAGGATTCGTACTTTTGGCAGTAGAAGTCGCAACTGGCTTTGTCAGCGGAATTTTTCTATTTGCTGGAATCGGGGCGCTTTGTTGTGGTGGGCTAATGACGTTAGAAGTGTTGCCCGAAACTTGGGTTGCGGGGTTGGCAGGTACTGGCGTTAGTACTGGCGTAATTACTGGATTGCTTTGGAAACCTTTTAAAAAGTTGCAAGGAGATAAAGCAATTGAAAAAGATAATAGTAGCGATTTAGTGGGGTATCAGTTTGTGCTAACAACAAGTCTAACTCCAGCGAGTACTGCTAGCACTGAATATTCAGGTGTTACTTGGAAAGTTACCATTGATCCTAAAGCTCAAGTCGACAAAATTGAAGCCAACCAACTGGTTGAAGTCACGTCGGTTGAAGTTGCCAAGTTTTTAGTTAAGCCAGCATAATCTATTGATTAAGGTTTAATTAAAATTCTTTTTTTAGGTTTGTTAGTATTTTAAATGGCTAAGTAAAATCCAATCATTTAAAGGGTGAAAGTATCAATGTGAATGCATTGGTACTTCGCCCTTTTTTTGAGCACTATATAATACTTAATTACCAGTCCCACCCCAAAAATAGACTTTTTAAATGATTAGTCTTTTTCTTTTTATTGCCATGATTTCCTCGGTTAAATCCAATTTTAGTTGTGGTTAAAGCCATAGATTATGGCAAGTATGTAGGCGCAACTGTTAATCGTTATTTTTAGTGCTTACTAAATCGCGCTGTCCTAGTGGACCGAGCGGTGGGCTTTTGGGGTGACTTTTTAGCTCTTGCAGAAAGTCGCCCGCAGGAAAGTGCCGCGTTGTGAAACGGCTTTAAAAAATATTACTAAATATTAAAATTTAGCTCGGTTTGTTGGGATTCCTGCGTCACTCAAAACAGCCACTCACAGATTTCGTTGTTGTGACTTCTTACGAAATTATAAAGGTTTGACTCTCTTAACGGTTGCGCTTTTAGTGGTTTAATGGCAAGTTATAGCCCATTTTCAGGAAACAATCACAAGAGTGAGCAACCAGGAGGCGACTATGTCAGAACTCACCAAACCAAACTTTATAATGCGGATGCTCAATGGGGTTGAGCGCGCGGGGAATAAGTTACCCGATCCCGCAATGATCTTTTTATTTTCTATGATAATCATTTGGATTCTGTCTGCGATTTTCGCCCAAATGACATTCGATGCCATCGACCCGCGAACCGGTAAGGCAATCGTCATTAATAACTTATTAACCGGCGATGCCTTAGCTTTATTTCTGGCCAATATGGTCAAAACCTTTACCGCATTTGCTCCTTTAGGGGTGGTACTGGTTGCGATGTTGGGGGTTGGAGTTGCCGAACATTCTGGTTACATTAATGCGGGACTAAAAATGATGCTGAAAGTAACCCCTCAAGCATTATTAACTCCGTCTATCATTTTAATTGCGATTGTTAGTCACACCGCGACCGATGCGGGATATGTATTAGTTATCCCATTAGCGGGTATTATTTATTATGCTATGGGTCGTCACCCTGTTGCGGGTATTGCTGCGGCGTTTGCCGGTGTAAGTGGCGGTTTCAGTGCAAATTTCATCCCGTCAGGTATTGACCCATTACTACAAAGCTTTACTCAAGCTGGCGCTCAAATTATTGAGCCGGGAATACAAATAAACCCTTTAAACAACTGGTTTTTTACTTCAGCGTCTAGTTTATTTATTGTTCTACTTGGATGGTACATAACCGATAAAATTGTTGAGCCTCGATTAGCCAATACTAAAATCGATACCAATGAAGAAGAGTTACCAGTGTTCGGAGAAATCACATCGCGCGACAAAAAATGCTTTTTTATTGCAACCGCGGTAATGTTTTTAGGCCTAGTGGGTTTGTTCTTCGCTGCGTATCCCGATGACTCTCCGCTGCGCTCAGCGAATGGAAAATTAGCTGACTTTAGTGCGCCCATTATGCAGTCAATTGTACCGCTTATATTTTTGCTATTTATTGTTCCTGGAGCAGTTTACGGCTTTTTATCGGGTACCTTCAAGTCAAGCAAAGATATGATTAGTGCCATGAGCAAGTCAATGAACTCCATGGCTTACTACATTGTCATGGCATTTTTCTGCGCTTTATTTATCGATGCGTTTGGCAAGTCGAATATCGGTGCTTTAATGGCCATTGAGGGGGCAGAAGGGCTGAAAGCGATGCAACTACCAAGTGCTGTTACCATTATTGGTATTGTTATTTTAACCGCAATCGTCAACTTATTTGTCGGTTCCAGCTCGGCTAAGTGGGGATTATTGGCGCCTATTTTTGTGCCCATGTTGATGCAATTAGGTATTTCTCCTGACTTAACCCAAGCCGCTTATCGTGTTGGAGATTCCACTTCAAATATCGTTACCCCATTAATGCCCTACTTCCCATTAGTGGTTGTATATTGCCAGCGCTATGTAAAAGGTACCGGTATTGGAACGGTGATTGCTATGATGCTGCCATACAGTATTGCTTTAATGGTTGGCTGGACAATATTCCTGCTTATTTACTGGTGGATAGGTATTCCATTGGGTATTCAGTCAAGTTATGTCTACCCTTAACCAAAAACTTTTGTATTGAATAACTAAGCCCGGTTTTGACCGGGCTTTTTTGTGAGTTGACCTTTTCAAATGACATTTGATAAGCCAAATGGCTAAACAACTCCTAATATAAAGAAGAGGAGACACCATAATCCTACCCAAGTTTAACGGGTGCTTTTACTCAACGCGTAAATCGGGCTAACGCTAGGTCGGGTAGACAGACGAAACCCGGCAGCATCGCTCAATTAAATGCAAAAGTTAATTGCTGTTTTGTTTATAGCGGATGAGCGCGACACCAGCTTAATAATGAGCTGCTTATTAAAGTGTAAAAGTATAAGTGCCAATGTCCTCTAGAATTATTTGTTGCTCGCCGCTGGCCTCTGGGTTTGCCTGGCGGTAAATTTCTTTTAAAGGCAGAAGGTCGAATTGCTTTTGTAATTTTACCGTTTCAATACAGTTATCGTTGCTAGCGTGTGAGTAAGTGTTGCTTACTTCAGGAGGACTGGTGTCGCTTAAAACATTATTAAGATAAAGCTCAAATTCATGACTTCCGCAGCCACCGCTAAATTCAAAACTAACGTTTAAAGTATCTTGGTTAATGGTTTGCGATACAATATTAAACGGCTCTGCGATAATACTTGCGGAGGCAAGCTCAGTTATAATCACTGGCGAAATAGGTAGCGCAGTTACACCTTCTAACGCTTGGCAACTACCACTAAAACTGATAGCTGCATAAGCTGTTGCCGCGAAGCATTGATTACTAAATGTTTTATAAGCATCTGTTTCGCAGGGGGTAGTTACGCATTGTACACCTGCTAAAGGCTGCTTCGCACAAACAGGATTGTGGTCAGCGGTACAGGCAACCGGATGGCAACTTAAAGTTAAACTGGGTGATAGTTGGCAAGCTTCGTCTCCACTTTCAATGATATTTAGGTTATACACTTTTTGCCCAGAAGGCAGTTTGAACGCATATCGACCAGTGGCACTTATGTTAATGACTTGCTTTGAAAACTCTTCCTCTAGCTTAACTGTGCTAGAAACTTGAACCGCATTAATTTCAAGTGTGAGCGTGTCTTTCTCTGGGTCATTTTTTACGTTACAGCCAAGCAAAGAAACCATGAGGCTCGCAGCTAAAGCTTGCAAGATAAAACCTTTCATTACTTACTACCTATAGATTTAACTAAAATATGATAAACAAAAATAACTGGAAACTAATGCTATGTCTGTGAAAGATTATAGTTGTTTGTTAATAGTTGTAGGTTAATTGTTGTAATTTGATGGTATTTATTATTTTGCTTTAATGAGGTGTTTTATTTGTAGCACGCCAACTCTGCCGTCGTGCCCCGCGGCTAAAAAAGCCGTATCACTTTTGGCTAAAGTATAAAAACCTTGGTTTGAAAAAGGACGCCAGTTATTGCCGTTGTTAAATGAAATGTCGGTGCCAAGTTTTCCGGTTAGCAAGCAAATTTCTTTAATGCATTGCATCGCCGTTCGTAAACCTAAGTTTCCTGAATGGCTTAGTTCAAACTTTGGTTTAGAAAAAGACTGGTTAAATTTTGCTAAGTTAGGGTAATTGGCATCGCGTTGTAAATAATCTCCCCCTAATACAAAAATATGTTGGTATTGATTCTGGCCTACTGCATAACCACCTGCAGTTGAAGTTTGTTGGTAAATAGGGACATCAACTCGAGTCCAGTTTTCGCCTTGGTTAGTTGAGAACCAAGCAGAGGCTGACTTGCCGCCTGTTGTGATCCATGCCTGGGTTCGGTTAACCGTTATTAATGTATTGCCACTTGCGGCAAATGCTGCTTCATCAGTTTTTATTGCGGGCAAGTTAGCTTGTTCTATTCGACTCCAGGACTTACCTCCATCGCTGGTTTTTAACACGGTGTAATAGCCGTTGGTTGGGTCGCCTAGTAATAATCCGTGGTGACGATCCCAAAAGTCAATGGCGTCAAAAAATCCTTTAGGGTGAGTGTTTTGTAATAGTAACCGCCAAGTTTTACCAGCATTTTCAGTTAAATAGAGTCGAGAGTCTGAGCCTTCACCGGCGCTCATAGCAATTGCGGTACTATCATCAAATACCTGTAAATCTCTAATATCACCATTAAAATTTGTTGCAACCTTACTGGCTTGCCAAGTTTTGCCTAAATCGGCACTAGTCCATACGGTGCCCATGGTTCCTGCAACCCATAGCTTATGTGGGCTGGTTGCGCTAGCTCTAAGTGAGGGTTTGCCGGGCAAATAAGCCATTAGCCATTCAGCTTGCTCGCCAGAAGTTTTTTCCTGTTTGGTGTGGGTCTTAACTAAAGGGCTGATCAGCATTAAGCCAAGCACTAAGCACCGGCTCAGGCCTAAAGTGAGTGAATTTTTGCTGGCAAGCGTCCATTTATCGAGAGGTAAAGTAAGATTTTTATTCTTCATTGAAATGGTTTTGTTGAGCGGTTTAAACAGTTATATCAAACCCACTATTTAATAACAATCATCATTTATTTGGCTTATTGTGAGCTAATTGAGGCCTTTTGGTGAAAAAAACACCAAAAACAATGCACTCAACGTCATTTACACGTAGAATACGCGCCTATTTTTGCTGGCGCTAAACTCGTTAGCGTCAAACCGGTAGATTGAGGCATAAACTCTAGTGATTGAAAATTTAAGAAATATTGCGATTATCGCGCACGTAGACCATGGTAAAACAACTTTGGTTGATAAGCTCCTGCAACAGTCGGGTACATTAGATCAGCGGGCTGAACCAACTGAACGAGTAATGGACTCAAACGATTTAGAAAAAGAGCGTGGGATTACCATTTTATCTAAAAATACTGCATTAAGATGGAACGACTATCGAATAAACATTGTTGACACCCCCGGGCATGCTGACTTTGGTGGTGAAGTTGAACGAATCATGTCGATGGTAGACTCTGTTTTGCTATTAGTTGATGCCGTAGATGGCCCAATGCCGCAAACTCGTTTTGTGACTCAAAAAGCATTCGCTCAAGGCTTAAAGCCTGTTGTTGTTGTAAATAAAATAGACCGCCCTGGCGCTCGTCCAGACTGGGTTATTGACCAAGTTTTTGACCTATTTGACAAATTAGGGGCAACTGACGAGCAACTCGACTTCCCTATCATTTATGCATCGGCTTTAAATGGCTATGCAGGCGAAGATGATAGTGTACGTGAAGGGGATATGAACCCTTTGTTTGAAGCGATTGTTAAGTATGTCTCTCATCCACAAGTTGAAATGGATGGACCTACTCAAATGCAGATCACTTCATTAGACTATAACAGCTATGTTGGTGCGATTGGCGTAGGTCGTGTCACTCGCGGAAAAATTCGTAAAAACCAGCAACTAATTAGCATTGACGCAGAAGGTAAAACTCGCAAAATAAAAGTGGGTCAAGTGCTCGGTTATATGGGATTAGAGCGTACTGAAGTTGAAGAAGCTGGCGCTGGCGATATTATTGCGGTAACCGGAATAGGTGAACCCAAAATTTCTGATACACTTTGTGACCCAGACAATGTAGAAGCTTTACCTGCACTAACGGTTGACGAGCCTACAGTGAATATGACCTTTCAGGTTAATACCTCACCTTTTGCAGGAAAAGATGGTAAGTTCTTAACTTCGCGACAAATTTTAGAGCGTTTGGAAAAAGAACTTATTCATAATGTTGCATTACGCGTTGAGCAATTAGACGATGCAGACAAATTTAAAGTATCGGGTCGTGGAGAGCTTCATCTTTCTGTATTAATTGAAACAATGCGCCGTGAAGGTTTCGAAATGGCTGTTTCTCGTCCAGAAGTTATTATGAAAGAAGTCGATGGCGTTTTAATGGAACCTTATGAAAACGTTACGGTTGACATAGAAGAAGCGCATCAAGGCACAATTATGGAGCGTTTAGGCGAGCGTAAAGGCGAAATGCGTGACATGCAGCTTGACGGAACTGGCCGGGTAAGAATTGATTTCTACATTCCTTCGCGTGGCTTAATTGGTTTTCAAACTGAGTTTATGACAGCAACCTCTGGTACTGGTCTTATCTACCATACTTTTGACGCCTATGGCCCAGCTCATAAAGGTTCTTTGGCACAAAGACACAATGGCGTGTTAATTTCTAACGGAACAGGTAAAGCACTTGGTTATGCCTTATTTAACTTCCAAGAGCGTGGCCGTTTATTTATAGGACACGGTGTTGAAGTTTATGAAGGAATGGTTATTGGTATTCACGCTCGTGATAATGACTTAACCGTTAACCCTTTAAAAGGTAAGCAGCTGACTAACGTTCGCGCCTCGGGTACTGACGAAAATATTCAACTGTCTCCACCTATCGTGATGACACTAGAGCAAAGCTTAGAATTTATCGACGACGATGAGTTAGTTGAAGTAACACCTAACTTTACTCGTATTCGTAAAAAATACCTTTCAGAAAGCGAGCGTAAACAGCAATCGCGCAAGCCTAAAGAAAGTTAGTCACTCAAGCTTTTTTACACCGTCTTTAACGGTGAATTAAAAACCTGCTATCAATCGTTTTGTTAGCAGGTTTTTTTTTGAGTGAGAAGTGCAGCTTTTTTTTATGGGTATGGGTGGATCTATTTTTGTGATTGAATAAATTAATTGTAATGTTAGAAATTACCACTAAGCACTAGTATCTGCCACTAAACCGGAGAAAAAATTGCAAGTTTTAATTGTCGATTGCGGTAGTGACAAAGTCCCACAGATAGCTCAATGGGTAAACCGGTTTAGGCTAAACGATAAAACTGTTGCTTTGGAAGCTGCCAATGGGATTAATTTAGCAGGTTTTCGAGCGGTCATTATTTCAGGTGGTCCGCACTTACTCACTGAAGCGGAAACCTTCAGTCGATTAATGCCGCAATTTGAATTTATTAAAACGGTTAAAGTTCCTTTACTTGGCATTTGCTTAGGACATCAAGCAATCGGTATTCAATATGGTGCTAGTGTTTATAAAGGCGAGCCAAGAAGAGACAAAGAATCGATTCGAAAGGTTGTAGACCATCCGTTGTTAGCCGGTTTAGCCAGCAACTTTGAAATGCAACAAGACCATTGCGAAGGCATAGATTTAGCGCCAGCGTTTAAATGTTTAGCTAGCTCTGCGTATTATCCAGTTGAAGCCATGTGCCACCAAACCCTTCCAGTCTATTCGGTGCAGTTTCACCCAGAAGTATCACAGGAAAATGGTCGCCGCCTATTAAAGAATTTTTTTAAAATTGTTGAGGCAGCGAATTAAACTTATTTTACTAGTTTGTAGCATGGTTGGTATTCACTGCCGGGCAGTTTCATTCTTTGTTGCGAAACAAAAGCGCTCAGCAATTGATCGAGTGGCTGCATAATGGCTTGATCGCCTTTAATTTCATAAGGGCCATGTGCCTCAATAGCGCGAATCCCAGACTCTTTCACGTTGCCAGCAACAATTCCAGAAAATGCGCGGCGTAAATTAGCGGCCAGAAGATGCGATGGCATATTAAGGTTTAGTTCCAGCGCCGCCATATTTTCATGAGTTGGCTCAAATGGGTTTTGAAACTCTTCACGTATTTTTAAACTCCAATTAAAATAAAACGCATCATTATGTTGGCGGCGGTGTGCTTTTACTTTATGAGTGCCTTGGCGCATGAGTCGAGCTACTTGCTCTGGATCGTCAATGATGATTTCATATTTTTGCTGTGCTTTAAAACCAAGTGTTGCGCCAATAAACTCATGAAGCTGCTGAAAGTACTGCTCGCAACTTTTAGGACCTGTTAACACTAATGGAAAAGGAAGTTCTTGGTTAGCTGGCTCTAACAAAATCCCCAATAAGTAAAGTAGTTCTTCAGCCGTTCCTGCGCCACCAGGAAATATCACTAAGCCATGTGCGATTCTTACAAATGCTTCAAGACGTTTTTCAATATCTGGTAATATAACTAGTTCATTGACAATAGGGTTAGGTGCTTCAGCCGCAATTATTCCAGGTTCTGTTAAGCCGATAAATCGTGAGTCATGATAGCGCTGCTTAGCATGTGCAATGGTGGCGCCTTTCATAGGACCTTTCATCGCGCCAGGCCCACAACCAGTACAAATATCTAATCCGCGCAGCCCCATTGAGTGGCCTACTTCTTTGGTGTACTCATACTCTATTTGGTTAATGGAGTGGCCGCCCCAACAAACAACAATATTGGGCTCTACACCGGCTCTAAAAATATCGGCGTTACGGAGTAAATGAAAAACATGATCAGTTAAACCAGTCCCCGTTTGTAACTCGCTACGCTGTAATCGCTTTTCAGTTTCCGTGTAAACAATATCTCGCATAGAGCTAAATAACATTTCGCGACAGGATGCTATCATTTCGCCATCGACAAAAGCATTGGCAGGGGCATTAATTAAATTGAGTCGAATACCTCTATCTTGTTGAACTATTTCAATGTCAAAGTCGGCATAAGCTTCAATAATTGTTTTTGCATTATCACTATCGGAACCAGTATTTAAAATGGCTAATGCACATTGCCGGAACAGTGCATATAGGCCATTTTCACCCACCTTCTTAAGCTTTTCTACTTCGACCTGAGAAAGTATTTCTAAACTACCTTTCGGCGATACTGAGGCACTGATTGTTGGTCTTTTATTCACACTACTTCCTTTCAATTATTTTAATAACAGCAGGCGCTTGGCGCTGATTTTAACACCTTTAGTTTCGCATATTGCTACTCTCATCTAATAGGTTTCTTAAGTTAATTATAGTGCTTAATATGACATTTGTGTTTAATCAGACCAAATCAGCATAAGAAGGCAGGTATATAATGGCGTTAGTGAGTGAGTTAAAGGACAAAATTCAGCGACACAAAGAGAGGCATGCCAACCTAGACTATGATCTCGTGTTAAGCGATAAAATTGAATTACTAAATATCGATGATTGGCAAACCGTTGCCCACCAGAACAGCTTTTTCTTAAGCTATCAATATCTCGCTATGCTGCAGCGTCATCAGCCAGATAATGTTACGCCACGCTTTGCGATCGCTTATCAAAATGGTATTCCGGTTGTTATTGTGTGTTGCCAAATTACTCAGTTGTCTGCGGCAAACCTTTCCACAAAAAGTTCGAGCTTAGTCGAAAAGGTAGCTAAAAATTATAGTGAAAATATTCTAGTATGTGGAAATATGTTGTCCAGCGGTTTAGACGGTTTTGCTGTGAGCGAGCATATAGAAAATAGCTTAGGTTGGCGAATTTTAGCTGATGTATTGTATAAAATTAGGCGAGCTGAAAAGTTAAACCATCGCATTAATGTCACTTTAATAAAAGATATAAAACAAGACTTGTACGCTAGTTCAACCTTGTTAGAGCGCTATAGCTATCGCCCAATTAAAACCGATCCAGACATGCAGCTTAGTTTAGCAAAAGAGATTAAAAGCTTTGACGATTATTTAATGACGCTAACTTCAAAATACCGAAATAGAGCACGAAAAGTCATTAAAACTCTCGACTCAGTTGGCTGTACGATTGAAAAGCTAACATTAGATAAAGCGCTGGATCGAGAGTTGCATCAACTTTATATGAATGTTGAGGCTCAGTCATCAGTTCGTCCTGCTAGCTTAAAGCGGGGTTACTTTTATGCTATGTCGCAGTTACTCCAGAATAATTTTGTTTGTTATGGCATTAAAAAAGATGGTGAGTTACTGGGGTTTATTAGCATAATCAAAGATCAACAAATGGCCTTTGGCTATTATGTTGGAATTGACTACAGTAAGGCTGCAGGGCTACCTATTTATTTTCGATTGCTTCAACTTGCCGTAAACGCTGCAATAGAATGGCAAGTCCCTAAGTTATCTTTAGGCAGAACCGCATTAGAACCTAAAGCAAATTTAGGTGCAAAGCCGGTCGACTCATTTATTTGGGGCCGGCATCGTAAGCCTTTGGTGAACTCTATTTTGCGCCAGTTTTTTGGTTTAATTCCTCATCAAGAAGCGCCCGAACGCCAGAGCTTAAAAACTTAATTAATAATAACGGGCTTTATTGGGGTTGGTTTAAAGCAGCGAAATAATCTTATAACTAAAAGTTAGATAACTAAATTAAAAATAAAAAAACTAGGTGCTTAGTTAAGTTGTTGAGGCTAAGTGCCTGTTTAATTAAAGATAATTAACAAAAATTGACGAGTTAATGGTTGTTAATTAGCGTGGCCATCTTATGGTTTTATTTTAATAAACAAGATCGAGTAGAAAAGTTATTTGTTTTTTTTAAAAAACCTGTGTTACTAATAGGTAACTAAATTAGCAATTAAAATTAACGAATGAAAAATACTTTAGCTTCACTTTTTATTTTACAAGTCCTCGTGGTCGTGGTGATTATTATTCCCTGCGCGGGGGAGAGCTATGGTTAATTAAAACTGACTTAAACGCTAAACCTCCGCTTCGTAAGAACCGGAGGTTTTTTTTTGATTTTTTTTAGCAAACAAGAATGATCATAAAACTAATAACAGTATTAAAAGGGAAGCGATAATGAACGGCGCTCAGTTAATTTTAAATGTGCTAGCGAGGCACAATATCAATTGTGTTTTTGGATATCCCGGCGGAGCGATTATGCCCATTTATGACGCGCTCTATCGCAGTGAAGTAAAGCATTATCTTTGCCGCCAAGAACAGGGAGCAGCATTTGCAGCATTGGGTTATGCCAAAGCCAGCGGGCGTGTAGGGGTTTGCATGGCAACAAGCGGCCCTGGCATGACAAATTTAGTGACCGGACTAGCTGATGCCACCGCAGATTCGGTTGCGGTGCTTGCAATTACGGGTCAAGTTCCTACCGCACTTATGGGAACCGATGCTTTTCAAGAGGTTGATGTGTTAGGGGTGTCTTTGGGCGTGACCAAGCACGCATTTCAAGTTACCGACGTTGAGCAACTAGAATCGACATTAGAACGTGCACTTCAGATTGCTACGACAGGAAGACCTGGTGCGGTGTTGGTAGATATTCCCAAAGACGTGCAAATGGCAGAGGCTAGCTTTAAACCTTTATTGATGAAAGAGACGCTCGCTCAAGAGCCAAGTATTGAGCTGATTGAACAGGCCAACCAGCTAATAAAATGTTCACGTAAACCCATTTTATACATCGGTGGAGGGGTTGCTATTGGTGGAGCGACAGAGCAGTTGAGAAATTATCAGCAACGATCTGGCATACCGAGTGTTGCTACGTTAAAAGGACTTGGGTGCAGCAGCCTACATGCTGCTTGCTACTTAGGTATGCTCGGCATGCACGGAAATAAAGCGGCTAATTTAGCAGTTCAAGATTGTGATTTATTAATTGCACTTGGTGCGCGCTTTGATGACCGAGTGACCGGAAAGCTTGCAGAGTTTGCGCCACATGCGCGAGTGATTCATATAGATATTGATCAAGCAGAGTTAGGTAAGTTGCGTCACCCCTGTGTGGCTATCAAGGCCGATTTGGGTAAAGTGCTAATGCACTTATCTAGTCCGCGAAAAATTGATCAATGGCAAGCGCAATGTCGTAATTTAATTCAGAAAAATCAATATTCATATACTCAGCATGTTCATGCAAAGAGTATTAACGCGCCGACTTTATTAAATCAACTAAGTCATATGTTACCGAAAAATAATGTGGTTACTACCGATGTAGGTCAGCACCAAATGTGGGTGGCTCAGCATATGCAATTTAAACATCCCAATAATTTTTTAACCAGTGGTGCTTTGGGCACAATGGGATTTGGATTGCCGGCAGCAATAGGCGCGCAGTTAGCAAGACCAAATGCAAAAGTCATTGCGGTAACTGGCGATGGTTCAATCATGATGAACATACAAGAGCTAGGTACAATTAAACGCTTTAATCTAGCCGTTAAAATTTTACTAATAGATAACACAAAGTTAGGCATGGTACGCCAATGGCAGTCATTGTTTTTTGATAAACGATTTAGTGAAACTGATCTATCAGATAATCCTGATTTTATACAACTCGCTGCATCTTTTGGCATTCAAGGTAAAACTATTTCTAAGTCGAGCGAGATCGCTGTTGGCTTGGAGCTTATGTTGCATTCGAAGCAAGCTTTTTTGCTGCATGTAAGAATTGATCCAGATCAAAATGTATGGCCGTTAGTACCACCAAATTCAGCCAATCAATCTATGTTAGAGGGATAAAATGAAAAGACACGTAATTCAAATTAATGCAGACAATCAGGCAGCGACTTTAGAACAACTATTAAGAGTTATGCGTTATCGAGGTTTTAAACTAGAGAAAGTTGTTATGCAGTCTAGTTTCGAAGATGAGTTGATGAGTGTTTTAGTTAAAGTAAAAAGCTCTCGCCGTATCGAACTGCTGATTAATCAGCTGACTAAGCTAATAGATATAAAAAGCGTTACTTTAAAGACAGCTAAGCAACAACAGCAGTACGCCAATTAACAATAAAAAAATCAACTGAGGAATACAAAAGTGAAAAAATCACATCCTGAAACCATTTGGTTTAATGGCAAATTAATGCCCTGGCAAAATGCGCAAGTTCACGTTTTAACTCATGCCATTCATTATGGCTCGTCAGTTTTTGAAGGCGTGCGCGTGTATGAAACGCCTCAAGGTGCACAAGCATTTAGATTAAAAGATCATATTAAAAGATTATTTGATTCAGCAAAAATTTATCGTATGAAAATCCCTTACTCGCATCAAGCGTTAACTCAAGCGTGTTTGTCTACGGTAGCAATTAATAACTTAACGAGTGCTTATCTTCGTCCGGTCGCGTTTTACGGTAATGTAGGGTTAGGCTTAACGCCGCCTAAAGTCCCTGTGGAAGTTGCAGTGGCAGCATTTGAGTGGGGGGCTTATTTAGGTGAAGAAGGATTAGCACAAGGCGTTGATGTTTGTGTCACTTCGTGGAACCGTTTAGCGCCAAATACTATGCCAACAGGTGCTAAAGCCGGCGGAAATTATTTAAGTTCGCAGTTAATTTCAACCGAGGCTAAGCGGCATGGATACCACGAAGGCATTGCTATGGATGTTAATGGCATGATTAGTGAGGGGGCAGGCGAAAACCTATTTGTTATTCGTAATGGCACTATTTATACGCCACCACTATCAGGCTGTATTTTACCTGGGTTAACTCGCGACACTATTATGACTTTGGCTAAATCACACGGTTATGCAGTGAAAGAAGAAAACATTGCCCGAGAGTCTTTGTATTTAGCCGATGAAATACTCATGACTGGAACTGCTGCCGAAGTAGTACCGGTGCGCAGTGTTGATCAAATTGTTATTGGTAATGGATCTCGAGGGCCTATAACGACTCAATTACAATCTGCATTTTTTGGTTTGTTTAACGGCTCGACCCTAGATGAGTGGGGCTGGTTAGAACCTGTTAATGCGACTCAAAGTTATTCCTTAAAGCCGTCCAAACAACAATCGCAAGGTGAAACTAGTAATGCCTAAATTACGTTCAGCAACTACTACGCAAGGGCGACGCATGGCTGGAGCGAGAGCGCTTTGGCGAGCGACCGGAATGCAAGACTCTGACTTTGGCAAACCGATTATCGCAGTGGTTAATTCGTACACTCAGTTTGTACCTGGGCATATTCACCTAGCACCCGTAGGCGAGTTAGTGGGCAAGGAAATAAATCGAGCGGGCGGGGTTGCTAAAGAGTTTAATACTATTGCGATTGACGATGGGATAGCCATGGGGCATGACGGTATGCTTTATAGTCTTCCGTCGAGAGAGCTAATTGCAGACTCTGTGGAGTACATGGTTAATGCCCATTGTGCCGATGCGATGGTTTGCATTTCTAATTGCGACAAGATCACGCCGGGTATGTTAATGGCTGCATTACGCCTTAATATTCCTGTTATTTTTGTTTCTGGTGGCCCTATGGAAGCAGGAAAAACCGTATTATCTGAACAAATAATAAAAGTCGATTTAGTCGACGCAATGGTGCAGTCAGTCGATGACACTCAGTCTGACTTAGCGGTTAAGCAAGTAGAAGAGTCTGCTTGTCCTACTTGCGGATCTTGCTCTGGAATGTTTACGGCCAACTCAATGAACTGTTTAACTGAGGCGCTAGGCTTGGCTTTACCGGGCAACGGTAGTGTGCTTGCTACGCACCAAGATAGGCGGCAACTTTTTGAAGCAGCAGGCAAAAAAATTGTAGAACTATGCAAACGTTTTTATCAGCACGATGATTACACTGTACTGCCAAAATCGGTAGCTAACCAAGCGGCTTTTGAGAATGCTATGGTGATGGATATTGCGATGGGGGGATCCACTAATACAGTATTGCACTTACTTGCCGCGGCTAAAGAAGGCGAGGTCAATTTTACTATGCAAGATATTGATCGGCTCTCTCGCAAGGTACCGCAGCTTTGTCAGGTTGCACCTTCTTGTAACAAATATCATATGGAAGATGTTCATCGTGCCGGTGGCGTTATGGGAATTTTAGGCGAGCTAGCACGCGCCAATTTATTAGATACCAATTGTCTCAATGTAAGCGAAGGAACACTGCAAAAAGCGCTTGAGCATTGGGACATTAAGGTGACTAAAAGTGAAGCGGTAAAGCGTTTTTATCGGGCAGGTCCGGCTGGTATAAGAACCACAAAAGCGATGCAGCAAGCTTGCCGTTACCCTAGCTTAGATGAAGATAGGCGAAACGGTTGTATTCGATCATTAAACTACGCCTATCGTCAAGAAGGGGGACTTGCTGTTTTACAAGGCAATTTAGCGCGACAGGGATGCATTGTAAAAACTGCCGGCGTTGCAGAAAGCTGTTTAGTTTTTGAGGGAGTCGCGCGAGTTTTTGAAAGCCAAGAAAGCGCAGTTGACGCAATAATTAATGATCAAGTGGTCGCGGGAGATGTGGTGGTGATCCGTTATGAGGGACCCAAAGGTGGGCCGGGTATGCAAGAAATGTTATACCCAACCAGTTACTTAAAGGGCAAAGGGTTAGGTGAGAAGTGTGCATTAATAACCGACGGTCGTTTTTCTGGTGGGACTTCAGGATTATCAATAGGACACGTTTCTCCTGAAGCTGCAAGTCAAGGTTGTATTGGTTTGGTTGAAGACGGTGATAAAATTGAAATTAATATACCCGCGCGAAAAATTCATTTAGCGGTAAGCGATTCAACCTTAGCAAAGCGCCGAGCGCTCGTTTCTGCGCGAGGATGGCAGCCAAAACAGCAACGAACTCGTCATGTATCTTCTGCACTACAAGCCTATGCTGCGTTTGCTACCAGTGCAGACCAAGGTGCTGTGAGAGATTTAAGTAAATTAAGCGGAATGATGTAATGGAGGCGGCTAATTCTAAACACCAAAAGCCGTGTTTAAACACCGCTGCTCTCGATTATTTAAAAAGAATTTTGTGTGCTCCGGTATACGATATTGCCAAAGAAACAGAGTTAAGCCGATTACATCGTCTATCGAGTGCTTATAACAATCAAGTTTATCTAAAACGCGAAGATCAACAACCGGTACATTCGTTTAAAATTCGAGGTGCTTATAATCGCATGCTAAATTTAAGTCAATGTGGCAATGAGCAAGGCGTAGTTGCTGCCTCTGCAGGGAATCATGCGCAGGGGGTCGCTTTGTCTGCGCAATATTTAAATCTTAAAGCCAGCATAGTGATGCCCATCACCACGCCAGAAATAAAAGCGAAAAGTGTGCGTGATTTGGGTGCGACTGTGCACTTGATTGGTAAAAACTTTAATGAAGCAAATTTAGCGGCAATTGATCTTGCCAAGCAAAGTGGTTGCGTTTTTATTCCGCCTTTTGACGATAAAGATGTAATCGCAGGGCAAGGGACACTGGGTAAAGAAATTTTACTGCAGCTTCCTAGCGCTAATGTGGTTTTTGTTCCGGTTGGTGGCGGTGGGTTACTCGCCGGAGTTGCTACTTATATAAAGCAACTAAAACCCAACATAAAAGTTGTTGGCGTAGAAGCTGAAGATTCAGCTTGTTTAAGTGCGGCGCTTGCGGCTGGTAAACCTGTAGAGTTAGATAATGTTGGCTTATTTGCCGATGGCGTCGCAGTGAGAAAAGTAGGCGCTGAAAATTTCCCTTTGATTCAAGCATTTTGCGATGAAGTGATTTGCGTATCAAATGATGAAATTTGTGGTGCGATTAAAGAAATTTTTGAGCATACGCGAGTGATAGCAGAACCTGCTGGTGCTTTGTCTTTAGCCGGCTGCATTCAGTATATGCAAACCAGTCCGGGCAATCAGCAATTGGTTGCAATATTAAGTGGCGCTAATATGAATTTTCACACCTTACGTTATGTGTCTGAGCGGTGTGAACTCGCTGAACAAAGAGAAGCGATTCTTTCTGTAGCTATTCCGGAAAAGAAAGGCAGCTTTAAAAAGTTCTGCCAAGTGATTGGTGGGAGAACAATCACTGAATTTAATTACCGTTTTAGAAGTAATGACTTAGCGCATATTTTTGTCGGCGTAAAATTAAACCAAGGTAAGCATGAGCTCGCGCAGTTGCTTGCGCAATTAAGTGAACATTACCAAGTCATTAATTTGTCAGATAATGAGCTTGCAAAACTACATATTCGCTATATGGTGGGTGGAGTCACACTGAGTGATCGAAAAGAGCGAGTGTTTCAATTTGAATTCCCAGAATACCCTGGGGCATTAGAAAAATTTTTAGATACGCTAGGAGAGCAATGGAATATCACTTTATTTCATTACCGCAATCATGGCAGCGCGGTGGGCCAAGTACTAGCGGGATTTGATGTGGCAGACAATCAAACTATGCAATTCTTGCGTCACTTAAAAGATTTAAACTACCAATTTAAAGACGAAACGAGTAATGTCGCATTTACACACTTTTTAACTTAATAAGCCGCTTTACTTTCTTTCAGCTTCGCGTTATAAAGCGCCAACTAAAAATCTTTTGGACTGATTATGTTTTTCAATTTAATTCGAGCGACACTATTATCGGTGTTAGTGATTCTTTCCGGTTGTCAAATGTCTTTATTTAAGCAGTCGTCAGTGAACGCTTCTAGCACACCCAAATACGAAGAGTATCTTCAATCGGGAGAGATATTACCGATTCAGTCAGTAACAACAATTGAAGGCGACGTCATTGACTTAACCAATCCGAAAAGAAAAAAACTAGTCATTCTATTTGCGACCTGGTGCTCAGACTCAAACCGCGCACTAAAAGCGTTAAACACTTCGTTATTGCTGACGAGAAAGGATATTGACATTGTCGCCATTGCGCGAGAAGAAAGCCGTGAAACAGTGCTCGATTGGCGTGATAAAAACAATATTAAAGTCAGTTTGGCTGCGGACGAGAACCGAGCAATTTTTTCACAGTTTGCTGCCGCTGGAATACCCCGGTTTATTACAGTTGATGAAAATAACCGTGTTATAGAAATGAATTTAGCTGAAGGTGAAGAGCAGTTGTCGAAAATTGTTTGGTCTAACTAGCGAGCGGCCTTTAACCTATTTGAATAATGCGTAAATTTTACAAAATCAAGTTAAAAATTACTTACTCATTGTCAATTTAATTGATATTGGTAATTTAATCCTGCCAAAAGCCCCTATTTTATAGGGGCTTTTTTTTTGGCCTGGTCTTTGCTTGTGAGACTACATTAACTTGCACAGGAGGAAAAAGTTGGATTTTTTAAATGTAGATAAATTTTGGGTGCTGATTAGTGAGAAGCTTTCGTTATGGTTTGAAGCGACGGTGAAGCATCTACCCAATTTAGTCGTCGCAGTACTGGTAGCGTTTGTTTTTGCGCTATTAGCTAGAGTACTAAGTAGCGCAATAAAACGGGTGTTATATAGAACCTTAGAGTCTCGCCAAATCGCTGACTTATTAACCTCTATTATTAAAGTGATTTTGGTTAGTTTTGGTATTTTTATTGCGCTTGACTTTGTGGGATTAAAAGGCACTGTCACTAGCCTATTAGCTGGTGCGGGTATTATTGGTTTAGCATTAGGTTTTGCGTTTCAAGATATGACCGAAAATTTAATCGCCGGTATCGCCATGGGGATCCGTAAGCCATTTCAAATAAATGACATTATTAAGGCGGGAGATGTTTTTGGTACGGTTAAAAAAATTAACTTGCGTAATACTCTAATAGAAACATTTTATGGCCAGTTAGAAATTGTTCCAAATAAAATACTATTTAGAAATGTACTGACTAATTTTTCTTCAACCCAAAAGCGACGTATAGAAATACCTGTCGGTATCTCTTATGCTGACGATCCTGAGTTAGCGGGGAAAGTTATCGTTGAATCTTTAAACAAACAAGATTTTGTTATTCAAAAGGACGAAACCGCTGTTTACTCAGAAGGCTTTGGCGATAGTAGTATAAATTTATTAGTGTGGTTTTGGATTAGTTATCCAGAAGGCATTGGGTTTATGGAAGCAAGGCATCAAGCGATTGTCACAATCAAGAAAGCGCTGGATAAAGCAGATATATTAATTCCGTTTCCTATTCGTACTTTAGACTTTGACGCTAAAGGCGGTAAAACCTTAGATACTATGCTTAAAAGCCGTGCTGAAAAATAACTGCTATCGAGCTAAGGCGTTTTAAAGTAATTAAAGCAAAGCCCAACGAATCCGAGTACTTGGGCTTGGCAGTAGATTCTGAACACTGCCGGACTCCGGTCTTCGATTATACGCGCCACATAATTTTTGGTTCACTCATTGAAATGTGCTGCTTTTCTCATAGTGAGCTTCGTTATTAAGTTAGTCTCGACTGGCATAATACCGCTTGAGCTAACTCTTAAAGGATTATAAACTATTGAAAATAAAAAACATTGAACCTTTTGCAGTTAAAAGTCTTGTTACTTAATGTGATTTACTGCATAGAATAAGCGTTAAGTGTCATGACTACGAAGAGACAAGTACAGCTAGTTGCTTACCTAGAGAAGGATCTTATTTCGGCAATAGATTTAGGTGAGCAGGATATGCGCGAAACACTGATGGCTGGATTAACTTGGCAGACTTATTACTGGGTTGACTGCGCGCTCGAATGGATTGAGCAAGGATTTGAAATAGACAGTGATATCGTAGAGGTACTAGAGAGAATATCCGACAAAAGAGTATATCCTCAGGCAACTAGGCACAAGGCTTTCAAAAATGCTCGCAGGTGGCATAAATCAATAAACACTTAACAAAGTAAAGCAGCACCGCCCATTTCGTGGGCTGGACAGCTTTTTCGCGGCAATGACGCTCCAAAACTACCGCTGTTTGCGGCGTTATGAAACTACAGAGTAGAAATTATGCAAGTCCATTATTTAGAAATCGTGACACAAGAAGTCTCTAATACTTGTGCAACTTATTCAGAGTTATATGGCATAAAATTCAGTGATGAAATTCCCGAACTTGGGAATGCACGTAAAGCTGAACTTGGGAATGGAGGGATAATCGGCATACGAGCTCCGCTGCACGAATCCGAGGAGCCAGTCATTCGGCCATATATGTTAGTCGAAAACATCGATTCAGCAATAGAAACGGTTGTAAGTACGGGAGGAGAAATAATCCATCCCCCATTGGAAATTCCCGGCTTTGGAATGTTTGCGATCTATTTACAGGGTGGAAACCAGCTTGGACTATGGCAAGTGTAGTGCTTCAGTTACATAACAAGCCTTTACAGGAAAGACAATTAATAGCTAAATGGTACTAATGTCGCAAGCTCCAGTTTTTACTCCACCCAATCATTGCTCCTGAACTCTGTATTCCGTACAGCTGAAGCTTGATGATGACAATAAGAAATTACTTTATAATATTTTTGTTTTTCCCGGTTGGTTGCGAGTCAGAATATGTGCCGTCTGTAAGTGATGAGCGAGCTAGTTACGAATCACTATTTTTAGAAATTCAAGGCGACGGCTTTCGCGCTGCCTAATCGATGAATGGAAAACACATTGAACAATTTAAAATTTTTAATCCTTGGTCTTTCTTTGGCTTTTACAGGGTGTACAACAGGGCAGTTGTATTACTTAGATAAAAACGGTGACAAGAAGCTTGCTTGTGATGTTGAGTTTTCTGGTCTGCCGTGGGTAGATAAGTATGCTGTAGAATACTCTCTTAGCTTGTGTGCAAAAAGTGTTGTGAAAAAAGGCGGCATAATAGAAGAAATGCACCTTTTAAAAGTTGATACATCAATTCCTAGTCCACCATGTGGAGTCAAATGGAATCATCCATTAGCTAAACAAATGTACAAATCTGATAAGCTTTCTAAAAAAGAGTACGGTTATATCGTCGCACATATTGATTTAGGCTTGGCAGAAGTCAATCAATGTTCACCTAACAAACCCTCTTAGCCTCGCTTGCAACTATATAACGTTTTCCCTTTCACCGCGCGCAAAAGCCTGTTAATAGGATTAACTACTTGTTGAAGCGTTTAACCGTTTTGTCAGTTATTTATTAGTCTGGCAGGCTAGTTGTTTTGGTTGCTATAAATAGCGCGCTAACCCTAATGTCACTGAAATCATCAGGGTATTAAATGAGTAAGCAAAGGTTAAAGGAAATAGACTGAGTCGTGATAAAAATGAAGCAGTTGCTTTGCGTTGTTATTTACGCTAGTTTGAGTGTTCTTAAATGGAATCTAAGGGCATTGATTAGTGAAAAAAGCATTAAGTTTTGTTTTGATAATACTGGGTTTATTAACTTTTTTTAAAAGTAATGCAAATGAGCTTCCGCCAGTACTTAAAGATTGGCAAGCATGGGTGCAATATAAGCAAGAGTTTCGTGATTGCCCGAGCTTGTCGGGAGACAACAACCAGCCTTTAGAACATTATATTTGTGCTTGGCCCAGCGTACTTAATTTAAAAGTCAGCGATAGTGGAGCTGAGTTCTCTCAAGCTTGGCATGTGATTAATGAGACTCGGATTTTTCTGCCGGGCGATACGCTTCACTGGCCGCAACAAGTCACCGTTAACCAACAACCCGTGACAATTCTCGCGTATGGAAATCGTCCTTATGTTTATCTAAAAAAAGGTCAATATCAGATCAAAGGTCAATTTAACTGGAACCACCGACCAGAGTCCTTGCCGCTACCTTCGGGGGTTATGTTGGTTGACTTAAGTGTTGACGATACACCAATTAACTTTCCAAAAATGAGTGACGGTAGCTTGTGGTTAGGCAGTGAAAAGTCTGAAACGGAATCGCAAGCTGACTTTGTTAAACTTTATGTCAATCGGTTAATTACTGATTCTCACCCTATGAAAATGGAAGTGGCGTTAGAGCTGGATGTTTCTGGAAGAGCCCGTGAAGAAGTTATTGGTAAATTTAACTTAGATAATAAGCAGCTTATGGCAATAGAGTCTTCGTTAAACACGCGAGTAGATAGTACTGGCCAGTTGATTATGCAGTTAAAGCCTGGGGAATACCAAGTTGCTCTAACTTTTAAGTTGAATGATTTTCCTCAAGAATTGAGATTACAAACTGAAGGAGAGCATTGGCCGCAGCAAGAATTGTGGGCATTTAAAGCAAACGAAAAGATTCGCTCGTTGCAGATTGAAGGGGTTGAGCCTATCGATGCCCAGCAGGGATTTCAGCCTGGCTGGAAGCAGTTTCCGCACTTTGTGGTTGATAAAAATAGTCGCTTCCTTTTTACGGAGCGAAGTCGGGGGTTAAGTCATCAATACGACTCTTTAAGCTTAAGGCGTCAATTGTGGTTAAGTTTTGATGGTGAAGTTTTTCATTTTAAAGATGCTATTGCTGGCAACAAAACCAAAGACTGGCGGGTTTCAACGCTACCTAACTATCAGCTCACCCAATTAACTAATCATGGTATAGATCGTTTAATTACGCTAGATGAGCAGCTGCGAACAGGGGCTGAAATTAGAACGCCGAGAATAGATATTAATGCCGGTGGAAAAGTAAAAGCCACGCAAATGCAACATGCTTCTGGTTGGGATATTTCATTTGCGAACTCTCAAGTTGAATTAAATATTCCGCCGGGGTTTAAACTTTTAAATATTAGTGGAGCCGATAATAGCTATGGTGATTGGGTTTCAAAGTGGCATTTAATGGATTTATTTATGCTGCTATTAACCGTGGTTTTGGTTTATCGGTTTTTTGGTTTTGGAGTTGGCATTACCGCTGCTATCGCGCTTTTTTTAGGTTACCAAGAAAGTGATATGCCGAGTTTATTATTGCTCAATTTAGTAGTTGCGTTAGGCTTAGTTAAGCTAGTTAAAAGTCCTAAAGCGACTAAGGCTATACAATGGTATAAAGTCGTAAGCATTAGCTTATTGTTGTTAGTGCTATTACCTTTTATTGCGGAACAAATTCGATTAAGCCTATACCCGCAACTTGAAATGTCGCGCTCATTAATTTATCGCGACAATATAAATCAAACTGCTTTACTTAAGCCTTCTGCGCAACCATCAATGATGCAAGATAGTTCAGATGTAAAGCTTAAACGTTCACGTCAAAGCGCTGAATCAAGCGACGAGCTGCAAAAAATTACTATTACTGGCTCTAGAATCCAGCGTCGAGATCTCGATACTAGCTATGAATCTGGCGCGATTATTCAGGCTGGAACAGGGTTGCCTGAATGGCGCTGGCATAAAGCAGGGTATAGTTGGAATGGCCCGGTAAATGGAGATGAAACCTTAGAGTTATTTATCATCTCTGGTTGGCAGCTAGTTGGATGGCGTTGTGCGCTTATTTTATTTACCTTAATGTGGGTTGGTTTTATGCTGAAATCGAGTGGTAAGCTATTTAGTGGATGGCGCGCGGCATTTAAGCCGTCAGGCACAGCGGCCAGTTCACCTGTGTGGGCAGGAATGTTGTGTATTTTATTGGCTGCTTTAAGCTTAACTGCGCCAGAGGTTAAAGCTCAAACAATACCTAATGAGCAACTACTGTCTGAGCTGCGCGAAAGGTTATATCCTAAAGCACTCTGTGCACCAGACTGTGTGAGTATCAGTGAAGCGGAATTACGCGTGACCAATAGTCAGTTGAGTTTGCGTATGACCTATCACAATGGTGCCAAAACAGCAGGACTATTACCTCATTCTCAAGATTGGCAAATTCAGCAAATTAGTTTAAATGGCAAGCCAGTTAAGCAGCTTTGGCGAAACCGCCAAGGGAGTTGGATCAATCTACCTCAAGGTATTAGTCAAGTGAGGGTGACAGCGTTATTAAAAAATAAAGCAGAGTTGTCGCTGGAATTTGCCGAGCGACCGTTGTTATTTAAAAGTGAGCTTAATGGATGGGACATTGCTGGCGTGGCGGAGCAACGCATACTGGGGCAGCAAGTTCAGTTGATTAAAAAAGTAACTACTCAAACCAGTAAAGACCAGCCCGGCGCAGCGAGCAGTGAAGCCAAGGAGCAATCAATTGCGAGTAATTTTATTTTGCGTCGTGATTTTTGGTTTGCTAACAACTGGGAGTTAACTTCCAGTGTGGAGCGATTAGCGCCGCTAAAAGGGAGTATTAATGCACGCATTCCGCTGCTCTCATTTGAACAGCCATTAATGCATCATCGACTTATTAAAGACAGTGAAATGCAGGTTAATTTGCCCGCTCAAGCAGATAGTTTCGACTGGCGCTCAAGCGTGATTCAACAAGAGTCTTATGAACTAGTGGCTTCTTCGCAAAGTCACATCAATGAAATATGGTCTTTTATTGTTTTTCCTAATTGGCATATTGAGTTGCAAGGCATACCACAAGTTAAATCTGAAACCTCCGACGATGATTACTGGCGCTATGAATATTACCCTCGAGCCGGAGAGAAACTGAACTTTACTTTATCTAAACCACCTGCCGCTAGCGGTAGCTCGGTTGCTATTGAAAATGTACAGCAAAGATTAATTTTAAGTAAGCGAAAGCTAACCAATGAAATAAAACTAAATTATCGCGCCACTCGATCTGAGCAGTTAATTGTTGATATTGGTGAAGCCGAACTGAAAAACTTAACCCACAACGGGCAGCCGCTTAATATTGGTGCGGTGGATAATCTTGTGTCGATTAATTTAAAGCTTGGAGAAAACCAGTTAGCCATAGTGCTTGAAGCGCCCTTGTCATTATCGCTTATAAGTGAAGTGACCACACCAAAGCTTAACTTTGCTTACTCAAATTTAACGAGCGAAGTTATAGTGCCGGAAAATCGCTGGTTGTTAAGAGCAAGTGGCCCAGGAATTGGTCCTGCTTTTATCTATTGGGGTGAGCTTTTATTTTTTATTGGACTGGCTTTTGGGCTCAGTCGCTTAGCGTTTTCACCACTTAATTATTGGCAGTGGTTGGCACTTGGCTTTGGTATGAGTACTTTTTCATGGGGGGCTTTAGCTTTTGTCGGTGCTTGGCTATTAAGTACTCAATGGCGCAGACAAATACCTGATTATAAACAGTCACTACTCCAAAACTGGATGGTGATAGCTAGCAGTGTTATTGCGGTGTTTACGCTAATTGCGGCAGTACCCTCTGGGTTGTTGCAATCGCCTAACATGGGAGTAACCGGCAATGGCTCAAGTCGCTATATGATGCAATGGTTTATGGATCATGGTGAAGGTGCTCTTGGTCTGTTTAATGTGATAAGTGTGCCGCTTTGGATATATAAAGGGTTAATGCTTGTTTGGGCAACCTGGTTAAGCTTTTGTTTAATTAAGTGGATCAGTTGGATTTGGCAAGACTTAGCAGACGCTAAGCTAACCACCACTAAACAAGCTAAAGCAAAGTTAGCCAGCCCGTCTGCAGACGAGAGTAAAAAGTAATCATGATATGCTGAGTTGAGGTAACTATAGCGCCTTAAAAGGCGACGGGTTTATTATGTTTATTTGTTTTTATTCAATAGGTTAGGTTTAATTTGCCCGTTTTTACCCTAAAATTTGATAGTGAAAATTAGTTAGGTTAGGTAGGCTGAAGTTAGTGCAAACGAATAAAACTGTTAGAAGGTAAAGATAATGCAAAAACTTGTCAATAAAACAACTAATCTGGTTAAAACAACGCTCAAGGTGGGGACTTTAGCCACCGCTGTGATGTTAGGTGCCGGTGTGAGTAGCACTGCATTTGCGCATGAAGAAGCAATTAACACCGGTTGGTGCTCAGGCGGTCAAATTACTATTTTAGGACAGTTTAAACTCAATCAAGCTTTACTTCAGCAATTTGCAAAGGAGTCTAGCGGGGTATGTAGCCAGTTAAAAAGTTGTGGTCAATTTGACGACGAATATGGCGTTGCCTATAAAACAGCTGGTGCGCTCTGCCACTCTTTTAGTGAAGCTGAACTAACCTATAAAAATATTGGTGATCACTTGAGCGTGCGAGCTATATTCCATTCGCCGGCCACCATGAAAAACTCCGAAGCCAACCATCATACCTTGTACTCTTTTGAGCAAGGGCTTGAGTTTTCTTGTGGCTTGTGTGAATTAGGTGACAGTGCGGTTAAAGATGACGGGCAACATGCTAAATCTCGCTAAGCGGAATAACTAATTTTAAAGTAAGGCTTTAGCTTTGATCAGTTGAGTCACTCGATTGAGTTTGTCTTCAAGCGCAACTTTTGTTTCAGGCTTAAGTTCGCAGTGAGCTAAAACAAAATGCGCAGTGCGTAAAACTTCGCGCCAACGTGGTCGTTTGGGGAGTGTTTTTAAAGTAAGGTATTTGTCGAGTGAACGCGTGCGCAGCCGGCCATCGTCAATAGATACCCGCCAAATGCCACTTTGTTCAGCTAACTCTATTCTGCTGGACTGAGTTGCTTCTTCCCATGCGGTTAAGCCAGACAACATAAGATCGACTAACTGTTGTGGCAAGCTGGCTTCTGGAATTAACTGCTCAATGGTTAAGTTTAAAGCCGAGGCCGATTGGTCAACAAGCGCAATTAAGGTCATTGCTTCTTCTCGCTGCACACTGCTGATGAGTAAATCGTAAGTAAACTCTTTATTCCCTATCTTAATGGTTACATCGCATAACTGTTGTTGGTTTAGTTCTTCCTGAGACTCAAAAAGCTTCCAAAAATCTTGGTTGCTGCGTTCTATTATGCTGTCTAAAGGCGTTGCTAAAAGTTCTTGATTATCAATTTCAAGCTCATCACTGCAGCGTTGATTAATAAAAATGAGTTGGTTTTTATTATTAAACAAAAGTAACGCTTGTTCGACTTTGCCAAAAACATTTTTAAGTGACTCAAAACTGGCGCCTAGTTGTTTGACTTGTTGATGATGAAACTGAGACTTTTCGGTTAAGGCTTGTTTTAGGGCGCGGCGTTTTTTAATTTGTATAGCGGCAAACCAAGCGGTAATGGTAATAAGTAACAAACCCATTGTAATTAATAGCCACATACTTTGAGTCTGATTAGCTATTTTAAGATCTTTAATTTGATTGTCTCGATTTAAAATGGTGATTTGTTTTTGTTGCTGTTCATACTCAAATAAGGCGCGTTTTTGGGCCAGTAATAGATTAAAGTTTTGCTGGTATTGTGCTAATTGTTGCTGAGTTAGTTTAGCCTGCCAAGACTGCGCATTTTTCCACTGATTAAAGCGTAATGCATGCTCGGTGAGTGCTTGTAAAATTAAGATTTCATTTTCTTTGTCTTGTTTGTCAATGGCAAAATTCAAGCCACTTAAAAGTACTGCCTGTGCCTGTTGGTATTGCCCTTTTAAACTGAGTAGTTGGCCAAGATTTAATTTAAGTTTCGTTGACTGGGCGCTAGTGCCTAATAGGAGATCAATTTGCTCTGCTTGTTGCAAATAGCTTGCGGCTTTATCTAGCTCCTGCATTTGCAGGTGAGCCTGGGCAAGTAAAATTAATACCCTTAGTTGCGCGTGCTGCTCATCACTCGCCTTAAACAGGGCATAGGATGCTAAAAATACTTCAACTGCTTGCTGAGGTGAATGGTTTTGTAAATGGATAAGGCCAATGTTTTCTTGGGTATGAGCAGTCGCTTTGGTGTCGTTAAGTGACTGATAAATTGCTAATGCTTGTTGATAAAACTGCTCAGACAGTGACCAATCATGAAGTTTGCGATAGACATTGCCAATATTGTTTAAAGTAATAGCGATACTTTTGGGTTGGTTTAGTTTTTGTTTGAGTTTTAAACTAAGCTGATAAGCGCCTAAGGCTTCGGGGTATTGCATCATAGCTAAATACACAGTGCCTTTGTCTGAAAGCGATTTAGCAATAGATTCGTGATCTTGTTGGCTTTCAGCGAGTAGGTTAGCTAAAGAAAAGCTATCTAGAGCGTGAGCGAGTTCTCCTTGGCGATAATTAAGAATGCCTTTGCTACGTAAAAAGTCGAAGTGATTTTTAAACGTGTATTGATTTAATGGCGCGAGCTGAGTTGTTGCGATTAGTTCTCTAGCTTCAGTAAAGCTACCTTGCGCGGTTAGCAAAACAATGAGTTTGTTAAATTTTTCAAATGTTGGCTCGTCGAGTGCCGCGTTGTTGTATTTTTCCTGATATTGTTGAATTTGATTTTGACAAGCTTGAATTTTTAGTTGCGCCGGTAGTTGTTGCTCAAAGCAGTTTGATGACCAAGAAGATAAGCTATATAGGCTAAAGAAATAAGCAAAAAAGTAACCAAATAATTTGAACGCGCTATACCAATTAAAAACAAACCTATTATTCATTTACAGCCAATGAGTTGTTAAAACCAATGACTTACATTACGCAGTTCGGCTATCTATTTCAATTGCTAAAGAGTCTTTAAGCAACAATTTCCCCATTAGTGTTTAACTAACGGGGAAATTATCTCAAACTATTGTGTCTCGCTTGATATGCTCTAACTTAGCGTGTGGCGGCGTCTTCGTCTTGATCAAAGTCTTCGTCTTCATCAGGATCGGTGATTGGCGCTAACCAATAATGCTCTAAAGCAGGTAGTTTTTCTGCCGGTTTAAAGATAATTCCGCCGCTGTCATCGTCTGGGTTGAGTCGATCAACTTCTAAATGCGCAGTCATCGGCGGAATGGTATAGCATTTTTCTAGCTTAAATTTCACCCCTTGGCTAGTAAAGTAGTAACCCGGACCTACCATGTTAGTGTAAGTATAAGGGGCATAGGGTATTACTCTTACCTGGCCAGAACCCGGCACAGAATATCCACCAAAGCCACCCCCACCACCGGTAAAGGTGCTGGCATAGTTATAAGTTGCTGTCGATGTTTTATAAACTTCAGGATCGGCCACTCCGCCGGGTACACTGCCCGTGAAGTTTGCGAGAATTTGGGCTTGTGTCCATTGAACATCTGCTATTTGCACGATAGTACCACGATGACACCAAGGTACAGCTTGAACGACACTCGATAAAAACGTTGCTGCTAATGCGCTAAAAATAAGTTTCTTTTTCATCATTTATTCCTCTAATTATCTTGGGTGATTGATTGTGTGTAAGTTGTATAAAGTGGTTTCCCCTGTGACAGTGAATGGGCGCAGCTCAATCGGTAGTTTAATTTTGTTGCGCCCTTGACTCCGTGGGTTAATTAGACATTACAAAGTTAACCGGCGTGGGCCAATTAAATTACCAGTCAAAGTCGGGGCGGTTTCATTTTTTCCCTTTATTTACCCGGCGTAACACTTTGTTTTTACGCAATAAAGTGTTCTCTCAATCGGTTGGTTATGGGTTAATGCTTTAACAAAAAGCAGGAAAGAAGTATGAAGACCGAAAGCTATAAGAGTTAGCTAAAGAGAGGTAATGCAGTTTAAGGTCAGCGCGTTAAGCGAGTTAATAATAGGCTCGTTTGGCTAGCTTTAAGTGTTAATCTCCTGAAACTTGGCTTAAAGCGAGTAAATGTGAGCGCTTTTGCTTTAGCTTCGCCTAGAAAGTCGTTAAAATTAGCCGCAAATTGTTAGCCCCTTAAAAATGCGCAAGGGTAAAGTCGCTTGGCAATTAAGCTGAGCTGACACCAATTGGCCATCGCAGCCTAAGTATAACGAGAACTATTAAGAATGCAGCAAGAATACAACCCGAAACAAGTCGAAGAAATGGTGCAACAACACTGGGATAAAAACCAGGTTTTTAGAGCGGTGCACGATGCCAGCAAAGAAAAGTTCTATTGTCTGTCGATGTTGCCTTATCCGAGTGGCCGTTTGCATATGGGGCATGTACGAAACTATACCATTGGTGACGTGATTTCTCGCTATCAACGCATGCAAGGTAAAAACGTACTTCAGCCAATGGGTTGGGATGCTTTTGGATTACCTGCGGAAAATGCTGCTATTAAGAACAAAGCACAGCCACATGCTTGGACGGTAGAAAATATTGCCTACATGAAAAAGCAATTAAAAAGTCTTGGTTTTGCTTATGACTGGGAGCGCGAAGTGACGACTTGTGAGCCAGAGTACTACAAGTGGGAGCAGTGGTTTTTCACTAAACTAATTGAAAAAGACTTAGCCTACAAAAAAACCTCAGCAGTTAATTGGTGTCCTCACGATGAAACCGTATTGGCTAACGAGCAAGTGCATGATGGTTGTTGTTGGCGTTGCGATACGCCAGTTGAGAAAAAGGAAATTGACCAATGGTTTATTCGCATTACCGAATACGCAGAAGAACTGTTGTCTAGCATTGACGACTTAGAAGGCTGGCCTGAAAGCGTTAAAACTCAGCAGCGCAACTGGATAGGCCGTTCAGAAGGTGTCGAGATGACATTTGAATTAGCGCAGAACAATGGGCTTGAACTGGCTGAAACTGGGGTGAGTATTTATACAACTCGACCAGATACCTTAATGGGAGTAACTTATCTAGCGGTGGCAGCACAGCACCCCATTGCAGAAGCTGCAGCCAAAAACAATCCTGAATTAGCCAACTTTATTGCAGAATGTAATCGTAGCACAACGGCGGAAGCTGACATTGCAACTATGGAAAAGAAAGGCATGGCTACAGGGGTTCAGGCCATTCACCCAGTGAGTGGTGAGACTGTCGAAATATGGGTAGCCAACTTTGTGTTAATGGACTACGGCTCTGGCGCGGTGATGGCCGTTCCTGGGCATGATCAGCGTGATTGGGAGTTTGCACATAAATACGGCATTGAAATTAAGCAAGTCATTGCTGCGCCAGAAGGCAGCAATTTGGTGTGTGACTTAAGCCAACAAGCATTTACCGAAAAAGGGACTTTAATAAACTCGGGCGAGTTTGACGGGCTAAGTTCAGACAAGGCGCTTACGGTGATTGCAGAGTGGCTGAATGAGCGCGGCCTTGGCAAAACTCAAGTAAATTATCGAATTAGAGATTGGGGTGTGTCGCGTCAAAGATTTTGGGGTGCGCCAATTCCAATGATTAAATTAGAAACCGGCGAAATGGTAACGGCCAAAGATTTCCCGGTTAAGTTGCCAACCGATATTATTATGGAAGGGGCAAACTCTCCATTAATTGACAACCCAGAATTTCAAGATGTCGTGGTTGATGGCGTCGCTGGCAAGCGGGAAACTGATACCTTTGATACGTTTATGGAATCTAGTTGGTATTATGCCCGTTACACTTGTCCGCAAAGCGACGATGCAATGCTTGATAGTGAAGAAGCTAACTATTGGTTGCCGGTTGATCAGTATATTGGCGGAATCGAACATGCCACCATGCACTTACTTTACTTTCGGTTTTTTCATAAATTAATGCGAGATCAAGGTTTAGTTAATTCCGATGAGCCTGCAAAGCGTTTGTTAACCCAAGGCATGGTGTTATCAGAAACTTTTGTGACCTTAGATGAAAAAGGTACTAAGCATTATCATTCAGCCGATGAAGTTGATGTAGAAAAAGATAGCAAAGGTAAAGCCGTAAGTGCCAAGCTGAAATCAACTGGTGAGCCAGTTATTTTGGCGGGCATGGAAAAAATGTCTAAATCGAAAAATAACGGTATCGACCCGCAAGCACTTATTGATCAATACGGAGCCGACACAGCCCGCTTATATACCATGTTTGCTTCGCCTCCAGAGCAATCTTTAGAGTGGCGAGATGACGGAGTTCATGGTGCGCATAAATTTATTAAGCGACTATGGAAGCTCTATGTGGATAACGCTTTAATACAGCCGGTCGATTTTAAACTAGCAGAATTAAACGCAGAACAAAAAGCCGTTTATGCTAAAACGAATCAAACAATTGCCAAAGTGTCAGATGATTATGCACGTCGTCATTCGTTTAACACCGCAATTGCTGCAATTATGGAATTAACCAATTTAATTGCAAAATTTGAGGTTAAATCAGAGGTTGACCAGGCTGTTATTAAACATGCTTTAGATCATGCCATTATTTTAGTTTCTCCAGTTGCGCCGCATATGGCACAAGCTTTATGGCAACAAGCGGGTAACCAAAGCCTTATTGTCGATACACCTTGGCCAACCGTGGATGAGGCTGCTTTAGTTCAAGATGAAGTGTTAATTATTCTGCAAGTTAACGGTAAAATGCGCGGCAAAGTTAGCGTGCCTGCTGAGGCTTCAAAGCAAGACATAGAAGCCATTGCCATTGAAAACGAAAATGTTGTTAAATTTATAGAAGGAAAAACAGTGCGTAAAGTCATTGTTGTTCCGGGGCGTTTGGTTAATATTGTTGCTAATTAATCGACTTCAATTTATTGCTATAAGCCTGGTTTTTTGTTTGGGCTTGGTGCTTTCCGGTTGCGGTTTTAAGCTGCGTGGCGCTGATCAAATTAAGATGATCACGCAACCCATTCAGTTAATCAGTGCAACCCCGTTTGGTGAGTTTGAAAAGATGCTAAAGGCTGATTTATTAAGCCTTGGTAGCCAAGTCGTTGACAGTAACCAGCCAAAATTATCTAGGACTCAAACAACTGAGTTAAGTCGTGATAGATTGCAACTACAATTACTGCCTATTCAGTTTGTACAGCAGGGAGTCAGTCGTGATGCCACTGGCCGCGCAAATGAAATACAAGTGACGGCGAGTTTAGAGTATCGGGTGAGCCAAATTAAAAATGGCATGCAAAGCGAACCTCTAGTAAAAAAAATCACTTTAAAGAAAGGTTATTATCAAGATTTTAGAAACCCCATCGGGCATCAAAATCAGTTGCGCCAAACTAAGTCTGAAATTTATCGGGAGCTGTCGCAAAAGTTATTGCGCCAACTTTCCTTAATGGAGCTTTAAGAGACTTTATGAATCGCTCAACAAGCTTTGTTAATATCGTCATCAGTGAAGAGCCCTTGCTTCAAATGGAAACTTGCGATCAAGTTATTCAAGCGGCTAAAAAAAACGGTGTGAGCGAGCGCGAAGTATTAGATGTTGATGAAAAAACTGATTGGAATCAATTTATCGCTAATAGTAGTAGTATGAGCTTGTTTGCTGAACTAAAGCTATTCGATATTCGCTTTAATAAAGTACCTAATAAACAAGCACAAGATGGTTTAAACGAGTTAGTAGCGACGGCTTCAATTGAAAATCAATTTTTAATTCGATTACCTAAATTAGATAAGCGTCAAAAGTCTACAAAGTGGTTTAAGTCTGTCAGCCAGAATGCACAATTGCACGAGTTATGGCCGCCTAAACCCCATGAATTTGTAAATTGGATTAATCAGCGCGCGGCACAAATGCAACTTCAATTAGCGCCTGAGGCGGCACATTGCTTAGCGCAACAATCTGAAGGTAATTTGCTAGCAGCTCGACAAAGTTTGCAGAAACTCGCTTTGCTTTATCCACAAGAGTCTATCAGCGCGCAACAAATGGTCGAAGTCACTTCGGACAATGCCCGCTACTCGATATTTTTATGCTTAGATGAAGCTTTAGCGGGAAAAGGCGCTAGAGCAGTAAAGATGTTACATAAGTTTCGTCATGAAGGCGTTGCCCCAATTGTTATTTTGGTGAATTTAACCCGCGAAATAGAGCAATGTAAAGAAGTCGCTTTAGCCGGACTTAAAGGAATTAGCCCAACCCAAGCATTAGCCAAAAGCTTTTTATGGGATAGCAAAAAGCGCTTAATAGCCACTGCTTCTAATCGTCTTTCTGCAGTGGTTTGGCAACGTTTAGTGATGCGTTGTGCACTGTTAGACGGAATGATTAAAGGGCAAGAAAGCGGTGATATTTGGAATGAACTAGAGCTGTGTTTGTGGATGATAGCGGGTCAGCGAATTTGGGGAAGAGTGGGCTAAGTTAGCTTAATCATTAATGCATATTTTCTATGAATAATCTGGGTAACTCGAGTATTGAATATGATGAGTTTGTTTTTGGTGGCACCTTTGATCCGGTTCACCAAGGCCACTTAGCAATTGTTGAGGCTATAACCAAACTCCAACCAGAATTTCCAGTGCGATTGATTCCTTGTGCTATTCCAGCTTTAAAAGGGCAGCCAAGTGCGAGTTTTGCGCATCGCGTAGCCATGCTAAAGTTAGCACTTGCTAACTTTAAGCAAGTCACTATAGATGAACGCGAATGCCAACGAGCGAAAAAATCCTATAGCATAGATACCATCAAGTCGTTACGCGCAGAGTTTCCTAAAACTCGCTTTTGGCTGGTGATGGGCATGGATAGCTTTAACGACTTGCCACAATGGCAAGCAATCGAAGAATTATCTCAACTTTGCAATATGGTTGTGGTAAATCGTCATAATAGCCTACCGGTTGATCTTTCCGCTAAAGCCGAACAGGTCGGTTTACAATGGTGTAGTAGTTGGTCTGGGTGCAAAAAAATGGCTCAATCTGGAGTTTTTTTACTTAAAATGCCAGAAAAAAACGAATCTTCCACTAAAATTCGCAAATTAGGTGGAAAACATCCCCGCATAGATACTATGGTTCCACAGAGTGTTATAGAATACATCCGTCAAAATTATTTATATAAGAGTGAAGAGAGTTAATGCAAGGTACACAATTAAAAGATTTTATCGTTGAACAGCTCGAAGAAATCAAAGCACAAGAGATTAAAGTATTAAATATTGGTGAAAAGTCGACGATTGCAGATTTTATGGTGATTTGTTCTGGTACTTCGAGCCGCCATGTTAAATCGATAGCTATTTTGTTAATTAAAGAGTTAAAAGCACGCAATTTGCCACCGATAGGCGTAGAAGGTGAAGACGCCGCAGAATGGGTCTTAGTTGATTCTGGTGATGTTATCGTGCACGTCATGCTACCTACCACGCGAGATTATTATCAACTTGAGAAGCTGTGGGAATAAGCAAGGCCTTATGCTTTATGCAGTTTTTGTTGCTTAAATAACATCGATGAAAATTAAGCTAATTGCCGTTGGAACTAAAATGCCTGATTGGGTCAATCAGGCATTTGTTAATTATGCGCAACGCATGCCCCGTGATTGCAGTTTGGAACTAATTGAGATTAGTGCAGCCAAAAGAACTAAGAATCAATTGGCCGCGCAATGGATGGAAAAAGAAGGGCAACAGATTCTTAAAGTCATTGACCCAAGCGACTGGGTTGTAGCACTAGATGTTAAAGGTAAAAACTGGAGTACTCAATTTTTGGCGGAGCAAATCACTGAGTGGCAGCATCGCGGTGGCAACGTTGCCTTATTGGTTGGTGGACCTGACGGTTTATCAGCTAGCTGTCTGCAAAGAGCCAACACGCGTTGGTCGTTATCGGGATTAACTTTACCTCATCCAATGGTGCGAGTTATTTTAGCTGAAGCACTGTATCGTGCTTGGTCTGTCACGGTCAATCATCCTTATCATCGCGAGTAGGACTGTTGCTTAAATGATTAAGTCGCAGAATCGATATAGTAACGCTCGCTCTTTTAAAGATCACTATAACGAACGTCAGTTGTTGATCCGTCGCAGTATTTTCGCGTTTGTTTTTGTTTTTAGTTTAATGATGTGCTTATTGGCCCGCGCTTGGTATTTGCAAGTGGTGGAGTTTGAAAACTACCAAACACGCTCTAATAATAATCGAATAAGCGTTGAACCTATCGCCCCTAAACGAGGGCTTATTTACGATAGAAACGGAGTGTTACTCGCTGAAAATCGTTCGATTTACTCATTAGAAATTATTCCAGAGCAAGTTAAAGATATTCAGGATACTTTGCAAAGGCTGCAAAGCATGGGGTTGATAGAAGACAAACACCAAGAAAAGTTTCTGAGTGATTTGCGAGGGCAGCGCCGCTTTAAAAGCATTGTAGTAAAAAACCAATTGAATGAAGCTGAAGTGGCGCGTTTCTCTGTGAGTCGACATCAATTTCCAGGGGTGAGTGTTGAAGCACGTTTAGTTCGCTATTACCCTTATGCCGAAGAGCTAGTGCATGCCTTAGGCTATGTAGGTCGTATTAATAGCCGAGAGCTAGCGCAAATTGACCAGTCAAACTATAAAGCTACCCGACATATTGGAAAAGTCGGCTTAGAAAAGTATTACGAAGATATTTTACATGGCCAAGTGGGTTTGCGCCGTGTGGAAACTGATGTGCAAGGCCGCGTGATAGGTAAGCCATTATTTGAAAAGCCACCGGTTTCTGGCGAAAACCTACATTTAAGCTTAGATATTCGATTACAGCGGATCGCAGCGAAAGCACTGCAACAGGAACGTGGCTCCATTGTCGCTATCGATCCTAGAAATGGTGAAGTGCTAGCTCTGGTGAGCAATCCTGGCTATGATCCAAACGAATTTGTGACTGGTATATCAACTAAAGACTATAGCAAGCTCACTTTGTCAAAAGACCGGCCGTTATTTAACCGCGCATTACGTGGCTTGTATTCTCCAGGTTCAACAATTAAGCCGCATATTGGCTGGATAGGCTTAGAAGTTGGATTAATTACCCCAAAAACCACGATTAATGATCCCGGTTATTGGGTAATTCCTACCGAAGAAGAAAGAGTTTATCGCGACCATATTCGTTGGGGGCATGGTCCAAATGTTGATTTAAATTTGGCTATCGCCCAATCTTGTGATCCTTACTTTTATGATTTAGCTTACCGCATGGGAATTGATACCTTGTCAAAGTATATGCGTCAATTTGGTTTTGGCGCCTACACTGGAATCGATATGGGAGAAGAGGTGCCGGGAATTATGCCGTCGCGAGAGTGGAAAAGGCGTGTACATAAGCAGCCTTGGTTTCCTGGTGAAACGGTAATTACTGGTATTGGTCAGGGATATTGGATTGCCACTCCGTTGCAATTAGCCAACGCGATAGGTCAAATTGGCATTGCCGGTAAGCGCTATCAATTACGATTGGTTAAGGCGATCCAAGGCGAGTCAGATAAGTGGAAAACTTTTGCGCCTGTTGAAGCACAAGAACAAGCGGACTTTTCTAATAAATCGAGTTTACGAGCAGTGCATAAATCGATGCGACAAGTGAATCAGTTTCCATACGGCACTGCCCGTAAAGCTTTTAAAGATGCAACTTATGAGTCAGCTGGCAAAACTGGTACGGTGCAATTGGTGACTCAAAGTGAAGAAGAGTATGACCAAGAGAAAGTAGCTAAAAAGTTAAGGGATAACGCCATGTACGTTGGTTATGCTCCTTATGATGCGCCAGAAATTGCGCTTGCAGTTGTGGTAGAAAATGTTGGGCATGGTGGTGATAAAGCCGCACCTTTAGCGCGTTTGATTTTTGATGAGTATTTTAAAAATAAGACCAGTGAGCAAGTTAAAAATTCGTTTTCTAAGCCACCTGAACATCAATTAGTAGGTCAATGACATGGCGTTTATAGACTACGACAACTCAGATAGAAGAGGTAAAAGTTTTACTCAAAGGCTTCACCTCGATTTACCATTAATTGCAGGTCTTCTTCTGCTTATTGGTTTTGGATTAGTAATTCTTTATAGCGCTTCTGGCGAAAGCCAAGGCCAGCTTAATCGTCAAATTATTCGGTTATCCATTGCGTTCAGTGCAATGCTTATACTCGCATGGGTGCCTCCTAGAGTTTATCAAAAGTGGACGCCGTTTATTTACGCGTGCGGTATATTGCTATTAATTGCGGTAATTTTAGTTGGTGATAAAGGGAAAGGTGCGCAGCGTTGGTTAGATTTAGGTTTTTTTAGGTTTCAACCATCGGAAATAATGAAGCTTGCGGTGCCTATGATGCTCGCTTGGTATTTTAGTGAACGATCGTTACCGCCCAAGTTGTCTGAACTGTTAGTTGCTGCCACCATTATTGGTGTACCTACTTTACTTATTATGATTCAACCTGACTTGGGAACTTCATTACTGATAGCGAGCTCCGGCATTTTTGTTATTTTTTTAGCGGGAATTCGCTGGCGTATTATTTTGAGTTTTTTATTGCTAGTTGTTGTTTATGCGCCTATTCACTGGTTTTTTGTAATGCAAAGTTATCAAAAGCAGCGAGTACTCACTTTTTTAGATCCCGAAAAAGATCCCTTAGGCAGTGGTTACCACATTATTCAATCTAAAATTGCGATTGGTTCTGGTGGCATTAAGGGCAAAGGTTGGTTAGAAGGTACTCAGTCGCAGCTAGAGTTTTTGCCAGAGCGAAATACAGACTTTATATTCGCAGTGCTCGGCGAAGAGTTTGGGTTTTACGGCATTGTATTATTAATTACGATTTATCTATGGATTATTGGACGTGGCTTTTTTATTGCAGTAAAAGCACAAGAAACATACACTCGATTGCTCGCCGGTGCGATCACGCTCACATTCTTTGTTTATATATTTGTTAATATTGGTATGGTAACGGGAATTTTGCCTGTCGTTGGTTTGCCGTTGCCGTTAGTCAGTTATGGCGGAACTTCAATGGTAACTTTAATGGCATCCTTTGGTATTTTAATGGGCATTCAAACTCACAAGAAACTTTTGCCTGGTTAGGACAATTTTTTACCCAGTCATTTTTATAGTAGTAAGGATTATTAATGAAATTTTTTTTAACCACAGTAACTCAAGGCGTGCTCAGAATTGGGACAGTTAGTTTAAGTTTACTATTTAGTTGTGCGTTAGTGGCGCAAGCGAGCCTTCCATCTGCTGCTGATGTTGAAAAAGACATAAAAGCCTTTGCAAAAGAAATGGCCGAACAGCATCAATTTGATCAAACCGCGCTAGAAGAAAAGTTGCTAGCAATGCAACCTAGAGCTGACATTATCGCTAGAATATCAAAGCCTGCTGAGTCGATGCCTTGGCATCGTTACCGAAAAATATTTATTCAAGATAAGCGAATTAATCAAGGGGTTGAGTTTTGGAGTAAGCATGCCGACACTTTAGCGCGAGCAGAAGAAACTTTTGGTGTCGATGCATCTATTATTGTTGCCATTATCGGAGTAGAAACTTTTTACGGTAGAATACAAGGCTCATTTCCGGTTGTTGAAGCGCTGCATACTTTAGGTTTTTATTATCCCAAACGAGCCAAATTTTTTCGTAGCGAACTTGGCGAGTTTTATCGACTCGCTCGTGCGCAGAATTGGAAGCTAGACGAAATCAAAGGATCCTATGCCGGTGCTATGGGCATGGGGCAATTTATATCAAGCAGCTATCGACATTATGGTGTTGACTTTAACGCTGATGGTAAAGTTAATTTATTTAATGATACGGTTGATATGATAGGTAGCGTTGCCAATTACTTTAGTCGCTTTAAATGGCAATTAAATGGGTTTGTTGCACAGCCTATAATGCTGACTGAAAAGCAAAAAGAACTGGTTCAAAGCAGTTTAAAGCTGAAACACTCATTGGCGGATCTGCAGTCGGCTGGCGTTGATGTTGCCGCACTAGAAGAGCGTTCTAAAAAGGCCGGTATTTTCGCATTTGAGCTGGCTAATGGCCAACAACAGTACTGGCTAGTGGGAGATAATTTTTATACGATTACCCGCTACAATCATAGTGCTTTGTATGCGCTTGCAGTATTTGAATTGAGTCAAGCTATTGTAGCTGAAAAACAAAAGCAGCAATAAATAGTTTGCCGTTTGGCTGAATAAGCCGTGGAGCGCTTGAGTTAAAGTCATGATAAATATTTTTCCGAAGATATATAAAGTAACATTTGTTTTACTAATAACCGTTAGTGTTGTTGGCTGTGTTAGTTTAAACAAACCATCACCGCAACAGACAGACTCTGCGCCGGTTGGCGCAATAGATTGGGCTAAAGTAAAGCCGGTTACACCCAAGCCTGAACCTATTAGTCGTTACGGCAACCCTAAATCTTATGAGCAGGATGGCAAAACTTATTATTTGTTAGCGTCTGCGCAAAACTATAAAGAGCAGGGCATAGCGAGTTGGTACGGTACTAAGTTTCACGGTCGCCGAACCTCAAGTGGCGAAACCTACGATATGTTAAGCATGACAGCTGCACACAAGACGTTGCCTATTCCGGTTTATGCAAAAGTCACTAATCTAGAAAACGGCAAACAGGTGATTGTCAAAATTAACGACCGTGGGCCATTTAGAAAGAATCGAATTATCGATTTGTCATATGCCGCTGCGCATAAGTTAGGAATGACCCAAGCGGGTACGGCTAAAGTTGAAGTAGAAACCATTAATTTTAGCCAGCAGGCAATAAAGCAGGCTAAAGTAGCGGCTTCTAATAAAGATAAGCGTTTACGTTTTGTGCAGGTTGGCGCCTATGCAAATCACCAAACAGCTCAAAAACTGGCAAAAGTTTTAGATAGAGAAATTAAACTTCCGGTTAAAATTACTCATATCACTCGGCGTGGCAAGAAGCTCTACCGAGTTAGAATTGGCCCGGTTCCAACGCTTGAAATTGCTGAAGAGCTTGTACAAACTTTAGATATTAAGGAACTTGGTAAACCAAAAGTAGTCTACCAGTGAAATCCGCAGTCTGTTGCAAGGCGCGCGGCAACACTGGCCAGAGCAGCGCTATCAGCTTTGCACAACCAGTGTTATAATAAATCCAATATTTTTTAGCGTTTTTTGATTAACTTTTTTGGGAACACAATGAGTCATAATATTAACCTTGTTATAAAGTTGTTTTTAGTTAGTACGTTATTCTTGTTTGTCGGCCATGCTACTGCCATTGTCCCTGAGCCTCCTTCTTTAGCCGCTAAATCCTATGTCTTAATGGATTATCATAGCGGCAAAATTATTGCGGAAAATAACCCAGAGTTGCCAGTTGCGCCAGCAAGTTTAACTAAAATGATGACCGGCTATGTGGTTTCTCACGAGCTAGAGGCGGGTAATATTAGTGCTGATGATATTGTCACCATTAGTCATAATGCTTACGCGCAAAACCCTGTATTTAAGGGAAGCTCGCTGATGTGGCTAGAAGTTGGCAAGCAAGTTAAAGTTTCTGAGTTGCTAAAAGGGCTTATTATTTCGTCCGGTAATGATGCCGCAGTGGCATTAGCAGAGCATGTCGCAGGTTCTGAAGACGCATTTACTCAATTAATGAACCACCATGCGAGTCGATTAGGCTTAGAAAATACCACATTTGAGAACTCTCACGGTCTGTCAGCTAAAACGCATAAAACGACAGCTAGAGATATGGCAATACTCGCCGTAGCTTTGATTCGAGACTTTCCTCAAGAATACCGTCTGTATAAAGAAAAAGTATATAAATACAACAACATAGAGACATATAATCGTCACCCTTTGTTGTCTGATCCAAGTTTAGATGTTGATGGCATTAAAACCGGTCATACCGAAGAAGCTGGCTACTGTTTAGTGTCTTCTGCGACTAAAGATGATATGCGCTTGATCGCTGTGGTTATGGGGGCAAGCAGTAATAATGCGAGAAAAACCGAAAGCAAAAAAATACTATCTTATGGCTTTCGTTTTTATGAAACCGTTATGCCGTTACAAGCAGGAAAGGTTTTACACAAACCTAGGATTTGGATGGGCGAAGCAAATGAAGTTGAGCTAGGCATTTCAGAAGACATTTATGTCACCATTCCAAGAAATAGCCAGAATAAACTGAAAGCACATTTTGTAGTTGAAAAGAATTTAAGTGCCCCAATTAACAAGGGCCAAAGAGCAGGTAAGGTCTTCTTTCAGCTAGATGATGAAACGATAGCCGAATATCCGCTAGTGGCAATGCAAAGTATTGCAGAAGCGGGCTTTTTTGGCCGCATGAGTGATTCCGTTAGTCAGTGGTTTGACTCTTTGTTTGAGTAGTTTTAGCTACTAAACCTAAATAGAAAGTAACCGCTTACTTTCAATTTAGGTGACAATATACAGTCAATGAAGTCGCTTCGGCGGCTTTGTTGTTGTAGAAAGTCTGGTTTCTCAACGTTAATTTAAAATTTAGTACCGAGGCAGTTATGAGCGACAAAGTCAACGATACGGGAGACAAAGATCCCAGTGAAGAGTTATGGCAGTTTCCTTGTCAGTTTATGTTTAAAGCGATGGCTTTTGCACAAGCAGGTGTTGAGGATGAAATTGTTGCCGTTATTCAGCGTTTTGTGCCGGGCGACTACACGCCAAAGTTAAACCCAAGTAGAACCGGTAAATATGTTGCCGTGAGTGTTACCTTTACCGCAACCTCAAAGCAGCAGTTAGATGAAATTTATTTGGCAGTTAATGCACTAGATTGCGTTAAAGTTTGCTTGTAGGTTAACTCGTTAATGGATAACGAAAAACTCGACTTAAGCCAGATTTTTGTGGTTAAAAACTTAGGCCGCTGTGACTATGTTGATGTTTGGCAAGCAATGCAATCTTATACTGGTAATCGTGATGATCAAAGCCGCGATCAAATTTGGTTAGTTGAACATGACCCTGTTTTTACCCAAGGGCAAGCTGGCAAGCCAGAGCATATACTGGCTGCTGGAGATATTCCGATTGTTCAAGTAGACCGAGGCGGACAAGTTACCTACCACGGACCAGGCCAATTAGTGGTTTATTTTTTACTGGATTTGCGCAGAAAAAAGCTTGGTGTACGTCAACTGGTAACCGCTATAGAAAATAGCGTAGTCGATTTGTTAGCTCAATATGCTATAAGTGCCGCGCCTAAAGCTGATGCACCCGGTGTTTACATTGAAGGAAAAAAAGTCTGCTCATTAGGCCTTAGGATTAGAAAAGGCTGCTCTTTTCACGGACTTGCATTAAATGTAGCCATGGACACGGAACCTTTTAGGCGTATTAATCCCTGTGGATACGCCGGCATGCAGGTGACTCAAGTGAGCGAAAATGGCGGCCCAAGCGACATTCAACAAGTCGCGAATGATTTAATTGATGCTATAATGCACAATCTTAACTATCAACATTACGAGCTATTTAAAGAAAGCTAAGCGTCAATCCACTAAGATTGCAAAAAGTTATAAATGGCTAAACTGTATAAACCCGAGCTGTAATCAATGAAAGATAATGAAATACCACTACGCGGAGAGCGCATTCCGGTCGTTGTGAAAAGCGGAAATAAATTTGAAACTGAGCAAGGGTTTAGTGCGATTAAAAATGGCGTTAAACAACGCAAAGGTGCGCACCCTGAAGCTTTAGGTCGAAAACCTGAATGGCTTAAAGTTCAACTTCCTACCGGCGGTAAATACAAAGCGATGAAAGAGAATGTTCGTACCAATCGTTTAGCGACTGTGTGCGAAGAGTCTATGTGCCCTAATATTGGAGAGTGTTGGAGTGCTGGTACCGCAACCATTATGTTAATGGGGTCAGTTTGTACTAGGGCGTGTAAGTTTTGTGCAGTTGATACCGGTAATCCAAAAGGTTGGCTAGATAAAGACGAGCCTCAAAATGCCGCAGAGTCTGTGAGTGCGACAGGGTTAAAATATATAGTACTTACGTCGGTTGATCGAGATGATTTAGCTGATGGTGGCGCGCAACATTATGCCGACTGTGTAAAAGCAATTATAAAAGCGAGCCCAAGCATTAATGTAGAAGTTTTAACGCCTGATTTTAAAGGAAACACCCAGCACCTAGAAAAAGTACTAGATTCTGGTATTAAAGTATTTGCGCAAAATTTAGAAACTGTTAAGCGTTTAACTCATCCAGTAAGAGACCCGCGAGCCAGTTACGAAACCACTATGGCCTTGTTAGCGCACTCTAAGCAATATCGACCAGACATACTGACTAAAACTAGCTTAATGCTAGGTTTAGGGGAGACGGATGATGAAATTATGCAAACAATGCGTGATTTGCGTGAAATAAAACTAGATATTGTGACTTTTGGTCAGTACTTAAGACCAACCCCAAACCATCTTGCAGTTGAACGCTATGTTACTCCCGCCGAGTTTGAAAAGTATCGTCAATGGGGCTTAGAACTTGGTTTTAAAGAGGTTGTTTCAGGGGCATTTGTGCGCTCTAGTTATAGAGCAGAAAAAGCCCTTGAAGGCAATAATGCGGGCATTAAAAATCTTTAGTCACCGCTTTTAGATTAAATTTAAAAGGCACAGGTTAGCTTTCTGCACAGAGTTAGCTGTTAAGAGCATGACATGGAGGTTTGATGCGACCGAGCAATAAAAAAAATAAAGCACTTAGTGTGGTGTCATCGTTGAGTGTAATGTGGTCGCTACTTGCTCTTTTAAATAGCGCTAGAAATCACGAATATGCAGATATTGTTGAATCGTTGTCCAATACATCACAACTAGGACAATGCCTGATAAAAACCAAGATTGAAAGAGACTGGCTGCATGGTTGGACTCCAAGATCAATGACGGTGTTTGTAGAAAAACAAGATCAGAAAGCTTCGACTGTCACCAGCCGGTTTGTTTCTCCTCCAGATCGAGTTCAGTTATCACCGAGGTACACTCGATACCATTTTCAGTGGTCAACAAGGGAAAGTGGTAATCTAGAAGTTTCATACATGAATGTTGAAATACTGAACTCAGTAGAAGGCACAAATAATGTCGAGAAACTTTTTATTGGGGCGTGTTCGAACTACAACGAAAGTCTTTACAACTATATCGATTTGGTAGCTGAAAACTGTTTAGAGAAAGTCGAGGTGATAGAGTGCTCTTAACAAAAAAATGTATACGAAATACACTTCTTCGCATGATTTGAGTGTTCTGTTGCAAAATTAGTCATCACTCAAAGGCACGCAAGTAGCCCGTTTCAGCGGCCAGCTTTTATTGCTACTCTCTAAGGTTATTTTGCATTGTCCGTTTTCAATGCTGAGTAAAAATAAGCTAGGGACTTGATGGTCGCGGCCGTTAATCACCCCTTGTTGCATATTTCTTTGCTGCTTTCTTTGTACAACGAGTTTGTTGGTATTTAAGAAGAGCGCGTTACCTAGTTGAATTTGCTGAGTTCCCAAAGCGCCGCTAATGATAGCGGCTATTTCTGCACGACTACTCGCATCTTGCTGTACAATTTTAGCTTTTATGGGTTGCTGCTCAGCTTTGCTTTGGCAGCCGCTAATTAACAGTGTTAGGCCAGCAGCTTGTAGTAAAACTTTAAAATATGTCATTGCTTAAACCGCCATTTATGGTTGCTGAGTTTTACTGGGTAAGCCAAATAGTCGTTGGGTTAACTTACGTTGATTATAAATTGGGATCCCGTTTTCAGATGCAGCCGAAGGTTGAAATTGATGTTTAGCCTGCATGGTCTTACCGCTAGGTGTTGGGCAGGTGCCAGATTGCATATAATTTATTGCGGTGCTTAAAAGTGCTTCTTGTTGGTTACCGAGCGGTTGGCTAAAGTCGTCATTTACGGAACAGCCTGGTACTAATGTGCCGACATTACCCAATGTATTCATCGGTGAAAAACCATCGCTATAATCGCCGAAGCCTAAATGATTTTCTCCTTTAAATTGAACGGTAAAGTATGTAGTCCCACAGTTGTCGGTAGGATAAAAACCGTAAGGCTTGCCACAAGTAGTTGAGCCAATAAGTACTACTTCTACGTTGATACCCCGTAACCCATTAATAATTGCTTCACTGGCTGAACAAGTTCCGCCGGTAGATAAAATAAATACGCGACTTAAATTTAAGCTAGGTAAGGCTTGCCCTTCCGTCATTGAAAAGCCCAGAGTTTGATCATAAAAAGGCACCGGTGCGAGCGTCGCTCCAGTGACAGGATTAGTGGTAGGGTGTTTGTCATTAAATTGGGTTAGCTCAAAAGTTTTTTGAGATGTTTGGGTGGCTCCGGCTATCATATAGCTTAACTGACTTGCTACTGCGAGTAAGCCGCCGCCGTTGTACCTTAGGTCAAGTACTAGCTCATCAATGTTGGCCGATGCTAACTCTGTCATTGCGTTAAAAAGGCCTTCTTCTGCGGTGGCAATGTGAGCGTTGAATAATAGGTAGCCAACGTTAGAGTTTTGGGTTTGGATTGTCGCTACATTTCTTACCGGCGCTTGGGTTATTTCTGCTGATGTCATAGTAACGCTGCGCGTATTATTGCTTCCAACGTCTCTAACCGTAAAAGTATGTTGCTCACCATTTGAATCTGGGAATAGTGCTGCGTTAATAATATCCACACTGGCTTGGTCGTTGGCGTTAACAAAGTCAACTCCGTCAACGGTTAATATTTCTGTTCCTCTTTGTAAATTAACACTGGGTTGAGAGGCCGGAGAGTTTGGCTCAGTAAAGGCTACCACCAACTTGCGCGGTGGGGTGTTAGCTATTATGGCCCATTCCGCACCATATCCAGAAGAAACACCCGACTGGGTTAATTTTAAGTACTCAGCACTGTCATAAGTAAAGTGAAACTGGTCTTTGGGCGCACCAGAGCTGGTTGTTTGGTCGGTTTTTAAAAGCGCAAAGTACTCAAGAGTCGAGGAAAAACCAGCAGGGTTGATATCGGTAACTTCGTCGTACCAAAGATAAGTGTTGTTGTTCCAAGACCTTAACCAGTTGTTTTCTAGTAAAGTGCTGCCCTGAATATCTGGAAATGCATTGCCGTTAATATCACTGCCTACACGCGGGTTTTCACAGCGATTCTTAAAGTTAGCTTCGTCTGCATAAACTCCAGCTGCCCATGTAGGGGCTTCATCTGCTGGTGGCTCAGAACCACCATCTCCACCACAGGCAATTAAGAAAATAAGGCTTAACCCCGTTAGCGAGGCGATATGCTTGTTAAAAATAGGTCCCATATATAACAATTCCATTAGTGATGAGCTGGCAAGATAAAATAAGTCTGCCATTTTTTAAGATAAAATGCAGCGGAATAATGCCAAACTGAGAGACTTTATGTTTAAATATTCTGAGAATATCAGCTAAATTAACCAAGATAATCGCAAATAGATATTCTGGCGTTTGTCGTATCGCGTTAAATTAACTTTCTGCTCGTCCTATCCCTATTGGAAAAAGCGAGCTTTTAATATAAAGATTTTGGAGAAAGCGCTTTTGTATTTTAACGGTTTAAAAGTTGTGCTGGGTTTAATTGGCTTTAGCTATATTGGCACAGGGTATGCTGCTAACCAGTGCAACCTTGCAGCGTTTCAATTTTTAAAAGGGGATTGGCACGCACAAAGTGATGGCAACATTTACCAAGAAAGCTGGCGAATTAGCGAGAGCGAAATAACTGGACAGGCTACTATTGCTAAACAAAACGAATCTAAAGCTCACTTTAAAGAAGTTTTTAAAGTCATCTCTCTTGGCGGTAAAATATATCACGTCGTTAAAACACCAGACAATTTAAAACCAGTGTTGTTTGAGGCAAAAAACTGCCAAAACAATCAAGTTGAACTCGTTAATCCTCAACATGACTTTCCGCAATTAATTCGCTATCAGCTAAATGCTCAAGGGCAACTGATAGCATCAGTAGGTAGCCTTGAAAAAATTGCTTTTAAAGTAGTTTATAAAAAAGATAAGTTTAAGCCCAATTCGACAAAGTTATCATCAAAAGTTGAAAGAGTTAAACATTACTTAAGCTTATTTAATCAGCAGGACAGTCAGGCAATGCTGCGATGGGTGACTGATGACATACAGTGGTTTAATTTTTACAACCAAAAAATGAACTTAGAAACACGAGGCAAAGAGGCACTGCTAAAAGCTTTAGATAGCTATTTTGCTTCTTCCAATACTCAAGCGGTTTTACTTAATGCGACTGAGCAGGGCGAATTTATAAGTGCGACAGAAAAGGTAACATGGACTCAGCAGGGAGTAGTGAAAACGCAGTGTAGTTTAGTTGTTTACCAATTTGATAGCGGTTTAATCAAACAAGTTTGGTATTACCCTGCGTTTCAATGTTGAAACTGAGCTGATTGGTTTTTAAGGCATTAGGTCAAACAATTTTAGGAGTTAAAAGCTAACAAAATGGGCTGGTTATTATGGATGGTAGTGTTTGTGATTGTCTATGGTTCGGTGTATCCATTCGATTTTGTTTGGGTAGACCCTGCTAGCATCGCATGGTTTGATTGGACAACTCAGCTGCAACAACGAACTACCAACGGTGATATTTTAAGTAATTATTTAACCTTCATTCCATTAGGCTTTTGTAGCTTTTTAGTTAATCCGCTTAAAGTAAAAAGCATTGCTTTAAGAATCGCCTCGGTAATATTGCTGAGCTTATTGTTAGCCTATCTAATGCAACTTATTCAATTCTATATTCCTAGCCGTGTACCCACTGTCGCTGACGTATTAGTTAATTTTTGGGGTATTTGCACTGGCGTGATGTGTGGTGTGCTTGTGGCTTACCAGTCAATTAAATCGCCACAGATTTTTGCCGCTAGGCCGCCCTATTTTTATGCTTTGTTTAGCCTAATTGTTTGCTGGTTTTTGTACAAATTATTCCCATTAATGCCTTCTTTTAGTTGGCAAAGCTTGTCGTTAAGTTTGCAGCCTTTAGTCATGTTATCTCAAATTGACGGACTGGAGCTTATTTTTCAAAGCCTATTATGGTGGGCTTTGTGGAATATGCTAAGTAAATTTCGACTTTCCCTTACCTTATCCAGAATGATTGTTTTGGTTTGTATAACCTGGGTGGCAGAAGTTTTAGTGAAATATAACTCATTAACTTTAGAAGAATTGATCGCTCCACTCATTGGGTCACTATTTTTTATTTATTTACCCAAGCAAAAAGAAGCGATGTATTTAAGCTTGTGTTTAATCGCTATTTACCTGTTTAAAGGACTGCTGCCTTTCAACTATAAAGTTGATTTAAGTTCAGTTAATTGGGTTCCTTTTAAAAGTTATTTAAAAGGCTCTATGTGGATGAATACGCATCTTTTTTTACAAAAAATTTACCTGCTAGGTAGCATCTTATATTTTAACTTTGTTTGGCTGGGTCGTTTTGGATATGCCTTTTTGGCTAGTTTTTTAGTTGTTATAACGGCGGAAATGATGAAGCTGTTTTTAGGGGGCGCATCGCCTGATATTAGCGAATTCATCATTGTTAGTATGATCGCTGTGTTATTTTTAAAAATGGAACAACTTCCCCGTTTTATGCAAAACGATTTACTCAGGTTGAAAGTGAAAAAATCTTAATTTAATCCGCGCTAAGCAGCTCTGTCGGTCCAATAGAAGTTTCGGGTTGCTGCTTGTTCACCGGTTCTATTTGCAAATCAAATCGAATACTCGTTTCTAAGGTATTGCTCCAGTAATTAAGGTCGTGGAAGCGAGTGTCTAACCATGGTTCAAATTCATCTTCTAACAGCATTAGCGGGAAAGACTTGTCATGAATATGATTAAATCTTGGGTGAGGTGGTAAAGTGATTATAGAGCAAGAGTAATGAATACCACCGTCAGCAAGTGGCCAAGTTTTATAAAGTCCGCCAAAAGCAATTGCGCGGTCTTTTGCCGCAATTTTATAGCGGTGTCCTTTCCACTCGTAAAAACAAGAAGCAGGTATAATACAACGCCGACTCGAGAAATCTTGTTTGCGGTTGGTAAATAGTTTATCGCGTCTTGTATTAAACGACTTATATCTTGGGTCGTAAGTATAGCCTTGCTCGATGCGCTTTTGAAAAAGCCACCAGTTTGCCTTAACGCTGGCATTACCGTTTTCACTGCCAATGACAATGGGGAGTTTAGCATTGGGCCGAATATTCATATCACTGGGATCGGTAATATTTATTTCGAGCAGCTGCATTAAGGATTTAACAAAGGGACTATCAGTGACTCTTCCTATTGCTCCGCACATATACTCTCTCGTTTGCTAAAGTTTTAAAGTTGATATTTACTATAGCAAGCAAACAGTGTTGAGCAAATTCGTAAGCATAAATAATTTATGGTTTAACATTTCGTTGAATTGGATTTTGTAGTGAAATGAGAGTTTCTGTGGCTTGAATTTTTTGGTTTGACTGAATCTTTCCAATTAAAACCCATTGTAAGTCTTCAATTGAGTGACAGCGCACTTTTATAAAAATACTGAACTTTCCAGTTGTATAATGTGCTTCAACAACCTCGTCGATTTGTTTTAAATGTTCTATTACTTCTGGATAAGCTCCGGCGCTTTTAAGCGTAATGCCGATATAACAACACACATCGTAGCCCAGCTTTTTAGGTTCTATTTTTAAGCTAGTGCCACTAATCACACCCGCGCTGCGCATTTTTTCTATGCGCACATGAATGGTCGCTGGACTCACTTTAAATCGTTTTCCAAGTTCTGCATAAGGGATCCGTGCATCTTGCATCAGTGCGTTAAGAATATCTCTGTCTAATTTGTCGATTTGATGATTTTGCATAGTTATTTCATAGATTGTTTAGTTATTTATCAGAATACTAGCAAAAAATTAAACATTATTCACCTAATGCGCTATTTGTGTTAATGGCTATTCACATATTGGCTGTTTTGGTTAATGATTGTTTTGTTAAATGTTCGTTTTGGTGATTGAAAGCATAAATCTTAGATTTATTTTGTTCTGTGAACTTGCCGAACGCGGAATTTTATTGTCGATTGGCGGGGTGTTTTTGTTTTTATATTCTGTCTTTATCGGTTAATGCGAGTTTAAATTAGGTCTTGTTGGGCCTTGTTCTTAGGATTAGTTATGTGTTCTATATTTGGCATTTTAAATATTCAAGCAGATATTGCTCCGCTGCGTCAGCTTGCCTTACGCCAGTCACAGCTTCAGCGGCATCGCGGCCCAGATTGGTCTGGTATTTGGAATGATGCTAACGCAGTGCTAGTGCACGAAAGGCTCGCCATAGTCGATATTCATAGTGGTGAACAGCCCTTGGTCAACCAAGCTAATGATCTTGTTTTATTAGTCAATGGCGAAATTTATAATCACCAACAGCTCGCCCAGCAAGAATTGAGCAAGGTGCAATTTCAAACCCAATCGGATTGCGAAGTGATTCTTGGGTTATATCAGCAAGATCGAGAAAAAAATAAGCTAAGTAAAGCGCAAATTGAATTTAGGCTTAATCAACTTCAGGGTATGTTCGCCTTTATTCTTTATGACCAGCTTAATGAACGCTACCTAATTGCGCGCGATCCAATTGGGATTATTCCTTTGTACTATGGTTATGATGAGCAGCGTCAACTTTATGTTGCTTCGGAATTAAAAGCTTTAGTCGATGTATGTCAAGAAGTTCATGTGTTTCCACCGGGTCACTATTTAGATAGTCGCACTAACCAAATTTGCGCTTACTATCAACCTGGTTGGAAAGACTATCCGAGTGCTAGTGAAACCCTTGTTGATCCTAACACCATAAAGCACGCTTTAGAGAAATCAGTTAAAAGTCATATGATGTCTGATGTACCTTATGGCGTTTTGCTGTCGGGCGGGCTGGATTCTTCAATTATTTCTGCGGTGGCACAAATAAATGCTGCTAAGCGGGTCGAAGATGAGCAAAAATCACCCGCATGGTGGCCACAATTGCACTCTTTTGCGGTAGGTATCAAAGGCTCGCCAGACCTAATCGCAGCACAAAAAGTCGCGGATTATATTGGCACCATTCACCATGAAATTCACTTTACTATTCAACAAGGTATTGATGCCCTAAACGACGTAATTTACCACTTGGAAACCTATGACGTAACCACGATACGAGCTTCTACACCTATGTACTTAATGGCGCGAAAAATTAAATCCATGGGCATAAAAATGGTACTTAGTGGAGAAGGAGCCGATGAGATTTTTGGCGGCTACTTATATTTTCACAAGGCACCCAATGCGCAAGAGTTTCATTTAGAGACGGTGAGAAAACTTGAAAGGTTGCATCAGTTCGATTGTTTACGCGCTAATAAAGCGATGGCTGCTTGGGGAGTTGAAGCCCGCGTGCCTTTTTTAGATCGAGAATTTTTAGAAGTCGCGATGAGAGTAAACCCAGAAGCTAAATTGTGCGGTAACGGAAAAATTGAAAAGGGACTTTTACGAGAGGCATTTACTGGCTACCTTCCTGAAGAAATTTTATGGCGTCAAAAAGAACAATTTTCTGATGGTGTAGGCTATAGCTGGATTGATTCATTAAAAGCTTATGCTGAATCACAGATCGATGACATTCAAATGGCAAGAGCAGCAATTGATTTCCCTATAGGTACGCCAGATAGTAAAGAAGGGCTACTTTACCGCAAAATATTTGAATCTCACTTTAAGCTAAACAGTGCCGCTGCAACGGTGCCTAGTGGCAAGTCAATTGCCTGTAGCACCAAGGAAGCTTTAGCCTGGGATGCGAGCTTTAGTGGCAACGCTGATCCTTCGGGAAGAGCGGTAGCGGGAGTTCATGCTAAAGCGGTTTAAACTGCTGCTAGTACCTAGTCAGCGCAAAGATATTCTTAACCATTAACCATTAACCATTAAAAATAGGAGTGTTCACATTGCGGGTTATCCACCAGTATATATGAGCGAATTACGGGAGAACTAAAATGAAATTACAGCAATTAAGATTTATTCTAGCAATAGCAGAAAGTAACTTAAATATTACCTTGGCTTCGCAGCGGCTTTATACATCGCAGCCGGGCGTTAGCAAACAACTAAGGTTATTGGAGGAAGAGCTGGGAATAGAAATATTTGCCCGTAATGGTAAAAGCCTAGTCGGTGTAACCGAGGCAGGCAAAGTCGTTTTAGATAAAGCCCATCAAATTATGCAAAGCGTGTCTGAAATAAAAGATTTTAGTTACGAGATTAATCGGTCTAATCGCCCTTTAAGTATGCGCCAGTTTGTTAGTTTAGCCTAAAACTAAAACCGACTACTTTGGCAGGTAAGTTGTGAGCTAATCTGTAAGTTAATATCAAATAGCTCATCAGCTGCAGCTTACCTGCTTAAAGCGTAAAGAAATGTTTCAACTCTTGTTTAGCCAATATTTAAGATACCCTTGTATAGCTGCATATGTTAGTTTAATTTCTTGTGATTAAAATAATAATAACTGCGGGGGTTATTTTGAAACTAAATACTAAATATTTTTCTGGACTATGTCTCCTTGTTGGTGCACTCAGCGTTTCAGCAAAAGAAACCGTTATTTATGCCGGTTCACTGCTTATAAGTGCTGAGAAAAAGCCGTTAAGTCAGCAAACCATTGTGGTTGAAGATAATCTGATTAAAGCAATTCATGCTGGGTATATTAGTGCTAGCCAGTTCTCTAAAGACGCCCAATTTGTCGACCTTAAATCTCAATTTGTTTTGCCCGGACTTATGGATATGCATGTACATTTGCAAGGCGAGTTAGGACCCAATAAGGCCCAGGACGCTCTTAAAATGTCTGATCAACTAGTGGCCATGCGCAGTATCGACTATGCCATGAAAACATTACGCGCAGGCTTTACCACGGTAAGAGATGTTGGCTCAAACTCGCAGTATATGTATGCCCTTAGAGACGCGATTAATCAAGGTTGGGTCGATGGACCTAGAATAGTCGCTTCTGGTGGGGTTGGCATAACTGGCGGGCATAGTGATGTCAGTGGCGTAAAACCTAAACTAATGGATTTGTATACTTCTAAAACCGTTTGCGATGGACCTTATGATTGCAGACGTGCGGCAAGGCATGTGATTAAGTACGGTGCGGATTTAATAAAAATTACCTCAACTGGAGGCGTACTTACCGACAGAGCAACCGGTACCGGCCGTCAAATGGAAATGGATGAGCTTAAAGAAGTTGTAAAAGCAGCTAAAAGTATGGGCCGAAAGGTTGCTTCACATGCACATCAAGAAGACGGCATTGTTGCTGCGTTAGAGGCTGGCGTTGATAGTATCGAGCATGGTACTTATACTGGTAAAAAGGCAATAAAACTATTTAAGAAAACCGGCGCTTATTTAGTTCCCACATTAGTCGCCGGCGATACGGTAAAGCGCATGGCGGAAAATTCTGACTTTATGAGTGATGCCATAAAGAAAAAAGCGATTCGCGTGGGCACTGATATGCAAGGCAACTTTGCTAAAGCACATAAAGCTGGAGTTAAAATTGCCTTTGGAACAGATAGTGGCGTTGCACCTCATGGCGAGAACGCGCGCGAAGCGGTTTTAATGCACCAAGCGGGTATGAGCGAAGTGGAAATTATAAAATCGGCAACAATTAATGCCGCAGACTTAATCGATATGCAAGACAAGATTGGCACAATAGAAGTCGGTAAGTACGCAGATATTATCGCCACTAAAAAGTCTCCTTTAAAACAAATTGAACAATTGCTTGAAGTGACGTTTGTGATGAAAGACGGTAAAGTTTATAAAGATTAGGTCATTCAGTTTTGCTATCTAAAAAAATGCCGCACTTAGCGGCATTTTTGTAAGCAGTAAACGATAGCTAACAAATACCCAACATGCTCTAAATTTGAACGCGAGGCGTAAAAACTGTGTACCATTCAAAAGTTGTTACTAGCAACCAAATTGATTTGCATCCGCGTCTAGAGCAAACCGTTCTAAAGCATATTAAAACTGATTACCTAAAGCCTTACAGGCAGCATAATTTAGACGCTTTTAACGAGCTCCAAAATAAACTGTTGAGCTTTGGCTATCGTCGCTTAATTCTTGACTCTGGTTGTGGCACTGCATTAAGTAGTCAATCGTTAGCTGCAGCTAATCCTGAAGCACTGGTGGTAGGGATAGATCAATCACTTTATCGGCTTAGCAAAGCCAATGATAAAGCACGCTTACCTAACAACCTGTTATTGCTACAAGCGAATTGCGAAGATATATGGCGGTTATGTGTAATCAATAAGATTAAGTTTGATGAGCATTATATTTTATACCCTAATCCTTGGCCTAAATCGATCCATTTAAAGCGGCGCTGGCATGGTCATCCTGTTTTTCCCGCCTTGATTAAGCTGGCAGATGAAACCATTGTAAGGAGTAATTGGGCGCTCTATTTAGAAGAATTTTCTGTGGCTTGGTTTGTGTTAAGCGGCGCTTTAATTAAGCCAAAAATTCATGCGGCACAAGTGCCGCTGACATTATTTGAAAAGAAATATACTTTAAGTGGGCAACAAGTTTATCAGTTGACCTTAGCGGCTCGATAAAGCGGCATCATTTCCGGAATCAACGATTGTAGTTTTTGCTCTCGGTTTTCGGGTGATGGGTGAGTACTTAAAAACTCAGGACCACCACTACCGCCTAGCTGAGCCATTTTTTGCCAAAGCGTGACCGCTGCATTGGGGTTAAATCCAGCTTTCGCGGCGAGCTCAATACCAATACGGTCGGCTTCACTTTCTGAGTTGCGGCTATTAGGTAGCGTGAGGGCTACTTGAGCAGCAGCCGAAGCAAGAGTCATATTTTTATCGGAAGCCTCAGTTGTTGACTGTAAAATTGAAAGTGCCATATTGTTAGCCATTGCCACTGACATTCTCTCTGCAGAATGGTTTAAAAGTGCATGGGAAATTTCATGTCCCATCACTTGTGCTATTTCATCGTCGCTGGCATTTAACTGTCTTATTAAACCGGTGTAAATCGCCATTTTTCCGCCCGCCATACACCAAGCATTCACAACTTCGTCATCTTGTAATACTTTTACTTGCCACTCCCACTGACTGGTTTCTGGGCGTAACTTTGTCGCCTGCTGAATTAGGCGTTGAGTAATGCGATTTACCCGAGCAACAATTTGTGGATCTGAGTCAATTTTGCCTGCCTCAGCTAGCGGTGCTAAAGTATTTACATAAGCTTGTTTAGAAGCAACTATTGCGCTTTGCTCAGAAACTAAGCTTAACTGCTTTCGGCCGGCTATATTCGTTGCACAGGCAGTTAGCAGTAAAACGACTCCGGCTATCCAAGTCGCTCTAGTAAAGCTGAGCTGAGAGTTTAGGCTTTTATCAAAATTATTTAACATTAGATAAGTCCTTAAAAAAGTGAATTTGTTTTAGCTAGATGACACCATAACAGAAAATAACAAGGTAAAAAATATGCTAAATTTCAGAATGCAAAATAAAATGTGGAAAATAGAGGCCGTATGTTAAACACTCCAGCGGCTAGTTTAGCCAAAGCAGAAAAAATTTATTGGGTAGTTAATCAGGTTCCATTGGGTAAAGTTGTAAGCTATGGCCAAGTAGCGGACTTGGCTGGACTACCCGGCAGAGCTCGTATGGTTGGTAAAGCACTCAGACAAGCGCCCAAAAAGCTAACCCTAGCTTGGCATAGAGTTATTCGGAGTAACGGACAGTTAGCATTTGCTGCAGGCTCAGAACAAGCTCAACAACAAACGAAACTGTTATCGCAAGAGCGGGTGATTGTTATAAACAATCGAGTTAGCATGAAAAAATTTCAATGGCAGCCTTCGCTAGGAGAGTTATTAGCTTTAAATTTTTAATGATGAAATGATGAAATGATGAAATGATGAAATGATGAAATGATGAAATGATGAAATGATGAAAGTTAAATTTTCTCTCTATGCTCATTTAAAGCAGCTTAATAGCGAACTTAAGCTGCTTTAAAAAATAAAATTACTTATTAACTAAGCCAAAATGTAAATCGAAAAAATTCTTAATCATATTGGCGCGATGCATCGATGTTTTCTTGCCTCGAATCCCATGTTTTTTTCCAGGGTAGTCCATAACATAAAAGGGTAAGTTATTATCCTGTAGTACTTTATATAAACGAGTTGAGTTTTTAAATAGTACATTGTCGTCTGCCATACCATGATAGATCAACAGTGGTGACTTTAAGTTAGTGGCGTAAGGAAATACCGAAGCCTTTTGGTAGGCTTCTTGATCATTCTCTGGCGTCCCCATATAGCGCTCAGTATAGTGAGTGTCATACAAAGACCAGTCAGTAACCGGTGCGCCTGACACGCCTGCTTTAAAATATTCTGGCGCTTTAAATAAGCTCATTAGTGTCATGTAGCCGCCATAACTGTGACCATGCACGCCGACTTTTTCTGCGTCTACCCAAGGGAAATGTCGTAAAAATTTAACACCTTCAATTTGATCAGCGACTTCTATGCCTCCCATTGATTTATACAGCGGATCTTCAAAGGCTTTGCCGCGGTAATTTGAGCCTCTATTATCTACCGTAAAGACGACATAGCCTTGTTGAGCCATATACTGTAGAAAATAGTTACCCCAAGTGTTACGCACCATTTGAGCATGTGGGCCGCCATATAAATAAACTAAAACCGGATATTTTTGTTTAGGGTTAAAGTTGGCTGGCTTATATAAACGATAATATAACTGAGTTTTATCTTCAGTTAAAAAGCTACCAAAAGTTGGTGTGATCCAGTCAGTTAAGTAAGGTGACAATGGATGGTTTTGATCGAGTCTGTTTTCTAATAACCAAGTAATTCGTTTACCATCTAGCTGGTGTAAGCTAATTTGTGGTGGGGTGGTGATTGAAGAAAAGTAATCAATATATAAACCTTGTTGTTTTGAAAAAACTATACCATGAGTGCCTTCGCGTTGCGTGATCCGTTTTATGTCGTCAGCTTCGATGTTTACACTGTATAAATGGGTTTCCAGCGGTGTGTCTTTTCTACCGGTAAAATAAACTGTTTGGTTTGCTTTATCGTAGAACTTTAAATCGTTTACTACCCACTCGCCTCGTGTTAGTTGGCGTACTAGCGTTCCATTGATGTTGTATAAATAAAGATGTTTAAAACCATCGGATTCGCTGGCCCAAATAAAATGTTCTTTATCATCCATAAACATTAAGTCACTATGCAAATTAACCCAAGTTTTAGATGATTCGACAAGTATATTGTGAGCTTTATTTTTGTTCCAGTCGTACAAATTGAGCTTTAGCTCTTTTTGATCGCGGCTTTGCCATTGATAAGACAATAGATTGCTATTTTTTGTCCACTTTACTCTGGGCAAGTAAAAGTCAGTTTCTTTACCTAAGTCAACCCAACGTCGCTTTTTATCTTTTAATTGAATAACCGCCAATTTAATTGCAACGTTAGCCTTGCCCGCAAATGGATAGCGCTGTTTAATGGTTTTTATTTCGTCGGCATAAATTTCACTACGAATTACTTCTTCAACCGGCGACTCGTCAATTTGAGTAAATGCAATTTTTGATTCGTCTGGTGCCCACCAATAGCCCGTCATTCTATCCATTTCTTCTTGGGCAACAAATTCAGCCATACCGTTCTTAATTGGCCCTTTGCCGTCTTTTGTTATTTGAATTTCTTTGTTTTTAGTTAAGTCATAGAGGAAAATATTTTGCTCTCTGATAAAAGAGATAAAATTACCTTTTGGAGAAAAACGTACATCGGTTTCGAATGTTGGCGTATTGACTATTTTTGTTGCATTTTTTGCGCCGACTTTGTAGTAGTAAATATCGCCAGCGAGTGGGAATAAAAGTGCAGTCCCATCATTGGACCATTGATAACTAACAATACCAGAACCACTTAAACGCATTCTTTCACGGCGCGCTTTTTCTTCATCTGAGAGTACTTCAGCTCCGCTATGAAGATCATCTGAGTCAAACAGCATACGAGTTTGTTTGGTTTGTAAATTAAACTCCCATAAATCAAGTCGCTCGTAATCGCTTTCTTTTCCTTTTAAAAAGGTAACCCGGCTACCGTCAGGAGAAACTTTTAAGCCGCGCATACTTGCGCCACTTAGTGAAGGAGAAGAGTAAATTCTTTCAATACTGAGCTGCTTAGCACTAGTTGGTAGTGTGATCGCGCTGCACGCAATAAAAGTGGTACTAATAATTAATTTTTTTAGGTTCATTGAGTTACCCTGCTTGTTTTTATTTTACTAAAGTATTTTGCCAGCTTTTTCCATTCCAAAATATTTTTTGTGTTGGCCAATAATCAAAATCTTGGCGAAGCGATAAGATCGACTCTCTACCCACTAAATCTTTTAAGCGTAGGCTAACATATTCTGCTGACTGGTACTGCTGACTAAGTTGAATAAAGTGGTTTAAACTTTGAATGGTTATGCCTTGAAATTCTACTATTTGGCGTAATGGGCTTAACCCATATCGATTGGCTGGTGAGCCATACCAATACCAACTAATGTAAACACTGCTCGGATCAACCTTGTGTTGTAAGTTAACCGCTCTATGGGCCGACTGGATTAAAGCACCAGCCCATAAAAAGGCTACTTGAGTTTCATCTTGTTGCAACAAAGTGGTTGTAATTGTCTGTTTAATTTCTTTTTGATCGCGCCACAAGGTCAGGGTGACAGAAGGCTTGTTGCTAACTAAATCGAGTTGCTCAAATGATTGAACAACCTGATCGTCAACTGCGAGAAGTAAGTCTCCACTATTTAAATTGGCAGCAGCATTAGATCCGGCAACGGTTGCCATGACTCTTAAGACTTGTGGTTTAGCGCCTTTTTTCTGAAGTTGTAGCAGCCACTTCTCAGGTACTCCAAAGTTTCTCGCACTAGCTAGCGTTATTGGTGAGAATTCGGTTTCTAAAGAATAAAATTCAACTCGCCCTGTTTTAAGCCATTGATCGCGCATTGAAATGACAGTATTAATCGGTAATCCGCGATCAAGCACTAACTCACCGCTATTATCGAGTGAAAAATTGGTCCACCAAGAGCGTACTCGGCCGCGTTTATCCGTGAGCACGCCACTTGCGACTGCTGGTGGGTTGGTGACTATTACACTATTGGTATTTATTTCTTTAGAGCGAGGAACTCTGGGTTGAGGTAGCTCTAAGTGCTCAAATGAAGAGATATTTACTTTTTCGCTAATCAACCGATTACTGGCTTGGTAGCCAACTAACCACGCTGAATCGCCAGCTTTTAATGGCTTATTAGAAAGTTCTGCGGAGCGTAAATGCGGTGCTTTAATTCTTGCAGGGTCGTATTGAATGAAAACAAAGCTATGCGTCGGGTGCACATAAACTACTTGAGCGGGAATTTCAGCTATACCACCAATGGTGATTGTTACGTCGGCCATTTTAACTGGAACGGTATTTTTATCTGTAAGTACCAGTCCTGTTTTAGTGTCTAAAATGAGTCCGGTTCCAGAGTAGTGTTTGTAGTTGTGGCCATCAATATGATAGGGCAGTGTGGTGTCGATTAAAACTAACGAAGGCGAAACTTTTTTAACCTGAGGATCAGCATGCTTAGAAGGATAAATTTTGCTAGCGATAAATGCTTCTTTGTCGCCACTCCAATTAAGATTAACGCACTTCCAGCGGCCTTCATTATCATTTTTGCGACATTTTTGATTTAAATGCCAGTTGGTTTGCTTTTTTAAATTGGCAACCTGCGGTAAATGCGGCGCAGATAGATTGACATATTTAATTAAAAAGGATTGCGCTTCTTTCACTTCACTAAGTGCAGTTTCAAATTGGGCAAGATTGGTAATTGGCTTTTGATTAAGTTCGGTGATAATACTGCCTCGAGAAATATTTGATGCACCAAACATATAGCCAGGCATCGCCACGTATACCCCTTTGATTGGCAAATTAGATTGACGAGCCAGTTGGTAAGAAAAATTATGAAAAATGCCGTTAGCAATTTGTAAATACTCTGCTGGCGTTATTAAATGTAGATCACTAACTTTCAGTTGTATGGTTTCAACTTTTCCTAGTCGAGCCAGCTTGATAGAAACGACTTCTTCAACATGTTGGTCAAGAAACCCTTCTAACGCCTCATAGCGGTTAATATAGTTTAAAGACTGGCCTTGCGATTGCCGAGTTGATTGAACCGAAATTAAAATGTCGCCTGGCTTTATTAGTCCGTCGGCAGCACTATCTTTAACCACGCTACTGGCGGCTAGTACGCCATTGCCTAATTTGAGTTTTCTAAATGCTTTTTCTTGTTCTGGGGTAAGGCCAAGTCGGCGCGCTTGGTCGTAAGGAATATAATCAAAAGTAGTTTCTATAGAGCCGCGCTGAATAGGTTTGTTGGTTTGAATAGCGTGTAGCGCAGCGGCTACTCGATGAAGCGGTAAGAAAAAACTTGAAGAGCTCCGGTTGTTGGCGCCAGCATTTAGGGCGATAACTTTTCCTTCGCGGTTAATTACGGGAGCGCCAGATGAGCCGCCGGAGGTGTCAGCCGAAGATTGAAAGTAAAAAGTATTAAAGTCGTTATACCCACCGCGGCTATAGTAAGGTGCTTGGCGATCGATTCGAGCTATAGTCCCTGATAAAATAGACATGTGCTCGCCAGAGTCATTACCAATGACTTTAATTTCATCGCCGACTTTAGCTGCGGTTGCGTCTAAAGGCAAAGCATTGGGACTGATAAATTTAAGCGCTTTGGGATCATAGCGGAAAAAACCAAAGTCATGTACGGGATCGCGGTAAATGGGGCGCAACTGGATCTCTTCATTATTGGAAAAAACAGCTTCCGCGGTGATAGGTCCGGGGTTAACAACGTGCCTATTGGTCACAATAATGCCGCGCTCTGCATCAACAATAAAGCCTGTTGCTTGAGTCACTTTTGCGGTTTCTGTATCAAACGAGCGAACTACATTGACTCTAATGCTAACCACTGACTTGCTCGCGCTAGCAATCACTTTATCCCATTGAGAACTTTCTTTAGCTATCCCATTAGTGGACAACAAAACGAAAATAAAAGTTTTTAGAATAAAGTATCGGTTGAACAAAGTGAGTTCCTTTTTTCTGTCTATTGTGAAAAAACTAGCACTTAACTACTAGCACTTAACTATAAAGCATTGCTATTAAACTAGGTGTTTTTAAAATGTAACAAATCAGTAATAACTTGCTAGGCGAGCTTTTGTGATAATGTTAGGTGATTTCCTTAATCTTTATATTTTTAAGGCCACTAAAATGCTTAAAATTTTCAGGCATAAAGTAAGCTAGCGTCTCGTTTACGAAACGGTAGCCTTGTTCACTCGGCGCAATTTTTTGATCTTTTAAGCTAATTAAACCCGCTTGCTCAACTTGTCTTAAAACATCACTAATCTGGTTTAATGCTAAACCTGTTGTCTCAAAAAACAGACTTTGCGGAACACCCTGTTTCAGTCGCATTACATTCATCATAAATTCAAGTGGTAGTTCGTCTAGCGTGAGTTCTCTCTGTCGATCGATAATTGGTTTTTCTGAGTTTAAGTAGTCTTTAGGGCTGCGCCGTTTACTAATACGCGTAATGCTATTTTTGTCTGCACGGGTTATTTTTCCGTGTGCACCAGCGCCAATTCCGAGATAGTCACCAAACTGCCAGTAGTTTAAATTATGTTGTGAGCGGTAGTTTCCTCCTCGACTATAAGCAGACACTTCGTACTGCTGATAATCATTTTGGGCGAGCAGCTCAATGCCTGCATCTGCCATATCGCAAATTAGCTCGTCTTCTGGAAGTGTCGGAGGCTGATTATAAAATAATGTGTTTGGCTCTAGAGTAAGTTGGTACCAAGAAATATGCTCGGGTTGTAGTGCAATAGCTTGATTTAAGTCTTGCATTGCTTGAGCTAATGTCTGCTGAGGAAGTGCATACATTAAATCTACATTGATATTTTTAAAGCCAGCATTGCGTGCAATTTGAAAAGCTTTTTCTGCTTCATTCGCGCTGTGAATACGCCCCAAAGTTGATAAATACTTGTCATTAAAGCTTTGTACGCCTATTGATATTCGGTTGATGCCCGCAGCAAAAAATCCGGCAAATTTTTCTGCTTCTACAGTACCTGGATTAGCTTCCATGGAGATTTCTATATCGGCGTAAAATGGTAACAGTGCTCTAATTCCACTTAACAGCCGCTCATAGCTTTCTGGCGCAAGTAGGCTAGGTGTGCCGCCGCCAATAAAAATGCTACTGAGTTGGCGCCCCCACACAGAGGGCATTTCTGATTCTAAATCAAATAATAGCCGGTCTATATACTCGCGTTCAGGGATGCTTTGTTTTAGGGTGTGAGAGTTAAAGTCACAATAAGGACATTTTTGAACACACCAAGGCGTATGAATGTAAAGTGCGAGTGGCGGAAGCGTGGTGATTGGCATATTCTTTAAAAGCTCTCAGATCGGTCAGCGGAATTAAATAGTAACAACGAGCTTAAGCATACAATTGGCTAAAAGAAGCTTGAAATTGCGCTAAGGCTTTGCCTCTGTGGCTGACACTCATTTTTTCCAAAGCAGTTAATTGCGCGGCAGAACGCTTTAACTTTGGGCAATAAAAAATTGGGTCGTAGCCAAAACCGCCATCACCGACTTTCTCGGTTAAGATTGAACCCTCCCAACTTGCTTGGCAAATTATCGGTGTGGGATCTTGAGAATGTCTTAAATAAACAATGACACATTGATACCTTGCTTTGCGCTCGGCTTCGGTCGCGGTTTGCATTTGTGTAAGCAGTTTTTGTAAGTTGTCTTCGTCACTTGCTTTTTCGCCTGCAAAGCGTGCCGAATAAATGCCAGGCTGTCCATTTAAAAAGTCGACTTCAATGCCAGAGTCATCTGCAATACAAGGTAACCCGGTTTGCTGGCACGCACTACGCGCTTTTTTTAGCGCGTTTTCAACAAAAGTTAAGCCATCCTCTATTGCCTCTGTTACTGAAAACTCAGCTTGCGAGCGGAGTGTTATTGGAAACTCAGCCAAAATTTGAGTGAGCTCTTTGAGCTTTTTTTGGTTGCCACTAGCGAGAACTATTTGGCTGGGCTTTTGTGGGATTGGCATGGTATTGCTATCTCATGTGTTTGGGCTAGTAAAAGTTTACTCAGCACGTTCTATATAAAGCGCCTGTTTAAACTGCAGCGGAATTAAGCGACCGTTTTTCTCTGGCTGAATTTGCAAATCGAAGGTAACTTTTTCTGCGTTATTAAAGGTATAGGTCGCAATATAATAAATTGCTTTGTCTTCTTTAATTTCTTTAAAGGCCAATTCTTTTAATTGGCCAGTTAAATTTTTACCGTGGCCAAAAATATTTGCGATAACCGCTTGGTCGTTCTTTTTCACTGCAATGTTAACCAAACCAATGCGACCGCTGCGTTTAATGCCATATTGAGCCGCAACACTCGGCGGTATTAGCGAAGTATTGACAGCACTATAATAAATCGTGACATCATTAATTTTAAACTCGTTTGCGGCGGGAGAACTAAACGGGAGCCCTAAAAGCCCAAGCATTAATAATAGCTGCGATAACTTGGCTAAAATATGAAGGTGCAATTTCATTGTTCGCTCCTTAAAAAAGGGAATAGTGTTAATGCTTGAAGTTGGTTGGTATTTTAACGCGATCTAGGGGGTATTGACAAAGAGTATAGTGGAGAGGGCGGGTTGCAGAGGTTTGTTTGCCGTGTTTAATCGAGGTTGACCACCCATTAATTGACCTCTTTATTAGGCAAGACTAGGTTTCTAAGTTTCGGCAAAGTCGCCTAGCAACGCTAGCAGATAATAGTATTAGCTGTAACACACTGATTTGATTGTGATATTTTTAGAAGTTTATGTAATCCACTCATTATTAGCAACTAGATAGTTTTCTACTTTTAACTGCTGCTAATTAATGGGGGGGGTTACAGGCGTAAATAATTTTATCGTATTGATTATGTTCGTGAAGATTGAGAAATAGTGGCGGGTGTCCCGGTAATCTACGACAGTTTAGCAATGGCATCCATATGGCTCCCAAGATACTCGAGCCAAGATGCTCTTTGCTCTATATAAGATTTAAGAAGTAGAAACAGAACAGTTAATACGATAAATATTAGCACCAAAGTCCAAGAATTATTATCGTTGAATAGACTAGACAAATAGCGAACCGTGAGTAAGCCCGCAGCCAGTAATGCAATCATTGAAGAACAAAAATTGGACCAGAATTTCAATGCGCCAACTTTTGGTTTAAGCAGTAATGACCATAACTCTGCTCTTTCAGACAGGCTTGCTTCGTTTGAATTTAGTTTATTCTGGATAATGGCTCTTATATCGTTGGCTTCTTTAATATCATTGTTCAGAGTTGCGCCAATTGCTTCTTTTCCTCTAAATAACTCTCTACACAGAGTAAAAAATCCAAATTTTTCACGCATGTATTTTTTTAAAAATTTTCGTTCTAATAATTCTTCCATTGAATATCCTTCAATTATCCAGAGTTCTCAATTTGCTCTAACACTCAATTCAGACGCGTGCCTTTTGCGTCTTTATGTAATTTCTGGTTAACACCTTTTCTCTCAACATAACCTACAATTGTTAGAGAAGCAATTATGGGTGGCAATTCAATCAATAATGAACTCAAAATGCTCGGTTCAACAATATAATGATGGAATCCTATTGCTATAATTCCTGCAACCATTCCTAAGTAAGTTTTTCGATAATCATCAAGGCTATCTTTGTTAGCAGATAAAAACTCTACAAGATCAATAGCAGCCATTAAACCGAAGTAGCCTAAAATGATTGGCACAAACATATACACCACCGAAAAGTCACCTTCGAACATGGGCATAAAGACTAGACCCGGAACCCAAAGAGTTGCTCCCCACAACATCAATATCATCGGCCCGTATACTGGAGTTGCAAGTGCATAAGTTAAAAGTCTTCGCATCTTAGTAGTGTTAATGAACAATGAAAAAAGGGACATCTATTTTTATACCTGCTTTATATTACAACACCACACCATAACTTTAAAGCACCCTAGTCTGCGATGTTCAAAATTCTTTCCAGAGAATTTATCTTCACCACATAAAAATGCGCGCCTAACACAACGAGAGATACAGTGGTAATAAATGGTTGAAGCTAAATCAATTATTGAATTGCGAGCGCGAGTCATCGTTGAAATCCCTTCTAGTTTGATATCCTTTTAAACCAAACTAATAAAAACTCGCGCCGCCGTCAAATTTATCTTGAGATGTTTTTTGAAAAAGTTGTGGGTGTCCTCTTTTTTTCCAAGTATAAAGTCCTCTTTTTCTTCCCCATTGTTTCCAACCTTTGCTGGCCTTCTTTGTTTCATAATATAATAAGGACACCCATTTTTATTTCTGCCTAATACTACAATACCTCAGCATAATTTCAAAGCGTACGCCTCGGCTTTAGGCGTAAATAATTTTATCGTATTGATTATGTTCGTGATGATTGAGAAATAGTGATGGGTGTCCCGGTAATTTTTCGTTAAGTTTCCATTCGTCGTACATACAACCAGATTCACCACAGCTATTATTCGGTGAATTTTGAACTCGAATAAGCTCTCCAGCCACTACAAAATGGCTTAAAAGTAATAAGAATAATGCGATGATGTTCTTCATAGTTTTACAGTTAACGCTAAGCTTTGGGGCCGTAGTGAAGCGCAGCGGAACGAAGGTCCCAGCCGCGTTTTTTGCGGCGACAAGAGCGCATTGTTATGTGCTTGGCCCAAATTTATCGCGAAGCCTGGGTGTAATTGCAGTGACGTAAGCTAATAAAAGTGAAGTAAAAGCACTAAAATATAATAGATCTACAGTAGTTATACCCCAATACTCTGTTTCAATCCTGGGCACTAAAAACGAGGCTATATAGGCAAAAACCGAATAAGCAACCAGGCTTAACTCATGCCGTTTTAACCCAGATAAATCTAACTTTCCTATGGAAGGTAAAGATAGTAACAGCCTAACCCAAAGTGGCTTTTCTATAAATTCATTGTTCATATTTTTCATTGCATATAGCTCCTGTTCAAGTGAGTCGACATTGGTTTCAAATGTCGCCGCCAGAGCTCTAAGCGATGCGTAACTAACTCGATGACCAGCCTCTACTCGCTGAATTGTGCGAAGGCTCAAACCAGTTTCCTGAGCCAATTGCTCTTGGGATAGCTCAGCATTTTGCCTAAGTTGTCTAATTAGCATGTTAATCTCCGGTTGCGACGCGCTAAATATAGAGAGTTTTCCAATCTGTCGGTGACGACAGTACCCGTCAATTCACCTGACAATTGCAAAAAATCGTGAAATTCGGGATTTGTTGCACATAGCTATTTAGCATTTATGTTGAATATCAGTCGGTTCAATATAAATGCCTGTTGGAGTGTGCCGCGCTGGCACAGAAGTTAATACTTTATTAATGGGTTTTGTTAGCTAAGTGAGAAGGACGATTGAACCGTGTTAGGCGGGCTATTCGTTTTTGCTTCCTTTCTTGGCGAATTTATTCCATCAATAATGTCTATTAGGAAATAATAAGGACACCCATTTTTATTTCTGCCTAATACTACAATACCTCAGCATAATTTCAAAGCGTACGCCTCGGCTTTAGGCGTAAATAATTTTATCGTATTGATTATGTTCGTGATGATTGAGAAATAGTGGTGTCCCGGTATTTTGCACTATGCCTCAGCCAAGCTGATAAAGGTATTACGAGTTGATGAAATATGTTTTAGCTAAAGAAATAATCGCTGACTCGCAGAAAGCCCTTTCACTAATTTTCTTTCAGCGACATCCATAAAGTGTGTAATAGCACTGGGAGAGCCAATGACACTGAGTTGCGATAAGTCATCTTTTTGTTTCATTAACGAAACAAACTCATCAGCATGGAGATTAAGACGATTTAGTATTGGCGGTGTATCGCTTTCAATATAACCCCGTTTAGTGGGAACTATCGCACGACCTAGCCAGTCTACTAGCTCGATATAATCTTGCTGGGTTACATTAATTGCATTTTTATGTTTTTGCTTTGATTGGGTGAGTTTAAGCAGAGGTATTGTAGTTTTTATTTTAGTTTTTAATTGTTGTTTGATTCGCTGTTGAATAGAGGTGAAGTCAGAGTTTTCTGGCGTCTTAGCCATTTTCGCTCGGATGGGATTTAAATCGACATAGCCCATTGCGGTTATGACAGCGGCTTCATCTAACAGTGGTTGAGATTTGAAGCGTCCTTCCCAGAACCGGCCTTTGCAATCATCCTCTTTGTTTGCTTCTCTGGCCAGATATTCATTTAAACCGCGCATAAACCAAGAGATATCCATCAGTCGCTCTCGCCATTCTTGAATCATGTCTTGAGCTACTTCAGCGATACCTTGCGCTTGTGGATTTTTAATATACTGCTGTACCACAGGCGGAATTTTATAGAGTCGCTTCCAGCGCCGAATAACATTGGCCTCACTCCAGCCTTTGGCTTTGTCGTCATCGACTCTAAGCACAAGATGATAGTGGTTTGACATAATAGCGTAACTCGCCACTTCAATGGCGAATGAATCTAATTGATAGGCTATTCGTTCAACTATCCAACTTCTTCGATGCTCAAAACTCTTTCCAGAAAACTTATCTTCGCCACATAAAAATGCGCGTCTAACACAACGAGAGATACAGTGGTAATAAGTGGTTGAAGCTAAATCAATTATTGAATTGCGAGCGCGAGTCATCGTTGAAATCCCTTCTAGTTCGATATCCTTTTAAGCCAAACTAATAAAAACTCGCGCCGCCGTCAAATTTATCTTGAGATGTTTTTGGAAAAAATTATGGGTGGAAAAAATTATGGGTGTCCCTTTATTTGTTATCCCTTTATTTGTTAGTTTTCGTGTGCCGCTACGGGTTAAAATTTTAGCTGTAGAGAAACACCTAATTCACTTGCGTTTGGGTATTTTCTGTAACTTGGGGTGATTACTAATCTACTTAAGTTAAATGCATACCCAACACTTACTCTGGCTCCAGCCTCACTGCCATCCTCTGAAGATTCACTAGATAAACCAAATCCAAATTGTAATCGCCCTACTGGATAGTAATGAGCACCGATAAACGTATTGGTTCTATCATCCTTGTCTTTGTATGTATATTGGTCGTAATTTGCCGCTACCCCCCAGCTATCTGATAGTTGGTATTCATATGTAATTCCTGAAATAGATTCAGTGGTCGAACCCAAAGTTATATTACCCGCATATACTCCAATAGCATGTTCGTTAGCCATTACTTGAGAATGATTAAACATAGAAGACGCTGCTACTATTGTTACTAAAAATATTTTTTGCATTTTAATTTGTTACCTTGATTGTTTGTTGTCTATTTTAACGTTTCATGTTTGCAGAGAGGAGTCTTTTACTCCGAATCTGCAACACATGCTGGTTAAAACCTTTCATTGATTGTTGCAATCTTTATTTGGAACAATTTTATTCACTTTGTTTATGACCAGCTCTGTAAGCAATTCGGTACCATTCAAGGCCTTATATACTAAACGACCATCTACTTCGACATAAACGGACTTATTTCCATCTGGCGCATGTTCTTGATAAATTTTATCAAGTTGTTCAGTTATACCCCATGTAAGTAGATATTCTTTTTGGCTTTCACAATCAACAAACCAGCGCCATTCAACAAGATCGGATTTATAAACTCCCTGTAACGTAACTAGCTTATTTTGAGGCACTTGTGGCTTTAAATAGAAATAGCCAAACATAAATATCAATAAGACAGCTAGCGTTAGTACAAAATTTTGAATTGTTTGATTCATAGTTTTAACCATTTAGCATTTATGTTGAACATCAGTCCGTTCAATATAAATGCCTGTTGGACTGTGCCGCGCTGGCACAGAAGTTAATACTTTATTAATGGGTTTTGTTAGCTAAGTGAGAAGGCCGATTGAACCGTGTGAGGCGGGCTATTCGTTTTTGCATCCTTTCTTGGCGTATTTATTCCATCAATAATGTCTATTTATGCTGCCTAAGATGCCATGTTTTTTGTGTGAGTGCAAGCGAGCCCCCACAGAAGTTAACTGCGTCTAAAAACGCGTGAATAAAAAAGGACAGCCATAGCTTTATAACAAAGCGTAAGTCGGGTTAATTGTAGATACGGGGAGACGAAGGAGCCCCGGCAGCTTACTATCAAGGGGGAACCATATTTTTTGATTCAACCTTCGCGTCGGCTTTTGCTTTTGTGAGTATCGGGCTATTTGTACCGAGTTGTCAGGTTGCGTTTGTGCAGCTATATCGCTTCTTTAGGCTTTTTACATTTTCTAAAGCTCTTAAACCATTGTTATAAGCTTGCTGAAAGTATGCATGTATAGGTAAGATTTATTGGTTTGTGCAAACAAGGCATAATGAAATTCTATTCAAAACGCCTAGTCTGTATTTTTGTTGGTTAGTGTCCTGCCCTAGACATTCGCACGATATTGCTCTTCTCGTTGAGTGGCTTTTTGCTCTCTAGTGACTCAATAAAGTCTAAAGCGGTTTTATTTTCCATTTCAACTTCGTCAATTAGGCGGTTTAGGCCTTTAATTTTTCCTTCAAGGTTTGAGCGCGATTTATTTAGCTCGCTCAACTCAACTCGATGCTGAGAGATAAGCTGTTGTTGAACCTTAAGTTGCTGAGTTAAAGGATGGATCACGTTTTGTGTCCAGCTGACGAGATCATTGCGAACGTGCTGAAAAAACTCTAAAACTTCAGTCACTGTACCTGAGAAAAAGCGTCTTACCGCTAAACTATGCTCGGTAAAGGTTGTTGATAAGTTTTTATCGAGGCGCTTAGACTGTTTAATGATTTGTTCTAACTCTCTTGAAAGCTTTTTAGCTGGGAAAAGTTTAGGTTCTAGCAAATGCATATCAAAATCGTCGGCAAACTTTTTATACAGCGAAATCGCCATTTTGTTGGTGAGTTCAGCCTCACGCGTAAGCTCTTTCATAATGGTGTTTACTGCAATATAAAATTGGCGCATGTTGCTAAACAAGCCAATCGTTGTTTTTGAATTAACCAGTTCATTCAGGGTTAACTCGACTTCTTTTGAAAGAACTTTTGAGCCGATGGTAGATAATAGTATCTGAGTTTGACGCTCTAACAAACGCTGACTTGGTCGAATGGCGTGTAGGCGGTGCTCAAAAACTTTTAAGTCAGCTCGGTTTGATTCGATTAGCTCGCTAACTTTTTCTTTGCTTGCGCCTTTTAATGACTCTAACTCCAGTTTTTGTGTTTGTAGTTTGTCACTTTTATTATTAAGTAACTGCATTGCATCTTTAATTAAGTTAGTCGCATTTTCAATTACTGTTTCGGTAATATAGTTTTCTTTATTTTCAAGTAAACTCACAGAAAGTACGTGCTCAAGTTCTGCTATTTGACTCTTTATAAGCAGTGACTTGTCATTTTTAACTCGTGCGACTAAAGCTTTTTGTGCCGATACTGGTAGCACTTGAGCTGGCGCAATTTGGAGTTGCCGCGCAGTAGTGCTCACCATACGCTTGAGGGCTTTATCTATTTTTTTACGACTAGATAACTCGTCCCATAAGGTGTCTATTTTATTAAGCACAGCAAATAGACCGAGTTGGTTGCCCTGATCAATGCTTTGTATATAATTTTCCCAAATTGCCATATCACTTGCAGTCACACCGGTGTCAGCGCCAAGTAAAAATACTATGGCTTGAACTTGGGGGAGTAGCTTTAAAGTCAGTTCTGGTTCACTACCTAAGGCATTGAGTCCTGGTGTGTCTAAAATACACAAGCCGCGCTTAAGTAACGGATGGGGAAAACTGACTTGTGCATGTCGCCATGCAGGGATTTCTACTAACGATTCGTCATTCTCGCTTGGCTCAAGCATGTCTTCGTCAAAACCTAATGCGAGCGCTTCTTCTTTGCTGACATCTTTGGTTTGGGTGATCGTATGCAATGCTAAGGTCATTTCTTGAGCTGAGCCTGTCATTAGTGGTACTTCTGTCCACTGACTTGGCATACGTCGAAAATCGGAAAGCGTGGTGGAGTCCAATCGAGTTTCAATGGGTAGTAAACGTAAATAAGGTCTGTTTTCTTTGCGATCAAAAAATATTTCGGTGGGGCACATGGTGGTGCGACCGGCTTCCGAAGGCAAAATGCGTTGCCCATATTCTGAGAAAAATAACGAATTAATTAGCTCTGTTTTACCCCGAGAAAACTCGCCGACAAAAGCTAAAGTTAAGTATTCGCTTTTTAGTGATTCTTGCAGTGAGTAAAGCCTGTCATCAACAGATTGATCAAAAAGCTGATTACGACGTAACCATAGACGAAAACGACTTAAACTACGGCCAATGTCCGCTTTCCACTCATCAAATGAGTCAATATTTTGAGAGAATTCTTGTGACATAGGGCTTCACATCTTTAGTTTATCAACTTAATTACCGCTGACTGTTTTAAGCATTAAAAAGCTTAACCAGAAAGAACCAAGAGCAATAGACTAAAGCTGGGTAACCCCTGTCTCTTAAAAAGAGCCGGTAGCTTTTTAGTTTAGAAAATGCTCAGCTAGGCTGATTGTAGCAGAAAACCTAGGTAAATCCGCAACCTAGGCCTCAAATTTAGGGTTGTTTCTAGATTAAAGGGGGGTTTTATAGCTTTAAAGGGAGATAATTGATAAGAAGTATCGCAAAATGAGTTTATTGGGTGGGTGCTAAGTAATTGATTTATATGGAAAGGCTAAGTTGAGTAACCAAGTAGCTCACAAAGAGATAAGCCACTTGGTAATATTAACGTTACTAAACAATAAGTGGGTAAAGATAGTAAGTTAGGCTGCTTTTAAGAAAAAACAAAAGCGCTAGCGCTATCATGGGTGAGAGGTCGAGCCCTCCCATAGGCGGAAGCAGCGCTCTAAATTTTGCTAAAAAGGGCTCGGTAAGTTGTTGAATTACACTGGCGAGCGGATTGTAACCGCCAGGAGAAACCCAGCTAATAATGACATTGCCAATAATTAAAATAATATATAGTCCAATAAGAGCGCTTAACATATCAATTAGCGAATAAAGCAAGGCGGTTACTGGGTTGGAAATACCCATTCCGCTGATTAGCTGAATAAGAAAAATTTTGGCACAGGTTACTAGCCAGGCTAAAACCAGCGTTGAAAAATCGATTCCCGCAAATCCTGGAATAACCCGGCGCAAGGGTTTTATCAGTGGATCGGTGGCTTTTATCACAAATTGCGACAGTGGGTTGTAAAAGTCTGCTCGAAAGTACTGAAGCAAAAAGCGAAGCAAAATGATGCTGACATAAAAGCCAATCAGCATTGAAAACAGTTGAGCAAATGGGTTCATCCAAGCGTCCTTTATATAATTGAGTTAATCTTGTTTATTTACTTTTTAGCCAGCTCCAAGCTCTTCGCCTCGCCGAATGGCCGCAGTCACAGCTGATTTTACAATGGCTTCAAAGTTGTCTCCAATTAAACTGTTAATTGCTGCAGCAGTAGTTCCGCCTGGCGAGGTCACTTCTTTACGTAGCTGCTCTAAGGATTTTGCTGGAGTTTCTTGAGCCAATTGTGCCGTGCCTAAAAAAGCTTGAGTAACTAATGCTTTTGCCGTGCTTTGCGACAGGCCACAGGCGATGGCTTGTTCAACCATGGATTGCATCATAAGAAACACATACGCCGGAGAGCTTCCGGCAATTGCCGTTACCGTATTAATATCTGACTCATTTTCTACCCAGGCACTTTTGCCTACAGAGCCGAAAATCGCTTCTGCTTGCGCCTTTTGTTGGCTTGAGACTTTAGCATTTGCATACAGGCCAGTTGCGCCAGAACCTATCAGTGCGGGCGTGTTAGGCATAGCTCGAATAACCGCAATATCTTGCTCGAAAGCGTTCGCGATTTTATCTGCTGGAAAACCAGCGGCCACTGAAATCACTAACTTGGTACGCATATCGATATGGGCCAGCGGGCGGCACACTTCGAGCATTTTTTGGGGTTTTACAGCGAGTACCACGATATCGGCAAATTCTACTGCTTGCTGGTTATTGTGGGTTGTTGGCATTGGGTAGTGCTCAAGCAGAAGATTTAACTTGCCTTGGCTGGGATTACTTCCCATAACTGAATTGACTGGCCAACCTGACTTGAGCATGCCTAAAATAATGGCTCTTGCCATGTTTCCACAACCTATAAATGCGACTTTAGGCTGCGCTTTAAGTTGATTTGATACTGATTTGGTTGATTGCTGGCTAGTTTGCTCAGAATTCATAAATGATTAGTTCCTCTAGGGCCAAAAATGGTTGTTCCCACTCTGACCATTGTTGAATGGTTAAAGATTGCTGCTTTTATATCGCCGCTCATTCCCATTGATAAGGTGTCTAAATGAGCATTGCTTTGTTTTAGCGTGTCAAAGGTTGCTTTTACTTGGCTAAACCTTTGCATTTGTCGTTCAAAATCTGTCTCGGCCGGTGGAATAACCATGATTCCACGTACTTTTATATTGGGGAGCCTTGTGGCAATTGCAAGTAGTTGGTGTAATTGTTCTAGACTAGCGCCTTGTTTTTGTGGCTCATTAAATAGGTTAGCTTGTAGGCAAACATTAATGGGGGCTAGGTGTGCCGGTCGCTGGTCATTTAAGCGTTTTAATATTTTTTCTCTATCGACACTCTGTACCCAGTGAAAATGTGCTGCAATTAACTTCGTTTTATTACTTTGAATTGGGCCAATAAAATGCCAAGTAATTGGCAAGTGACTGAGGGAATTTACTTTGCTGACGGCTTCTTGAATATAGCTTTCACCAAAATCTGTGATACCGCTCTCAAAGGCTGCTTGAATTGAACTTATAGGATGTGTTTTACTTACCGCCAATAATCTGACGTTTTCAGGCGGGCGAGCACATTCTTGGCAGAATAGTTCGATATTTGCTCTAACTTGTTGAATTTGATCTGCTATAGTCATAAGAGCTTTGCGTTATGTGGCCTTGGCATGAAGGATTGCTTAATATTTGACTGCTTTTCAGACAATTATTTTATTTCCTTCAATCAAAAAAACGTAAAAGTATCAATCAATTAAAAGATCCGCTAGTATTTTAGCATCTAAAAAAAAGAAATGTTGGAGTATTCTTCCTATGGATATCACCGAGTTACTCGCTTTCAGTGTAAAAAATAAAGCGTCAGATTTACATTTATCGGCCGGATTACCGCCGATGATTCGTGTCGATGGCGACGTCAGACGCATCAACGTACCACCTATGGATCATAAAATGGTGCATAGCTTGGTGTACGATATTATGAACGATAAACAGCGTAAAGATTTTGAAGAGTTTTACGAAACTGACTTTTCATTCTCGTTGCCTGGCATTGCTCGCTTCCGTGTTAATGCGTTTAATCAAAATCGTGGTGCAGCGGCGGTGTTTCGTACCATTCCTTCACAAGTACTTACCCTAGAAGAGCTTGGCGCGCCTAATGCGTTTAAAGAAATGTGTATGCACCCTAGAGGTTTGGTGCTAGTGACAGGACCTACCGGGTCGGGTAAAAGTACGACTTTGGCCGCCATGATTGATTATATTAATGACAATCATTATGGGCATATATTAACAATTGAAGATCCAATAGAATTTGTACATGAAAGTAAGAAATGCTTAATTAACCAGCGTGAAGTCCACCGTGATACTTTAGGGTTTAGTGAAGCATTACGCTCGGCATTACGTGAAGATCCCGATATTGTACTGGTTGGTGAGATGCGTGATTTAGAAACTATTCGACTAGCGCTTACAGCAGCAGAAACCGGGCATTTGGTATTTGGTACATTACATACTTCGAGCGCCGCTAAAACAATCGACCGAATTGTTGATGTTTTCCCTGCTGCGGAAAAAGATATGACACGCTCAATGCTTTCTGAGTCATTACAGGCTGTTATTTCTCAAACATTACTTAAAAAGAACGGTGGCGGCCGAGTTGCAGCACATGAAATTATGATTGGTACTCCTGCAATCAGAAACCTGATACGAGAAGACAAAGTCGCACAAATGTATAGTGCCATTCAAACCGGCCTTGGGGTAGGCATGCAAACACTCGATCAGTGTTTAAAAGATTTGTTGGCCAAAGGACTTATTAGCCGACAAGATGCTCGAGATAAGGCGAAAAATAAAGAAGAGTTTTAATTAATATATTTGAAGAAGTTTTTACTATGTATAATCAACACAATATCAAAAGTTTATTGAGCGGAGCGGTTAGTAATGGATTTTGAAGGCTTGTTAAAGCTAATGGTCACTAAAAAAGCGTCTGATCTATTTATTACTGCTGGGGTGCCGCCGAGTATTAAAATTCACGGTAAAGTTATGCCAGTAACGCAACGTGCTCTTACTCCTGAAAAAGCAAGAGAAGTTGTGTTAAGTGTTATGAATGAAGAGCAGCGCCGAGATTTTGCTCGGGTCCATGAATGTAATTTTGCGATTAGTGCTGCCGGAATTGGCCGTTTTCGTGTGAGTGCTTTTCAACAGCGTAACCATGTGGGTATGGTGCTGCGTAGAATTGAAACCACCATTCCTACCATTGAAGAACTGCGGTTACCTAATATACTAAAAAAACTGTCTTTAACTAAACGTGGTTTAGTGGTTTTTGTTGGTGCAACCGGCACTGGTAAGTCGACTTCTTTAGCTTCCATGATTGGTTATCGTAATCGATCAACTACTGGGCATATTATTTCAATCGAAGATCCCATTGAGTTTGTTCATAATCATGATAAATGTATTATTACGCAACGCGAAGTGGGTTTAGACACAGAATCATTTGATGTTGCTTTAAAAAACACCTTAAGACAAGCGCCTGACGTTATTTTAATTGGTGAAGTACGTACTGCAGAAACGATGGACTATGCGGTAGCATTTGCGGAAACTGGTCATTTGTGTATGTGTACCTTGCATGCGAATAACGCAAACCAAGCACTTGATCGTATATTACATTTCTTTCCAAAAGAAAAACACAACCAAGTGTTAATGGATCTTTCTTTAAACTTAAAAGCCATTGTGGCTCAACAATTAATACCTACACCCGATGGTAAAGGTCGTCGCCCTGCAATTGAAATTATGATTAACACACCGTTGCTTTCAGATCATATTCGTAAAGGCGAATTGCATTTGCTAAAAGACTTAATGGGCAAATCAAATGAACAAGGAATGCAAACTTTTGACCAAAGCTTATTCCGGTTATTTAAGTCGGGTGAAATTACTTACGAAGATGCTCTGCATCATGCTGATTCACCAAACGATCTGCGCTTAATGATTAAGTTAGACTCTTCCGAAAATGAAGGTCAAGCAATCGGTAGTGAGTTAGGTGGCATGTCACTGGAAGAACAAGATCCTCGATAATTAAAAAGGGTATTTAAAAGGGGTGTTTAAAAAGTAGAATACCCTTTTTATTAATAATTTTAATGTGCCTTTGTGTTAGCGCTTTAGTTATGCTTTGAGCTGCACTTTGACCTAGAGCCTGCAACATGTCGACAACCTTATTAATTGCCTTAGTTTTACATTTATTCATTGCGCTGTTCGGGCGCTATTTTATTCAATTACCTAAAAATATTTGGCTATTATTTTATGCCCAGCCTCTTGCTATGTCTTCCTCATCCATGGTGGTATTTGCCGGCGGCATTGTTGCTGCAAAAATAGCGCCGTCACCTGAGCTGGCTACCTTGCCACTAACTCTAATGATTTTAGGAACCGCTGTAGCGGTTATTCCTGCCAGCATGCTAATGAAAAAGTTGGGAAGACGCATTGGAACACTTTGCGGATTGTTTGTTGCCATTGTGGGTGCAGTTTGGTGCTCGGCAGCGGCTTATTATAGTGCTTTTTACTGGCTTGTTGGCGGTTCGGTGTTACTTGGGTTTAGTATGGCGTTTGTCGCTCAAATGCGGTTTGCTGCAATGGAAAGTTTAGCAGATTTAAAGGATTCACCTACAGCTATTGCGGTGTTAATGGTAGGCGGAATGTTTGCCGCGATTTTAGGCCCAGAAGTCGCTGTTGTTGCTAAAGACTGGATAGTTTCTTCAAATGGATTTGCAGGCTCTTTTGCTGGTTTGGCGGTTATGTTAATTATGGCAGCTATAACAATCGCTTTATTGGATCCCATTGGAGTTAAAGAAAATCCCGCTGACGCTAACCCTCGGCCACTTAAAGCTATTGTCGCGCAACCTATTTTTATCATTGCGCTGTGCGCCGGTGCGATAGGCTATTCGGTGATGAGCTACGTGATGACAGCGACACCTCTCAGCATGCACAATATAGAAGGGCATAGTTTAGAGTCGACTAAATGGGTTATTCAAAGTCACATCATTGCAATGTATTTACCTAGCCTTTTTTCAGCTTTACTGATCCGATATTTAGGAATTGCTAAACTACTTATAATAGGGTGCGTTATTTATATTGGTGTGGTGTTTGTCGCTTTAGCAGGCAAACACATCATGCACTATTGGTGGGCATTAGTGTTGTTGGGTATTGGCTGGAACTTTTTATTTACTAGCGGAACGCTTTTGTTACCTCAAGCTTACCAACCTAATGAGCGTTTTAAAGCGCAAGCATTAAATGACTTTAGTATTTTTATCGTGCAGGCGCTCGGTTCGCTTTCTGCTGGAGTGATTTTATTTAGTCATAGCTGGGAACAGTTAATTAGCATTGCGATACCCGCAATATTGGTTATGTTTGGCGTTAGTATTTGGTATGTGCTGTTATTAAAAAAGCCAACCTCGCAATTAGAGAGTTGATTAAAACAAGAAATATTACATTCTATTAATTGAACTTGATCTAGCAAAGCGTTAGAAAGAAGTGGATTAGAAAAACAACGAGAAGATTTCATGTTAAAGATAAAAATAATTACCTTAAGTTTATTGGGGTTGCTGTTAGTTTCATCGTTTTCAATTCAAGGTGCTGAGAAAGCAGATACTAGAGCTGAATTTATTAGAGAAAACTATACTAAGTTTGAATACCAAATTCCCATGCGCGATGGAGTGAAGTTATTCACATCGGTTTATTTACCCAATGATCGTACTCAAAAATATCCTATTATGATGAACCGAACACCTTATAGGGTCGCACCTTACGGCGTTAGTCAATATAAAAAGCGACTGGGTCCGAGTGAGTCGTTTGAGCAAGAAAAATTTATATTTGTGCATCAAGATGTTCGCGGGAAATTTATGTCTGAAGGAGAATTTGTCAACATGCGGCCGCAAGATGCCTATAAAAAAGGTAAAAACGCAGTTGATGATGCAACCGACACTTTTGATAGCATAGAGTGGCTAACCAAAAATCTCCCTAATAATAATGGCAAAGTCGGCATGTGGGGGACATCTTACCCTGGCTACTATACATCGGTTGCAGCTATTAATAGTCACAAAGCGCTTAAAGCGATTTCACCACAAGCGCCTATTGCGGATTGGTTTTTTGATGACTTTCATCGTAATGGCGCTTTTGTGATTCCCATGGCTTTCATATTTTTTGATACTTTTGACCAGCAACGAGAAGAGTTGCATGCACACTGGCCAGAAGCAATGAAGAAGCAGACAGTTGACGGCTATGATTTTTTTAAAAAGCTAGGGCCGCTGTCTAATGTTAATGAAAAATATTTTAAGGGAGAAAGACCATTTTGGAATGAGATTATTCAGCATCCTAATTATGATGACTACTGGAAAGCACGCAATGTGTTGCCTCATTTAAAAAATGTAAAACCTGCAACGCTTGTGGTGGGTGGTTGGTACGATACAGAGGATCTTTATGGCCCCTTAGAAACTTACCAAACGATGTCACGCAAAAACCAGCGCGAGCACATTAAGTTGGTCATGGGGCCTTGGTCACATGGTCAGTGGAATAGAGGAAAAGGTGATAGTTTAGGTGAAGCTAATTTTGGCTTTAGTACCAGTAAGTGGTTTCAAGAAGAGATTCAACTACCATTCTTTTTATATTACTTAAAAGGCAAGGGAAAGCCGCAAATTGCTCAGGCTACCATGTTTGAAACCGGCGCCAATCGGTGGCGACACTTTTCGCAGTGGCCGCCTAAAGTTTCTCAGTCTAAAACGCTGTATTTCTCCAAAGGTGACAAGCTAGTTGAGGAGCAAGAATTATTAGCAGGCCAAAGTGATTTTGTCAGTGATCCGAATAGCCCAGTACCACATTCAGCAAAAATTGGCCGAGGTTGGGACAAAGAATATATGGTTGAAGATCAGCGCTTTGCTGCTCGTAGGCCTGATGTATTGGTTTTTGAAACCGAACCTTTAGCCGCGGATTTAACTTTAGCTGGTGCAATAAACGTCGATTTAACGGTATCAACAACCGAGACAGCTGCAGATTTTGTAGTCAAACTTGTAGATGTTTTTCCAGAGCAAGATAGCAACACGAACAAAGTAAATAGTGTTAATGGAAATCGCCATGAACTAGTTCGTTGGGGCGTTATGCGCGGTCGCTTTAGAGAAAGTATGAGTAAGCCGATACCTTTTGTTGCTAATCAACCCACTCAAGTTAAGTTTGAACTATACGATGTACTGCATACCATCAAGAAAGGGCATAAGTTGCAAATTCAAGTACAGAGTAGTTTATTTCCGTTTTTAGATTTGAACCCTCAGCGCTATGTCGCTAATATTTTTGAAGCAAAGGCTGAAGATTTTGTCAAAGCAACTCACACGGTTTATCACAATCAACAAAATCAAAGCAAAATTGAATTTAAGATTATTGAATAGTAAGCATTATCTTGGAGCGTAAATTTGCGCTCCAAGCTCATCAGGCAAAAACTTTAACTAAGTAATTAAATCGGTGCAGAAATTACGCCTCCGACTTGCTTGGCACCTGTTTAAAAAAATGCAAAAAGTCGCTGCTAGGCTGATAATTTAATTTTTTATAGAGTTGCTGTGCAGCCTGATTAGTAGTGGCTGTAGCTAGTTTAATTGAAAAAATATTATTTTGTTGAGCTGCTACCTCCATAGACTGGATCAGTTGAGTGGCAATATTCTTGCGACGAAATTGGGTGCCAATAAATAAATCGTTAAACTGCCAAATAGGGCGCATCGCAATAGAAGAGAAGCTGGGGTAAATCTGTATAAACCCCACCACGGTGTCATTTATCACAGCAATCCAAATAATAGAGTCTTGCTTAACTAACCTTTCTCTTAAAAAGGCTACGCAGCGTTGTTTGCTTGAGGGTAAAGAAAAAAGTTGCCGATACTCATCATAGACAGTCGCTAATGAAGCGAGATCCGATAGTTGTGCTTGTCTTATCTCAGGCTGTCTAATTGAGTGCATGTTTGGATTGTCAAGATTGATGGGTTAAAGCAACTAACAATAAAATTTTGTTTAGCCTTTAGCTGCATTATCTAAAATAGAATTTACAATAGCAATAATACTAAAAACAAACACTACCACCATAACGATGCCAACAAAAATATAACTACTCGCGTCGCCAGACTGAAAATCTTGTTGACGCTTTTGCTCACTTTGAACCCCAAAAAAAGCCGCTAAAACACTTTGTAGTACGCCTAAAATACCAGGCTTTGGCGGTTTAGGTGTTGCATCCAATTGAGTTTGTTCGTTATCTTTTGTTGGTTTGGCGTCTTGCATTAAATGACCTTTTTATATCGTGACTAAACTAAAAATTATTTTTTATTGAATGAGTGTATATTACTATTTTGTTTAGCACTTAACCCTTGCGGAGAATTGAGTTGAACAATTTTTAGCGCCATCTCAAGTGCTTGTTCTGCATTTAATCTTGGATCAACTAAGCTTTTATAAGCGGTTGATAAATCCGCTTCGCTCAACCCGCGCGCACCGCCAGTACACTCAGTAACGTGCTCGCCGGTTAGCTCAAAATGGACCCCACCTAAATGACTGTTGTTTTGGTTATGGATTTTAAAAGCTAAACCGAGTTCCGCTAAAATATCGTCAAACCTGCGAGTTTTTACACCATTATTTGTTTGAATGGTATTGCCATGCATGGGATCGCAAACCCACAGTGGTTGGCGGCGTTGTGATTGCATTGCTTTAATTAAGCGTGGCAATTTTTGCTCGATGCTAGCGTGGCCTAAGCGTGTAATTAAGGTGAGTCTACCCGGCTCTCGTGTCGGGTCGAGCAATTCGCATAATTCAAGTAGATCTTGCTCTTTCACGCTAGGGCCTACTTTTATACCAATAGGATTATTAATACCACGCATATACTCAACGTGGGCTGAGTTAGTTGCCCCGGTGCGCATTCCAATCCAAGGCAGATGAGTCGATAGATTAAACCATTGGCCCTCATCTGACTGGCGGGTTAACGCCTGCTCGTAATGTAAATGCAGAGCTTCATGGCTAGTAAATAGCCTGTCATTATGGCGACCAAACTTTTCATTTCCAGAAAGGTTATTGAGCAGAGCGAGTGAGCGTTTAATTTCATTAAGAATATATTGGTACTCACGAGCACTGCCTGAGTGAGAAATAAACTCAAGGTTCCAAGAGTCAATCTGTGAGAAGTCTGAAAAGTTTTCTTTTAACAGCGTGCGAATATAATTTAGTGTTAACGAGGCGAACGAGTAACCTTTTAACAATCTGTCAGGATCGGGTTGGCGAGACACAGCTTCAAAGTTAGGGCTATTGATCAGATCGCCACGATAACAAGGTAAACTAACGCCATTAATCGTTTCATTTTCTGTTGAGCGAGGTTTGGCGTACTGACCTGCCATGCGGCCAATTTTAATAACCGGTTTATTCAGGCCGTGAACTAGAACAAGCGCCATTTGCATAATTATTTTAAGCTTGCTCGAAATGGTTGGCGCGTTACATTCTTTAAATAGCTCGGCGCAATCGCCCCCTTGTAATATAAAGGAGTCACCCTGTGCAGCACTTGCAATACGTTGCTTTAGCTCATTGATCTCACGTACAGAAACAAGCGGTGGTAAGCTGCTTAGCTCTTCTATTACTGCATTAAGGTGGGACGAGTTGGCATAATTTGCTTGCTGTAAGGCTTTAAATTTTTGCCAGCTATTAGGATGCCAATCTGTCGATTGCGATACTTGCATAACGGTTGTCCGTTGAGAAAACGCTTATTCTTTAAAGGGTTTAATCTTTCATTGAATGAAAAGTTAGTAAAACCTTAGCAAGAAATACTGATGATGTTATATTACCAAAATTGAAGTTAAATGTAGAACCTATATTGTCTATCGCTATAGAATTTATTGTTGTTTATAACCCTTAAAATTGAACGGAACTGAATGAGCAAGTCAAAAACTCAATACGCTTGCACCGAATGTGGTGCTATTTTCCCTAAGTGGGCTGGTCAATGCAGTGACTGTAGCCAATGGAATTGTTTGGTTGAACAAATTGAAACCAAAAAGCCCGTTCAAAACGCTCGGTTTGCTGGATATGCAGGAGCTGATAAACAGTTACAAAAGTTAAGTGAAGTTAAACACAGCGATACGCAGCGCATTCCTACTAGCCTAAAAGAGTTAGACAGAGTATTAGGCGGCGGTTTGGTGCCTGGTTCGGTGGTGTTAATTGGCGGCGACCCAGGGATTGGCAAGTCGACGATTTTACTTCAATCAATGTGCCACTTAAGTGCACAGCTAAATGCGGTTTATGTCACCGGGGAAGAGTCGCCACAACAAATATCGATGCGCGCTAAACGGCTTGGGCTAGCTGGTGATAAATTAAGTTTGTTAACCGAAACTCAGGTTGAAAGCATTATTGCTATGGCTCAGTCTACCCAACCTCAAGTGATGGTGATTGACTCTATTCAAACCATTTATACCGAACTATTGCAATCTGCACCAGGAGGCGTTGCCCAAGTAAGAGAGTCGACCGCCCAGTTAGTGCGTTTTGCTAAGCAAAAAGGTATTGCGTTATTTGTTGTTGGGCATGTGACTAAAGATGGCGCCTTAGCCGGCCCGAGAGTACTTGAGCATATGGTTGACGCAGTGCTTTATTTCGAAGGAGAGCGAGATGGTCGCTATCGAATACTACGAGCGGTCAAAAACCGCTTTGGCGCCGTGAATGAGTTAGGCGTTTTTGCTATGAGCGAAGAAGGTTTAAAAGAAGTTCAAAACCCTTCTGCGATATTTTTATCCCGCTATCAGCAAGCTGCGGCTGGAAGTTCGGTTACAGTTACTTGGGAGGGCTCTAGGCCGCTTTTGGTCGAAGTACAAGCTTTGGTCGATGAATCTCATTCGGGACACCCACGGCGAGTTGCGGTTGGCTTAGATCAAAATCGACTTGCCATGTTGTTAGCGGTTTTATCTCGACACGGCGGTGTTTTTTGCCATGATCAAGATGTATTTCTTAATGTGGTTGGTGGGGTGAGAGTCATGGAAACCAGTGCTGATTTAGCCTTACTTGCGGCGGTTTCGTCAAGTTTAAGAAATCAAGTTCTACCGCAAGATCTTATCGTTTTTGGAGAGGTAGGCTTAGCGGGAGAGATAAGACCGGTTCCTAATGGCCAAGAGCGTATTAAAGAGGCTAAAAAGCATGGCTTTAAAACCGCTATTGTACCTCAATCTAATTTACCCAAAAAAACCATAGAAGGAATTAAGACCATCGGGGTTACTAACCTACAGCAAATGTTAGGAGCCTTATCAGAAATTTAATCTTGGTATTAAGTGGCCAGCGCAGAAAAGTCTCTTTCAAGTAATGAGGCATCGCCTAAATTAAGCTCAATAATGCGGCGCAAATGAGAAATACTTTCTAAATCTATTTCAGTGCATTCTAGGCCAACTTCTTTGTTTTTCACGTAAGCTACTTTCAAAGACATGTGAATAGGCGATATGTCGTCTGTGAGCGGAATGGTTAGCTGACAAGTTTGATTGTCTACTAAAAGAAAAGGCGAAGGCAAGCTAATTAAAACCCCATGCAATGATAAGTCTTTGATTTCACAATTAATTGACTCGCCGTTACATTCTAGTTTTGCTAAGCCATTAAAGCTAACTCGGTTAAACTGACGTCTTTCTTGGTGCATAGCTTACCCCTTTATTTAAAGTAGAGTGGGTTGCTGCTTTTCGCAATAATTAATAGACCCATTAAAGATAGCACGAAATTTAACCAGAGTTAAACTCTTACCCTTTGAGCTAATATTGATTACACTAGCGGATTAATTTGAACACCTAACTTAATAAATGGCATTTGTATGACAATTCAGTGGTATCCAGGGCATATGCACAAAGCCCAAAAAGAGATCAAACAGGCTTTACCCAGCGTTGATTTAATCATTGAAGTCGTTGATGCGCGTATTCCTTATAGTAGTGCAAACCCTGTAATCGCAGAATTAGAAAGTAATCGCGGGTTAACCCGGCCAATTATTAAGCTAATTAATAAAACCGATTTAGCCGACCCGCAAGTAACCCAACTTTGGTGTGAGTATTTAGAACAACAACAAGGTGTGAAGGCGCTACCGCTTTCGGCGCACAAGCCAGAGCAAGTTAAAAAAGTCATTCAACTATGTCGCAAAATGGCGCCGCATCGAGTTGAAAAAGAGCTGCCGGTGCGAGCCATGATTATGGGGATCCCCAATGTAGGTAAATCTACCATCATAAATGCTTTAGCTGGTCGAGTTATTGCCAAGGTAGGTAATGAGCCAGCAGTAACCCAAAGGCAACAACGAATAGACTTAAAGGAAGGCGTAACGCTATTTGATACTCCGGGAATTTTGTGGCCAAAAATTGAGAATATGAATAGTAGTTATCGTTTGGCAATCACTGGCGCGATTAAAGATACCGCGCTTGAATATGACGATATTGCATTTTATGCATTAGAGTATTTTCAAGCATACTACCCGCAAGCAATTATAGAAAAATACAAATTAGAAGGGTTTGCCGAAACACTATTAGAAACACTAGAAGCGATTGGCAAAAAGCGCGGCTGTTTAAAGCCCGGCGGAAGAATTGATTTAGATAAAGTATGTAAAATATTAATTCATGAGTTTCGCTCTGCCAGCATAGCGCCAATTAGTTTAGAGCGCCCGGCAATGATAGAAAGTGAATTAATAGAAGTTGCAGCAAAAGCCCGCCTAAAAGAAGAAAAAGATGCTGCACGTAAAGCCGCCGGAAAAAAGAAAGCTGCTAAAAGAAGAAAGCGCTAATGTTTGAAAAACATCATCTTGTAAAAATTGCCAATACAGCGATGCCATTTGGAAAGTATCAGGGCCGCATGTTGATTGATTTACCTGAAACTTATTTAGTGTGGTTTGGGCAACAAGGCTTTCCAAAAGGAGCCATTGGCGATTTAATGCAGTTGACTTTAGAAATTAAAGTTAATGGTCTCGAGTCGCTAATTATTCCGCTAAAGCAAAACCGCACTTAATCCCCATTCTTTTGTTGGTTTGCGCTACTGTTAAGTGATGAGGCGTGAACTCGCTAGTTTTTGCCTTTTCAAAATCACCCTAACGCCTGCTGAACTTGAGCTTTACTTAGCTTTAAGCTAGGTTTTATTAAATGACAGCTCAAAGGAGCCAAAATGGGGCGAAATATTCAAGAGAAAACGTTCAAAGCTGAAGACTATGAAGCTTTTAACCGCAAAATTCATAATCAAGTTGAACAGCTAAAAGAAGTTATCGCTAGGCCTAGCTTTGGTAGCGGTGCTTGCCAAATTGGTAGCGAAATTGAAATTTATTTAATCAATGCTAATAACGACGTTAGCCCGGTTAGTTTAGAGCTGCTTAAATTGTTAGGCGACGAGCAGTTTCAAACTGAGCTCAACAAATTTAATTTAGAAGTCAATCTGTCACCGGTGCTTGCTGCTGGCAAGCCATTTAGTGCAATGACTTCAGAGATTTTAGAAAAATTTAGCCTATTACAAAAAGCATCTAAGCAGTTAGATACTCGCCCGCTCGCTATTGGGATACTCCCAACGTTAAAAGCACATCAACTTGACAATAAGTTTATGACAGATTTAGAGCGTTACAAAATGTTAGCGCGAGAGCTGCTCAAACAGCGGGGTGAACCGTTTCAAATAAAAATTGAAGGAGAAGAAAGCGTTGACTTTCTCTCTTCAGAAGTTTGTGTTGAAGGGGCTAACACTTCTTTGCAAGTGCACTTGATGGTTCAACCAGACCGATTTGCTAATGTTTTTAATGCAGCACAATTAACTTTACCTATGGCATTAGGAATATCAGCTAACTCGGGGGTGTTACTAGGCAAATGTCTATGGGATGAAACAAGGGTTGTGCTGTTTAAACAGTCTACCGATAGCAGAATTCCCGACTCTACCGGCTGGCGTCAACCAGCGAGGGTGACTTTTGGGCATGGCTGGGTGCGTAAGAGTGCTTGGGAGTTATTTGCAGAAACAGTGAATTTATATGCCCCCATTTTACCTCATTTATTTGACGCTGATAGCCAAGAGGAAACTCCTGAGCTTGCAGAGCTTAATTTACATATGGGAACCACCTGGCCGTGGAATCGTGCTATATATTCCAATGAGGGAAAAGGCCATTTACGCATTGAGTTTAGAGCGCTACCAGCAGGACCTTCTGCAATTGATATGGCAGCTAATAGCGCCTTTTCAATTGGGATGGCTATGGGGTTAGAAGACAGAGTCGATGAATATATTGCGCGCATTCCATTTCAGTTTGCCGAGTACAACTTTTATCGAGCCGCAAAAAATGGCTTAGATGCGACAATATTATGGCCCCAAAAATTTCAGAATAAACCGCAACAAATACCTTTGCGAAATGTGATTGAAGAAATGCTCCAGATCGCAGATGATGGACTCGCAAAATTAAACGTTGATCGTGAAGAGCGCTTAAAATATTTGGGTGTCATTCAGAAGCGCTTAGCCTACGGTATCACTGGCGCAAGCTGGCAAAAGCAGACGCTGTTACATTTCCGTCAGTCAATGAGTAATGAGAAAGCATGTCGTAAAATGCTCGAGAATTACTATCGCAATCAAATGAGTGGTGCGCCCATCAGTGAATGGGAGTGTTGCTGGAAATGATTAACTTAAATCCAGAGGTGAGCTATTTTAACGAAAGTATTCGTGCTGATATTGGTGCCGATTTAATTCAGTTCTTGGATGTTTTCACTGGACTCTCGGTGATAGACATACCTGGTATTGATAATAAAAGAACACGAGTTTTAACCACTTTAATTCATGGGAACGAGCCGTCGGGATTTATTGCCTGTTACGAGTGGTTAAAAAGTGGACTAACGCCTGCAACTAATGTACGAATTTTAATTTGTAACCCTGAAGCCGCATCGACGAAGCCTGTTTTTACTCATCGTTATATTGATCTAGATAAGGATTTAAATCGTTACTTTGGCCATAGCAATCAGAAAAAATGCGTTTTGGGTGTTAGGGCTGGTCAAATTCAAGCGTTAATTGAAGAAGTTAAGCCTGAGGCGGTTATTGACATACACAATACCTCTGGTTCGGGCCCTGCTTTTGGGGTTTCAATAAGTGACTCAAAAGGCGCTTTAGCATTAGTTAACTTATTTGCTTCAAAGGTGATTTTAACAGAGCTTAAAGTAGGAGCTTTGATGGAGTTAGAATTTAACGCCCCTATTGTTACCATAGAGTGTGGCGGAGCGAAGGATTCAGTTGCTCATCAGATAGCTTACAAAGGGATTCAACAATTCTTTGCGTTGCACAATTTGTTTTCACTGAAGGCTCCAATGGTTAAAGTTTATCGTCAGCCAGTAAGGGTACAACTAAAAAACAATGCGTCGGTCGGTTTTGCTAAAGTTAAGCTACCAACTGCTAGTCTAACGATGCGACTGGATATTGAGTTGCTTAATTCTAAAAAAGCGCAAAAAAATGAGTTCCTTGGTTGGTATGATGAAACAAAGCCAATACCTATTAGCGCACTCGATCAGTTAAATCAGGATCATACCTTGGATCTTTTTAGATTTGAAAAGGGCAGCTTATTAGCTAAGCAAGACTTGCAAGTTTTTATGGCAACAACGCTTCCTGATATTGCCACTAACGATTGTTTGTTCTACGTAACCTTAGGTTAGAACTAACTGTTCACCTGTTGTTAAGCTGCGTAACCGCGCATTTTACATTTCGTAAGCCGTTTTTAAAGTGACACCGTTTAGTTTTTATAGATGCTTGTCGTGTAATCGTTTCTCCTATATTATCCACAAAAAATTAGAGTGGCGAATCATGTTTTCGTCGCCATTGGTTAGGCTATTAGGGATTTTTTATGAAGTTTTTTAATCAAAAGTTAGTTTTTACCTCTTTATCTTTCATTTTTTTAACCCTCCTTGTTGCTTGTGGTGGCGGCGGCGGTGGCGGCGGCGGTGAAGAAAACCAAAAACCCATAATTTCTGTTCAAGATCAAACTGTTAGTGAAGGTCAGCAAGTTTCGATTCAAGCTTCTATTCAAGATCCTGATGGCAGCATTGTATTAATCAACTGGGCTCAAGTTTCTGGCATTAACGTGCCTTTAAGCGGTTCTTCAACCGCAACATTGGCATTTACTGCGCCACAAGTGACAGAGCCTAGTGTATTGGTCTTCGCAGTGACAGCGACTGATGATAAAGGTGGCTCTACGACTGCATCGGTCACTGTGCTTGTCGAAAATAACTTAGAGTCTTTGACAATTCGAGGAAAAGTAACTGATGGACCAATCGCTTTTGCGACTGTGGATGTATCTGTTGCTGGTACTGTGTTTTCGACGGTTGCCGATCAAAACGGTGATTATTCCGTAGAGCTATCTATAGACGACTCGCTGGTTGAAAGTTTAGTAACGATTGAAGCTGCTGGCGTTGGTGCTCAGGAACAAGTTAAGTTAGTTTCTGTATTAGACTCTTTTGAGCAGTTAGCGTTAAAGGCCGGTGATGATACATTAGATTTTGACGAATTTACTGGCGTTAACGTCACTCACCTTTCGACAGCGAGATACGCGCTGCTAGTTAAAGCGAATAATGGTTTTCAAATAGAAGATGCGAACGAGCTTTATGCTTTGATGAAGGGGTATAATGAAGGACTTGTTTTAGACTATGCGACAGTCATTAAATTAGTCATTGATTATTCAAGTGAAAATACTGCCTTTAGCTTGCCTAATACGGCAGCAAATACTTTGGAATTTGCACTAGATCACGACGCGGTGAGCGAGTTTTACCGAGTATCTTTAAGAGATTATCCTAACTTGGTTGATGCCGTTAAAGAACTGATACAAGAAGATAGTTTACTATTTGCGAATAACTTTGACATGAGTCAAGTTCCTGATAGTTATTATTCTTTTAACGCCGATCGCTTTGAAATTAACACTAATTTAACCGGGTTCTACACTGACACTCGAGGCTCTGCCCCTTTTGTCGTCTCTAGAAATGCTGGAGAGTTAGTGTTCACTTTTCCAGGAAGTAACGATTTAGTTTACCAAACTTATGAAGAGTATTTCGACTCAATAGGTAGAACCGTACAAGTTGAAGAAATAGTGTCGAGAAAAATATTTAAATGGTTAAATCAAGGCACGGAACTTGATGAAGTTTTGCAAACAACAGTGATTAAAAGACATTTCCCCAATGGCGAGTTACCAGATGAAGACGATTATAGGCGACTAGCTTGGGTGCAAACTTTTGTGAAGTCTGCAGGCGTTATTGACGCGGCGACTGTGTTGGGCCTTAATACTACTTATTCTATGCCAGTTCCCAATATGAATAATCAAGTATTGAACCCGAAAGTTGATGGCGTTGAAGTTGAGGAAATGGCCACTAATATGATGTTTACCGGAAATTTAGCTTCTGGCGGTAACGTGACAATTGAGAGCCGGACTATTCAGGGGGATGGTTCGTATGTGAGTGACAACAATACAGTTGCAAACTGGCAGATTACCAGTGAAGGTCATTTAGCCATAACGGGTTCAAATAGCTGGGACTTTGTAATTTTAGATTTAGATGATGAAGGATTCCCGCTAGTTAATGTGAGCGCATCAGGTGATAATGAAGTTTCTTATTCGGGAAGGGTGATACCTTTTAAAGCGGAAAACTGGACAGAGAATAATATCGTTGGAGTTTATGATTTAGGCGTTGGTTTTGGCGAGCCAAATGGTTATTTTTGGATTGAGTTAAATAGCGACGGTACCTCTACGACAGTATCAACAAGAGATTTAGATCAAAATGGTCAACTAGAGTCTAATGAATTTTGGATTGCGCCTGGATTTTGGCAGTTGCGTTTTGATGGTGTTTTAGAAGTTAGAAGATATAGAAATAATGCCGCTAACGGAAATGGCGGGGGTTATTGTACGCCTGCAGTTTTTGAGCCTGCAGACTCTGATGATTGTGTGCTTTATCATAAGCGTGAATGGAATTTAAGTCATATATCAGACACAAACCGTTATTATGTGCAGCAGAGCCATCGCTTTTTCGATGACGCTAACCGAGCATATTACTCTGGAATACCACCAGAAGGACACATTTTATATTGGGCTAGCTTTTATAATACAACTTGGCAAAAAGTCACTGAAAGACCGGTTGAATTACCGCTGATTCAATCTACTCATGGAGAAGTAACGCACGCTAGAAATGAAGCAGGCGTTGATAAGTGATTTAGATAGGTTGTTTTTATCAATATAAAGGCCAGCTTAAGCTGGCTTTTGTATTTTTAAGGAATCCTTTAGATTAATGTTGGCGAGTGCTCATTAGACTCAATTATTAAAAGCGCTTACAATGTATGCCAAAAATTTAGTAATGTTAAACGCAGTTGTCTTTAAATTGGAATAAGGTTAAAAATTTATGGCGCAATATATTTATTCAATGAACCGGGTTAGTAAAATAGTCCCGCCGCAAAAAACCATTTTAAAAGATATCTCTTTAAGCTTTTTTCCTGGTGCAAAAATAGGTGTACTCGGTTTGAATGGCGCCGGTAAATCGACTTTGCTACGAATTATGGCTGGTATTGATACCGATATTGAAGGTGAAGCGATTCCGTTAAAAGGAACCAAAATAGGTTATTTACCGCAAGAGCCGCAGCTTAATGAAGCTAAAGATGTCCGCGGAAATGTTGAAGAAGGTATTGCCGAAATCAAACAAATTTTAAACCGTTTTGAAGAAGTGAGTAACGCCTTTGCTGATCCGGAAGCTGACTTCGACGCTTTATTAACAGAACAGGCGCAATTACAAGATAAGATAGATGCTATGGGCGGTTGGGAAGTCGATCGTATGCTCGACAAAGCCGCAGAGGCGCTAAGGCTACCACCATGGGAAGCGGAAGTGAAGCACCTTTCCGGAGGTGAAAAGCGACGAGTTGCGTTATGTAAACTGTTATTATCTAAACCCGATATGCTGCTTTTAGACGAACCAACAAACCACTTAGACGCAGAGTCTGTGGCGTGGCTAGAGCGCTTTTTACAAGATTTTAAAGGGACTGTTGTAGCGATTACCCATGACCGTTACTTTTTAGACAATGTTGCGGGTTGGATTTTAGAACTTGATCGCGGTCACGGTATTCCATGGGAGGGTAATTACTCTTCTTGGCTAGAGCAAAAACAAAACCGTTTAATGATTGAAGAAAAGCGTGAAACCGCGCGCATGAAAACCATGAAAGAAGAGCTTGAATGGGTGCGATCTAACCAAAAAGGTCGGCATGCGAAAAGTAAAGCTCGACTCAATCGTTTTGAAGAGCTTTCTTCGCAAGAGTTTCAACAACGCAACGAAACTCAAGAGCTCTACATACCACCAGGACCGCGTTTAGGCAATTTAGTGGTTGAAGCCGAACACTTAACTAAAAGTTTTGGCGATAAATGTTTGGTAGACGATTTAAGCTTTAACCTGCCTCAGGGGGGGATTGTTGGAATTATTGGCCCAAATGGTGCCGGTAAATCGACGTTGTTTAAAATGTTAACTGGGTTAGAAAAGCCAGACTCAGGGACGCTTCGTGTGGGTGAGACGGTACAAATTTCTTATGTAGACCAGTCAAGAGATAGTCTTGATGATAATAAGACTGTTTGGGCTGAAATTTCGGATGACTCAGATGTCATTAGCGTTGGGAATTACCAAGTTCCATCGCGCCAATATGTTGGGCGCTTTAATTTTAAAGGCGGCGACCAGCAAAAGTTTATTAAAGACTTGTCTGGCGGGGAGCGCAATCGAGTCCACTTAGCTAAGTTGTTAAAAAGTGGCGGTAATTTATTGCTTCTCGATGAGCCGACCAATGATTTAGACGTAGAAACCTTGCGCGCCCTAGAAGAAGCTTTATTAGCATTTCCTGGCTGTGCTGTGGTTATTTCGCATGATCGCTGGTTTTTAGATAGAGTTGCCACGCATATCTTAGCTTATGAAGGTGAAAGTAAAACGGTTTGGTTTGAAGGAAATTATGCAGACTACGAAGCCGATCGCAAGCGTCGCTTGGGCGCAGATGCGGATACACCCACGCGAATTAAATATCGAAAAATAAGTTAATTAAAAAACCAATAGAAAGCCGTTATAGCAATATAACGGCTTTTTTGTTGCCTCTTATTCGCCTACTTAAAACGAGTTTATGTTAACTTGGCGCTTTAGTAGCCGCTCAAAACTTTGCTGCGCCTTTTCTGGAGCGCTAGAGAAAAATTCAATCGCGCCATTTGATTGTTGTGAATTTAGGTTGGTTTCTAAACGACGTTTTACTTCATTCGCCACCGGTTGCGCACTTTCAAATAATTTTACCTTTGGCCCCATAATGCGACTGATGGCTTCGGTTAAAAATGGGTAATGGGTACAGCCTAAGACTAAGCTCGCTACGTTTGCCTTTATAAAAGGCTGTAATTCGGCTTTAATTAGCGCTTGTTGCCGTGCTCCAATGAGAGGCGCAGTTTCTACCATTTCAACAAATAAAGAAGAAGCTTTTTCAATAATGTCTGCTTGCCCTTCAAAGCGAGCTTTAAGGGTTTTATATTTTTCACTTTCTAAAGTAGAGCGGGTTGCGAGTACCCCAACGGTTTCTTTTTCACTAAATAAAATGGCTGGTTTTAATGCGGGTTCTAAACCGACAATGGGAATGGTATAAGTTTCTCTTAAGTTGTTAACCGCTGCTGCAGTGGCAGTATTGCACGCAACAACTATCATTTTGACCTTTTTTTGAATAAGAAACTGCGCTATTTTCAAAACTCGCTGCTTTATCTGCTCTTCGCTTTTTTCTCCGTAAGGCGTGTACTGAGTGTCTGCTAGATAAATTAGATTTTCCTTAGGTAGCAGTTGATTAATTGCGTTTAAAACACTTAAACCGCCGACGCCTGAGTCAAAAATGCCAATGGGGCTGTGCGCTTGACGCTCGCTTTGTTGGTGTAATTGAGAGCTAATAACAACCTCGACTAGTAAAAAAGTAAAACTATGAGCCGATTATAGATCAACTCTTTAATTACACACCAATCCTTTGCTATCATGATTTGCCTATTATATGAAAAAAAGAAGTCATGAATGCCCCGTATTAAAATGATTATTAGCATTATTATCTTGTCGAGCCTTAGTGGCTGCGCAACTTATGTACCTAGCAACACGAATAATATATGCGACATTTTTTTGGGCGAAGTTGATTGGTATGAAGCCGCCCGCGATGCTCAACATAAATGGGGAACACCAATTCATGTCATGATGGCTGTTATGCATCAAGAGTCTCGCTTTATATCTGATGCACAGCCAGACAGGGACTGGTTTTTGGGGTTTATTCCACTACCACGACGCTCTACGGCGTATGGGTATGCGCAGGCACAAGATCCTGCATGGGAAGAATATCTCAATGACTCTGGTCGCTTTGGCGCAAATCGCGATGACTTTGAAGATGCCATTGACTTTATCGGTTGGTATACACATGGTAGCCACAAGCGATTGAAATTATCTAAGTGGGATACCTATGGTCAGTATTTAGCCTACCACGAAGGTCGTGGCGGTTACTCAAGAAAAACCTTTAATAAAAAGCCTTGGTTAATCAAAGTTGCAAAAAAAGTACAAAAACGAGCAGCTACTTATAATTCACAATTAAAGCGTTGTAAAAAGCAACTAGACGATAAGGTCGATAGTTGGTTTTAAGCAGGCGGAAAATCAGGTTGGGTCTGCTATAATCTAGTTAGCTGATTTTTATTGATAACAATACTGCTTGAATACTTTGTATTGCAAGCTTACTAAGCGCAGCGTAATCTGTATAAAATGAAATCTGAATTTAAGCTCCAATCTTACCTTGATGCTTTTAATGATCCTAGCTTGAGCGAACAGCTAGAGTCGCCTTATTATATTTTAGGTTTAATCGTCGCTGTCGCCTCTGCCCCGGATCTAATTAAAATAAATGAATGGTTTCCGCTAATCGCTAAAGATATTGAAAAAGAAGTCGAGTTTGAGTCGCCAGATCAGTCTAAAGTCTTTATTGATGAGTTGCTAGTATGGTGGAACTACTGCAATTCATGCCTTTCCGAGTCTAAAAACATTAACCTTCCTAGTAACATGAGTTTTGCTGAAAATGGCAAACCAAGTTATCAACTAACAGAATTTTGTGAAGGCTATATTAATGGTTACGACTGGTTAGAAGACTTATGGGATGAATGTGTTGATGAAAGTTCTGAAACTTCAGCATTAATTGGTGTTGCACATGTGATGATTATCCAAATAATTAAGTGGCCTGAACCAATAGAAGGTATTGATGATTTACCCGATGTCATTGGTTCATTGCTAGAGTCAGAAAAACGAGTCGTTTCTTTTTTCTCAGAGACACTTTCGGCGATAGGTATTGATGGTCACCGAATTGCGCAAGGCAATCATTTTGAAAAAATTCCCCACTCTGGAGTCGACTTTGATATCGATCTTAAACCAGATGATCCTTGTCCCTGCGGAAGTGGAAAGCCCTTTAAAAAGTGTTGTTTACACTAATTCGTTGTTTACAAAAATTCGTTGTGACGCTATCGACAAGCTAGAAAATAGCCCATAAGGCTCACCCATATACAGGGTAATTTTATGAGCTAATTAGCAAGCTTCTAATCTTGTGGGGCTGGCTTCGCAGGTCTGCTTTGAGACAATCGGTAAATCAATAACGCCGCTTTGTGCATATTTTTCGCAAAACTTGTCATATCAGCGATTTCGTCTTTCGTATGTCCACCGTCACCCATTAAACCTAACCCATCGAGCGCCATTACTACGTTATTGGCTACAAATGAAATGTCTGCCGCACCCGCTCGTCTTGGATTGACTGCAGTAACTGGGTTGTAGCCTAAGTCACGGCTAATTTGATTATAAAAGCCCAGCAGCTGGGTATTACCTTTAGTCGGCGCCATTGAAGGGTATCCTTCTTCAAAAGTTAAAGTAGCCGAAGTATGAGGTAAGTTATTTGCTGCAATCTTTTGCATTAGCGCTTTGGCCGTTGCTTCTTGTTGTGGAGAAAGTGCGCGAATGTCGCCTGTTACTATGGCAGTTTTGGCAATAATATTACTTTTACCAAAAGCCGAGGCTTGGTTGTGAGCAAAATCATTATCAATGGTTGTCCCGCCCATAACAATACCCGGGTTGACGGTAAGGTATTGATGTTTAGTTAGCTGTTCTCTAAATTCATTCAGGATACGGGCAGTTTCATAAATTGCGCCAAATCCAATATCTTCACGAAATACTTGCGACGAGTGAGCCGCCTTGCCTGTTACTGTTAAGGTCCATCCGCTGGCTCCTCGTCTTGCAGTAACTGCAGTGTTAATATCTCCGTCTCCATCTTCAAAACCAAGTGCAATATCAGCCCATTGCCCAGCCTCAATTAAGGACTGTTTAGATAAACTGAGTGGCTTACCACTTTTTTCTTCATCACCGGTTAAAATGACCCGAATACTGACATTATCGAGCAGCTGTAAAGATTTTAAACTGCGCAAAACCTCAATAATAATGACATTGCCGCCTTTCATATCTGTAATGCCTGGGCCTTTAATGTGTTGTTGACTAAGCTTCTCTGCTTTTTGAAACGGATCGTCTAGCGCAAAAACCGTATCTAGGTGGCCAATCATTAAGATTTTAAGATCGCCGGTGCCGTACTCGGCTATTAAATGGCCTGCTCTAGCAAAGGCGCTGCCTTCTTCAAACCGAGTAGTAAAGCCCAGCGCGTCAAACTCTGCGCGATAAACATTGGCTACCGCTTTAATGCCTGCAAAGTTCATGGTGCCGCTATTAATATTGACTGTCTTAAGGAGCAGCGACTCGGCATTCGCTAGGTTTTGGTTAATTGACTGGACTATTTTCTCTTCCTGAGCGGTTAGGTTGGGGTTGGTAACGGCTTTAGCTGTTGCAGCAAATAAAAAACTAATAATTATAAATTTAAAGATAAGTTTCATTGTTTTTTGAATAAGTTATTTGGGAATAGACTCACTTTAATTGATTTTGGTGTAAAACGCATACTCCTTTTAAGCAGGTAATTATTAATATTGGATCTAAATTAATGGTTTAGAGAGACTATTGATAGCCAAGCCCGCTATGGCGGAATTTGACAATGGTGTAACAGAGCGTATTTAATAGGCGCCAATGATTATAACCAGAAAGTACCTTTGTACGGGTACCATGAAATTCACGGGGAGCTATTTGTGAGCGAAAAAAAAGGCCTTGATCCTAAAGCTTATACACCACTGCAAGAAGGGGAGAGTTATCAGCCCTATATCCCAGCGACGGAAACGATTGCTGAATTCACCTTTAAATCAGTTGGACTAGGCATTTTATTTGGTATTATTTTTGGCGCTGCCAATGCCTACCTAGGACTGCGCGCGGGGTTAACTATTAGCACCTCTATTCCTGTGGCAGTGATGGCGGTAGCTGTATTTAAAATTCTTGCCAAGAGCGGTATTCAGTCAACTATTTTAGAAACTAATATTGCTCAAACTACCGGTTCGGCTTCTAGCTCGGTTGCCAGTGGTGTGATTTTTACATTGCCGGCATTATTTATGTGGGGAATGGCACCAGACTTATTACAGATGACCATTTTGGCAATGTGTGGCGGCCTATTAGGAATTCTATTTATGATTCCTCTACGTAAATTTCTAATTGAAAAAGAGCACGGAAAATTACCCTATCCAGAAGGTACGGCATGTGCTGAAGTTTTAGTTGCTAACGAGGTTGGTGGCAATAAAGCCAAATATATATTCTGGGGAATGGGAGTTGCAGCTCTTTTTAAAACCTTAACTTCATGGATAAAGATTATTCCTGACCATGCGGCATTAAAAATACCTTTTATTAAAAAGGCGAGTATTGGCATTGATCTATCTGCAGCTTTGTTTGGGGTAGGTTATATATTAGGCCCAAGAATTGCGGCAATTATGGTTGGAGGCGGATTACTGTCCGCCATTATTATCATACCTGGAATTGCTTATTGGGGAGAGTCTCTAACGGCGCCACTGTTTCCGGAAACGACTAACTTAATTAAAGATATGTCTGCAAGCCAAATATGGACCCGCTATGTTAGGTACATAGGTGCTGGTGCAGTTGCTACAGCGGGGGTCATTACTTTAATACGTAGTGTGCCAGTAATGTTAGAAAGTTTTAAAATGGGGGCTAAAGAAATCGGCAACAATACTGCCGCGCCAGTGGTTGCAAAGCGCACTAGCCTCGACCAGCCGCTCAAAGTAGTAGGTTTTGGCATTTTAGCTATAGTAGCCGTATTAACGTTATTTCCTAATGCTTTTGGTGCTGTAGGTGGCGTATCAACACGATTAATTGCTGCGCTGTGTGTGGTAATATTTTCTTTCTTTTTTGTCACAGTTGCTTCGCGCATTGTTGGTTTAGTTGGGGTAACTTCTAACCCAACGAGTGGAATGACGATAGCGGCATTGTTAGGGACAGCAACCATATTTTTAGCGATGGGTTGGACCGATAACACCGGTAAAGCAGCTACCTTAATCGTAGGTTGCGTCGTGGCTATTGCTGCCTCCATTTCGGGCGATACTTCGCAAGATCTGAAAAGTGGTTATCTATTAGGTGCGACGCCTAAGAAGCAACAAATGGCTGAACTTATTGGGGTATTAACTTCGGCGACATTTGTTTGTTTAGCGGTACTATTGCTAGCCGAAACTTTCGGTTTTGGCTCCAAAGAATTGCCGGCTCCACAGGCAACTTTAATGAAACTTGTCATCGATGGCGTTTTAGATCAAAACTTACCTTGGACTTTAGTTGCCATTGGCGCTGGTATAGCAATATTATGCGAGCTTTTTAGAATCCCATCCTTGCCTTTTGCCGTTGGCGTATACTTACCAGTAGCGACCATGACGCCAATTTTTATTGGTGGGTTAATTCGACACTACTTTGAAACGCGTACTAAGAATAAAGCACAATTAGAAGAGCGCAGAGAGCGCGGCGTGCTTTTGGGTAGTGGTTTTGTGGGCGGAGAAGGGCTTCTGGGTGTAGGTATTGCTGCGGTTGCCTTTATCCAAAGTAAAAAGCCTGACGGTTTTGGAACTGGCTGGGCAGGCAGTGACTTAATGGCAATGCTTGCTGGTGCAATCGGCTTTACCCTGTTGATTGTATGGTTTTTCCGCTTAATTAAAAATGCGAAATAACCAGGTGATTTGAACTTTGCAACTGAACTCTTAAAAAGCCGGCTAGTTTGCCGGCTTTTTATTGGTTAACTTAATAGATAGGCTTACCCGCGTTTACTGCTTCGGTATAAGCTTTTAGCTGCTCTATAGGTAGTGCTTTTGAGCAGTAATAGCCTTGCACAAATATATCGCCAATAGAAGATACAAAGTCATATTGTTGTTTAGTTTCGATACCTTCGCACACAATTGTCATGTCTAGAGCAAAGCCTAAAGTTGCCGCTGCCGTGACGATAGCTTGATTACGCTTGTCCGACTCAATGTCACTCATAAAAACTTTGTCTAATTTTAAAGTGTCTATGGGGAAGTGTTTTAAATAGCTTAAGGAAGAATAGCCCTTACCAAAATCATCTAATGCAATTGAAAAGTCTAGCGCCTTTATTTCGGTTAAGATTTTTTCTGCGAGTTTAAAATCTTCAACAAGTAACCCTTCTGTTATTTCGAACTCAATTAGCTTAGGGTTTACGCCTTCATTTGCAACTATTTTGCGTAAAGTTTCTGCTAGGCCATGGTGTCTAAACTGACGTGCTGACAGGTTAACTGACAAGGCCATTGGAGTGTCTAACTGGGAGTTAAGTTCAGCAATGTCGCGTGTTGCTTTGGCTACAATCCACTCTCCTAAAGAAACAATAATACCTGACTCTTCAGCAACTGGAATAAATAAGTCTGGGGGCACAAAACTTAAGTCTTCTTTTTGCCATCGAATTAGAGCCTCTACTTTAACGACTTGGTTATTTTTAGTCGCTATTTGCGGTTGATAATAAAGCTGTAATTCGTTATTTCTTATCGCTTTACGTAGGTCTTTTTCAATTCGTAAACGGTCAATTGCAGCATGATTTAGCTCAGAAGAATAAAAATGGAAATTATTTTTACCGGATTCTTTTGCCGCATACATTGCCATGTCGGCGCTTTTTAGCAATTCAGTTGTGTTTTGCGCATCATCTGGATAAACAGAAATACCAATGCTAGTGCTAATAAAGAGTTCATGCTCATCAACACTAAAGGCTAAACTACCGGCTGCTTTTAATTTGGTGGCAATTATGGTTGCATCTTCCGAGTGTGTTGTTTTAGATAGCAGCACGACAAATTCGTCGCCACCTAAACGGGCGAGCGAATCTGTGTCTCGAAGGTTTTCTTTAAAACGCTTTGCGACTTCTATTAATAGTTTGTCTCCTACATCATGACCTAAAGTGTCATTAATATATTTAAAGTTGTCTAAGTCGATAAATAGCATAGTCACTTTATGACCGTTTCGCTTTGCGTCTAAAATTGCTTGTGAGGTACGCTCTTCTAATAAGGTGCGGTTTGGCAAGTTGGTTAAAGCGTCGTAGTGAGCCATCTTTTGTAATTTAGCTTCAGTTTGTTTAAGCTCGCTTATGTCAGAATAAATTCCTGCATAGTTGGTTATTTTCCCGTCTTTGTCTTTTATTGACGTGACGGTGAGTAGTTGCGGTATAGTTTCGCCCGATTTAGTTTTTTCTATTATTTCACCATGCCAACTGCCTCGTGTTTCAAGCCGTTCATAAAGGCGCTTAAAAAAAACATTATCGTGAGCGCCCGACCGAAAAATTTCCGGCTTACTCCCTAGCATTTCGCTTTTACTATATCCAAATATTTTAGTTAGGGCAGGGTTGGCATCGATAATATTAAATTCACTGTCAGTCACAACGATACCCTCGTCGATATTCTCAATGACTTTGTTGCTAAGTGTAAGTCTTGCGATAGTTTCCTGTAGCTTAAGCTCTTCTTCTTTTCGCTTAGTAATATCCGTAGAAATTCCAGCGATGGCGTAAACTTTTCCGTCACCATCAAACAGCGGGAACTTAATGACTAAAAACGTATGTTGGTTGCCATCTTTGTCGCTCGAATTTTCCTCAAAATTAGTCGGTTGTTTGGTTTCAATTACGTGGCGATCATTTTCTGAAAATTGTTTTGCTTGCTTCTGACTAAATAGTTCAAAGTCTGTTTTTCCAATAACATCCGCAGGAGTCTTGCCTATATGTTGGCAGAAAATATGGTTAACAAGAATAAATTCGCCTTGAGTGTTTTTAATAGATACTATGGCGCTGCTATTATCGATTATATTTTGTAGAAGGTGCTGGCTCTTTTTTAATTCAGTTTGCTCAGATTCAAGCTGGCTGAGCTGAGTCTGTAGCGAGCGACTCATGTGGTTAAAGCTTTGGTTTAGACGGGAAATTTCGTCATTTCCATCATCGTCAAGTTGGGCGCTGTAGTTTCCTTGAAGAATACTTTTGGTTGCTGAGAGTAATTTGTTTATTCGCCGAGTAATCAGTGAGCGAGTAAAAAAGTTTAAGAAAATAATCTCGAAAATGACCAAGCAAATTATCGTTAATATTGCGAAATTGATTTGAGCGTATAATGGCGCGAATATCGTTTCTTTGTTTAATAATGCAATTATCGACCAGTCAATTTTCTCTAGTCTTTGCAAGTAAATTAAATGCTTGCCAACTTGATTGGATTTTTCATAGTCCATTTGAGAAATAGCGGCTGAATTAATTATGCTGGCAAAAGCCTTCTCTGCTATCGGTGTGATGGGTATGTTTTTACTATCGAGAACAACTATCGCGCCAGTTTGATTAGTGTAAGAATGGGTTAATTTTTTTAAGTAAGGCGTTAGGTCGTAGTAGGTCTCTAAAACACCCAAAAACTGCTCTTTGCGAAAAATTTTTGCGGTACTGACTAAGAATGTATTCTGTTTGATTTTTTCGTATCGAGTGACGATAGATTCATTTTTATCGACACTACTACAATTTTTATCGAAAGACTGATGTTGGTTGTTAACGGAGTAACCAAACAGTAAGTCTGAATCAGTATTGCATACGTTAAATAGCATAAACTCTTGATTACGAGTAGCTTGCTGTTTAAAAAAATCTGCCAGTGCTTGCTTGTATTGGTCGGCTTCATTTTCAAGTCCGTAATCCATATTCAGCAAGTAACCTTCGAGTGCTGGCAAAGTCTGAATAGTGGCAATGCTTTGGTTAAGTTGGAATAGCTCAGCATTAAACTTTACTGATATATCATTTAATGTTGTGCGCGCATCTTTAATGGTTAGCTCTTTTATCATATTGCTCATTTGGTAGAGCGTAATGGCTTCAAATCCAACGACACCAATAATTAGTACTAAGATGCTCCGAGCTAAAAATTTAACCCTTAGTCGGCTGAAAAATCGCTGAGTAAAAAAGTTCATTGCTCGTTGGAAACCTGGGCATCACTTAGGATTTGATAGTTTAGGTGGCCGCTAAGAGAAAAGTCATTAATGCTATAGGTGTTTCTAACGGCTGCAGTCACTTGCTTTTGAGTGGTGAATAACAGCAAAGCTTGTTGGTGAATATACCAATCTAGACTTTGCAAAGCCTCTTGGTGTTTATCTTGTTCTGCTATTTGCATGACTGCTTGCAGCTTATTATCAAACTCTGCAGAGCTTATTTGAGACCATGGACTTTCTGAATGGAAAAATAAGCCAGCGTGAAAACCAAGGTGATAAATAGGATTGTCAACGAGCGAAATGACCATGTCATAGTCAGGGCGTTTTCCGGTTCTAATCTTATAAACCACAACTTGTTTAGTCCACTCGGATCGCGATACCACCGTGGTATCGAGTTGAATGCCAACACTGGCAAGGTTTCTTTTTATAATTTTAGCGGTGGGTTCTGCTAAGTCAGCAACAAGTGCGGTTAGTTTAATGGGCAGCGTTAGGTTGCTTTGTTGAATTAGCTTGCGTGCTGTTTGCGGAGAATATTCGTACACTGGAATCGAGTCGTCTGCCCCAAACTCGCCACGTTTACCCAGTGATCCTAAGGGCAAAGCGTTGCCAAAGTCAGCAAACTTAATAATGTCCTGCTTATTGGTTGCAAAGTTAATAGCTCGACGTAAATTGAGATTTTTAAGAGGTCCTTTATCATTGAGCAAAATCATGTAGCTCGCTAGAATATTCTTTTTAATAATTCTGGCGTCGCCTTGAGTTAGACTGAGCAATGATGTGGTTTTATTGCCACTTAAGTTAGGAATAAAGTCAATCTTTCCGGCTTTAAATCCGGCTAGCCAGTTCGATTTAGGCGTCATAGTAAAAGTAACCTGATCTAAATAAGGCTTGTTTTGTTGCCAGTAATTGCTATTGCGCTCTAAAGTGATCGATTTTTGTGGTTGCCATTGTTTAAATTTAAATGGGCCAGTACCAATCGGTTGTCGCTGAAAGTGTTCAATACCATGCTTCTTAATATAATTGGGTGGGCAAATAGAGCTAAATAAATGTAGCCTATTTAAGAACATACCGTCAGGGGCGGTAGTTTCAAAAATAATTTGATAAGGTTGACCTTTTACTAAATAAGTATTTTTTAAGGTGTTAAAAATCCAGCGATTCCCAGTGCGTTTTTTTGGGTTAAGGACATAATCAAAAGTAAATTTGACTGCTTTGGCATTGAAAACTTCACCATTATGAAACTTAACGTTTTGACGTAAATGGAATAACCAGCGAGTTTCAGAAAGCTGTTCCCAGCGAGTCGCTAATGCCGGCTGCAGCTGACCCTTTAAGTCGAGGTAAAGCAGTGGATCAAATATTTGCGCAATAACGGAGTAGGAATCTGGGTCGAATGACTGCGACAAAGGATCAATGCTAGGGGGATCTTCGGTAAAATAAGCAATGTTAATATTACTGTGAGTTGGGCCGCTTGCTTGGGCAGCGTTTACCAGCGGTAAAGCACTACTTACAAAGAGTAAAAAGCAGCTTAGTCGTGCAGATTTCAATATTTTAGCGAGGGCTAAAATGGCTTGGCCACCCTTAGCTTGTAACAAGAACCTAAATCGTAAAGGGCATTTTATTAGGCTCTGGTATCTTGAAGGCATAATAACTTCTTTATAATCGAATTATTTTGACACCTAAATTCACAAGTTTTGATATAAGTTACTGATTTTAGGCCGTAAGTATTAATCTTATTTTAGTTGATAGTTTGTGATTTCGCTGACTTTAAAGCAAAAAATAACGCTGTTATTACATGCAATAGGCAGCCTGCTTGAAGGGTGAGTAGATAGAACAGTTATAAGCGCTGCAAATTCGCGACTTTTAGGCTAAGTTGCTATACAATACGCCAAATTTTTTAACCTTTTCCAAACAAGTATTAATTCTTGGAATTTTAACCTAGGAAGCTCCCCATGTTAGATAACAAGCAGACTATCGCCGATTTTGATCCTGAGTTGTGGGCGTCTATTGAAGCTGAAAAGCAGCGCCAAGAGCAACATATAGAGTTGATTGCGTCAGAAAATTATACCAGTGCCAGAGTTATGGCTGCGCAAGGCTCAGTTTTGACCAACAAATATGCCGAGGGCTATGCGCATAAACGCTATTATGGTGGCTGTGAATATGTTGATGTAGCAGAAGACTTAGCGGTTGAGCGAGTTAAGGCTTTGTTTGGCGCTGACTATGCCAATGTTCAACCACACTCTGGTTCACAAGCAAATGCCGCGGTTTACATGGCGTTACTTAACCCGGGAGATGTTGTGCTTGGAATGAGCTTAAGTGAGGGAGGGCATTTGACTCACGGCTCACCGGTTAATTTCTCGGGTAAAATATACAAATCTGTGCAATATGGATTAGATGAGCAAGGCTATATTGATTATGAGCAAGTTGAAAAGCTGGCATTAGAGCATAAGCCTAAAATGATACTAGCGGGTTTTTCTGCTTATTCTAGAACCGTTGACTGGTCTAAGTTTCGTGCCATCGCGGATAAAATTGGCGCTTATTTTATGGTAGATATGGCGCATGTTGCAGGTTTAGTTGCCGCAGGCCTTTATCCTAACCCTGTTCCACATGCAGATGTGGTGACCTCGACCACACATAAAACATTGGCTGGACCGCGCGGTGGAATTATTTTAGCCAGAGCCAATGAAGCCTTAGAAAAAAAGTTTAATTCGTCGGTATTTCCGGGTAATCAAGGTGGGCCTTTAATGCATGTGATTGCCGCAAAGGCGGTGGCATTTAAAGAGGCTTTGAGCGAAGAATTTAAACAAACTCAAGCTCAAGTGCTTAAAAATGCGAAAGCTATGGTGAGCGTACTTCAAGATAGAGGCTATAAGATAGTTTCTGGTGGTACGGATAACCATTTGTTTTTAATTGATTTAATTGAAAAAGATATCACTGGTAAAGATGCCGAAGCGGCATTAGGAGCGGCCTTTATCACCGTTAATAAAAATACAGTACCTAATGAGCCTCGTTCGCCATTTGTCACCAGTGGGTTACGCATGGGGACGCCTGCAATTACCACCAGAGGCATGAAAGAAGCCGAATCGACGTTATTGGCAAATTGGATTTGCGATATTCTTGATGATATTGATAATCAGCAAACTATCGAAACAATTAAAGCACAGGTTTTAGAGTTAACTGCCAAGTTTCCTGTTTATCAAAGCTAACTAGGTCCTAGACTACTCAAACCACACAGCTTGATGTTATAATCTTGCAGCCACGCTAATTGTAGAGTTAGCGTGGCTTTGTTTTATTTGACTTAGTGGAAATTTCCACCTTATTTGGAGCCGCCATGCGTTGCCCATTTTGCTCTTTTCAAGATACAAAAGTGATCGACTCACGGTTAGTCACCGAGGGTGATCAAGTCCGTCGGCGCAGAGAATGCATTGAGTGTGGCGAAAGATTTACCACATTCGAAGGTGCTGAGCTTGTGATGCCTCGGGTGATCAAAGGAGACGGAACACGTCAGCCTTTCGATGACAGTAAATTAAAAGCGGGTATTCTGCGCGCGGTAGAGAAACGTCCTGTTTCTGTAGAAGATGTCGAAAAATCAATTTTAAATATCCAATCTCAACTTAGAGCTCTAGGGGAGCGAGAAGTCTCCGCCAAAGTGATTGGTGAGTTAGTGATGGGCGCTCTAAAGCAATTAGATCAAGTTGCCTATGTGCGCTTCGCTTCTGTGTACAGAAGATTTAAAGACGTTAGCGATTTTCGTGATGAAATTGAACGTCTATCTCAAGACGAATAGAGTGCAGCGTAATGAATCAAAACGGCGCGCAGTCTAATCGCATGACAAATTCTAACGCAACATGGAACTCTCAAGATTATGCGATGATGGCGCTGGCGTTACGTTTAGCCAAGCAGGGGCAATATACTGCGCGCCCTAATCCTATGGTGGGTTGCGTCATCACTCAAAATGATAAAATTGTGGGACAAGGGTGGCACCAAAAGTCGGGGTGTGCGCATGCTGAAGTCAATGCGTTACATCAAGCCGGCAAGCAAGCCAATAAAGCCACTTGCTATGTTACGCTTGAGCCATGTGCCCATACTGGAAAAACTGGTCCATGTGCCAAAGCATTGGTGAATGCAGGTGTGAGTCGCGTAGTGGCTGCCATGCAAGATCCTAACCCTCAGGTAGCCGGTAGCGGCTTTGATATTTTACGTAGCGCTGGCATTCAAGTTGAGTTGGGCTTAATGAAGCCGCAAGCAGAGTCACTTAACTTGGGGTTTATTTCTCGGTTTACCCAAGGGCGGCCGAGAGTCAGTCTTAAACTGGCCATGAGCATTGACGGAAGGACGGCTTTAAAGAGTGGTGCGAGTCAATGGATTACTGGACAAGAAGCACGCCGTGACGTTCAAAAACTGCGCGCTAAACAAGATGCGATTATTACCGGAATTGGTACGGTATTAATGGATGACCCAAGCTTAAATGTCCGTATGGAAGAACCAGCTTTAGGTAGCCAGTGGTTAGTAGAGGCGCAACAGCTTGGTTTTCAACAGCCAGCCAGAGTTTTACTAGATCGACATGCTAAAGCGCCACAAGATGCGAAATTTTTTCAATTAGAGGGCTCTAAAATTTGGGTTACTCAAAAGAACATTGAGGTTAAACCTGAGCAAGGCGACTTAACCAATATGGTGTTAACAGAGCACGCCAATGAGTTTGATTTAACCGAGCTATTAGAAGAGTTAGCAAAGCGTGGCATGAATCAAGTCTTGGTTGAAGCGGGTAGTCGTTTAGCGGGTAGTTTTTTTAAGCAAAACTTAGTCGATGAACTTATCGTTTATATGGCACCTAAATTGATGGGAAGTGATGCGATGGGGTTAATCAATTTGCAAGTGAGTGATATGGCGCAAACGCCATTGTTAGAACTGCAAAGTCTTACCCAATTAGGTCAAGATATTCGCTTAAATTATGGGGTAAAAAAATAATGTTTACAGGCATTATAGAAGCGGTTGGCAAAATAGCGGAAATCGAAACTCGCAGTGGGGATTCGCGCCTAAAAATAGCTGTGGGTAAGCTTGATATGAGTGATGTGGCATTGGGCGATAGTATTGCGTGTAACGGTGTTTGTTTAACTGTGGTTGAATTTGGTGACAACTTCTACACCGCAGATGTTTCTGCAGAGTCGCTAAAATTGACTACACTAAGTCAGGTAAACGTCGGTACAGCCGTTAACTTAGAGAAAGCACTCACTCCCACAACTCGGCTCGGTGGACACTTAGTGAGTGGACATGTTGATGGCGTAGCAGAAATAGTTGCAATAGTTAAGCAGGCTAGAAGCGTTCAGTATTGGGTAAAGCCACCCCAAGATTTAGCGAAATATATTGCTAAAAAAGGCTCAATTACTGTTGATGGCGTGTCGTTAACGGTAAATGATTTAGATGGCGACAATTTTATGTTGAATCTTGTGCCACATACAATACAAGAAACCACTGCTTTACATTATCAAGTAGGCAGCAAAGTTAATTTAGAAGTTGATTTGCTGGCTCGCTATTTAGAGCGACTGTTAACTGGACAAAAGCAGGCACCAGAATCTCATTTAAATTATGACTTTTTGGTTAAAAATGGCTTTGCTTAAAAAGTTAAGCTCAATAATTTTTTAAAAAACATTTCCTTATTGGATAACAAAAAATGCAACTGAATACAGCAAAAGAAATAATTGACGATATTGCTGCCGGCAAAATGGTTATTTTAATGGATGACGAAGATCGCGAGAATGAAGGCGACTTAGTTATGGCTTCTAGTATGGTTCGGCCTGAAGATATTAATTTTATGGCTCGTTATGGTCGCGGTTTAATTTGCTTAACCTTAACCCAAGAGCGTTGTGAGCAGTTACGTTTACCGCTAATGGTGGGCAGAAATTCGGCCTCTTTTGAAACTAACTTTACTGTTTCTATTGAGGCTGCAGAAGGCGTTACGACAGGTATATCAGCGGCAGATCGCGCCAAAACAATTCAGGCTGCAGTGGCTCCCAATGCTAAGCCAGAAGATATTGTTCAGCCTGGGCATATTTTTCCTATTATGGCCAAGCCGGGTGGGGTATTACATCGCGCGGGTCATACCGAGGCTGGTTGTGATTTAGCGCGATTAGCTGGGTTAGAGCCGAGCGCGACAATTGTCGAAATTTTAAATGAAGATGGCACTATGGCGCGTCGCCCAGATTTAGAAATTGTTGCTCAAGAGCACCAGTTAAAGATTGGAACTATTGCTGACCTTATCGAATATAGAATGCAAACCGAGCATAGTGTTGAGCAAGTCTTATGTACGGATTGGGATACACGTTTTGGGCAATTTAAGTTACACGCGTTTAAAGACCAAATTGATGGCCAAACACATATTGCTTTAGTGAAAGGTGAAATAAAAGCAGAGCAACCGACTTTAGTGAGAGTTCATGTGCCAGATGTGGCAACTGACTTACTTGCCAAAGAGAAAAAGAGTGTTGGAAGCTGGACCATAAACCGAGCACTAGAAAAGGTTGCTGCGGAAGGAAATGGTGTGGTCCTACTGCTTGGTTATCACGCATCTTCAGATGCAGTTTTAGATCGTATTGCAGTTTTGGCTGGAGAAAAAAGCATTGCTAAAAAAGAGCAAGCGCAAGCTAGTCGAGCTTCTCGAACCGTTGGCATTGGATCACAAATTTTAATGGAACTTGGCGTGCATAAAATGCGCTTGCTAAGTCCGGTAAAGAAATTTATTGCGTTATCTGGATTTAAGTTAGAAGTTGTCGAATATATTGAAGATAAATAGTCAAAGTGTTTGGTATTTATTATCCAAATGTTTAAGTGAATTGAATTTAAAATAGAAAATTGAAAGTGAGAAAGAAATGAAAACGATTGAAGGTAATATGGTAGGTCAAGGTAGTAAGTTTGCTTTACTGGTGGCTCGATTTAACAGTTTTGTGGTAGAAAGTTTGGTCGAAGGTGCTATCGATGCATTAAAGCGGCATGGTATTGACGAGTCTAATATTGAAATTATTCGTGTGCCGGGTGCATTCGAAATGCCAATTGCAGCACAACGAATTGCAGCAAAAAAACAGCACGACGCCATTATCGCATTAGGTGCAGTGATTAGAGGTGGTACGCCTCACTTTGAATATGTTGCCGGTGAGTGCGTTAAAGGCTTATCGCAAGTTTCACTAAACGCTGACATTCCAGTCGCTTTTGGAGTGCTTACCGTTGATAGCATTGAGCAAGCCATTGAGCGAGCGGGAACTAAAGCTGGAAATAAAGGAGCTGAAGCGGCATTAGGCGCACTAGAAATGGTAAACCTTTTTAAACAGCTGGATAAATAAATCATGATTCAAAAACCTTCAACCCGCAAAAAAGCTAGGCGCTATGCTGTGCAAGGTATTTATCAATGGCAAATGAGCGGTAATGCTATTGAAGAAATAGAATTGCAGTTTTTAGAAACGATAAATCAAGCCAAAGTCGACATTGAGTATTTTAGAGAAATCTTGGTAAATACTTTGGCCTCTGTTAAGCAAATAGACGCTGATTTAGAGCCTGTGGTGCAAAGGGACTTTAGCGAAGTGAACCCAGTTGAATTAGCTGTGTTAAGACTGGCTTGTTACGAATTAAGGTCTCGTATGGATATTCCTTACAAAGTAGTTATTAATGAAGCGCTAGAGTTAACCAAAACGTTTGGTGCTGAAGATGGCCATAAATTTGTTAACGGTATTCTCGATAAGCTTGCGAAGCAGTTACGTCCCCTAGAAGCGAAATAAATAACTTTTATTTTAGGGGCTTAATGGTTTTCTATGAAATTTGATTAACCAAATGCTTTATTAGTGCGACGCCTGAATTACCTTACAGGCAACTGCTAAATGCAGCGCGAAGGTATTTGTTAAAACTTTTTGCATAAGGATTTTGATGAAAGAGTTTGAAATAATTCAACGCTATTTAAACTTTGATAGTGATAGTCGAAAAGATGTTCTCGTTGGAATTGGTGATGATTGTGCACTACTTAAAGTGCCAAGAGGGCAAAGGCTTGCTATCTCTATGGATACGCTAGTGGCTGATGTACATTTTTTAGCTGATAGTGATCCGGCAGAAATTGCTCATAAGGCAGTCGCAGTTAATTTAAGTGATCTTGCTGCCGCGGGAGCTGAGCCAGCTTGGTTAACTTTGTCGCTAACTATGCCTAAGTTTGAGCAGGCATGGATGGAAAAGTTTCATCAAGGCTTAAGGAAAATGGCGGAATATTACGGTGTTCAAATTGTTGGCGGTGATACTTGTCAGGGGCCGCTATCAATTACGATTCAAGCGCATGGGTTTGTGCCCGAAAATGTATTCCATCGGCGTAGCGGCGCTCAGGCCGGAGACTTAATTTGTGTTACAGGTAATTTAGGTGATGCAGCTTTAGGTCTGCAAGTAGCTCAAAATAAACTGCATGTATGCCAACAAGACGCGAGCTATTTCCTTAAAAAGTATTACACCCCTAACCCGCGAATTGCTGCTGGAATTGCTTTGCGAGGAAGAGCGACGGCGGTGATAGATATTTCCGATGGTTTATTATCTGATATTAAGCATATTAGTGATCGCAGCGAAGTTGGTGCGCTAATCAAGCAAGAATGGCTGCCGCTGTCTAGTGCGGCCCAAGGCATCCAAAATCAAGAGCTGGTGATGCGTAGTGTGTTAGCTGGTGGCGATGATTATGAACTCTGCTTTACTGTTGACGAAGATGCGCTAGAGTCGACCCGGTTGGCGTTAGAAACTGTCGGTTCGGATTGTATACCGGTAGGGCGTATGACGGGTAAGCCTGGTGTTAGAGTCATGCAAGATAAGCAAGAAGTGACGCTAGATTTTAACGGCTTTGAGCATTTTTAATTAGCAATTTAGACTATAGCAAAGCAATTTAGGTTAACTAAAACTTTACCTTTAACCGCCGCTTACTTTGGGAGCCAACAGCCTTAATGCGTGTTTCAGCAAAAACAGTTTTTAATCATCCTGTTCACTTTTTGGCTTTTGGCTTTGGTAGTGGACTAGCGCCCAAAGCGCCCGGCACATTTGGCACTATCGCTGTATTGCCATTTTATTGGCTAATCGCAGACTTTTCAGTGTGGAGTTATGGTTTAGTTTGTGCTGTGGTTTGTATACTTGGCGTTTATTTATGTGGGCGTTCAGCAAGCTTACTGAACACACATGATCATCCCGGTATTGTGTGGGATGAGTTTGCCGGAATGCTCATCACCTTAATTGCGATTCCCCCTAGCGGAACCAATATAATTTTAGCTTTTATTCTATTTAGATTATTTGATATTTTTAAACCTTGGCCGATAAAGTGGGTAGACCAAAAAGTAAGTGGCGGCTTTGGTATTATGTTAGACGACATTTTAGCAGGCTGTTTCGCTTGGGCTATCCTGTTTGGGGTTAATGTTTTATGGCTATAATACGCGCAATTATTTTTGTGATTGGAACTTTTGTTTCACTAAATTTAGTTGCTGAAGAAGAAATACAAGTGACCGCGTTATTCAAAAATGCCGCTATGGTCAAATTAAATGGTAATCAAAAGTTAGTCAGAGTGGGGCAAAACCTATCACCGGTAATTAAGTTAATCAAAGCCGACTCTCACAGCGCAACCTTTCTCGTTAATGGCAAACCTCTTCAGCTGAAGTTGAAGCAGCTTGGCGCTTTTTCTGCGAGCAATAGCTCTCAGCAGGCAGCGCCAACGGCGGTGGTGAGTAGAGCTCAAACGGGGATGTATTTTACTTCTGGCTTAATTAACGGTGTTGCGACTCAGTTTTTAGTCGATACCGGTGCATCACATGTCGCAATGAATGAGTCAACTGCTCAAAGTATTGGTTTAAATTATAGGCAAAATGGGGTGCCCAGCATTGTGCTTACGGCAAGCGGTCGGGCGAGAGCTTGGGAAGTGGTCTTAAACCAAGTGAATGTTGGAGGGATCCAACTTTCTCAAGTTTCCGGTATGGTGATTCAGGGAGCTGGGCCAGACCAAGTACTGTTAGGTATGTCCTTTTTAAGCCGTGTCAAAATGGAGAATAAAGGCGAAACTTTGCATTTAAGTAAAATATTTTAAGTGCTTTGTCTGTTATTTTGCTTACATATTTGATTCGCGCCTTTTGATTCGCGCCTTTTTTGCGCAGGATTTTTTTCCGCTATCGGTTGAACCTTTGATGGTGCGCTGCGTTACTTTTGCAGCGATCGAAGAGCTTTTCAGCTTTGGTGGCTGTGAAGCAAAAGCTTTTCAATTGATTGCTTCACAGCGAGTTGACATTCAAGGCTAGATCATTAGTTTTGCAAATGCTTTATCGGCTGCCTCAAGGGTTTGCTGGAGAGTTTCTTGAGTATGAGCAGAGCTAATGAAACCTGCTTCAAAAGCAGAAGGAGCCAGATAAACGCCTTCCTCTAACATAAAGTGGAAAAACTTTTTAAAGCGATCTAGGTTAGAGTTTGCCACTTGAGAAAAGCGACTTATATTTTTCTCATCAGTAAAAAACAACCCAAACATGCTTCCCACATGATTTGTTGTAAAAGGGACTTGGTGTTTGTCTGCCAACCTTTGTAGTCCGCTGACTAGATCTTCGCAGTATTGATAAATTGGTGGATAAAAGTCGTCCTCTGATAATAGCGTTAAAGCGGTCAGCCCGGCAGTCATCGCAATCGGGTTTCCGGATAATGTTCCGGCTTGATAAACCGGCCCTGCCGGTGCAAGGTGTTGCATTATTTCCTTTTTGCCACCAAATGCTCCTACGGGCATTCCGCCGCCCACAATTTTACCTAAACAAGTTAGATCAGGGGTAATCGTATAAAGTGATTGGGCGCTGCAGTTTCCCACTCTAAATCCGCACATAACTTCGTCGAATATCAATAATGCCTGATGCGCATCGCAAAGTTGACGTAACCCTTCAAGAAACCCATCTGAGGGTGGAATGCAGTTCATATTACCCGCTATCGGCTCCAAAATAATGCAAGCGACTTGGTTTGGGTTGGCTTCTAGCAGCTTTTTGACGCTCTCCAGGTTGTTAAATTCTGCGGTGAGCGTGTGCTTTGCAAAGTCTGCAGGCACTCCGGGAGAGGTAGGCTCGCCAAGTGTAAGGGCACCTGAACCTGCCTTAACTAATAAGCTATCGGCGTGGCCGTGGTAGCAGCCTTCAAACTTGATGATTTTATCTTTTGATGTATAACCTCGAGCAAGCCGAATTGCGCTCATGGTTGCTTCGGTCCCAGAGCTCACCATACGAACCTGTTCAATTGAGGGGATCAGTTGATTGATCTTTCGTGCCATTTGCAGTTCCACTTCAGTTGGCGCGCCAAAGCTAAGTCCATTTTCTACTGCGTTAATGACTGCTTGTTTAATTTCTTGGTTATTATGGCCGTGTAGCATAGGCCCCCAAGAGCCAACATAGTCAATATATTCTTTTCCATCTACATCGATAAAGTGAGCTCCATTGGCACGCGCAACAAATACGGGCGTCCCCCCCACACCATTAAAAGCTCTTACTGGAGAGTTAACGGCACCAGGAATAAGTGCTAACGATTGATTGTAAAGCTGAGTTGATTTTTGCATTAGTTTCTCTAAAAATGTGGTGGAAAACGTGATCCTGAATTGAGCTAAATATTAACAAGCTAACTACGCTGCAAGCCAGTAAACCAGTTAACCGATTTTTCATACTGTTTTAACTGATCCTCTACCCCAAGAATGCAGGCGAACAGCGCCATTCTTACTAATAGACCGTTGTCAGTCTGTCTAAAAATAGCTAGGCCAGGCTCTAAATTTAAGTCGTTGTCTAGTTCGTTAGCATTGCTCCTAGAGTCTCTAGGTAATGGGTGCATAATAACGGCATTCGGCTGACAATGGGCTAAGTAAATTTGTTTGTTTAGTCTAAAGTAACCTTTGTAACTTTCGGCTTCTTGAACTGTAGCAAACCTTTCTTCTTGAATACGGGTTTGGTAAATAATGTTGGCTTGCGGAAGTCCTTGTTCTAGCTTTTCTCCCATTGTAACTTGATGGCCGGCATTGGTCAGTAAGTCAATATATTGAGCGGGCATGGCTAGTGCTTGCGGCGAAATAAGTTGTATTTTTAAACCGCGGTACAAACAAAGTAACTGGCACAGCGAGTGCACAGTGCGGCCGTGCTTTAAGTCACCTAAAAGGGTTAGGCTTAATTCGCTAATATCTTTTCCTTGGCGCTGTAGTTCTTTTTGAATGGTAAATAAATCTAATAATGCTTGGGTTGGATGCTCGTTTGGGCCGTCACCGCCATTGATAACTGGTACTCGACTTCCAATGGCAAACTCGGCGACGGATCCTGCTTCTGGGTGACGCATAGCGATAATGTCACTGTATCCAGATAAAACCTGTGCGGTATCGTATAAGGATTCGCCTTTTGCTAATGCTGAATTAGATAGGCCGGTTGTTTCCCGTACTTCACCACCAAGTAAATTAAATGCACAGCCGAAGCTCACCCGTGTACGTGTGCTAGGCTCAAAAAACATATTGCCTAACACAGCACCGTCTAGCACTTTAGATATTTTTTTTCGGGTTGCGTAGGGGCGCATTTCTTCGGCAACTTGAAAAAGCGAATCGACTAACTCTAACGAAACATCTTTAACTGAAAGTAGGTGTTGGCCTTTTAGAATCACGGGAAAACCTCAATAAAAGCGATTGCCGCTATTTTAGTCGTTTTTAAAAATAATTAATAGCAGTCTACTTTTATTTTCTAGGTATAAAGGGCAATGTGAAAGAAAAAATATTCTCACTCGCTTGAACATAGTTAGGATTTAAAAATGCCTAATTTCTCTAAAAGCAGACTCTTATTGCCGCGCATATATTTCATCATTTCTTGGCGGGCGATTTCTCGTGAAACGCCTTTCTCGATTAAACTAACAATGACTTTTTCGAAAGCCTGGCGTCTTATTTCTCCGCGTTGCGACATATCACGTCTATCACCAAAATGATCAACAATTGGCATGCCGCAATTACATTGCCGAATCACTTTCACAAACGATTGCCCTGCGTTATCTTGTGACTCGGCGATGGAAGGGCTTTTAGTGTATGGAATCGTTTTGGCAATATATTCAGCTTCATTTTCAAAGCGATTTCCGCATTTATGGCAGGCTTTTGGAAAACTTGCGTCTTCTAGTGCTTTTAAGTTTTTAAATAGTTCATTGTCGTTCGACATTGTGTTTTGGCCTACCTTTCAACTAGGTTTTAGAACCGGCTTAATAATTGTTCCGCTTTTGTATTTATAGACATAAAACGGTAGGATGTCGCTATAATATGAATAAATACCAGTAAAAATCCCTAAACCCAGTTAGAATCCAATATATTCTTCAAGAAAAACAACGCTGCCAGCACTTATTATAGGACATTTAGGATGTTACGATTTTTAATAAAAATTCTTTTGCTCGCGATTGTCGTAATTGCCGCTACTATGCTTATTTCGGATTGGAAACTTAATAAAGACATTAAAGCATTTGCCAATACAATTAGTCCGTTTGCTCAATTAGAGTACGACTCTGCCAGTGTAGGTTTAAACGGAGAAATAAAGCTAAATGCTGTTTCTGTTTACGTTTTTAGCATGGGGGCGAGCATCGAAATTGGTGAGTTACGCTTTTTTGCCGGTAACCTTTTTGAGCTCGCATTTTTAAATAGCACCATTAGTCAGCAGGAACTACCGGATAATGCTTATTTAACAATCCGCGATGTATTAATTCCGTTTGATAATAATATGTCGAAAGCGCTTACCCAACCGAGTTCAGTCACCAGTTTAGATTTAATTGAATCGGCTTTTTGTGGAGAGCAAGAAACCATTGGGCTCAACCAGTTAGAAAGAATGGGATATAACTATTTTGCTTTAAGCGCTAAACAGTTTTACATGCTCGATAGATATAGTGGCAGTGTTGTGCTTAATGGAGAAGTCGATATTGAAGAGCTAGGGCGCTTTGACTATCAAATGAATATTGGTGGCGTTCTTGCTTGGTTAGAGTCAATTCAAGCTACCCCATTCGCCTCGGCTGCGACTGAAACCGTTTTACCTAATCTTACTTTGTTTGAATTGACAGCTAAAGATAATGGTTATAATCAACGAAAAGCCGAGTTTTGTGCCATTCAACAAGGTGTTGAAGTTGCGGAGTATTATACTGGCCACGTTAGTGCTGTGGCAGAAATGCTTGATTCGGTTGGCGTAGAGATGTCTTTAGAAGCGCAAAAATTTTATACCGACTATATAAAACCAGAAAGCGAACTGCACTTATTTATGCAACCTAAAGTCGGCTTTGAGTTAAATGGTAGTGAGTATTATGACCTTGGCGAGCTAATTGATTTAACTCGAATGCGCTTAAGTATCAATCAACAAGATGTTACTGCTTTATTGTCAGAGTGGGACTTATCTCGGTTTGATGAAATTGGCGCACAATTTGAAAAGGCTAAGTTACTCGCTGATCCTGAGCGTTCACAATATCGGACCGTACTGATTAAAAAAGCCTTTGTTGATATTCCACCAGTTTATTTAGATCGTCATATGCATGAAAGAGTAAAAATTTATCGAGATGACGGGCAAGACTTTGACGGTCGTCTAAGCCGAGCAAATGCACGCTCCGTATGGTTAAAAATCAGAACCGAAGGGGGTGAGCTTGAATTACCCGTTGCACGTAACCAAATTGTTAAAGTGCAGGTTTATCAAGAAGTTTCGGCAGAAGGCTAGCTATAAGGGTTTTGCAACTGCTAGCACGACAATCGCAACTAGAATGAGTACGGGGAACTCATTAAACCAACGAAAAAAAACATGGTTTTTGGCGTTTTCTTGATTGGCAAATCGATTTAAATAACGACTGCATTGAACGTGATAAATCACTAAGGTGAGCACCAGAATTAACTTAGCTTGTAACCAAACCATGTTCAGCCAAGTAGGATTTAGCCATAACAACCAAGCGCCTAGAAAAATTGTTATCCACATAAACGGCGTAATAAATCGGTAGAGCTTTTGTGCCATTAAAAGTAAGTGCTGATATGTACTCGGGTGCTCTACCATCGCTAAGTTAACGAAAATACGTGGCAAATAAAATAACCCAGCAAACCAGCTGGTGAAAAATACGATGTGCATTGCCTTAATGTAAATGTACCATTCGATCATAGTGGCCTACTTTGCTAACGCTTGTAACTATAATGTGACTCAATTATTTCGCGAGTCAAAATGCCATATATTTTGTCAGTGAGCGGTGCCGTGGTTCTAAAGATATAAACCGCGTCAACAGACTCTCTGTCCATAGTGTCTAAAGCTTCCTCTAAGTTTCCTTGCAAATAGACTGAAGCAATATCTTGTCTATCCCCGGGTATACTCAATAGGTCAATTACTTGCTCGTTTAGCTCGCTAGGGTCAACGCTGCCCTCATCGGTTTGTTGGGCGAATTGCTCTTTCAGTTCAATGAAATAGCGGGCTAGGTCATTAGCGGCCATAAGTGCTTTGGGGATCTCATCTTCTTTTATTAAAATCCAGCGTGGTGTTGACTCTAATAATTTATCTATTTGTGCGACGGTAATTTGCTTTTCGTGTACAGCGATCTTCCTTTCCATTAGCCCTGCAACCCCAACACTTCTTAAAAACTGCGACAAAGGATTTACTTTTAAATCGAGCCCCTTAACGCGCATTTGTGATTGAAAAATAGAAGGTTGTTTAAAGAGTTCTGATACCACTAAATTTCCAATAACTAGTACCAGCATACCCGGCAATAGAATATTCGGATTGTTAGTAAGTTCTAATAATGCCATTAATGCGGCTAAAGGCGCTTGGAGAATGGCGCTCATCATAGAAGCCATGCCAATCATGGAGTAAAATGCATAATCAGAAGCATGTTCTGGCATAATTAATCCACCAAAAGAGCCGACAAGGCCCCCAATCATTGCGCCAATAAACATACTTGGGCCGATGACTCCGCCTGGCAGTGATAAACCAGAACAAATAATTGTTGCGAGCAGTTTTCCTACAAAGGCTATGGCTAATATTTGTAAAGGCAAACTGCCATGCAGCGCAGCGTTGACGGAGTCATAGCCAATGCCCATAACCTGTGGCGCAACTAAAGCGATTACTCCAACACAGCTACCAGCAGCGCCACATTTTAGCCAAACTGGCCAGTCCTTAGCAGCGACTGCAATATAGCGCGTGGTGATTATAAATAAGCTAGCAACAGTGCCAATAACAAGGCCTAAAAAGATAAAATAGGGGATTTCCCAAAGTGAAGCTAGATCTAATGTAGGAACGGTAAAAGCAACATCGTTTCCAAACACAATCCGCGACAAAATCGCTGCAGAAACAGACGCTAGAATTAACGGGATAAAGCTAGCCACAGCGTATTCCATCATGACTACCTCCATCGCAAAAATCACCCCAGCTAAAGGAGTATTAAAGCTTGCAGAAATAGCCGCTGCAGTGCCGCAGCCTACTAAAATTCGAATGCTGTTATTGGGAAGCTTCATTTGCTGGCCAAGCCAACTTCCAGCGGTAGAACCCAAGTGAATGCTAGGGCCTTCGCGGCCAACGGACTGGCCGGTTGCGAGGGTTAACCCTCCGACTAAAAACTGTACTACGGCATTTCGCCAAGATAAATAGCCTTGGTGATAAGCCATTCTTTCTAATACGTGGCCTACACCAACTTGGCGCCTTTCTTTGCCAACTTTGTGTAAAACCAACCCCACTAAAAAGCCGCCACTTAAGGGCAATGCTAATCGAAACCACCAGCTTGTCTCTTCGAAGTCTAAGCTGCCATCACCGGAATGCCATAACACTAAGCCGCTTTCTATAAACAGCCGAAACAATACCACGACGCCACCAGCTAAAAGACCGCTGATTAGGCCCATAGCTGCTAGAATTGGTAAGGCGTTTAAACTGCCTAGTTTTAATCTAATTGATTCAAAGAATGACATTAATTGTAATTCTGCTGTGATAAGTTGGGGAATGATTACGCTTGCTAAGCGCAATTATTGTTTCGGTTGAACAAATTCTGGTACGGCAAATTTTTAAGTCAATAGCTAGAACCCCCAGCTCGATCTATTATTTGACTTTAAAAAGAGCATATAACCTATTGATAAAAAAGACAAATAAAATCATTAAATTAGCTAAATTTCGCTTTCAAAAAGGCTTATTTGTTAGGTTTTAGAGCCTAAACAAGGTAAACTAGCAGTCAAAATTGAATTATGCATTCTGGTATTTTATAAGTATGTCGCAAAGTCGATTAATTATTACTCAGCAAAAGACGCCACTATGGTATTGTGGTTGGGGTGTGCTAGCGGCCGCGTTATTAGTTGCGAGCTATTTTTTGGGGCGATTAGTCAATCATGAAAGTGAGCGGCAAGCATTAGAGAAGGTGATTTGGTTAGAGAACGAATTGGATAAGTTTCAATCAGCCTACCAACAAGCGAATCAAGATTTAATTATGCAAGCTCAAACCGCTAAGGTAGATAATCAGTCTAATCAGCAACTAGTAGAAACAGTTAAACAAATGCAGCAAACTCAATTGAGTCTTGAGTCTGAGTTGTCATTTTACCGTAAGATCATGGCGCCAGAGCTCGATCAAGAAGGCTTAACCATTGCTGATTTTCAAGTTACTGCAAGTAACCAAAAAGAAAGTTTTAATTATAAGTTAGTGCTTACTCAAGCTGGAAAGCAGGACCAATTTTTAAAAGGCCGCGTTAGCTTAGTGTTACATGGTAAATTAGCTGGCGAAACAAAAGCCTATCAGTTTCGTGAACTAGGTACTTTTCAAAGTAAAGATTTTCAGTTCCAATTTCGGTACTTTCAAAACCTGGAAGGTGAAATTGCAATACCGGCTGATTTTATTGCTGAAAAGGTCGAGATTGAAGCTAAAACGAGTGGGTTGCGCAAAAACCAATCTGCACAATATCAATTTATTTGGAATATTTAGGAGTTAACTTCATGTTAGGCCGAAATAAAAAGCAGTCACCTAGAGCCAAAGCAGGTGCCGCTGATACCTTGATTAGTAAAGAAGCAAAAATCACTGGTAATGTAAACTTTACTGGTGTGCTCTACGTAGATGGTTATATTAAGGGAGATGTCGCCGCCGATGAATTTGAAAACTCGCTGCTAACGGTTGGCCAAAATGGTTATATTGAAGGTGAGATTAATGTGCCTCATATTATGATCTTAGGTCGTGTGAAGGGGGATGTTCATGCGTTAGAACATGTTGAACTGATGTCAGAGGCAAGAGTAGAAGGCAATGTGTATTATAAGCTCATTGAGATGGCTATGGGAGCCGAAGTCAATGGGCAAATGTTACACAAAGAGGAAAAGCCGAAACTTATTGGCCATAATAAAAAAGCGACAGAGTTAAGTGAAGAGTCGCAATCGCCAAAAGAAAACGCTGCAAAATAAAGTCTATTTTGAAGGGTTAAAATAAACAATTTAGCCCTTTTGTTTAGGTTGATATGAATAAAGTGATAAATAGCGAGAGTTTATTTGCGTTACTTGACTGTTTCATGAATAATTCGCGAGTTTACTAAAAAGGGTCATCGAGAGAAGTTATGTCTACAAGTGGAGTCGCTAAAGTTAGCCCTATTATTTTTACTGAAGCCGCCAGTGCTAAAGTAAAAGAGTTAGTGACAGAAGAGGAAAACCCTCAACTAAAGCTACGCGTTTATGTGACGGGAGGCGGCTGTTCAGGCTTTCAGTATGGTTTCAGCTTCGACGAAGATAAAGCAGATGATGACTTTATTGTTGAAAAAGAAGGCGTTTCTCTGGTGGTCGATGCGCTGAGCTTTCAGTATTTAGTCGGTTCACAAGTTGATTACCGAGAAGACTTGGATGGCTCAAGGTTTGTTGTAGAAAATCCCAACGCGAAAACAACTTGTGGTTGTGGATCATCCTTTTCTATTTAAATCATGAGTGGAATTAAGTTTCAAAAAGAAATTCCAGTCCTAGAAAATAATACGAACTTAGTTTCATTAATCAATTCCCATTGCCCTGAGCTTACGAGCAGCAAAACCAAAGCTGCTCTTACTGCTGGAGCCGTATGGCTAAAACGCGGTAATAGTGTGCGCCGAATTAGGCGGGCCAAATCTAAACTCTTAGTTGGTGACAGCCTATTCATTTATTACAATGAAGCTATATTAACTGAGCCAGTAGCAAGACCGCATCTAATCTCCGATGAAGATCAATATAGTGTTTGGTCGAAACCGAGGGGAATGTTTTCGCAGGGAACTAAGTGGAGCGACCAAAATACCATCACGCGTTGGGTAGAAACCCACGACCCTGAACAGCGTCCTGCATTTTTAGTTCATCGCCTCGATAGAGCAACCCAAGGCGTTATTGTTATTGGGCATAGCAAAACAGTGACCACTAAACTGGCGCAGCTTTTTGAAAACCGGCAAGTTATCAAGCAATATAAAGCAGAAGTTTGCGGTGATTTTCGAGTCGCTTTAGCTGATTTGTGCGACGCTAGGTTAATCGAGCTGCCAATAGATAATAAGTCTGCAAAAACAGAAATCTTAAGTTGTTGTTTTGAGCCTTCGAGTAATTCAAGTAGGATTTTATTAAAACTGCATACTGGCAGAAAACATCAAATTAGGCGTCACTTAGCTTCGCTTGGCTACCCGATTATCGGTGATCGTTTGTATGGGGCTCAAGTGCAAAGTCGTGATCTTCAATTAACAGCTTACCAATTGAGTTTTAACTGTCCGGTGACGCAGCAACCAAAATCTTTCCAGCTCGCAGATATTTAAGCGCTGCACTGATAAATGGCACCTAGAATTTGTGCTGAGCGAGCGCCAGTAACCGATGGCAAGTTGCCAGGCTTGTGTTCCATTCTTTGTTTAGCTAACCAGGCAAATGTTATCGCTTCTAAATAATCTGGATCGGCGCCAATGGTTTTTGTAGTAAGTATTTTGTGGCCAAACTTAGTTTCAAGTTGGCTTATTAAATGCGGGTTATGGCTACCACCACCGCAGCTGTAGACTTTGTAGTCGGGCAGTTGCAGTTTGTTCACTGATTCAAAAATAGACTGCGCTGTAAACTCAAGCAAAGTCGCCTGCACGTCAGCGGGTGTTAGCTGATCGCCTAGAGCGGCAATGTGTTGTTGAAGCCACTCTAAGGAAAAGTATTCCCGGCCAGTACTTTTAGGGTAATGCAGTTGAAAGTAAGGATCGCTCATTAAGCGAGTTAATAATGCCGAATTAACATTGCCTTGTTGAGCAAAATTAGCATCTCGGTCAAAATCATCGGTGGCGTTGGGATGGTGATGTAAAAACCAAACATCCATTAAAGTGTTAGCCGTACCCGTATCAAATCCAAAAACTTCAGCTTCTGGCTGTTGCGGTAAGTAAGTAATATTGGCAATTCCGCCTAAATTTAAAATAATACGATTTTCAAGAGGTGAACGCAGCACAGCGTTGTGAAATGCGGGCGCTAAAGGTGCTCCTTGACCACCTGCCGCCATATCCATGCGGCGAAAGTCTGAAACCGTTGTAATTTTGGTTTGATAAGCAATGACATTCGGATCGCCTATTTGCAAGGTGAACGGGGAAGCAAGGCTAGGTTGATGGCGAATCGTTTGCCCATGGCTTCCAATGGCTTTAATGCTCGCCGCTGCAATTGAGTATTGCTGCAATGTTGCATTTACCGCGGCAGCAAATACTTCGCCCATAACATGATCAAGTTCTCCTAATAGCTCTATTCTATGTTCAAAGCTTTGTAAGTTGTTTTCTTGGCAGGTTAATGAACACAGTGAACGCAATTTAGACTTCACTTGTTTGTCTATGGGGTGCAAGTGAGCAGCAATTAATTGGCAGCCGTTATCTGAGAAATCAACGACTGCAACATCAACACCGTCAATGCTGGTACCACACATGAGTCCAATATAAACTTCTGAAGAAGTGTCATGGGAGGGCATTTTCGACAATGTTTTAGCTGACATTAAGGGGCTACCGCCTGATTATCTCGAATAACCGCATTGCGAGAAGTTAATTGATTTAGCCAGGGTTGCGTTGATGCTATAAAGCGATCTTTTTCAGATGGCTCAACTGGCTGAGCTTGGGGCAACTTGACGGTTCTTGGATTGCGGTGCACACCATTGACGACGAATTCATAATGTAAGTGCGGAGCTTCTGCAAGCCCGGTCGCGCCAACATAGCCTATCACTTGTCCTTGTTTGACGCGCTTGTTGTTGCTTACTGCTCTTTTAGACATATGTAAGTACTTAGTAACAATGCCTTGGCCGTGTTGAATAAACACGTATTTTCCATTGTACTTATTGTAACTAGACGCGATGACTCTGCCGTCGCCTGCAGCCCTAATAGGCGTGCCGGTTGGCGCTCTATAGTCGATTCCGCGATGAGCTTTCCAACGCTTTAAAATTGGATGAAAGCGACGCGGTTTAAAGCTAGAACTAATATAGTTGAACTTAACTGGCGCTCGTAAAAACGCCTTGCGCATACTTAATCCTTCAGGAGTATAAAAACTGCTGTTGTTTTTGCTATCGGTATATCTTACTGCAACAAAGCTTTTGCCTTGATTAACAAACTCTGCAGCTAAAATATCACCGTCGCCAATTTTTTCCCCTTCAATAAATTTTTCTTCGTATAAAAACGAAAAGCTGTCTCCTTTACGAATGTCGAGAATAAAGTCGATATCCCAGTCAAAAATATTCGCTAGCTGCATTACTTGGCTGTCAGTTAGGCCTGCTTTCTTACCCGCGTTAAATAAAGAGTCCTCTATGGTTCCATGGGCGTAAGCGGTGCGAACTTCTATCGATTTATTGTCAATGCGGCTAGTAAGTCCATTTTTTGTTCTTTCAATATAAAGGGTTTGCTGGATGTCGATACGATATTTTAGCGCTTTTAACTGGCCTTCTGCTAATTGATAACTAATAAGCTCTCCAGGTTTTAGCTTTAATAATAACTTGGCATTTTGGTCTAAATTAATCACTTCATGAACTTGGCGTGCCGATAACCCGATTCGCTTAAAAATTAGCGATAGGTTATCGCCTTTTTTCACTGCTTCGGTTTGCCATAGAGTTGATTGCTCTAGCATTGGAAAAGTCGCTATTTCATCGACTTTCGGTTTACCTAAATCAATAGGGATAGCGATAGGGTCGCTATAATTAGCGACCTGTTGCGCAGAAAGATCTGCGGTATTTTGTGCTGTTTCTTCGGCTATTAAGGTTAACTCTTCTATCTCTAAGGATTTTTGAGTTTCCATTTGAGAGTCGCTAGAGCCACTTTTAGAGGTGGAAAGCGCGATTGCAAGTGTTATTACGGCAATCGCAGTACCTATAATAATATAGGGGTGCTTAAGCCAATGTGGTAACTTAAAGTTTGCGGCTTTGTAGCGAATAGGTGAGTTTTCTTTCGGTTTATAATCTTGTTTAATCATACAAAGGTTGTGTCTTTTTAAGTCAGTGTGCATTAAGTCAACTAATTGAGCTGCACTTTTTATTATTCAAGCTAGATTTTAATTACCTTTTAGCTCGACCGAAAGTTTATACCTATGTTACCCAAAACTATTGTAAGTTATGCCAAAAATAGTGTAAAAAGCATCGGCAATAATTTTGAATACAGATATACTCAGCAATTTGGGCGCTTAAGATAGCTTTTTGTAATAATCGGGTCAATCTTATCTGACCCACTTCTTGTTATAAAATTCAAATAATCAAGCAATTCTTTTAATAATGGCTTTTTGGTAAAAATATGGCAAAGCAAGATTTAATATCCGACTTAGGATGGCGTGGCATGATTCAGCAAATGACTGCTGAAGACGAACTTAAACAACATTTAAGTGATGGAATGAAAGTCGTGTACTGTGGCTTTGACCCTACTGCAGATAGTTTACATATCGGAAGCTTAGTGCCACTTTTAGCGTTAAAGCGCTTTCAACAGTATGGCCATAAACCCATAGCTTTGGTTGGCGGTGCCACTGGCCTGATTGGTGATCCATCATTTAAAGCGGCAGAACGCCAGCTCAATACCGCAGAAACGGTGCAAAACTGGGTTGAAAGCCTTAAACAGCAAGTTAGTCAGTTTATTGATTTTGACTGTGGTGAAAAC
>NZ_CM132298.1:665000-1405000 GCF_053709105.1 Aliikangiella aequoris
TCTACCGACCGATAGTGAACCAGTACCGTGAGGGAAAGGCGAAAAGAACCCCTGTGAGGGGAGTGAAATAGAACCTGAAACTGTATGCATACAAGCAGTGGGAGCATGATTTAGTCATGTGACTGCGTACCTTTTGTATAATGGGTCAGCGACTTACTTGTCTGTGGCAAGGCTAACCGTTTAGGGGAGCCGTAGCGAAAGCGAGTCTTAATAGGGCGTTCAGTCTCAGGCAGTAGACCCGAAACCGGGCGATCTAGCCATGGCCAGGTTGAAGGTTGGGTAACACCAACTGGAGGACCGAACCCACGTATGTTGAAAAATGCGGGGATGAGCTGTGGCTCGGAGTGAAAGGCTAATCAAGCCCGGAGATAGCTGGTTCTCCTCGAAAACTATTTAGGTAGTGCCTCATGTATCACCACTGGGGGTAGAGCACTGTTTCGGCTAGGGGGTCATCCCGACTTACCAACCCGATGCAAACTCCGAATACCAGTGAGTGCAATCATGGGAGACACACGGCGGGTGCTAACGTCCGTCGTGGAAAGGGAAACAACCCAGACCGCCAGCTAAGGTCCCAAAGTTATGGTTAAGTGGGAAACGATGTGGGAAGGCCCAGACAGCTAGGAGGTTGGCTTAGAAGCAGCCACCCTTTAAAGAAAGCGTAATAGCTCACTAGTCGAGTCGGCCTGCGCGGAAGATGTACCGGGGCTAAAACCATACACCGAAGCTGCGGATGCGTGTTTACACGCATGGTAGAGGAGCGTTCTGTAAGCCGTCGAAGGTAAACCGGGAGGTTTGCTGGAGGTATCAGAAGTGCGAATGCTGACATGAGTAACGATAAGGGGAGTGAAAAACTTCCCCGCCGGAAACCCAAGGTTTCCTGTTCTATGCTAATCAGAGCAGGGTGAGTCGGCCCCTAAGGCGAGGCAGAAATGCGTAGTCGATGGGAAACAGGTTAATATTCCTGTACCTGACATTGTTGCGATGGAGTGACGGAGAAGGCTAAACTAGCATGGCGATGGTTGTCCATGTTTAAGGTGGTAGGCTGAGGACTTAGGCAAATCCGGGTCCTTAAGGCTGAGAGCTGATGACGACGAACTACGGTTCGGAAGTAGTTGATGCCCGGCTTCCAGGAAAAACTTCTAAGCTTCAGACAATGTGAGACCGTACCCCAAACCGACACAGGTGGGTAGGTAGAGAATACCAAGGCGCTTGAGAGAACTCAGCTGAAGGAACTAGGCAAAATGGTACCGTAACTTCGGGAGAAGGTACACCGCTGGTGGTGATAGTCCTCGCGACTTAAGCTGCTGGTGGTCTAAGAAACCAGATGGCTGCGACTGTTTATTAAAAACATAGCACTCTGCAAACACGAAAGTGGACGTATAGGGTGTGACGCCTGCCCGGTGCCGGAAGGTTAATTGATGGGGTTATCTTCGGAGAAGCTCTTGATCGAAGCCCCGGTAAACGGCGGCCGTAACTATAACGGTCCTAAGGTAGCGAAATTCCTTGTCGGGTAAGTTCCGACCTGCACGAATGGCGTAACGATGGCCATACTGTCTCCAGCTGAGACTCAGTGAAATTGAAATTGCGGTGAAGATGCCGTATACCCGCGGCTAGACGGAAAGACCCCGTGAACCTTTACTATAGCTTCACACTGGACTTAGAACCTGCTTGTGTAGGATAGCTGGGAGGCTTTGAAGCGGTGACGCCAGTCATCGTGGAGCCAACCTTGAAATACCAGCCTGGTATGTTTTGAGTTCTAACTCAGTCCCATTATCTGGGACGAGGACAGTGTGTGGTGGGTAGTTTGACTGGGGCGGTCTCCTCCCAAAGAGTAACGGAGGAGCACGAAGGTACCCTAATCCCGGTCGGAAATCGGGAGTTTAGTGCAATGGTATAAGGGTGCTTAACTGCGAGACAGACACGTCGAGCAGGTGCGAAAGCAGGTCATAGTGATCCGGTGGTTCTGTATGGAAGGGCCATCGCTCAACGGATAAAAGGTACTCCGGGGATAACAGGCTGATACCGCCCAAGAGTTCATATCGACGGCGGTGTTTGGCACCTCGATGTCGGCTCATCACATCCTGGGGCTGTAGCCGGTCCCAAGGGTATGGCTGTTCGCCATTTAAAGTGGTACGCGAGCTGGGTTTAGAACGTCGTGAGACAGTTCGGTCCCTATCTGCCGTGGGCGTTGGAAATTTGAGGAGAGCTGCTTCTAGTACGAGAGGACCGAAGTGGACGAACCTCTGGTGTTCGGGTTGTCACGCCAGTGGCATTGCCCGGTAGCTATGTTCGGACAGGATAACCGCTGAAAGCATCTAAGCGGGAAGCCCCCTCCAAGATAAGATTTCCCTAGAGCTTTAAGCTCTCATAAGGAACGTTGAAGACTACGACGTTGATAGGCTAGGTGTGTAAGTGCAGTGATGTATTGAGCTAACTAGTACTAATGATCCGAGAGGCTTGACCATATAACACCCAAGCGGTTTGCTAAGGCAAATTGAGGTGTGTTGATACACGAATTGAAGAATTGATAGTGACTAAAGAAACCTTTATTGCTTGACTCGTTTTATTTTAAATTGCAAAGCATTTGGTTTATCGCGTAGCGATAACCACAACAGTTTTGCCTGGTGACATTAGCGAACGGGAACCACCTGATCCCATCTCGAACTCAGAAGTGAAAACGTTCAGCGCCGATGATAGTGTGGGGTTTCCCCATGTGAAAGTAGGTCAACGCCAGGCATTTATTTAAGAAAAAGCCCAGCCGAAAGGTTGGGCTTTTTTGTTTGGGAAACCCCTGATTGTTTATTTTGTGTGGGTTTTGCGAGTCGTCGCACCGCCCATGTGAAAGTAGGTCAACGCCAGGCATTTATTTAAGAAAAAGCCCAGCCGAAAGGTTGGGCTTTTTTGTTTGGGAAACCCCTGATTGTTTATTTTGTGTGGGTTTTGCGAGTCGTCGCACCGCCCATGTGAAAGTAGGTCAACGCCAGGCACTTATTTAAGAAAAAGCCCAGCCGAAAGGTAGGGCTTTTTTTGTCTTAAAAAATTTTTAGTATCTCTGTGCATTTAAGCTAGTACTTAGCTTGGCTTGTGGGAATTTCTATTTTTAACCTATCTAGTTGATATTTAAACAAGATTTACGTATTTAATGGCAAATTAGACTATAGTTAAGCAAGCTGGTTAAAAATTTAAAAGAGATTGGAAATGCTGTTTGAGTGGATTAATAAAAAGAACACAGCAAAAAGCTTAGCATTACTATGTTTATTGCCTCTAATACTTATCTGGGTTGGCGTTGATCTTTCGCTGGAAAGTAGCCACAACAAGGATATACTGCAGCATAATAAAGGTGCTTTAGTTCATGCTCTGATTGAATGGAGTGCGGTAAGCTTTGCGTTTTTAATTTGTGTTATCGGATGCCTGTATTACGTTGCATTTAAACGCATTACCATCGTGATTATATCAATTGCGATCTTCTTTTCAGGCATTGTAGATTTCTTTCATATAGCCGCATCAACTAATTTAATTATTAGTAGTTCAAATGATAGTAACTTCATTCCTTTCACCTGGGCCATTTCCCGACTAGTGAGTGCAAGCACACTAACTGTTGGTCTACTGCTCATTATGTTTATGCGCAGTAATATTAACCTATCGCAAAATCTTACAAGAAAAAGGCTGATTTCAATTGTTTTACTTCTTATTTCATTACTAGTAGCAGCTACAATTAGTTTAATTTATTACGCAATTTCAGCTGAGCGGTTACCTGAAACACAATTTGAAGGTGCTTTAATTAGTCGGCCTTATGATATTTTACCTTTGGCATTATTTATACTTGAGTTTTCTTTGGCTTGGTATTGGGCTAAATGGTCTAAATCAATTGTCGCTATCGGCTTAGTTGGCTATTCGGTGTTACAAACTGCAGCCCAATGTTATATGGCATTTGGATCTGAGCACCTTTATGACGCAGCATTCAATATTTCTCACTTTTTAAAACTTTCAGCTTACCTAGTGATATTTTTAAGTCTAATTTTATCGCTAACAGCTCGCTCGAACTACACGACTATCTATAAGAATAAACGAACCAATAAATCGGTTCTAACTAACAGTAACAAGCGTCAAGTTGTTGGCTATCCTAAGTATCCGCAGTCCTTTAGTTTGCCACTAATTATATTTGTCGTTTGTAGCTTAATTACATTTACTGTGGGAACTTCTTATTTTTTAGATAGTAAAACTTTAATAGAAAAAGAGGAAAAAAATCGCTTATTAGAGCAATTGTTTAGCACTCAACAGCAGTTTAAATATGAAATTAACAATGCTCAAAAGAATCTGGCACTGTTAACACCTTTCGCTCGTGAGTATATGAACATTTTTGAGCAACCTAGAGACAACTTAAGTACTCAGGCTGTGTCATTTGAAAAACTTGTTTACCGCATTTTAGCCACTAATGATGAATTATTGGAAGTCAAATTGTTATTAGATAAAAGCGGTTCTAACGTATCGGCTCATTTTTATAAAATAGATGGAAACGTTTATACGAATATACAAACAAGCGAAGGCGAATCAAGCGCATCTGCTTTGGAAATTAGAGCTAAAAGTAGCCCTAATGGTGCCTATTTGGTATCACCAATCATAGCTAACTATCGCATTAATGGTGGCAATGATTTCTTTAATGTAATGAATATTACCGCGCCTATTTATGGTTCTTCTAATGAGCAAGAGGCGGAAGCGGTTATAAGTTTAACTTTAAGTATTGATAATATATTCACCAAATTAAGCACTATTATTAGTGACGATAATTTTGCCTTTGTAGTCGACAATTTAGGTAATGTAATTACATCGACCTATACGAACAAACAAGCAGAGTTTGCTAATATAGTAGATATTTTCCCCTCCATTAACTTAGATGATTTTATTAAAAATAGCCAAGGTGCCTTTCAAGAGAGTGATTTTTATAGTGGCATGAGTAAACAATCGATTGAAGCGGTTTACGCCAGTTATAGGCAGTTAATGTTGCCACAGAATCTATCCGGTATTACATACCAGCTTATTTTAGCCAAGCCGTATGATAAATTAAATAATACATTGCGTGACTTTAAAAACAAAAGCATGTTGCTTGGCTTTTCTTTTGCCTTTATTGCACTAGCCATTGCCATTTACTTATCTCGTCGCTTAGTAGGCTCGCTTCGAAAAATGACACTCGCAGTTCAAAGTGATCATGGAGATCAAATATTAAAGCGCCTTCCTATCAATGCTAAAGATGAGTCAGGAGTGCTAGCTCGAAGTTTTTATAATATGGTGCTCACTAATTTAGAGAAAGACAAGGAATTACTGCAACAAAAATATGCATTAGATCAGCACTCTATTGTCGTTATCACCAATGTTCAAGGGAATATCGAATATGTAAATAATAAGTTTACTCAAGTCAGTGGGTATACTGCAAATGAGCTTTTAGGCGCCGACTTAAGAGTGCTTAACTCGGGAATTCACCTACGTGAATTTTTCCAAGCCATGTATCAGCAAATCCATCGAGGTGAAGTATGGCACTCTATCATATGTAATAAAGCTAAGACTGGCGATAATTACTGGGTAGACACAACCATTGTTCCCATTAAAAACTTGCAAGGCGAAATTGAAAGATTTGTCTCTATCAGCACAGAAATTACCGATAAATTAGAGTCGAAGGCGCATTTATCCGAAACAAATACTATTCTTAACTCTATTTTAGACGCCGCTAATTTATGCATTATTTCTACGGATACTAATGGTTTAATTCAAACCTTTAATAAGCGAGCAGAACAATTACTTGGTTACCAGGCAGCAGAAATTGTTGGTAAGAAAACGCCTGCAATTTTTCACGAGCAACAAGAAGTTTTGGATTACACCAAAGAATTAAGTGATAAATATGATATTAAAGTTGAGCCCGGGTTTGAAACATTTGTTGCTAGAGCGCGGAAAGAGTCAATAGACGAGCGAACATGGACTTATTTAAATAAAAGCGGTGCACGCGTACCGGTCATTTTAACTATTACTGCTTTAGTTGATTCAAATGGCAAAATAATTGGCTATTTAGGCATTGCGAAAGATTTAACCGAGCGCCAGCAAACTCAACGTGCCCTAGCTGAGAAAAGCAGTCAGTTAGAGTTAGTGATAAACGCTACTTCAGTGGGAGTTTGGGATTGGAATATTCTTACTGGTGAGGTTGTATATAATGAACGTTGGGCAGAAATTATTGGCTATAAACTTCACGAGTTGATTCCACTGGACATTACAACCTGGGAAAGGTACACGCACCCTGAAGACGTAGCAAAAGCAAAGCTTGAACTAGAAAAACATTGGCAAGGAAAAACTGAATATTATTCTTGCGAGATTAGAATGAAGCATCGCAGTGACCGTTGGGTTTGGGTGCTAGCTAATGGGAAGGTGATTGAGTGGAATAGAGATGAAACGCCTAAAAGGATGGCTGGTACTCATTTAGATATTACCCAAAGAAAATTAATTGAGCAAGAGGTAGAGCATAGTCGAGATCGTTTTGCCTCTTTAGTTGCCAATATCCCGGGAATAACTTATCGCTGTTTGCATAATGAAATGCATCAAATGCAATTTATTAGTGAGCAAGTTGAAGAAATAACCCAGTATAGTCAAGCTGAATTTATGGGGAGCGATGCTATAAGTTATATGGATCTTGTACATCGTTTTGATATTGATGATTTAAAACAAGCGATTAGAACTGCAGTAAAAGAAAATTCTGGATGGGAAATTGAATATCGCGTAGTCAAAAAAGATGGCTCTATTTCTTGGGTGAATGAAAGAGGTAAGGCCGTATTTGGAGATGATGGTCAGGTGGAGTACTTAGATGGTTTTGTTACCGATATTAACTTGCGTAAAAATGCCGAATTAGAAAAAAATGAATCTTCCGCTATTCAGCAAGCAATTTTAGAGTCTTCTGATAACGGTATTATGGTAACTAAAGAGCTAAGCGTTGTTGTGCAAACCAATGAAAAATTTAGAGAGCTATGGAACTTAGAAGCAAAAGACTTTGTAAACCTTAGCAGTAAAGAATTATTGCAAAGAGCGCTTGAGCAATTAAAAGATCCTAAAAAGTTTATTGCAACAGCCGATCGCATTGCTAAAGATAGTCGACTTGAGTGGAATGAATCTATTGATTTTGTTGACGGCCGAGTTTTAGAAGTGTTTAGTAAAGCATTTAGAATAAAAGGCAAAGGCAGCTATCGAGTATGGGCGTTTCGTGATATTTCTAACTTGGTACTTGCATCGCGTATTCAGCAAAAACAACTTGAAGCAACCCAAGTTAAATTAGCCATTAGTCATATAATGAACCGTACCGACGATTTAGAGGTGCGCTTTAGAGAGTCTTTAAAAGAGTTATTTGAGTTAGAAGGCATTGGGGAGCGCAGAATGGCATCTATCTATCGAGTAAATGAAGACAAAACTCACTTAGATTTAATGCTTTGCCAAGGCGATTTTAGTGATGAATTCTATAAGACACATAGCCAAATTAGAATCGAAACCAGTTTAAGTGGTCAGGTCGTAAAAAGTAAAACGCCTATTGTAATTAACGATACAGATAGCGACCCGCGTTTTACTTCTAAGTTGCCAGAGTTCTCTCAGTCTAGCGCCTATTTAATCCCAATGATATGTCAGGTAGCCAATCAACGAGAAGTACTAGGCGTAATGATATTGCTAAGTGACCTCTACCCAGATACTAGCAGTGAGCGATTAAATTTACTTGCAGATGTCGCGGACAATATGGCGCTAAAAATACTTAACGACCAGATTAATCGGCAGCTTGAATTGGCGCGAGTAAAAGCAGAAGAATCTAATCAATTAAAAAGTGAATTTTTAGCGAGCATGAGCCATGAAATAAGAACGCCAATGAATGGCGTGATTGGTATGTTAAGCTTATTAATGAACACTTCGCTAAATAAAGAGCAGCTGCATAAAGCCAAATTAGCACAGTCGAGTGCTAAGTCACTTCTAAGTATTATTAATGATATTTTAGACTTTTCTAAAGTTGATGCAGGCAAAATGGAGCTTGAAATTATCGACTTTGATTTAGGCCGAATGCTAAACGAGTTTACTGAAGCAATGTCCTTTAGAGCGAGCGAAAAAAGTCTAGAACTTATCCTAGATATTAGTGAAATGGATATTAGTATGGTCAGAGGTGACCCGGGCCGTATTCGACAAATTCTAAATAATTTAGTTTCTAATGCAATTAAGTTTACCGAGCAAGGAGAGATACTTATAGATGCTAGCTTGCGCAGTGAAGCTGGTGGAAAAGTGCGTTTTGATTGCTCAATAATCGATAGCGGCATTGGTATTCCTGAAGAAGCGTTAAGTAAACTATTTGATCCATTTATTCAAGCTGACGCATCCACCACAAGAAAGTTTGGTGGTACGGGGTTAGGTTTGTCTATTGTTAAAAAACTTTGCGAAATTATGGGGGGAGAAATATCGGTTACTTCGCAAGCCGGCTTTGGTAGTACCTTTAGCTTTTATATTTATTTAGAGCAAGGTCATGATGAGCAAAATGTTATTCCGCGAGTCGACTTAGAAGGATGTGAAATATTAGTTGTTGATGATAGTCAATCTAACCGAGAAATTGTACAGGATTACTTAGAACGATGGGGAGCTATTGTGACCTTAGCAACTAGCGCCAATGAAGCAATTGAAATTTGCGAAAAGCGAGCCCAAGACGATACTAAAGCATTTTTTAAAGTTGGAATTCTTGACATGCAAATGCCGGATATTGATGGGGCAGAGTTAGGCAAAATTTTATTAAATGATGCGCGTTTCAAATCAATTCAGCTAATCATGATGAGCTCAATTAGCTCACGAGGAGATGCGGCTTATTTTGCTCAGCAAGGTTTTAAAGGGTATTTCCCTAAGCCAACTTCTGCCTCTGATTTATTTGACGCTTTAGCGGTAGTTCTTGATAGTGGTAAAGCTTTGAATCAAGCCCAGCCTCTAGTCACTCGGCATTACTTAAATTCCTTACGTGGTGATGCAAATGAGCTAGAAGTGAATTTTTCTGAGCTTACAAAAGACTCTAAAATTAAATGGCCAGATGGGTTAAATATATTATTGGTAGAAGACAATCTGGTTAACCAAGAAGTAGCTCTCGGCATTTTAGAAGAGTTTAATCTTACCGCGAGAATTGCCAATAATGGAGTTGAAGCACTAGAGCGCTTACAACAAAGTGAGTTTTCCGTAATATTAATGGATTGCCAAATGCCCAAAATGGATGGCTTTGAAGCGACTAAGCAAATTAGACTAGGGACGGCGGGAGAAAATAATACCGATAAAATTATTATCGCCATGACCGCCAACGCAATGAAAGGCGACCGTGAGGCTTGTATAGCTGCGGGAATGAACGAATATATTGCTAAACCCGTAGATGCGAGTTTGTTGTTTGAGCAATTGGCGCGATATTTCCCACCCACTATTTCTCATGGTAAGCCAGAAGCGCCTGAGCAAAGTGAAACTGAAACAAACGCTGCCTATACAAGCGATGCGCCGGTAGCTGACGCTATACAAAGTGAAACCTCGACCAACTTGCCTGTGTGGGATAAAGAGGCAATGTTACGTCGAGTAATGGGCAAAGAGTCGCTGGTTAAAAAACTGGTTAAAATTTATATTGAAGATATGCCAACTCAGCTGGAGCAGCTAAAGACTGTTATTGACGAAAATAATGCGGCGGAAATAGCCAAAACTTGCCATGCAATAAAAGGGGTTTCATTAAATATTAGCGCGGCAGAATTATCGCAAACCACGGTTGAAATGGAAAAGCTAGCCAAAGCAGACAAGCTGACGAACTTAAAGTCTCTTTATTCTCGGCTAATTAAAGAATTTGAGCAGCTCAAAAAACTTCTACTTGAAGATATTTCGGAGGGCACTGTTAATGCAGCCGAGCAGTTAAATGCTAACCAGCTTAAAAGTCATTTAGATAAACTTAAGGTAAAGCTTCAAGCTGGTGATTTTATTGACGAACAAGAGTTAGATTTTTTAAAGCAGAAAACAAGTATTAACGAGCTAAATGAATGCTTTACAGCAGTTTCTGGAAAAGTAGCTATACTTGAGTTTGAGCAAGCGATAGAAGCGTTAGAGCAAGCATTAGGCTTGGTAGAGCAGTTAGGGGATAAGTAAATTTTAATGGTCGTTAAAGTGATACAGCCTAAAACGGTAAGTGAGAGTCGTTATGTCTAGCGAGCTGAAGCCTCTTATTCTTATTGTTGATGATATGCCTGCGAATGTACAAATGCTAGCTTATTGCATAAAAGATCAGTATCGCATTAAAGTCGCTAATAGTGGTGCTAAGTGCCTTGAAATGGTTAAGTCTACCCCACTGCCAGACCTAATCTTACTTGACGTGGACATGCCTGATTTAGACGGTTATGAAGTTTGTCGACAATTAAAAACGAATGCCAAAACTAACGATATTCCAGTGGTGTTTGTGACGGCAAAAGATACTGAGCAGGAAGAAGAGTTTGGATTAGAAGTAGGTGCTGTCGATTATATTACCAAGCCAATTAGCCCCGCGATTGTTAGAGCGCGAGTTAGCACTCATGTAGCACTAAAACAACAAAGAGATCAGTTGCAAAAAATGGCATTATTTGATCAGTTAACGGATTTGTACAACCGTTGGTATTTGTTTGAGATAGCGGCACATAAAGTATCAAGAGCCAAACGACATGGTCATAAGCTCAGTGTTTTAATGATTGATATTGATCACTTTAAAAAGATAAATGATATTCATGGGCATCCAATAGGTGATCAAGTACTCCAAGAAGTTGCGGCTGCACTCAAGTTAATTAGTCGAGAAGAAGATATCGTTGCGCGTTTTGGCGGTGAAGAGTTTGTTGTATTATTAGAATACTGTGATACAGACAATGCAATTGTTAAAGCCGAAGAAATTCGTCAAAAGTTAGCAAGTTTAAAACCTGCAGATATTGATCTAACGATAAGTTGTGGGTTAGCCACATTAAGTGACTTTGAGTCTGACTTTGAACAACTACTTAAAAACGCCGATGATGCACTCTATCTTGCCAAAGAAAAAGGTCGTAACCGGATTGAAGTCCATTCTCTCCAAAACGAGAAACCTGCCGGCTAAATCATAGCAATATTTCTGAGCTAGTCATTTTAAGCAAGTATTAGCAAACCTAAATCAATTCATACTAGCTAGCGTGTCTGGGCTAACCCTAATCTACTGCCGTTGATGAGATGCAGCTAAGTCGCTCGGATAACACTAACTTTTAGACCGAATAAAAAAGTTATTTTTAATCAGTAACTCACTAGTAACCATCACTGCTTAAATGAGCCGTAATTTTAAAATCATAATTTTTACTTGCTAAAATCCACCACTATTCTATAATTTCAGAAATTTCTGAAACTACAGGTGTTGTATGGAGTTGCCAGCAGAGCTAGAGTCATTTGTCGTTCATTTTGGCGAAATGGGCAGCCGGTGGGGGTTTAATCGCACCGTAGGTCAAATGTTAGCAGTTATCGTATTTACCGAAGAGCCGCTGAATGCCGAGCAAATAGCAGCCATGCTGAGTATTTCTAGAGGAAACGTAAGCATGGGCATTAAAGAGTTGCAGTCTTGGCAGTTAATTCGAGTTCACCATAAACCTGGAGATCGAAAAGACTACTTTAAGCCAGCGGGAAGTATTTGGGATTTAGCCTTACAAGTGATGGCAGAAAGGCGTAAACGAGAAGTGGAACCTACCCTTTCTCTTCTGCGTGGGCAGTTAATGCAAGAAAGCGCTGCAAGTAATCCGTTTGCTACTGAAAAAGTGAAAGAAATACACGACTTGCTTGAGCTTTTTAATTGTTGGTTTGATGATATCCAACGCATGAGCCCTGAAAACTTAGTGACATTGTTAAAGCTAGGTTCAGGGGTTGGTAAAGTGCTAGATTTTAAAGATAAGTTTAACTTTAAATAGTCTCCGAACTGGCAGTTTTCGGTATTTAAAAATTCAAGCCAACCACTGCAACAGCTAAAGTTTTTGCCGTGGTGGTAATTTAATGATTCCAATAATCAGTTCACTGCAAGGAGTGAGTCGATGTTAGAAACTTTAATGCTGTCTAGAATACAGTTTGCGTTAAATATTAGTTTTCACTACCTTTTTCCTAGCATCACAATTGCGCTCGCTTGGTTCCTCTTTTATTTTAAGCTAAGACACGATTTATCAGGCCACCCCGTATGGATGAGAATTTATCGGTTTTGGGTAAAAATATTTGCTTTGTCGTTTGCTTTAGGGGTTGTGAGTGGCATTACCATGTCATTTCAGTTTGGCACTAACTGGCCTGGCTTTATGGAAAAAGCGGGCAATGTTGCAGGTCCTTTACTGGGTTATGAAGTGCTGACCGCATTTTTTATGGAAGCTACTTTTCTTGGTGCCATGTTGTTTGGAATGAAAAAGTTGCCCAACTGGATGCATACAACCTCAACCTTGCTGGTTGCTATTGGCACATCGATGTCTGCATTTTGGATTATCGCATTAAACTCCTGGATGCATACACCGCAAGGCTATGAAGTCATCAATGGAGTGGTAGAGCCAGTAGACTGGTTAGCGATTATTTTTAACCCTTCTTTCCCCTATCGATTAGCGCATACGCTATTAGCGTCTGGATTAACTGCTGCCTTTTTAATCGCGGGTATTTCTGCCTACCGAATGTTAAAAGGTGATGAGAAATTAGCACCTAAAATCGCATTGCGTACTGCTATTTATAGTGCAGCGATTTTAATGCCTTTACAAATTCTGGTTGGAGACTTACATGGGCTCAACACGCTGAAGCATCAACCACAAAAAATTGCTGCAATGGAAGGTGTTTGGGAAACTCAAAAGTCGGTTCCCTTTTTGTTATTTGCAATACCTGATGAAAATAAGCGAGAAAATTATTGGGAAGTCAAAGTGCCCAAACTAGCCAGTCTAATTTTAACTCACGACTTAGATGGCGAAATAAAAGGATTAAATGAATATAAAGGCGAGCACCCACCGGTAAAGCCGGTATTTTACGGCTTTAGAATTATGCTGGGGGTTGGAATGTTAATGCTTGTGGTGAGCTGGTTTGTTGGCTTTAAGTTATTAAGGCGTAAAGCACTTTCAAATAACCTTTTAAAGTTACTGTATTTTATGAGCTTCTCTGGGTGGGTTGCGAATCTAGCAGGCTGGTATGTCACTGAAATTGGTCGCCAACCCTACTTAGTTAGTGGTGTGTTAACGGTTGCTGAAGCCGCAACTACGATTGCCGCAGAAAATGTTGTTTTCTCGCTAAGTGTCTACGCCATTGTGTATGGGCTGTTACTTGTGGCTTATTTACACACTATATTTTATATGGCCAAAAAATCTTCTCAAGTTGAAGAGTTTGAAACCAAAGATGTTTCTATGTCTAAGCCGTATCATCATCAAGAGAGAGTGAAGCGGTTGCGTCAGTCGGCCAGTAATCCATAACAGCGGGGAATTTATTATGACTTTTGAAGAATCATTGCCCTATATTTTTTTATTGCTAATGGGAGTAGCTGTATTAGTTTACGCCATGCTAGACGGGTTCGATTTAGGGGTTGGAATACTGCTACCGAATGACAAAGTTGAGCATCGTAATCAAATGATTGCGTCCATAGGGCCGTTTTGGGACGCCAATGAAACTTGGTTAGTTTTAGCTGTGGGTATTTTGTTAATCGCGTTTCCACAAGCCCATAGTTTAATTTTAAGGGAACTATACATCCCGGCACTATTTCTTTTAATTGGGCTAGTTTTGCGCGGTGTAGCTTTTGATTTTAGAGCTAAAGCGGTGACTGGATTGCAACATTTATGGGACAAAGTGTTTAAGTTTGGTTCTATTTTAGCGTCGGCATCGCAAGGGTTTATGTTGGGCATGTACGTTATGGGATTTGAATATCATAGCGTTTCAGTTAGCTTTGCAATCTTAAGTAGCGTTTGTGTTACTAGCGCTTACGCTTATATTGGCGGTGCGTGGCTAGTCATGAAAACGGAACACGAATTGCAAAAAATAGCGGCGCGAAAAACTCGAATTGCTGGCTGGATTACGGGGGTTGGAATTATCAGTATTTGTATTGCTAATCCGTTAATTAACCCAGAGGTAGCGGCACGATGGTTTAGTTTACCAGAGGCTTTTTTATTAATGCTAATTCCTTTAGTGAGTGGCGCGCTAATGATAGCGACCGATATCTACTTAAAGCATGCACCGCTTAAAAATGATTTTGCTTGTTGGGTTCCCTTTAGCTGTGTGGCAACGCTGTTTTTTCTTTGTATTGTTGGTTTGGCGTTTAGTTTTTATCCCTATATTGTACCTAATAAAATACTCGCAGTTGATGCCGCTAGCTCTCCTAAATCATTAGCATTTATTTTTTACGGTGTAGCGATAGTTTTGCCGGTGATTTTTGCGTATACCTTGTTCTCGTATCGCGTTTTTAAAGGTAAAACCACTGAACTAGAATACTATTAGTGGTAGGCTTAAAAATTAACATGAATGGAGCAAATGAGCCTTGAGTAAAGTAATTGATTTTCGAAGTGACACAGTCACTCAACCAAGTGATGCGATGCGCCAAGCAATGGCGAGCGCAGAAGTTGGCGATGATGTTTATGGTGACGATCCTAGCGTTAACCGGCTGCAAAATAAAGTAGCCGAGCTCACAGGACATGAGGCTGCATTATTGGTACCAAGTGGTACTCAAAGTAATTTAATTGCGCTGTTAACGCACTGTGGGCGTGGTGATGAATATATCGTGGGGCAAGACTATCATACTTACCTTTATGAGGCCGGCGGTGCAGCCTGCCTTGGTGGAATTCAGCCTCAGCCAATTGAAGTAAGCGATGATGGAACACTAAATCTCAACAAGGTGGCGCAAAGAATAAAGCCAGATGACGTACATTTCGCCAAAACTAAGCTGCTTGCATTAGAAAACACTCATTCAGGCCAAGTGATTGAGCAGCATTACTTAAAACAAGCGATAGAGCTAGCTCACCAAAACCGCATGTTGGCGCATTTAGATGGTGCTAGGGTCTTTAATGCTGCCGTTGCGCAAGCCGTTGACGTAGCGACAATAACCGCGAGCTTCGACTCTGTGTCGGTTTGTTGTTCTAAAGGCTTAGGTGCGCCAATAGGCAGTTTGTTGTGCGGTAGTAAAGCCTTTATTGAACAAGCCAAACGGTGGCGGAAAATGCTTGGCGGTGGCATGCGTCAAGCAGGTGTAATCGCGGCTGCAATAGACTATGCGATAGAACATAATTTTGAGCGTTTAAGCCAAGATCATAACCATGCTCAATTATTAGGCTCCTTGTTAGCACCCATTGAAGAACTTGCCGTTGAGGCGGTTCATACTAATATGCTGTACATCAATTTTGCGAGTGAGCAAGTTGCTAAAGATGTTGAGTCGCAATTAAAAGCTCAGGGAATTATTTTTTCTGGCGCGAAAAGAACGCGCTTAGTCACGCATTTGGGTATTGACGAAAAAGCGGTTTATCGATTTGTAGCAAGCTTGAAGCAGGCGTTAGTTAAGTCTTAACTTGTTTTGATTTCGACATAATTTTGACATGATTAAGCCGCTTATTGTCAGACTTAGAACATGCGTTGAGCAGGAGTCAGTGATTAAATTAATACACTTAAAATTTAATTTCTGGCACCTGCAATGCAATTTAAAATATCACTATTTATCGCTGTATTCCTAACCGTTAGTTACGCTCAAACTAATCAAGCGAATGAGTTAACGGAACCTCCTTTAGGTTTAGCTTTATTCAATACAAACCAACAAGCAAGCCAAGCCATTCAAGTTGCAACTCATGCAAACATTAAAATCTCGGGCCTTACTGCGCGAGTAAAGCTTTCGCAAGAGTTCAAAAATGATTCTAATGAGTGGGTGAATGGAACCTACTTTTTTCCTTTGCCTGAAAAGTCTGCAGTCGATGGGCTTAAAATTCGCATTGGAGAAAGAGTCATTGAGGGGGTGATTAAAGAAAAGCAAGAAGCAAAACGTATTTTTAACCGAGCATTAAAAGCCGGTAAAAAAGCTTCACTTGTTGAACAGCATCGTCCTAATGTATTTTCTAACCAGATCGCAAACATTCCACCGCTTGCTACTATCAAAGTAGAAATTAGTTATCAGCAAGATATTCATTACCAGCATGATAGTGGGATGAAAATCGTATTACCGATGACAATGACGCCAAGATATACACCACAGTCGAAAATTATCGAAAACTATCAATCTAATGAATTTTCAAGTCAGCAGCAGTTTAGTTTTCCTGTTAGTGTCAATTCAGTTGATCTAGATCCTGAATTAAATCAACGTAACTCTATGACACTGGATATCAACTTAGACGCAGGCTTTGAAATGGCAGAGGTGTCTAGTCCATCACATCAAATCACTAAACAGCAATTAACCCAAACTACGTACCTTATTAGATTAAACGGCGACTACCAAGCCGACCGTGATTTTATATTAAACTGGAAGCCTCAATCGCAGAACTATCCTAAAGCTGCTGTATTTCAAGAGCAGCTAGATCAAAGTGATTATTTAAGCATTATGCTATTGCCGCCTAGTCAGTCGGAAGCATCTCAATCATTACCGCGAGAAGTCAGCTTTGTTATAGATACTTCTGGTTCAATGGGGGGAGAGTCGATTCGTCAAGCTAAGCAGGCGTTACTTTATGCACTATCAACATTATCGCGCAATGACTATTTTAATATTATTGAGTTTAATTCTGACTTTAGTGAGCTATTTAATGGCTCAAAGCAAGCCACACCTTCTAACATAGCATTAGCGCAGCGCTTTGTAATTAATTTGAGTGCTGGTGGCGGTACTAATATGTTCAAGCCTGTGGCTAGCGCCTTGCAAAGTTCGGTATCGGAAAAGCTAGTAAAGCAAGTGGTTTTTTTAACCGACGGCGCGATATCAAATGAGGCAGAGTTGTTTTCAATGATAAAAGCTCACATTGGTCACGCTCGGCTTTTTCCTGTTGGAATAGGTTCTGCACCCAATGAATTTTTTATGCGCAGAGCGGCCCAGTTTGGTCGAGGTAAAGCGACATTTATTGCTTCGATAGCAGAATCGAAGGAAAAGCTTGAAAATCTTTTTAAACACATCAGTAGGCCATTGTTAACTAACTTGCAGGTTCATTGGCCCGACAATTTAACTGTTGAAATGTGGCCACACAAAATACCTGATTTACACAGTGGCGACCCACTATGGATTAAGGCTAAGGTCGTTCGAAGTGAAGCGAATGGCTTATCTGAACAAGCAAATTATACCGTTAGAGTCAGCGGGGATTTACCGACCCAACAATGGGAGGCGAATTTAGCGATAACTCCTACCTTGAGTGGCAATACTGCCACGCGTCTAGCTAACAATTCAGGACTAGCTAGCAAATCTGGAATAGCTAAGTTATGGGCTCGAGAGAAAATTGCGGCCTTAATGAATGCTGCATCTCATGGGAAAGTGTCAGCAAAAACAAGACAGCTAATCACTGAGTTAGGAATTGATTATCAATTAGTTACTCGATTTACCAGCTTGGTGGCGGTTGAGAAGCAGCCGAGTAGAGCAGCTGGGGAGGGCGTGTCACCTGCTGCAATTCCGTCTTTAGCGCCAAAGGGCAGTTTACGCTATCCGCGCACCGGAATAAGTCTGTGGGCTTCACCACGAGTAATGCTCTTTGGACTGATTGGATTAATCATCATTGGATTAGCACACAAGTTGCTTTTATCTGTCAGTGGCGCTTACCGCAAGTTTAACCGGCACTAATCTGGTGAATACAAAATTAATGGAATTTAAACATTATATAGGTTTGTCGCTGTTTAAGCAGCGCGGGTTACTTCACTTAGCTAAAATAGCCTGGGTAAGCAGTTTAGCTTTAATTTTAGGCATAGGAGCGCAGTGGGTTTACTATCAGGGAAAAGCACAGCTAGCGCAGATCTTATTAAATGAGGCCTGGCAAAAAACGATACAAAGCAGCAAGCAACAAAGCCACGCTGATAAAGTTTTATTTCGACCTTGGCCTTGGGCTGATACCTGGCCAACGTTAAAAGTTAGTTTGCACTACTCTCAAGAACCGATTGAAAAGCCTGAAAGCTATATTGTTTTGGCTAATACTAGTGGTGAAAGTCTCGCTTTTGCTCCCGGCTTGCTCACACAGAATATTTTACCAGGCGATCGAGGTAACAGTATTATAGCGGCTCACAAAAACACTCACTTTAGTTCGATCAATCAACTAAAGTTAGGTGATCTAATTAGTGTGGTACGTGCCGACCAACGCGAATATTTTTTTAGAATAAATGAAATAAGAATCGTGGATAGCGAAGAGTCTTTCCCGGTGATACAGCACTGGGAATCTCGATTAACGTTAGTTACTTGCTATCCATTTTCTGAAAACGCCGAATATACGAGTTTACGTTATTTAGTTCATGCTAGCTTGGTATTATAAATAAACTTTAGCGAGTGTTTAGGTGCGCTACCGCTTTTACATCAAAATCTTTGCGTTTAAAGTCATTGTCTTGGTTGTCTTGAAGTGCATCAATAAAAAAATTAATATTCGACTTATCTCGCTTGCCAATTTTTAGACGGTTGCCAGTATTTCCTTCGCAAGTATACAGAGACTGACCATCATTAGATAAACTCACAACAAACCCCGTGTGTCCTTTTCCACGCCCCAAATCGAGTATAAAAATATCGGCTGGCTTAGGGGATTTAGTTTGCAGGTTTAGTTGTCTAGCTGCTCGCCACATTGAAATTACGCCTACATGGTGACGCCCATTAATAGGAAGTGAGCCTAGGCACTCCTGCAAAGACCATGAAACAAAAGCGCAGCACCAGGGGAGCGACTTGAGTCCTGTTGTTCCCCAATATTGGTCAATGTCGACACTTGAGTTAGAACCGTCTGGTACTTCATGGACATTTTTGGCATGCTCTTGAAAAATAATTTCAAGTAGCCGTTCCCGAGATTGAGTTAAGCCTTGTGGTATTTGGCTAAGCAGATGATTTTTTTGAGCTTCGCCAGAAGGATTTTGTAGCGCCCACCATGTTTGCTCTCCAACAACGCCGTCAATGCTTAAGGGGGTTTTATCTTGGCTAAAGTGTTGGCTTTGAAAAAGCTTTACTTCTATGTCGGTAATATCACAAAAAATGCCTTCAGAGGGGCGGCTATCTTGAAAGTATCCATGTGCTGAAAGTAAGTTTTGTAGAGTTGAAACTTCAGGGTTGATTTCTGCTTTACGTAACGTATTAAGCGCTTTTTTCATGACAGTCTCCTTGTCTGGCTTTCCTTGTTAAATGGATAACTTAAACAGAATTTAACACGGCAAACACTAAACTAAAGAAAAAGCTGACAACAAAGCTAACTTAGTATTAAAAATAAGACTGTTATTATTGTGAGTTCTCAAATATTCGATAGTTGATATAATTTTTACTGGGGTAAGCCGCAATTTAATCCTAATTATTGGCTAATCACAACTTCATTCAATGAGTTTGTGCTATTCGTTTGCTGTTAACCATCGTTTGTTTATTTGGCGAGTGCTAATTAATCTAGCGATTTATTAAAGGCCTGAATTGGTAACCCTGTTAGCGTATTTTTTAAGATATATTGATGTCCTAGGAGCTTACGTATAGAGCGAGAAACTATCTTTTTTCTAAACATCCACTCGGAATAATTTAACCTAAAAGTGCCCTGGGTTTTAATTAGACTCAGTTTAGGTTATAATGCCGCGTTCATCACGTAAATCAATTTATATTTTTTACGTAAGCAACATAAATAAGTTACTCGCAACTTAAAAATGCGATTTACACCTCAATTTGCATTCAACAATTTTAATGCAAGTTTTTTTACTCGATATTAAAATATTATTTAATAAAAATTTTAATCTATATATGAATTTTATATTCAACTACAAATTGTCTAAGTTAAATTTTTAGGTTTTTTTGTCACTCGTCAACTTGTTATTTTGCAATTCATGCAGAATGAGTAAGTGCGTTTGGCTATTGAGATATTATTTAACTCGTTGTAGCTTAAAAAGGGTCATTAAAGTAAAAATGAATTACCAAAACTGTAATAGAATTGTTATTAAAGTCGGTTCGGCACTCATTGCGCCAGATGGCGAAAACTCTAGTTCAAAATATTTATTAGCAATAGCACGCTTTATTCATCAATGCCACGAAGATGGAAAGCTAGTCGTTTTGGTTTCATCTGGCAGTGTAGCTGCCGGTAGAGCTCACATTGAGCATCAAGATAAAATTCCTTCAACCGCAAAAAAACAAGCCATGGCCGCGGTAGGTCAAACCGATATGATGGCCAATTGGGGGCGTTTATTTGATTTTCCCTGTGCACAAATTCTAGTTACCCATGACGACTTACGCGATCGTAATCGCTATCAGAATATTCAAAATACTATTTCGGAGCTGCTCGCAAATCAAATTCTTCCCGTGGTTAACGAAAATGATTCGGTAGCGACTGAAGAGCTAAAGGTTGGTAACAATGATAGCCTAGCAGCCATGGTGGCGGTGGTATGTGAAGCTGATTTATTAATGATTTGTTCTGATATTGACGGCTTATTTACTGCCGATCCTAATTCTAATCCTGATGCTACTTTAATCAATCATGTTGAAAAAATCACGCCCGAAATTTACGCAATGGCCGGCGGTACCGCGAATAGTATTGGCACTGGCGGCATGCAAACAAAACTTGAAGCTGCTGAAATTGCCACGTCGAATGGCATAGAAACACTTATCATTAATGGTTTTAAAGGCGAAGAGTTTGAAAAGCTTATTGTAGCTAAACCAACCGGAACTTGGTTTCAAGCACATAAAGAAACACTACCTGCACGCAAACATTGGTTGAACGAGTCACATACACCAAAAGGCCGTTTAGAGTTAGAATTGAGTGCGATTAACAACTTACTTCAAAGTCAGGCATCGTTAATGAGTGCGGGAATAAAATCAATTAATGGAGAGTTTGAAAAAGGCGAAGCGGTTGATGTTTATTGTCAGCATACGCAAAGCCCAATCGCTCGGGGGATTGTTGAATTTAGTCATTTAGATTTAAAGAAAATGAGTAAAAAAGCCCAGTTGCAAACCGATGCAAATCAGCATGTGATAATTCACCGCGATAATTTTGTTTTACTTTAACTTTTATTTTTATTTTTATTTTAACTAACAAGAGGGTACCACAGACTTTATGTTTTCTATGCTTGAATGCGCACAACAAGCCAAAAATGCTTCACTACAAACCGCCATGCTTACCGAGCAACAAAAAAAGCAAGCGCTGCTCGACATGGCTTTATCAATAAGAGAAAACCAAGCACAAATAATTGAGGAAAATCAAAAGGACATTGAGGCTGCTAAGAATAATCAACTGGACGCGGCTATGCTTGATCGACTGATGTTAAATGCGCAGCGAGTTGAGTCTATCGCTAAAGCCATTGAGCAAATTGCAGCCTTCGCCGATCCGGTAGGCCAGCTCAGCAAACAACGTAAATTGGAAAACGGCCTCGAAGTGGCAAAAATGTCAATTCCATTAGGGGTTATTGCGATGGTGTATGAGGCAAGACCCAATGTTACCGCCGATGCCGCAGCACTTTGTTTGAAAGCCGGTAATGCAGTCATATTAAGAGGCGGCAAGGAAGCAATTAATTCTAACCTTGCAATTGCCAGAGCGCTACATATCGCGCTTGATAAAAACAAAATTGACCGTGGTGCGATAAGTGTTGTGTCTGATCCAGATAGAAAGCACATGAATGAAATGCTCACTTTGACCCAACAAATAGACTTAGTTATTCCTAGAGGGGGAGAAGGGCTGATTCATTTTGTAACCAAGCATAGCCAAATTCCTGTGATTCAACATTATAAAGGCGTTTGCCACCTTTATGTTGACGACTCTGCAGATTTAGAAAAAGCACTTAGCTTGTTACTTAATGGTAAGGTTCAACGACCAGGCGTGTGCAATGCTTTAGAGACTTTAGTCGTACATAAAAATATTGCCGATGCATTTTTACCGTTAGTTGCGCGAGCATTTGATGAGAGCCAAGTAAAAGTTCATGCTTGTAAGCGGTCTATTCAGTACTTTGAGTCTGCCGAAGCAGCAACCGCAGAAGATTTTGATAAAGAGTACCTAGCTTTAGAAATTGCTATTAAAGTTGTTGATGATTTTGAAGCTGGCGTTTCACATATTCAACAATATAGCTCAGGTCATACTGAGGTTATCGTGAGTGATAACAAAAAGCATTGTGAAGACTTTGTTAAAATGATTAATTCAGCGGTTGTTATGGTCAATGCATCAAGTCGCTTTTCAGACGGCGGAGAGCTAGGTCTTGGCGCCGAAATTGGCATTTCAACGAGTAAGTTGCATGCATATGGGCCAATGGGCGTTGAGTCACTTACCACAGAAAAATTTGTAGTTATTGGCCAAGGACAGATTCGTAGCTAGCCTCACTCAATTGTTAGACTATTCTCGATTAGCCCTTTTTATAAGGGCTTTTTTATGCTTAAATTAATTGTTCCAAGAGGCTTTTAACAGTTCATCAATCGCTTTCGAGGTATTGATAAAATCTTGATTGGCGGCTATCTCTGGGGTTAACTCAGTATGATAAAAAATCGGTAAGAGTCGCGCTGATTTTTTTGAAAGCCATAATAACTCAGTTTGCAAAGCCTCTATTTCGGCAATTTCGCAGGCGTTGTCTGTGTAATCTTCTATTTGGATGCTCTCTAGCCAAGCTTGAGTATCTGCACCAATTAAGCCAGAGCGTTCTACTATGCGGGTAATATTGTCAATACCTGCAAGTAGTGCGACGCCATTTTTCCCCAATTTTTCTTGACGAATAAAGGCTGCAAATTTTTCTGAAAGTTGCTTTATCTTCTGAAAATTTTCATTGCGTTGTATGATTTTATTTTTAGCACTTAAGAAGTTTTCTTTGCTTAGCTGTTGCGGCAAGGGTAGCTCTGACTGAGTAATAATTGCATAGGTGGCTTTGTAGGTTTCAAAAAAGTAAGTGTCGGTATTAACTTGAAGGTAAGCCTTAAGATCGAGTAGCGTTTTATTGTTATTATCTAGTTCACGTCGCTTGATGTTATAAATAGTGTCACATAAGCTGATAATTTGGCTTAACTTAGAAAGCTTTTTTCCTTCTAAGTTTTTTGGGTAGCCTGTACCATCACAACGTTCATGGTGTTGTTGAATTGCTCGTAATAATTCATTTGGATAAAGGTGGGCAGCTTTTACAATTTCTTTACTTAAAAAAACGTGAGTTTCCATAATCCGCCACTGATCTTTTTTAAATGCTGTTGTTTCACTAAACTCTGCAGGTATATGAAGCATGCCCAGGTCATGGAATAAACCTGCTAAGAAAACAGTATGAACTTGGGTAAGTTCAAGCTCCATTTTAGTCGCTATCAGCGAGCCAAACCAAGCGCAAAATAAAGAGCGCTCATAAATAGGATTTAAGCGCTCTTTTAACACGGTGAGTTTTTGGCGTAGAACGCGCGGTATGTTATTGACGCTTGCTAAGTGCCTTAGTTTATTTTCGAATTGTTGGTGTTTCTGGATCAGTTGAAATTCTTCACTGTTTTCAATTAGCTTGATTATGTCATCAAGAATTTGTTGGTTATCTAATATGTGCTCAACAGAAACTAATTCATCTAAAGTTTTTTCCATTTGGTGACCGTTAAGTTTATCGGCGATAGACTTTTTAATCGGTGTACCTTTTGGAATTAACAGCACCCCAAATTCATTTCGAATGTCTTCTTCTGCAATGACTTCAACAAACTCACTTAAAGCCGTCATATGTTCGGCATATTCGTCTGCTGTTTTTAGCTTGTCTGGTATTTTGTCCACTGAGTCAATCGATTGATTTAAAATGAATTATTGGTGCTTTAAGTCTAGTGCATTGTCACTAGAAGTCAAAATGATAGAAGGCTAATTAGACCACCTTGCAATGCTGGCGATGTTTAAGCCTTTTCGAGTTTAACATGGCTTGTAAAGCCTTTGTTTAATAGAGCTAGGTTATTGATATTTATGCTTTTAAAGTGTTTTGAGATAAAAGTTATGTTTTTATTGAAAAAAATTTTAAATTTAAAAAAAGCGGTGTATACTTTTTCTAGCTTGAAAGTTAGTTCAGATTTAATACATTGATTTCGATGTTTTACCATTAGTTTTATCTATTGTAGTAGTAGCTCGTCCTGTATTTTATAAATAATGGCAACATTTCTAGCAAACTGGCGTGTTCGCTTGGTGTAGAGCGCGCAATTATTTTATTCATTTTTTAATAGGTTATAAATATGTCGACTATTACAGGTACAGTTAAGTGGTTTAACGAAGCGAAAGGTTTTGGCTTTATTTCTCAAGAGTCTGGTCCAGACGTCTTTGCTCATTTTAGCGCAATCACTGGTTCTGGCTTCAAAACTTTGACTGAAGGTCAAAAAGTAGAGTTCACTGTGACTCAAGGCCAAAAAGGTCCTCAAGCCGAAAATATTGTTGGGCTATAATCAAGCTTAAACGATTTTTAAGAAAGACACTTAGTGATTAATAATTGCTAAGTGTTTTTTTTACATGTCACTTTTAATTCACGCTTAACTCTTCTTCAGTTAGCAACGATAAATCATCTAAATAATAATTACGCGTAATTATTTTAAGCCTTTTGTTTTAGCTGTTTTCAAGCATCTCTAATGCCAATTATTTAGTAAATTTTACACAATTTAAATGTGTGGAATTTATCATATTGAGATAAATTCTTCATTGGCTATTGAATTATTTTTGTACAGCGAGTAATCTTCTCGAGGCGTATCTCAGATACTCATAATAAGAAAGACATACATTATCAATTTTACGTGACCTTCACATTTTATTATGAATCACCAAGAATCATTGTTATGTCTTGCTTAAACTGAGCGAGGATTGATGAGAACGTTTATTTAGCGTGAATTTGATTTTAATAATAAGTCACTTCTAACTAAAGTGGACAAAAATAATCAAGCGGTTTTGCGCACTAGCTAAATATTTTCTTACTGGAGATAAATATGAAATATAACAACAAAACATCGCAAGGTTTGTTTGCTAAGTCAAAGCAAGCTTTAGCGGTATCAGCTGCTATGCTTGCAATATCAAGCTCAGCAGCAATCAATGCAGAAGAAAACGTTATAAAAGCATTGAACGCTGAGCAAGCTGTTACAGCTAGCTACCTTCCTGCTGCTGTCAATGCGATTCCTGGACAATATATTGTTGTGCTAAAAGATCAGTATGTTACTCAGCAGGCAAGCAATTTAGCTGGTGAAAATGTTAACGCTTTAACATCTTCTAATGCTATGGATTTTCGCCGCCAAGTAGTACAAAACACTGCAAACGAATTAGTTAGCTCAAGCAATGGCAAGCTTCTTAATAGCTACCATGCGGCACTTTCTGGTTTTGTAGCAAAAATGGATGCAAAATCAATGCAAGCGCTATTGAACGATAGCCGTGTCGCTTATGTAGAGCAAGATCAAATGATGCATGCTAATGAGACTCAGTACAATGCAACTTGGGGTCTTGATAGAACAGACCAAGCAAATTTACCTTTAAGCGGCACCTATACTTATACCAATACAGGTAGTGGCGTAACTGCTTATGTTGTTGATACCGGTGTATTAAGTTCTCATAGTGATTTTGGTGGCCGCGTTTCTGGTGGCTACACTGCGATTAACGACGGAAATGGCACTAATGACTGTAACGGTCACGGTACTCATGTTGCTGGAACCGTCGGTGGTCAAACTTGGGGTATGGCAAAAAATGTTGCTTTAGTACCGGTTCGTGTACTTGGTTGTAATGGTAGCGGAACTAACTCTGGTGTAATTGCAGGTGTTGATTGGGTTGCGCAAAATGCATCGGGTCCATCAGTAGCCAATATGAGCTTAGGTGGCGGTGATTCTACTGCATTAGATAATGCAGTTAATGGCGCGATCAACTCTGGCATTACTTTTGTTGTTGCTGCAGGTAACGATAATCGCAGTGCATGTACTGGTTCTCCAAACAAAGTACCAGCTGCGTTAACTATTGCTTCTTCTACAAGCAGTGATGCACGTTCAAGCTTCTCTAACTATGGTTCTTGTATTGATTTATTTGCACCAGGTTCAAGCATTAAGTCGGCGTGGAGCAATGGTGGCACTAATACTATTAGTGGTACTTCAATGGCAGCGCCACATGTTGCAGGCGCAGTAGCACTTTATCTTCAATCAAACCCAAGTGCGTCACCATCTCAGGTTGAAAGCGCGATTGAAGGTGCAGCAGTGGCTAATAAAATTAGCGATGCTAAAGGTTCACCAAACTTATTGTTACAAGTAGCGTCTGGTTCAACTCCACCACCACCACCACCTCCTCCTCCAAGTGGTAACGAGCTAAGTAACAACGTACCTGTGACTGGTTTAGCGGCTTCTCGTGGTAACGACATTGTTTACACAATGGATGTTCCTGCCAATGCGACTGATATTAGCTTTAACATTAGTGGCGGTTCTGGTGATGCAGATCTTTACGTTAAATTTGGCTCTGCACCAACCGATAGCTCTTATGACTGCCGTCCTTACAGAAATGGCAACAATGAGACTTGTAATATGAGCAACACTGGCGGTACATACTATGTGCGCGTTAAAGCTTATAGCACATTCTCAGGTGTGACATTAACTGGTAGCTATACCGCTGGCGGCACAGGTCCTACACCAATTGACTCAACCGTAAATAATATTTCCGTTGGTTCAGGCGGATGGGCTCGCTACTATGTTGATTTAACTCCTGGCTACTCTAATTTAGATGTTAGCATTTCAGGTGGAAGCGGTGACGCAGATCTCTATGTTAACTTTGGTTCGCAATCTACAACTTCAAGTTATGATTGCCGTCCATATAAATATGGAAACAGCGAAACTTGCACATTCAACAACCCACAAAGTGGTCGTTGGCATATCGACATTCGTGGTTATACCGCTGCTAGTGGCGTAACTTTGAATGTAAAAGCTAACTAGTAAATACATTAGTTGCATTAAAGCCGGTTGAACTTCAACCGGCTTTTTTTGTGCTCTAAAATCAGCTTTTAAGTTGAATAGCAAATACTAAGGTTGATAAAAAAAGGAATTATCTATTCGGTACTTCAATATAAAAGTTGGCCAAACAACCGTAAAATTTGAACTGGTTGTTCGGTCGTGGTCTAAACGTCGCAAACTCGACGCAGTTAAAACTATTCAAGAAATCTATCTGAATGATTTTCAATATGTTCATGATCATTTTTGTGAAATGCAAGTAATCTATAGTGACAACTCTTCTCAAATGCTTACAGCGAGAGTGCTCTATAATCAAGTCAAGAGACATTGGCTAGTTGATGGTATGCATGTGGCAATAAGAAAAGCCAATTAATTATTCATCTTAGCTAGCGCTTTACGTGCTGCTTTTAAATCAATTTTTAAGGCCGGTTTTTCGTCCGCATCTAATGTTAAGCGGTTAGCCGTTTCGAGTATGACATTGAGTATTTTCTGGTTTGAAATAAGTGAGAATTCTAGCTTTAAGAGAGCAAATTTTGCTGCAGCTTTTGCAACGGCATAGGAAGTTCCCGAAACCACTTGGTAGCTGCTAAAGCCGAAAGGAACTGCGGCTTTAAGGTCTTGCGCAGTTTCATAAAACATGGATTGATTGGAACCATCGCCACAGATTGATCTACCAAAACTTGAACTAGGAAGTCTCTGTTTTTTGTTGTTTAGAGCGCCTACGGTGACCAGCGGCACCTTGCCAAATAAGGGAGGGAGATTGGCTGGAGCATAGTTCATATTATCACTGTTGGCGTAATTTCCCGCAGCAAAAAACGTGACAGAATTGCTTAGCCAAAGCATGCCCAAAGGGTAACTTAAACGGTCATTACAGCCTGGCTGGTTAACTAACCAAGCGTTAATAATAATGCTAGGAGTTGAGCTTAGAAAAAGCCAATCTAAACATTGCAGCAGGTAAGGCTCAATATATTGGCCTTGTTCTAAGCCGTTACAAACCAAATAGTCAAATTGATCTGGTTGGATGTTTTGACTTTGAAGGGTTTGCAAAAACACGCTAAGCACACCACTTCCGTGCCCTAACCCAGTATCGACTTTATCCCAAGATAATTGTCGTGGATTGTACTGTGTAATGGTTAAGTTTTGAAAGTCTTGATGGTGTTGTGACACTCCAGAGTCTATCAAGGCAACTTGAATTTTGTTTGACCTAAAGCGACCTGTATTGTCAGACGATAGGAAGCTAGGTTGCTGTAAAAAATCTGAGTTTAGTTTTGAGTTATCTGTAAAGTAGACGATAGCAGCGTTATTTATGATGACCGGTTGAACCTGTTTAATTGCTCTTCCATTAATATCGCTTGCCTGATTCAAAAACAAATTAACTGACTCTGCGCTGAGCTTTTTTGCTAGCTGTTGGATATCATTTCTTGAAAGTTTGTTGTTTGGCTGGTTATTGGTATAGAGCGATTGAAGATCTAATTTTTCATTAAAATCGATATAGGCAAACTCTTGGTTGGATTCAATAATGGTAAAGTTCTTTAGTGCTGCGTATGACTTATTTGGTTCTGACGCGCTAATTAAATTTGGCTGGCTTATTGAGTTTGATTGTGAGCTTGTTAACTGAGTGAGCGTACAGCCGGCAAGCGCCAGTGAAACAACGAAATAGACGAACACCAAATAAAAGTCATTAATTATTTTAAACTGAGATTTCATAGATTATTTTTTCTCTCGTCATGAATAATACAGAATTGAGATATACAATAGTTCAAGCTCAATAAATACGCGCGCAGCTAAAATGAATTACCCTATAGCCACAATGTTTATCTCAAAACCTATGTGAATATTACCTTAGTTAAATAAAAAATGCTGTGATAGATTTTTTTCTAGTTTGTTGTCGGTATTAGACTTGAAAGCACCAAGCTTTATTTTTCTATTCATTTCTCGGCAGTTCTTAGCAAACTTTTTTCGTCATAGTAAGCAGTCATGATGTTACCTTAAAATTACCATGACAGTCAGGAGCTTAACTTAAGTTGAGCAAATCAATAGGAGATTGGCAATGTCAAAAATTAAAAGCAAAATGATTAGGACGCTTTCGTTAACCGCAGTTTTAGTAATTGCAGGTTGCGGCTATTCTGATTATCCAGGCCACCCTGGACACAAAACTCAGAATGAGGCTTATGTCCCATCGATGAGTACCGTTATTTCTGGATTTGGCGATGAGTATGATGGGACCTATGTGTACTCAGTTAAATACAATAATAGAAACTGGATGAGTGATGACTTTAATTTTAGCGTGAAAATAACCAGCTACAAAAACAATGTGACCGACTCATATCCCCATCGACCCAATATATTTCCAGACGCCGATGGTTTTAATCGCGCTACAGGATTTTCTGGTGGTGAATTTGCTAAATACTGGATTGCCAACGACACCGATGCGAATAGTGAAGGTGGCCTTGCCAACTTTGATCAATCTCAACCCTTAGACAGTGACGGGAATTGGATTGCGCCAGGCTTAATTTTAGTAATGAATGAGCCTGCTCAAGAAGTTGACAGTGTCGATTGGGACTTACAGTCTACGGCTCAATCTGCGACTCAAATTTTAAGTCAGCTTATTCAAAATGGTGGCAAATTAGATCAATTAAATTTGAGCATCGCTGCATTGCAAATTAATGGAGTGACGCATAGAGTTGAGCCTTATCAACTAGGATTTCAAGCCAATACTGCAGGGCATAGTCAGGTAACATTAACTAATCAAAAATCAGTGAAAAGCGTTTTGAATACTATTATTCAAAATACAGAAAATATGAAAAAAGTTGATCTAAAGCTTCATTTTCAAAATGGCATGGTCGTTGGGCTACCTCAGTCAATGTCGATAATGTTTAACCACAACGTTCTAGCTAAGTTAGCTAAATAATTGGACTTTAAAAGTTAAGGAGAATGAATATGAAACTAAGAAACAAGAAAAGTCTAATTGCGACGTTAATTTCTAGTAGCTTGCTTGTTGCTGGGGCTGCTTCTGCGGATGAAAAAATTAGTGTGATTGTAAAATTAAAAGATATCGCTACGCCTTTTTCATTGCAGAAAAGTCATTTGGCAAAATCGACCAATTATTCAGCCAAACAGATTCATTTATTGCAAGCGCAACAGCGCCAACAAAAATTACAGCAATTTGTTAACCTCAATAATTTAAAAGCAAAGCATATTTATAGTAATGTTTACAATGGGTTTTCTACCCATCTTAGTCAATCAGAAATTGATGAACTAAAAGCTAACCCAAATGTTGCCGCTATTTATCGCGATGAAATTTTTTATATAAACGATAGTAACAACCTTACAAGTTCCAACAAGCACAAGTCTAAAAATAAACCTCAACGCACGGTAAAGCGTAAACGTAAGTTAATAGACTGGCCGCAAGTGACACCCCAAGGTCCTGCAGATTCAGGTGCCGCTGAGCTGAGCTATCGAGGTGCAGGGCAGCATGTTTATGTTTTAGATACTGGCGTTGATACGCGCCAAAATGATATTAAGGAAAACCTTGGTTTAGGTTATGCGCCAGAGTTTTGTCATTGGCCTGCCGATAATAAACTATGTCCAATGCCTTACTCTGACGACCATGGTCATGGCACTCATGTTGCGGGAACCATTGCAGCGCAAGACAATGCCATTAATTCACTTGGAATGGCGCCAGCAGCGACCATTCATCCTGTTAAAATTTGTACTAAAGAAGGTTCATGTCCTAGTTCGTCAATTTTAGCTGGGCTCAATTGGGCTGTATTTGACATGTTAGGACGCGGAGAGTCTGCGGTCGCTAACTTAAGTATTGGCGGTGCGACAGAATTAGAGGCTGGTAACTGCAATGAATTAGGTTACGAAGGAGATAATTTTGTTGCCGAGTCTTATTGTAACGCAGCGCATCAAGGCATGGTTATCGTTGTTGCTGCGGGCAACTCCTCGGCTGACGCTGCGGGCTACTCTCCAGCTGGTTTTAATTCGACCATTACGGTTAGCTCATATACCGAATATGACTCCTTTAGTGGCGAAGCGCTTTATACCGGCTTTAGTAACTACGGTGACGGTGAGAATAGTTGGAGTGACAGAAAGTCAGGCGTTATTACGATTGCAGCACCCGGCAATTTGATCATGTCGTTAAATCGAACTCACGCTAATCGCGTGATGAGTGGCACTTCGATGGCTTCACCTGCTACCGCCGGTGCTGCTGCTTTAGTGATGGAGAAATATCCGCAAAGTCTCGATTTTTCAGCACTTCAAAATGTTCGTCAGCTGTTAGTGGATAACGCTAGTATTCCAGCATTTTATACTACCGAACCTGATGACGATGGCAATCCTCAAGACTTTCCACATGAAGAAGGTATTCTCAATGTTAGATTTTTGCAAGACTAGTTAGCCACAGCGTTAAATAGAAATAAATGGAGCACCTAGGTGCTCCATTTTTAGTTCGCTTTTGCTCTTTGCCTTGTCTGCATTTGTTGACTAAAGCCTTTCACTAAAAACTCCATCTGGTCAGCTAAAATATGTCGGTTAGCTAGTGCAAGGTAATCGCAAATATTGGGTTTAAAAGGGATTGCTATTAATTTCATGTTGGCTTCTTCAGGACTGCGGCAGCCTTTAAAATGATTGCAAGGCTTGCACGCCGAAACGCAATTACTCCAAGTATCGCTACCACCATTCCCTTTTGGTATCACATGATCTCGAGTAAGTTCACTACCAGAAAATTTTATTCCACAATAAAGGCAGATAAATTGATCTCTTTGAAATAGTGTAAGGTTTGTGAGCTTAGGTGACTGTCTCGTTTTGCTAGAAATATCGCCAAGGGTAGCAATTATTGGTGGGATATCTAAAATAGATTGGCGTTGTAGCTTTTGTGAAATTCCGCCATGCAAACGTAAGCAGGTTTTGCCAAAAGACCAAATCACTCGTTGGTTAGCCATTAAACAAGCGGCCGCTTCTGGCCCTATCCACTGGATTGCATGACCTGCTTTATTAAGTCTAAGAATTCGCAAACTAACCACCTTTTTCTGTTGTTAAACGGCTAAAAGGAAAAGCACTTCAATTAAGGTTAATAGAATCTGTTGCTTTAGGCTAGCTTTTGTTTACTTGCGTTATAACTAAAAGTAAGCACATTAGTTTTTAGGTAGGTTGAGGCAAGCTGTTTTTAATTGTTGCAAGGTATGAAAAGTATAAAATTGAGAGCTTTACGTTATAAAGCGCAAACCAAACAGTTTTATGCGAGAGCATGATTTATTTTAGCAAAACGTCTTTTCTAAAGGACTCTGCAATATAGGTAAACTCTTCAACATATATTTCTGGGATATTTAGCTCTAAAAGTGTTTCTTCCATAATGTTAATAAAAATATCAAAGTGCTTATCATTTAAGCCTTTACCTACTGAAGGAGCATGTGCATCTCTAATTCTTTGCGGACTGTAACTGTTAACGTTTTTAAGTACCATGGTTAAAAAGTCACGTAACTTTTGTTCCTGCCTAAACATGTCGATATCTTCGAAGTAGGCAGTAATCTCGGGATGCTCTAAGAACTTTTGATAAAAAATATGCACGGCTGCTTCTACCGCAGAAGCGCCACCAATTTTGTTGTATAACGTAAGATCAGCCAAAGTTCTCTCTTTTATTACCTAGTACTTTAGTAAGTTTAGTCGAAAGACTGTGGTTTTGTGGGCAATTTTGTTATTTAAAGGGTTAAAATTCATTGAATTGATAGTTTGCGACATGGTAACGCTTTATGGCTAGAAAAAGAGTATTAGTCGCACCTTAAGCAAGCCTTATTTGCGTTTTTCAGTTTATGTTCCATACTGTGTATAGAACCAAATAAGTGTATCTGGAAGCCAATGTCAAATGCCACTAACGATGAGCTAAATGCCAAGCTTATTGAGCTTGAAAACGACAAGCGACTACTCCAAAAAGAGTTAGCAGTTAAAAATGTCATTTCTGAAATTTCTCGCTTTCAAAGTAAAGACGACGATATCGATATGATTTATAAGCGTATTTTTACGCTATTGTCAGAAATTGTGCGTATAGAAAATTTTTATATATGCTTTGTCCAAGATAATAATATTTGTATTCCCTTTATTGTGGACGAGCAAGATGACATACCCGAAAGTGTTCGAAACGAAAAAACCAATCCTGAGTTGCGTTATAGCTTAACTGCCTATGCGTTAAAGCAGGGTAAAGCGTTAACTCTTACCGAAAAAGACGTGTTAAAGTTGCAGCAGGAGGGCAAGTTCAAAGCTTTAGGTAAGCTACCTAAGCAGTGGGTCTTTATTCCTTATTACTCGCCAAGTATTGAGGGCGGTATTGTGGCGCAAAGCTACTCTAGAACCGAGTCTTATAGTTACAGTGATATGTCAATCTTGACCTATGTCACTATGCATATTGGCAATTTTTTATCAGCTTATAACTCTAAACAAAAAATTAAGCAACAATTCGAAGAGTTAAAGGCTGCGCAAAGCCAACTTGTACACTCTGAAAAAATGGCCTCAGTAGGGCAGCTGGCCGCAGGTGTTGCTCATGAAATAAATAATCCTCTGGGCTATGTCAATAGTAATTTAAATTCGCTAAAAGAGTATGTTAAAGATTTAGGGATTTTTATTAGAGAGTTAGAAGCGGGAATTATAGAACAAGCAGAAGAGACCAGTGTTAAGCTACTATCAAGTTTAAAAGAAAAGCATGATATAGAGTTCATTTTAACAGACACCGATGAGCTAGTTTCTGAAAGTATCTTTGGAATGGATAAAGTTAAAAAGATAATTCAAAGCCTGAAAAATTTCACCCATGCTGGTGAAGAAATGAAACAGCTTACAGATATAAATCAATGTATTGATGAAACCATTCGTATTGTTTGGAATGAAATTAAATATCATTGTGAGATTGATAAACAGTTTGGTGAAGTTCCTGAAATTTATTGTTACCCAAGCCAATTAAACCAGGTCTTTATGAACTTAATGATCAATGCGGGGCATGCAATTAAAGAAAATGGTTTAATTAAGGTCTCAACCGAAGCGGATGAAGACTGGATTACAATTCGCTTTCAAGACAACGGTTCTGGCATAGATAAAAAGAACTTATCTCAATTGTTTAATCCTTTTTTTACTACTAAGCCGGTAGGTGAAGGAACCGGCTTGGGCCTTTCAATCTCCTATGGAATTATTGAAAACCATCAAGGAACTATTCAAGTTGAAAGTGAGGTTGGTGCTGGGACTTGCTTTATTATTAAGCTTCCCATTATTACCGAGCTTGAAGATGAAGAGCTCGAAGACCAGGCGAATTAAAAGGACTTGGACAAAGTAGATGCTATTAGATAGGAAAAGGCAGTTGTAGAATGAGTGGTGATTTATTTGAGGAGCTTGTTGCGCTAGAAAGCTGTGCTTTTCCTAAAAAGTGCCAAACCTGCGGCAAAGTTTTTAATTCAGTCGAGGAGTATACCGCTGAAACGGTGGAGATTAGAGGCACTACTGGTTTAAAGGCCTCGGAAGATGATGACGGCTCAACGGTGTTAGAGTTGTATCGTAATTGTCCTTGCGGCTCAACTTTACTCGATTTTTTTGCAGATAGAAGAGATGTTACCGAAAAAGGTTTAAAAAGACGCAAAGCGTTTGACACTGTCTTAGAGCACTTAGTTGAATTAGGAATAGAGCGCGAAGAGGGCAGAAGTGAACTAAAATATTATATGCGCCATAAAAAGAGCGAATTATTTGAAAAGTTAGGTGTTTTTAAAGCAAAAGGTAGTAAAAAGATCTAAACTTAGTAGAGATAGTAGTCAAAAAGTTAATTATGTCACGGCTGTGGCCTCTTCAAACGATAAAGCATTTGAGGCAGAGGAAGATAAAGTTATATGAGCGAATTAGACACTGCGGAAAATAAAGATAAACTCCGCTTGCTTTGCGTTGACGATGAGAAAAATATTCTTGTTTCTTTAAAGCGATTATTTCGAAAGGAAGGCTATGAGATATTAACCGCAGAAAGCGGTCAAGAAGGGCTCGAAATAGTGAAAAGTCAGAAGGTTGACTTAATTATTTCTGATATGCGAATGCCGAATATGGATGGCGCTGAGTTTCTTGGCAAGGTTAAAGAGATCAAACCTAAAATTCCGAGCATTCTGTTAACTGGTTTTTCAGACCAAGAATCGACGATTCGTGCAATTAACGAAGGCAAAATAAGCTCCTATGTCAGTAAACCATGGGATGATAATGACATAAAGCTTAAAGTCCAGTCAGTATTTAAGATTAACCAGCTAGAGCGAGAAAAAGAACGCTTATTATTGCTCACTCACCAGCAAAATAAAAAGCTTAAAGAGTGGAATAAAGATTTAGAAAATACGATTCAGCGTCGGGTGAGAGATTTAAAAGAAGCCGAGTGTATGCTCGATAAAGCCTATGAAGAGCTCTCGGCAAGTTACGAAGCGGTTATTAAACTGCTTTCTCATGCTATTTGTGCAAGAGAACATATTTTTGGTAGAGACTACCATGACTTACCTTTACTTGCTGTGGACCTCGGAAAAGCGGCAGGGCTGAGTGAGTATATATTAAAGCAAATTTATTATGCGAGTCTGCTGTTTGAGTTGGGCAAATTAGCGTTGCCTGAAAAACTTTTGGTTACCCCAATTAAAATGTTAGACGTAGAAGACTATGAGCAGTTTATGAACTACCCTGAGATTGGCTCTTCAGTACTAAAAGATATTGCTAATTTTACGGACACTGCCAGAATCATTGAGCACCATTATGAGTACTATAACGGCAGCGGCGCGCCTGATGCCTTGAAAGAAAATGATATTCCTATTGGCTGTAGAGTTCTTGGGATTGTAAAAGACTACTTTTTATTGCAGTCGGGCAAATACGACGGCATTAATTACAGCGCATTAGACGCGCGTAAATTTTTAGTTGAAAACAGAGGGGTACTATATGACCCCGAATTGCTCGACTTATTTATCAATGTGTCTAAAGAGCATGAAAAAAATAATCAAATAAAAGAAGAAGCGCGCTTAACTACCATGAAACTCATGCCCGGCATGAAGTTGAGTAGAGACTGTACCAATAACCAAGGTCTTATGTTGCTAAAAAAAGGTACAGTGCTGAGTGAGCTAACGATTCAAAAATTAATTAGCGTCGAAAATGTTTACGACATGCCTCTCAATGTTTTTGTTTGGATGAAAAGCTAAACTAGAAAGCCAACAAATAATGTCGCCAGCTCTCTCGTGTTCAACTTAAAGTCGTTGGTTAGGCTGAAATGACTGATAAAGCCTAACTAAATCTGCACTGGCAAGCGGCGCATGAAACAGAAAACCTTGCACATAGTCACAATTAATTTGCTTTAAATAATCCAGTTGAGAGTTGTTTTCGACCCCTTCTGCTATAACTTCTATGGAAAGTTCGTGTGCCATATTAATGAGTGATTCAACAATGGTTTTACTTTGCCTGTTATACGGTAGTTCACTGATAAAACTACGATCTATTTTTAAAATATCTACCGGCAGGCGTTTTAAATAACTTAAAGAAGAGTAGCCGGTTCCAAAATCGTCTAAGGATATAGAAACGCCTATGGCTTGAAGCGCCTTTAATTGCACAACAACGTTTTCCATATCTTCAAGAAATACGCTTTCGGTAACTTCTAGTTCTAGCTGACTAGCTGCCACACCGGTTTGAGTTAAAATTTGTTCAACTACATTAGGGAAATTAGAATACTTAAACTGCTTGGGTGATACATTGATGCAAACAATGACGGGAATATTATCTTGGTTTAATTGTTTGGCTAACTCGCAGCCTGTTTTTAATACCCATTCGCCTATTTCTAAAATAATGCCAGACTCTTCTGCAATAGAAATAAAGCTGGCTGGAGAAAGCATGCCTTGAATAGGGTGTTGCCATCGAATAAGCGCCTCTACACGGTGTTCGTGTTTTTTACCGATACAAATCTGAGGTTGGAACATTAAGTTGAGCTCGCCCTTCGATAAGGCGCTTTTTAAACCTTGCTCAATATGCAGTTTTTGTTGAATTCTTTTTTTGCTGTAAGGGCCAGAAAACTGAAACTGATTTCTTCCCATTTCTTTGGCATGGTACATGGCATAATCGGCACTTTTAACCAGTTGACGGGCTTTAATTCCGTGTTCTGGGTAAATAGCAATTCCGATACTGCTGGTAATGTTTAGAGTGATTTCTTGAAAGGAAACATCGCGATAAATGTGCTCCTTTACTCGCTGTGCAATTCCCTTTAGAGCATCGTGCCCCTGAAACTTACTGACGATAATGGCAAACTCATCTCCACCTAAATGGGCGACATAATCTTGCTTTTTTAAGCAGCGCTTTAATCGGCTAGCGACAGTATTTAATAAAAAATCTGCTTGCTGTGGGCCGAGATCGTCATTGACTTGTTTAAAGTGATCTAAGTCAATATAAATAAGCGCTAAACTCCCGTTATTCGTTTGTTTGTCTTCTATTTGGCTTGTTAAAAACTGCCAAAAATTTTGCCTATTCGGTAGGTGAGTGGTTGGATCTATTTGAGTGACTTTTTGAATTTCGTCTACCGACAATTTTATTTTGCTAATATCATTTGCAATACAAATATAGCGACTAATCTTGTTATGCTCATCGAGCAATGGCGCAATCATTAATCGCACCCACTTTTTATTGTCTAAGTTGTCAGCAGTTTCAAATTCACCTTCCCACTGTTTGCCAATCTTTAAAACTCGATGTATTTCTGGGTATTGCGACTCAGCTTCTTTCACCCATTTTTCGAGGAGCGATTGACGATTGAGCTGGTTATTGTCTTCAATTGCATAAATGTCAACGAGTGCTTGGTTAAATACTTCAACCCGCCCGTTTTGTTTACAGATAAGCACCGCCGAGCTTTCGTTTTTCAGCCCGCTGCTAATATCGGCATTGGAAACATGTTTTGCATAAAATTGTTCTAATTGTTGGTGAAGTTCCCGTTGATGGCGTTGAATTGACTCTTCAAGTTGCTCATTTTTTAACGCAAGGTTGCGCGCGTTCTGAAATATTTTATGGCGAACATCAAAGTTGTGGGTTTCGTTGGCGATTAACAGTAAAGGTAACTGGTTAACGCTAACTGCAATTGCTTCTAAATGAATTTCTAATCCACTATCGAGCACTTCTGTCCATAGCCCTGAGCGACGCTGCGCGTTTTCTGTTAAGGCCCAAATTTCTTCGGCGTCAAATAAAAAATTTTCTATAAATGGAAATGCTACACCTAGGTAAAAGGCGTTAGTGTTATCGCTAGAGGTGTGATATTTCTCTCTATAAGCTTCTTCAAACCATTGCGGTGGTTGGTAAACGGGAGTGAAGTAGCCTTCCTTGGTCCAACAAAAAGCGGCATATTGAAGCAAGTTAAGCAGTTCGCTTAATACCATGCCTTTGTTATTGTTAAGCGCCTGGCTTATTTCTAGATCGCTTAATTCAGTCATGTAATACCCTTTACAGTTTAGACTTTACGGTTAAATTTTTAGCTAGCTGCAAAAAGGCATTATCTACGTTTTTTCCAGACTTTGCACTGGTATAAAATACATTTTGATTAGGAAGTTTAAATTGATCGATATCGGCGTCTGCTAATTGCCATTTTTCAGTTAAATCGGTTTTGTTAACCATTAAAACCACTTCAACGTCTTGTAAAGTCGCAGGTAGCTGTTTTAAAATTTTTAATGCCTCATTGAGTGACTGAGGTCGGGTGCCATCAACTACAAGTGCAATTCCCGATGCACCTCTTAAATAGGATTGCTTTAGCTCGGTAAACACGTCAACGCCTTCTATGTCCCAAATAAGCAATTGAACTAGCTCATCATTTAGAGTAATTGATTTTTTGTCAATTTTTACCCCAATAGTGGTATGGTATTTTTCTTCAAAAATACTTTCCACAAATTGCTTAACTAAACTCGTTTTACCTACGGCGAAAGCGCCAATTAAACAAATTTTTTTACTAATCATCGTTTGACTCTAAGTGTTGATTTTGGGGAGCAAGTTCTGGTGCAGCATGAAATACTTGTAAGCTCACTCTGCGTTGCAATTCATTAGGCACTAAGGGGGAAGAGCGATCACCATAACCCCAACTAATCACGACATCTTTTTCTATTCCGTTTTCGAGCAAAATTTGCTGGACTAGCCGTGCTCTATTTTTACTTAACTCAAGGTTAGCTAGTTTGTTTCCATCATTGTCAGCAAAGCCCATAACGCTTATTTGAAGTATTTGAGTTTGAGCTAACTCCTGATTATCAAAGCACCACTTAAGCGCGGCTATCATTTGATTTAGCTTTGCTGCGCTTTGCGAGTTAAGCGTAGATTGGCCACTCTCAAAATAAAGACTGGTATTTTGTACCATTTGAAGCTTTTGATTAAATTGTGACTTAATCGCTTCAACTTTTGATATTGGTGGTTTGATACTGAGCTGTGAGTCGTCTAACTCGCTAAATAGTGAAACCACTAGAGGATCAGACTTTAACTCTAATATTTCTTCTTGGGTTAGACTTCCGATTACCTTTAGAGAGGGCAGCCCATTGTTAGTCACTACCTTAAACTGGGCGTTAAATTGGTTTCCTAAATAGCCAAGATAAACTCGTGGGTCATCTAAACTAGTACTTTTAGATGCAAGCTTAAGGTTAATTAGCTGACTAGAAAGTGACTTTTCTAAGTGTTGCTGAGGCAAAGCGCCTGGACTTCGTAAAGCTTCAACAAACAGTTGATTGCCTTTGATGGTGTAATTTATCACCTGGTAGCCCGCGCTTTGATTAATGTACTGCACGGCTTTTTTGGCTTGTTGTTGAATCTGCCACTTCTGCCACGAAAAATAGCCACCAGTTAAAAATAATGCGCTGATAAGCGCTATCGCGAGCCAGGGTTTAGATTGCTTAATTGCTTTGTGCTTAGCCACTAAAAGTTTGCGTAAGCTAGTCGAGCTAGATTTAAATTCAGCGGTATCGCCCTCAAATTGGTTTAACGAAGTCGCGTAATCTTGGTGTAACTCTTCTAAAGCGACATCCATACTTTGCTGAATTTTGGTTGGCGGTGTACCTCTGACAACTAATGCTAGAATTGCTAATGGGCCGCTTGAAATTAAAATGCTTAAGTCGCCAAATTGAATAACGTTAAGATTCTGATCTTGGCTATTAAATGAGTCAGAAACAAAGTCAGTGATAGCGGTTAACATGGCAGAAACAAGATCTGGATCTTGATGATAAATTCCATCGCTAATTTCACTATGAAGCAACACGCCTGTTTCACTGTGAATAAAAAAGACTTGTTCTACTCGATACTCGATAGTTTGAATTAAAACAAATTCTGCATAGCTAATGCCTAATCTCCAAGCTTTAATTCGCCAAAATAGAGAGCGAACACTCAAGCTTTGTTGAAGTACCGAGTTAAGTGTTTTTAGTAAATCGGCAAAAGCGCGACTTACTGCTTTACGCACGGCAGGCCCAATCACTGGAAAAATGACATTGGTGATTTTTTCCGGATTTGACTTAATAGAAGCATCTATCGAGGACTCAATTACCGGAGCCATTGCTTCACTCAGAGAACTATCTCTTCGTGCGCTTTCGGTAAAAGCATCGGCAAGCACATCACTAACGCGCTCTTTTTGTGATTTCTTTATTTGCTCAAGAATGGCAGCTTCGTAATCACTGCCTAGCAGTAAACTGCGTAACTGCAGATACTCATCATCGACAGTTGATTCTTCATTGTCTGCCGTATCTGCGGACATTTAATTAGTCCTCATTACTCGTAAGGTTATTCGCCATACCTTCTAATAAATGAGCTAAAGTTTTTCGATCAGCCTTATTTTGACTTAGCTCTGCAGCGGTATGATTGATCTTTTGGGTCAAGTCAGACACATCTTTGGCAAGGCTAGCTAAAAGCTGTTGGGTATTGGTTTTTATTTGTTGATGGGTTTCATGCAGTTCGGTTTGGGTTTCTTGTTGATACTGATTAAGCGCTTTGCTTAGTTGGTTAATGTTGTCCTCTAATATACCTTCTTGCGCAACGTGTTCTACACGGTTAGATTCGATTAGTTCTGAAAGGCTTTGATGACTTTCTGTGAGAGCTTGTTGCAATGAGTGGTTTTCTTTATTGAGCTTGTCTTCTAAGTTATTGAGCTTTGTTATAACACTCTCATGATTCTCTGCGATCATTTTGTGTAAGCTTTGAACTTGTTCACCAAACAATAAATCTCGTATTGAGTTTAATTGGCTGGAGTCGCTAGTCGGTGATTGAGTTGGTGGTGTGCTTTTTTTACTATTGGCTTTAGTGCTTTTCGATTTTGCCTTTGATTCATTTGAGTTCTTTTGGCTCATAACACATCCCTATAAATCCGTAAGCTTTATGCCTTGCAAGTGGCCGGAACAATAAACACAGCTTGAGTTGATTGTAAGCCTTGTCAAAAAGTAATAGGTAAAGCTTTATTTTTAATTGAGTTACTACGAGTAGTAGTATTTAAATGTACTCCTATTTATTATATAAATCCAGTAGTTACATCAATAATGGCTTTGTTTTTATGGGCAATTCAGGTTTTGATTTAGGTGACTTGATAGCAAATACTTTTCAAATTTAAGCGGCTTTTCTAAAGGTTAAATTTATACGAGAAGTTAATTGAGGGTTTAGCGGGTCGGCTTTAAGTGTTTTTATACCGTGATAAATTAATCGAGATTTTCCGCCCCAAACCATAACGTCGCCATCGAGCAGGAGATAGCTTTTTTGGACACCTGCGCGCTCTTGCCCATAAATTTGAAACACCGCTTGTAGGCCCAGTGAAACAGAAACAATTGGCCAATTAAAGTCACTTTCGTTTTTGTCTTGATGACTTCCGAGTTTTGAGCCAACTTGATAATGATTAATTAAACAAGCGTCGGGTACAAAGTCTGCAAAGCCAGCTCGCTTAGCTGCTCGATTAGCAATTTCTGAAAACGCTTTGGGCATTGCTGGCCAAGCTCGCTGGCTTAGTGGATCTGTTTTCGAGTAGCGATAGCCGTTAATGTCTGAAATCCATCCCCACTCTCCGCAATTGGACACTGGGATGTTGGTTAAATGCCCCATTGGGGTTTGCATTTGACGAAACTTAGATTGGGCTATTATTGGCGGAATAAGCGCCAAAAGTTGCTCACTGTCAGCAAATTTGCTCAAAACAAAGGTCTGCGGATAAATTTCTTCAATTTCCGGACGGGCGCTTTGGAATAAGTCAGACATAATAAGAGGTAACGAACAAAGTCAGGTTGATTGTTTTATTTTGTCGGATCTCATATGCTTATGCAACCAAGAACAAAGCCAATAGAAGAAGGCTACAATGAATGGGGGAGAGGCGATTAGCCGTTATAATGACTTGCGCAATCAAGTTTTGAACAAGCCTGAGCTTTTTACGGCCTGCCATGAATGTGATTTGTTACTACGCTTGCCAGAACCAGAGTCGTATAGCAAGCTTCAGTGTCCGCGTTGTGCTCATGTTATTAGCCGTTTTTTTAAGCACGGACAAGATAAACTATTGAGTATGAGTATTGCTGCTTTAGTGGCTTTATTTTTGTCTTTTTGTTTTCCATTTTTAACTTTTATTAGCCGTGGCAGCGAGCGCACAGTGAGTTTGCTCGATAGCTTAAAAAGTATTGGTGAATTCCAGTTTGAAAGTGTGTCTCTGTTAATGTTTGCAACCATCACAGTGATACCCTGTATCTTTTTGATGTTAATTGTGGGCGTGATAGCGGCTTTAAAAATGGGCAAAGCCCATTGGCCCTTAGCTTCAATGTCAAAAATAATTTTTTTGCTCAGTCCGTGGAATATGGCAGAAATATTTTTAGTTGGAATTTTAGTCAGCTTGGTTAAAATCACCTCGATGGCTCAAATTAAGATAGGGCTTTCTTTTTATGCATTTAGTTGCTTTATTCTATGCTTAACTTTTGTTATCTACTTTCTTGATAAACATCAGTTTTGGCGTTGGCTGAAAGACTCTATCGATTTAAAGGAAAATCAATGCAGCGAATAACCGCAGCATCAGTTGGGCTTGCTTGCTGTGAAAACTGCTCACAGTTATATCCTAACGAGCAGGCAAGCTGCCCTTTTTGTGCGAAAAAACGGCATAAAATTAGGTCAAAGAGCCTTCAAACGAGCGCTGCTTGGCTTTTGACCGCGATTATTCTTTATTTTCCTGCAAATCTCTACCCGATAATGCAAACTAACTTTTTGGGTGAAGTGACCTTTAGTACCATCATTGGCGGGGTGGCGACTTTATGGATGCAAGGGTCATACCCTATTGCAGTGATTATTTTTATCGCAAGTGTGGTAGTACCCGTTGGTAAAATTCTGACTTTAGCTTGGCTGCTATTTTCAGTTAATAATAACCGTCATGTGGATAGGCTTCGCCATCAAAAGCTTTACCGAACTACTGAGCTTATCGGTAAATGGTCGATGGTCGATGTGTTTGTCGTGGCGATTTTAGTGACTCTCATTCAAATGGGACAAATGATGAGCATTTATCCTGGGCCAGCTGCGTTAGCATTTGCAGGGCTAGTTATTGCGAGCATGCTGGCGGCATTAAGCTTTGACAGTCGGCTCATTTGGAAAAATAATAAGAGTGAATAATTTTTATAGCCAAGCACATTAAGATTATAAAAAGGTAACCACAAATGTTTGTTAAAACTAGAGACTATTTAAATAATAAAAGGCCGTAGTGAAAAATTATGCAAATAGAAAATAATATAGAGGCAGCAGAGGAGTCAGAAGATAGCAAGCTATCTGCTATTTGGCTGGTGCCACTTGTTGCCGTACTGATTGGTAGCTGGATGTTCTGGTATAACATTGCAACTCGAGGCGCTGAAATAAAAATTACTTTTGATACAGCCGAAGGAATTGAAATAGACACAACTAAAATTAAACTAAGAGATATTACGGTAGGCAAAGTAACCGATTTAGAGCTAGCCCCTGATCTTAACCAAATTATTTTAACCGCTCGATTAAATAAAGACACTGACAAGTTATTAAAGTCTGATACGCAGTTTTGGGTGGTTAAGCCAAGAGTCGCAAGAGGGGGAATATCTGGACTAACTACCATACTTTCTGGCGCTTATATTGAATTAACGCCAGGCACTGAAGGTGAGTACCAAACAATATTTAAAGGGCTGGAGCACCCACCAGTCACGCCAGCAGGAACGCCTGGTTTGCATATTACTTTAGACAGCGACGGGCTAAGAGCTATGGACGTAGGTGACCCTATTCTTTTTAAAGGGATCCAAGTTGGTCAAATTGAATATGTGCACTTTAATCCAGAGGAAAGAGTCGTTTATTACGATACCTTTATAGAAAGCCCGTATGACAAACTGATTACTAAGAATACAAGGTTTTGGGAAATAAATGGTGTTGAACTAGATATGTCGGCCGATGGTTTTAAAATGCAAACCGGCACTTTAGAGACAATGCTAGGTGGCGGGGTGGCATTTGATGTGCCAGCAAATTTGCCGCGAGGAGAGGTTGTTACAGAGCGAGCTTATTTTACAATTTACCCGAATAAAGACGCCGTTAGAGAGCAGCAGTATCGAAATGCACAACCCTTTATTTTACTATTTAAACAGTCTATTCGAGGGCTAAAACCTGGTGCTCCAGTGGAATATAAAGGGATTCGTTTAGGCAGTGTCGTACGCACGGATATTAATTATCCAGAAATGGGTGATCTATTAGATCAGAATGCTTTAATTCCTGTGCAAATCAAACTTGAACCTGCGCGCCTCGGCTTAAAAGATAGTAGCGAGGAATTGAGTAAAGTTATTACCCAAATTGAATCATCAATAGGTAAAGGCCTACATGGGTTTTTAAGCACTGGAAGTTTATTGACGGGCAGTAAATATATCGAGCTTCAATTTGTCGATGGGGCGGTAAACAGTTTACAAACCTTTGGTGATATAAGCGTAATACCAACGGCTGCTAGCGAACTCGATAATTTACTTGTAAGTATGAATAATGTGTTGAGCAAACTAGAAAAATTGCCGTTAAACGAGTTACTCGAAAATGCCTCGCAAACCTTGCAAAAAATTGGTTCTACCGCAGACTCATTTGCTGGAGCTGGAGAAGGCTTAAGCCAAATGTTGCATCAGCCAGAATCTCAGCACTTAATTAGAAATATTAACCAAGCACTGCAAAAGTTATCTCAGGTTGCAGAGGACTACGCCCATGGCTCAAAAACTCAACAAGACTTAGGCAATATGTTGAATGCTTTAGAGCAAGCGTTGAAAGACCTTTCGCCAGTTTTACATCAGTTGCAATCGCAACCCAATAGTTTGATCTTTAGTGGTTCTAAAAAACAAGAGCCACAACCCAAAGCTAAAAATAAGGAGTGATAAATGCCACCAAGAAATAGCCTTTTAGGTTTTAGTTTATCTGTCTTTATTTGCTTGCTTATAAATGGGTGCGTTAGCGAGCCTAAATTAATTCAATTTTACGGGCTACAAAGTGCAGTAGTGCACTCATTTGCTGAGATAAAAGCCGACCTTGCTAAAGATCGTCCTGTCATCTATATCGCGCCAGTTAAGCTAGCTGAGTTTTTGCGAAAAAAAGGTTTGGTGCTTCAAACTGCGCCTTATCAATACTTTATTTCACAACAGCACTTATGGGCAGAGCCACTTGAGCAAAATATAAATCGTGCATTTCAAGCCTTACTGCAAGCTAGCTTGGCAGAGTCGAGCTCGGTTAATTGGTTGGTTGAAAATGCGACAGCATATGGGGAGCAACACGCGTTTTACCGAATTGAGTTGGCGATTGACGGCTTTCAAGCAAATCATGCCAATCAAGCCTTAGTTAGCGGCACTTATTGGATTTTTGACCGAGAGCAGCAATTGGTAACAAAGCAGTCTTTTCACTTGGCGAATGAATTAACCCAAGATGGATATTTACATACGGTAGAAAAGTTAAACTTTGGGCTTGCTCAGGTGGTTAAGTCAATTGCCGCAGAGCCAGCGTTTGAAACTAAGCAATAAAATATGAAAATTAAAAAGTGAGAGAGCTTGTGAGTAATAAAATTATTGGCGTTATGTTAATTGTAGTGGGTGTTGCTTTGGCTTGGTGGGGTTATAATGTTTATGATGCGGCTATGTCACAGATAGAAAGGGCATTGAGCGGCAGTACGCCAATAGAAGCTTGGGTTGGGCTGGTTGGTGGAGCTATTGTCATTATCGTTGGTTTATTTAAATTAAAGTAAGCTAACTTAAAGCTTAATATTGCTATGAGTTAAAATTTTGATAGCAAGATGTTACAATTTAATCCCCAAAAAAAGTCAATACATATGTTCAAATATCCTTTGTGGCGACACTTTTTGCATTAAGCCAATGCACGAAACTTGAGGCAACTTTTATAGTTGCCTTTTTGCTAAAATAATTTAAATAACAGAAGAACCTATTATGAAAAAACTACTTAGTCTACTAGCAGCTGCTCTTGTGAGTACTCTGTCTTTTGCCGACGAGGGGATGTGGCAGCCTCATCAGTTACCTAGCATTGCTAAACAGCTTAAAAAAGCTGGGCTAAAGCTAGATCCTAAGGACCTAACTCAGCTAACCGGGTTTCCTATGGGAGCAATTGTTTCTTTAGGGGGTTGTACGGCATCTTTTGTATCGGACAAAGGACTGGTCGTCACTAACCATCACTGTGCTTATGGCTCAATTCAATATAACTCAACGGAAGACAACAATTTGCTAGAAAATGGCTTTTTAGCTAAAGCCTATCCAGAAGAGCTTCAGGCTGCACCAGGTAGCAGAGTTTATGTGACCGAAAGTATTAGCGACGTGACCAAACAAATGAAGTCTGGGTTAACTGCCCAAATGACCGGAAATCAGCGCTATCAACAGCTTGATCTTCAGTCTAAAAAATTAGTCGCTGAATGTGAAAGTGACAAAGCATATCGTTGTTCAGTCGTTAATTTTCATGGTGGACTTGAGTACTATCTTTTTAAGCAGCTAACCATTCGTGATGTCCGCTTAGTTCATGCACCAGCAAAAAGCGTAGGTAAATATGGAGGTGATATAGATAACTGGATGTGGCCACGCCATACTGGAGACTACGCTTTTTATAGAGCTTATGTTGGCAAAGATGGCAAACCTGCTGATTATAGTGAAGATAATGTACCTTATGAGCCTAAGCATCACTTAAAAGTTAATGCGAAAGGCGTTAATGAAGGCGACTATATTATGGTTTTGGGGTATCCCGGAAGCACTAACCGATACCGCACCGCAGCAGAAGTCATTCACTCATTTACCCAAAGCTATCCTTTATCAAAGGAATTAATGGGGTCAATGATTCAAAATATTAAAGATAACTCTGCCGAAGGAAGTGATGCCAGAATTAAATATGAAAGCATGCTTGCGGGTCTCGCCAATTACGAAAAAAACCGTGGCAGTATGATGGAAAGTTACCATAAGGGAACTACCGAAGCGCGTAAATTAAAGCTGAGTAATGATCTGCGAGAATGGATTAATGTTAACCCAGCGCGTAAAGCGCAGTATGGCGATGCTGTCGAAAAACTTGATGCGCTAGTTAAGCAGTCACAAATAACCGCTAAGCGAGACACACTGCTTAGTTATATGGCATATGCTTCGCAAATGATGACTACTGCGACGCGCCTGCACCGTTTAGCTATTGAAAAACAAAAAGATGACATGCAGCGAGAAAGTGGTTATCAAGAACGTGATATGAATCGCTTTACTCAAGGAATGAAGCGGATTAACCGACGTTTTGATGCGAAAGTTGAAGTAGCCATGCTATTTAACTTGGTAGACCGTTATGCGCAGTTACCTAGTGAGCAGCGTATCGCAGAAATTGATCGTTTTTTTGGTTTTGACGATGGTTACAACCCTAAGCAACTTAAATCTAAACTAGTGACTATGTATGAGAAGACTGACTTAGATGATGAGTCGGTTCGTTTAGCTTGGATGAATAAATCGGTTGAAGCGTTTGAAAACAGCAGTGATCCTTTTATTCAGTACGCTGTGAAAACTTTTGAAGCGCGTCAAGAGCTTGAGAAACAAGCAAAAGAAGAGTCAGGTCAGTTTAACGCGGTAAGACCACAATACATGGAAGCGATTATTGCTTATAACCAGTCGAAAAACCTGCCAGTTTATGCCGACGCTAACAGTACTTTAAGGATCACTTACGGTAACGTAAAAGGATATTCTCCAGTTGATGGAATGCAAGCTGTACCATTTACTACTTTAGAAGGTATTACTCAAAAAGACACTGGGGTTTGGCCATTTAATTCACCTAAAAAGCAGCTCGAATTAATTCAGCAAAAGAAGTACGGCAAGTATGCCGATAAAAAGTTGGGCTCAGTTCCGGTTAATTACTTAGGCACTCTAGATATAACCGGTGGAAACTCTGGTTCACCTACTTTAAACAACAAGGCCGAGCTAGTTGGTTTAGTCTTTGACGGCGTTTACGAAAGTATTATTGGTGACTGGGATTATGATCCTTCGTTGAACCGCTCAATCCATGTTGACTCTCGTTATATGCTTTGGGTGATGGAGCATATTGACGGCGCGAGCAACTTAATTAAAGAAATGGATATCGTAAAATAATAAAGCTTGCCAAATAAGTTTGAGTATTAATCATAAAGTACTCAAATCAATCATAAACTACTCAAAACGCTAACATCCCCCCTTATAAAGGGGGGAATCAATAAGTTCTAGTCTACAGATGGCAGGTTTAATTAATCAGCAGGGTTTGAACGTGAAACTTTCGCTTTTTTAAGTGGCTGATTTAAATTATTTATTTTTGACGCAAAAGCCTTTTTTGCATATGAGATTTACTGCCTAGAATGAGCTGTTAATTGTCTGAATATCGAAGAGCGATCAAAAGAATTGTAGGAAGATTTAAACGGAAGAATCACAAGTGTATATTTCTCTAACGATTTAGAGATCTATTTTCGATGTGATCACTATCTTGCTATGTTACCAAATTAGTCTCCAATATCGCTATAATTCAAGTGACATATAAGCCATAGCATTATCAAAACCCCCACAACTATTGTATTAAGAGCAGGGGCTAAATGTTATGCAGCAAAACTTTTGAGTTAGTTTAGTTCAAGCCTTGCTAGATTAATCTTTATTGGTTCTGTTTCTATCGTGAGGGGCAAGAAAATTGATCTCTGGGCCCGCAGCGACAATGCCGTTAGGGTTAATTGTTGGGTGGCTCATATAGTAGTGTGACTTTATATGTTCCATATTAACGGTTTCCGATATTCCAGGCTGTTGAAATAAATCGCGCAAGTAACTGGCAATATGAGGAAAGTCCTCGATTCGTTTTAAGTTGCATTTAAAATGTCCTACATAAACGGCGTCAAACCTGATCAAAGTTGTAAATAATCGCCAATCAGCTTCAGTAATACTGCTGCCGGTTAAATATCGCTGTTGAGCTAGAATTTTTTCTACCCATTCAAGCGCTTCAAAAAGACGGTAAACACTATCTTGATAGGCCGATTGAGTCGTGGCAAAACCTGCCTTGTAAACTCCATTATTAATGTCGTTATAAACACGCTGATTGATTTGGTTAATTTCTGATTGTAACTGTTCTGGGTAGAAGTCTACCGGCTCGGCCCCTAAACTATCAAAGGCGCTATTAAACATTCGCATAATATCTGCCGATTCATTGCTTACAATGGTGGCATTTTTCTTGTCCCATAAAGTCGGTACTGTAACGCGGCCGCTATAGTTTGGATCGGCTTGGGTATAAACCTGATATAAATAGTCAAAATTAAAAAGGTGATCTTTAAGTTGTTGGTTAGCGGGCCGAAATTCCCAACCGTTTTCTTTCATCGCATAGTGAACCACCGAAACACTAATAAACTCGTTGAGCTTTTTTAGCTGCCTCATTATTAGGGTACGGTGAGCCCAAGGGCAAGCGAGTGAAACATACAGGTGATAACGATCTTTTTCTGCTTTAAAACCTGCTTTACCTGTAGGGCCAGCAGAGCCGTCTGCCGTAATAAAGTTTCTAAACTGCGATTCTGAGCGTTTAAAATGACCGCCGTTTTGCTTTGTATCGTACCATTTATCTTGCCATTCACCGTTTACTAATAAACCCATTTTGCCTCCTATAATGCTTGGCCTAGTGTATATTCCAATTAATCAGTTAAGCGGCCGTTTTGATAGTCGCTAAAAGCTTGATTGATTTCTTCGCGAGTGTTCATAACAAAAGGTCCCGCACGCGCAACGGATTCATTTAAAGGTTTACCTGCTATGACTAAAAAGCGACTCTTTTGTTGTGCTTGAATGGCAATGTTTGCACCTTTGGTTAGTACCCCAAGTTCGCCTGCAAGTAATTTGTTGTGAGCCTGCGGCGCTGCAGAAATCGGTATGGCAGAAAGCGTGCTAATTTCGCCTTCGATCAAATACATAAATGCATTGTGAGCTTCGTTTAGGCTTTCACTCAGTATTCCATTTGGTGGTAGCGTTACGTCCCAGTATGTTGGTGAGACTAAAAGGTTTTCAATAACGCCCTGTGTCCCAGCTTGAGTCTGTCCGGCAATAACTTTAATGCTTCCGCCTTCAGCCAATATCTCTACAGGAATTTTTGATTGATCTAACTCTTGATATTTGGGGGCTGTCAACTTGTGTGATGCAGGTAGGTTAACCCAAAGTTGAAAACCTGCTAGCAAGCCTGCTTCTTGTTCTGGCATTTCTGAATGAATAATACCTTTACCTGCTGTCATCCACTGAATGCCGCCAGGACCAATAACCCCTTCATTGCCTGTACTGTCTTGGTGGCGCATTTTTCCTGCCAGCATATAAGTCACTGTTTCAAAACCTCGGTGGGGGTGCGCTGGAAATCCGCCAATATAATCAGCTGCATTATCGGAACCGAATGCATCAAAAAGTAAAAAAGGATCTAGCTGATTGAGTTGCGGTGAGCCAATCAATCGAGTTAACTTTACACCATCGCCATCTGAGGCTAAATTGCCTTTAATGACTTTCTCAATTTGTCTAAATTGCTTCATGTTGACCACCTTAAACATTTTTTATAACAACTTCAGTTTTAGTGAAGGCAAAGTATTGTAAGACGGTAAAATCGTCAATGCTTTTACCGTTCCCGCCTGTTTTTTGCGTTTTGTTTAATTGGTTAGGCTTGACTCTGGTTCTTGGTTTGCAAATTGCTCTGCATTAAATTGATTTGCGTCAATGACGGTAACATCTTCAATTCCTATAAAGTTCATAATTTGCTTTAAGTAATTCGTTGCAAAGTCTAACGAACTTTCAATTGGAACGCCGCCAGACGCCATGACCAAATAGGCTTTTTTACCTTTAAGTAAACCCTCGGGACCATTTTCAGTATAGCGAAAAGTTAGCCGTGCACGCGCAATTAAATCTATCCAAGATTTAAGCGAGGCTGGAATGCTAAAATTATAAATAGGAGACGCGATTATAAGATGCTGCGCACTCTTCAGTTCGGTGACTAACTGATCAGAAAGTGACAGTGTTTGTAAGTCTTGCTCAGTGCGTTCTTGTTGTGGGGTAAAGTTAGCGCTTATCCATTGCTCGTTGACAAAAGGTAATCCTGCTGCTGTGTCTCTTTTAACAAGCGTAGCGTTTGGATTTTGTAAGCTTAAAGTTTCGCTTACTTGTTGCGCCACATTTCTAGTAACAGAATTAGCATAGCGGCCGCTTGAATTAATTAACAATATAGATTGTGACATAAAAACTCCTCGCCTAGGATTGGCTAAGTTTAAGTGTTAGGGTTACTCGGCTTTAGTTAAACGATGGTCAAGAGATATTTCACCTGGACCGCGCGCAACTAAAAATAAAAAGCCACCAGCAATGGCAAAGTTTTTAAGTAGCATCGAAGTTTGCATTGAATTACTCAAATCAAAGTGAAATAGCAGTCCAGATAAAATGCTAAAGCCAGCTAACAGAAAAGCAGAAAATCTTGTGTAGTAGCCCAAAATAAGTGCTAGCGAGCCAAAAACTTCTAACCCAATTGTCGCGGGCAGTAATTGAGCGGGAACACCCATTGACTCCATATAAGTCGCAGTCGCAGAGTAATGAACAATTTTGTTGATGCCGGCACTTAAAAAGATACTACTAATCAGAATTCGGCCAGTTAAAGCGCTGTATTGATTGAATCGGTTCATCGTCATTTCCAGTCGGTTATTTTCTAAAATTATTTAATTGAATTGATGAATTGATTATAAGCTTGATTAAAATTAGATAAACAGGCAGAATTTGAAATCACTGTTCACTTTATTAGAACAATAAGCTGCGTGGGCGATTATTCGAGTTAAGGCGGAGCTCTCATTCAGCTATGACGCCACTCAATGCGAATCATGTTAGGTTTACTAAGCGGTTAAAGGAGCTAGTCATAGAATGAACCAGTTTGAAGATATGCAAGCTTTTGTGCGGATTGTCGAGGCTGGTAGCATTACCAAAGCTGCTGAGCAACTTAACATGGTTAAGTCAGCAGTTAGTCGACGCCTAAATCAGCTTGAGCAAAGACTAGGAACCTCTCTTTTAACCAGAACAACTCGTCAACAAGTATTAACGGAAGCAGGGCGAAGCTATTACTTGCAGTGTTTACGCATTATTGAAGATGTCGCTGAAGTTGAAGCTGAAATAAAGAATGAGCGTTGCGCCTTGGCCGGAAGAATAAAAGTGGCAGCACCATTATCTTTTGGCTTAGCGCATTTAAGTGCGCCTTTACGTCAGTTTAAAGAAGCTCATCCCGATATCACCTTTGAAGTCGATTTTAATGATCGCCAAGTTGACATTGTAGAAGAAGGATTTGACGTTGCCATTAGAATCGCAAATTTAAAAGACTCTAGTTTTATTGCCAAAAAAATAACGAGTATAAAACTCATGTTGTGCGCAAGCCCTAGCTATCTTGCCCAATATGGCACACCTGAGAAGCCGCAAGATTTACGCCATGGTCATGTCAAGCTGCACTATACCGGTGCGCCAGAAACTTGGCGTTTCAAAGACAGCAAGGGTGAACCATTATTGCTAAAAGTCGCTACAAGTATCGCGGCTAATAATGGTGATTTTTTATGTCAGGCTGCGATTGATGGGCAAGGCATTACGCTAACGCCCGACTTTGTCTGTTACCAACCAGTGAAGTCTGGGCAGTTAAAAACATTACTTGCAAATCATTTAATAGACAATGAAATTAATGCTTATGCGGTGTACCCACACAACCGTCACTTATCGCTTAGGGTAAGACGATTCATTAATTATTTAGCCGACTATTTTGGTGACACACCTTACTGGCGTGTTTCCAGTTAATTGCGGCAAAAGTTTTCACACTCTATTCTTGGCTTAATATTTGATGCGTTACTGGCGTATTTAAGCCAATGGATTTTTGTTTGCTAATCGCCAAAGCACAAGTTTGTATTGCCGATTTTGCATCTACTATTCGATAAGGGTTTCTTACATAGTAAAGCAGCCGCCAGGTGACCGCGTGATCACCGTTTTCAACTACGGCAATCTTGGGCTTGGCTTCTGCGTTTATAGCATTTTCACTTTGAACACTTGTTTTCCAAACTAATAGAAGAAACTCTTCTACTTGTTTAGGTGAATGTTCGTATGCAATTTTAAAATCTAAAAAATCGCGTACGCCATTTTTTGCACAATTAGAAAGAGTTTCTACGGTTGAGTTACGCAACTTATCGTTAGGAATAGTTATTTCGTGCTTTTGAACTAAGTCTCTTACAATGGTTTGTGAAAGTGTAATTTGCATAACAACACCCAATAAGTTGAGTTCTTTTACGCGGATAACACTTCCCGCCTCAACCGAGCTGTTATAGTGCATGATCAAGCCAGAAATCATGTCACCTAAGAAATAGTCTTTTGCGGCGAAGAGTAGTAGTAAAACGCCGCCGATCACCGATGTCGCTTGCAACCAATTATTCAGCTCCCAAATGTTAATAATGACCAAAAACGCAATTGACGAAACCAGTATGAGGGCAATTAATCCAATGATTTCACTGGCATATGATTCACCATTGACTAATTCGCCATCAATTTCTTTTTGTTTACCAAAGCGGACTACTATCCAGCCTTGAATATAGTGCATAACAATATAGCCAACTAAAATAGTTAAGCCGGTTTGTGAAATTTGTTGTAACTGGCTTATGGCAATACTAAAAACACTTTCTACAATACCCGCGATGGCGTAAATTAAAAAAAGAGCTAAGTTGATTGCGCGTAAACCGAGCATTCTGTTGCGCAAGGTTTCGCTGGTTGAAGCTTTGGCTGAGCGCCGAATAATATAACCAGCAAACAGAAAAACAAATAAGTTTAAGCCAATAACGGTGTAATCCAAAAACTGAAATGGCAGTTTTTCGGCGATATGATGAAGGGAGTCTATCGACATTGAATAGGTTCCTGTTATTTTTATAATGTAAGTCCAATCATTTTAGTCTAGTGCTTACGGCGCTAGCTCTAAACTATCAAAATATAATGATAGACTGGCTTTGTTGTCTACTAAAAAAAAACTTAATGACGCAATGTTATCCATTGCCATTAATCTATGTTGGGGGGAGTTCTTTATTTCTGCTATGGGAATTTCGAACTGATTCCAACCAGGGACGATGGTTATTTTTTTATTCATGCGGTCGCTAAACTTAAAGCCTTTTTGGGTATGTAATTCATCGTAAATTTTGGTCACCAACTCAACCTTAGTTTGATTAGGATTGAAAATTCGAAATTTAAAAGCACTAAATTTTTCCCAGTTTGAATTAAAGTATTTTAAAGTAACGGTGGGGTAATGAGCCGGTAAAAATTCAACTTTAAGTACTGAGTGCTGTGATATTTTCGTTAGCTCAGTGCGAGTTCTGTTATTTTCCCAGCGTAAGGCTTCGCTATTGCGCTCAAAACTAGCAATAACGTTGGGGGTTTGATTTATATACCATTGGTCGAGACTGTGTGAAATAAACGAGTGAGAGGCTATCAACATAATAGCAAAGGCTAAAATTGCGCTTCGCCAAAATGCCAGCTGTCGGTAAGCTTGTTTTTGTTTGCGGGCGCTATTAGCCAAATAAAGACACACCCCACAAAAAACGCCAAGCAAATCGTTAAAAATATCTTGGATTTCAAAATTTCTTTGAAAAAGTGGTTGGAGTAGCTCACTGATCAAGCTTAAAAAACTACCGACAAGAACAACAAAAATAATTTGTGGGCGATTGGAGCGACGCTCAAAAAGCTGGCAAAGTAGATAGCAAAACACGGCAAATAAGAAAAAGTGTCCAAGTTGAAGCACTTGGTTAAGTATTCGATTTTCGGAACTAGGCAGGCGACTAAACAGCAGTAGGGGAGATGCAAAAGTCACTAAAATTAGCCCCCAGTAGTTACGAGCGGCTAAAAATGCAGGCTTTAATGAGCTGAAATTTCCCATAAGTTAGTGAACTCGCAATCCTTTGTGTTAAGTGTGTTACTAGCGGCTTGAGCGAATATTAATCTAAGTCAAATAGAAACTTTCGCATTCGCCATAGCCAAATCCCAAAATAGCCGGGTAGCGCATAAAGAGCGCTTAATATAAGTGCTAGCGCTAAACTGTAAAAAAGCCAAGCAGTCAATGCTTCTGCAAATAAAATCAGTGTGGCGCTGAAAATCAATGATAACAAAGTGCCTATTGCTAATCGCTTTAATTGAGTTATTGGCGTTAATGCCATATTTCTAAAGTGCGCTTTTATAGACTGTAAATTCATTGGCACAACAAATTATTTAGGCTTTAATCGAGTTATCTTGGGTGAATATTAGCACTAAGTCTCGCCTCTTTACAGCAGAGATAAAGCCTGACCTTGAGGGGGCATGTAAATCACTAACGCTGTTTAACCGCTGGAGTAGCCAAGGCTAAAAAATATAAGTGATGCTTCGCCAACAGAGTAAGCTTTAGCCGTTGCTGAGACTAAAGCTTTTGTAACGTAAATAACGGCAATGGGAGTTAAATAAAGTTGCCCGTTAAGGCATTAATAATAGGGATTCTCGCCTTTTTGGTGTTCAGTTACATCACGGACACCGGTTACTTCCGGCACTTTTTCAAGTAGAGTTTTTTCTATTCCATCTTTAAGTGTGACGTCCGCCATGCCGCAGCCTTGGCAGCCACCACCAAATTGGAGTACGGCTATGCCTTCTTTAGTTAACTCGGCAAGCGCAACTTGGCCACCATGGTTGGCCAATTGTGGATTTATTTCAGACTCTATAATGTAACGGATTCTATCGACCGCAGGAGCGTCGTCGTCAACTTTTCTTGCTTTGGCGTTTGGAGCCCTTAAAGTGAGTTGACCTCCCATATCATCGGTTTGGTAGTCAATTTCAGCTTCTTCTAAGTAAGGACCACTTTCTTCATCAACAAAGGCGGTTAATTCACCAAACTGAAATTTGTGATCATCTTTCTCTACAGCGTCTGGAGGGCAATAAGAAACGCCACACTCGGCATGTGGTGTGCCTGGGTTAACCACAAATACGCGGATACCTGTACCGGCTTCTTGAGTTGCGAGTAGTTTTTGAAAGTGCTCTTGTGCTGAAGGAGTAATATTAATCATAAATTTTATAGTTTGTAAGGCTTTGAGTTACTGTACGAATTGGGTGTAGTTTAACAGAATTTCAAGGGGGAATACCCAACTATTTTACTAAGTTATACATAACCATTGATTCTAGCGATTGTTAAAATAGGCTTTAACAATAAAGCTTACTCTGCCATCGACCTACCTGCGGTTAATTAGTAACAAAATCCTTCTGTGATTGATTTTAGTAGTTGAAGTACTTATTCTCAGCTTAGATTTAAAGGATAAATCGCTTAGTCGCTTGATATCGGTGTGGTCTGAACTTTCAGACAAGGCCTGAGTGATAATAAGATGGTGTGATTTGTCTGTTGATTTTAAGTCAATAAAACTAAAAAAAGTGAATTGCTTTACCAAATATTGTGTTTTAGGGGATTAATGTGAACCGAAGAATTATTGTTTTAGTTGCCGTTTCAATGCAGTTATTTTTAGCTAGTCTTGTGGACGCTAAAACCGAGCTTGCCTACTACTTACCTCATTCGGCTCAATATGACGCTAAAATTACGCTGCCAGAAACCGTATTAGGCTATCAAGTTGGTGATTGGCATGTACGGCCAGAGCAAATCCAGCAGTATATGCAGCGATTAGCGCAAGAATCTAGCCGGGTGAAAGTAGAAATTACCGGTTATACCCACGAGCACCGCCCCCTCATGCTTGTTTATATCTCTTCACCGGAAAACATTAAAAACTTAGAGTCAATTCGGCAGCGGCACCTTGAGCGAGAGCCAAGCGCTAGTTCACCGATTGTGACTTGGATGGGGTATAGTGTCCATGGTAATGAAGCAAGTGGTAGCAATGCCTCTTTGCTATTTGCTTATCATTTAGCAGCTGCGCAAGATAAAAAGACCCTGGCACAGCTTAATAACCAAGTGATTATCATTGATCCTATGCTTAATCCCGATGGACTAGCTCGTTTTGCTCATTGGACCAATATGTATAAGAGCCAAAACCCCAATCCAGACCCATTAGATGCGGAACATAATGAAAGTTGGCCCTACGGCAGAACTAACCATTATTGGTTTGATTTAAACCGAGACTGGTTGTTGTTGCAGCACCCAGAATCGGTAGCGCGAGTTACTCAGTTTCATCGATGGCGCCCGCATGTGTTAACTGACTTTCATGAAATGGGCACTAACAGTAGTTACTTTTTTCAACCTGGGGTGCATTCACGTCAAAATCCTTTAACGCCAGAAGCTAACTTTAAAATGACCGCTACTATTGCTCAGTATCATGCGAAGGCGTTAGATGATATTGGTAGCTTGTATTACTCTCAAGAAAACTTTGATGACTTTTATTACGGTAAGGGGTCAACCTACCCTGATGCGCATGGCTCAGTTGGAATCCTATTTGAACAAGCGAGTGCTCGCGGTCATCTTCAAGCGTCTCAATATGGTGAAATTAGTTTTCCTTTTGCGATCAGAAATCATTTAACCACTTCTTTTTCTACCCTTGAAGCCGCGCAGCAGAATGCTGCTAATTTAAAGAAAATGCGTAAAGCCTTTGTCGAGTCGACCCAAAAACTGGCCAAAAAAGATCGTAATAGAGCAATAGTGTTCAAATCGCAAGACGCTTATCGACTCAATGAAATTAAGCGTATTTTGCAAACACATCAAATTTTATTTTACTCGCTAGCCGAAAAAATCAAAGTAGGCCAGCGCGAATATCAACCTAATCAAGCGGTGATTATTCCTTTGATGCAACCGCAGTATCGATTAATTCGCTCGCTGTTTGAAACACGTAAACAATTTAAAGACCAAGTGTTTTACGATGTCTCTGCTTGGAATATGGGAATGGCTTTCGATTTAGACTTTGACTGGGTGTCTCGTTCCGATTATGCGACGAGTTTACTTGGGCAAGAGCTGAATAAAAACCAGCCGAACTTACCCAGTTATGACACTCAAAAGTTAGCGGCTAGTGTGGCATTGGCGTTCGACTGGCAAGACTTTTCCAGTAATATTTTGCTAGTGCGTTTACAGCAAAAAGGATTAAGAGTACAAGGCGTTACCAAATCTACTCGGTTGTTATCTGCCGGTGCTCCGGTCGACTTGAATTTGGGCTCGATCATACTTCCCCTAAAGGGCCAAGCGATGAGTGCAGTTAAAATTGTGGAATGGTTACAACCTCAATTAAATGCATTACAGCTTGAGGTTACACCTATTAATAGCGGGCTTGCAGTTTCTGGAGTGGACCTTGGAAGCCCTAGTTTGCCCGTTTTAGAGAAAATAAACCCCGCCATTATTATTGACGAGAGTGTTTCGAGTTATGACGCTGGCGAAGCGTGGCACTTTCTCGATCAGCGGTTAGAACAGCGAGTGACTCTATTGACTCTCGAAAAGCTAAAAAAACTACAAACCATTCCCTATACACACCTTATTTTTGTGCATGGTAAATACACGCTTGAAGAAGCTGCCAGCCAAGAATTAAAGCGCTGGCTAAAGCAGGGCGGAGTACTTATTACGCATAGTGGTGCTAGTCAGTGGGTGGTCGAGCAAGGTTGGCTGTCTAGCGAAATTAAGGAATTTGAACCGAATAAACCGACTAATATTAGTTATGCTAATAAACAGCAAGCCGATGCTAAGCATGTGGTCGGCGGCGCTATTGCAAATGTAAAAGTTGATATTACTCACCCGTTGGCTTTTGGCTTAAGTGATGAAAATATTGCGATTTTTAAGCGTCGAGAAAATGCATTAACAGAGCCTAAAGAGCCTTACGTGGCAATTGCGCGGTTTACTTCAGCGCCGCATGCTGCTGGTTATATGTCGGATGAAGTCGAGGCCCATTTAGTTAACCAGGTTAGTATTGCGGTTCAAGGCGTTGGTCAAGGTAAAGTCATTGCTTTTTCAGATAACCCTTTATTTCGCGGGTTTTGGTTAGGAACAAGTCGAATGTTTGCTAACGCTCTGTATTTCGGGAAGGTGATTAAAGCTTCGCCAAAAGCGGAGTCGGATGAGCAAAAGCCCACTAAATCAGCTGATTGATAACGAAAGAAAATTGGTGGTTTTAGCAATGAGAGTTATCCATGCAAGTTGAACTAGGTGAAAAACTTTTAGCAGAGCAAATTGTTGGCACTAAAATTAGTCTGCGACCTTACTATGAGTCAGACAAGGCTGCGTTACAATCTTATCGCCAAGATCCGGAACAATGCCGCTATATTCGCCCGCCACAAAGTAATGCTGATTTAGATGCGTTCATTTTACAACATTCTCAAGGCTGGCAGATGGTGGAAGGACATTGGAATGGCTTAGTGATTATTTGGAATCAGCAGCCAGAAGCGATTGGGGATATTGCCTTTAAAATTGAAGACTGGAAAAACCAGCGCATGGAAGTGGGGTACCGAGTTAGTAAGCATCACGCCGGACAAGGTGTGGCGAGTGAAGCACTGACATTGTTACTTAATTATTTATTCGAGCGATTTAGTCCACATAAGATAGTCGCAAAATGTGACCCGTTAAATATTGCCTCACATAAGGTTATGCGGAAAGTTGGTATGTGCCAAGAAGCGCATTTTAAATCCCATTTTTTAATTGGTGAACGTTGGAGTGATCAGTTGGACTTTGGGATCAGCAAAGCGCAATGGCAGCATTTCAATTAGCAGCGGGTTTAAAGATACTTACGAATACTGCTCGCGGCCGCAAAAAATCACTAAATATAATAAGGAATTCTCTGGAAGTGCTTGATTTTGTTAGGCGATCCTCATTATATTGGGCAAATCAATTAGTTTTATCAAGATTCGGAGTATAGGTAAGCAAAATGAAAAAGCTTTTGGGGATTGTTAGCGTTTTATTGGTCGTTTTTGTGCCTCAAGTGTTTGCTAAGAAATTGGCCGAATTAGAACAGCTGTATAACTTAGATAAAGGCTTTGTCAGTATTATTTTTGATAAAGAAGAAGACAAAATCTATTTTAAAATCGATAACCTTGAGCAACAGTTTATCTACCAAACTAGCCTGCCGAGTGGTTTAGGCTCTAATGATATTGGACTAGACAGAGGCCAACTAAGCGAGACCCGCTTAGTCGAGTTTGAAAAGGTAGGTAATAAAGTCTTTTTAAAACAAATCCCCACTAATTTCCGTGCAAAAACCAAGAACAAAAAAGAAGCTGACGCGGTAAGCGAAGCCTTTGCTGCATCGGTGCTTTGGGGGTTTCCGGTGGTTGATAGTCGAGCCGGCTGGGCTTTAGTTGATGCAACAGAGTTTGCCATGCAAGACATTCACGGCGTTGCAGAGCGCTTGCAACAAACTAACCAAGGTAAAGGTTTCAAAGTTGATAAATCGCGCTCAGCGCTCTATATGCCCCGAACTACTGCTTTTCCTGATAATACAGAAGTCGAGTCGATCATTACTTTAGTGGGAAGCTCGCCAGGCAAGTTTTTACGACAAACCGCACCGGAGCCAACCGCGGTTACAGTTAAAATGCGTCACAGCTTTGTTAGGTTGCCTAAACCCGGATATAAAAAGCGCAGCTTTCACCCCAAAAGCGGCTTTTGGAATATTGAATACAAGGATTATGCGCAACCAATTAATACCAGTATCACTCAGAAATATATTGCACGTCATCGACTTGAAAAGAAAAACCCAAACGCTAAGGTAAGCGAGGCGGTTAAACCTATCGTTTATTATTTAGACCCAGGCGTGCCAGAGCCAGTTAAATCGGCATTAATAGAAGGGGCGTTATGGTGGAATCAGGCGTTTGAAGCGATAGGCTATAAAAATGCTTTCCAAGTAAAAATGTTACCTGCAAATGCTGATCCTATGGATGTACGTTATAACGTAATCCAGTGGGTACACAGAGCAACAAGAGGGTGGTCTTATGGCGCGTCTGTTGTTGACCCAAGAACTGGCGAAATTATTAAAGGGCACGTCACTTTAGGTTCTTTGCGTGTTCGCCAGGACTATTTGATCGCTCAAGGCATGTTAGCGCCATTTGCTCAGTCTCAAAATGATGATGTTTTAATGAAGCTCGCGCTCGCGCGAATAAAACAATTGTCGGCTCATGAAGTAGGGCATACTTTAGGGTTAAGCCACAACTTTGCTGCAAGTAGTTATGGAAAAGAGTCAGTGATGGATTATCCGCACCCTCAGTTTATGCTAAACGGTAATAAAGTTGCAGCGCCCAATCCATACGCCGAAGGAATTGCAAAGTGGGATAAAGCGGCCATTCGCTATGGCTATCAAACTTTTACTGATGGTAAAGCTGATAAATGGTTAAGACAAATTATTGCAGAGAATGATCAGCAAGGGTTGTTATTTATTTCCGATCGTGACGCTCGCAGCCCTGGTAGCGCTCACGCCCAAGCCAGTTTATGGGACAATGGTGGTGATCCTATTAGCGAACTCAAAAATATGTTTGCGATTCGAGCTGCAGCTATTGCTAACTTTGGGCCCAAAAATTTAAAAATGAATCAGCCGTGGTCTGATTTAGAAGAAATTTTTGTTCCTGTGTATTATTTCCATCGCTTTCAAATTACTGCGGTTGCTAAGTCATTAGGGGGTTATTTTTACGACTACTCAATAAAGCGTAGCTCTGAAGCAGTAAAACAAGAAATGGTGAGTGGTGAAAAACAAATGCAAGCCTTGCAGTTAATGCTTTCTTCATTATCGCCCGAGTTTTTAAGTTTGACCGAGGAAACTGCTAAGCTCTTTGTGCCTAAAGCTGCTGGATCTTACCGCACCAGAGAATCGATTAATGGTGAAACAGGCGTTGTATTTGACCAAGTCCATTTGGCGCGCGCTTCGGCGCAGCACACCTTAGGGCTTATTTTTCATCCACAACGATTAGCTAGAATTATTCAGCAACATGGGATGGATCCGCAAATACCTTCAATTGACGGTATCACTACTGAGATTCATCAAACCGTGATAGAGAAAAATTATGAAGGCATTCAAGCGACAATCCATCAAGCGGTGGTTGATTTAATTTATGCTAACTACCTTAATTTGCTAAACGATAGTGCAACGTCACAAGCGGTAAAAATGCAAATTATGGGTATTGTAATTAAAGAAAAAGAGTACTTAACCCGCAAACTAACAACGGTAAGAAAGACTTCTAGTTATTATGGGTTTTATGCTTTTCAAGCAAAGCGATTAGAAGATTATTATTTAAACCGCCGCAGTGATTTAATTGAGTTACCTAAAATGCCACCGGGCTCACCCATTTAAAATGGGTGAGCAAAACTAAGCAAAGCTCAGCTTTTATACTGCTAAAAAGTGGAGAGCTACTCTTTGTTTGCTATCGGTCCAGTGTTTAACTGGTTTTAGACCCGCGGCTTCGGCTAATGTTAAAAACGATTCATGGGTATACTTGTATGAGTTTTCAGTATGAATCGTTTCGCCGGCTTTAAATTCAAACTGGTGCTCATCTATTTGGCTGAACTGATTTACTTTACTCACTAAGTGCATTTCAATGCGACTTTTATGCGGATTAAATCGCGCGTCGTGTTCAAAACTATCAATGTCAAAGTCGCCATCAAGTTCATTGTTTATTCTGACTAGTAAGTTTTTATTAAACTGTTCGGTGATACCCTTTTTGTCGTTGTAAGCAGCTACCAGCTTTTCAATAGGTTTGACTAAATCAAAACCAATCAGTAGTTTACCTTGTTCTCCAGCAAGCTTAGCTTGGTTTTTAAGAAACTCGACAGCCTTGTCTGGCGTAAAGTTACCAATAGTAGAGCCAGGAAAAAATACGAGTCGGTTAGTTTGTTGACGAGCACCGTGCCACTCTAGCGCTTGAGTAAAGTCGCCTTGTAAAGGTAGTACATTAATTTTAGGAAACTCGCTTTTTACTTTCTCTGCACTTTCAAATAAAAAGTCTGCAGAAATATCGATGGGTACATAGGTTTGCGGCTGGTTAAGCGCATGTAAGAGTTTTTTTATTTTTATGCCAGCACCCGCGCCAGGCTCAATAATAATGGCATTTTTGCCAATAAGCTCAACTAACTCTGACTCAATTTGCTCAAGTAATGCCAGTTCAGCTCGAGTAACATAGTACTCATCTAGCTCACAAATTTCTTCAAATAAATTTGAGCCTTCTGCGTCGTAAAAATATTTACATGGCAGGGTTTTTTGCGGGCGGCTTAGCCCCTCGATAACATCTTGAGTAAATTGTTGTTGATTGGTATCGGTGGTCTTAACTTTTACATCCATTAAAGGCACTCCGCAAGTCTAATTCCGCTAAATTGCCATTGAGCTGATGGCGCGAAAAAATTTCTGTAAGTTGCTCGAATGTGGTGTGCCGGTGTGGCTATTGAGCCACCTCGGAGCACATACTGGTTTAGCATAAACTTTCCATTATATTCACTGACGACGCCTTGAGTTGGCTGAAAACCTGGGTAGGCGCAATAGCTGCTGCTGGTCCACTGCCATAGTTGGTTAAACAGCCCGTTAAAATGTTGCGGGCTGGTGGTTGCGGCAACTTCCCATTCTTGTTCAGTTGGTAAGCGCATTTTTTTCCAGTTAGCAAAGGCGTTGGCTTCAAAATAACTGACATGGCTTACCGGCTGATCGAGCTCTAGTTGATGCAACCCATGTAACGTATGTTGGAAATATTGGTGGTTAATTTTTTTCCAGTATAGCGGCATGTCTATCTTTTGAGTTTGGATTAAGTGCCAAGCTTCAGACAACCAAAACTCCGCTCGCGAATAGCCGCCATCTTGAATAAACGCTAAATACTCTGCATTGGAAACGAGTTGTGACTCAAGTTTAAAACCGGTTAGATAATATGGGTGACTAGGAGTTTCGTTATCAAAATAAAAGCGCTCATCAGCTTGGTCGTTTGTAGTGGAATGGCCGATTGAGTAAAGTCCCTCTGGAAAACTAATCGCAGATTCGATTCGCTGTTTTTCGCGAGCTGCTTGGTTACTATTTGCTGGCAGGTTGGCATCACTATGTAAACCAGTAGAGACAGGTTCTAAGTGATCTTTAAATGGGTGATTACTGGCTAGCGCAGGTTGTTGCGGGTTAAAGGAAAATAGGTGTTTTAAATCGGTTAACATGAGTTCTTGATGTTGCTGCTCATGATTAAAGCAAAGCTGAATTAAATAATGCTTTGAAGCTTGCTGCGCCTCTAGTTGAGCTTTGTTTATGTCGATTAACCAAGCACACATGGCGTTATCAACGTGGCGTCTATAACGAATAATTTCATCAAATGTTGGCCTAGTTAGCAAGCCTCGCATAGGACGTGGATATTGTTTACCTATAGCGTTGTAGTAAGAATTAAAAAGGTAATCATAATCACTGCAAAACGGCTGGTAGTCTTTTAAATAGGGTTTTAACAAAAAATTTTCGAAGGCCCAAGTGGTGTGGGCTAAATGCCATTTTATAGGCGATGCATCGGGCATTGACTGAGCTTGCATATCTGCTTCGCTGAGGCCGCAGCATAAATCAAGCGAACCTTGGCGAATTAGTTCAAACTGATCAACTAATGCATTGGGGAAATGTGATAACTCATTATCAATCATAAAAGTGATAGTTTTGAAAAACCAAAAGCTCTCGTTAGATAACTGGTTCTAGAATAGCTTCACTATAGAATAGATTGGGATAGGTTTGCAAATGGGTGCTTTAAGGGAAAGCACCCGTGGATTGATTGTGATAATAAAAAGCGGTGCTAATCTTGATTGCTTTTTAATTTCCAGTTAACGGTTTGGCCAGCGAAAAATGGCACAATTGGTTGCCCATTGGGTAAAATTATCTCTTCTGGAATAGTCCAGCTTTGTTTAACTAAAGTGATGCTTTGTGTGTTTTGTGGCAAGCCATAAAACTTAGGGCCATTTTTACTCGCAAATGCTTCAAAATGTTGGAGGGCGTTAAGTTCGTCAAATACTTGTGCGTAAAGCTCTATGGCGCTCCAAGCACTATAGCAACCAGCACAACCACAACTATTCTCTTTATTTCTTTTTTCATGAGGCGCGCTATCAGTTCCTAAAAAGAACTTCTCAGAGCCAGAGGCAACCGCTTGGCGTAGCGCTTGTTGGTGAATATTACGTTTAAGTACGGGTAAGCAATAGTTATGAGGACGCACTCCACCCACGAGTAAATCATTTCTATTAAGCAGCAAATGTTGCGGCGTAATCGTAGCGGCAACTTTGTCTGAACTTTGCATAACAAAGTCTGCTGCATCTTTCGTTGTTATATGCTCAAACACAATTTTAAGCTGGCTAAAGCGTGCGACTATTTGAGTGAGTTTAGTATCGATAAAAACTTTTTCGCGGTCAAAAATATCAATATGATTATCGGTGACTTCGCCGTGAATTAATAACGGCATCTGTTGCTCTTGCATGCATTCAAATACCGGATCAAGCGCTTCTAACTGACTTACCGCTGCGTCTGAATTGGTAGTTGCGCCCGCGGGATAAAGCTTAGCCGCAGTAACCCCCGCCTTTTTAGCCTCAATAATGTCTTGCGGTGTGGTTTGGTTGGTTAAGTAAATTGTCATTAGTGGCGTAAAGCTAGAGCCGGCAGGGGTGGCGGCTTTAATTCTCGCTTGATATTGCAGTGCCATTTCTGCATTGGTGACTGGCGGTACCAAATTTGGCATGACGATTGCGCGCTCAAAGCAGCGAGCCGTTGCAGAAACCGTTTCTTTTAAAATATCGCCATCTCTAAAGTGTAAATGCCAATCGTCAGGTTTAATTATCGTAATTTCTGTGGCCATCTTTTTCTCAGTTTTAAATAATTACTATGCTCGTTTTTTCACAGTCAGTTGTAAAGTTTATTAACGTTTGCTTTTAGGCTTACGCTGTGAATTTCGCTTTGCAAAAGGTTTTGCATGTGAGCGTTGATTGCCCTGTTTTCTACCTTTTGTTTGCTCAGCCGGTACCAGCTGGTTAGGTCCATCGCCAATTAACTCTGCACGATTCATTTCAACTAAAAGCTTTCTAATCGTAGCCCAGTTAGCTTCGTCATGGTAACGCAATAATGCTTTGTGGCGGCGCCTGCGGTCTAAATCTTTTTCGGTGAGTACTTTTTCACTTTTATATGTCACTTTATTCAGTGGATTTTTCTCTGAGTGATACATCGCCGTAGCCAGTGACATAGGTGAAGGATAAAAATTCTGTACTTGGTCTAAACGAAAGTCGTTCTTTTTTAACCACAATGCAAGGTTGAGCATATCGTTGTCGTCACAACCAGGATGAGCAGCAATAAAGTAAGGAATTAAGTACTGTTCTTTGCCTGCTTCTTTAGAAAACTTTTCGAACATGCGCTTAAAGTTGTAATAACTATCCATTCCTGGCTTCATCATTTTTTCTAAAGTTTGCTTTTCGCTGTGCTCGGGAGCAATTTTTAAATAGCCTCCTACATGGTGAGTCACTAATTCACGAACGTACTCTGGATCTTCAACCGCGAGGTCATAGCGTAATCCTGACGCTATCGCGACGCGTTTTACTCCGGGAATAGCCCGCGCTTTTTGATAGAGTTGAGTAGTTTGGCTATGATCGGTGACTAGATTTTTGCAAATTGTGGGATAAACACAGGACAATTTACGACAATTTTTTTGAATTTCATCGTCTTTACAATTCAGGTGATACATGTTGGCTGTAGGTCCACCCAAATCAGATACGGTGCCAGTAAAACCTGGAACTTTGTCACGCATTTGCTCTATTTCATTTAACACAGATTCCTGAGAACGACTTTGAATAACGCGCCCTTCATGCTCGGTGATAGAGCAGAAAGTACAACCGCCAAAGCAGCCGCGCATAATATTGACCGAAAAGCGAATCATTTCATAGGCTGGAATACGTGCATCGCCATAACTAGGATGAGGTACTCGTTCATATTCTAGGTCGAAAACGCCATCTATTTCATTGGTTTCTAGTGGAATAGGTGGTGTATTTAGCCAAACTTCTTTGGTTCCATGCTTTTGAACTAAAGCGCGAGCGTTATGCGGGTTAGACTCTAAATGTAATATGCGCGACGCATGCGCATATAATGCAGAGTCATTTTTTATTTTCTCAAACGAAGGAATTCGAATGACCGTTGTTTTGTTATCTAGCCCAGCTTTGCCCACGAGTGGCATAGGAACAATTTTTATGGGTACTGCTGCCGGATCTTTACCTGCATTTTGTTTAGTTTGGCAAGTTTCAGATTGCGGATCTTTCATTTCGTAAGGATTTTGCTCAAACGGGTTGGGCATTTGGGCCAAGTTGCCGGGCCAGTCGATGCGGGTAGAGTCTACTTCTGTCCAGCCTGCAGGAACCTCATCTCTTACTATGGCAGTGCCGGGGATATCGGTGAGTTCTTTTATATTTCGCCCATTAGCAATTTGATGTGCAATTTCGGCCATAGCGCGCTCGGCATTGCCGTACAATAATATATCCGCCGCTGAATCGATTAAAACAGAGCGACGTAGTTCATCACTCCAATAATCGTATTGCGCAATTCGGCGCAAACTAGCTTCAATACCACCAATGACGGTTGCTGTTTTAGGGTAGGCTTCGCGACATTTTTGGGTGTAAACAATAACTGCTCTATCCGGACGCTTACCTGCCGCGCCGTGCGGGGTGTAGGCGTCATCACTGCGGATACGTTTATCTGCAGTGTAACGATTTATCATTGAGTCCATGTTTCCTGCGGTGATGCCAAAAAATAAATTAGGTTCGCCTAGGACTTTAAAAGCTTCTGGGTCATTCCAATCTGGTTGCGCAATAATGCCAACCCGAAACCCCTGCGACTCTAAAAATCGGCCAATAACCGCCATGCCAAAACTAGGGTGGTCAACATAAGCGTCTCCGGTCACAATGATAATGTCGCAACTATCCCAACCTAACTCGTCCATTTCGGCGCGTGACATAGGAAGGAACTTGGCTCTGCCGTAGCATTCTGCCCAGTATTTAGGATAGGAAAACAGGTGTTTTTCGGCTTTTATCATGTGATTTTCGGTGACTCGTGAAAATGGGCGCGTATTCTCTCAAATTTAACCCTAAATTTCATCATTTGTTTAAAAATTAACCGCATTTAATCAATAAAAAACGCTAAATAGGGGTTAAAAAGGGTAAATCGTCAAAATTTGGGCATTGAGCATACTAAAATTTCAATTTAAGTGAGTTTTATTGATTAAAAACTCGCGTTAAAAAGTTAATTTTTGCACTGAAAAAAATTATTGTGTTTGTTCACAAATCGGCCTAATATCGCGCCATTGCAGTGTCTATGAGACTAGTCGGTCTCGCTGTAATGAGAGATTTAAAGTGGAATACAATTGGTATAATTTTGTTGGTAATATTGGTGTGGCACTGACTATTGGCACTTACTTTTTACTTCAAATAGAAAAGCTGCGCTCAGAAAGTCTCATGTATTCAATGCTAAACCTCATTGGCGCTTTGTGTATCACAACATCACTGTCTTTTGACTTTAACCTATCTGCTTTTGTGGTTGAAATTAGCTGGATTATCATTAGTTTAATCGGCGTGATCAAATACTGGGGTAAACACAAGAAAAAGCGCATAACGTCAGTGCCAGCAGAGCCAAGTTAAACTGAGCTACTCGGCTTGGTTTTTTGAGTTAAAAAGTTTTAACGGAAGTAACACTTTAAAGTGGATTTGCGTAATGGTTTGCATATTGATTCAATATTTAAGAGAATCATGCGTGTTAATTTTTTATTTAAACTAATTGGGACTTCCTATGCCATACGTGAATGTACAAATTACCCAAGGGGCAACTCGTCAGCAAAAAGCTGATATAGTCGCGGACATTAGTGAGTCTTTAATTAAACACCTCAACAAAAGGCCAGAGCATATCCATGTGGTTATTCAAGAAATTGAAGAAGACAACTGGGGATTTGCCGGCAAGCTAACCAGTGAATGGCGCAAAAAAGCTGATTAACAAAGCATACTGCCATTGCGCATTTAAGACTTGAGCTATTTTAATCGTTGCACAAGCTTAGTCTTGCTTGCGTAAGCTCTTTTGCTCCATGCTAAAAGCTCCCTCTCAGCATTAGGTTGTCTATGAAACTAAATTTTGTTCAATCCATTTTATGGTGTTACCTGAGTATTAATTGCCTCAATGTGACTGCACAAGGTGTCACTGCACAGGCAAGTCAGTGGCCGCCACAGAATGTTGATCAGAGTAGGCCCCAGCTAGATCAAAGCGATAAGGTAGAAGCTCTAGCCTATTTGAGTTATGCCTATTTAGAAGGAGACGATTGGGTTATACCGTTAAACGTATGGTTTAGTAAACCACCTCATTGGGCGAGTCGTTTAACCGGTAAAGCTGCACGCGCTGTGATTGCTCGGCAAGCAGGTCACGATGAGCTGAGTCGCTGGCAAAAAGAACGTTTTAATCAAGTTAGTCATGATTTTCTGGCCAATAATAAATCTGCTCAAACACTTACTTTGCAGTTTTTAAATGACCCTAGGAAAGCAGAATTCTCCTTTATCCAAAATGGCCAAATGCTTAAGTCAGATTTAAATGGAAATTTATTGGCCGAGCTACGCATTTCGAATAGTCACGTAAAAGCAATTCTAAACGCGCAAAACTCAACCAAGGGTTGGGCTAGCTTTGTCATTAAAGGTCAGCCAATAGAAAATATCGGTCGTGTTAGGTTTATTGAGCCACAAGGTGTATCGGTTATTTCCGATATTGATGACACCATAAAGCTTACTAACATTCCTTTGGGGCGTAAAACCGTTTTAAATAATACCTTCTTTAAGCCTTTTATGTTTGCTCAAACTATGCAGCAAATGTACCAATCATTTGATAGCCGGGTAGCTTTTCATTATTTATCAGGGGCGCCGTGGCAGCTTTATCGACCATTAAAAAGTGCGATGTTTCACGGTAACGCATTTCCTTTAGGTTCTTTTCATATGAAGAGGGTAAGAGTAAACCCGTTTTCAAGTAGTTCATATAAAGACGTTGCAAGATTAATACAAGATGGTTCTAAACAAGTAACCTATGAACAAAAGCTACAACAGATCGAGCAGATATTTAGACATTTTCCGCAGCGTCAGTTTATTCTTATTGGTGACTCGGGAGAAAAAGATCCTGAAGTTTATCGACAAATAAAAGCGCGTTTTCCTGAGCAAGTTTTAGAAATAAAAATAAGGGATATCGTTAATGCGGCACACTGCTCACCGGAACGATTAAAGTCTATGACGGTCATTAGGGTATTAACGCCACTTGTAAACAGCGCTGACTGTGAAGCAAAAACGCACCCTTAGCGCATAAAAAAAGCCAGCTTAATTAGCTGGCTTAAATTTAATCTAAATATCTTTAGTTGGTGAAAATAGCGTCAATACTACCTTGCGCTAATGGGTGATAGCCCGGTCGTGCAGCCTGGTAAACGCGCTTAGCAAAGTCTTTATAGGCAGGCTTTTGGTTCAGCGCTTTATATAAAGGCACAATTAATTTGCGTCGGCCTATTGTCATTAAATAGTCTTCTAAGCGCTTTTCTATACCTGTATAACCGCGTTTAATGCTCAATAATAACCAGGCATGAGCTACTTCACTATTACTCGATTGCGTGAGTTTAAACTGGTTATCTAGCTCACTCATTTTATTTAAACTAATGTCTTTATTTAAGTTGTTGATAAAATACAACCACTCGTGAATGGTCCAGTTAGTCGTGGGAATGTCTGTTAGCGAAGTTTTATTTTGGCTCCAGCTGTCGATATGTTGCTGTACTTTTTTGAAAGCATCAGACTTAGGCTTCGGCGAATAACTTGGTAAACCAGGCTGATAAATCCACTCTTTAACTTCATGAATTGATACTTTCGCAGGATGTTTTTTGAGCAAGTGAGTATTTAAGTAGTCGACAAAAGTCTTGGTATCAATACTCTTAAATGCGTAGTCTTCAAAGTACTTTCTAACAAAGGCGTCAAAAATTTCTCGGCCAAAACGCTGCTCTAAGAACATTAAGAACAGTTGTCCTTTGACATAAGGTACGCCTGAAAATGCATCGTCAGGATCTCGGTTGGTCACATCAACATGCATTATTTGATCTCGTGTATCAAGTTGCTGTAGTTCGGACTTTAAGTCTTGGTATCCTAGCGCTTGCTCCATCACTGCTCGCTCTAAACCAAATACGGCCTCCATAATGCGGTTCTCTACATAACTAGTGAAGCCTTCATTTAGCCATAAATCTCTCCAAGTAGCATTGGTTACCAGATTACCAGACCAAGAATGTGCTAGTTCATGTGCGATCAAGTTAACGAGACTTTTATCTCCGGCGATTACCGTTGGCGTGATAAAAGATAAACGCGGATTTTCCATACCGCCAAAAGGAAATGAAGGTGGTAGAATTAAAAGATCATACTGGTTCCATCGGTAAGGGCCGTAGAGCTTTTCAGTTGCTTCTATCATCGCCTGAGTATCGTTAAACTCTGCCGCGGCAGAATTTAAATAAGCTTTTTCTGAATAAATAGCGGTTTGTTCAGACATTTTTTTATAGTGAATGTCTCCTACCGCTATCGCAATGAGGTAAGGCGGAATAGGTTGAGGCATTTTAAATTCGTAAATACCTTCTGGATTACGTTGTGGCGAGTTATCGGCACTCATTACAGCTCGAACACTTTTGTCTGTGGTAATTGTGGCTGAGTAGGTTAGTCGCATTGCCGGTGTATCTTGAATGGGGATCCAGCTACGCGCATGAATTGCCTGAGACTGGCTAAACATAAAGGGCTTATCTTTACCGGCGGTTTGCTGAGGGGCTAGCCACTGTAAACCTGAAGCTTCTGGTCTAGAGTTGTAACTGACTTTTACTTGTGTGGTGTTGGGTTTTAATGGAATGCTTAGCTTCGCTCCGCGCACAGGATCTGCTTTAGCTAAATCAAAGTCAGTTTGTTGCCAGCTATCATTAATTAACAGTTCAACTTTGTGGATATCTAAATCTCTGGTATCTAGGGTTAGTTCATTGACGTCTTGATTAAGATATTCCAGTTCATGGGTTACGCTGCCCACCAGTTGTTGTGTCTTAAAATCGACCTTAAGCTGAAGATGAATGTGGCTGGATATAATTTGCGTATAATTAGATTGAGTATGCCAGTCAGCGGCAGCTTGCGCAGGAGATATACTGCACACAGCAAGTAAAATTAGGCTAAACCATGCTTTCATTATTATTCCTAAAAAACTGTTTTATTGAAGTTGGCAAAGTTTACCACAAGCAATAGGTGTGAGTATATTTGCTCGGTATTCTGCTGTTAGTTACGTTATAATCAGTGTAGTTCCACTGCCAACTCCTTGTACGGCTTAATCTAAATTAGGCTGTTTAACTTTTTGACTAAAATGAGCTTAAATAATGTTTGAAAATTTTATCGCGGTGTTATTACAGTTTTCTCCAAGTATTTTAACTCTAATCATTGTTGTGCTCGTGGTTTCGGTAGCTAAAAAGTTGTTGTTGAATCGCTCGCCAGAAATGGGAAGCGAAAAAAAGTTCCCTCGGCAAATGGTGATGCTAGGCATTTTTCTCGCGGGTGTCATTGCTTTAGTTCTTAGCTTGCCCATAGAAGAAAGCTCTAAAAACCAATTAATAGGCTTAATTGGTGTACTTGTTTCTGGATTAATTGCTTTTTCTTCTACTGCTGCAGTGGCTAATATAACCGCAGGTATAGTGCTTCGGTTTACTCAACCATTTAAAACCGGTGACTTTATTAGTGTCGGTGAACATTTTGGCCGGGTTAGTGAGCGGGGTTTAATTGATACAGAAATTCAATCGGAAAATAGAGAGCTAATTGCGTTACCTAATAGCTATTTAATGAATAATCCCATTAAAGCAGTTCATGCTGATGGAACTATCATTTCAACCAAACTTTCTATTGGATACGATGTACACCACACAGAAGTTGAAGCTGCCTTACTGAAAGCGGCTGAAAATTGTGGGCTAAGTGATGCCTTTGTGCATATTCTAGAACTGGGCGACTTCTCTGTTGTTTACCGAGTGTCTGGATTATTGCCCGAGGTAAAAGGTCTTATTTCTGCTCGCTCAAAATTATGTGCCAGTGTTTTAGATGCGCTGCATGATGTTCAAATTGAAATTATGTCACCCAACTTTGTGAATCAGCGGCGTTTTGAAGTTGCGGAAAAAGTTATCCCCCGAAGAAAGCTAAAAACAGTTATCGAAGAAACGAATGTGGCGGAAGATATTGTTTTTGATAAAGCTGAACAGGCTCAAAAAACTGAAGAACAGCAACAAAGGCTTAACCAACAAATTGCGGCGCTTGAGGAGCAATTAAAACTTTTGCCAAGTGAGTCTCAGCAACGAGTCGAAAAACAAATTGAAAAACTTAAACTGAAACTTGAAGCGATTGATATCGCCCAATCAAAGAAAGACTGATAAAAATTTTGTTTCTGCAGAATATCGATTAAGTAATCAGTCAATTAACTAATTAGGTCTATAAAGTAAGAATTTTATTAGGTAAGAAGTTTATTAGGTAAGTAGTTAATTCAGTGATAAGTCAAAAAAGCAGACTATAAAGCTAGCTTGAATAAACTTTCGCTTTATTGATATAAAATAATAAGATATAAAAATATCTGAATCTATTGATTAGTTAAGCGGCTCTGGCATGACTGTCGTGGGCCATAAAATACTGCCTTTAGTTTGTTGCTTAGCTTGAATTAATAAGTTATCTGCCTGTGCCACTAGAGTTTCGCTTTTTATTGTTTCCCCCGGTAGTCGAAGCGAAACGCCAAACGTTGCCCGAATGGTTTCATAATCCGATTCACTTTCAATTTTTAACTGATTAATGGTTGCATGGACCCGATCAACAAAACCCGTGACTTCATGGGTTGAGTTAAATCCAGCAGCAATACAAAACTCGTCGCCGCCAAATCGACAGAATAAATCAAAATGGCGTAATTGAGCACGAATACTTTGCGCTAAATGTTTTAATACTAAGTCGCCAAAAATATGCCCGTGCTTATCATTTAACGGTTTAAAGTTATCGAGGTCGAGCATAATCACGACTAGCTGCTTGCTCTCCCTATCAGCCCTAAAAAACTCTTGCTCTAGGCGCAAGTAAAACTCACTTTTTCTTAGCGCACCCGTTAACTTGTCTGCGGTGGCATCTTTATAGTAAATGACGTTTTTGTGAGTCACAATAATGGTAAGTACTGTGGATAAAATAATTAATGCCCAAGGACCATGTAGGCGAAGCGAAGCATGGTTAGCCGGTTGAATAAGGTCGAGGGTAATATCTGTAATTGCAAGCAAAGTATAAACAATTAGCACCAATGACATAGTTTTAGCGTACGCAAGCTCTGCTTTTATTACTCGATAAAGTAGCTGATATATAACGATTAAAACTGGAAAAGCCATTAGTTCAACAAGTTGCAATGGGATATAAAGTAAGCCGGGCTGCGGTAGCAAAAAACATAACGGTATCAATGCACTAATAAAATAAAAAGCCTGTGTTAAAAGGCGCGGTTGTTTCTGTCCGAAAAAATTATAGATAAAGAGAGGAAAGAGTATAAAAATAGCAAAAAAGCTGGCAACGTTTATTCTAAACAATAAATTAAAACTAACCTTAGTATGCAGTGCCAGGTTACTAAAGGTGAAAAGATAGATACACCAAAATAATAAAAATGCAGCATAGTAGAGACTCTCTTTTGAAGAGCGATGTAGCCAAAAATAGATTACATTAATCAAGCTAAATACTAATAACACGGTAATAAAAAAAAGTAGCTGATAGTTATTTTTATAAAAAGATTCCGCAAGTTGTTGGTAATTGGCTATTACCGGAGCCTGCTGAGTAATTCCGCCAGAACGTGCGTCATTAAAAACCCATATTTTGATTTGGTTAGTTCCTTCGATATTAAGGCTCTCTGTGGGAATAAAATATAATCGTGAGTGAAGCACTGCTTTTTGAAAGTGCGGTGGAAACTCGCCGGTTTCGCCTATGAGTGTGTCATTAATATAAACTTTGTCGGCATCTCTTAAGCGAGAAATATACATCCCTAGTGGTGCTTTAGCGGGAAAATTTTGAAACTTAAACTGGGTATACAAAACCCCAAATCCATTGTAGTCAGGAATGCTCGCTTCCCAGCCGCCAGGAATTGCGATTGGATGACATTTTAGTAATTTAAAATTAATATCTGGTTGATAGCTCTGTAACGGACAAAATTTCCAACCAGTATTCAGGCTTAGTGCTGATGGATTTGCGGTAACTTCCGCAGACAGAGGCTTCGCGATAGCAGTGTGGCAAAAAAACAAGAGCAATAATAAAACGAGCAAAAAATGAGCTTTTAAGCTTTGGTTGTAACTTATATTGCCCGTTAAAGGTTGCGCCATTGATGATTTATCGCTAGTTAGGTATTTGTTTATTATATTTATGTGGCAAGCACTGGCTAAATAAGACAACTTGATAGCGACTATTTAGTTTTACTGCAAGACCTTGATTATCCCACAAAGTGATACTAAAAATGAAATTTGAGTAACTCGTTACCTTTATAGGCGAGTTTTGCTTGGTATAGGTTAATTCTTGCCTATTCCGCATAGAGGTGTCTATTTATTAGGCGAAATGAGGTACAATAGCGCAAAGTCTATGGCTTTTGCTTTACCTAAGTAAATCAATAATTAATTAATAAGAGAGTAAACTTAATAGATGACCAAAAAAAAGTCTTCGTCAAAAGATACCAAAAACCACCCCCCCTTACCTGAACTTACTCAAGATCCTCACTTTAATCGAGAGTCTCAAAAATATGCGAACCCAATACCATCACGCGAGTATATTTTAGAGCTTTTAGAGAAAGCGGGCGGCCCACTGAAGTTCAAGGCTATTCAAAATATGCTGGGGCTTTTCGATGTAGATGAAGAAGTCGCTCTATCAAGGCGTTTACGAGCAATGGAAAGAGATGGGCAGTTGCATTGTGATAGGCGAGGAGCCTATGGTTTGGTTGATAAGCTCGACTTAACCAAGGGGACAATTATTGGGCATCGAGAAGGCTTTGGTTTTTTTGCACCGGAAAGTGGTGGTAAGGACTGGTTTGTTTCTGCGCGCGAAATGCGTTTAGTTTTTCCCGGTGAAAAAGTATTGGTGCGTCGGAAAAGCCACCACGATGACGGTAAACAAGAAGCGGCCATAGTTGAAGTCTTAGAAAGTGATGAGCCATTGCAAATTGTTGGTCGTTTTTATCATGAGCACGGAATTAGCTTTGTAACCCCAGAAGACACACGTATTTCGCAAGATATCTTAATACCACCCAATGACCCCATGCAGGTTGAGCCAGGACAAGTCGTTGTTGTGCACATAGTCACTCGCCCCACAATGCGCTCTAAAGCGGTTGGTACGGTTGCGCAAGTTTTGGGCGATTATTTAGCGCCCGGAATGGAAATAGAGATAGCTATTGCCCAGTATAATATTAGGAACACTTGGAATGAAGAAATTCATGACCAGCTACAACAGCTACCACTAGAAGTACAAGAAAGCGACTTGGTTGGGCGGGTAGATTTAAGAGACATGCCGCTGATTACGATTGACGGTGAAGACGCACGTGACTTTGATGATGCTGTGTATTGTAAACAAACACCCAGTGGGGGGTGGAAATTATGGGTCGCAATTGCAGATGTGAGTCATTATGTCGATGTTGATAGTCCATTAGATTTGGAAGCAATTAAACGAGGTAATTCGGTTTATTTTCCTAATTCTGTGGTACCTATGCTGCCAGAGCAAGTATCCAATGGGCTTTGCTCGCTCAAGCCAAAAGTTGACCGCTTATGTATGGTTTGCGAAATGAACATCAGTGCAAAAGGGCAAGTGACTAGAAGTAAGTTCTACCCAGCGGTAATGCATTCAAAAGCACGTATGACTTATACCAAAGTTTGGGCAATACTTCAGGGCGACGAAGAGCTTTGTACTGAGTTTAAAGAGCTCATTGGACCGATACATGACTTGCATAAGCTGTATAAGTCACGAATTGCCTACAAAGCGCAAAGAGGTGCTATCGACTTTGAAACGACAGAGACACGGATAATTTTTGATGATAATCGTAAGATTGATAAGATCGTCCCCGTTGTTCGTAATGATGCCCATAAAATAATTGAAGAATGTATGATCTGCGCCAACGTTGCTGCAGCTAAGTTTTTTATTAAAAATAAAGTGCCGGGGCTTTATCGGGTGCATCAAGGGCCAAAGGAAAAGAAACTCGATATCTTTCGCGCTTATCTTGGTGAGCTGGGTTTATTTATTAGTGGTGGCGAAAAGCCTGAGCCGGCTGTGTTTAGACAGCTATTGGCACAAATAGAAGATCGTCCCGACGCAGAAAATATTCAAATTATGTTGTTGCGCTCTATGAGTCAAGCCGTTTACTCGCCTGATAATGAAGGTCACTTTGGGTTAGCTTTTGACGCTTATACTCACTTCACTTCGCCGATAAGGCGCTATCCTGATCTTATTGTACATAGAATAATTAAAGCATTAGTTGCCGATGAGGCGTTGCAATCTAAACAGCAAAAAGAATTGGTGTTAAAGCGTTATGACAAATCGACTTTAGCTAGCATTGGCCAAACCAATTCACAAACTGAGCGTAATGCTGATATGGCAACGCGTGATGTAATGGATTGGTTAAAATGCGAGTATATGCAAAGCAGAGTAGGTAACCAGTATTCGGGTGAAGTGAGTAGTGTGACCAATTTTGGTCTGTTTGTGCGCTTAGATGATGTTTATGTAGAAGGTTTAATTCATGTGACTGAGTTAGGTAATGATTATTTTCATTATGATAATCAACGCCAAAAAATGATTGGCGAGCGAACTCGGCAAACTTTTGCCATAGGCGACAAGCTTGAAATTGAAGTAGCTAAAGTTGACATAGAGCAGCGTAAAATCGATTTTTCACTCGTCGGTATAACTGGACGAATTAAAGGGGCTAAAGGCGCCAGAAGTGAGCGCGAAAAACTTTATGCCAGAGCAAAAATCAAATCAATGCAAGGTGATAAAGCGGCGAAACCTAAACGAGGTCGTGCTAGTAAGTCGAGTGCCAAGCCAGGTGCTAAACCTAAAAAGAAAGCGACTAGTAGCACTAAACCGGTTAACAAAAAATCAGCTAAACGTAAAAGCACTAAAAAACGTTAAGTAAAGCAATTAATAAGAGTTTAAATAATGAGTCAAGATAAAGTTTTTGGTATGCACGCAATTGAAAGTGTATTGACCCGCTCACCAGAAAAAGTCATTCAGCTTTTTTTGCAAAAAAGCCGCCAAGATAAAAAGCTAAATTATGTAGAAAAGTTAGCTCAGCAGGCAGGTATAAAACCGCAATACGTTGATAAGAAAAAGATGGACGATTGGGTTCGTGGTAATCATCAGGGGGTGATTGCGGAAATTAAATTGCAAGACGCCAGCTTAAATGAAAATCAACTACTTGAACTAGCAGAACAAAAGCAAGGTTTACTGTTACTGGTGTTAGATGGGGTGACCGATCCGCATAATTTAGGTGCGTGTATGCGAACCGCCGATGCTGCTGGAGTTGATGCGGTAGTGGTACCTAAAGACCGAAGTGCTTCATTAACCGCAGTATCACGTAAAGTGGCTTGTGGGGCTGCAGAGCATGTCCCGTTAGTTAAAGTGACTAATTTAGCGCGGTTTTTGGGGCAACTTAAAGAGCGTAATGTTTGGGTTATAGGTACGGCAGGCGAAGCAACTGAACATGTCTACCAAACAAATTTTAGTGGTTCTACGGCGCTAGTTATGGGAGCAGAAGGTGAAGGAATGCGACGCTTAACCCGAGAAAACTGTGACCAATTGATAAAAATTCCAATGGCGGGTAGCGTGTCTAGTTTAAACGTTTCTGTAGCAACTGGGGTTTGTTTGTTTGAAATTGTTAGGCAACGCATGGCTTAAATTTTACTGTTTTAAAGTTAAGTTTCAGCTTTGCTTGGTTCGTTCAAAATTTAATTATCTGCTAAGGAAGCTAAATGGATAAATGGTTTGTGGTTATCGTTTGGATAGTGGTTTGCGCTGCGAGCACTTGGGCAGAGGCTGCTTCAAAGGACTTATTGCTGGTTAAAGCTGCAGAAGAGCGCACCGAGCATTTTGTTATTTATAACGGAGCTTATCGAAAGATAGACTATCCTGGCGGCGATGTACCAAAGCGTTTTGGGGTTTGTACCGATGTGTTAATTAGAAGCTATCGCGCGTTAGGAATAGACCTTCAGCAATTAGTTCACCAAGATATGAAACAAAACTTTGCTTTGTACCCTAATATTTGGGGCTTAAAAAAGCCAGACACTAATATCGACCATCGTCGAGTGCCCAATTTAGAAGTGTTTTTTCAGCGCCATGGTCAAGCTTTACCAATTACCCAGAATGCGACAGACTATCTACCAGGAGATATAGTCAGTTGGCGGCTAGCTAATAACTTGCCGCATATTGGCATTGTTGGCCAAAAGCGTAGTTCCGACGGAAAACGACCGTTAATTATCCACAATATTGGGTGGGGGCCTAAGCAAGAAGATTTTTTGTTTGGCGCTAAAATTGTTGGCCACTACCGTTATTTACCCGAATCTATCAGGCCACTTCAAGCCGAATAACCCAAAGCGGAACAATTCACTTCATTTTCGCCTCTAAGTTTCAGGCTTAAGCATCGACTTTACGCCTTGTATCCAGTAATATACGCGGTTTTCCGCGGGCTCATGTGTCCCGCCGTTAGCTTTAATTTAAGGTAATATTATGCGCAGCCATTATTGTGAAGATTTGCTCCAAGTCTCTGCTGGAGAAACCGTAAAAATTGCTGGATGGGTTCATCGACGCCGTGACTTAGGCGGCTTAATTTTTCTCCAGCTACGTGATCGCAGCGGCATTATGCAAGTTGTAATAGAGCCAGACCAAGCGGAATTGTTTGCGCAGGCAGAGGACTTGCGGAGTGAGTTTGTTATTTGTATTGAAGGGGTAGTGCGTAATCGACCAGAAGATATGATTAATAAAGACATGTCGACCGGTACGATAGAAGTCGTTGCTGCGTCTATAGAAGTATTAAATAAAGCCGCTCCGCCTGCAATCCTAATTGATGGTCACGAAGATGTTTCTGAGGAGCTGCGATTAAAGTATCGTTATCTAGATTTGCGACGCCCAGAAATGCAGCAAAAGCTTTTATTTAGAAATAAAGTGGTTAAAAAACTAAGAGACTTTATGGAGGCGGAAAGTTTTGTTGATATCGAAACGCCTATTCTAACTAAAGCGACGCCAGAAGGTGCACGCGACTATTTAGTGCCTAGCCGCACTAATAAAGGTTCGTTTTTCGCCTTGCCACAGTCTCCACAACTGTTTAAGCAACTATTAATGATGAGTGGCTTTGATCGTTACTATCAAATTGTTCGCTGCTTTAGAGATGAAGATTTACGTGCCGACCGGCAGCCAGAATTTACCCAGCTGGATATTGAAACTTCGTTTATGGATGAAGAATCAATTATGCAGATGATGGAAAAAATGATTAAGCAGCTTTTCGTCGATTGCCTTGGCGTCGATTTAGGCGAATTTCCTCGAATGCCCTATGCCGAAGCGATGCAGCGATATGGAAGTGATAAGCCAGATTTAAGAGTCAGTATTGAGCTGGTTGATGTTGCCGATCTATTAAAAGATGTTGAATTTAAAGTGTTTTCTGGCCCAGCTAACGATTCACAAGGGCGGGTAGCTCTGATCTGTGTTCCTGGCGGTGCAGAGTTAAGTCGAAAAAATATTGACCAGTATGCAGAATACGCGGGCCGCTATGGCGCCAAAGGTTTGGCGTGGATAAAAGTTAATCAAGTCGGGGCTGGTATTGAAGGAGTTCAATCTCCAATAGCTAAGTTTTTAAATGACGAAATTGTTAATCAAATAATCACAAGAGCTGATGCAAAAGCAGGTGATATTTTGTTATTTGGGGCAGACTCCAACAAAGTTGTTACTGATGCATTAGGCGCCTTAAGGCTAAAAGTTGCAGCAGATCGCGGCTTAGTTGAAAATGTTTGGAAGCCGCTTTGGGTGGTTGATTTCCCCATGTTTGAAGAAGATAAAGGGCAAATGCATGCATTGCATCACCCCTTTACAGCACCAAAAGAAAATGACGCAGAAAAATTAAAAGCGGCACCTACGGCAACCTTATCGCGCGCTTATGACATGGTTTTAAATGGTTGCGAAGTGGGCGGTGGCTCGGTACGTATTCATAACCAAGATATTCAAGCTGCTGTTTTTGATATTTTAGGTATTGAAGCACAAGAAGCGGAAGAGAAATTTGGATTTTTGCTTGAGGCATTAAAGTACGGTTGTCCGCCGCACGGTGGGATTGCTTTTGGATTAGATCGCTTAGTCATGTTAATGGTCGGCGCAGACTCTATTAGAGATGTTATTGCATTTCCAAAAACAACGACTGCGAGTTGTCCATTAACTTCGGCGCCCTCAAAAGTGTCGCCAGCGCAATTAGAAGAGCTGGCGATTGCGTCTATCGCTAAAAAGTAACAAGTTTAAAATACGCCAGCTAGCCGCGCTGGCGTACAGCTAGAATCGCAATCACTCATTATTAGAAGTTGGAGCATACCAATGGCAGGACATAGTAAATGGGCTAACATTAAACACCGCAAAGCTGCACAAGATGCTAAGCGCGGTAAAATATTTACTAAAATAATTCGAGAGATCGTAGTGGCAGCCAAACAGGGCGGCCCAAACCCTGAAGACAACCCCACTTTACGCTCAGTTATCGATAAAGCGCTTGGCGCAAACATGAAGCGAGATACTATTGAAAAAGCCATCGCGCGTGGCGCGGGAAATGCCGAAGGGGATAATTACGAAAACCTTACTTATGAAGGTTATGGGCCGGGTGGTGTTGCAATATTGGTTGAGTGTTTAACCGATAACAAAAACCGTACTGTCGCCGAGGTGCGTCATGCCTTTTCTAAGGCGGGTAGTGAGTTAGGCACATCGGGTTCGGTTGCATACTTATTTGAGCGTAAAGGCCAATTAATTTATGACGCGAATGTTGATGAAGATCGTTTAATGGAAGCCGCGCTTGAAGCGGGAGCAGAAGATATTATTGATCACCAAGACTCGTTTGAAGTTAGCACGACGCCAGAAGATTTTCAGGCAGTCAAAGAGGCTTTGAGAGAACAAGGACTAAAAGAAGAAGATGCAGAAATCGCTATGATACCTGCTACTCAGGCGGAATTAGACATAGACACCGCAGTGAAAGTGCTCAAGCTGATTGAACGACTCGATGACCTAGATGATACTCAAAATGTGTATAGCAACGCAGATATTCCTTCGGAAGCTTACGAGCAATTATAAGAGAGTTTTCATATTGTCAACCGGCTTTATGTGGTGCTTATTTTTCACTGTGTCGCACCACGCGCGCCTATGTTATATTCAGTACTTAAATAAAGTAACAAAAATGTAATCACTTAGAAGATGTCTGCATGTCTATTATTCTTGGTATAGATCCTGGTTCTCGCATCACCGGTTTTGGTGTGATTGCGATGCATTCAAGAAAAATTGACTATGTGGCAAGTGGCTGTATTCGAGTAAAAGATGGCGTGTTGTCTGATAAGCTCAATCAAATTTTTGACTGCATTGCAGAAGTGGTACAAGAGTATAAGCCTAATGAGGCAGCTATAGAGCAAGTGTTTATGGCTAAAAATGCTGATTCTGCACTTAAACTGGGGCAGGCTCGCGGCGCTGCAATAGTCGCTATGGCACAACATGCTTTGGTGGTAGCAGAATATTCCGCTAGGCAAATCAAACAATCAGTCGTTGGAACCGGAAGTGCCGATAAATCTCAGGTTCAACATATGGTTACTAGCTTATTGGGCTTAAATAAATCCCCTCAGGCTGATGCGGCTGACGGTTTAGCTGTGGCTATTTGCCATGGGCATGCGATGCAAAGTGCGCTATATCAAGCGGGCGCCAAACGAACTGTTCGCGGTAGGCTCAGATAATCAGAAGCTGGCAGTTTTTAACTGCTTCGAAAAACAAGAGAAATAATTGATATGATAGGTCGATTAAGCGGTACGATTTTAGAAAAGCAACCGCCATTTATATTAATAGACGTTAATGGCGTTGGCTATGAGTGCCAAGCACCCATGAATACCATTTATAACTTGCCGGAAGTCGCTCAAGCCGTTGTTTTGCACACTCACTTATCAGTCAGTGAAAATGCGCACACACTGTATGCATTTTATAGTCTGGAAGAACGCCGGCTATTTAGAGAGTTAATTAAAGTTAATGGGGTAGGGCCAAAGTTAGCTTTAGCTATTTTGTCAGCAATGAGTGCGAACGAATTTGTCCAACATGTTCATCATGGTGAAGCGAGCATTTTAGTGAAAATTCCCGGAGTGGGTAAAAAAACCGCCGAGCGCCTAATTATAGAAATGAAAGATCGCTTAAAAGATTGGCAAGTTGACCTGACTAATTCTGGCAACGAGAATACAATAAAACAAGGGCCTGCTAGTATCGGTGGCGGTGCTAATGTGAGTGAAGCGGTTAGCGGCCTTGTTGCTTTAGGTTATAAGCCTGTTGACGCGAGTAAAGCAATCAGCAAGCTAGACGATGACTCACTTCCTGCTGCCACTTTAATTCGCTTAGCGCTAAAGGGTATGATGTAAGCTAGCCTACTGATTTTAAAGGTGATTGAGTCATGCCTTTAGCCTATCTAGTTTTCTTTTAGGATTGTCCTGAAGGTCATTGGCGAATCTAAAAAACGAGTATTCTTCTTTTTTATATCTCCATAATCTATATTTGAAAACCTAAACTCCGTGAATAGTCTATAATTTAATTAATTTTAAATTTCGTTGGCTTTTATTTGAATGCAATTTGCTAGAAAAAACAGCTTGGCCGCAGCCATTATTTTAGCCAGCTTTATGAGCAGCTCGCCCAGTTATGCGCAGTCTAGTGCGCCATTGGGCGAATTTAATTTGGCTCAGTTGTTAAAAATAAAGATTAAAACTGCTGCAAGAATAGAAAATAGCTTACTGGAAACTCCCGCCACGGCAGTGGTAATTACCCAAGAAGAAATCCTAAAGCGTGGATACCGTGAACTGAGTGAAGTTTTCTATGATTTACCGGGTGTAGATATGATTAATCCGCGCGGAGATACTTGGTTTACAAGTTATTTGCGTGGTGTAAACCAAACCGGTGGTACAACGCTATTAATGCTAGATGGTGACGTATTAAATCATTTATTTTTTGATTCTATTCAGGTTATGTCAACTTTGTCGCTTGCGAACATTGAGCGAATTGAACTTATTTTTGGCCCTACCGCTGTGGCTTATGGTGATAATGCATTTTTAGGCGCTATAAATGTAATCACGCGAAGCGGTAAAAAGGGCGCTGATGGTTTTAGAGGTACTGCTACATTAGGCAGTAACAACCGCCAACTAGTTGATTTAAGTCATCAATATTCTGTCGATGATTGGGTGTTTAATGCCGCAGTACGCTTAGACAAAGGCAACCTCGACACAACTTTCTCTGAACGCTATGAATATACAAAGTCACGCTATTTGCAAGATGAGCGCTTGTGGGGAGACTTTGTTAATGGCTCTGGAATTGCGGGAAATAACAATTCGGCACATGACAATCGCTTTATTGATCTCAAAGTTGGATTTAAGAATACCCAATTGAGGCTGCAGTCATTTGAAGTTGATTCGGGGTATGGCTATGTATATGCGACAGATAAGGCACAAAAAGATGCTCACTGGATCCGCCCAGAGCAAAGCATCGCGTTAAAGCACTATTTTGTCATTAATAATGACCTGTCAACCACTTCACAACTAAGATATCGGCGTACAGATATAGACAACGACTCTTTTTTCTTAGAAGGTTTTGAGTTTGCAGGAGTGCCTGGTGGTCGACTGATTGATGTATCTAATTGGCGAAGTATTAATCGCTCGTTAGGTTATTCGCAAGATTTTGAGTATAACAGTGAACGCTGGACTGCGTCTTTTGGCGTTAAGTTTGAAAGAAAAGATTTACAAAAAGCTTACGATGTTACTCGGGGAGAGAACCCTTTTGTCGCGCCAAGTGATTTAATCAATTGGCAGTCATATGACATGCCAGTACCACCCCAAACGAGCAGTATTCCCAATAACAGGCGTAAGACGAATGAATCGAGTGCTTATTTACTAGTTCAAAAACAAACTAAAGCCGTGTTTGGTTTAGGTGAAAGTGCAACGCTTAATCTAGGGGGGCGGTTTGAAAATCATTCTTATTTTGGATCACGGCCCCTTTTTAATGCTGGCTATGTCGTCAATGATGCCCCTTATGCTTATAAGTTAACCTGGGGACAAGCTTTTCAGGAACCTTCGGCTAGGCTACTTTTTGGAGGGTGGAATGGTATTGGCAGTGATCCTAACCTTAATCCTGAAAAATCGCAGACCATTGAGGCCAGCTGGAATTATTTAAGTGAAAGTGCGAGAGCCACATTCGCTTTTACTAATGTGGTAACAGAACAAACTATTAGCGCTTTTGCGGGCGGGGCTGGAAATGAACAGGGTAAGCGAGTAACGCAAAGTATTGATATGATTTTTTCAAAATCGCTACAATTAGAGCAGCAGCAACTAATGGTTTGGGCAAACTACTCACATGTTTTTGATGTTAAACCCATTATGCGCGCCAATGACATAGAGCAAAGCTTCCAACAAAATAGTAATAAGGGGCCAACAGGCGACATAGCAAAACACAAATTAAAAGTCGGTGTTGATTGGAAGCTTCAAGATGATATAAACCTAAACTACCGTGCTCGTTTTATTTCTAAGCGCTATACTTCGGCGTTAAATCCTATTGAAGAAATACCAGCCTATCAAGTCAGTGATATTAACTTACTTTGGCAAAATGCAATTGACAATATCGATCTTAATTTTGCGATTACTAATTTATTTAATCAGCCTTACTTTCATCCAGGCATTAACAATGCAGATGCGGGAGAGGACCCCGGCGAGTTTGATATTAATAATAACTGGATGGGGAGCAAAGGGTTTTTTAGCTCTAAGCTAGCTCAACCAGGAAGAGAGTTCAGTATTGGATTTTCAACTCAATTTTAATTACGACTGACTAAGTTTACCTTCTATTTGGAGAGCGACTCTTAGAATATTACCTTCCATAAAAACTCTTTTTCCGAAACGAACTATTCGAGTTTCTCCCGCGACTTGGTGTAAAAATTCTGGCGTAACGTGAGCCAATAAATCTTGGTCGTGGAAGTCAATAAACTCTCCTCCACATTGTATTAGGTCGTCATTGTCGCAAAAACCGGGCTCTAAATTTTTGGGACTAGCGGGAAAATTGCAGATGAATTCAGCGGTTACCTTGTCTGCCTCAATATCAAACCCTAGTTCTTCAGAAAATATTGTTATCGCGTGAGTTTGATCATTGGCTGCTATAAACCAATCTTCTCCGTGATCAATTGTTTCTACCCAATAAAGTTTCATTTTATTTTCTCAGTGTAATAAATAATTGCTATCTTGCTTTGTGTAATCAGCATGAGCTTATCTTTTAATGCCAGCTTAAAATTAACGCTGGTGTAAAATAGCTGCGTGATGCTTAATGTGATCATTCATAAAGCTGCTAATAAAATAGTAGCTGTGATCATATCCAGACTGCATTCTGATGTTAACGGCCTGTTTGTTTTTAAGGCAAGCGGCTTTAAAAAGATGAGTCTTTAGTTGTTCCTCTAGAAAGTTGTCGGCGTCACCTTGGTCGATTAAAATAGTGTTAGCGCAATGCGCTCCTTGCTGGATTAATTCAACCGCATCGTATTTTTTCCAAGCGTCTTTGTCTTCACCTAAATAATGACTGAACGCTTTTATTCCCCAAGGACATTGACTAGGCGCTACGATTGGAGCGAAGGCGGAAATTGACGAAAACAGCTGACTATTTCTTAATCCAATAGTTAACGCGCCGTGCCCCCCCATTGAATGGCCAGTAATTCCTTTTTTATCCGCCTGCGTATTAAAGTGGCGGTCAATTAACTCAGGAAGCTCTTGAGTAATATAATCATACATTAAGTAATTTTGTGACCAAGGTGATTGGGTTGCGTTAATATAAAACCCGGCTCCACTGCCAAAGTCGTAACTATCATGCTCATTTGGGTGGTCCGACTCTCGCGGGCTAGTGTCTGGGCAAACGACAATAAGATTGTGTTTGTTTGCATACTGTTGAAAGCCACCTTTGGTGGTCACATTTTCATGATTACAAGTTAAACCACTTAAATAATATAAACTAGGGCAGGGGTGGGAAAGTGCTTTTTCTGGTAAATAAACACTAAAACTCATTTCGCAGTTTAAGTTTTTAGAGTGGTGCTTATAAACGCCTTGCTGGCCACCAAAAGATTTTTGAATTGAAACAGTTTGAATTGTCATATATTTACTTAGTGTTGGCGATAGCTGGTTATATAGTTAATAACAAAGTTGATGTTTTATCATTTTTTATTGCTGCTTAATTGGCGAAGCGGGTTAAGTTTCGTCAAATAAAACAACACTACGAATACTTTCACCACTGTGCATTAAATCAAAAGCGGTATTAATTTCGCTTAATGGCATAGTGTGCGTAATCAGATCATCGATATTAATTTTGCCTTGCATATACCAGTCGACTATTTTAGGAACATCGGTACGACCTTTAGCTCCTCCAAAGGCGCTGCCTCGCCATACTCTGCCGGTAACCAATTGAAACGGACGAGTCGATATTTCTTGACCCGCACCAGCGACCCCAATAATAGTACTTTCTCCCCAGCCCTTGTGACAACACTCCAGTGCGTCGCGCATGACATCGACATTGCCAATGCATTCAAAAGAGTGATCGGCGCCGCCTTGAGTAAGATCAACTAAATAAGGTACAAGTTCGCCTTCAACTTCTTTTGGATTAACAAAGTGAGTCATTCCAAACTTCTCTGCCATGGATTGTTTAGCCGGATTAGTATCGACACCAATTATCATATTGGCGCCTACCATACGTGCGCCTTGAATAACGTTTAGGCCAATTCCACCTAACCCAAATACTATAACGTTGTCCCCAGGCTTAACTTTAGCAGTATTGATAACCGCACCAATGCCAGTAGTCACACCACAACCGATATAACAGACTTTATCAAAAGGTGCGTCTGATCTAATTTTAGCCAGGGCAATTTCTGGTACTACGGTAAAGTTCGAAAATGTTGAGGTACCCATATAATGATGAATTTTTTCGCCATTTAAACTAAAGCGTGAAGTCCCATCTGGCATTAAGCCTTTTCCTTGGGTTTCTCTAATTGCTTGGCATAAATTGGTTTTGCCTGATAGGCAATATTCGCATTGGCGACACTCTGGCGTGTATAAAGGGATAACATGGTCGCCTGGCTTTAAGCTGGTGACCCCCGCGCCAACTTCGCGCACAATTCCGGCTCCTTCATGACCTAAAATGGCAGGAAATAGGCCTTCTGGATCTGCGCCTGAAAGGGTGAACTCATCTGTGTGACAAATGCCGGTTGCTTTCACTTCAATTAAACATTCTCCAGCTTTCGGGCCGTCTAAAGAAACAGTTTCTATTGATAAAGGCGCACCAGCTTTAAATGCAACAGCAGCTTTAGTTTGCATAACTTCCCTCGAGTTTAAATGAGTTGTATTTTTTATATTAAGTACAGTAATTTGCCCCATTTTGCGCGTAGCTATTAAGGATTGCAAATTAGTGGTTTCCAAAACGGTGAAAAACTCGTTAGAATACTACTCAAATAAGCACATCAAGCATTGAGTGAGCAGTTTATCAAGCCATGATTGAAACAGACAGAATTATAAGTGCAACCAACCAAGGAGCCGAAGAGCAGGTTGACCGTGCGATTCGCCCTAAAATGCTCGCTGATTATGTTGGCCAGCCTAAAGTCAAAGCACAAATGGACATTGCATTTCAAGCGGCCCTAAAACGCCAAGATGCTCTCGACCATACGCTTATATTTGGCCCTCCTGGTTTGGGAAAAACAACATTAGCGAATATTATTGCCAACGAAATGCAGGTTAACATTAGGCACACTTCTGGTCCTGTACTAGAAAAAGCCGGCGACTTGGCTGCTTTATTAACTAATTTAGAAGAAAATGATGTACTGTTTATCGACGAAATTCATCGCTTAAGTCCGATGGTTGAGGAAATTCTTTATCCCGCCATGGAAGACTACCAATTAGATATTATGATTGGTGAAGGTCCGGCGGCTCGCTCGATTAAGCTTGATTTACCGCCCTTTACTTTAGTTGGTGCTACCACTAGAGCCGGGCTTTTAACATCACCGCTAAGAGATCGTTTTGGCATAGTACAGCGTTTAGAGTTTTATAATATTGAAGATCTGACTTCTATTGTGGCTCGTTCGGCTAAAATTGTGGGGCTACCTATCGATTTCGAGGGCGCTAAAGAAATAGCGCGTCGCTCACGTGGTACACCAAGAATCGCTAACCGACTGCTACGCCGAGTAAGAGACTACGCTGAAGTAAAGTCTGACGGTCAGGTCAATGCTGAAATTTCAGACTTAGCATTAAACCTTTTAGATGTTGATCATCAAGGGTTTGATAATATGGACCGAAAGTTGATTCTAGCAATCATTGAGAAATTTGATGGTGGGCCCGTAGGTATTGACTCTTTGGCGGCCGCTATTGGGGAAGAAAGAGATACTATCGATGATGTTCTTGAGCCTTTTTTAATTCAGCAAGGTTTTATTCACCGAACTCCCCGTGGACGAGTAGCTACGGAACTGGCTTATCAGTACTTTGGATTTAAACCTAACCAAAGTAAATAGTAATCGAATTTTCTGCCTAGTTTAAACCAAGGCGTGCGTTCCAATTTTTTGAGTTCAGTTTAAATTCTTTAACAATGTTAAATTGAGTGTTGGCGCGTTGTAAATTGTGCTGGCGAAATTGGGTTTTAAAATACTCATCGCCATTAAGATAGTCAGTTAAAAAGCGTACGCCAAGCATTAAGCTAATGGTTTGTGTTGCAACTAATAAGTGTTGCTTTTCAGTAGCTGTTATATGCGCATCTGTTGCGCTTAAAAATCCCTCGGTTAAAGCCTGTAAGCGCTCAAATTCTATACCAGGTAACTCGCTTTTATTATTCAACTGCTCCTTGGGCACATCGGTTTGTGTAAAGCTTCTCGCCATATCGGCATAGTCGAAAACCCAATAGCCGTGCATTATGGTATCCCAATCTATCACTGACTTAGCTTTATGAGTTGTACTACAAAAAAGAATATTACTGATTTTGGTGTCGTTGTGAACAACTCGCGGAAAAACTTTGTTGGCCGAGGTTAAGGGAGCCAGCCAATCAGCAAGATATTGATGCTGTTCAACAAAGGCTAATAAGTTTTTAACTTCATTTAGCCTACCTGCTTTATTAAGTGCTATCGCTTGCGATAACAGCTTTAATCTAAAGTTTAGGTCAAAAAAGTTAGGGATTACGCAATGTATTTGCTGTAACGGCATATCAATTAATGCCACATCAAATAAACCAACTGCATAGGCTCCTTGGTATGCTTGTTCATTGTTGCTAACTCGCTCAACAGTATAGCTATTTTCTACCCTGTTTATTAAGCGCCAATACTGTTGATCAACTTGGGTTAGAGTTTTGCCTTGTCGATTGGCTTTTGCGACTAAGCGGGTGAGTGGATAGCCATGTGATTGTAAAAAATTAGACACTCGATCAAAGTTTTGCTGCACCTTGCGCGGCTCTACAAAAATTTGATGATTAATACGTTGAACTATCCATTGCTGTTGGTTATCGCGCAGGGAGTAAGTGTCATTTATATGCCCACTAGCGATTGCTTGCAATTGACTAGCAGGCTGCTGAATAGAGTAGGCTTTTGCAAGCCTAGGCCAAATAGATTTCATTGATAAATGCGAATAAACTTTAAGTAGCGACTATCGCTCTAGGTTATTTTGGGCTCGACCTTCGCTTATAATGGTAATACTATCAATTTCAAAAGGCGTTCCCCATTGTTGTATCGTCATGGTATCGGTTTGCGAAATGCCACTAAATGCGATTTCTGCACCATCTTGTTGAAACTCTTTTGCAAGGTTTAAAGGTAACAGTCGCTTACCACTTTTAGTTGTAATTCCGTAAAATCCACCTTCTAAATCGTAGAATTGGATAGTGCCGCTATAACTTTCTATTTTAGGCATTTTATTTTTTTCCTTTGAAATTATTTTTAGAGTGTCTTTAGATACTCTTATTTCTTTCGATTTAGTTTGTGTAACTTGCTCTGTTTCTGCTCGGTTCGCATTTTCAAGCTCACTTTGGCAGCCACTAATACCGCTGGCTAATAATAGCAAAGTGACGATTGTAAAATATTTCATTTTATTTCCTTCTATTTATTAATGAAGACAACACTTTTTTATTTTAATGAAGACAACACTTTTTAAATTTTTTGCCGCTACCGCAAGGGCAAAGATCGTTTCTACCAGGCGTTTTTTCTGTCTTAATATAAGTTTTGTTAGAAATTGACGCTTGTTGCGGCTGTTCTTCTTCGGCCGATAAGTCTTTACCTAGCATACCCACAGCTGAAAGAAGATTTGGTAAAACCTTTAAACAGCCTGCATTGTCTGGTAGTTGCGCTAATAATTCGGGTTGTGCTTTTGCAATCCCTTTTTCATTGATAAAGCGCGCTAATATCATATTAAGTACGGAAAGACTGCGCGCTTCATCAGTATTTGGATCGGGCAGTTTACTATCCCATACTTTAGACAACCAGTTGTAGCCCTGCAAGTAACCTTTTGCGAAATCTTTTAGTGCTTTATTTGCTGCTCCAGTCGGTGTTACGCCCATTTTTTGTGGTAGCTCAATTTGTTGGCCTTGATCAAATAAGGTGACACAATAATTCCACCAAGCCATTAAGTTAATAGAAAATGTTTTAGCTTGTTGCTCGTCTTGGAATTCTAAGGGCGTTTCGGGGCTCGCTTTGAGTTGCTCCATCCATTCTGAAGGCTTTATGATTTCTGGGCTAGACGCCACAGCGGTAAGTAAACCTAAAGCTTGGTGTAGCCCAATAAATGTGTTTGAAATTGTCGGTTGCTTAAAGCAGGACTCTAACTTTTTTAAGTCAAAACTTGGCATATATTCTCTCAGACAGTATTTACTGTATAGAATTGTACAGGTTTTTCTTTAAGTTGGCTTTAGTCTTTATACTTAGTGCTATTTTAATTCTGGAGCTATTTAAACTGCCTTAGGTGTCTTTGAATGGTTCGCTTGTGGTGTTTTGTGCACAACTTGGCGGCGCTTTATTTGCTTAAAATTAGTTAAATAGTCAACTAGGCAATAACTAGCCAGCACGAGTAGTGCAATTAAAGCCATATAAACACTAAGGTTCAATGCACCAATGAAGGCGAAGGCAACAGGAGTTATTATCATGCTAGCAGGCATATCACTTCCTTGTTAATCGGATTTAAGCATGCGCTCTAGAGGAGAGCGTTGAAAAATTTTAAGGCTTAGCTGTCTCAAGGCAATTATTCCGAATAAAATCAGATAATATTCGGATGAAGCGACAAGGCTTGTTGCCTCGCTAGGCTGTTCTAAATGCTGAAATAACCATTCGCAAACGAAATAACAAAGCCCGCCGTAAATTGCGATAGAAAGAATAAGCTGCCATGAAACCTTTAGCCATTGAAAGCAAAGTAAAAGTGGGTATATCGCAAGTCCAATAGCAATGATAGCCAAGTTAGATGCGACAAAGTAATGTGAACTAATCTCAGCATTAGTAATGCTTACTAATCCAAAAACAAGTGCGCTGAGTAACGCGGTATTAAATATTATAGTCGTATCCAGTGATTGAATTATTTTTCCTTTGATGTTCGAGCGAGCGTGCTGCGGCCAAAGGTGAGCAACGGATTTAGTGTTAACCAGTAGTTGCCGAGATTCCATGAGTACATTAAATACCAGCGTAAAAACATACAGATTACAAAAAAATACAACGCTATACGGCTCATCTTTTTCACCAATAAAAGATAGCAATAGTATTACAAGAAAGTAAAATACGCTCATCAATCCGCAGCGGTTGTGAGGTAGGTTGATTAGCCAATGAATATTTTTTTGCGGATTTTTCTTTGTTAATGAACGACGAATAAAACGGTTTAAAAAAGAACTCCACTTATAGTAAAAAGGCAAATTAACATTGTTTTTAAAAATATTCATCATGTAAGTAGACTGCTGAGAATATCCTAAAGGCTGCTTATCTTGATAGTATAGGAAAACAGTTACAGTCAATAGCGCTAGGTTACAAGCTAGCACCCAGTTAGAAGCAACCGCTTCGTCAGGTAAAAATGTCCATACTAGCCCCAGTAAAAAAAATGCTAGTCGTTTGAAAAACGAGTTTCCTAATAGGTAATAGGCAAAGCAAAAACCGCTTGTTATAGGGTAAATAAATGCAGTGCTTACAAGCGATAAGTGTAGGCTCAAGGTGACAAACTGAGCTAAGTAAAAGCAAGCCAATATTATTAGGCTAGCGTGCAGCAAGTTTATGCGGTATCGCGGGTTAAGCCGCCACAAATGATGGCGCTTAAATTTGACAAGCCCTACCGCTACATAACCACTAAAAAAAATGCTCAAACTAGTGTGAACTGATAATAAATATGACCAAACCTCATGTTCTAGTTTCAGCTGAACTGTAAAAGACATGGCAATACAGGCAATAATGATTAAGGCCAAAGTTATTTTAGAGTGGAAAAGTAACTTGAGCAGGCTAGAATTACTGGTTAGCATGATTTACCTCTAAATACCAGTCTTCTAATGATAGCGGAATAGAATCAATTTTAGCTTCGGAAAATTGCTGTTGAATTTCGTCTAAACCCAAGCCGGGTCTAATAACTGTCGCTGTTGCACCAAACTCATGTACGCGACAGTTTGACAAGAAAGCTTTAATTGATGCGAAGTCTACTGGCGCAGACTGTGATATTTTAAGGTGTGCGATATTTTCTTTTAGCTCATCGATGGTGTAGTAAAAATCAATTTTTCCATCAATTAGCAAAGCTACCTTATTGGCGACTCGCTCAAGATCAGAAACAATATGAGTAGAAAAAATAACCGTTGAGTTGAGCTCATAAGCTTGTTCAACGAGCTCTCCTAAAAACTGTCTGCGCATGGTAGGATCGAGGTGAGCGACTGGCTCATCTAGAATAAGTAGTTCAGGTTTAACCGACAGTGCTTGAATGATTCTTAAAATCTGTTTTTGTCCGCCGGATAAGTCACCAATAATCTTGCTTGTTTCTAAATTCCAACGCTTTTGTAATGACTGGCAGTAGGCTAAATCAAACCCAGAAAAAAAACTACCTAAATACTTTAAGTAAGAGTCAACTTGCATCCATTCAAAGCCTTTTGTGTCTTGTGCAACAAAGGCAATTTTTTCCCGCTCTAGTTGAGATAAATCTTTCCAGCTCTTTCCCCAAATTTTTAAGCTGTCGTGAGATGAGTTTCTGAGCTGCATTACCGACTCTAACAAAGTACTTTTTCCCGCGCCGTTTTTGCCTAATAAGCCGACAATATCGCCAGCTTGAATTTCCCAGCTTAGGTCTTTTAAAATAGGCTGCTTATCGAAGGACTTACTCATATTTTGAATGGAAATTACAGGCTGCATCTTATTACTCTTAGCTATTTCGTTTAATGGATAAGGTTTGCTGAACAAGAGTGACAATTTGTTCATCATCAAGCTGGCTTTTACGGGCGGCCGATATAAAGCTATTAAGCTGGCTTTCTACATCTGATGGAATGCTATTTTCTTGTTCACTCTTGGCGACTAACATGCCTACCCCTCGCTTTCTAATTAAAACCCCTTCTAGTTCTAGCTGCGCAAACGCTTTTGATATAGTCATTGGGTTTATTTGTAAAGCTCCGGCTAAATTTCTCACTGAAGGAAGTTGTTCACCAGGCGATAATAGTCGCATTTTTATGGCTTGCTTTATTTGATCAATAAGCTGCCGATAAATTGGCACTCCCGAACTTGGGTTGAGCGAAAATAAGTGAAGCAATGACTCCATAATGGCTGCTTAGCCTATTGACTACGGCAAGAAAGTGAAGAGTCTTTGTGCTGATTTGCCCGACTAATTTTCTCTAACAAGAGAAGATGGCTCATGGCAAGACTTGGCAATAAGATAATGCTGAAAAAAGCTGATCCGCCAAGTAAAGCACTTGAAAGTATGGCACTTGCCCAGCAAATAGCGCTGATGGTTATAGGTGATTTAAATAGGTGGCTCATAAAGCGTCTCCTTATAGCGGTTTTTCAGTGTAGCTTTGTGGTATTGGTGTATTAATATAATGATACACTCGGTGAAGGTCAAGTTTTTTTCAACAATTAAATTAAGCTTTTAATTACTTTGAGCAAAAAATAAGCTAGAATGCGCGCCCTTTAGCCCAATGCGGCTATGGAAACATTCACTTTTCAAATCCCAGTAACAGCAGGCACTACAATTGATTTCAACAGCAAATATCACCATGCAGTTTGGCGCTAAGCCGCTCTTTGAAAATATATCGGTTAAATTTGGCGATGGTAATCGTTACGGTTTGATTGGCGCAAATGGTTGCGGTAAGTCGACCTTTATGAAAATTTTAGCCGGTAAGCTAGAGCCTTCGGCTGGGCAGGTGATGTTAGATCCTAATGATAGGTTAGGTGTATTAGGCCAAGATCAGTTTGCATTTGAAGAATATAGCGTGATTGATACGGTTATAATGGGGCACAAGGAATTATGGGAAGTGAAGCAGGAGCGCGACCGTATTTATAGTCTTGCTGAAATGAGTGAAGCTGAAGGCATGGCTGTCGCCGATTTAGAAGTAAAATTTGCCGAAATGGACGGTTATACGGCAGAGTCGCGAGCAGGCGAACTTTTACTTGGTTTAGATATTCCAACTGAACAGCACTTTGGGTTAATGAGTGCCGTTGCTCCAGGGTGGAAGTTAAGAGTGTTACTAGCGCAAGCCCTGTTTGCTGATCCCGATATTATGTTACTTGATGAGCCAACAAACAACTTAGATATTAATACAATTCGTTGGCTAGAAGACATATTAAATCAGCGCCAATCAACGATGATTATTATTTCTCATGACCGTCACTTTTTAAACAGTGTTTGTACTCACATGGCCGACTTAGACTATGGTGAGCTACGTTTGTACCCTGGAAATTATGACGAATACATGATGGCAGCAACTCAAGCGCGTGAAAAACTGCTTTCCGAAAATGCGAAGAAAAAAGCTCAAATTGCCGAACTACAAACTTTTGTAAGTCGCTTTTCTGCCAATGCATCGAAAGCCAAACAGGCAACTTCACGCGCGAAAAGAATGGAAAAAATTGAGTTGGCAGAAGTGAAGGCGTCAAGTCGAGTCAGTCCGTTTATTCGATTTACCCAAGAAAAGAAGTTATTTCGTTTAGCTTTAGAAATGGAAAATGTTGCTAATGGCTACGATGATTTACTTTTTAATGAAGTCAATTTAATGATCGAAGTAGGCCAAAGAGTTGCCATTATTGGGCCTAATGGGGTCGGAAAAACCACTTTTCTAAAAACCTTAATGGGCGAGATGCCACCAAAATCTGGCGAAATCAAATGGTCAGAAAATGCTAAAATAGGTTATTACGCACAAGACCATACCGAAGACTTTTTGCAAGATATGTCGGTTTTTGAGTGGATGAGTCAGTGGCGAAATCCTGGAGATGATGAACAGGCTGTTCGCGGTATATTGGGGCGTATGCTGTTCTCGCAAGATGACATTAAAAAGTCTGTGACTAAACTGTCTGGTGGAGAAAAGGGGCGCATGATGTTTGGCAAATTAATTATGCAACAACCCAATATTTTAATAATGGATGAGCCAACCAACCACATGGACATGGAGTCGATTGAAGCACTTAACTTAGCATTAGAGCATTATGAAGGGACTTTGTTTTTCGTTTCACACGATAGAGAATTTGTTTCTTCATTAGCGACTCGCATTATTGATATGAAGCCCGAAGGAATTACGCATTTCGAAGGCAAGTACGAAGACTATTTAGTTTCGTTAGGTATACAGCAGCAAGCGAATTAGGCTTAAAATTCAAACGCTCATGACTAACTATGAGTGTAAACCTAAGTAAGGTTCGCGGCTCTTAATGGTACGAAAAAATGAGCTACTTTTCAGTAGCTCATTTTAAATTACGACTCTTCGACTAACACTTCCTCTTCCGCTTTAGGGCAGCAGCGATATTCCTGCGAGCTTTCTAGTAGTTCTATTTTCTTTTTAAGTAATTGGTTTTCTAATTTCTGACGTTCAATTTTTAACTGAATCATTGCACCGCGAGCATCTTCGCAGGTATTGCAGTCATCTAAGCAGCCTTTAACGATTACTCCTGAAGTTGGAATGCTAGTAGAAAATTCGAAATTAAATTCCGCTTCTAGCTCTTTAGTTATTCCCCCTTCTTTAGTTAATATTTTGCTTTTAACTAAGTCATTTTGAATATTACTGAGCGCTTGGTTTTTTACTGAATCGGCAAGCGGCTGAGCGTTTAGACGTAAGTTTGACAAGGATAATAAGCTGCGCGTGTGACTCGGTTGAGCTGTCATATTAAAGGCGGCTTTTCGTGCACTCATTTTTTCTACTTGGTTTGATGTCGCCAAAACTGCGGTAGGAATCACCGAGAGTTTGCTGTCTGCAACCACGGGTCGATTGACAATACTCGTATTGGCTACAGGATCAATGACGCGTGTTTTAACCGCTCGAATTTTAAACTTAGTGGTTTGAACTTTGTCGAGCTGATAGAACAAGTAAGTGACCGAATGACATTCGTTTTTATTCTCAAAGCTTCGGCTACTACTTTCTAAGTGAGACTCACTTTCGCCCTCTGCGTGTTGGCGAGTTTGCACTTCGCCTATTTGAACTGCATTGGTTGATCGTGTCATTTGCACTGAGCGGTTGTGGGATGATTCCGCATGAACATTTAGCTCGCGTAAAAAGTCTCGGCTAGATTGAGCATTGAAGCTTCCTTCAACTGATACCGAACCGCCTAAAAAAACGGTCTCTAAAGGGCTGCTCGTTCCGGCGCTGCTTGAGGCACTACCGCTAGAGCTAGAGTCGTCGTTAATGGACTCTCTGCTCTCTAGGTCGCTCATAAGCTTTTCAAAAGACTCCATATAATATTGTTCTTCTGCGGATTGCTCATGGCGATAAGATAATTGAGACTCTGCATCATAAGACCAGCGAGTCTTTCGATTTTGAGTGAATAATCTCACTTTTTCACCGGGTAATAAACTCGTGCTGTAAACTAAATTACCTAATTGTAAGGGGCCTGTGCAGCGTTCAGCCCTAACATGAATTGCAACTTCAACCGCAACTCTTTGTTCTCGGTTATCTTGCTTTACGTCTGTGTAGTGGGTTAGTCGATAGATAAAATCAACATAGTCACATTGTTTGCCAGTAACTAAATCTGGGCAACATGGGGTAGTCTGTTTCATTGTCAGCTCCTTTGAAAATTCAATGAATAAGGTTAATTAACGCTGGAATGCGTAACCTATTAAACAGCAAAACTTGTAATGCGAAGACCACTTAAATCCTTTTAAGTTTAGATAACAGATAGGTGCATTTTGCAGCATCAAGAATATTAAACGGAATCACGGGTTAGGCTGCAATTAAATATTACAAAATTGAGATTGTTTAGGTCTAACCTACAGATCTTTCAGCAATTACTTACACGCTCTACCGCTTAATGCTTAGGTGCTATTGCGGTCAATTACAATATTGCCTATGCTGCGTAAATTATTTTAGAAATTTGAGAAAGCTCTACCAATGAAAATAATTAAAGCGCAAACTGCATACGAATTTTGCCAGGCCGCCGAGCTATTTAAAGCTTATCAAGCCGAACTAAATGTTGATTTATGTTTTCAAGGGTTCAATGAAGAGCTAGCAAACTTACCAGAAAAATATGCGGCGCCCTACGGCGCTATCTTTTTAGCAGAGCACTGCGACCACTTCGTTGGATGTGTTGGCGTACGCAAGCATGAAGCGGGAGTGTGTGAAATGAAGCGCTTATTTTTGCAGCCGCAAGCAAGAGGATTAAAAGGAGGATTCAAGTTAGTTGAAACAGTTATTGCTGAAGCAAGGCAACTTGGCTATCAGTCAATGAAACTAGACACATTAAAGCGCTTAGTGCCTGCGATCAAACTTTACCAAGAGTTTGGTTTTCAAGAAGTTCTTCCTTACTATGCGAACCCACTAGACGAAGTTGTCTTTATGGAGCTTAAACTTTAGGTAAAGCAAAGCGGCTTATTTTCGCTTCCTTCCGAGCTCACTTAGTAAACGCCAAATCAACCCTATTTTAAGTCGGTTTTTGAAAGAAAAATTAACATTTTTCAATAATTTAGCGTTAAAAGCTCATAAACTACTCAAAATTGCCATATTTTTACATTTTAAAGGTTAATTTCTGTGATTTAATTGGTTATAGTGCCTCCATTCATGCGCTAATGCGATAATTACAAATTAATATGTCTGCGGAATTTATTTGGCCAATTAGAGTCTACTACGAAGATACGGATGTTGGCGGCGTGGTTTATCACGCTAATTATTTAAAGTTTTTTGAGCGAGCTAGAACCGAGTGGTTACGAAACCTAGGAATTGATCAAGCCGCGCTAATTACCAAAGATTTGGTATTTGCGGTTAAAAGTGTCAATACAGAGTTTGTGCTACCGGCAAAATTTAACGATCATTTAGAAGTCGTGTCTCGATTGTCGGGGTTAAGCGGTGCTAGTTTGGTGTTTCAGCAGTCGCTATATTATCAAAATGATCGAAGTGTCTGTTTATGCCAAGGCGAAGTTAAAGTGGTTTGTTTAACCTTATCAACATTTAAACCCTGTCGTATTCCGACAGAAATAAAAGAGGAGTTTCAGCGTGTCAGCTGATATGTCAATTTTAAGTTTATTTCTACATGCTAGTTTGGTCGTGCAGATTGTCATGGTGGGTTTGCTCGTTTTGTCGGTTGTTTCATGGGCGATGATTATCGACCGAAATAGAGCGTTAAAAGCTGCGGTGATAGCTGGCAATAAATTTGAAGAGCGCTTTTGGTCAGGAATTGACTTAAGCAAGCTTTATAATGACTTAACTAGTCGGCAAGCCCAACCGAATGGAATGGAGCTATTGTTTTTAGCGGGTTATAGAGAGTTTGCTAGACTTCGCAAACAGTCTGGTACTTCTGCGCAAGCGGTTATGGATGGCACTCACCGTGCAATGCGAGTTGCTTACTCGAGAGAAATCGACAAAATTGAAGTCCATTTATCTTTCTTAGCTACTGTGGGCTCAACCACGCCTTATGTGGGTTTGTTTGGAACGGTTTGGGGAATTATGAACTCTTTTATAGCACTTGGTGCGGTAAAGCAGGCGACATTAGCAATGGTTGCACCAGGTATTGCTGAGGCACTTATTGCAACTGCTATGGGGCTATTTGCAGCAATTCCCGCGGTTATCTTTTACAACCGCTTTACCCATCAGGTTCAGCGAATAGAAACTCAATACGAAAATTTTGTTGAAGAGTTTTCTGGGATTTTACATCGCAAAGCCCACAGTCAGTCAAGCGGACAGTGAGTAAGTACTTATGAATTACGCTCCTATTTCGCGCAAAATTAAGCGTCGGCCGGTAGCAGAAATTAATGTAGTTCCTTATATCGATGTTATGTTGGTGCTATTAGTCATTTTTATGATCACCGCGCCATTAATAACGGCTGGGGTAAAAGTAGACTTACCAGAAGCAGCCGCCGAGCCTATGTCGTCTGACGAAGAGCCGCCTTTAATCGCGAGCATAGACGCCAGTGGGAATTATTACTTGTCAGTCGGCGAGTCACAAGATCAAGCCTTAGAGTCGCACCAATTAATTGAGCTGGTATTAGCTCATAAAAAACTAAACCCTAAGGTTCAAGTTATGATTAATGGTGACCGGAGCGTGCCCTACGACAAGGTAGTGCGGTTAATGGTACTGCTTCAAAGTCAGGCAGGAATTGAGTCGGTTGGCTTAATGACTGACCCTGAAAAGTAAAAGCGACGACACAATGATTATTAATCAAAACGTTAAACTGATTTCAGAGTTCAAAAGGTTTTATGAAGTTTAATTCAGCGATAGTTTTATCTTTGATTGCGCATTTAGGCTTACTGGGACTGCTTGTGTCTAACTTTCAGTTTGCCAAAATCGAAATTCAACCCTCAGGGCAGACGCTGCCACAGATTAATGCTCGCGCAGTTAATAATCAACGGGTTGAGCAGCTGGTTGAAAAACTCCAACAAGAAAAACTGTCGGCTCGTAAACAAGAAGCCGAGCGCTTGCAAAAGCTCAAGAGGGCTCAAGAGGCGGCGAAACAAAAGCGGCTAGAAGAAGAGCGCAAAGCAGCACAAGCAAAGCAAAAGGTCGCTGAAGCTGAACGCAAACGAAAAGCGGAAGAGAAAAAGGCGGCAAACCTTAAGCAAAAACGGATAAAAGAAGAGCAAGAGCGTAAGAAAAAGGCACAGCAAGAGGCAAAAGCCGAAGCCGAGCGAAAACGTAAAGCTGAGCAAGAGCAGCAGCGCAAGTTGGAAGAAGAGCGTAAACGTAAAGCCAAAGAAGCAGAAGAGAGGCGCCGTAAAGAAGCCGAAGAAAAAGCCAGGCAGGAAGCGCTTGAACGGGAAATGATGGAGCAAATGGCGCGTGAACAAGCAGAGCTCAATGCGGCTCATCAGGCTCAAATTAATTCTGAGTTAGCTAAGTTTAATAGCTTGCTGGAAGGTAAAATAAAGCGAAACTGGATTGCTCCGGAGCAAAAAAATCATTGTATTTTTGAGATAAAAATTGCACCTGGCGGTCTTGTTTTAAGTGTTAAAACCATATCGGGTAACCCGAGGCATTGTGAATCGGGCGAACGTGCTATCTATAAGTCAGAACCATTGCCAGTGCCAACCGATCCGGATGTATTTGCAGTATTTAAGACTAGGACTTTTAAATTAGAAAATGAAGATAATGAAAATTAAATATTTAATCTTATGGGGCTTAATTAGTCTGTCTTGGAATGCTTTAAGCGAAGAAATTAAGCTCGACTTTGTGATTAGTGGAGGCCTGGATAGCGCGCGCCCGGTGGCGGTTATTCCTTTCTCTTGGCAAGGTCAAGCCATTACACCTGAACATGATGTCGCAGCGGTAGTGGGTGCAGACTTACGCCGAAGTGGCCGATTTGCACCAATGGAGCGCCATTTATTAGTGCAGCAAGTCGATAAATATAGCGATGTGAATTTAGCATTATGGCGAGAGAAAGGTATTGAAGCCGTGGTTGTCGGTAGTGTTCAAGAGCAAATTGATGGTCGCTTACGTGTTTCTTATGAACTAGTTGATGTGTTTAAAAAGCAGCAAGAAGTCAGAAATGGTGAGCTAGTCTCTGTTGATCGTAATCGGTTAGATGCCTACAGTGTGGTGATTGATGCCGCCGACTTGCGATTTCACGCTCATCGTATTGCTGATAGAGTTTATGAAAAACTCACTGGTGAGCGAGGCGCTTTTGCAACCCGAATTGCATATGTAAGCGTTAATCACAACCAACCAAAGCCATACGCCTTAATGATTGCCGACTCAGATGGCTATGCGCCACAAACTTTATTTGTTAGCGCGCAGCCTATAATGTCACCGGCATGGTCACCAGATGCCACTAAAATGGCTTATGTTTCCTTTGAAAATGGCCGTTCTGAGGTATATATACAAGATATTTATAAGGTGAATAGTCGTCAACGAGTTGCTGCCTTTGAAGGAATTAACAGTGCGCCAGCATTTTCGCCAGATGGACGCCGTCTAGCGCTTACCTTATCGCGCGGTAGCAACCCAGAAATTTATATTTTAGATTTAATGAGTCAACGCTACTCAAAAATTACCAATAATCCAAACTCGATAGAAACTGAGGCGAGTTGGTCACCGGATGGTCAAAGTCTGTTGTTTACCTCTGATCGAGGCGGCAGGCCGCAAATATATCGCCAAAACTTAGCGAGCACGCGGGCGCAAAGGGTCACTTGGGAAGGAAATTACAATGCGAGTGCTGCCTTAACGCCCGACGGAAAAACAATGGTGCTAATTAATCGAACTAATGGTATATTTCACGTTGCGGTGCAAGATATGGAAACCAATAGCATGCGAACACTGACTGAGACATCACTTGATGAATCTCCCAGTTTAGCGCCTAATGGCAGTATGGTCATTTATGCGACGGTATATCAAGGTAGACAGGTTTTATCGGTGGTGTCGACCGATGGACGATTTAAGGCACGCTTACCCGCAAAACAAGGTGAAGTTAAGGCACCAGTGTGGTCGCCTTATTTAAATTGATTGACGTCACGATTTGAACAAATGTTAATTGTGTTTTTGTGTTCAAATCATACATAATATGCCAGTTTATAACATATTAACTAATAGCTAAAAAATAGGAGCATCAAATGTCTATCATCAAATTGGGGAAAGGTCTGGTTCTTGCTGCATCTGCAAGTTTATTATTTGCTTGTGCGGGTAAACAAGAAGCTGAGACTGTAACTCAACCAGTAGTAACAGAAACACCAACCGAAGTTACGCCACCAACAAAAACGCCTGAGCAGCTAGCTGCAGAAGCTAACGCTGAAGCTCGTGAAGCGCGTACAGTTTACTTTGAGCTAGATGACGATACCGTTCAGCCTTCAGGCCGTGCTTTGTTAGAAGCTCACGCATGGTATTTAGCTAAACCTGAAAATTCAGGTACAGTTATTACAATCGAAGGTCACTGTGACGAGCGTGGCACACCAGCATACAACTTAGCATTAGGTGAGCGACGTGCAAAAGCAATCGCACAAATCTTAATGTTAAATGGTGTTTCTTCTTCACAAATTAAAACCGTTAGCTATGGCGAAGAAAAGCCAGCAGCAATGGGGCACGATGAAAGCGCATGGTCTCAAAACCGTCGCGGTGAATTGAGCTATGAAGGGTAAGCCCTTTTTAATGGTGGCGACTTTAGTCGTCACCAACTTCCTCTCTTTAGTTGTAACTGCAGAATCCTCTCTAGAGCAACGAATTCAATACTTAGAACAACAAGTTAGCACTCGCGCCCAATTGCAGACTGAAATGAGTATGCAACTAACCGCGTTACAGCGAGAAGTTAAAGAATTGCGTGGCATTGTGGAAGAGCATCAATTCAAATTACAACAGATTCAAGAGCGTCAACGAGATCTGTATCGTGATATTGATAGTCGGTTAAGTGCTTTGCCCCAAGGTCAGGTAGCAGTACCTGCAAATAACACTAACTCAACACCGAGTAACACTAATACTAGCACGGCGAATAGCGTTGAAACGCCTAAAGTTAGCGGTGGAGAGCGGTCTGAGTTTGAAGCGGCTTTTGGTTTGGTTCGCAATCGTCAGTATGCTGAAGCCATTAAGCAGTTTGAGTCATTTTTAGTTAAATATCCGGCTGGAGCTTATTCTGACAATGCCAGGTTTTGGATTGGTCAGGTTTATTTTGCCCAGTCAAATTTAGCAGCTGCTGAGCAACAATTTAATACACTTGTTGCAACCTTTCCGGACTCTTCTAAAGTGCCTAATGCTTTGTTAAAACTTGCTGAAATTAAAGTGAAACAGGAGCAATGGTCAGAAGCAAAACGTATTTATAATGAAGTCGTTACTCAATATAGCGGTGCGTCTCAGCAGTTGGCTCGCAAAGGTTTGCGAGATATTAAGCAGCAAGGGCATTAAGCAGCTAGCGCATTAAGCTTCCATAAAGAACTTTTAAAAGCCTTGTTATACAAGGCTTTTTTATACCTGCGATAAGGTAAACCTTATACAAACGTCGTTAAATTTTAAAGGTAAAATTCTAGCGTTAATTGATTAAGCGTGTCGCTTTATTGAGCGATTATTAAAACGTATTTTTTAGCTTCATTTACTTGCTCGAAATCTAAGTAAAACTCCGGTAAAATTAGCCCCAACTTACGCCATAAAAACGATGTGAAAAATTTGTCACGAATAAGAATTAGTGAAATCTTCTACTCGCTACAAGGGGAGTCTTCTAGCATTGGTAAGCCAACGCTTTTTGTGCGCTTTACTGGTTGTCCTTTGCGCTGCGTCTGGTGTGATACCGAATATGCTTTTAGTGGCGGTCAATACTGGGAAATGCCAGACCTTATCGCAGAAATTGAAAGCTATTCTCCTCAGCATATATGTATTACAGGCGGTGAGCCGCTTGCTCAAAAAGCGGTTTGCGAGCAATTAATGGCTCAGCTTTGCGATAAAGGCTATAAAGTTTCTATTGAAACGAGTGGTGCAATTGATATTGCTCAAGTTGATGCTAGGGTAACTAAAGTCATGGACTTAAAAGCACCAGACTCAGGCGAAATGAGTAAAAACCTTTACGCTAACATTGCGCATTTGTCGACTAATGATGAAGTCAAATTTGTCATTATGAGTCGGCGTGATTACGACTGGGCAAAAATGCAAATAAATGAATATGATTTGGCGGCAAAAACCAATGTTCTATTTTCGCCATGCTTTGGTGAAATTAATGAACGAGAATTAGCCGAGTGGATTATTAAAGATAATTTACCGGTACGCTTTCAATTACAAATGCATAAAATTCTTTGGGATGATGCAGCCGGGCATTAACTTCTAGCCAAAAACTGCTGGTAGAATTATCGAAAACTAACTGAGTGATAACTAACTTGAGCCAAACACAGACCAATCAAACAGCCGACCAAAAGACGAATAAGAAAGCCATTATTCTTTTTTCTGGCGGGTTAGACAGTACGACTTGTTTGGCCATTGCCCAATCTCAGGGGTATAAATGTTATGCGCTAAGTTTCAGTTATGGTCAAAAGCACTCATCGGAATTAGAGGCCGCAAAGCGTATTGTTCAGCAGTCTAATGCGGTAACGCATAAGATAATAGACTTAAACTTAGGTAGCTTTGGTGGCTCGGCCTTAACTGATGAACTTATCGATGTGCCAACTGAAGAAAGCGATGGTATTCCTTCGACCTACGTACCAGCAAGAAATACCGTATTTTTATCGGTTGCTTTAGCATGGGCAGAAGTACTTCAAGCTGATGCGATTTTTGCCGGTGTTAATGCAGTTGATTACTCTGGTTACCCAGATTGCCGTCCCGAATATATTCAAGCCTTTCAAAGTATGGCCAACTTAGCAACTAAAGCGGGCATTGAAGGTCACGGTGTAAAAATAGAAACGCCACTAATTGCTTTAACTAAAGTAGAGATTATTCAACTAGGTCACCAATTAGGCGTAGACTACGCTCAAACCGTTTCTTGTTATCAAGCTGATACTAACGGGCAGGCGTGTGGGCAATGTGACTCTTGTAAAATTCGTCAGCAAGCTTTTAATTCCGCTAATGTTGCCGACCCCACTCGCTATTTTAATAAAGCATAAATGTTTTTTGACGGCCAGTATCAGGACTTTTTTCGTCCGCTCACCAGCAAGTATCGCGAGCAAATTCTAGAATGCTTACAGCTGCTTTATTCTAGGTTATATACCAGCCAAGCAGACTATTCTCAATTGCTTTCAAGGGAAATCATTATTGAAACTTTTCAAGAAGCGATTGCTAGAGCGCCATTATTAGAATCTCAATTAGAAGACGAATTTACACCCTCAGCACGAACCGAAAGAGAGCAAGCAAACTGGACTTTAAATTTGTTGCTCGAGCATGCTTGGTTAGAAAAACAAGTTGACGAAGCAACACTGCAAAGTTCATATGCGTTTACCCGGATAGGAAGACTATTTACGCAGCCCTTTATTGAACTTAATCAAGGACGTTTTAGAACTCGGCATAGAAATACTCGTAACACTCGAAACGCACTGAGTATGTTTCTGGAACAAGGTGATGTTTATGATTTGTTAGACGCATTTGAATACTCAGAGCGAATTATAAGCGATTTCACCGATGTAATTGGAGAGCTAGACGAAAGAAAGCGCTCGCTTATCCAAGAAGTGGAATCTCAGCAGCTAGTTCAAAAAGCGAGTGACGAATTTTTCGAATTTATGGAAAAACGATTTGTTCCTGATCTGGCAATTCGGCTTTCAGTTGATAGTGTAGAAAAATATCGTGACGAAATAGTCTCGACCATCAATAGCGTGAGAAGAAAGCGTAAAGATTTTAAAGTAAAAGTAGAACAGGGCTTGCGCAAGGCGGTTCCCGAGCTCGTTAGTTCGACCCAAGAATCTGTGCTAATGAACTTACTAGATAAGATAGAGCAAAGAATACACAATGCAAGCGAGATCATGCTACCAGCCTTGCGTAAAGCTTTGCTCAGTTTTACCCGTCGTGCCGATATTATTATGCGTCAATTGAGTTTTTCTTATCAAAGCGGTGGTGATGAACTTATTACCAGTTTGCGTCACTTAAGCCAATTAGATGAATCACAGTTTCTACAAAGCTTGGCCAGCTTAAGTGAGCATTTTGCAGAGTTAAAATTAGAATTATTAGACCCTTCACAGATTAAAATATACGCTGGTCGCAGCAAAAAAATAGTCGATACGCGAGTAGAAGAAAATACCGCAATGAGCGCTGAGTCTCGAAAAACGTTTTATTTACAACAAGTGTTAGAAAAGGCGTTTATGGTTAATAACCAACAGTTAAGTGACTATTTAATTGACTCGCTCGCAAGTGGGCATCAAATTAAGCTTCAGCAATTGCCAGTGAGCAATGCACAGCAGCTTATTTTAAGAAGTCACGCAATTGAAGCGGCAAGTGCTGGCAGGCAGTCAAGCGAGTTTGAATTTAAAATAGAACCTACGGGTAAGCGCGTCAGTGATGAATACTTTTCTGAAGGTGATGAGTTTACGCTCGAAGTTATGAGAAATGATAATGCAACTAAATGAGTTTTTAACGCAGCAGTTAGACGAGCTTGGCGTTTCTATAAGTGAATTTCAAGAACTGGTTGTTCGACTATTGAATTATTCTGTCATAGTTCGTAGCGAAAGCCATACTGAACAGCAACTATTTGATCGATTACTTCGCTGTAAAGAACTTGTTGCTGAATACTTAGATATTATGGGAATTCAAATTTATATTGACAGTCAATTTGAATACGTTCGAATCTATCCACCGGCAAGCGAAATTCCCGGCGTTCAAGAAGCACAAGAAAATGCTTGGAGTGGCAGCTTACGCCAGCGATTGTCGCAAATGGAAGTAGCGCTTGTGTTGATCATTCGAACCCAATATGAAAAAGCATTAAGAGAAGGCAAAATTGACGAGCAAGGATACGCATTAGATTCAGTTGAATCATTAACTATCGCCTTCAAAAACTTGCTGGGTAGAGGGTTGCCAGAGAAATTGACTGAGCGCCGTAAGTTATTTCAACGATTACGACAATTGCGCGTAATTGAATACCGTGCTGATGAAGCATTTGAAAGCGGAGATAGTTGGATAAAAATACATCCGATGATTGTTACTTTTGTTAGCAACCCCGCAATAGCAGCATTACAAACTATTATGAGCGATCAAACACCCGATGAGCTAGAAGAAAAATCTGACCAAAATATCAGCGAACGAATTGATCAAAAGCTGGCTAATGAAACACAAGTAAGCAACAAGCGTGATGAGGATTTTACATGTTCTTAAAGAAATTGATCATGGTGAACTGGGGTAATTTGCCCAATGGGGAATTTGAGTTTGGTCCGGTCAACTTATTCTCTGGTGGAAACGGCTCCGGCAAGACTACTGCAGCTGATATTATTCAAACCATTATGACCGCGGCCCATGAAAATTTATTTCAATATAATCCGGGTCAAGATGAAACAACGCAAAAAGGCAAAGGCGGAAAAAAAGTTCGTACGCTGGCATCTTATATATTAGGTTGCGACGACGGTAGTTATGCGCGAATTAATCCAACCGATGGATATATGGCCGCTTCATTTTATCCGTCTGCGGGCGAGAGCGGTGAGCCATTTACCGCGATGTTGGCGGTTCGTGCTTTTTTAGAAAATGCGGGCAATAACCGCTTGCCACGTCAAGATGAATTAGTTTTTTATATTCTGACTCAACAACAAAATAGAGGCTTGCAGTTAGCAGATTTACAGCCGAACAATCAAGTGCTGACATTAGATAATCTAAATTTAACGCTGACCCAAATTTTTGGCCAGTCTTGTGTCGAAAAATATGAAACAAAGCGAGCTTATTTGCGTCGACTTTACGGAGCTCTTCGCGGCAAGAAAGATGCAGTTTCTGAAGTTGAAGCATTAAATGCAGCCAAAGCTTTTTCTCGTTTTATGGCTTACAAACCCGTACAAAGCATTAATCGTTTTGTAGCTGATGAAATTTTAGAAAAGAAAGATTTAGGTGAAGCTGTCAGATCGATATCGAGTCAGCTAAAGACGATTCATAGTATGGAAGCTGATGCTTCAAAAATTAGAGACTCTGTAGAACTATTGCAAAATGCAAGTCAACTTAGCCAAAATTATATTGAAGGCTGGCGTGACTTACAGGTTTCTCGTTATACGCTTGCTAAGAGTGAATATTTGATCCGTCAATCAGCTTATGTAGCGGCAAAAGATAAACAGCTTATACTTAAAAATCAAGAGCAGGAAGTTGAGCAGCAAATTGAAATCAACAGTGCCAGGGTTTCGCAGTTACATGAGCAAAGAGTTGCGCTTGAAGCGCAGCGAATGGGTATTGAGTCACTTCAGAAAAAAGATGAACTAGAAAAGCAGCGCAACCAACAAAATAAAATGCTGAGCCAGATTGGGGTAAAATTGCTGCAGCAAAACCAAGACCTAGAACACGCTACTATGGCGACGAAACAAATTGTCTCTCTACTACAATCACCTCAATTGCAAAACGAGTTGCCCTTTATTGCCAACTTAAACTGTTTAGCTCAAGCAAAAAAAATTGTAAAACAAGATCCCGCTAATGCTTTAGACGTTCATGGGTTATTGAGTAGTGATATTTTAAATGATATTCAAGGGGTAGAAAGTCAATTAGACAACTTACGCCAAGTAGAAGCTAACTATAATCAGTGGGTCGCATTTTGGATTGAGCAACAATCAGAGCAAAAAACTTTAGTCACTCAAGTCGCTAACTGTTTAGACCGTGCTGAAAATCAATATCGAAATATCGAGAAAGAGCGCCAGCAAGTAGAACGAAAGATTGAAAAACTACAGCAAGCTAAAGCGATATATCCGGATTACGTCGAAAAGGCAATTGAGGCCATTAAAAGAGACTATCCACAAGCTGATCCCAGAGTATTATGTGACCATGTTGAGGTATTAGATAGTCAGTGGCAAACTGCCATAGAGGGCTATTTAGGTGGCTCACGCTTTTCCATCTTAGTTGACGAAGCCTTTGAAGCACAAGCGATTAGAGCAGTAAGAAACTTGCCAGGCCGAGCCAGCCGTGCCCGCGTTATTCAAGGCAGTAAAGCCCACAAAGATGCCGACAGAGTTAATTTAGAGTCTGACTCTATTTGCAACTTATTAAAGTTTTCTCATGCAGTAGCCAAAAGCTATGTCATGGCGAGCTATGCTAGTGTAGTTCGTGTAGCTGATGAAGAAGCCTTGCGCAGTACTAGACGAGGACTAACCGTTGATTGCCTTGCTTCAGGTAACTATGCAATGTTTCGCTGCGATATTAGTGAAAGTGATTTAGTCTTTGGACAAGAAGCAAGAGAGCGCGCATTAATTGGTTGGCAGCAAGAATTAGATAAACTTACTGAGCAATGGAACCAAGTAAATTCAACTATGCTTGAATTAAAGCAGCTGGCCGAGCAAATAGCAAAGTTAAAACCAATGCAAATGAGTGAAGCCCTTTCTCATGCTTTAGAGTGCCGACGCGAGCTGCAAAAGATTGAAAGTTTAATCGCGCAAATCGATGTATCGGATCATCAAGATTTAGAAGATAAGCTGGTTCAATTAGCACAAGAAGAGACGTCACGACAAGAGCAGAATACGCAGCTAGTAGAAGAGCGCGGTAAGCTAAAAAATAAGCTAGAAACACTCGTAAAAAGTTATAAGCAACTGAGTGCTGAGCAAGAAGCCACCTTGAAAGTGGTAGAAAAGAGCGAAGATGATTTACAAAAAATTCTTGCTATATGGCCAGACTTCTCTCTCGAAGCTCATTTAAATCAGGCTGATATAGCCGCTCAGTCATTAGATAAAGCATTGCAAGAAAAGTTAGCTCAAGAGCAGGAGAGCTTACTCTATCAATATGAAAAGCGCCTAGACGACGCTATTAAGCGTCACAACCAGTTGTGCCCGCCCGGTGACTCTTTAGTTTACGAATCTTTTAATGAGAGCTTAGACTTAGCGATATTTAAGCGCATTGTTAAACTGCAGCAGCAAGTGGATAATATTTTTAACCGCTTGAAAAACAATATTCTTTTAGAAAAACACCAGCAACTAAAGCAACTTAAAGCGAGCTTTAACCATACTTTTGTTAGTAATTTATGCCACTCAATCCACCAAGCGATTAATGATGGCAAAAGACAAATTGAGCTGCTCAATAAAGAGCTTGAGAATCATCGCTTTGGCGATGATCGCGAAACTTTTCGATTTGATTATCGCTGGGTACCGGAGTTTAAAGAATATGCTCGCTTCTTTGAAGAAGTCATTAAGAACCCTGACCTGAGTGAGGGGCAAACATTATTTGAAGCCAACTTAAAGCAATCTTCTGTGCAAATCAGAGATAGACTTATGAATATGCTGTTAGATGAAGACAGCGACAAAGCCTTGCGAGAATTAGCCCGAATTGCTGACTATAGAAACTATCGCGAGTACGAAATTTACAAAGAAGTCGAGGGAAAACCTCCAATTGCATTAAGTGAGTATGGAACTGGTTCCGGTGGGCAGCTAGAAACGCCTGCTTATATTATTCGCGCAGCGGCAATCACATCGGCATTTAAATTTTCCGAAGGGCGTTGCCATTTAAGAACCGTATTGGTTGACGAAGCTTTTTCTAAAATGGATGAGACCCGGTCTCGAGAAGTGATTAATTATTTAACTGAGTCGTTAGGCTTACAGTTGGTTTTTATCATGCCTACAAGTAAGTGTGGACCCTTTATGGATTTAATCAGTAATGAATTTGTTTTTGCTAAGTGCCCAAGCGAAACTAAACGTGGTGAACTAAACACTAGGGTATTAGTCGATAGAAAAGTTTGCAACCAAAAAAAAATAAAAGCCTTATGGGCTAGCCATAAACGAACCGTTTACCGACAAGCAGAACTTGACTTTTTAGCCGAGCTCGATGCGCTTAACAACAGTGATAGCGAAACTCAAGACGTAGAAGCGATTGCTGATTAAGTTGTTCGCGCTAGATTGCTGTTAGCTTAACAGACCGTGGCTTTGCCAATCGCTTGCTGGATAGCACATGATAAAACTAATGGAAAAGCCAAATGAAAAATAATCGAGTTGAGTTAAGTGTTGATAATGGAATTGCATTGGTCAAGCTTAACCGTCCTGAAAAACATAATGCGCTAGATTTTCAGATGTTTTGTGCTATCGATCAATGCATAAAAACAATTCGACGTAATAGAGCGGTCAGAGCCGTAGTCGTTTCGGGCAACGGCGAAAGTTTTTGCTCGGGCATTGATATAAAATCGCTTTTATCGAATAAAAGCAGTGCCCTTAAATTGCTAGCCAAATGGCTTCCTGGAAATGCGAATTTGGCACAAAGAGTCTGTATTGGTTGGCGTCGATTAAGTGTACCTGTAATAATGGTTTTACATGGCAAGTGCTGGGGCGGTGGTATGCAAATAGCCCTTGGTGGCGATTTTAGAATAGCTGAAACAAACTGTTCGCTTGCAGTGATGGAGTCAAAGTGGGGGCTAATTCCAGATATGGGGGGAACTAACGCTTTACTAAAGTGCATTGCTGCAGATCAAGCAATGAAGCTTGCGATGACAGCAACTCCCATTTCTGCTGAACACGCGCAGTCTAGTGGTTTAGTTACGCAAGTTTCTGAGCAGCCTTTTGAAGCGGCAATGTCACTGGCTAAACAGTTAGCTGACCGCTCTCCTGACACCAATAAAGCCATAAAGGCGATGTACCACAAGTTATGGAACTTAAGCGAAAGAAGAGTGTTAGCGCTTGAGACTTATCATCAAATAAAAATTCTTTTTGGGAACAATCAACGCATTGCGGTAAAAAGAAGCTTAAATCAATCATCTGAAAAGTTTAAGCTGTAATCGCTAAAAATAGTTAGGTAAAAATTACATTGGTAAATCTGCTAGTGGCAACAAGTTGCGCTGAAGCAAAAGGTAGCAAGCCTTTAAACTCGAGGCAAATGTTGATTTCATTTGCAGAGCATTGTTCCTGTTGTTGAGTTGAGCCAGCATTTTTTTATCACCGAATGGATAAACAGAATGTTGGTTCAACTATTTATAGTTTCAGCTTATTTCTTTGTTTCTTTATTTTATAGCTTCACTTTTTAATATTTGCCTATAAGACTAAGTTTTATAGGCAAATATAATGATTAAAGCATGCTGTTCATTTATAGTGCAATCTCACAAAAAGAACCTTGCTCTAAACAGTCAAACGACAAAGTTCGTTGTAGCGCATCATAGTGAAATGGTTTAAGCGTGTATAAATTTTTTAGATTTGAACTATTCAGCAAGCTTTCCACCGTTTGTGATGGTTGAAGCTTAATTTCTATTTGAATTTGCAACAATTTTCTGAAGTTTTGCAAATCGTGCTGGCGGGCTATGTAATTATCAGGTGAAAATACCAGCTGGCCAATAAGCTTTTTGCCGCCAAGGTTGTATAAAGAAATACTGTTTGTGAGTTGCTCTATTTTGTGTGAAGGCTGATCGCAGCGACTATTTTGTCCTGTTTTTTCGGCATAAAACTGACTAATCGATAGCTTGCTCAAGCAGAGTACAGGTTGCATCACTGATTCGTAAAAGCTATTTAAGGTTGCGTTTTTTTGGGTGATTAAACCCATAGGCAGTAAACTAAGCTCATTAATAAACTGACTTTGTGATATCCGCTCAAGGCTATTGCTTAAGTGATTAACTTCAAACAGAAAGGCTTTGGCTATATTGGCATTTTGCTGTGACTGGTTAGCCACTAATTGTGAAGTTTGAGCTAGCTGCTGTGATGTTAATTTATCTTTGCTTATTAAAAATGAAAGCACCTGAGAGTCACTCCATAATCCTGCTATAGCTATCATTTTTGAAATCAGCATGTGCGACTGAGTGAGCATGTTATTCCAATATTGATTCGACAAGTTAATATGAGCAAGTAATTTATCCCATGCTTGTTGTTGATAGTAGATTGCCATTTGTGCTTTATGAAGATTGAGCAGAGTGCCAAAATCAGGCAGTGGTGATGTTAAAGTCGCATCGATAATTTCTTTATAATGTTGGGACATCAATATTTGATTCATACGGACTAATTGCTGCTGAAATAGAGAGGAATTAATAGCATCGGTTAAATCACCATTTAGTAGCGGCGCTAGGCACTGTGTTGATTTTCTTAAGTTGCATGGTACTAATTGAGACAATCCGTTACTCGTATTAGCGGAGCTGTTTGGGTCTAAGGCGAGAATCTCAGTGTAGTCGGAGTCTCTTAATCCATCAAAATTATCCTGCGCTCTGTTGTTCCGGTAGCGCTGGTATAAAGATTCTCCTGCCGTAAACATATTTATTTGAGGTGCTGCATTAATGCCCATTATAGCAAAGTAAGCATTTTGTTTAGTTTGCGGCATTGCAGGCTTTTCATTTAAATAGTTAAGCTCGTCCCTTAACGATTGATCGAAAACGCTTAAATTGGTAACAAATAGAGCGCCTATGTAAAGTAAGCAGCAAGCGACAATAATACTAGTGAAGCGAATTACTAGAGCTTTAGTAAAAATAAGGTGGTTTAATTTTTTAGAGCTTTGCATTAGTCGTCCTTTGGTTCAATGGTGATGTTAGGATTATCGCCAATTGGCTAAAATTTACCTGAACAAAACCTCCTGAAAAGCTGAATTCATTGAATTCTCAGTTTTTTATTTAAAAAATTCAGGTAGACTTTTAGCATGACAAATACAGCGAAACAAATTATTCACAGCGCAGACTTAGTTTTTAACTTTGCCTCAGCTGAAGTCTCTCGGTTAACAGCGAGAGCGCCATCAGTTTGCCTGCAACAAGCAGAGCTTAACCAGGCAGAGCAGAGCCAAACAGGCGACGGCGCCCAGCAGCTGGCGCAATCGCTGCGTATTAGACCATTAAATATGCAAGTCTTAGCGTTGCTATTAGATAATGCCGGTGAAGTCGTCACTCGGAGTGAAATATTTGATAAGGTCTGGAAACAACAAATCGTATCAGATGATAGCCTTACCCGCTGTATTTCCGATTTGCGTAATCAGCTAAAGCAGCTTTCGCCACACCCACTGATCGAAACTATTCCTAAAAAGGGTTATCGATGGACTGCAGAGGTGCAAACAATTGATGAGCGTCCTGAATACATTGGGGTTCAGACGGTTGAAAGTAATATAACTGGCAAGCGATTAATTAGAGCACAACGAGCAAGTGAAGCTATGGAAACGGCTGCGCCTATAGATACAACCCACAAAACTGCGCACAATAGTAACCACAAAAGTAGGTTGTTATTTGGTTTCAGCGCTGTATTGGCAGTTGTGATGCTAGGGCTACTTTCGCTTTTAATGCGTTATTCTATGCAGCCCCGCTACGTTAGAGTTGCAATGTTAGATGTTGTTGTGGAGCAAGTGCAGTTAAACCCTATTGCGAATGAATTAGATAGCCTGTTGCGCCAAAAAGTTTTAATAACTGATAATATACGCTTTTTATCTTCTAGTTTACTGCGGCAAACGACTTCAGAAATACTTGAAATCTATGCGTCAAAGTATGCAATAAATTACTTATTTGAAAGTAAAATCCAATTAGTTGCCAATGGCGCGCGCGTTACCCTAGATCTAATCGAAGTACAATCGGGCTTAGTATTAGCAAGTGAGACTGATATTGTTGCTTTAGACTCGCCAGATTTGAATAAAATCGTTAATCGATTTATTAACAAACTAGAAACAACTATATAACCGCCAATAGCTGACATTTTTGCTCACAATGATGTGTTTCTATTGTTAAATAGTCGATCTCGCTATGGAATTAGACTATTTTTCAATCAATACTACCTCCCCAATAAGTTGGCGTGTATAATACGCGCCCTTAGCATCGAGCGATGCACCCGAATTCTTTTGGTTTATTTTTTTAACCTATTGATTTTTAACATTATTTAACTGGAGTTTATCGATGTCTATCGAACGTACTTTTTCAATTGTAAAACCTGACGCAGTCGCAAAAAACGTAATTGGCCAAATTTACGCACGCTTTGAAAGTGCAGGTCTTAAAATTGTTGCTAGCAAAATGCTACATTTAAGCAAAGAAAAAGCTGAAGGTTTTTATGCTGAGCATAAAGAACGTCCTTTTTTCAATGACTTAGTGGCATTTATGACTTCTGGTCCAGTAATGGTTCAAGTATTAGAAGGCGAAAACGCAATTAAAGCCAACCGCGAAATTATGGGCGCAACTAACCCTGCTGAAGCGGCTCGTGGTACACTACGCGCAGATTTCGCTGACTCTATCGACGAAAATGCGGTTCACGGCTCTGACGCTCCTGAATCGGCAGCGCGTGAAATCGCTTATTTCTTCTCTGAAGAAGAACTTTGCGCTCGCACTCGATAGTTTTATAGCAAAACTCGTTTTCTCCAACGAACATTGCGAATTTAAGTCGTTATGTGAATTGGAGAAAGCAGGCTTTAAATGAAAAGCCCAATGACAGTCTAATCGTAAGATCTAATCGCAAAAAGGTAGTGCAATGAGTGATAAAATTAATTTACTCGACCTGACGCGCGATGAAATGGTTGAATTCTTTAAAGAAATTGAAGAAAAGCCATTTCGTGCCCCTCAAGTCATCAAGTGGATCCATCAGTTTGGAGTCGAAGACTTCGACGCCATGACCAATATTTCTAAATCTCTACGCGCTAAGCTACAAGAGCTAACAGAGATTAAAGGCCCAGAAATAATCACCGAACAATTATCCGACGATGGAACGGTTAAGTGGGCGTTGCGCACGGCAGACGGGCAAGCAATAGAAACGGTATTTATCCCTGATGGTGAACGCGGCACTTTGTGTGTATCGTCCCAAGTGGGCTGCGTTGTAGATTGTGCATTTTGTTCCACCGCACAGCAAGGCTTTAGCCGAAACTTGTCGGTTGGCGAAATTATTGGCCAAGTGTGGTTTGCTGCGAAGCGATTAGGCATGCTGAAAACCACTGGCGAACGCAAAGTTACTAATGTTGTTATGATGGGTATGGGCGAACCTTTATTAAATTTCGACCCTGTAATGAAGTCCATGGATTTAATGATGGATGACTTTGCTTATGGCTTGTCGAAGCGAAGAGTGACCTTAAGTACCAGTGGTGTGGTGCCTGCTATTGATAAGATGGTGGGGCGTACCGATGTGGCTTTTGCTCTCTCTTTACACGCGCCTAATAACGAGTTGCGTAGTCAGCTAGTACCACTGAATAAAAAATATCCGATAGAAGTTCTGTTAGAGTCAGTTAAAAATTATATCAACCATTCTAAAGCAAGCAAAAAGTGCACAATTGAATATGTGATGTTAAAAGGGGTTAATGATACTCCAGCACATGCGAGAGAGTTAGCGCGCGTATTAAAAGACTTGCCGAGTAAAATTAATCTTATCCCTTTTAATCCTTTTCCGCGCACACGATATCAAACTTCTGATCAGGCAGATATCAATAAATTTGGTGAAATATTGATCAAAAAGGGCTTTGTTGTTGTCACTAGACGTACCAGAGGTGACGATATTGATGCTGCATGTGGTCAATTGGTGGGCGAAGTTGCAGATAGAACTAAACGCCAAGCGCGACGTCAAAAAGAGATAAATGTAGTCGAAGTTAGCTAAAGCGCCAAAATTGGGCGTTGTTTAATTGAAAACTTCCGATTAACTTGTTGATTTTTAAATAAGTGATTTCGTTTTTGGGCGTTTGTACTTATTATATTGGTGAAAATATCGCTACAATATTAGCTCTATAACAGCCTGATTAGCTGTAAGTGAAATTTAACTCAATTTTTGTGTTTTAAAAACGTCAGGAGTTTATCGTGATAAGAATTACAACAGTCATCATTTTGATGGTTTTACTCGCTGCCTGTGAAACAACTCGTAATACTCAAACCGCCAATATTGGAACTAGCTCGCAACCGCTAAGTGAGCGAAAGTTTGATCGTAAGAAAGCGGCAGAAAAACGCGTAGGGTATGCGCTCACTTATATTAATGCTCGCAATTTTAAACGTGCCAAATATCATTTGGATAAAGCGCTAGAATATAATTCAGATTCTGGCAATGTACATTATGCTTTAGGCATTTATTTTCAGCGTGTTGGTGATTTAAAGCAAAGTGAGCGACATTTTAAGCGAGCCTTATCGGAAGACAAAAAGCGTCCAGAATATTTAAACGCTTATGGTGCTTTTTTATGTGAAAAGGGCGAGTATAAAGAAGCTGATAAACTTTTTATGCGCGCAATTGATGTTCCAACATATACCGATGTAGCTTCAGCTTATTTTAATGTTGGCCTTTGTGCTATTACCCAAGGTAACGTAGAAAAAGCGAGTGAGTTCTTTCGTAAGTCATTAAGCCGTGATAGACGTCGTCCTGACGCGTTAATAGAAATGGCAAAAATTGAATTTGGTTTAAAGCGCTATAACCGAGCAATGGATTATTTACAACGCTTTGAGTCTAATGCTAATACAACTGCTGAGTCAGCTTGGTTAGGTCTTAGAATTGCTCATTTTGTACGCGATAAAGACGCAATTGGAAAGTATGGCGTAATTTTAGAGCAACGCTTTCCAGATAGTGATGAAACAGTAGCTTATTTGGAAAATAAAAAGCGATGGATGTAAATACTGAAGAAGTTGTAGAGCCAAAAAACAAAAAGTCGACCAATATCGGCGAGTTGCTGATTGAAGCTCGAGAAAATCGTAATTGGTCTGCGCAAGAAATCGCAGATCAAATGAATTTGACGTTAAGTGTTATTACTCAAATAGAAGAAAATCGATTTAACGAAGATATTCCACATGCGTTTTTAAGAGGCTATATCCGCAGCTATGCACAAAGAGTTGGGGTAGACACCGAGTCGATTTGCGCAGAGTTTGATATTCAAGTGAATGCCAATGTAGAGCCGGTTAAAAATCTTAAGGTCGTTTCGCAATTTAAAACTCGCCGCAAAGAGATAAATTCCAATAGCTTTATATTTAAACTAATTACCTCGATTATTGTCATTGCCATACTTAGTTTTGCTGGGTGGGAGCTATTTAAGCGAGTCGGAGAAAAAACTGAAGCAGCACCAGCCAATTCGATTGAACTGAACCAACTTGAGCGGGCTAGTGATAGTGGCCTAACTGCTTTAAATGTTGATATTCAAAGTGACAAAAGTATCGCAGAGCAAAAGACGACTACGGATCAAGTCCAACAAGATGAAGCAATTTCAAGCAGTGATGCTAAGCCGCAGAGTGAAGTAGCAGAGACGACTAAGTTCAGTGCTGATATTCAGGCAGCGGTTAGTCAAGCTGAAAGCAAAGTGACTGGAGCCGACAAAATTACTGAAGCCAACAAAGTTACTGGAGCCGACAGAGTGACTGAAGCTGATATGAGTCAAATCGATTTAACCGATAGTGTCGTGAGTTTGGTCGACATGACTTTTACTTTTAGTGCAGACTGCTGGGTAAAAATTGTAGACGGAGTCGGTGAAACTATTGCAATTGGAGTTAAAACTGCTGGCCGAGTCATGCCACTGCAAGGGGTTGCCCCCGTAACAGTTATTTTAGGTGACCCTGCGGCAGTCGAGTTGACTTATGCCGGCGAAGCTTACGATATGTCTGTATATCAGGCCGGGCGCCGAGCTGAGTTTGTTTTAAACTAAGTAAGATTAAATAGTTAATAACATTTTAATAATGTAGGCCAGCAAGCTTTTTCAAAAAACAACTGGCCAAGAGAAAGAGTAATTATGAAAGGCATTTCTTGGATACAGCGACGTAAAAGTCGACAAATTATGGTCGGTAATGTGCCAATTGGCGGAGATGCGCCTATTGCCGTTCAAAGCATGACCAATACAAACACCTGTGATGTAGAAGCAACTTTGGCACAAATTAATCGAATCGCTGATGCTGGCGGAGACATTGTGCGTGTTTCTGTGCCTACTATGGATGCTGCTGAAGCCTTTAAGAGAATTAAACAAAGTTCTCCGGTTCCGCTCATTGCAGATATTCACTTTGACTATAAAATTGCCTTAAAAGTTGCGGACTATGGCGTGGATTGTTTAAGAATAAATCCGGGCAATATTGGCAATGAAGCGCGCGTTAAAGCGGTTGTAGATAAAGCCAAAGATAAGAACATACCCATTCGAATCGGGGTTAATGCGGGTTCACTAGAAAAAGATTTACAAGTTAAATATGGTGAACCAACTCCAGAAGCATTAGTTGAGTCTGCATTTAGACATATAGACTATTTAGACAAGTTCGATTTTCAAAACTACAAAATAAGCTTGAAAGCTTCCGATGTGTTTATGACGGTATCTGCATATCGACTGCTAGCGAGTCAAATTGAGCAACCTTTACATTTAGGAATTACTGAAGCCGGTGGCCTTAGAGCTGGCTCAGTTAAGTCTGCGGTAGGCCTTGGAATGCTCTTATCTGAAGGGATTGGAGATACTATTAGAGTATCGCTGGCGGCGGATCCGGTTGAAGAAATAAAAGTCGGCTTTGATATATTAAAATCATTGGGGCTTCGCCAACGAGGAATTAACTTTATTGCTTGTCCTTCTTGTTCGCGACAGCAGTTTGACGTAATTAAAACAGTTAACGAATTAGAAATGCGCCTTGAAGATGTGCGCGAGGCATTAGACGTAGCCATTATTGGTTGTGTGGTGAATGGTCCTGGTGAAGCCAAAGAAGCCGATCTTGGCTTAACCGGTGGCTTAAAAGCAAGTTTACTTTATCAAGATGGCGAGAAAAGTCATAAAATTGAAAACGCTAACTTAGTTGATTCAATTGAACAAAGTGTTAGAGCCAAAATAGCTGAGAAACAAGCTCAGGTTGAACTAAAGACCAAAGGAAAACCGCAAATCGACATCGCTGCTAAGTAGTTTAAACTTTGCAACTTGTTAGGATTTTTTTGTACAGTCTATAGTCTTTTTTTAAGTGTGGGCAATATTATGAATGAAATGCAAGTTAATGGCGCTTGCCATTGCCAGCAAATCAAGTTTAAAGCAACAGTCGATCCTAATGCTGTTCGCATTTGCCACTGTAATGATTGCCAAATTTTGTCTGGTAGCGCGTTTAGAACAAGCTTGCCTGTAGCCGCTGAAAAATTTCAGCTTATTTGTGGTGAACTGAAATTTTATATAAAGACTGCAGAAAGTGGAAACCAGCGCGCACAGTATTTTTGTGGTACTTGTGGCAGCCAAATTTATGCCACAACTTACCAAGATGAAAAAGTATTGAACTTACGAACCGGATGCATAGAGCAAAGAAATTTACTTATTCCAACGGCTGAAAAGTTTACTCAATCAGCCATGCCTTGGGCAACTAACTGTTTACTTAAAAAGCCCGTTATCACTGAGTGATAGTTTCAAATAATTTGGGGTAAGCGAAGCTAAATAATTTATTTAGGCCAACGCAAAGTAAAGTGAGCGCCGCCCAACTCAGAATGTCCAACCAATGCTTCACCCTGATGCATATGCATAATGCGTTTTACAATAGCCAGGCCTAGCCCAAACCCTTTGACTTTAGCACTCGTATTTAAGCGTACAAAAGAGTTAAATACCTGCTCAAAATTATCACTTTTAATGCCTGGCCCATCGTCATGAACCGAAATGCTGTAATCTAGCGGTGACTCGTCTATTTGAACTTTAATTGTGGTTTTAGCGTAATTGATGGCATTGGTTATAAGGTTTTGTAAAGCGCGCTCAATGAGCATGCTGTCGCAATAAGCAAAACTGTTGATACTCTGGTTGGTATATTCAATCTTTAAGTCTCCGGCTAAAGGAGTCAGTTTTTCAATGGTACTTTTCACTAGGCTGGTTAAATCCCCACGCTCTAAGGTGGCGTTGACAGCTTGCTTTTCAAAAGAGGCTAGGGCGAGTAGCTCATCTACTAATTGGTGAATTTCTTGAATATCTTCATTAATACTTTGTAAATGGCTCGCAATAGTTTGCGCTGGTTTGTTAAGCTCAATACCCGATTGAGCCATTTCTAGAGAAAATTTTATGCGCGCTATTGGGGTTCTAAGTTCATGAGATATTGCATTGGTCATTTCTTTTTGATCAGTAATTAATTGCTGGATACGTTTTAAAAGCTGATTATAAACCTGCGCAAGTTGATGTACGGGTGAGTTTTTTGAAAGTCTAATACTGGTATTAAATTGTTTGTCCGAAAAGTTTAATGCAGCACTTTCAAGCGCCTTAAGATCTTTCGTTAATGGGCGAATTAAAAAATAGACAATGAGTGCAATTAGTAAATAAAAAATTGCTAGCCAAAAATATTCAATAGTTTGGTGATAGTCAGTGGTTTGATGCTCTTGTGCGAGTAGCGAACGTTGATTTTTTAACATCACATAGGTTGTTTCGATTTCACCATCGCTTAAGGTTACTGGATTACCACTAAGCAGTTGCTGTTCAATTTCTTTTACATGAATTGAGCTAACTGGGACCAGCTTTATTTGTGTTGATAGGCTTAAATTAAAGTCGTTTAACTGCTGCGAGTGAAGCTTATCTTCAGATAAGTTTAATAATCCTGCAGCGGCAGTTAGATGCGGAAATTGTGGCTCTTCTATTTGAGTTTGAGAAACAGAATGGCGCCAAAACGAGTCGATCGCCCAACCAACGGCAACTAATGAAACAACTATAACTAAGTAGAATCTAAAAAACAGTTGGCTAGAAAGTGACATTATTTAAATTACCAAGCATCAGGAACAAAAAGGTAGCCTTTGCCCCAAATGGTTTTTATTCTAAAAGGATCTTCAGGGTTATCGCCAAACTTCTTTCTAAGTTGAGAAATTCTTACATCAATAGAACGGTCAATCCCATCATAAGGTCGGTTGTATAAAGTTTTAAACAAGTGATCACGACTTAAAATATTGCCGGCGTTTTGTGCTAGTAAAGCGAGTAACTCGAATTCGTGGCTAGAGACAGTGGCTACTTTTCCTTCGAAACTCACTTGGCGGTTAGTGAGCTCTATTGTGAGTGACCCGAACTCGAACCTTTTGATGTTTGGTTCAACATTATTAGTTCGTCTGAGCAGCGCATTAATTCTCGCTAACAATACTCTAGGTTCTGCCGGCTTGATTACATAGTCGTCGGCTCCAAATTCTAGCCCGAGCACTTGATCAAAATCTTCACTGCGAGCAGTTAGCATCAGTATAGGTCCGTTAAAAATAGGGCGAATTTCTTTACAAATAGTTAAGCCGTCTTTGCCTGGCAGCATAATATCTAAAATTAACAAGTCCGGTTGAAAATGTCGAAACTTGTCGATTGCTAACGCGCCATTTGACTCTATTAAAACTTCAAAGCCAAACTCAGTTAAGTAGCTTCGAGTAAGTTGGGCGAGCTTTTGGTCATCTTCAACCAGTAGTATTTTCTTGGTGTCTTTTTGCATATGAAAGCTCCTAGTAAAATCGCCACGGATTCCTGCGTTTTTTACGAGTATGGGGTATTTGTCGTTGTAGTTTTATTGTTTGAGTATAAATTTTCTGGCCTGATTTTAACCTTGATAACGCCAACTGGTAATTGGCATTAAAATTTAAGCCAAGTCTTATTTTGGCGTAATTCTGGTTAGTCCAGCAATGTAATTGATTGCCAGTAAGAGTCTCTACTAAACAGTAATTTCCTTTCTCTTGAGTTCGCCATACAATCTCTGCATCGAGCTCGCATTGTTTTTTGGAATGGCTTACTAAGCACAAGTTAGGAGTAATATAAAGTCCGAGGGATCCTGCATTGCTTAACTTGGTTGTTTTGGCATTGCTGGAAATAGCGATACAGCCAACAAAACTAATGATGATTACACAAAATGATTTTAAGCAAAATGGCTTAGAAAGGCTAAAAGTCAAAATGCTTTCCTATAAATATTGTCATGACATTATTTTTAGAAATAATAGGACTACGGCTAATTTCGCTATCTAATTTTTGATACTCGATGGCAAAGCGCCAATAACTATCTGATTGAGTTAATTCTTTCCAGCTAATTCGAATAAAGGGGTTAAGACTGCTTTTTGCAGTATAAGTTGACTGGTTTGGACTAATTTCTGACAGCTCTAGTCCATAGTAATAATTCGTCATTTTTGCACTTTTCCATGTAAACCCTACAGTGCTAGTCCAGCCGCTGTGTTTGAGCCTTTGTGCGTAGGCTAAACGAACTTCGCTGCCATGGTGCTGTTTGGTTACTTCTTGGAGTAAGTTTAACTGTAAATCACCTTCAAAAATTTTAGCATTCAGCTCTAACCCACCCATAATACTGGTTTTTCTAGGGCGAGTAGAATAATCGAGCACCTCGATATATTCGTTTAATGGTGGGTCCTGACTATCTAGCGAGTCACTAACATCAGATGCTGGCGCTATCGAGGAGGTGGTAAAGTCTACAAAGATATTTTGGATATCCCAGCGATTGAAAAAAATACGGTCATAAGCTGGTGTAATTAGCGCATTAACAGCCCAGTCTTGGTTCTCATAAAACGTATACCCTACGTCTAAATTATCAATAAAGAAGTTTTCGCCATAATAAGAGACGGCTGGTAATAGCACCAGTGGAATATTCTTTCCGTCTGCTAAGGGATTCGTTCTAACACCTACCCCGGTGGTTATACCAAATGACCAAGAGCCGACTGAGGCGCAGTCAAACTCGGTTTCGCAACTAACTTCAGTAGCTAAGGGTTTGTGACAAAGCAACAAACCAATCATGCCTATAAGCGAGTAATAACTTGTGCGCAATATGGTGTTTTCCTAATTAATTTGCATAGTCGACAATTGTGGTGAAATTTTTGCGATATTTCTTTGGTTAAATCGTATTTAGCTGTGAATATTTGTAAAGTATCTGTTTTACCTAATCCGCGGTTCCGGATCAAGTTATTAAATGAGCAATACACTAGAGGCCAAAAACTTAGGTTATTTGATATAAGTTAGCAAGAAAAGAGTTAATTGCTCTAATAATAGATGCAATTATTTGAACTAGTTATCTATTTTCGAGATTTTTCAATGGTTTACCCTGAATAAACAAGGTTTTTTACACACATTTACACTTAAAGTGAGTATAATTCGCTCGAATTTTGGCATTCTAATAACACGATATGAAATTAGGTTGAAACCAAAGTTCATCAAATTGAAGGTTTACGATTTTAGCTGTTAGCGATGAGAAACCAAAGAACATTAATTTATTCCAATAATAATAACTAGGCATAAACAATGGAAAGCTCAATAGAGCATTAATGAAGGACAAGCACATTATTAAGTACGGATTATATGATGAATATTTCAATTTTAAATAAAAGCAAAAATATCGCAATGTTATTGCTAAGCATACTTATTGCCGGATGTAGTTCAGTTCAGCATCTTACCGGTACATCAAGCGATAGCGCTATTAAAGACGTCGCCGTGCTAACCGATTATGAGCTGAAAGATGGCTTTATTACAATTCAGGCTGTTGGCTATGGGTGTACTTTCTTTAATAGCTTTAAAGTAGAAGTTGCCGATAAACAGGAAAATAGCCTAGAAGTGGTAAGAACTCGCCCAGATAACTGCAGAATGAAGCCGAGAAATGTGTCTTTGCAGTACTCTTATAAGCATTTGGGCTTAGATCTTAACCGTTTTGTTGAGGTGAAAAACCCCGTTAGTATTACTCATACGAGCAATACCGCAGCAAACTAAGACTCAATTAGCCTTGAGCTAAAAAGCCGCAAATCACGCGATTTGCGGCTTTTTTTATGAGCGTTTAAAAAGCTTAACTTAAAATAGCAAAATCATCTAAGTTTGAATGCTGTTATGATGATTTAAGCGTTCCTTAATAAAATGATAAATCGGTCAACAATTCCCCTAATTAATCAGCTATATTGTTTAATAGTCGCTTGTATAAGCAGTGTGTTCACTAACTATAGTTTGCTTTAATTTTGACAAAGTGTAGTTAAGTCAAAAGGTTAGCGAGAGTTTTATAGCTAGTGTCTAGTAGTAGCTGTAGGTTAGTTAATGAGTAAAAAAAATCAGTCACAAATAAATTCCCGAATCGGTAACTTATTGCTGAGTAAGGGCTGGGTTAGTCAGGCTGAGCTTGAGCAAGCGCTAGCCTATCAGGTTGAGCACTCTAGCCGGCTAGGCGAAAGCCTAGTTGCGTTGGGGTTTATTTCCCAAAAACAGCTTTCCAAGGTATTAACCAAGCAAAAACATATACGGCGTGTGATTGCTGGCTTAGTGATGCTGAGCGCGCCGCTTTGTCCTGCTCTCGCTAGTGACAAAAGCAATAAGTTATTCAACAGCAATCAAATGAATCATTTGGATGGACAGCATCTAAATGCAAATAATGATGATTTATTTAAAATAAGTAACCGCTTTAAAATTAGTAAACCTAAAAGCAAAGAAGTATTTCTAGAGTTAGCTACAGGAAACAACAAGCGCGATACGCCTCAGCTTGGTCAATATTTTTCTTCTATTTCACTCTCTTCAAGCTTTACTAAACCAACTCAGTTTACTGAGCAAGATAGACGAGCCGATCGTTACAAAAACACCTCGCCCTCTGTTTATCGCCTTACGCTTAAAGGCTACTCGGTGATAGAGAAAGACGACAAAAAGATCAGTTATTGGAATTTAAATAAAATGAAGAATAGCCCATACAAAAAATATGAGGTGATGTTTTCAGTGACTAAACACTTTTAGTCGCTTTGGGCTTTAATTTTAGATTTGATAAATTCGCTGTGTGGAACAAATAATAGATCAGCAATTTTGCGAATAAAGTGCTCTTCGTGACTATCTAGGTGATTATCCGCTAACGCCAATTGCCATAACTCTCTAACCACTTGTACTTTTTGGTTGTAATCAAAGTGTTGATTAAGAAGTTGCGTATATTGGTAGTAGTCAACGGCTTCTGCTAAGTCTGCTTCAGCATTTTCTAATAGTGATTCAAGTGCTTCTGGTTTTATATGATAACTTTTAAGTAATAGATTTTTAACCTTATTGACTTCTTGCGCTTTGCGTTTATTGTCAATAAGTATTGACTCAATAAACAGTGCAGCAACGGCTAAATGTATATTTTCTTTATTGCTATTTTGGGGGCTATTACTATTAGGGGTAACTATTTTCTCTAAAGTTGATTTTAAAAAACTAAGCATTATTCTCTCTATTTCAAACTAAGCTTTTGTCGTATTAACTTTACTTTCTCTGTTTAGGTGCAACAAGCTATTTTCTGCAAATTCAAAAATCTTTTCGCTTGGTGTTGCGGTGTGTTTCATGGTTTCTAAATAGAATTCAAAACTGCTAATAATATCAGCAAATAAGTTAATCGCATTGCTAGAGGTAGTGTGTGGATTATTCGTTAAGTGATGGTCTATGAACACAAGACAACCCTCAGTTATTCTTACCGCATTACTTAATTTAAGTTGTTTAAAGTTAAGTCTTAGCTCGTCCAGCATTTGATGTACATCTTTGAGTAACAGCACCTTGCGGTTTTGCTGATTGAACTCTTCAAACGCTTTAATAAGATTTTTTACTGAAGCGTATGCTTGGGTACGAATTTTAGCTTGGTTATCTGTCAGTTTTTGACGTTTAGGCGCAGTATTACCCGAATATTTGGCCAAATCTGATTCATTGACCACCTTACCGATACTTTCTAATACTATTAACAATATATTAATATCTTTTTCTGGAAGCGGCTGGCAGTCAGCAATGGCTTTTTCTACTAGCTCCATGGCCACATTAAGTCTTACTCGTTGATCGTTGACTTGAAGTATTTTTAATAAGCTATCTAAATTAGAAAGTTGCTTTAATGTTTGCTCAAGATCGAGTTCTTCAAGGGCGTTCTCAGTCGTATTTTTAAGTGCTAAGGTAATTGATTTTATTTCATCTAACAGAGCTTCTGAAACTGTGCCATAGTCATGATCACTTGGACCGCGCATTTCTTGGGTTTCTTGGCGGATTAACGCATCACTAATAGCGGAAGACTCTAGTTTAAAATGACTTAACACCGCATTCGCTCTTTCGCTAGCTGCCTTACTAATTACTACAAGATAGAGCATCTCTCGATTGAGAACCGCGGTTTCCGCGCGATTATTTTGGAGCAGGTTTTGTGGTTTATTTTCAACTTGTCTAATTTGACGGTCTATTCGTGAAAACATTTTAATTCTGTTTTTGGTTAAAACCAATGTACCTTCGATATAGCCGTCGAGCATTGCTTCTGCTATCCACCAAGTATTAGGGAAGTTCGGGCGAGGGCATTCTTGATCTAATTTGGTGAGGGCTTTTTGCATCATTCTTAAGCCACCAATTAAATTCGTCTGGCGTAACACCTCAATTAGCCCAATTTGGTACATTTGGCGAAAATGACGAGATTTTTCGGCACTCTCTTCGCTTGTGACTAAGCTGGTTATTTTATTTGGGCGAGGGAAGTTAAAGTCGCAATCAAAAAACACTGCTTCACTTAACAGTGGCGCATTTATTGCGCCGCGAATACTGTTAATGGCCGGTAATAATAGCTGCGGCAAGTCATACGGCTTTTGATTGACATGTTCTGTGTAGCGCATTAACCGAGCCAGTGAGGTTGAGACAATGGTTAAAAGCTCCTGGCGAGACTCTTTTGCCAGGTTAGGTAGCTTTTTAATTAACATCATTGCATCTTTCACCAGTCGCTCGGCGCCAACCATTTCTAACAGGGTAAACACCCCTTTAAGCTTGTTAAGGTGCAAGCTAGACTTCTTCAATGCAGATACATTCTCTGGTTTGCGAGAATATTGCTCTAATGCATTGATAGATAAGTTAATTTCGGCTGAAACGTCTTCTAGTATTAAGTCTAAAGACTGCAATGCGTTTGCTTGGCTCATTGTTACACCGCTAAGTAATTAAAAAGTTTTTATCCTGAGATAATAAGCGAATTTATCCTCTAAATCAGGTCATAATTCGCAGTTAGCTAAGAATTCGCCTTTTTCTAAGATGAATTTGGCTCGTTTTATTCTGATTGAGCGACACTTTAGCCACTAAAAACCGCCAATTATCGGTAAATTAAGGTTGAAAGGCTCACGTTAGCAATATTTTGTGGCAAAGTTAACTAATTAGTTATCGCAAGGTGTGATACGATCCTAAATAACGCTGTAAATATAAAATGCTTTAAACAAAGGAAGTAAGATTGCAATGTTATTTGAACCTTCAAAAGGTTGGCGGAACTTCACCCAAAGCCAAGAGCTTGTTCAGTTTATTACCGAAAGTTTGAAACTAGACTCACCGAAAACTCAATGGGAGCAGTTTCAAATTAATGACCGTTCGTCGGTATGGTGCTCATGTGAAACTGATTCAACTAACCAAATACAAATAGAGTTTGAAAAGGGCCAAAACAAAGTAAAGCCTATAAAGTCTCTTGGTATTGAGATGACTAATAATTCAAGTGCATATTTTAAGCAGTTATTTAAGTTAAAACGCCAATTGAAAAGCCGCTTTGATATAAGGGATACCTAGCTTATTAAGTGGTCGACTTAGCGGAACTTAATAATAAATTCTTTAAGCGAAATGAAACACATTGACTATGCTTATTAGTAGTTAAATTAGTAGTTAAATGTAACCCTAAATCGACTTAATGAACCAATAAGTGACCACATAACTATTTTAAAGCAGGCAAAAGTGATCAATGCACTCAACTAATGGATTAAATGAGAAATCTCCCCAGTTAGTGCTGCCAATGGCAGAACCCGCTGAAAACCTTTCTGGCGATGGGCTGCACTTAAATAATATCCAGAAACGAATTGATATGGATATGCTCTCGCGTTCAATTCCCGGGGTAATTATTTTTGCCATATTATGGCCGTTAATCTTCTATCCATTAGAGTTCCACCATGACAATCCTTGGTATAGCTGGGGGTTCGCGTTTTTATTAGCCCTAATAAGTGCAATTAGGTGGTGGCATAAGCGAGTCACCCATGCCCTTTATGAGCGCTCTGCGCGCTTATGGAGAATGATTTTTTCTGGTTTATCATTAATGCAAGCGGCTTGTTGGGGGTGGCTATTTGCGCTTTCAATAGTTGAACCAGCGTTTGAGCCCGTAAGGTTCGTATTGGTATTAGCGCTAGGCGGAATTGCGAGTGGTGCAATGAGCGCCTTGAGCCCGCGTTTAGGTCTGGTGTTGTTGAACATTTCTTTAATTCTAGTACCCGGTATTGTGGTGAGTTTATTGCTTAAATCTGACTACTCCATGGCGATACTAATTTCAATATTCTTGGGCTATTTAAGTATGTTGGCTTATCGCTCAAATCGCGAGTACTTAAGAGCATTTGAAATTGAAATAGAGCTCGATCGACAAAAGAAAGAGTTACAACGAATTAATCAAATCGATCCACTCACCTTAATTTATAATCGTGGACATTTTAATACCACCTTTCAGTTTCAGTGGAACTCAGGTATCAGAAGCCAGAAGCCTCAATCACTGTTGTTAATAGACGTTGATCACTTTAAGTCGATTAATGATCGTTATGGTCATTTATTTGGTGATGACTGTCTGATTTACATTGCCCAAGCCATCCATGGTATCGCAAAACGTAAAACTGATTTAATTGCGCGTTTTGGGGGAGAAGAGTTCGCGGTGTTATTAAGTAACACATCCCAAAAAGAGGCAGAACAGCTTGCCGAAAGCATTCGCTTAGAAATTCAAGAAAATCCATTTAAGCAAGGCGAAACATTGCTCAATGCCACTGTGAGTATTGGGGTTGCCTGTATTTTACCTAACTCTAGCATCAGCTCTAATCAGCTAATTGATAATGCAGACAAGGCGCTTTACGCAGCTAAAAATGCTGGCCGCAATCAAGTTAAAGTCTATTCTAGCGTCGAGCCAGCGCTTGTTTAGTTGATGAAGGCAAAACAGTGCCTACGTCAATAAAATAGTTCATGCACTTTAGTGTTGATTTTGCTAGTCTTCGAATAATCATCTTTTAACAACAGAGAAGTTTCGTGGGTAAAATTAAACTAATTATTCGAAAATCACTTATTGGTGGTATTTTGGTTTTATTACCAATTGTGATTATTGGGTTTGTGTTTCGTTGGCTGTTTAATTTTATCACTGATCTTATTCAACCGTTAACTGATTACACTGTACGCTACTTTCCTGTGCCAGAAGTAGTTGCCGACTTGAGCGTTGTGTTATTAATTCTCGCATTGTGTTTTGTTATTGGAACCTTTGTTACCACCACTGTCGGTAAATGGCTGCACGATAGGTTTGACCGCTATTTAATTAAACTAGCCCCAGGCTATCGAATTGTTAAAGAAATTGTCTCACAAGTCTTTGGCAGTGATGAAAACTCGCCGTTTGCCAAAGGTGAAGTCGTCAAAGTAAAACTTTTTGGCGCTAGTTGCGAAACGACCGTTACCGCGCTTGTTACCTCGAGGCACGCTGATGGTACCGTAACTATATTTATGCCAACAGGGCCAAACCCTACCTCGGGGAATATATACCATATGCCCGAGTCTCTCGTTGAGTTTTACCCCGATGTGAGTGTTGAGCAAATGATGCGTACAATTATTGCGTGTGGTGCTGGCAGCGATAAACTATTTGCGTCGGCACAGCCTGTTAATCAAACAACAACTAAGCCACAGTAAACGCTGTGACTTAGTTAAACGGTTAAATAATGGGCCGCATTTGGGTCATATAATTGCGTAGTTTTTTACCAACAACTTCTATCGGATGGGATTGAATTGCGTGATCAATTGACGCTAGTTGGCTATTGTTCACCTGCAAACCATTTGATGCTATTCCGCCGCCAATTTCTTCGCTAGTAATAGTCGACATTAAATGTTCCTGCAGTAAGGGAATTGCTGAATTGCAAAATAAATAGTTACCGTATTCTGCCGTGTCTGAAATTACCTTATTCATTTCGTAGAGTCGCTGTCTAGCGATGGTATTGGCGATTAAAGGCGTTTCATGCAACGATTCGTAGTATGCCGACTCAGCTGACATGCCTGCTTCTAACATAAGTTCAAAAGCTTGCTCCACTCCGGCTTTGATCATCGCGATTAAAAATATACCTTGCTCAAAGTAATTTTGCTCATCAATAACGACTTTGTTAGCAGGCGCTTTTTCAAAGCCAGAGTGCTTGGTTTGTTCTCGCCAAGTTAATAGCTCAAGGTCTTCATTGTGCCAATCTTTGATCATTCTTTGAGAAAAGGCTCCGCTAATAATGTTGTCCATATGCTTTTCGAATAAAGGCCGAGTTAAATCCTTTATTTTTTCTGCGAGACTATACGCACTAATTTTGGCTGGGTTTGAAAGCCTGTTCATCATTAACGTGATACCACCTATTTTGAGTGCTTCGGTGATTGCTTGTAATCCCTCTTGTATTAGCTGTGCTGAATAGTCTTGTGCAATACCCGCTTGGCGCATTTTGTCGAATCCTAAAATAGACGCTGTTTGCAGCATTCCGCAAAGAATCGTTTGCTCTCCCATAAGGTCTGACTTTACTTCGGCAACAAATGACGACTCTAAAACGCCTGCTCTATCACCTCCAATGGCACAGGCTAACGCTTTGGCAAATTTTAAACCTTGCTGATGTGGGTCGTTCGCTGGATGAACTGCGATTAAAGTAGGCACTCCAAACCCGCGTTTAAACTCTTCTCTTACTTCAGTTCCTGGGCATTTAGGTGCACACATGATGACGCTAATATCTTGACGAATTTGCTGGCCTTGTTCGACAATATTAAAGCCATGGGAGTAAGCAAGAATAGTGTTACTTTTCATCAGCGGCATAATTTGTTCAATCACTTTGGCGTGCTGTTTATCTGGTGTTAAGTTGTAAACTAAGTCTGCTTTAGGAATAAGCTTTGCAATAGTGTCAACTTGAAAGCCCTGAGATGTTGCACGTTTCCAAGACTCTCGCTTTTGCGTTATTGCAGATTCGCGTAGCGCAAAACTGACCTTTAAGCCCGAGTCACGCATATTAAGGCCCTGATTTAAGCCTTGTGCGCCGCAGCCGACAATGACTATTTCTTTATTAATTAGAGCGCTGCAACCCTCTTCAAATTCCGTTTGTGGCATAAAGCGACAGCGACTTAATTGAAACAATTGTTGGCGTAAATTCAACGAGTTGAAGTAATTTTTCATCGTGTAATCCGTTTAAACAAGGTTAAGTTTTGACTAGTAAAGCGAATGATTTTAAGCAATTAAGGTTGATGATAGTGCTGGCTTGCTGTTGCGTAAATTGATATATTTTTGATTCTATATTGCAAAAATCGCAATAACTTGGGTGGGATGAGCTTTTAAATGAGGATAAAAATTGAAAATTCAGGATCTTTCAGCATTTATACAATTAGCTGAGTCGCTGCATTTTAATCAAACGGCTAACCAAATCCATATGACTCCATCAACGTTAAGTCGGCTTATTCAGCGCCTAGAAGAAGCCGTTGGTGCCGAGCTATTTGTGCGTAATAAAAGACAGGTTCAGCTCAGCATGGCTGGGCGTAGGTATCTGGAGTTTGCCAATCGAGTTGTTGAAGAATGGAGATTGGTTAAACATGACCTGAGCCCCAGTGTGCAATTAATGGAAGGGCGGCTAAGTCTATTTTGTACAGTCACAGCCGCTCACTATTATTTAGCGCAAGTTTTACAAGGCTTTAGAGAAGACTACCCACGAGTGGAGTTAGGGATTGAAACAGGAGATGTTGCTTTGGCAAAAAACGGGGTGTTAGCTAGCAAGTACGACTTTGCTTTTGCAGTAAATGAAGATACACCTAATAATCAGCTCGCATTTCACCATATCGATTTTATACCCTTCACTTTTATTGCACCGAAAGGCCTACGTTTGCTCAATCATGACTTAAATAAAGAGTTCATCGATTGGAATCGTGTACCTTTTGTATTGCCAGAGTCTGGGCCCAGCTTAAAGCAAATACAAAACTGGTTTAAAAAAATGCAAATCAAGCCCAAAGTTTACGCGCGGGTTTCTGGTAATGAAGCTTTGGTGAGCATGGTTGCTCTTGGGTGCGGTATAGGCGCCATTCCTGCGCCAGTATTAAGCCATAGCCCGATTGCTGATAGGGTCCAAAAGCTCGCAGTTGAGATCTTACCTCAACCATTTGATCTGGGTATTATTGGCTTAAAGTCGCGCTTGCAAGAGCCAGTGCTTAAAGCATTTTGGCAGCGTCTAAAATATTAAAATTAATTTAGTTTAAAATACCACTTGTATAAAGCTACTTGTTTGAGTAGTATTGTGTTTAGTGATTTTAAACAGTGGAGTGAATCCGATGGCAGTGGTGACTTTATATATGTCAGATAAAGATAGTAGTAAAACATTTAGCGATAAAAAAGAAGCTGACAATTATGACAAAATGCTTGAGTTAGCAGAGAATGTTAGTTTATGGATGGAAAAGTCGATCCCGGGGTTGTCTGAAGATCAAATTGAATCGATTGGACTACTTTTAGCTGAGAATAAGGATACGCTAGCAAAAGCATTAAAAGGTAAGTCCGATATTTTATTAGAAGACACTAATAACGCTGACGATAAAGTGACTGCGATTAGTGCATCTGCTTAGTGTCGCAGCGCGACAACTTTAATTTTTCCCTTTTTGAATGTAGGTAAAGTTTGCGGCTAATATTTTATTAGCCGCTTTTTTATGCACTTCTCAAATTAAAAAAAATTCAACGTTGACTTGATTGCTTTTTCTTGTAAAGCTGGCGTAATATAAAATTTATCTCAGCGTCAAAGTTCCCCATCATTTATGTAGGCATTGTCATGAAAATCTTTCGTAGGACTCATCTTTATTCTTTGAGCGCTGTCGTTTTTATTGCCTTGATGACAGCATGTGGATCGAGTAATGAAAGCGAAAGTAGCCCTCAACCAGAAGAAAACCTAGTTGCCGCTGATTTTGAAATTTTAATGCTTGGAAATAGCCATAGCGCTGCTTACGATTTACCCAATTTAATTGCTAAACTAATCGAGCAAGGGCTACCCACTTTTACCGCAAACGCAGTTCGTTCACCAAGTATTAGTTTTTTAGATGAGCGTCTTAATGACGGTCATACACAAGCCTTACTAGAAAGTAAGGATTGGACTCATGTTATTTTACAAGCCCAAAAATATTCTACGACAGGTTTAAACTGGTACTCAACAGAGGCTGCGGAAGAATGGGTTAGAAGAGTTAATGCTCAACAAGCAAAGCCGATTATGTTTCCGGAGTGGGCTAGAAAAGGCAATACTACCGAAGGTATAAGAATTCATGAAAAGCACCTATATATAGCTTCTCGCGAGTCCACTTGTGTTGCACCTATTGGACTTGCTTGGGAAGAAGCCGGGAGACTCTACCCAAGCCTAAACTTGCACGCCGATGATGGAAACCACGCCAATTTGACTGGCGCACTATTGACCGCAATGGTACTTTATCAAGTTATTACTATGCAGCCTGCCGATGAGCTTGGGCCAATAGAGGATATTGCGGTAGACACCGCTACTCAAGCGATACTAAAACTAATTGCTCGTAATAGTGTAGATAGTTTTCTCCATTGCTCATAGTGATTAAGCAATTGAAACTTAACTTATTTTAATTCTCACCACTTTCATAATGTCGAAACTCAGGCCGGCTATATTTTCTTCTTCTGGGTAATAAGTGAGATTAACTCGTTGGCCTTTTTGTAATTGTTTGTACTTTTTTCTTCGTTTGTATTTAAACGGAACATCGCAGCCTTCTACCATAATACTGTTAATAAACCAGTCGTCTTTCTCTCTTTGATTGTGGCTCACAACCACCATTTCATCTGAGTGAGTAAGTTGTTCATGTTTTTTAGTCAGTTTATTGGGATCGCTTTTCATGGCAAGCACTAAAATAATGTTGGAAAAAAAGGAATAACTGAGAAGTAGGCTATTAATAAAATAAATGCGACACTCAAAGTACTAACAATAGGGCGTTGTTTAAAGGCGCCCCAGATTGTTAAATGACGGTTGTCAGCTTTTAAACTTTGGTAGACTGCTCTTGCTTCAGTCGCGCGCTTGGTTTGATAGTCATTGACTAGCTGGCTGGCTTGTTCGAAGTCAGATTCTTGGTTAAGCCAAATAGCGGCAAATGAAAGCCCCCAGGTTCCAGCGGTGGTTTCGTAGTAGTCAATTTCAGCTTCATCTAATAATAGACGGACTTGGTCGGCTTCATCTGCGGGCACGCCGTTAAGCTTAAATAATAGTTTGGCCATGGTTTGTCTTGTGTGCGTATTTAAAAAATAATAGGATGTAACCTTGTTTTGCTCATCCCCCCAGAGGGGCTAGCAATTAAAGCTTATTCAATATGAGCTGCAACTAAGCTGTTAAATACTAAAATCAATATTAAAGGTTTTCATCTTGAGGCTTGCTTGAGCTTCCATTGTAACAGTGGTGCTTAAAAGTTTAAAGAGAGACTAGCTTTAGGGTTTACTCAAGTCTGTATTGTTGCTTGCTAAAGCACTGATTTTAGTCGTATTTATTAATTAACTATTTTATCATTAAGATTAAAATAAGCCGTTTGCTTTAAATGTATTATTTAGACAGGCAGTTGCACTAAAAAATAAGTCAATAAATTTAATATGAAGTAGACTTGTAATACCTTCAGTCGCGTAATTGGTTTGGCATTGGCTGGCTCAAAAACGACTTCTGCTACATGACGTAAAATGGAAAACTAACCTTTGAAAGATTATTTGTTGAATTATAAGAAAATACTCAATACATGCTTAGTGAAAAGTATTATCGCTTGTATTTTAATAATTTCAGCGCCGTTAAATGCCCTTGAAATCAAGCCTAATAGTACTCGTATTAATTTATATGCCGACTTAGCTTACTTTGAAGATCCCACAGGCCAACTAACATTTGAACAAGTTAAAAACGAAGAATTTAAAAGGGCGAGTCAGAGCAATGAAACAAACTTAGCCTTCGGTTACTCAGATTCTACTTATTGGGTTAAAACCAATGTAATTAATTTAAGTGGACACTCTAACTGGATCATTGAGCTCAGCTATCCGTTGCTTGATAGCATAGAGTTTTATTTTGTTGATAGTAACCAACTTAGGAATATAGTGACTGGCGACCAACTGCCATTTAGTCAGCGGCCGATAGAACATAGAAACTTTCTTTTCCCATTCAATTTAGATTCAAACAAATCACTCGATATATACATTAAGGTTCAGTCTAGCAGTTCTATACGGTTGCCGTTAACACTATGGGAGCAGCAAACATTTTTTGAAAATGATCAAAAAAGATTATTAGGCCAAGGAATTTACTTTGGCATTTTGATTATTATGATGCTTTACAATTTGTTTATTTATTTTTCAATTAAAGAAAGAGCTTATTTGCATTACGTATTTTATGTTGCTTCTTATATTGTTGTGCAGGCCTCTTTAAATGGTATTGCGTTTCAGTATTTATTTACAGATTTTATTCACCTTAGTAATCAGGCCGTTGTTTTAGGATTATCTTTAGTTATTCTTTTTGGTTGTAGTTTTACCGTTAATTTTCTTAATTTAAAATATCATAATCAACTTGCCTTTAATGTGATATATAGCATTGGGGTGATTGGCGGGCTTAATTTTCTGCTAAGCATGCTGCTTCCTTATGATTGGACAATTAAAATTGCATTATTCTTTTCTGTTATTGGTTCCTTAGCTATAACCGTATTTAGTTTAACATTATGGCTTAGCCAAAATGTACGTGAAGCGCGGTATTTTTCGTTAGCTTGGATAGGCTTTTTAGCAGGTTCGATTTTAATGGTTTTAAATAGAGTGCAAATTTTGCCGGATAATTTTATTACCGAAAATGCAGCCCAATTAGGATCATCTATAGAAGTCATGTTGCTGTCATTTGCGCTTGCCGATAAGTTTAATCAGATACGCGGTGAAAAAGAGCAAGTAAAAACTAAAGCTCAGGCCTCTATTACTCAGGTTAATCATTTGCTCCAAGAAACGCTTGCTCGGTTAGAGTATAGCAATAAAATAAAAAATGACTTTTTGGCAACCGTCAGTCACGAACTGCGTACGCCTATGAATGGTATTGTTGGTGCAAATGAACTATTGGGTACGTTAAACTTAACCGATGAAGCGCAAGAGTTTGTCGAAATATCGAGAGAGTCTGCTGATCAAATGATGCGTTTAATTGATTCGATGCTACAGTTTGTCGAATTGCAAGCTGGCGCTTCAAAAATTAAAAAAGTTAAAGTTGATTATAAAAAGCTCTGCAATGAGTTAAATGATTATGCGCAATCAATTCAAATCAATAAAAAAGTTAAATTTAGGGTGGTAGAGCCTGAAGAAAACTTAGACAGCCTATACACCGATTTAGAAAAGCTGTTGGTGACAATAAAGGTATTAATTGATAATGCTTTAAAATATACCCATTCTGGCATGGTTGAAGTGAGTATTGAGTCAACTCAGCACGGGGCGGATAGTTTTATTGTTTTTAATGTTAAAGATACCGGCATAGGAATAGAAAAAGCCCATTTAGCCAGAATTTTTGAAGTTTTTTCTCAAGTTGACAGTACCTTACGTCGACCTTATTCAGGTTTGGGTATCGGTTTAACTATAGCCCAGGCTATTGCCAATGTACTTGGTGGCAAAATTTCTGCAGAGTCACAACTTGCAAAAGGAAGCTGTTTTAAATTTATAGTACCCACTAATTTAGACTTAGCAGCAAAACAATAAAGCGCTGTGCACTGACTAAAACAGTTATTAGACATATGGATCTCGGCAAGTTGTATAGAATACACACGTCTGCCTTTGCGAAACTGGGCCATCCTATGTGCTGATTATATAGTTACGAAAAAGGTGTTTTAAATAAGCAGCGACGCTCACCACAAATTAGATATTTGCCAAATCCGTGCCGATTGTTTAAATCACATTGTGAACATAATGGTGGTTAGACCAGTGATGTTTTTTTTGAATATAAACAAAGAGCTTTTATTCTTATTCCTTATTTGTCGCTTTACCAAATAAAATTCATATCAATTCTGTTGCCTAAATTTAATTCTCTACTATAGTTAAATCTGAAAGTCTGCATGAATGTGGTTGTTGTATTTAGAAGTTGTAAAGGTTGTAAACTTGTTTCTTTCCTATGCAATTACTTATATGTAATAAACTTTTAAGCCAGGTGTTTAGTTATTTATATTGGAAGTTCTTCTAATCTCTATAAATAAATACCTATACCATAACCCAGTAATTAAATTAATCCAGTAATTAAATTGCACCTGCTGTTGTTGAGTTGCACTATGGCTAGTTTTCGTGAACTAGAAGAAAACAACGATTGTTTAACAAAAAAACTCGATGACTCTCTCAAAGAGTTTGAGCAGTTTGTCTTTATTGCATCCCACGATTTAAATGCCCCCGTCAGAGCGATTTCTAAATTATCTCAGTGGTTAGAAGAAGATACTGGAAACCAATTAACAGAGACTTCTGTAGAAAACCTTGCACTGCTACGCTCTCGTGTTGATCGACTAGAGCGCTTAATCAAAGATATAGGAAAGCTTGCTGAGTTTACTAGCAAACACTTTGATGATACAGAGCGAGTGGACTGTGAACGAGTCATTCGTTGCCTAATTGATAAAAGCAATGCTTATGGAAAAGTGGTTGAGGTAAACTCTTCAAACTGCCTGCCAGTAGTAAACGTTAGTTTTATTATGTTTGAAATTATACTCTCGGAGCTTATTGATAACGCTATAAAACATAACACTAAAAATAAAGTTATTTTAAACTTTAAAGGAGCGCAAGATAGTACTGGCTTTCACTTTAGTATTACTGACAATGGTCCCGGAATTGATAAAAAATTTCATGAAATGATATTTAAGCCGTTTAAGGGACTGCAATCTAAAGACGATTGTGAGGGAAGTGGAATAGGTTTAACACTGGTAAAAAAGCTACTTGACAATAATCAGGGATACATTCGTGTTATCAGTGGCAAGCCTGAACAGGGAACTACAATAGAGTTTGGTTGGAAGGTAACTTAAGGAGATAGAAATTGCAAAGCAAGCAGTTAAATATTTTATTAGTTGATGACGATGAAGTTGACGTAACTATTATTAAGCGAGATTTTAAGCAAAAAAAAATTGCTAACCCAATTTATACTGCATCGGATGGTTATGTAGCGCTCAATATGCTTAAAAATTGTGAAGTTCCCGCGCCTTATATAATTTTGCTAGATCTACATATGCCTAAAATTGATGGCTTTGAATTTTTGAAAATCATAAGAGCTGATGAAGAACTCAGCGACAGCGAAGTTATTGTGCTCACTTCATCGGACAGTGATAAAAACAGAGTTAATTCATTTGGAATGAATGCATTAGGTTATATTGTAAAAAAAGATACTGCATCTGAGTTTCTACGCGTAGTTGAAAAAATGACGAAGTATTGGAAAGTGGTAGAAATGCCTCTTTAGATTTAAATGTTATGGTTAAGGTAGAGATACAGTTATGAAAACGTTGATAATTGATGACGATAGAGTTGATCGCGCCGCACTGATTAGGGATTTGAAATGCGGAAGTTTTAGTCATGATATCACCGAAGCGTCGACAGGCAGTGAAGGCCTGAAAATGTTTAAAGCTAAGCCTTTTGATTGTGTATTTCTAGATTACGACTTACCTGACTTGCAAGGACCTGAAATATTAAGAGAGATGCATAAAATTAGTGATGATAGTGTTTCTGTTGTTGGGATTACAGGGATAAAAGGAGAAGTCCAGGCTGAAGAAATGATAGAAGCCGGAGCGACAGACTATTTGCTTAAAGATGAAATTAATCCTTTTAAAATTGACAGAACATTAAAATATGCAATCAAAAGACGAGAGTACTATGAGTCTGCTAGTAGCAAGTTTCGGCATGTATTTAAACATTCTAACGATAGCCTTTTTATTATGGATAAAAATGGAATAGTCGTCGATGCTAACTTAAAGGCGCAAAAAGTATGGAAAAGAGATAGATACCAGCTAGTTAATAGCGACTTTGAATGGTTAAAAGCAAAATGTGATAGTTCGAGACCGATTAAGAAGCTATTGTCAGAGTTGCAAATTCGCGAAGATAACGCTAATGAAGGTCCGGTTTTTGAAATGCGGCTTAAAAAACCTCAAGGTGGGTTTTTCTATGCAGAAGTTAGCGCCAGTCAGATCTACTTTGATGGCAATGAATTGTTCCTAGCCACTGTAAGAGATATTAGCGAGCAACGAAACATAGAAAGTTTGCTTAAAGAATCAAACCGAGCCTTGGTTGCTTCAAATAAACGATTAGAGGATTTGTCTGAAACAGATATGCTAACTGGTACCTTAAATCGAAGAGGTATGGAGAACATTATTGGGCGAGCTGTGAAAAGCGCTAAGCGCGAAAAAAAGCTTTTAGTTTCAATATTAATAGATATTGATGAATTTAAGCAGATTAATGATGCATTAGGCTATACATCCGGAGACATTGTACTCAAAGAAACCGCCATAGCTCTGCAAAGTACAATTAGGCCAAGTGATTACTTGTCGCGTATTGGTGGGGCTCAGTTTGTAGCTTTAATCCAAGTGTCCAATATGGAAGAGTCTAAAACAATTGCAGAAAGAATGCGTTCTACCTGCAAGCGTTTTAAGCTTGAAAATATTGAGACTATCATAGAAAACTCTATAAGTTTGGGCGTGGCCGTTGTTGATTTAAATACGGTTACATTAGGCGATTTGATTAACAGCTCACAGCGTGCATTAAATAATAGTTCGGGCAAAGACTCGATAACCTATATTTCAGATTTTGAATCACTTCCACAAACAATTACCAAAGCAAAAAAAATAAAGGAAGATATTTTAAGTAATGATGGCGTTGCTTCATACAAGCAAGCAATCATTGATCTTAATACTAAAAAATTAGTTGCATATGAATATTTAGCAAGAGGTCCTCAAGGTATTTATTTTACACCTGATAATCTATTTAGGTTTGCGCTAGAAGAAAATATTCTTTCTAAAGTCGACTTTATCTGCTTTAAAAAGTCACTTGAAGCTAGTGTTAAAGACAAGGGTGTTCAAGCTCATATTAATCTATTCCCTTCGACTTTACTTGAATTATCAGTATCTTTTTTGCTTGATCATTTAGCTCCTTTTCTCGGCAAGAATCAGGTTTGTATAGAAATTAGTGAGCAGCAAATTATTGGCGATCCTGGATATTTGAAGGGACATATATTTCAACTGTTTGATGCAGGTATTCAAGTCGCTATTGACGATATAGGGTTTGGACGGAGTTGCCTGGAAAATTTGATTTATTTAAGGCCCCATATTTTAAAAATAGATAAAAAGCGAGTGTTTGAGGTTAGCAAAGATAAAGAAAAACGTGAAGAGTTAGCTAAGCTTATAAAAATAGCGCAAGCAGTCAATGCTCAGATTATTGCTGAAGGGGTAGAGACAATCGATGACTTACGTGTTTTGGAAGGAATGGGGGTACAGTTTGCCCAAGGCTATTATTGGGGTAAGCCTGTACCGTCTTTAGATGATTAATGATATTTAAGAGGGACATATGAAAGGCGAACAAACTGCGCATTTCAAGGAACAAATATCTGAGGCGCCTTCTGGTTTTGAGACCCAGTGGATGGCGTCTGTCGTTGAAGATAGCTCCGATGCGATTTTGACGATCGGATTAGACGGAAATATTACAAGCTGGAACTCCGGGGCGGTTAAAATCTTTGGCTATAGCAAAGATGAAGCTATAGGAAGTCCTATTAATATAATTTATCCTCAGCACAGTAAAACAGAGCTAAATAAGCTTATTTTTCAATTAGAAAAAGGCGCATCTTTAGATCATTTTGAAACCCAGCGTATTACTAAAGATTCAGGCTTGATGGATGTTTCCGTTTCTATATCAGCAATAAAGGATGGAAATGATAACGTTGTAGGGATCGCTGAAATCATTCGTGATATTTCTAATCAAAAGTCAGCTACGGGATATGCTCGTTCGCTTATAGAAGCATCTCTTGACCCGCTTGTTACAATTTCTGTTAACGGTAAAATTACGGATGTTAATGAGGCTACTGTTCAGGTCACTGGTCGCCAAAGAAGTGAGCTCATTGGTTCTGATTTTTCAAATTATTTTACTGAGCCAGATAAAGCGCGCGAAGGTTATCAACAAGTTTTCTCTGAAGGAATAGTTAAAGATTATCCGCTCACTATACGCAGTAAAGACGGTCATTTGACCGATGTTCTTTATAACGCGACAGTGTATAAAGATGGTCACGGAAATGTACTCGGTGTATTCGCATCTGCGCGAGATGTTACTGAGCAAAAGCGCGCATCACAATATGCCCGTTCATTAATTGAGGCTTCACTAGACCCTTTAGTTACCATTTCTGCTGACGGTATTATTACGGATGTAAATGATGCGACTATTCAAATTACAGGGTGCACTCGTGAAGAATTGATTGGATCTGATTTTTCTGATTATTTTACCGATTCTGACCAAGCGAGGCGAGGCTATCTTGAGGTTTTTTCTAAGGGGCAAGTCACTGATTACGCTCTTACAATTCGCCAAAAAGATGGTAAAGAAACAGATGTACTTTATAACGCGTCGGTTTACCGTGACGAACAAGGGGCAGTACGAGGAGTATTTGCCGCTGCTAGAGATATCACCGGGCAAAAGCAAGCTTCGCAATATGCGCGGTCTTTAATTGAAGCATCTTTGGACCCTCTAGTTACAATTTCGGCAGAAGGTAAAATTACTGATGTTAATGAAGCGACTATGCAGATTACTGGTTGTACTAGAGAAGAACTTATAGGATCTGATTTTTCAAATTACTTTACTGAGCCAGAAAAAGCCAGAGCTGGATATTTGCGGGTATTTTCTACCGGGAGGGTGACTGACTATGCTTTGACTATCAGACACATACATGGAAAGTTAACCGACGTATTGTATAACGCAGCAGTGTATAAAGATACTCATGGAAATGTGCTAGGTGTTTTTGCAGCAGCTCGAGATGTGAGCGAGCAAAAGCAGGCCTCGCAATATGCTCGCTCGCTAATTGAAGCCTCTCTCGACCCGCTTGTAACTATCTCGCCAGAAGGCAAAATAACTGACGTAAACCAAGCGACTATTGAAATCACAGGACGCAAAAAAGAGGAACTAATAGGCTCTGACTTTTCAGTTTACTTTACCGAGCCTGAGGAAGCTCGCCGCGGCTACCAAGAAGTGTTCTCTAAAGGTAAGGTTACGGATTACGCACTTACTATTCGACATAGCTCAGGGAAAGTAACAGACGTGCTTTATAATGCTGCGGTCTATAAAGATATTCGTGGGAATGTCCTTGGCGTATTTGCTGCGGCAAGGGATGTGACTGAGCAAAAAGAAGCTTCGCAATATGCTCGCTCTTTAATTGAGGCATCACTTGACCCACTAGTAACTATTTCTCCTGAAGGCAAAATAACGGACGTTAATCAAGCGACAGTTGAAATTACTGGGCGAACTCAAGAGGATTTGATTGGTTCTGACTTTTCCGACTACTTTACTGAGCCGGAAGAAGCACGTGAGGGCTATCAGCAAGTTTTTGAAGAAGGCTTTGTTAGGGACTATCCATTAGCAATCCGACATGTGTCAGGTAAAATCGCACACGTCTTATACAATGCAACGGTATACAAAAATCCTGAAGGAGAAGTTATTGGTGTTTTTGCAGCTGCAAGAGATATTACTGAACGTAAAAAGGTTGAGGAGCAACTTCATTCAACTTCTGCTTATGCACGTTCCTTAATCGAAACATCACTTGACCCACTAGTAACAATCTCACCCGAAGGTAAAATTACCGACGTAAATCATGCCACAGAAAATATCACCGGTGTTACCCGAGAGTGGTTGATTGGAACTGATTTCTCTAATTATTTCACAGAGCCTCGTAGGGCTCGCCAAGGCTATAGAAAAGTTTTTAAAGAAGGGAGAGTTACTGACTACCCATTGGTGATAAAGGGAGCTAAAGGACGCTTGATTGATGTCGTATATAATGCGTCCGTTTATAGTGATGCGGAAGGTAAAGTTCGCGGTGTATTCGCTGCAGCACGTGATGTATCATCGCAAAAGCAAGCATCTGAATATGCGCGTTCATTAATAGAGGCATCCCTCGATCCATTAGTGACAATTTCTTCTGAAGGGAAAATTACCGATGTAAATCAAGCAACGATAAAGGTCACGGGGATTGATAAAGAAACTTTAATTGGTTCAGATTTCTCTGATTATTTTACCGAGCCAGATAAAGCTCGACTTGGATATGAGATTGCATTTAGAAAAGGTGAGGTTAAAGACTACCCACTTACGATCAAAAATAGAAGTGGTGCTTTATTTGATGTTTTGTATAACGCTTCTGTTTTTAAAGATAGAGAAGGAAATGTTTTAGGCGTGTTTGCAGCAGCTAGAGATAATAGCCGAGCAAAACTTGCGCAAAAGAAATTAGAGCAAACTAATAAAGACTTAGAAGCATTTACCTATTCGGTATCACACGATTTGCGAGCACCCTTAAGACAAATTGACGGATTTGCGTCCCATTTACAAAAAAGCCACTCGAGTTCGCTTGATGAGGAAGGAGCAAGGCTATTATCAATTATTTCCGGAAGTAGTAAAAAGCTTGGTAGGTTAATCGATAGTCTATTAGAATTTTCAAAGTTAGGTCGAGTTGCTATTACACCGCAATATATTGATATGAACTTAATGGCAAAAAATGTTTATGAAGAGACTCTTAAGCAAGAGTCTGAGGAGCGAGACATTCAATTTATTTTACACAAGCTTCCAGATCAAAGTGTCGATATTGATTTAATGCAGCAGGTTTGGAGGAACCTGCTGTCAAATGCGATTAAGTTTACTCGAAAAAAAGAAGACGCAACTATTGAAGTAAGTTGTGAGCAAGGGGAGCGTGAAAATATCTATAGTGTTAGAGATAATGGTGCAGGGTTTGATTCAAAATTTTCTGGGAAACTGTTTGAAGTATTTAGTAGGCTTCATGACCAAGATGAGTTTGCTGGCACAGGCATAGGTTTGGCTATATGTCGTAGAATAATTCATCAACATCAAGGGAAAATATGGGCAGAGTCTGAAGTTGATAAAGGTACAGTGATTTATTTTTCACTTTTAAGTAACCGATAGGAAGAACGCTATGTACGAATATAGTAAGGATTTAGTAGATGTTCTGCTCGTTGAGGATGACGTAAATGATGCAGAGCTTACGATGCTTGAGCTAAGGAAAAATTCAAACGTAATGAATATAACTCATTTAAAAAATGGTGACGAGGCGATCAAGTATTTTTTTTATGATGATGGAAATATTAAAGATTTTGCTTTCCCAAAAGTAGTACTACTTGATTTGCAGTTGCCGAAAGTATCAGGTCTTGACGTCCTGAAGTCTCTTAAAAGTAATGAGCTAACAAAACAGATTCTGGTCATTATTATGACATCGTCTAAAGAAGAGATGGATTTGTATAATTGCTATCAAAACGGTGCCAATAGCTATATAGTCAAGCCAATTGATTTTGATGTGTTTTGTCAAAGAGTTTCTGAAATTGGAAGTTATTGGATGTCAGCCAATGCTCAACCTAAACTCAATTTAAAATCTCAAGAGTAGTCGAAATGAGAAAACATTATTCATTACTCGTAATCGATGACGATGTATTTGATTATGAGCTAGTTAGAATTTGGCTTAATCAATCAGAGCAACGTTCTCTATTTAGCAGTACTCATGTAAAAAGCTTAGCAGGCGCTAAAGAAGCAATTCAAAATCAAAAGTTCAACCTGATTTTTTTAGATCTCAGCTTGCCCGACACGATTGAACTCAGTGGTCTAGCGGAACTTAAATCAATTACTCAATCGCCAATTTTGATTTTAAGTGGAACTAATAACCAGTCGTTAATAGCTAGTGCACTCGAAAATGGTGCAGCTAGTGTATTTTTTAAAGACGAACTAGAAACCCATGCGCCAGAAGAGCTTATCAATTTGGCTGTTAATGATAATGTGAATAGAAATCAAGCTTAACTTTGTAAAGCAATTGCTTAAGTGTTAATAGAAGCTTGGCAAAATTTCCGCAGAGTCACAACTTGCAAAAGGAAGCTGTTTTAAACTGACTTTACCTACTAATTTTGTAGATGGCCGTTAAATTAGCGCTTCGATTGCTTTAATGGTTTCATTTTCAATTGCAGATAGCTCTCCGTCAGCAGCGGCCATTTTTTCGAGTATCACTTTGATTTCTTTGTAGCCCGTTAGGGGCTTACAGTATTGGTTAATCACTGTAGCATGATCATGATCGCGTACATAGCTAATCGCTTGCGGAATGAAGTTGTCTAGTGATGTACCACTTTTCCAGTTCATGCGTTCACATACCTGCTGAAAGTAGTCTTGTTCACCTAAGTCGATTTTCTTGTCTGAACGGTATAACAGTACCAGTAAAGTAATTAAAGCTTCATTCTGACTTTGAGTTAAATCTTCAATTTCTATTCTACCTATCATTGTTATTTTACTCCTAAGCTTTTTGATTATTAATGGGTTATTGGTTGAACTAAGCTTTTCGCATAATATGTTTTCAATTTGTCGGTTAAATCACAACTCACACTTCATCATTTGCCGTCTTAATACGCAATAAACGGGCTTGTTCCTCCTCAAACGCCGCTTTTATTTCGAGCATAATGTCATCAACGTTTGCGTCTGGCATTATTTGAGTAAATTGCCCTGTCAACTCACTATTAGGGACAAGCTCTCCACTTTCGTATAGTGACCAAATTTCAGCAGCATAATTGCTACTAATTAACTCAGGAGCAAATTGTGAATAGTAAGCGGTTATATTATTAACGTCACGCTCTAACATCGCTTTAGCGTTGTTATTGCCGGCAGCATCAACTGCTTGCGGTAGGTCAATAATTACCGGACCATATTCATCTAACAGCACATTAAATTCAGATAAGTCTCCGTGCACTATTCCAGCACAAAGCATGCGCATTACCGATTGCATTAACGCAGCATGATCTTCAAGCGCTTGCTCTTTAGTAAGAATGACGTCATTAAGTCGAGGAGCTACGTGCCCTAAATCATCGGTGATTAGCTCCATGAGCAACACGCCATCAAAGCACCCATAAGGTTTGGGAACACGAACGCCAGCGTCGGCTAATTTGTAGAGCGCATCTACTTCCGCAGATTGCCAAGCGTCTTCTTGTTGCTTGCGGCCGAAACTAGATTTATTTTGAATCGCTCTATTACGACGACTATTTCTACCCTTGCGGCCTTCTTGGTAGGTGACAGCTTTTTTAAAGCTGCGCTTTGCGGCGTCTTTATAAATTTTGGCGCAGCGAATTTCATTGCCACAACGTACAACGTAAACTGTTGCTTCTTTACCGCTCATCAGTTGACTGAGTACTTCGTCGACTATGCCGTCGTCGACGAGTGGCTGAATTCTTTTAGGAAATTTCATATGCTGAAGATTATACCCTATTTACTTTATATTCATATGATAACTGCGCAGCAGCTCAACAGCTATTGTTGTTTGTATAGCGACATTTAAAACCAATCAATTAATTCACTGCGGTGAAAAAATTAAATTATGTTTAAAAGCAGGCTTTATTGGTGAGGCAAAGGCTAATAACGAGAACTGTCTTGTAACGGTGATTTATACTGTAATTGAGCAAGTTGCTCTTTTAAAGATAGCACCATTTCTTCCCAGTAGCGGTTCGTGTTAAACCAAGGAAAATTGTGTTTGAAACTAGGGTCTTGCCAGCGGTTGGCTAACCACGCACTATAATGGAGCATTCGCATGGCTCGGAGTGGCTCAATTAATATTAGCTCGCGATCATCAAACTCTCTAAAATCTTCATACCCTGTTAATAACTCATTTATTTGCTGATTACTTTCACTGTCATTAACAAGCATCCACAAATCTTGCACTGCAGGCCCCATTCTACTGTCGTCAAAGTCAACAAAATGTGGTCCATCATCAGTCCAAAGTACATTACTTGGGTGGCAGTCACCGTGCAACCGAATGCTGTTATAAGCGCCAAATTGGTCAAACTGAGTTTGGCAATGATCGAGTATATGCTGTGTCACGGACTTAAATGCTGCCTCAATATGTGCGGGAATAAACTGATTGTTGAGTAGAAAGTCAACGCTATCGAAACCAAAGCTTTGTAGACTTAAATGAGGGCGAACATTAAAAGCACTAGCCTCTCCAAGTAAATGAATTCTGCCTAAGAATCGACCGAGCCATTGCAAAGTTTTTTTGTCGTCTAGATTGGGGGAGCGACCGCCTTCGCAAGGATAAACCGCAAACCTGAATTGATTAAATTTAAATAAGGTCGTTTCATTGATAACAATTGGCGCCACAACGGGGATTTCTTGCGCGCTTAATTGTAAAGTAAATTGATGCTCTTCAATTATTTGTTGGTCGCTCCAGCGCGCGGGGCGATAAAACTTAACCACAAAGCGTTCTTCTGCGTAATTTCTGAATTGATAAACTCTATTTTCATAGCTATTTAAGCCAAGTAACGCCGCTTGCGGTTCAAAGCCGACAGATTCAAGTGCGTCGAGAACGCTATCTGGAGTTAGTGCGTAAAAATTAAGTTCTTGTGACGCTAATGCAACGTCAGTTGGTGGCGCTTTCGATTGGTTCATTTTTAAGTTAGTTTAATTAAACTCCAGTCGCGTTTTTGCCATAACCTTACAAACCAAAATGCTTGGAAAAGTCTATAAAGTCCCTGAGTTAGCCAAATTGCCGTCAACCCCATACCTAAATAAGGACCAATCAGCCATGCTAGCGGTAAAAATATTAACCACTGGCAAACTAGACCAACAATCATCGTAGCTTTAGTGGCGCCGGCGCCTTGGAGTGAAGACATTAACACTAAGTTAAAGGCGTCTATAATAATGGCAATACCAACAAGTTGCAGCGGCACTTTAGCGAGCGCTACTACCGTAGGATCTTTTAAGAAAAAGCTGAGTATGAGTTCGGGAAAAAAGAATAAAGGAAGGCTAAAACTAGAGATACACAAAGCGGCAATTTTTGCGGTGTCCCAGGCCCAGTTATAAGCATCATCAACATCTTTGCGCCCTAGCGCTTGGCCTACTAATGTTGCCGAGCTCATACCAAAAGCGATAGAGGGCAATATGGCAACTAAAGTAAGTGTTGTAAGCACATTGGCCGCCGCTAATTCTTGAGTCCCAATTTGCCCCACAATCCAAAACAAAATAGTAAAACCTAACGCAAAAAACAATTGCTGAGCGGACGAGGGTAAGGATATTTTTAGCATTTGAATTAAGGTTTCTTTATGCGGTAAATGAAACCCAAATCCATAGGCTCTTGTGTGTCGCATAGTTAGGTAAAAATACATAAAGCTTCCGCCAAACATGGCTAGTGTTGTGCCTAGCCCAGCGCCTTGGGTACCTAGCTCTGGAAAGCCCCATCGTCCAAAAATAAACACATAATTAAGAAAAATATTGAGGGCATGCATGATAATTAGCGTTTTAAAGTAGTAGCGGGTCATTTTTATGGCGCTAAGATAGCCGCGAAAACTAAAGTTCATGCCAACAGCCATAATACTGATAAGTCTGGCATCTAAATATTGCTCGCCATGCTTGATGACTTCGGGATCATCATTTAACAACTGCATAATGGGTTGGCTAAAGTAAGTGAGAACTAGCGTTAATGGAATTGCACAAACAAAAATTGTAATTAATGCGCCATTTAGTGGGTTTGCAGCAGTAGTGAGCCGGCCTTCGCCTACTCGGCGCGCCACCATGGCTTGCACTCCAGAAGACAAGCCCATAAACAATGCCGCAGCCACAAAGTTCATAAAGCTGGCTAAACCAACTGCAGCAAGCGGGGCCGTACCGAGTTGACCAACCATAGCAGCATCGACCAAATTTAAGATGTTTTGAGACATCATCCCGCCGATTATCGGAAGAGCTATTTGAAAAATCTGAGTTGAGCGCTCGCGAGCAACCAATGGTGCACCACTTTAAGTTGAGATAATGGGCGACAGTTTAGCATTTTATAGGCGTGATGCAGAAGCGGCGAATGCTTGAATCTGTAACAGTATTTATTATTAATTGAATAGCAAAATTGGCATTGTTGGAGTTAGGCTAAAATCGCTCTGGCGATACACCATATATCAACGCGCTCAGCGCCTTGCGCTAGTAAAAAGTCTGCCAGCTCGTTGGCTGTAGTTCCCGTCGTCATAACGTCATCTATAACGGCAATATGTGCAGGCATGCCTGTGACAGGATTAAAGCGCTTAGCTAATACAAAGGCATTTTTTAAGTTGCGTTTACGCTCTGCGGCAGAAAGGTTAATTTGAGGTAAGGTTAACTTCTCTCTATTTATGAGCCTAGTATAAACCGGAATTTTAAGGCGTTTAGAGAGTTTTTGAGCGATTAAATTGGCTTGATTAAATCCTCTTTGGCGTAACCTTTTAGGATGTAATGGCACCGGAATCATGGCGTTAGGTAGTTCGTGAGCGGCATATTGATTTTGAATGGCTAAATAAAGGCTGTTCGAAAGCAGGTTAAGCTGGCGAAACTGGTGATTAAACTTTAGTTGGGTTATCAAATCATTGATTGGGGCTTCATATAAAAAAGCCGCGCAAGTCCTATTATACGTTGGTGTACTTGTTAAGCACTCACCACAAGTACTTTGGCTAGCACTATTCGCAGCTTGAGTTAAAGGCAAGGCACACACTCGGCACGCTTGCGTCAAGTAGGGCAACTTTGACTGGCAATAAAGGCAGATTAAGTGTGAAGTTAATTGTGCGGGTGGAAAAATTGCACCGCCCCCATAATTTGCCGGTTGAGTCAGTTTAATTTCACCATGACAAAGCAAGCAGTCGGCATCTAATTGGAACGAGGTGTTTTTGAGTTGTTTAAAAAACAACCGCATGTTAACTTTAAACTTGCTAATCACTTGACAATCCTTTGTCTACTTTTAAGATCCGCCTACAATTAGTTGCTTATGCAAAAACTATTGAATTACACCTAAGATTAATAGCAATAACCTTTATTTGCTATTTTAGTGGATGCTAAAGCAAGGGTTCTCATAATCAACCTTAATAACAGTAAAATAACATCTAGCAGGCAAATTATGCAATCTAACCACACCGCTACCGCGCAATCTGATATTCGTCATGACTGGCAAGTCTCTGAAATTCAAGCTCTTTATGCAAAGCCATTAAATGATTTGTTGTTTCAAGCGCAAACTGTACATCGCCAGTATTTTGATCCTAATCAGGTTCAAGCTTCTACATTAATGAGCATTAAAACTGGTGCATGCCCAGAAGATTGCGCTTATTGTCCGCAAAGCGGCCACTACAATACCGGTTTATCAAAAGAGCAATTGGTTGCCATTGACGAAGTTATTAAGTCTGCAAAAAATGCCAAGCGTAGCGGAGCGACGCGATTTTGTATGGGAGCTGCGTGGCGCAGCCCAAGAGGCAAAGACTTCCCGGTAGTGTTAGAGATGATAAAGCAAGTGAAAGCGCTTGAATTAGAAACTTGCGTGACACTTGGAATGCTCAATAAAGAACAAGCAGCACAATTAAAAGATGCGGGCTTGGACTATTACAATCATAATTTAGACACCAGCGCAGAATACTATAGCGAAATTATTACCACCCGAACCTATCAAGACCGACTAAACACTTTGGCTGAGGTGCGAGATGCGGGAATAAACGTTTGTGCTGGCGGTATTTTAGGTATGGGTGAAACCCTAAGAGACAGGCTGAGTTTAATTAAAGAACTAGCCAATTTGCCAGAGCACCCTCAGAGCGTTCCGATTAATCAATTAATTGCGGTTAAAGGCACGCCGTTACAAGATGTGAAAGAGTTAGACCCGTTTGAATTTATCCGTATGATCGCTGTTGCACGCATTGTCATGCCAAAGTCTTATGTACGTTTATCTGCAGGGCGTGAAAATATGTCCGACGAAATGCAAGCAATGTGCTTTTTTGCTGGCGCTAACTCTATTTTTTATGGTGACAAGTTATTGACCACCGAGAATCCGGACATGAACCATGATTTGGCTTTATTTGAGCGTTTAGGCATAACGCCCGAAGGCGGTACGCCTGAAACTAACCCTTGTCCGCGTAAACTCGCCGAAGAGCAAGCTCAAATAGAGGCTGCAGCGAATGCGGGTAGTGCGCAAAATAAACCGCAGTTTTATAACGCCGCAAACTAGACAAGCATTGATAACGCCCTATGTTTTTATCCCTGCTTGAGCAAACCTTAAAACAGCGCCAAGCCGATTCACTGTTGCGCCAACAAGCGACTGTTGAGGCGGTAAATGGCGTGAAAATAAGCATTGCTGGTAAACAGTTGCTCAACTTTGCCAGCAATGATTATTTAGGTTTGTCTACCGCTGCTACCGGCATTACGGCCATGCAGCAAGGCGCTTCAGAATTTGGTGTTGGCAGTGGCGCTTCACATTTAATTTGCGGCCATCAACGACCTCACCAAGCGCTAAATTTAGCCATTGCTAAGTTTACCGGCAGAGATGCCGCTTTGAGTTTTTCTTCTGGCTACATGGCAAACCTAGGGTTACTTCAAGCGCTTGCATCTAAAGGCGATTTAATTATTGCAGATAAATTAAATCATGCTTCACTGATTGACGGCGTGAAACTAAGTGGTGCCAAAAGTTTGCGTTATGCACATCTTGATATGGCTCATTTAGAAGCTAGGTTAAAGCTCAATGGACGCAATAAATTTGTGGTAACTGATGGTGTTTTCAGTATGGATGGTGACATTGCACCGCTTAAGGAGATTGTTAACCTGTGCGAGCGATATCAAGCGACCTTAATAATTGACGACGCACATGGTTTTGGCGTAATTGGAGAGCAAGGTAAAGGAATTACTGAGCACTTTGGTTTAACCCAAAAGCAGGTTCCTGTTTATATGGCAACGTTAGGTAAAGCCTTGGGTGGTTACGGGGCTTTTGTTGCTGGCGATGAGCGACTTATTCGTTATTTACAGCAAATGGCTCGAACTTATATGTTTACAACTGCCATGCCTGCAGCGGTTGCCAGTGCAAATTTAGCAAATTTACAACAGCTTGCGTCGAGCAATCGCTTGGTGAAAGCGTTAGGTGAAAATATTACTTTTTTTAAACAGCAATGTCTGCAAGTTGGAATCAAGTTAATGCCGTCAGAGAGTGCGATTCAACCAATTCTTGTTGGCGCCTGCGATAAGTTAATTAAATTAGAAAAAGCGGTTCGAAAACAAGGCTTTTTAATAGGCGCGGTGAGGCCTCCAACCGTTGCTGCAGGTAGTGCTCGCTTTCGGATCACTTTAAGTGCAGCACATAGCCCCGCCCAAATTCAAAGCTTGGTAAACTGTTTAGCCAAAATAATGCATAGCAATAAAGAAGTGAAGGCATGAAATTAAAACCTTTTTGTAAACAAAGTGGCAGTGGGCCAAAGCTCGTCTTACTTCATGGATGGGGGCTGCATGGAGGAATATGGGAAACTGTATTACCTCAGTTAGAAGCTAATTTTGAAGTATTTAACATTGATTTGCCAGGGTTTGGGTATAGTCCTGTTTATAATGGAGAATACACTTTAGAGTATCTAGTTGAATCGGTTGCCGCTGTCATACCCGAAGATTGCTACTTATTAGGCTGGTCGTTAGGTGGTTTAGTGGCGACGGGAATTGCACTTAAATATCCGCAAAAAATAAAAAAACTGATTACCGTTGCGTCTAACCCGAGCTTTGTGGCAACTCCAGAATGGCGTTTTGGAATGCAGGCCGAAACATTGGAGTCGTTTATTGCTTTTTTAGAGGAAGATTACGAAGGTACGTTAATTAAATTTTTGGGCATTCAAACCATGGGAAGCGCAACTCAAAAAGAAGACATTAAACGCTTAAAGGAAACCGTGTTTATTCATGGTCAGCCTTCGAAAAAAGCGCTAAGAGGTGGCTTGCAAATTTTGCATGACATTAATTTGGTTGAACAGTTGAAAGCGCTAAAAATGCCAATTTTAAGGCTTTATGGAAGATTGGATTCTTTAGTCCCCGCCAAAGTGGTGGCGGATGTAGCAGAGCATATACCTAATAGCCCTTCAAAAATTTATCGACGGGCAGCTCACGCCCCTTTCTTATCTGTGCCACAAGAATTTTGTGACGATGTTTCTGGTTTTTTAATCCATGATCAAATTCCTGCGGCAGTAAGCGAATGAATTTAGAAAAAACTTTAATCGCGCAGTCGTTTAGTAGCGCCGCAAAGCATTACGATGAGTTTGCCTTTTTACAAAATGAAGTCGCTGATAGAGTGTTTGAGCGGCTCGAGCTGATGCGGATAAAACCTAAGAACATTCTAGATGTAGGCTGTGGTACGGGTTATTGCACGCGCAAACTTCGCAAGTTGTTTAAACGAGCCAAAGTCAACGGCGTTGATATTGCCCCTGGAATGATAGAGCAAGCCAATCATCAGCAACCGTTACTTAATAAAATAAATTATCAAGTTGCCGATGCCGAGTCGCTGCCTTTTGCAGACAACTCTTTTGAGCTTGTTTTTTCTAGTCTGACGGTGCAGTGGTCAAACGATTTAAATATCATGATGGCTGAGCTGCACCGAGTTTTGAAGCCCGGTGGATTACTTATATTTTCTACGCTTGGGCCAGATACACTTTTAGAGCTCCGCCAAAGTTGGCAACAAGTTGACGATAATGTACACGTTAATGAGTTTCTCGATATGCATATAGTCGGTGATATTGTATTTAATGCAAGCTTTGAAAATACCGTAATGGATAGAGATGTTATTACCTTAACTTACCAAACAATGCTGGGCCTAATGCGGGATTTAAAAGGAATAGGTGCGCATAATGTTAACTCGGGCAGACCAAAAGGCATGCTTGGCAAACAAAAATTTAAGCAGCTAGAGCAAGCTTATGAGCAATTTCGATGGCAAGATGGACAGCTTCCTGCAACTTACGAAGTAGTCTATGGTCACGCTTGGAAGAGAACTGGAAAGCCTCAACAAGATTATCATACTAAGGCAGTAGAAATTCAGCCTGCTGCTAAAAACTAATGGCAAGTAATATGTCACAAAAATTTTTTATTACCGGAACAGATACCGAAGTAGGTAAAACTTTGTTCAGCTGTGCTTTGATCCGTGCGCTGCGTGCCAAGCGACATACCGTCATGGCGTTTAAACCAATTGCGGCGGGTTGCGAAACGATAGCGGGCGAGCCAAAAAATGAAGACGCTTTAGCAATAATAAAAGCGCTTGAATTTAGTGGAGAGTACGCGCAGGTAAACCCTATTGCGCTACACCAACCTATCGCGCCGCATATTGCAGCAGCACTCGAAGATAAAGCCTTGTCGGTTGAAAAGTTGCAGCAACTAGTCGATTTAGATAATCAATCTGCACAATTTACATTGGTTGAAGGTGCTGGTGGCTGGTTAGTGCCTTTGAATCACCAAGAAACGATGGCCGATTATGTCGTCGCTGAAAAAATTCCAGTGATATTGGTAGTAGGGCTTAAATTAGGCTGTATTAATCATGCATTACTCACTGCCGCTATGATCCGCCAACAAGGATTAACGCTTGCGGGCTGGGTAGCTAACTATATTGATCCTAATATGCTAAATCAAAGCCAAAATATAGAAACCCTAAAGCAACGTCTTGAATGTCCTTTAATTGCTGAGATACCTTTTTTAGCCGGGGCAGACAAGATAGAAGCCGCTGCTAATTGTGTTAAACTAGAGACTATTGTTGGATAACGAGTTCGAAACTGGCTATCCCTAAATCGCTACTTAGATAATGAGAAACTCAACATGGCAAAAGTTGGTCAGTTTAACCATTTAAAAATTGCACGCAAAACCTCAAAAGGTACTTTTCTACACGCAGGAGAATTTGGTCAAGTTTTTCTTCCTGCCAACCAAACGCCCTCATTTTGTGAAGTCGGGGATAAAATAGAAGTTTTTCTATATAGAGACTCTCACGACCAAGCGGTTGCAACAACCCATAAACCTCGGGTTGAAATTGGCGGCGTCGCCTGTTTAAAAGTTGTATCTGTTAGTTCTGTTGGCGCGTTTTTAGACTGGGGACTGCCAAAAGATCTGTTAGTACCTTTTGGTGAGCAAAGTAAAAAAATGGCAGAAGGAGAGTTTCATCTTGTTCGCGTTTACGAAGATAATACAGGGAGAGTGTGTGCGACGAGTAAACTCAATAAATTTATTAAACCAGAAACTCAAGGTTTAAAAACTGGGCAACAAGTGAGTTTGTTTGTAGGCGATAAAACAGATATTGGCTACAAAATGATTGTTGAGCAAAAATATTGGGGCGTACTTCATACCGCAGATGTCTTTAGAGAAATTCGTTACGGCCAAAGACTAAAAGGGTTTATAAAAAATGTTCGTGCCGATAAGCGTGTGGATATATCCTTGCAAGAACCCGGTTATGCACCAAGCCAGTCGTTGTCTGAAAAAATTCTAAAACATTTAGAAAAGAATGATGGCTTCTCACCGGTCTATGATAAAAGCCCACCTGAACTCATCTATAAAACTTTTGGGGTGAGTAAAAAAGTGTTTAAGGCTGAGCTAGGTTCGTTGTATAAGCAAAGAAAAATAGTCATAGAAAGTGGCGGTATTCGACTGGCCTAAAAGGGAAAAATTATGTTAACTCACTATCCATCTAATCTCGGCCGAGTCGTTTTTCTTGGTTTGTTATTTTGTTTTTCCTTCGCCGCGCATGCGCAAATTAAAGCGCAAAGCCCGCAGCACTTTTCTTTAAACTACACCATTATTATTGATGCGCCACTAGATAAAGTTGAGTCGACATTAATTAATGTTAGCTCATGGTGGAGCGCAGCACACACCTACTCTGGCGATGCTAACAACTTGTACATTGATCTTGAGCAACAGCTTTGCTTTTGTGAAAAGCTTGATCGGCAAGGTGTCGTGAAGCATATGGGAGTTGGATTATATTGGCCGGGTAAACAACTACGTTTGTTAGGCGGTTTAGGTCCGTTACAAGCCCTTCCGGTTAATGGGAGTATGAATTTCCAATTAACTGCGGTTAGCCCTAAACAAACCAAGCTTGAGGTGAATTATTTGGTGAGTAGTGGCACTGCTGAGTTAAGCAATTGGGCAAAGACAGTAGACAATGTTTTAACAACGCAATTAAAGCGCTTAAAAATTGAGGTAGAAAAATGAAAAAAATAGTCGGCAGTTGGATTGTTTTAATTTGCTTTGTTGCTTTTAATGCTATGGCTACTCCGGAGCAAGCCCCTCCAAGAGAACGTGGTGAAGGCCCGTTTGAACGCTTAATTCTGCGTGGAGTTAACTTTATTGCAGGAGACGGCGCACCGATGCGCGGGCCTGTTGATATAGTAATAGAAAAAAATCGAATCGTGACAATACAAAATGTCGGTAACCCTGGTGTGCCAATTATAGCCAAGCGCCCTGAAGCACTACCTGGGGATAAAGTGTTGGAGCTTGCAGGTCATTATGTATTACCAGGTTTTGTTGATATGCATGGACATATTGGTGGCGATTCACAAATTAATACGGCGGAGTATACTTTTAAACTTTGGTTAGCTCATGGAATTACAAGTGTGCGTGAACCTGGTAGTTTCAATGGTGCAGAGTTTACTTTAAGCCAAGCTAAAAAGAGTCAATTAAACCAAATTACAGCGCCACGGATTATTCCTTATTTTGGCTTTGGACTTGGCAGTAGCGAGCCAATTAATACACCGTCGGAAGCGCGAAAATGGGTGAAAGAAATCGCCAAACAAGGCGCCAGAGGGATTAAGTTTTTTGGATTAAAACCAGCAGTATTTAAAGCCGCAGTTAAAGAAGCTAAAAAACGGAACTTAAAAACTATGATGCATCACGCGCAGCTTGATGTGGTTCATTTAAATGCTTTAGATAGTGCGCGTATTGGGTTAGATACGATGGAGCACTGGTATGGATTACCAGAAGCAATGTTTGAAGATAAAGTGATTCAAGACTACTCATTAAATTACAATTATAACAACGAGCAAGACCGATTTGGTGAGGCAGGTAAACTATGGTTACAAGCTGCCAAGCCAGGTAGTCAAAAATGGAATGCGGTGAGAGATGAGCTCATTGATTTAAACTTTACGATTAATCCAACACTTACTATTTACGAAGCTAGTCGTGATTTAATGCGCGAGCGAAATGCCGATTGGCATGAAGAGTACACCTTGCCGAGACTTTGGGATTTCTTTCAAGCGAATCGCCATGCTCATGGCTCTTATTGGTTTGACTGGACAACTCAGGACGAAATTAACTGGAAAAATAATTATGTGCGTTGGATGAACTTTTTAAATGATTACAAAAATCATGGTGGTCGAGTGACGACTGGCAGTGACTCTGGTTACATTTATAAAACTTACGGTTTTGGCTATATTCGCGAACTAGAGCTGCTGCAAGAAGCCGGTTTTCATCCCTTAGAAGTGATCAAGTCTGCCACGATTAATGGTGCGGAAGCCTTGGGAATGGAAAACGATATTGGCTCAATTGGAGTGGGCAAACTAGCTGATTTAGTCATAGTAGAAGAAAACCCATTAAGAAACTTTAAAACTTTGTATGGGACTGGCCACGTAAAGCTAAATGACGATAATAAACCTGTCACAGTTGGCGGGGTAAAATATACCATTAAAGACGGTATTATATTTGACGCAAAGCAGTTGCTAGAAGATGTTAAGGCGATTGTTAAGCAGCAAAAATCAAGTTTGGAGAATTAGTCACTATGGCAAAACCGGGTAAGCAAGGAATAGCTAGAATTATCGATGCCACAGGTTATTCGTTTAAAGGACTCAAAGCCGCTTGGCAACATGAAGCGGCTTTTAGACAAGAGTTGATATTAGCGCTGATAGGGTTACCTGTTGCGTACTTTTTAGCAGCCAATAAAATAGAGTTTCTTTGGTTAGTTCTTCCTTTGTTTGTCTTGGTTATGGCTGAGTTGACCAATTCGGCTATTGAAGCAGTCGTCGATCGTATTAGTGATGAACATCACCATTTAGCAGGCAGGGCAAAAGATATTGGCTCTGCTTTAGTTTTTGTTAGTCTATTGTTGTTTGGTGTGATTTGGAGCGTGATACTTTTTCCGTCTATTTTTGGATTTTAACCTATCACACTCAATACCCGCCTCTTTCTTCCCTTAGTAAGCAAGTTTGTTTTTATGAGGCTCAATTGGCCTATTTGGGCTTAAATTACATATTTGGTAACACTTTGCAGCCTTGGGTTAAGGGATGTAGAAGCTTTGTGTAACTAATTGCCTTACATGTTTGCTTAAAATAGTTTAATTTAATCGGCTTGAAATTTCGAACGGAGAGAAAAATTGAATAAACTGGTGACACTAAGTCTTTTAGCAATGTTGGTCGGCTGCCAACAATCATCTGACCCACAGAATAAAACAGCCCAGCCTGCAGCCGATTCTTCGATTGTGAATATAGAAGGAATTACCTTTATCGAAGAAGTCAAAGCGCAAGCAGATAAAACGGTTATACCTTACCAAAAATATCAACTTGACAATGGGTTAACTGTTATTTTGCATGAAGATAAATCTGATCCTTTAGTTCATGTGGATGTCACCTACCATGTCGGTTCAGGGCGTGAAGAACTTGGTAAATCAGGATTTGCTCACTTTTTTGAGCACATGATGTTTCAAGGCTCTGAAAACGTCGCAGACGAGCAACACTTTAAACTAATTACAGAAGCCGGTGGTACTTTAAATGGCACCACTAATAGCGATAGAACTAACTATTTTCAAACGGTACCTGCAAATCAACTTGAAAAAATTCTTTGGTTAGAAGCTGACCGAATGGGATTTTTGCTCGACGCAGTAACTCAAGAAAAATTTGAAGTACAGCGCGAAACGGTGAAAAATGAGCGCGGTCAACGAGTCGATAACCGTCCATACGGACGCTTGAACGAGCGAGTTTCTGAAGCTTTATATCCTAGCGGACACCCCTATTCATGGCCAGTCATTGGGTATATGGAAGATCTTAATCGCGTTGATGTGAATGATTTGAAAGCTTTCTTTCTACGTTGGTATGGCCCAAATAACGCGGTGCTGAGTATTGGTGGCGATTTAGACGCGAAACAAGCTTTAACCCAAGTGAAAAAATATTTTGGCTCTATTCCTAGAGGCCCAGAAGTAGCAATGCCGGCTAAACAACCAGTAACGCTTGCAGAAGATCGATTCATTTCTATGCAAGATAATGTTCATCTGCCACTCCTCTATATGTCTTATCCTACAGCTTATTTGTACCATGAAGACGAGGCTGCGTTAGACTTATTAGCAACCATACTTGGCGGCGGTCAAACTTCGATTTTGTATAAAAATTTAGTTAAAAACCAACTTGCAGTGCAAGCTTCCGCGAGTCATCCTTGTGCAGAATTAGCCTGCACATTTAACTTGTATGCGCTACCACACCCTCGCTCAGGAAAGTCACTCGCAGATGTGGAAAAAGTTATCCGCGAATCATTAAAAGAATTTGAGCAACGCGGTGTAGAAGATGATGATTTAATTAAAGCAAAAGCACAAATGGAAGCAAATTTTGTTTTTGGTTTGCAAAGTGTTTCTGGAAAAATAAGTCAACTAGCGGCTTACCAAACTTTTGCTAGCAACCCTAACTTTATTGAAAAAGACATTTCACGTTATGCCAATGTGACAAAACAAGATGTAATGCGAGTTTATAAAAAATACATTAAAGATAGTCATGCGGTAGTGATGAGTATTGTTCCTAACGGCAAGCCAGAACTGATCGCGTCTAAAGATAATTTTAGCGCACCAGAAAGAAAGCTTGCGCAAGCTGCCAGTACTACTGTTGACGAACTTAAACTACGCACAGCTAAAGACAATTTTGACCGCAGTAAAATTCCTCAAGCAGGCGTTAACAAGCCGGTAGACGTACCTCAAATGTGGAAGGCTGAACTTACTAATGGTATTAAATTACTTGGAACTCAAAGTAACGAAACTCCGACCACATCATTTTTATTAAAAATCCCTGCGGGTCATTATTTTGAAAGTAAAGATAAAGCCGGGTTAGCTAGCTTAGTGGCTAGTATGCTCGATGAGTCTACTCAAGTACGCAGTGCTGAAGAAATGAGTAAGTCATTACAAAAGCTGGGCACAAGTATATCGATTTACGCAACCGACGATTACTTAAACGTTAATGTCAATGCATTGACAAAGCACTTAGATGCAAGTATTCAATTACTACAAGAAAAGCTATTAAAGCCAGCATTTGATCAAGCTGAATTCGAACGAGTAAAAAACAATGCGATTGAAGGAGTAAAAAATAATAAGAAAAATGCAGGGTATTTGGCTCGCAGAGCATTTGATCAACTTATACATGCAGATAATATTGCAGCAATGCCAACCGATGGTACGGTTGAAACGCTCAATAATATTTCGTTAAAAGATGTTCAAGCGTTTTATCAGACTTTCTTTATGCCAAGTGATGCCCAGCTGATTGTGGTATCAAATTTAGCTAAAGAAAAACTTGAAAAAAGTTTAAGCACGTTAGCGAATTGGAAAGGCGAGTCAAAACAACTCAATCTTGAACTCCCTTTACCTAAAGTAAAAACGGGCACTATTTACTTAGTTCATAAAGATAATTCTGCTCAATCAGCCATTCGTATTGGAAAACGAGCATTAAAAGAAGATATAACTGGTGAGTTTTATAAAGCTTACTTAATGAACTTTCCATTAGGTGGTGCATTTAATAGTCGCATAAATTTAAATTTGCGTGAAGATAAAGGCTATACCTATGGTGCGCGCTCTGGTTTTTACGGCGATAAATTAAGTGGCGCATTTGTTGCCTCTGCAGAAGTAAGAGCCGATGCCACAGACAAGTCAATTATAGAGTTTGTAACGGAAATTAAGCGCTACGCAGAAGAGGGAATTAGCGCAGACGAGCTGAAGTTTATGCGTGAGTCTATTAATCAGCGAGATGCACTAAAATACGAAACCCCGAGTGCGAAGTTAAGCTTTCTTGCGCAAATTTTAGAGCATGATTTAAGCTCTAACTTTGTTAAAGAGCGCAGCGACATAGTTGCCACGATTAGCAAAGCTGAAATTGACGCGCTTGCGAAAAAGCATTTAAATTTAGAAGAAATGCTAATGGTTGTTGTGGGCAATGCCGAAGTCCTTAAACCTCAATTAGAAGCTTTGGGCTATCCAGTTGAAATATTTGAGTTATAAGCGCGTGTAACGCCATTAAAAGGCATTAATTAAAAGGCTAGCAATAATTAGATTGCTAGCCTTTTTTATTGGTAAAAAGTATAAAAGAGTAATTTTTTATCAAATTACCGCTTTTTTCAATGAAGCGCGTATTTTTCACTAAACTTTTTCTCTACTAAGCCGATAAACTCATCAATATCCCCGAAAGCGTTTAAATGCTTTTGTGGAAGCTAAGATCGACTTTTATTCATTCGGATAACAGAGGACATTGTGGACATTAATAACGCTTTAAATACCGGTATACAAGGCTTTCAAAACGCAACCAATCGAGCCAACCAAGCGGCTCAGGAAATTGCTTCTCAGCAGGTTAGTAGCGCTAATGTACAAGCGAGCTCAAATGATTCAAGCGACTCTAATTCGGTAGTCGCAGTACCAGCAGAGCCTAATAAGCCATTAACGACTTCGCTAATCGAGTTAAGAGTGGCAGAAAATGAAGCTAAAGCCAATGCCAATGTGATCCGAACCGCATCAGATATAGTTGGCAGTTTGTTAGATGTTACCGCATAAGTTAAAGAGGCTTTGCTAGCGCTAGGTTAACCTAAACCAATGATTATTACTGCACCGCCAATTTCAATTCCGGTTTCTACTGCGAACCCACCGACCGAAGCAGTAGCGGCTGAGGCTGCGCGTAAGGTTCCTGTTCCAGAAGCCAAACCAACGGTAGAAAACCCTAGTTTAAGACAAGCTGCCGATCCGCAGGAACCCAGTAAAAGTAATTCCGCACAAACAAATGATAAAGTCGATCCTGAGGCAGAAAAAGAAAGTAATAACTCGCAAGGCGATCCTAATAATAGTCAAGAGGAAAGAGCCCAAGCTCAACAGCAACAAGAAGTAGAAGCACTCAAGCGCACCGACCGCGAAGTAAGAGCTCATGAAGCCGCTCACGCGAGCGCTGGTGGAAGTTTGGCCGGAGCGCCACAGCTGTCTTTTGTTACTGGCCCAGACGGTAAACGCTATGCAGTGAGTGGTGAAGTATCAATCGATACGAGTAAAGTAGCCAATAACCCCCAAGCGACTATCGATAAAATGGAGCAAGTGCGTAGAGCTGCTCTGGCACCAGCTTCACCTTCTTCGCAAGATTTAAAAGTCGCAGCAATCGCAAGCCAAATTGCAAACCAGGCTAAAGTAGAGTTACAAGCTGAGCGTAATCAGCCAAACAGCTCTCGCTCATCGACAGAAGCAGATGATACGAAACAAACTAATTTGCGCGTGAAGGATCCTTTATCAGCTATTCGTCAATCTTTGGCTTTAAATCAACGTATTGCAGACTCTGGTGCACTTAGTGACGCCGAGAGCCAGGCGAATATTCGTACAATTATCTAGACTTTCAATTAACTTCTTATCAGAAGCTACTTGGAAACTGACAAACCATTTCCCTAATCAGGCCTAATTCCGTAAACTTGGCGCTAAAGTCATTTGGTAAAAACTATTAAGTATAATTATGTCGTTAGTGCGTACCCGACCTTTTTTAAAATGGGCCGGTGGGAAGTTTAGGTTATTAGATAAGCTTGCTCCACATTTAAGTGGGAAAAAGCTGATCGAGCCTTTTGTGGGTTCTGGAGCGGTATTTTTAAATCATCAATTTGAGCGTTATTTATTAGGTGATATTAATCCTGATCTTATCAATCTGTACCAGTGCTTAAAGTCTGAAAAAAGTCGCTTCATTGAGTATTCTAGAAGCTTTTTTACCGCTAAAAATAATCAACAGTCAAGTTACCTAAATTTTCGTTTGGAGTTTAATCAAACCGCAACTGGAAGGCGTAGAGCAGCGCTTTTCGTCTATTTAAATCGTCACGGATTTAATGGGCTTTGCCGATATAATCGTTCTGGCGGCTTTAATGTGCCCTTTGGACGCTATGTGAAACCTTATTTTCCAGAAAAAGAAATGCTTCACTTTATAAAACATTCTAAAGATGCAAAATTTATCTGCGGTGATTTTGTTAGTTTAATGAACCGATCTCGAAGAGGCGATGTCGTTTATTGTGATCCGCCTTATGTCCCATTGTCCCCAACCGCTAGTTTTACGAGTTACGCGGCACAGGGCTTTTCTTATGACCAACAAGTAGAGCTTGCTTATAGAGCAAAGCATTTAGCGAATAGGGGAGTTAAAGTTGTTATTTCTAATCATGATAACGCCATTACTCGAAAAATTTACGAAGATGCTCTCATTGAGTCATTTCCGGTAAGGCGCTTTATTAGTTGTGATGGGGCTTCGCGTGGAAACGCCGCGGAACTTTTAGCTATTTACGAATAAAAAAACGCTCAAAAGAGCGTTTTTTTATTGCGTGCTACTGCGACTAAGTTTGTTAATAATAGTATTGAGCAGTTAGTTGAATATGATCTCCACGGCGGAATAAGTAAGCCGGATCGCTCGGTTTATCCGACTCAAATAGCCTGACGTCTAGCGAAACTTTAACACTGTCACCCAATCGTTTACTGGCTTCAACAAGAAAACTGGTAGAGTCATTTTTTAAATCGTAGCTTAATCCCCACAAAAGCTCGCTTGAGCTGATATCATTTAAGGCTAAACGGTTGCCAAAAAACAAGTCGTTCTGAAAAACTGAAGTGCTATCGCTACCTCTCTCATCCCAAGCATATTCTACTAACCATCCTAAGTCGGCAGCTGAGTCAAAAATGCCATATTGGCTGTACTCAACGCCTGCTTGAATCGCAACATAGTCATCGACACTAGAGAAATGTTGCACCGCTTCTAACTTTAGAATGACGCTTTCTAAGTTTGCTTGTAGCTCTACACCAAGTCGCTGCGTTTGAAAGTAATAGGGCGTTAATTCAAAGCCTTGATTGTTATTGGGCGTCGCAGTGGGAACCAGTAAAGGGTTTCGCTCAGTACCATCAAACCATGATAGTGCAAACTCAAAGTCTCCGATGTAATGTGACCAACGCATTGCCCAGTCTAGATGTCTTTGCTCGTTACTCGATTCGTATAATGGTGTATCGGCGTTCACCATCGGAAGGCCCGGCCGACCTTCTCTACCAGCAAATGTTCTTTCTCTAAAGTAGGGCATTAGATAGATATCAAAGATTCCCCAGTCTTTTACCAGTGATAAATTCACCATGGGTTGCCCTAATTTATCTTCATTATCAACATCTTCTACTGAATCACTTTGGTTAATCGTGTCGACTAAATGTTGAAACTCGGTAACGCCCCAAAAGACTCGTCGTATACCTATTCTGCTTTCCCAACCATCGCCAACATGAATCCAGCCAAGCTCTCTAATGTCCATATGCGTTCGCTCGCTGTCATGCTGATCAACTCTGGCTGATGGAATAAATTCTAACGAGTCATTGCCGTCATTCCAGCGCCAAAAAAATTCCGGTGCAGCAGCGAGTGAAAGGTAAGAGTTTTTTTGTGAAGGAAATAAAGGCTCTTCAATAAACAAGCGCTCTTGAATTTCGATATTTCCTCTTACTTCAAACTCATTTGCATTGCTAGTATGGGAGTTAAATACCCCAGTAGTTATGATTAAAAGCAAACAATATTGGTTTAAATTCATACTTTACAATTCCAGTTTGAGTTAATTGCTTAGGGGCTAAATTTAGCGTGCTCTTTTGAGCGCGTTTTTGTTAAAGTCTGCTTCGTCTAAACCTTGTTTAAATTGGTAGTCTTTCCAGGTGAGTAGGGTGCTTTTACCCGACTGATGGTTAACCATAGACAGTTTTGAAGCGCGCCAGTGTTTGTTGTTATACAAATTATAATCACTAAAAGTTAAAGTTTTTAACAGGCTATTTTTACGGTCGTAAAAATCCGTACGTAATGTTCGATATTCTTGCTGATCGATCCAAACGACTCTTTTACTATAACCAGAGTACTTGTCTTTTGGGTACTGCTCAATGACCCAAGTATTTAGACCGTTGAGGGTTTCGGTACGCAGAAATTTGTAATCATATTTTTCTACTTCAAATGAAGTTAAATCTTCAAAAGAAAACTCACTGCCCATAAAAGAGCCAGACTTATTTCGAGAGGATATTCTTTTAACTCGTTTTAATGCAGGTAAATAAAGCCATTGTTCGTCGTCTGTATTAGGGTGCGAAAAACTTAAAAAAGCGGTTCCTTTAACATCGTTAGGCGAGTCAAAAATGGTCAGGCTTTTATCGCCATCGTTTTGTTGTTCTAAGGATTTGATGCTCATTTTTCTAACCGATGTCTCGCCATGTTGGTTTTTTAGCACCATCTCCATTTCAGCTTGGCTATCTTGCCAACCAAGATCTCGCTGCTTGGCTTGCAGTGAGATAGCTCTGCCTTTTTGTGCCGGGTCTTCTTCGGCAGTAGCAACAGAAGTGAGACTAATACATAAAATGCCTAATAAAGAAAATTTTAACAATTTCATAAAAGCTCCATACGCTTTAATTCTAAAAAATGTAGTTGTGCAAATTTAAAATCTGCACAGTGAAATTAAGTTTGTTGAGTCGATTTCTCTTCTAGTTGGCCCGACATGGTAGCTTGACTTTTAATATCGGCCTTTCGATCTTTCTTGCTTTTTAGCAGCATAAGTAGCGGCGGTAGAAAAAGAAAATCAATAATTAATGCAATTAAAATAGTGATTGCAGTGAGTAGCCCCATATCTGCATTAACTTTGAAACTTGAGGTTGCCATAACACCAAACCCAGCGACCAATACGACGGTGGTAATTGATAAGGCTTTGCCCACGCTGTTAAAACTATAGCGAACTGCCTCTTCAGAACTCAAATTATTCTCGCGTCGCGCTCTAATATATTTGCTGAGAAAATGTACCGTGTCGTCAACAATAATACCTAAAGTTACACCCATAACGACCGATAAGCCGAGTCCAACTTCGCCATATAACATTCCCCATAAGCCAAAGCCTACAGCCGCTGGTGTTAAATTAGGGAGTAAACTAATTAAGCCAAATTTTACTGAACGTAGCGCGATTCCTAATAAAATAGAAATCAAAATTAGTGCAATAGACGAGCCCTTTAACATACCAACAATATTTGTTGCGCCAATGTGAGCAAACATAAGTGAGGGACTTGCTAAGGTCAATCCATAGTCGACGTTCTGTTGTTCGAAATGGTTAAGCACTCTTTTTTCTAGCGCTAGAGTTTCATTCGAAGTTAAGTTTCTAAAAGTTGCAATAACTCGAGTAGAAGACTTGTCAACATTGAGCTGATTATTAACGTCTAATCCTTGTGGTAACGACAATTCATACATGAGTAGATATTGCGCCGCTAATTCTTGCTTGTCTGGCAATTTATACCATTCAGGAGAGTCACCGTGCATATTTTTATTTAATCGCTTTAGCGTATCCGTAATCGTATTTACATGATCGGTTTCTGGTTGTTTTCTTAACCACTGCGAAAACTCTTCAACAAAATTTAAGAACTTAGGATCGTTAACCCCACTGGTTTGTTTAGAATCAAAGGAAAGCTCTAGCGTTGTCATACCAGAGAGACGCTCTTGCATAAAGTCTGTGGCTTGCCTAAATTCAACTCGCTCGTCAAAATACTTTACAAAGTCGTCGTTCAGTTGGTTGCTAGGTACAAACGCAGCAAAAAATATGATCACTATGGTCGATACCGGAAGTAGCCATTTTCGATTGTTAATAACGAAGCTAGCGAAACGATCCATGGAATCTTTTTTATGTACTTTAATCGGCTTAATTCGAACCGGAAACGCCATTAATATTGCGGGAAATATAGTAACCGAAAAGATAAATGCTAGTGTCACACCTATGGCAACAATATTTCCTAAATCTCCAAATGGCGGAGAGTCAGAAAAGTTCATCGTTAAAAAGCCGATAGCCGTTGTTAAGCTAGTTAAAAATACTGGCTGCATGTTGACTCGCAAGCTGTCTTTAATGGCATCAACTTTGTTCATGCCGTGGCGCATATTGTAGTAGAAGGTAGATAGAATATGAACACAATCAGCGATAGCGAGTGTTAAAATAACGGTAGGTGAGCCAGCAGATGGGCCCGTCATAAATCCGCCAAACCACATCCAAATGCCGAGTGCTGTGACAATACTTGATAGAACCACTATCAATGTGCCTATGGTTCCGGTAATGCTGCGGAAAAAGGCGCCAACCGCTAGAATCACTACTAGCAACATAATTGGAATTAATGTCGCTGCGTCTTCTTGAGAGGCCTCTGGAAAGCTTGTGTTCATCATGATCATGCCAGAAAGTAAAAACTGTGTATCAGGATATTTTTCGGCAAAGCGATCTCTAATGTCTCGAACAGAGCGCGCAACTTTAGGCACTTCGGCTGATTTGTCGTTCCCCGGTAAGCGAATGGTGACATTCACTACCGCAACATCGGCTTTCTCTGATATTAGCTTTTTGACTAGTAGCGGCTCGGATAGCGCAACTTTTTTGGCACGAGCAATTGTAGTGGGGTTGAGATCTTCTGGCTCGAGTATAAGATCTTCTATAATGAGTTCATCGCCGTCAGCATAGCTGTATTGGTAATTGGTAATCGAGTCAACACGCGAGTTGTAGGTTACTTCTTTCCATGCGGTATCGGTTAACTCCCAAATGGCAGTTAGAGATTCTTGGTCAAAAATTACGCCATCTTTAGGCGCGACAATAAAAGCAACATTGTCACTCTTACTATAAATCTTTTGCAAATTTAAAAAGTCATTGAGTTGTTTATTGTCGGATTGAAAAAATGTTTTGTAGTCGCTTTTAAAAGAGTAATTCTTCATTCCATAGCCAGCCGCTACGGTTAACAGCAAAGAACCAATAATGACTAGCCAGCGGTATTTTATAATCCAGTTTGAAAACTTTTCCATAATAGATTGCTCGTTTTTGGTGACGAAATATTTATACAAAAATAAAAGGGGTTTGATTTTTCTTAAGTGCTTCTACTTCAGGTTGAAATAACTCTTCAGCTATTCGCCTGATGGTTTTGGCGTAGTCCCACTCGTGGGATAGGGGCTTCCAATTAAATCCATCTAATATTAAACGCGCGTTGGTGAATGATTCTCGCTCAAGCACCATTGGCTGTAATTTTGTTGAATTGCCTTTGCTCATAATTAATGCCATGGCTCCCCAAGCCGCTGACCACATCGCAAAAGTAACCTGCTCAAAGCACATATTGTCTGGCAGGGTTAGGTCGCCGGCTTCAATCGCTTTGCCTATTTCAATGTTCATGATGCCCATTAACTTTGCTTCACAGTCTTGGTGTTTGAAGTTGCGTGACTCAGAACTACAAGCTGCAACACTCGGGGAATGTGCTGATAGAACGGCAAATAGCTGAGACGGATGTAGCTTTGCCCATACGATATAAGAAAACATGACTGCAATAATGCGCTCTCTGCTGTTGCCTTTAAATTGGAGGGCTCTAAGAAATAAAGCTTGAACTTCTTCAACACAGGTATTACAAATTGCTAATAATAAGTCTTCTTTGCTTATAAAGTGCTTATAGATAGTACCTTTCGAAAAAGGCGAAGAAGCCACAAGTTTGTCGATGGTTAAGGTGGTTAAACAGTCGTTTTCAACCAAGCCTCGCGCAATTTCAATTAATTGCTTTTCTCTTTCGACAAATTCTTGTTCACTAATAATGCGTGGACTCATGTATTACTCGACTTTATTTATAATGACGGTTCGTCATGTGACGAATCGTCATTATAAATAAGCGCACTTAAAAATCAAGCCTTGAAGGAATTTAATCTTATTTTTTTATTGCGACTAAGTCGCGCGAATAGTCAATGGTAAAAGTTACCGCTAAACTTTGTAGCCCGCTATCTGTTATAGTGGCGGCATATTCAATTGGTGTGAGTCTACCAAGAATCAATTCTGGTAAAATAGGTAATTCTTTGAAATATAAGAAGAAGCTCAATGCTAGTTTGGGTTTCTGGTTTCGCTTGCTTAATTTATTTCTATTCCGCCGAATTCTCGTCATGTAGTTAGTTTGGTCTCTTTTAGACTAGAAAATGAGTATTTGAAGTGGGTTATTTTAGTTACGAATAGCTTAATTAAATAACGGTGTACATTTAAATCTGGAATATTTTATCCATAATGTTAGAATAATCTCAGATTTAAATACTATTTGATTTCGTCTAATTACAAAAATAGACGTTTAATAGCTAAAGGCGTAGTTAAAGCATTTAGTTCATTATTAAAGGGATGATTTTATGGCTTTGAGAGAAGTCGATTTAACGTTAGTTAGACGAAGCGGAGAACACTTTAAGAAAATTCTTAAAGAGACATTTGAACATATTCCTCGTTCGGCGCAATCAATCGCAGGAATGGCACGATGGACTGGTATTAATAAATCAAGTTGTCAGCGATTAGTACAAGCGGTGACAAAAACAACCGGCGGGTTAGATGTCATTGTTACTTTGCCTGGGCCTAGTGCTTTAGAGCAGTTTAATACTAAATTTAAGAAGCTTATCGACAACCAAGACTGCTTAGATAATTTCCAACAATTAATTGTTGAATATCAAAATTTAATTTTTGAATTTGCCACAAGTCAATCTGAGCTAAAAAAGCTACTCATTCATTCGCAAGCGCAAGGATCGGCGAATAAAGATGCCTACCTTAAAAAACAGCGCAAACAAGCCTACCAAACCAACCGAGAAATTACTGGTGAATCCGTTGATCTTTATATAGGACTTCACTTTATTCGAACCAATGCCGACGATCCTAATTATATTGATGAAATCGTAGTGGCAAATCGAATGGGAGTTGATTTAGCTAAAAATGCGCGACCTTTTGTGCAAGCATTCGGCGGTAACCAAAATGAAGTTCGCGTGGATAAACCTTTTTTACTTACTTCAGAAAATATCTCATCGGATTATTTTGGCAACAATAAAGATTTTTTAATGGCGGATTTTTCTACGCCAGGTGTAGAGCGCTGCTTTGCCGGGATAGGCTCACTAGGCAATAACTTGATATATAATCATTCGTTGCCGCCTATTGATGGAAATAAATTTGATATAACGATTGCTTACGGCGAGAAAAAAGCACAGCGTAATCCAGCATCTTCTGATCATAAAGTGTTATGCCAAAGTTTAATGCAGCGTAGTCCTGCTAAAAGAATTATTTTATTAACTTTAATTGAAAAACAACTCGATAAAGTGTGTCACTTGCATGCAGGATGCTACCCATCTAGCATGAAAGCGCAAGAGGCGGCTAATAACCCAGAAGAGCTATGGAGTGATCGTATTTTAGATGCTCCCGAAGTTAAGCTGTTTAATCCAGAAGTTGAGCGAATGGATGTTAAGTGTGGGTTAAGTCACTTTGACGGGCTAATTGAACATTCAGTGGCCTTAATTGGTGACGATTTGTCTCGTTACCTAGGTTACTATTTAGATGTTGAATACCCGCTATGGTTAACTAGTCAGCGTTTTTATTTTGATTTTTCATAAAAATTAAATTGCGATAAATATTTACCAAAGGAATTGATAAATGATTAAGATCGCTAGTAGAGAAAGCATACTTGAAATAAACCATTTAAAGAATATTTTTGAAAACAATGGAATTGACTGCTTTATTAAAAATGTTCCCACTCAAAGTCTCATAGGTGAAATTGCAGCGACGGCTTGGCCTGAAGTTTGGATTTACGATATTGACGATTTAGATAAAGCTAATCATCTTATCAATGAGCTTACAGATGCCAGTAGCGGAAAGGTGAAAACTTGGCAATGTTTAAATTGTGAGGAAGAGAACGAAGTTCAGTTTAAAGTTTGTTGGCAATGTAATAAGCCTAGTAATTAAAGTTGACAGATTGATGAAGTGTTGCTGAATATAAAAAACTAAAAAAGGAGCCGAAGCTCCTTTTTTATGCCTGTTTTTCTATTTACGGCGTTGCTTGAATGTTTAAAGTTACGCCACTAGAAGTTCGGTAGCCACGTAAGTCGATGTGCCAAGTTCCAGCTGCGGGTGCGTTAAATGAGCAAGTTTCGCTATTACCGTTTCGATAAGGGCGACAGTCATATAAGCTAGTCGTTGATTGAGCACCATGGCGTACATATAAATCGGCGTCGCCAGAACCACCGCTAATTGTTACCGTTAAATTAGCATAGCCTGCACTTAAGTTTTCGGTGTAGTTTTTCCATTGGCCTTGCGACATGCCAATATTAGTAATGGTTCTATCAATTGGCGGGTTGGTATTTCCACCACCTTCCGTATAGCTTCCGGTTAAAGTGACATTACTAAAACTAGTGTAAGCCTTTAGTCTGACATAATAAGTTCCACCGGTCGCAGAGCCAGAACAGGTTTCATTATTGCCGTTTCTATAAGGGCGACAATCATAGCTTGAGTCAGTTGGTGTGCTGGCAAATTTCACATATAAATCTGCATCACCAGATCCACCTGTAATACTAAACTGAATGTCAGTCGCTCCCGTTGGTACTTCCATTGTAAATACAATGTCTTGGCCGGTAGAAGCACCTAAACCTGTTTTAGCGACGCCATTTTCTAACACTTGGTCATTTGGTGGAGGAGGAGGTGGGTTTGAGCCAGTGCCTCCTTTGGCTAGCTCGGCCAAATAAGTCACCGCTAATTTTACAAAGTTGAACGAGTGATTTGCATCATAAGTTGAGTCATTTGAGGTGTGAATTCTAGGGTTAATATCACCCATATTTGACTCAAATGGCATTGAAGCGGCGAACCCTTGATTATGCCAAGACGCATGATCAGAACAGCCATAACCACACTGGTCATAGCCGTAACTAATTCCTGGGTGGTAGGTATCTAATAAGTTTGCCAGAAATTGGTTTTGAGCACTGTTGGTGTAGTCAGTCATAAAAACAATGTCACGATTGCTAGTACCTTTAAAGCCACTCATATCGAACTGAACAACTCCAACAACATTATCACCGTTACTTTTGGCTTGTTGGGCAATGGCTTTTGAGCCTCTTAAGCCGACTTCTTCAGCCGCATAGCCCATTAATTTTACCGTTCTTTGTGGTTTATAGCCGCTAGCGACTAGCGCGCGTAAGGTTTCCGTTGCAATCGCAATTCCCGATGCATTGTCATCTGACCCTGGCGCTCTACCATAACTTGGATTTGAACCATTAATAGAGTCTAAATGGCCGCCTATTACAACGATTTCTTCCGGGTTGGTGGTTCCATTAATTGTGGCAATAACCGATGGTTGTGCCCAACTATGGTTATAGAGACTAACGCTAATGTCATTGCGTGAGCTAGCAATATTACTCCACTCGTTTTTAATCCAGTTGGCAGCATCAACGCCAGACTGTTGAGTATAGTAGCGGTTATTGTAGTTACTTAAAGTGTTTACTGTCGCACTCAGGTTGCTAGCATTTAGCTCATTGAGTAAGGCGTTAACGCCAGTTGAGTTGTCGATGCTATAGCTAACACTAATTGATGGCGCTAACTGCGAAGGAGTGAGCGCAAATGTTTGAGCCTCGGAATAACTTTCATGAAAGATAAAGCCTGCACAGCGATTAAATTCTTCGTGCATTAATTCACTTAATGAGTCTATTTGTGAAGCGGGAATACTCGCCGTTGCGACCGTGCCGCTATTAGAGTTGTAAAGATTCACTTGATTTAAACTAATTTGAGAATGGTATTTCTCATTGATCAAGTTGACTGCATCTGTGCCAATTGAAATCCAAACTCGTTTTTCACTTGTGAGTTGAACTGAATCGGAAAGTGCTTCATTTGATTGTCCGTTGACAGTGTTTGCTAACACTACTGCGCCAAGGGCAAGCAAGGGAACAGTTATTTTAAACATAATAGTACCTCTGCCTGATGGCATTGCTGTTAAATTAATAGTTTGTTGAAAATAAAAGAGGAGCAGAAAGCCCCTCTTTATTAAACGGCTATAATGCTATGGATTAGCCGTCAGTCTTAGAGTAACGCCTGAAGCTGTAGAATAACCGCGAATATCTAAGTACCAAGTACCTGAAGCCGGGTTATTAAAGTTACAAGTTTCATTGTTACCATTTTTATATGGACGGCAGTCATATGCGCTAGTTGTCGATTGCGCGCCATGACGAACATATAAATCTGCATCACCTGAACCGCCAGAAATACTAACAGTTAAAGTTGAATATCCTGCTGGCATTACATAGGTGTAGCGTGCCCACTGACCAGATGCAACCGAGATATTGCTTTGGCTAACATCAATTGGGTCGTTACCACTTGTAGGTGCCGTATAGCTACCAGTTAAGCTTACGTTAGCAAAGCTGCTATAAGCTTTAATTCGCACATAATAAATGCCACCGGTTGAAGAACCTGTACAAGATTCTGAGTTGCCATTTTTGTATGGACGGCAATCATAGCTTGAGTCGGTTGGTGCGCTTCCAAACTTAACATATAAATCTGCATCGCCGCTGCCGCCGCTCATTACAAAATTAATGTTAGTTGCACCAGCTGGTACGTCCATAGTAAAGGTAATGTCTTGACCAGTACTCGCACTTAAACCTGTTTTAGCAACACCGTTTTCAAGTTCTGAACCACCTGTAGGCGGAGGAGTTGTTCCTGGGCAAGTACCTACACCTACCGCACACCATGCAGTTTCAACCGCGGCTTTTTCTGTTGCACCATATAAATCTAATGCTGCTTGAGCCGTTCCGGTTCTTGCTCCGCTAAAGTTTGTGCTTTGGTTAAAGTAGGTGGTTAAAGCACGATAAAAGATTTTTTCAGCTTTCGCCATACCAATTCCTGGTACGTTAACGGTTGTTTTATTACGTGGGTGAGTACCACCATCAACAACTAATACATAAGCTAAGTTCGCAATACCAGAGTTCCAGTGAACTCCACCATTATCTTGTGTGCCAACATAGCGCTCAGGATAGTAGTCTTTAGAGCTACCATCTTGCGTTGGGTTGTTCATATAGCGCAATGCGTCGCCAGGTGTGCCAGGCGTATAAGCACCGTCACCTAATTTCCAAGATGATGTTGTGGTTCCGTTTTTGTAAGCTTCAGCAGAAAGCCCCATTATGTCTGACCAAGCTTCGTTTAAAGCTCCCGACTCATTCTGGTAAACCAAGTTAGCGGTATAGGAAGTTACACCGTGGGTTAATTCGTGGCCAATGATGTCAAAATCATTTGTTAAATCTATAAATGTCGTTCCGTCGCCGTCACCATACATCATTTGATTTTGGTACCATACTGCGTTATTCCAATTGCTACCAGTATGTACGCTAGAAATCATGTTCATGCCAGAACCGTTTATGCCGTCGCGACCATGGCGATCTTGATAATAATCATAAACAATTGAAGCGCCAGTGTGAGCGCGTTGTGCTGAAGCATCTGAACAAGACTGGCCAGTTGAGCAAACTAATGTTCCTGGACGAGTTCCTGAACTATAAGGCGCGTTCTTCATGTCGTATGTGTTGTAAACTTTTGCGCGGTGAACTAAAGGATGGCGTGCAAGTTCTTCACTGCTGTTCGCGTCGAAGAACACTACGTCATGTTCAAAACCGTTAGTACCGTCGTATTTAACATCAATCTTCCAAGCGAGTTTGGTTTCTCCAGTCTCAGGAATGAAAACATAGGCTAACTCTGGTTTACCTTCTATTTTACCTATCATTTGGGCTGCTTGGATTGCCATGTTACCGCCATCATTATTAGCGACTAACATGCCTGCGATTGCTGGGTTTGAATCAACTGCTAGCGAACCTGAAATCGCGTAAATGCTGCCATTTGCGTTGGCGCTAGTCAGTGAGTTTGAAGTTGTATCGGCATGCAGAATCATGCTGGTGCCATAAACTTTGATACCATTAATGGTTTGGTCAAAATGCACATGCGTTTTACCTAGAGAGTCTACCCACTCTCGCTTTACTTGAAAGTCTTCGCTTCCAGTAAATCCATAACTGGTTTGTGCAGACAAAATGTTTTTTAGTGCTTGTGCGGCATTTTTTGTGGTCATAGAGCCTAAGTTGCCAGTAACAAAACTAGGCGAGCCATTACTGTTTTGGTTTTTGATAGTCATGGCGGATGAGTTGGTATTGGCAGAAAGTGTTGTGGCTGCAAATGACGCACCGACAACCAGCGCCAACGTCTTGAGCTTTAAGTTGTTTTTCATATTTTTCTCCAGAAGAGATTAATTATTATTGTACCCAAGCTAGTTAGACTTGGGGGAGTGTTTAAAAAAGGTGAGATTCCCTGCAAACCCTTTAAGAGCCAGCTAGGATTGAATGGCTAAAATTAAACGAGAAATTAATTGAGACATTAAATACCTGAACACTGGAGTATCCAAAGGCGCTATCAGCTGATGTTGTTGGGCTCTGTTTCAAGGGTGTTGTTAAACCAAGAATTAACAGGCTACTTTCTTATAACAGTTAGCTTTAAATGCATCTGAGATACGATTCTGATACTAACAGCATGTTTAAATAATAAGCAAATTATTTATCAGTTTATATCTCTAAAATTAAGGGTAAATATTACCAATTTAGTTAAAAGCTGCGCTAACAGGCTGTTTTAACAGGCAATAGAAGGCTGCTCCGACCTGAAAAGATGCGCCTTGTGGTGACTAGTAGTGTTAAAGATACTGAGTGGTGGTTCTTGCCGTTACATAAAAAACGCCGTGGCCAGTCCAAGAAATGCAAAAAAGCCGACCATATCTGTCACTGTGGTTAATACCACACCGCCGGAAAGCGCAGGGTCGATATTCATACGTGTCATAATGATAGGAAGGGCTGCTCCCGCTAAAGCGCCGGCAATTAAATTAACAATCATGGCTCCAGCAATTGTTACGCCTAAATAAAATGAGTGCGGCGACTGCTGCATATAGTTAAACCACAGAAAAACACTTAAGCCCACCACCAGCGCCCATAGAAAACCATTGATTACAGATACGCCAAGCTCTTTCATCATTAACCAGCGAAAGTTGCTATTGCTGATTCTGCCAGTACTTAAGCCTCTAATTACCAAAGTTAAAGATTGAGTTCCAGCAATGCCTCCCATGCTAGGTACAATAGGTTGTAAAATGGCTAAAGCGGTGACTGCGGCAATGGTTTCTTCAAAAATACCAATAACCGAAGCGGCCACCATAACGGTAATTAGATTAATACCTAGCCATACGGCACGTCGCTTTGCGCTAGTCACAACCGGTGCAAAAGTATCGTCATTCTCACCCAGACCGGCCATACTCATTAAAGAGTGATCGGCATCTTCTATTATTACGTCTACCACATCATCAATAGTGATTCGACCGACTAGCTGACCCTCTTCATTAACCACCGGTGCAGAAATTAAGTCGCGGCGCTCAAACAGTTTGGCAACGTCACTGTCTTGCAAGCTGAGTGGAATTGCTTGAACTTCTTGCTCTAATATTTCATCGACAGTTTGTTCTGGTTGGCTGGTTACCAAGCCCGATATGGTCACTGCACCAATAAATTTATCTTCTGAGTCAACAACATAAATACTATCAGTAGAGCGGGGTAGTTCGCCTTTCATACGCAAGTAACGTAGTACGACTTCTATAGTAACCAAAGGTCTAACGGTTACTACGTCGGTGTTCATTAATCCGCCAGCACTATCTTCTGGGTAGCTCATGGCGTGTTCAATGCGGTGACGATCTTGTACCCGCATTGATGCGAGCACTTCTTGAACGATTTTGTCGGGTAGGTTGCCTAAAATGTCAGCTTGGTCATCAATTTCTAAGTCTTTGGTCGCCGCTGCTAGTTCTGCAGGTTCCATTTGGATGGCGTAATCATTTCTAATTTCGTTGTCTAGAAATTGTAAAACTTGACCTTCGCGCTCAGTGTTAATTAAGCGCCATAAAATATCCCTTTCTTTGGGAGGCGTAGACTCTAAAAAATGCGCTACGTCAGCCGCAGGCAACGCGTTAAGCATTTTACGTACTTTAACAAACTTGCCGTCTTGTAGTGCCGTATTTAGGCGCTCTAAGTGCTCGTTGCTGTACTCGTTTTCTAAACTTTCGACTGCTGACATAAGCTCGCAAATAGTTAAAAAGCTACAAATAGCTTGATGAAAGGGGAATCTTTAGTGAAATTATCACAACTTATTGAAAAACTGTCCAATTTTAATTGAAGTCAAATTAAATAGGCTTTCTATTAGTATAGTAAATCCATCCCCAAACGAATTATTTATGTTTATAATACAGACCAATTGGGGCATTTTTCGGCCATGACCAGTTGTTGGTTTTTTTACTAATATTTCATTGAGGAAAATAAGCATGCCATCATTAGATGTTGTCTCGGAAGTTGACTTTCACGAGCTTGCCAATGCGGTGGACCAAGCCAACCGTGAAATAAGCACTCGTTTTGATTTAAAAAACACCTCTGCAAAATTTGAGCTTAAAGATACTCAAGTAAAAGTTATTGCCGATGGCAAAATGCATGTAAAGCAGTTAGTCGATATGCTTAGAGTAAAATTGATCAAACGAGGCATCGATCCGCAATGTATGGAAATTGGTGACATTAAGGCGAATGGTAAATTAGTTTATCAAGAGGTTGTCATTCGTGAAGGCATTGAGCAATCGCTAGCTAAAAAAATAAGTAAACTAATTAAAGACTCAAAGCTCAAAGTACAAGCCAGTATTCAAGGTGACAAATTAAGAGTAACTGGCAAAAAGCGTGATGACTTACAAGCAGTAATGCGGTTAATTAAAGAGTCTGAGCTAGAATGGCCGATGCAGTTTAATAACTTTAGAGATTAGTTTTGGTGCCAGCGCTAGAAAAGACTCGCATGCTTTTGTATTAAAGATTAATTAAAGGGCTTTGAATTAACAGAAAGCTTTGTTTAGACTCATTTTTTGCTTTAGACAGTGCATAGTTTGCATCTTGTACTAAGTGAGAAACAGATAAATGTTGCTCGTCGTTATAAATAACACTGCCAATTCTAGCGTCTACGTAGAGATCAATTTCTTCATTGATTGGTTGTTGAATGCTAATTAGCTCGTTGTGAATTCTGTCGATGCAAGCTTCTGCATTTTTTTGGCTTTTCACTGTAGTCGCAATACAAAACTGCTCATCACTAAATCGACAGATTAAATCATAGGGCCTAAGTACTTTGGTCAGTGAGCTACTAACAGTCATTAACAAGTGGTTACCTAAGCTATAGCTAAAGTTGGCGGAAAGTTTTTTTGCTTGCTGTATTTCTATGACTGAAATAAGTAAAGTTAAATCACCTCTTCGGCTACGGTGCATTTCTTCTGATAGTCGCTGAAAAAATGCAGGCCGTAACAGAGTGCCTGTTAAATGGTCAAATGTTGAGCCTTTAAAAAAGGTCCAATATTTATGTGTCATAGTCAGTAAAATAGTGATTCCAAGTAATACAGAGAAAAAAGGTGTGAGCTTTTTGTTAATTGTAAGATCAATTCCAAATAAAATATTGGCATGCATTAACGCATCATAAACAATACTTAGCCAGCCTAAAAAGAAGCTAATACCAATAACAATGGCATATTTTCTCTGCTTATGGATAGAGATAACAAACGCACTACCGGCTATAACAAATGACATTAACGCACTAAATAAATAGCTAAACTCTGCTAGCTGTCGTATGTGAATGGCATAGGGCCAAATGATTAACGTAACGCTGGTTAACCCCAACGCACATAAGCCCACAATATAAACTTTTCTAAGCTCTAGTTCGAAAAAGGAAAACAAGAACAAACACGCAGAAACTAGGGAAAAATTCAGCATAAAAAATTCTAATTTGAAGGTTGAGTTTAAGTCCAAGCCAAATTGAATAGGTAGCTGCGAGCGAGCTATAGTCACAAGAGAAAAACCAACTAAAAAGCAGAAACAGTAAGCCGTCTCTAAATTGCCTTTTACAATGATAAAGTAGAAAGCAGGAAATATAGTCAGTAATAGCAGTATACTGGCGACGATTAAATAAAACCTATCTTGAATATAGAGCTGCTTTTGCATTGCTGAAAAATGATCAATCACCGGTGAAAACTGAGTTAAACTGACACTGTTCCTTGCGCTAAAGGTGTGGATTTCTATTCGATTAAATTGATTGAACTTTATTAGTCCATGAGGGATTAGGTAGAGGCGCGGTTGGCGATAACCGGTTTCGTATTTAGGCAAAAATTGACCTGTGCGACCAATCAGCTCTCCGTTGACATAAGCTGCGTCAGTATCATCAAGTTGCTGAATGAGTAAGCCTAAAGAGGCTCCCTTTAATTGGCTGCTTGGAATAAATTCTTTTTGATAAATCTGCAGTTTGGCTTTTCTAACCAGCTCACTTTTAGGTAAAGGTAAGTCTTGTTTGGCACACTCTTGTTCGCTGGTTTCAAAATAAAAACAGACTTGCCAGTTTTTAGCTAACGTTGCGGGAAGTTGATCGATGAGTTGAGCCGCTGAACTCTTGTTCGCGACAGCAATAAGGCAAACAAACAATTTCAAAAGCACTAACTGCTTTTTCATCAGCTAACTCTAACTATATAAAGTAAACTACAAAATATCATAACGGCCTTTATGCAATCATCTGATCTTGAGTGTCCGCCGATTGGCTTTCGTCTTCACTATCCGCTGGCGGGAATATGCCAATGAAAGATGTATAGTTTGACGCCATAAAAACAGACATCATCACTAAATAACACCCAATCATTACAGGAAGCGCAATAAACATGCTAATGGAAGCGACTATGTTAACAATAAGCATTAACCCAGCTACCATTAAAAAGCCACCGATACCATAAACTAAAAAGGGGACAATATTCATATAACAAGCTTTAAAACTAAGCTTAAACGCACTAGTTGCCTTTAATCCACGTAAAATCACAAGGGCTGGAGCAAACCAATAGGCCATTAGCACAGGAACAATTAACGCCATCGCAACTAAAGCCGGTAAAGCAATATTGTTGATAAGTTGTTCGGGACTTAAAGCTTTTATTGCTTCTGGATTTTGAAAATCAATACTGCTATAGCCAAGTAATTCGGGTAATGTGAAGCTGAAAACCAGCACCAAAGAAACACTTAGAGAATAGATTAAGCCAACAATAGCCAACTGATTAAGGTTTAAGCTAAAGCCTTTAAATAGATTGTCAAACTTAAACTCTCCATTACGTCTTATTTGCTCACAGGAATACATAAACCCCGCACTAATAATGGGCGCAATTATATTTAAGAGCAGATTAACACCCGGTATAAAAGCTAGCACAACAAAGCCAAAAACCAGTAGCATCATGGCGCCAAACCAAGCTCCAGGCGTTGCTAAAAAGTATTCTGCGCCTTTAACAAGCCATTGCCAGCCATCACTCGCTTGAACTTTACGAGGCTCTAATTTAACTTCATTGGGCGGAGTGAGGTTCGCGCTAGGGCTTTCATAATGGTTATCTGACACTTATGTCTCCTAGAATTGTATGGACATGAATAATGCGCTATTGCAGTTAGCCACACTATAATCAAATCGCATTCTCGCAACAAGCAATGAACACAGTTTATTTGCTGCTATGCAAGCCGGTGGCGGTTGAATAAATGGGCTATGAAAAACAAACGGACTGGTATTTTTACGTGGAAAATGGCGTGATTTTGCGACAAAATTGAGTAAAGTCATATTCTTTTACAAAAATTTAACTCTAATCTGCTCATTTTTAGTTAAAAGCTAAAGGTTGCCTTATTTGCTCACTGGCCAGTGGGAATTCACAATGTTATTCTTTGCAGCAATTTATTGCTTGGCTGTGAAAAGCTTTTAATCAAGCGCATGACGATTAATGTCTTGTAACAGGCTAGCTTGAATTCAGGCTCAATGTTTAACCTAAGCCAATAAATGATAAAAATAACGAAGTATTCACTGTCGGTAACAAACTATACACCCTAGTTGAGAAATAAATGATGAAATTAAGCGTATCGAGCAAACTACTGTTTACCTATATAAGTATTAGCTTATTTTTACCGAGCCAATGGCTCAGTGCTGCTAATGATAATCAGGCATTAAGTAATAATCTTAGTTTAAAACAAATTATGGCTGATCCTGACTGGATGGGAGCTTCGCCGCAGGATTTCGCTTGGTCGAGAGATGGGCAGGCAGTGCTTTATACTCAAAAAGCCATGGGGCATGGGCATAAACGCCAAATGATAATTGAGTTAAGTCAATCAGCGGTAAAACCTGTGTCATCAGAAGACCGGCTTTGGTTTGAGGCCCAATCGGCCAACCTTAATCAAGCAAAAACTCAAGGGGTTTTTACTTATCAAGGTGATCTTTACTGGGTAGACTTTGCCAGCAAACAAGTTAAAGGATTAATTCAAGACAATAAAACACAGTCTAATGCTCAGTTTGTTAACGAAAATCAAGTGAGCTTTTTAGAAGGACATAGCATTTTTATTTACAACTTAAATAATGGCTCAATCAATCAAGTCGCAGAGTTTAAGTTGTCGCAAGATCCTGAGCGCGAAAAAGAACAATCTTACTTAGAACAATCTCAACCAAGACTGATTGAATATATTAATAAAACCACACAAGAAAAAGAATTTCAAAAGCAACGCAAACGCGACATTTTAGAACGCACAACTAAAACTTGGTACTTAGGCAAAAATGTATCAATAAAAACCTTTAGATTGTCACCTAATGCACAATGGTTAATTTTAGGCACTACGCCCAAGTCTCGCTCGGGCAAAAGCGATCATATGCCAGAGTTTGTTACCGCAGACGGTTACGTTAACGATCGCAAAGTACGCCCTTTGGTCGGCACATCTGAGCCAACCCAGGAAACCTTTTATTTGTTTGACCTTAAAGCGCACAAAAAGCACGCTCTAAAAACTAGCAAACTGCCGGGGATTAGCGATGATCCTTTAGCAAAAATTAAAAAAATGACCGCTAAGCGAACCAAGCAGAAATTTGTAGAAAATGAATCACCACGCGCGGTTTATGCCCATAATTGGACTGCTAATGGTGGAGTAGAGTGGACTAAAGATAGTACTAAAGCCGCTTTAATTTTGTATTCTTATGATAACAAAGACCGCTGGATTGTTGGGATCGATGTGGGTAAGCCTGAATTAAAAACACTGCATTGGATGTCTGATGAAGCTTGGATTAATGATTGGACCTTCAATCAATTTGGCTGGTTGCCAGATAACAATACCCTTTATTACTTATCAGAAGAAGATGGTTATTCGCATCTTTATATAAAAACCGGCAAGCGCAGACCTCGCCAGTTAACAGAAGGTAGTTACGAAGTTAGTGATGTCACTGTGTCAGCAGATGGTAACCATTTTTACTTTAAAGCAAACAAAAAGCACCCAGGAATTTATGAAATTTATCAAGTCGCTAAAAAGGGCGGTCAGGTTAAAGCTTTAACCAATTTAGGCGGTGTTAACGATTACGTGCTTTCGCCAGACGAGCAAAGCTTACTGATTCGTCATTCAACAACTACTAAAATGCCAGAACTATTACACGCAACTTTAGATTCTAGTGTTTCGCCAAAACAGTTAACTTCAACGGCTAGCAGTGAGTTTAAGTCGATTGATTGGCAAGCCCCAGAAATTGTTGCTGTGCCTTCAAGTCATGTGAATAAGCCTATTTATTCGCGTTACTACGCCGCGCGCAGCGCAGCAAAGACCTCGGCGGAAGGTAAAAAGCCAGCGGTCATGTTCGTTCATGGGGCTGGTTATCTACAAAATAGTCACCAAGGCTGGTCTGGCTATTTTAGAGAGTTTATGTTTCACAATATGCTTACTCAAATGGGATATGTGGTATTAGACATGGACTACCGTGCGTCTAAAGGCTACGGCAGAGATTGGCGCACTGCTATTTACCGCCAAATGGGTACGCCAGAGCTTCAAGACATGCAAGACGGCGTTAAGTGGCTAGTTGAGAATGCTAATGTTGATCCTAAAAGAGTCGGTGTTTATGGTGGTTCATACGGCGGATTTATGACTTTTATGGCGCTTTTTAAATCGCCAGAAACCTTTGCCGCGGGAGCTTCGCTGAGACCTGTAACTGATTGGGCACATTATAATCATGGCTATACTTCAAATATTCTTAACACACCTGAAGTTGACCCTATTGCCTATGAAAGAAGCTCGCCAATTGAGTTTGCTGAAGGATTAAATAAGCCCCTTCTGATTTGTCACGGCATGGTAGATGACAACGTATTTTTTAAAGATACGGTGAGACTGGTACAGCGCTTAATAGAGTTAGAGAAAACCGAGTACTTTGAAACTGCAATTTATCCAGTTGAGCCTCATGGCTTTGTCCAGCCTTCAAGTTGGTTAGATGAATACACGCGTATCTTTAATTTATTTGAAGAACATCTTAACCCTTAAGCTTCAAGCCTAAAAAAACCAGCCTGAGCTGGTTTTTTTAGGTCTATTCAAACGGTTTGATTGACGGGCATTAATTAACCGGCTTTTTGATTCGAGTCTTTTTCAAGTCGCTCAATTTTACGCAAATAAGCATGATAGTTTGCTTCTGACATGACTTCTCGCAAAATGGTTAGTAACAGCGCTTCGGCTTTTTTTTCGCCATATTGAAAAATAAGATAGCCTTTAATCGCATGCATCCAAACCGGCCAGCGAAACTTAATGCGTCCAGATTCTTCAAAAAAATCAAGTCGGTTAGAAAAGAGGTTGGCATGAGAGCCGGCTTTTTCGACTGCATGATCAACCACGCGCCAAATGAAGTCTCGGTCTTTTGAAGTCATTTCGTTAGCCAATAGATAAATCCTTTTAATCAAATGAGATATTAGTATAGTTGAGATATTAAAAGAAAAGAAAGCAATTTTTCCATTGTTTGTACAAAATGTGTTCTATTACTCAGGATATTAAGCGGATTATTTTGCTCGAGGAAACTACCTTAGTAATCGATGAGAGTGAGCCGCATTTTAGTAAGATTTGAAAGTTAAATATTGGTAGACTTGAATAAGTAAGTTGATAAACCAAGGGTTAAAGGGTTAAAGGGTTAAAGGGTTAAAGGGTTAAAGGGTTAAAGGGTTAAGTGACTATGATAAAAGGGTTTAAGTGGGCGAGTTACCCTATAAAGGTGCTCGCTCTGTTGGGGGGAAGTCTTATCGCTGGGTGCAGTGAAGCCCCTCAGGAGTCATTAAGACTGCTTGTTCAGTGTGAAAACCATTACCGCGCAACGAGTTATGTGGTGGCTTTAGATGTTTGTGCCAAAGCTGGTGAATTGGGCGAAGTTGGTGCTCAGTACCGAGTTGCTAATATTTTATACTATGACTTAGCCAAGCAAGGGCGTGACTTGCCCGGAGCTTTCAGTTGGTATAAGCGAGCTGCAGAAAGCGGCTTAATTGAAGCGCAAACAACGGTTGGTTTTGCATACCTTAATGGAGATGGAATTGCCAAGAGTTTACCTGAGGCGGTCAATTGGTTGACTAAATCAGCTGATCAAGGTGATACAGAAGCAGCATTTTCATTAGGTAACATTTATCTTGAAACACCGCTGCGTGACTTATCTACCTCAGTTGACTGGTTTAGACGAGCAGCCAATGCGGGGCATGCTATGAGCGCCAATAATCTCGCTTGGCTGTATGCGACAAGTGAAATTTCAGGCTTTAGAGATGTAAAAAAAGCACGCTTTTGGGCAAAAAGAATTTCCTTGGAAGATACCGAGTCTCCGCAAGACTTAGCTATTTATTTAGACACTATTGCTGCGGTTGAAGCGGCAGATTCACAGTTTGACAAAGCCGTTGAAATACAGCAAAAAGCCATAAGTCATTTGCCAGAGGATGTTGAAGAAGACTTTTTACTGGAGTTTCAGAAGCATTTAGAGTCATATCAAAGTCACCAACCTTGGATTGAGCCAATCAATGAATAATACTTGTAACCAAGACCAAACCATACGCCCGGGCTTATACCAGCATTACAAAGGGAATTTCTATCAAGTGATTTCTACGGTTAGGCACAGCGAGACTGAGGAGGTTTTGGTGTTATACTTTCCGTTGCAAAAAGACTCGCAGCAAGCCCCTAAAAGCTACCCTAAATTACAAGATCCTGCCTTAATGCAATCGCAAAACTTGTGGGTTAGACCACTGCAAATGTTTACCGAGTCGGTGCTTATTAATGGCGTTCAATGTCCACGGTTTAAGTGGGTTAACCTTGGTTGAGTTGCCATTGAGAGCGGTTATTTTTGGTTAGGTGTTAAAAATGAGTAACATTTGTAATAAAACAACGATAGTAAGGACTAAGTTAAGTATGTCTTATAAGCAAACTTGTTTTTGGAGAGCGGGTGAGTATGCTCAACAACTCGGTCAACATGACGTCTATGGCGATTATTGGAGCAAGCCCAAATATGCCAGCCGCTGTAATGAGCGGTAAACGTCGAGAGCAAGAGCTGCTCTTTGAAGAAACGCTCAATCAATATCACCCAATGATTTCTAGGGTAGTGAGTTCTTACGAGCGGAATAAAGCGTTGCAAGAAGAGCTTTACCAAGAAATATCAATGGCTTTATGGAAAGCGCTTGCTCAATTTAATCAACAGTCTGCGCTAAAAACCTATGTGTTAAGTATTTGCCATAAGCGGGCAGTTTCTCATGTTGCAAAATATGCTAAAGAACCCTTCCAAGTAGAAATTGAAGATTTTGATTTTGTTGGTGAAGACTGCCCGAGCGAAAAAATGTCAAAGAATCAAAAAATGCAGAAGTTAGTGCGAGCAATACATTGTTTAGGTATGAGCGACCGCCAATTAGTCACCTTGTCGTTAGAAGGCCTTAGCTATAAAGAAACCGCTGAAATATTGGGGATAAGCGTAAGCAATGTTGGCGCAAAACTCAATCGAGCCAAACAAAAACTCAATCAAATTTTAAGTCAGGGAGAAAGCAATGACTGATCCAAATAATGATTGGGAAACTTTAGCTTCAGAGTGGCAAGCGTATCAGCCAGACATGCGTAAGATCAATCGTAAAACCAATTGGGTTACTTATCGAATGATTGCCATACTCGCTTTGGATCTTGTGATCTTACTGGCTTACTTCCCGTTTGTTTATTACCTTGTTATTTTAGAGGGTGCCAATACTTTAGAAATTATTTGGCACTGTGTGATGGGAGTCTTTATTGTTGTTGGTGTCTTTTTAGATTTTAAAATAAGGCTACCGATTATTAAAAGTCAGGGTAAAACCACCAAAGATATTCTTAATTTATATTTGCAACGGGTAAAAGCGGGCATATTAATTGGAAAAATTGGTTGGCAGTTTTGCCTTGCTGTACTGGTCGTGTTTTTTCTTTGGTTGGGGCTTGATCTAATATTCAACTTAGAGGCTTCTCATCAAGATAACATTGCTGTTGTAACGCTGTTTGTGTGCGTTTGGCTAGGCGGAATTGGCGGGCTGTCGGCTTGGTATCAAAAGAAAAAACAAGCAGAATATTTACGTCTTGAGGCACTATGGAAAGATTTAATTAAATAGCGAGCGTTGTTATTTTTCAGCTTATATGCTATCAATTATTGCCGGTTAAAAAATGATTAAGTAGCTTGAGAGCTTAGCTGCAAAGTTCATTAGAAATGAGAAAATAGGTAGTCCTAATATACTTAAACCTATTAACCCTAGTAATACCATATTGCCATATTGAGCATTCCAACGAACATATTTAAAAGCTAAATCTCTGGATAAGAAATAGGGCATCATGTAGTGGCCGTCGAGCGCACCTATGGGCAATAAATTAAAGAGCATTAAAATTAAGTTAATAAATGCTAAGTACTGTAGAAAATACCTTGGACCCATACTAGTTAAACTGTCTATTCCAAAATGCGCCGCAAAGGCAAGTAAATTAATACTTAAGAATGCCAATATTAAGTTCATTGCCGGCCCCGCCGCACTTATCCAAAATGAGGCTTGTGGAGAGTTAAAATTTCGAGGGTCGGTTGGAACCGGTTTAGCATAACCAAAGCCCACAGTAGCCACCATTAATAAACCAACAGGATCAATATGAGCGACAGGGTTAAGCGTTAACCTGCCCATGCGCTCTGCGGTATTATCGCCAAACTTTTTGGCCGTCCATGCATGTCCAAACTCATGGAATGAAAGCGAGATTATTATGGCAATAAGCAACATAATAAAAATCGCATATTCGCCTTGCATTAAAAGCGTAATCATTATTTTTTAGCCTTAAGGGTTAAATGGTTTAGGGATATAATAAATTTTTGTGTTTGAGCTTTCGCTTTGCTCTACTAAAGTCATGCTACTATACCATTCTTGCTGGGTTAAGTTGGCATAAAGCTTTTTCCATTGATTGGCGTCGCCAGGTTGAACTTTTAAGCGGCACATACGGGTGTTGCAGTTAATCTCTTCTATAAAGTGTGCGTTGCTAGGGTTATTTTGACTAAAGTAGTCACTAATATAGTTTTCATATTGAGCACTCCAGCCATCTTTATTTTGGTTTTGAGAAAAAGACGTTTTAACTTCGGCCAATTGCTCACCCTCTAATTGAATCGCAATGCCTCTGAACCTATCTAAAAACTGATCTTTTATTCGGGTCTCAAAATCTTGCATAGTTAACACTTCAAGTTCCGGCCGTGGCGCAGCTTCTGTGATACTTTGAGAGTCATTGTTTGGCCGTTTATTTTGACTTAACTGCTTGTTGACAGTTTGCAATTGATTGACCTGATTTTTTAAACTGGCAATAGTGTCTGCCTGTTCTTTTAGCTGCAACTCTAAGTGACTAAGGTTGCTCGTTAGCTCTGGCTCAATCCAATCGTTTGCTGCTAAAGAGGCTTCAGTCGATGTTAAGCTATTTTCTGAGTTAGCATTTAAATTGGTTGTAGAATGACCAAATGGCCAAATACCTATAATTAGCCCTAAAGTAAAAACCATTAAAAACTGTAAAGCTTTTATTATCATTAATTTAGTTCTCTAAGTAGTAAACTGAGCGGCATTTTAACAGCTTTGCTTAAGTTTGGTTAGGTAAGTTGTTTAACAAAAAGTGTCGAATATTACCGCCCATTATCAACTCTATTTCTTTCGGGGTAACGCCTAACTTCAATAACTCGTCAACTATAGTGACTAATCCTCGAACTTCCACTATTGCCTTTATTGAACCATCAAAATCAGAGCCTAACGCAACATGTGAAACGCCAATGAGGTTTTTAGTATAAACAATTGCATTGGCAATAGCTTTAGGGTCATTACCGCATACCGCCTGCTTAAACATTGCAATACCAATTAAACCGCCATTTTTAGCTATCGCCTTAAGGTGGTTATCAGACAAGTTACGTCGGTTATTACAAGTCCCTTTAACTCCAGTGTGCGACACTATGACTGGCTTAGTGGCAATAGCTAATACGTCATCTATCATTTGCGGTGAAGCATGTGATAGGTCAACTAAAATATCGCGCCGCTGCATTTCAAGCACTGCCTTACGCCCAAACGGGGTAAGGCCAGACTTGCTCACGCCGTGCGCACTTCCACCTAGCTCATTGTCAAAAAAGTGGGTTAATCCAATCATACGTATGCCAGCGTCATAAAAAAGCTCAAGGTTGCTGAGTTTTCCTTCCAGCGCCTGAGCACCTTCTATACCTAAAAATCCTGCACTATGGCTTTTGTCTTGTGCTCGCAGCTGAATAAATTGGTTTAATTGTTGGGTGTTTCTAATCACATGAAACTTACCTTCTGACTCAAGACTCATCGCATGCAGGTGAGCAGATTGCGCTAAGACTCTTTCGGCCAGCCCAAACCAGCTTTTAATCGGCCGGCCTTGTGCAATAAAAAGCGAAGTAATAATGTCACTATTTGCGTGGTTTTGGTTAAAGTTAAGTCCTTTAGGAACTTTATTCACAATGGTAAAGGCTTGTAATGCAATATTAGCTTCTACCATTCTAGGTATATCACCGTGGCCGTAATCATGCTTATTTAATAAATTACGTTTCCATAATAGTGCGTCACTGTGTAAATCAGCTATAAATGTTAATGACTGATAAAGCTTAAATGCTGGAGCAGAAGCAGAATAGGGATAATGATTAACCGTTTGGTTATACTTTTTGTCGATTATTGTTGGTGAAAAGAAAGTGACGCAGAGATAAGCAGTAACCAAAACGATAACTGCCAACAACAATATTTTTTTTCCTTTTGGTATTCGCATAACGCTTTAGTCTCGTGTAAAGGCTTAATGAAAGAGAGTTTAATTTACTTGATAAGCTCCCTTTTGGTAAAGCTAGTTGCTGCGTTCAAGCCAATATAATATTAAATAAACGGCTAAATATTTGGCACACTCAGCAAGTTTGAGTATTTTTACTTGCTAATTATCAGTGGTTATTTTAACGTGTTTTACTCTCTCATTTAGAGCAATCAACTAAAAATATAAAAAAGTTTAGTAAAATAATAAGGAATAAATTATGAGTGACAATGTATACCAGGCACCGGAGTCAGATATTATCAATCATGAAGCAGTACTAGCTCCGCTTGCCTCACGCTGGGCCAGACTAGGCGCTTCACTAATTGACACGATCATTTTAATGTGTGTCTTGATTCCACTGATGTTTATGACTGGTGGTCTATATACAATCGAAGCCGGCATTGAGCCATCATTGACTTATAATCTAATGATCTCTGCACTACTAATTGTTGCTTTTGTTTTGATTAACGGTGCATTTCTAGTTAGAGATGGACAAACGCTTGGCAAAAAGCTTTTAGGAATTAAAATAACCGATATGCAAGGAAACCTTGCAACTAAAAACCACTTGATAAAGCGTTATGCGGTTTACTTTTTACCGGGGCAAATTCCAGTAGTCGGCCAATTTTTCTCCATTGTGAATATTCTCTTTATTTTTGGAAAAGAAAAGCGTTGTATTCATGACTTAGCTGGCGATACTCAGGTTATAGATAAAAGATAAGTAGCGATAATCAGGCTAGTAATAGACTTCTATCGATAGGATAAAAATGACTGGCAGACTCAATTAATGAGTTTGCCGTTAGTTTTTCTACGCCAAATACGTCTGCACTAACCTGATAGTCTTGGCGAATAGTTTGTATTAAAATATCAAAGTCTCCATCACCCGACAGCAAAATTACCCCGTCTAAATTTTGAGCCGATTTTAGAATGTCGATAGTGATCCCCACATCCCAGTCTCCTTTAGCGGAGCCGTCGCGACGCTGAATGTATGGCTTAACCTTGACATTAAAGCCTATGTGTTTAAGTGCAGATTGAAACTTATGCTGTTGATCATCTTGGTGAGCAATGGCATAAGCATTGGCAACAGCAATGCAGTTATTTTGAGATACCCGACGCCAAAGCTCTCGATAGTTAAATTGTTTGCCATAAGCCTCGCGTGTTGTGTAGTAAATGTTTTGCACATCGACAAATAAACCAATTTTTTTCAAGTGACGGCCTTAAGCTATTTTGTTGGAGGTTGATTAGTCAACACAATACACGAGTTTAGTTAACCGCGTAGACTATTTTTTAGAATAGAATCCTTCAAACAAGACTTTCCAAGTTTTTCCCGCGTCTACAGAAGATTCCCAATATTGCCTAACTCGCCCGTCTTTAAGAGGTGTCCAAGTAATTCGATGTGTTGTCTGTTGTGAAATACCATTTGAGGATTTTCCCGGACGAGTGCCTTTTAACACCATGCTATCTTTTTGCAGGCCGCCATTTAAATAAAGAATGCCGCCGCTAGTATCTATCCAAGTTTGGTGCCATAACTGAGTTTGGTTATCGTAAAAGTTATAACTCTTACCTTCAAAGCCATTTTGTGAGCGCCAATTTTCTGATAAACCGCAGCCGTTTAAAATTGGCTGTATATGATTTATTCCTAGCACTTTTCCTTGCTTATCTTTGACTTCCCATTGACCAACCCAAAAGTCAAATGCTCTATAATGCTGCTGTTGGCAGGCTATATTTAAAGCCGCAGGCGCAGGTTTAGGCGAATTATTATTAGCTGCTAAAGGCGTGCTAGCCAGCATAAATAATCCAATCGTTCCCATGGAAAATAGTTTATCTTTCATTTGAGTTTCCCCCTCTATTTTTACTTTAAGCAGTCTGCTTGACGGTTTGTAAGGCTATTTAAGCATGCTTGCCAAAAGCTTTCCAATGGCTAAGTTTTGAAAGCTAAGGCTAGTGGGTTAGAATGGCCGAAAGGCTAGCTTTAACCAAGAATAGACACTAGGCAATTTAGTGATGTGACCAATTAGAGCAGCTTTAAACCAAATCTTTAAGCACTTATAAACACTATTTGAGTAATAAATGAAGCCAATACCCCACCAAAAAATCGAATCTTACTTAGCCTTTATGCAAGAAATTGAGAAGCTCAAAGGTGTCTTGCGAGCAACTCGGCCAATTGATTTAAAGCGCTATGAAAACTCTGCTGAGCATAGTTGGCAAGTGGCTTTAACCGCCTTGATGTTTAAAGACTTAGCCGATCACGAAGTGAATATTGATAGAGTCATTAAAATGCTCTTAATACACGACTTAGGTGAGATAGATACTGGCGATAGTATTGTTTACTCAAGCGAAGCGCAAGACAATAAAGACTTAGAAGAGCAAGGTGTAAAACGAATTTTAGGCTTGTTGGGCGAGAATAAGCTGAACGAGTTTTTGCCTTTGTGGCAAGAATTTGAAGCCGGAGAAACTGCCGACAGCCAGTTTGCAAGAGCTATCGATCGCATACCGCCGCTATTGCATAACCTAAATGACGACTATCATTCATGGCGCAATCATAACATTCAATTAGAGCAAGTATTGGAGGTTAATAGTCGCATAGAAAAAGCCAGCAAAAGCTTATGGCAGGTATTAAAGACTAAAATTGAAAGTGTCTTTAACCAAGGCTTAGTTCATCCAAAAAACTAAAGTTTTTAGTTGCAGATAGCTTGACGTTAATTAACGCCAAGCTATTGTCAAAAATGCACAAATAAAATTGAAAAGTTTAATTCTGCTTAAATATCGGCATGCATCATTCTTTTAAGCAATGGTGCCATTAACAGGTAAACCGCAGCGGCAGCTAAACCAATTTGAGCCGACAACCAAAATGCGTCTTGGTATTTTGCTAATGCGACTGTGTTATCTACGACTTCACCGGCTAAGGTTTCAAGCGAAGTTAAGCTACTGAGTTGGGCGGCAATAACATTGGCATAGGCTAGGCCAAGAAATAATGCGCCCATCATTAAGCCTACGACTCGTTGCACAGACAACTGAGTAACGGCTGATAATGCAATGGGTGAAAGACTTAACTCGCCGAGCTCTAATACAAAATAAGCGACAACTAAATACCAGGCACTCACTAATCCATTTGCATTTGGCAGTTGGGTAGATATAGCCATTACAACAAAAGAAAGCCCCGCGAATGCGAGCCCTATCGCCATTTTATAAGGTTTACTTGGATTTCTGCCTTTATTGGCCAGCCAAGGCCATAACCATGCGAAAAATGGCGTTAATAAAATAATAAAGAAAGCACCGGTTGAAACTAATTGTGAGGCTTCCCAATTGATTCCTAGCATTTGCCTATCCATTAAACGATCAGAGTAGGCTACCCAGCTACCGTAAGTTTGTTCGTACAGCCCAAAAAATAACAGAATAGCTATCACAAAGCTGAGTAAGGCAATCATTTGATCTCTTTCTACTTGGCTACAGTGCTTAATTAAGAACCAAGCGATGCCGCTTAACATGATTAAAGCGGTTAAATGCATAAACCAAACAACAGGGCTGAAGCCTTCAGTGCCACTAAACAGGGCTATGGCGAGAGAGTGGGTCTGAATTAGGCCCCAAACAAGTACGACACCCACTAGGGCAGCTGCATAAATCCAATATTCAACTTTGATGCTAAACTTTTTTTGGTTTAGTTTGGCAATATCTTTACACTCCGCTTTGCCTTGGAGGTGCTTTTGCCCAAATATAAACACTAACAACCCTAAAAACATGCCAATTCCAGCTAAACCGAATCCATATTTCCAGCCGTAAGTTTCGCCAAGAAACCCGCAAATTAGTGGCGCGAGCCAGGCCCCAACGTTTATGCCAGCGTAAAAAATAGTAAATGCAGAGTCTCGCCTTGGATCTTCTTGCGCGTAGAGGTTGCCTACTATGGTCGAAATGTTGGGTTTTAAAAAGCCAACTCCCATACAAATTAATGCCAGTGAAAAGTAAAACACTTGTAATGCAGACTCATCGCGAACTACTTCGCCGTCAATTAAAGCGGCTTTGTGGCCTTCAAATGCCATGCCTAGGTGACCTAAAACGAGCAAGCTAGCACCAAAAATTACTGCTTTTCGCATGCCTAAATAGCGATCCGCAAGTAGCCCGCCGATTACGGGTAGTGCGTATACTAGCGCGCCATACGCACCGAGTAGGCTATATCCATTTTCATCAGTAAATAGGTGATATTTAATTAGGTAAAGAAATAAAAGTGCTTTCATTCCATAGAATGAAAATCGCTCCCACATTTCGGTTAAAAAGCAGATATAAAGCCCTTTGGGGTGTCCTAAATATTCGACAGTTGGAGCGGTGGGTGAGCTATTTGGCTGCTGCATAGGTGTGATCCGTCAGTCTTGTAATTTTTATTAAAGTGTACCGAGAAATAAACCACTTGGCCATGTTTATACAAGTGGGCGAGGGAACGAGCGGTAAAAAAGCAAAATGTTGCAACAAACAGCGTAGCTATTAGTTTGCTGATTGTTGCAACAAAAGGTTGTGATAAAAAATTGTGATAAAAGACGGCGGTAAGTCTAATCGAAACGGCTTTGGCGTAGTTTATCAAAGGTGATTTGAATTGAAGCAATATGTGATGCTAGCGCTTTCACTAACTGTTCATCGGCAATATTGCGAATGCTCTGACGATAAAAACTCAGTAGCTTACGCTCGTTAAATTCTAGCTCCTCAATAAACTGCGAAGGAAAAGCCAATTGATCTTGCTGTAGTTTCGACTGATACCATTGTGCAATAGACTTTGCCGGTTCATTAATTAGCGGCTTGTGTTTGAGCGTTGCGTAGCTTGCTGCTCTAGACTCAACTAAAGCGCTCAACATGGCTTTTCGCTGCGTTGCCATTTTTAGCATTATATTCCGTAATGTTTTTAGTTGGATTTGCTCCGCGATTGTTTGAAAAAAAATAAAGCTTGTTTCGGTTAGCTTAGCAACCTCAAAAATCACCGTTGGGTCGGTCGCATTTAATCGACCAATTTGCTCTAACTGACGCTCTCCCATAATCAACTCCAAGGTGTACTAAAGCGTTAAAAATTGAAAAAGAGCCCGCCGAAGCGGGCTAAACGACTGGTTAATTACTTCACTGCCAGGCGGTTTTCTACCTTCTTCACTTCAAACGTATTTTTGGCAATTTGTTGTACTAAATCTTTTTCTGCTTCCGACTCAACCGTTCCATTAATTACCACTCGACGATTATCTGTATCAATATCAATTTCGGTGCTATCGATCTCGGTATTTAATAAAAGCTTGGTTGAAATTGCGGTGGTTATTGACGCATCCGTAATATCTGACATTATCGAATCATCATTCGAGTCAGCTTCTTTTTCGCTATCTGCAACAATTAAGCGGTTTTCAACCTCTTTAATACCCTCGACACTTTTAGCAAGTTCAGTTGCAAGATCTTTTTCTACTTCATTGTCAACTTTACCTGTAATAACAGCGACACCATTGGTCACATCGGTTTCAATTTTCAATGGGTTAAGGTGTTCATTAAGAATGATCACTGTGTCAAGCTTACCGTCTAACCAAGCGTCATTCATAGCGCTTTCTGACTTATCATTATTAGCCATTGCTGGAAGCGAAAGTGCTGTTGCCACAACTAAAGGAATAAGCGATTTGTTCATTGAAAATTTCATGCGATTCTCCTTTTATAGTAAACAAAAATTAATTCAGCCATTATTTAAAAGTACATCAATATCGCTGAACCTCACTCTAGGAAAAGCAAAGTGCATGCCACAATTGAAAATAGCTTTTGAAGCCCCAAAATAAAGGTCATATCAAGCTGCTTAGTCACTTTATTGGTTGAAAGTGATACCAGTTAGGTATTAATTACAAAGGAACTTGTTAAAATTACAAGGATGTTTTAAATTAAGTTTCGCTTTCGTTGAGCCAAAAGGAGAATTCAACGTGGTTAGTCCAAGCATGTTATTGCATATTGTCGATAGCTCATTAAATGAGCAATTAAGAACTACTGAGTGCATTACCCAATTTGAAATTGTAAATACAGAGAGCAACGCTTGGATTGAGACATGTGTTAAGAGCGCCTGTGATATTGCTATTGTACAAGTGGATGGCTTTTCTAAACAGGATTACGACGCACTAATAGAAAGCAAAATTTTATCGGAAATTGATGTCATATTTATTAGTAATGGTGAGCCAAACGAAGCCATAGATAACGCCATGTTGCGAGGGGTAACTTATCACTTAAGATTGCCCATTGATTTTAAAGTGTTAAAAGAGCTTTTAGATGAATTATACCAAGAGGTAAGTCAGCATAAGGCATCTTCCTCTAAGGCGATTAAAAGCGAGCTTGATCAGTTTGGCTTACTAGTTGGCTCTTCTGCAGTAATGCGCCGTTTGTATCGAGTTATTCGTAAAGCTGCTGACTCAAATACTAACGTATTTATTGTAGGAGAAAGCGGCGCGGGCAAAGAGCTAGTTGCGCACACCATTCATTTAGCTAGTTCACGCTCTGAAAAACCATTTATTGCCATTAATTGCGGAGCATTAAGTCCCGAGTTAATAGAAAGTGAACTTTTTGGACATGTTAAAGGATCGTTTACAGGGGCTAATAAAGATAGAAGCGGCGTGTTTGAACAAGCCGACGGTGGCACGCTGTTTTTAGATGAAGTAACAGAAATGCCTATTGAGCACCAAGTGAAATTGTTACGCGTGTTAGAGTCAAATGAATATCGGCCAGTTGGAAGTGAAAAAGTAAAACTAGCCAATGTAAGAGTAATAGCGGCAACTAACCGTGAAGCATCCGAAGCGATTAAAAATGAATTGTTCAGAGAAGATTTATATTTTCGTTTAGCTCATTTCCCTATTAGAGTTCCGCCGCTTCGAGATAGAGGTAGTGATATTTTAGGCTTAGCCAATCATTTTTTAGCTTATAGAAATGCTGAAGAAGATAGCGCTAAAGGCTTTACTGCTAATGCAATAAGTAAAATATCTGAATACGACTGGCCAGGTAATGTGCGAGAGCTAAAACACGCAATAGAAAGGGCATTTATATTAGCTGAAGATATGATTGACTCTGAACACTTAATTCTAGAAGATGAGTTAAGGGGAGAATCACAGTCTGTTACTCAAACTGTACCTTCAGGTATTCCGCTAGAAGAAATTGAACGACGAGCAATAGAAAAAACTCTGCAAGACAACGAAGGAAACAAATCAGAAACCGCTGAGCAGTTAGGAATAAGTGTAAAAACCTTGTACAACAAATTAGAAAAATACGATAAAGCCGAGTAATGATATTACTAATACAACTAGAACAAATAAGCTAAAACCAAATAAGCAAACCAAAGTGCTCATGCCAATAGAAACGCAGGATTAACCTGCGTTTCTATTAACTATGTTTTAGCAGTCTTTGTCTTTAGCATCAACGGTGTCTTTAACTTTTTCGCAAGCATCTTCTATTTCATTACCTACGTCTTTAGCGATCTCGTCGACTTTTTCTCCTGCTTTTTCTGCTGGACCTTGTTCTTCACACGCGCTTAGGAACAATACTAATACTAATGATAATGGGTATAATAATTTCATTTTTTTTCTCCTAGTTTAAAAGTTGCAATTAACTGTAAGCTATAAAGTCTGAAAAATACTAAGCTGTATTTGGTTTGAACTGTGCGGGTGATTTAAACCGGTGGCTGTTTTCCTCCAACCACTCGCATAACCATTGAAATAACAAACAGGACGATAAATAAAAAAAACAATAGTTTTGCGATACCTGTTGCAGTACCTGCGATACCGCCAAACCCTAATACCGCCGCGATAAGTGCGATAACCAAAAATGTGATTGACCAAGATAACATCGACATCCTCCTTATAGGTTAGCTTGTTACTAACTAGCTTGTTAATTACTAGCTTGTTAGTAACGTGATTGTTAATGCATCAAGCGAAAACTGTGCCAGCAATTAAAGTAAAACGGTTTAATCGCTGCAGAGCTTGTATTTAAAAGCTCTTGGAGAGGCAATAGAAATTAGCGCTGCTGCAATGCCGCTGGTTAAATTTGTTTTTTTGAAATAGTTTCAAGGTTGTCGGTAAAAATTATCAACTTGCGCAACTAGCTAGCTACTCGATGAGGCAGATACGGGTTATTGATAACCTATGGTTGTTCAAGTAATTGTCATGTGAGTTAGCTGTTTTAAAGGGGGGAGTGCGTATTCACATAAAAACTTTTGTGTGTTGGCACGTTGATTGCTTTTGCTTGAGTAAGCGTTTCAAAAACGTTTGTGTACTCTAAAGTTATTGAGATTGTAAAAAACTTTGGTTTTTGCAAATGGCTAAGGTTATTAAAAATCACAAAGCATTAGAGTGAACTATATAAACTGTTAACTAAAGGAGTTTTACTATGGCTAATCAACAGAGAGCAAACACACAATCAGAATCTATGACGGACTCTATTAACTCTCCGTGGACAGATAAAACCACTCATAAGTTACATGAATCTGTTGACAAAGTTGCAAGCAAAGCGTCAGTTGCTGAAAGTAGCCTGCGAGATGCTGCAGCTAAATCGAAAGAAAACGTTACCGATAAAAGCGCTCAATTGCAAAGTCAATTAAAGGCTTCTGCAGATCAAGCCAAAACAATAGCAAAAAAGAATCCTTTAGCAACAGCGGGCATCGCTTTTGCTGCTGGCGTACTAGTTTCATCATTGTTAAGCCGCCGTTCTTAAGATCCTCGGGAGTGTCTATGAACACGCAATCAGCGAGTCAATCGGAGGCCGCGGAAGAAAAAGTAGATGTGTCTAGCGACACATCTACGTTGCTTTCTGAGCTTAAGCTTTTAACATCGCAAATTTACGAATGCTATCGCTATAAAATCGATTTACACTGCAAGCTGCTAAAAAACGAGTGGGAAATGAGCCTTGATAGTGCTGCTTTTGCGCTTGCTCTATTACTAATTTTTAGCGCCATTGTAATGACTGGTTGGATCGTAATTAGTGTCGCGATAGGTGCTGCGCTTTACTCATTTGGACTTAGCATTCCCGTCGTGTTGTGCGCGCTCTTATTGATACAAATTGTATTAGGCGCAATAGTTTGGCGCCTGATAAAGCTTACTATCATGAAGATTGGTTTTAGCAAAAGTTTAAGCTATCTTCGCACTAAGAGTGAGCAATAGCGAGAGGCTTTAATCGACTGAATAGAGGGATATTTAAAAATGATGTTATTAAATTTTTGGAAAAAAAATAGCCTTAAACAACAGCAGCAAAAATACTTGCTAAAGCAAATTGAACTAAACGCTGAGCTGATTAAGCAAATAAAAGCGCAAAGTAAACAAAAAGGCGAGGCACTGTTAACAACGCCGACAGGTTTGGCGGCCAGTTTCGCTGTAGGCGTAATGGGGCATCAAGCATGCAAAAGGCAAACATTAAGCGAAAAATCACTGCCATTCTCATGGCTTAAAATAGCGTCACTATTATCCTTGCCAGCTACTCAGGTAAAATAACTAGCTATACATCGGTGTGATTATAGCTTTTGGAATAATCAATTCAGCGAGAAATAAAAGTTGCAAAGTTAGAGTCGCGCTCTAGCTGCAAATTGCGATATCCTGCGCTAATGACATTGGCGTTGTTAATCGATAGATAATCTTTAGTACGCATTTTTATTAGCAAGTTATGCGTGCCACCATTAAAAATAATATGATTATTCTCAATGAGCTTGTCAGCAATAAATATTTCTATATTATACAGCCGACCAAACGGTGGCATAGCGCCAGCTTCACATAACGGGAAGCGGTTAATAAAATGTGACTCAGGGGCCAAAGTTAAATTGGGTAAGCCGAGAATTTGGCGTAGCTCGCTTTTAACCACTGATGTTTGTGCAGGAATTACAAGTAGCGCTAGTGAGTCAGTAAACACCGAAATTTGTGCGTGAGCGAACTTTGTTTTTGATTGCTGTTCACGCTCAATAACGACAACTTTACTCAGCTCTTTACCGCTTATTTGAGCAGTTTCTGCAGTTTCTTGTGCAGTAAAAGTTGTCGCATGTGGTATTAAAGTATAGTCGATTAACAGTGAATCTAAATACTCTATAGGACTAATGGAATACATGTTGCCTCCCAGCATCTTGCACAAAGAGAGATGGTTTATTTTACTCCCATCGTACCTTTAAACCAGAATTATCAATCACTGAGAACCTAATCATTCTAAACGCATGTAATTAATCACTTCTAGTTATTAACTATCGAACGCCGCTATAATTTTGATGCTAGTCTACATAAGAGTTTTGCTATGCTTAGCCAAGCTTGTGGGCTTTTTTAGCATAGTGAGTTGCAGCGTGAGTTGTAGTTTCTAGCCAAAGTCTTTTGCTTAAGCTTGCAAGTGATTCTTTTTCTAAACTGACTAACCATTTCGCCACTGCGCAAGCGACGTTGGGATAAATTATTGGTTGGTGAAGTGGTTGAGTTAACCATTTTTCTAAAGCTCCTTGAGAGAAGTCGTGAATTATTGTTGCGCGATTTAGTCGACGCAGGGCTAATGCATTGGATTGCTGTTCCATTTGTCCGTTAAGCGGTAATAACAGTAGCTTTTGTCCATATTGAATCGCTTCACTTGGTAACTCAAAGCCTGCTGCAGTAATCACTCCGCCGCAGTTTGCTTGCATCGTTAAAAAGTGTTTTCGAGAAAATGGTAAAATATGAATATGCTTGAATCCGCTGGGTTTAGTTTCACCATGAAAAATATAAAATTCGAATTGGGTGAAGTGGCTAAACCACTCGACGAGCTTTTCACTATCACAAAAAGGGAAGTAGACTAAAATTTTATTTGGGATTAATTGAGTTAAATTGGTTGGCTTTTCAACGATTGGTGGAAGTAGGCTCTGATCAAACGCGTCCCAATGTAATCCCATAGGAAATGATACGGGTGCAAAGTGTTTTAACACTAAACTGGCGATCAAGCTTTTACCTGCAATAGGAATATCTTTTTGAAAGGCCATTTGGTGTGAAAGGCCATAGGTTTTGATTTTTTTTATTTTTGCAGACCAAGCAGTAATGGGTTCGAAGTCATTGATAATAATATCGTAGCCAGTAAAATCAAAAGACAAAACATCATAAACAAAACTAAACAGATTATTTTTAAAAATGGTTTTAATATGATCAACTTTCCCATTCCGTATTGAAAATGTTAAACCTTTTAAGCATTTAAAATCACCAAATATTTGCATATCAAACAGTGAGTCCCTGTCTCTACCGGTAAAGACCCAGTCAACCTCTATATGTAGTGCTTTAAACACTTTAGCCATGACTCTTGCCCGCGTTATGTGGCCGTTACCGGTTGCCTGAACCGCATAAAGTACTTTCATATTTAATTTCTAACTCTCTATTAGCTTAAAAAGCATCGCTGAATCCGTTAACCTAGATTGAGTAAAGTTATCGCTTGATAGCTCACTAATGTACTCACTAAACCTAGGGCCATGCCGGCTAGTATGTCGCCGGGATAATGTACGCCGAGCAAAACACGGGACGCACCAATAGATAAAGCCCAAACTAAGCTAAGCGCGATAAATTCTGGAAAAAACAAAGCCATTTGAGTTGCCATGACAAAGGCGGCTGCTGTATGCCCCGATGGAAAACTAAATTGATCGGATGGTTTTATTTGCGCCATAAACGCGGGCAATGAATCTTGCGGCCTATTTCGTTTAAAGGTTTTTTTCAATCCGACATACAACGGAACTTGAATCGCATAGGCTATTAAGCAAGCGTTAAAAAATTTTAAGTTAGCGTGAAAATCAATGCTTAATGCGGCAAAAGCAATCACCGCATAAAGCCAGCCATCACCACTAAAAGAGACTGCTCGAACGAGTTTAAATTTAAGGCGTTTACAGCAGTGGTTTTGAATCCATAAAAAAAGAGAAGTATCAATAGCTTGAAATTGTGCTTTTAAAGAGGTTGGCATGTTAATACTCCTTATATCACTGGTGGTGTTTCAATTATCTTGGTGTGCATAAGGAGAACTTAACGCGAGATTGTGACTGAAAAATGACCAGTTTGTTAAGTAAGCATGACAGCTTGGTGTGTCCCCCTGTTTTATGGCATAGAAGTGAAAGTTAATATCCAGGTTAACCTACTGATTCAAAAAGGTAATCGTGAAAACAGCAAGCTTCTGGCAAATTTCTTAGAAATAGTCTTTGGAAAAATACAAAGAGTTGGCGATAATACGCAACCAATTCTTCAATTAAAAAGTTGTCTATGTGGTTTCGAAATTTATATTTATATCGTTTAACAACACCATTTGAGCTATCACCAGAAGTTTTGTCTGAAAGGCTGGCAGAAAAGCGCTTTGCGCCTTGTGCAAGACAGGCAGAAGAAAGTGTCGGCTGGGTGTCACCAATTCACCGTTCGCGAGAGTATTTGGTACATGCCGCAGCGGGCTGTATTTTAATTTGTATGCGCCGTGAACAAAAGGTTATTCCCGCAAGCGCGGTAAAAGAAGAGCTTGAAGAGCGTGTACATACTATTCAAAAAGAGTTTGGGCGTAAGGTTTACTCGAAAGAAAAGCAGTCTTTGAAGGAAGATATTTTGAGTAAAATGCTACCTCAAGCTTTTGTGCGTTCTAGCCACATTACAGCCTATATTGATACCAAACGCGGCTATTTAGTTTTAAATGCAGGAAGTGACACTATTGCGGACACGTTTTTAGAGCTTTTAGTGGAAACTATTGGTTCTATCGGCGCGGTGCGTTTAGTTAGTGAGGAAAATCCGGCAATCATCCTCAATGGGTGGTTAGAGAACGGAATGCCTGAAGGGTGGGAGTTGAGCGGCGAATACGAGTTTAAAGATCCGAAAGATGAACGAGTAGCAAAGTTTAAAGATAACGAAAGCGAAAATAATGTTATCGGCGATTTACTTGAAGATGGTTACTGGGTGAACAAGCTTGGCTTTCGCTATAAAGGGCAGTTTAAAGGAATAATCACCCCAGATTTACAAATTAAATCAGTTAAGTTTATGGATGAGTTACTAGCAGAAAACGAAGATGTTGACGGTGAAGATGAGTTAGTACGTTTCGACGCCGACTTTGCATTAATGACTCGCTCACTCGGTGACTTCGCGCAAGATTTAATCGAGTTACTTAAAGTTAACCAAAGCAATTAATGTGAAATAATACTGATGAAAGTTATGCCACACTCAGATGCGGTCTTTTCATATCAAGGCGCTTGTGGCTGTGGTAACTTAAGCTATCAGTTAGCATTAACGCAGCCATTAAAAAACTACCTTGCTCGCTATTGTGACTGTGACTTTTGCCAGCAACATCAGCTGGCCTACCTTTCTGACCCAGCGGGCAGCTGTCGTTTATATATTAGCAACCCGGTTAATCGAATTAAGCAAGGTTCGGAGCAAGCCGAGTTTATCCAGTGTGAAAACTGCAAAATCATTATTGCCGTAACCGTAAAATTTAATGATGATTTAATTGGCGCGGTAAACGTCAACGCCCTTGTTGATAATGCCGAGTCTCTCCAGAAAGTTAATGTCTCTCCTAAGCAACTCAATGCTTCAACAAAACTTGCCCGTTGGCAACAAGCATGGATGAAATTTATAGTGCTGCAGTGATTGGAATAAAAAGTCAGTTTAAATCGAGTAGATAAACTCTATCTTTGCAAGTCTAGCCAGGAATTTATAACCAGAAATTTATAGCAAGCACTTGCTAATTCAATTCTGGTAGCATCGTTTAGTTCAAGTTGTGGCAGTATCTATTTTTATGCCTGATTTCAGGTACCTGTTTTAGTTTTGCTATTTTGCCATAGCGACTTCTAGTGAAAACTACAAGGGGATAGGTATCGGGAATAACCAAAGTAAATGCTAAAAAGCAAAATACTAATGAGCAGCTTAAGCCTCAACACCTATTCCTATCACTATAATATGTTTTTGATTTAACTAAAGCTTTCTAAAACTAAGATAAAAAAGAAAATAACGGTCAGAATTGGTGACAACTAGCGTGTCGGTTTCTGACCGTAAACACGGCCTAATTGAGCTGGTTTAGCCGGTTTCTATAGTTGGTTAATGTTAATTTTTCCATTAACGTTATCAATTTTTACTTGGGTTGTGCCTTTGCCAAGCTGACCACGCATGCTGCTACCTACATATTTTCCCCGATTGACGGCTAACCCAAACTGGTTCGTAATCCGACCGCTAACGGTTTCAATATCAAATGTCGCGCTTAAGTCGCTAGGCAATGATAGCTGAATGTTGCCATTTACCGACTCAAAGTTAATGAACTCTACTTGTGATAGGTCACTAAAAACCACTTCGGCATTGCCGTTGACCATGTCGACCTGAGTTGAACTAGCAGTTGAGTCTGAATTTAGGTTGCCATTAACAAGCTCTGCTTTAAGCTTGCCTGTGACACGACTTAGATTCAGATCACCGTTGACTAAGCTAATTCCATTTAAATTGACGTCATTTGGTACGCTTAGGGTGTAAGTCACACTGGATCGCTGGTGTTTTTTATAGTCGTTTTCATAGTTTTCTTTATAGTGGGTCGCTACGCTCAGCTGGGCTTTAGATTGTTTAATTCTCACTTCAATTCTATCGAGTAAGGCAGAGTCTGAAGCTTCGATTAATGCCGTTAAGTTCACTTGGTTACAGTTGCAGCCTGTAATTGTGACATTCCCGTTGATGTTAGATAGCGAGATCTTGCCGTCTAAATCAAACGCAAACTGTTTTTCTACGACTCGAGTAACATCAGCATTTGCAATAGCTGTGAAGCTGCTAAGTGCGATGGTGCAACTCAGCATTAAGTTACTCAAAGCGTGCTTTAATCGAGGTTTAAGGTGATTGCTCGTTGTTTGATGGGTTGGCATAGACTCTTCCTTACACTTTAGGTTGTTTAAATAAATGTTTTTTATTCTCGTGTTGGGTGCTTAAGTGCGTGACAGAAACTTACTATCGAGGGTTTAGTCATGCTGACAACCAATACACTAATATGACTTGTGATTTGCCATAATGGTTGGCAAAATATTTCAAATAAGATCAAAATCAGCGGTATGCTACTGTAAAGGGTTTTGATACCTACAGTTCCATTTGTTTAGATTAAGCGAGATAGGCTAGATTAAAACCGACTGGATTTAAAACGTTTCGGTTTGAGACTAGAAACGATCAAGCGGTTATCTTTATCATTTGTACAGGTTTAATATCGCTTCATTATTATGAGCTAAGTCACCGTTGCTAGCGGCGACATTTATAGCAGAGAGTTTTATGTCTATTGCCATTGTAGCCCCAACTAAAAATGCTAAGCCTTGGGTTAAGGCACTGCAACAACTTGCGCCAAGCCTTGATATTCAAGTTTGGCCGCAAATAAATGATCCTGCAGCAGTCCGCTTGGCGTTAGTTTGGCAGCATCCAGAAAATGCACTGGCCCCGCTAATTAACTGTAAGCTTGTGGTCTCGATGGGAGCCGGGGTTGATCACTTAATCGCTGATAAATCAATTCTAAGTTCTGGCGTTGCCTGTGCTCGTTTGGTTGACGATAAATTGGCTAGTATGATGGCTGAGTACTTATTGACACTAATAGAGTCGCATCGACATCATTTTTTTTATTATCAAAAATGTCAGCAACAACAGCAATGGCAGCCACGAGAAACTTTGCCTAAGTCTCATTTTAAAATAGGTATTATGGGGCTAGGTAAAATTGGAGAGGGCTTAGCGAGGGCCTTAGTTGCTAACGGTTATCAAGTGTCAGCTTGGCGCAAAAACTATCAAAACTTAAAATCTAACGATGGTTTTGCAATTAAAACTTATTATGGAAATGAGCAAGCAAATGCTTTCTTTGAGCAAACTAATTGGTTAATAAACGTGTTACCTTTAACCTCTGCTACAAAACAGATCCTGAGCCAAAAGGTTTTTCAACGGGTTCCTATGAATACCGTGTTAGTGAATTTAGGTCGCGGCGATCATTTAAACGAAACTGATTTAATCGCGGCGCTTGCATCTGGAAAAATTTCGCAAGCTTACTTAGATGTTTTTTCGCAAGAGCCTTTACCTGCAGAACATGCTTTTTGGAAGCATGATCAAGTTGTCATGACACCTCATGTTGCTAGTTTAACTCAGCCAGAATCTGTTGCTCCTCAAATTATTGAGAATTATCGGCGAGTAAAAGCTAATCAAGCGCCATTGAACTTAGTGTGTTTAGCTCGTGAATACTAATAACAAGCAAACCCTTGGAGGCAATTTTTGACGCATTCTTTTCATTACGCATTTAAGGTAAAAGATCTCGCATCAACACGAGAGTTTTATATTAATATATTAGGCTGCAAGCCTGGTAGAGCAAGTGAGACATGGCTTGATTTTGATTTTTTTGGACATCAGCTGTCAGCTCATGTCAGTGCTAATTTGCCCGAAGCGGATTTTTGTGGATTAGTTGATGGCATTAAAGTACCTATTCCGCATTTTGGCTGTATTTTAAACCAGGAAGACTTCGAAAAGGTTATCGCGCGGTTAAAGCTGCATCAAACAATTTTCTTAATCGAGCCGCAAGTTCGTTATCCAAATCAAGTTGGAGAGCAACAAACCGCGTTTTTCTTCGACTTTAGTGGTAATCCCATAGAGTTAAAGTGTTTTAAAAATCCTCAAGCAGTATTTCAGCCAAATGCTTAACTTTGCATTAATAGGTCTTTTTTTGGCTTTAGGGGCATTGTTTAATTACCGTCAATGGTTGCCTCAACGGTCTTCCTACTGGCTTAACTTTTCGGTTATTTATGTGTGTTTGCCGGCTATAGTTTTTATAAAACTACCGCAAATAGAAATAAACGCAAACCTATTGGTTCCTCTCATTTTACCTTGGGTACTGATGCTTTTAATTGCCGCTGGGCTATTTTTTGCGGCAAAGGTTTTTCATTGGTCCAGACTAACCTTAGGTTGTTTACTGATGGTGTGCTGTTTTGGCAATACATCGTTTTTTGGGTTTCCCATGGTAAATGCTTTTTTGGGAGAAAACGCGTTAAGTTATGCTGTTATTTATGATGTGATGGGCTCATTTTTGAGTTTAGCTATATTGGGTAACATAGTTATAGTGGTTTTTAAGCAAGCGCAAGCGCCACAAACTAAAATTAATTGGTTTGAAATACTCACTAAAATTTGTTTTTTTCCGCCGTTAATCGCCATTGTTTTGGTGTGGGCATTGCCATGGAAGACGCTGCCTGAGTGGCTTAATCTGATATTTGTTTGGTTAGCCCATTTGTTAGTACCAATAACAATGTTTCTTGTGGGAAGCCATTTGCGCTTTAAACTTAACGCTAAGCATCGTTCGCCTTTAATGATTGGCTTAGGCGTTAAGTTATTGGTTATGCCATGTTTGGCCTTTTTATTGATCTGGTTAAGTGGCTTTAATACTAGCATTTTGGCAGTGCAAACAAGCTTGTTTGAAGCCGCAATGCCACCAATGGTAACGGCTTCAGTTATGGCTATTCACGCCGATTTGGAGCCAAAATTAGCCGCTGCTGCCGTTGGTTTCGGGCTCGCGCTGTCTTGTATTACATTACCTTTATGGTATTGGTTAATTACTTAATCGGCTAATTTAGTGCCTAATCAAACTCTGGATTAGTCAGCTGTTGTACAACCCATTGCTGTAATTGAGCTAGGCTAAAAGCGCCAGAAACTCGGTTGAGTTCTTGCCCACCTCGATAAATCGCTAATGTTGGAATCGAGCGAATATTAAAGTCCATTGCCGCTAACTTGTTTGCTTCAGTATTTACTTTTATGAGCCGCAACTGGTTGCCTACTAAGCCTGCAAACTCTTCAAAGACCGGCGCAAAGTTAATACAGGGACCACACCAAGGTGCCCAAAAATCGATAAGTAGCGGTAGATCACTATTTTCAATATGACGAACCACTTGACCACTATTGGCTTCAATCGGTTGGCCGTCGAATAAAGCAAGTTTGCATTTGGCGCATTTGGGCTTATCATCAAGTCGCTCTACAGGAAACTGATTAATGGTGTCACAGTTTGGACAAACTAGGCGAATTTTATTACTCATAAGTTTAAATCAATCTCTTTGGTTGAGGCGTCTGCTATTGGTTTAGTCAGTTTATCGCACTGAGTAAGTGTTGTTGTTTAACATGATAAGGGTACATTGATTGACTACTTTAATGCCAGCAGACTCTAGTTGCTGCTGTGCTTGGATTGACTCTGTTCCCGGGTTAAAAATAACTCTGTTAGGTGCCAAATTAATTACCTTTTCAATTTCGCCAGAAAATATTTCTGGATTAACGTACACCGTGATGGTGTCGACATTTTGGTCAATTTGAGTAAGGCTATTAACACACTGCAAGCCTTCGGTATGTTGTAATTTAGGCGATACTGGAATGACGCTATGCCCTTGCGACAAAAGCAGGCGAATTGCCTGATTAGAAAAGCGTTGCGAATTGCTACTGGCACCAAGCACCACACTTATTGGCTGCATTTTTAACCTTTACTATCGTAAAACCCCTAAAACCGGCGATTTTTAATTGACTGAAAACTAATTAACACTGTTTCACATGAAAATCAGTTAATATGGGATAAGTTTACCAAATATTATAACAAAGGAAGAGAGAAATATGGCTGGCTCAAGCCTGTTAACCCTATTAGATGATATCGCGACTGTGTTAGACGATGTTGCGGTGCTTAGTAAAGTGGCGGCTAAAAAGACCGCCGGCGTTTTAGGTGATGACTTAGCGTTAAACGCCGAACAAGTTTCCGGCATTAAAGCCGAACGTGAGTTGCCTGTGGTGTGGGCTGTTGCAAAAGGCTCTATGCTTAACAAGTTTATTTTGGTTCCTGCGGCATTATTAATTAGCGTGTTTTTACCTATTCTAATTAATCCATTGTTGATGATTGGGGGGGCTTATTTGTGCTACGAGGGCATTGAGAAAATTGCCCATCATTTAATGCATAAAGATGAAGTTGATAAAAATAAGCAGCAAGTAAAACAGGCTTTGGCCGATCCCAAAATTAATATGGTAGAGTTTGAAAGTAAAAAAATTAAAGGAGCGATTCGCACCGATTTTATCTTGTCTGCCGAGATAATTGTCATTTCGTTAGGTACGGTCAGTCAAGCGCCTTTTGCCACTCAAGCAATGGTAGTGTCCGCTATAGCAATTTTTATGACCGTTGCCGTCTATGGATTAGTCGCAGCGATCGTAAAGCTAGATGATGCGGGTTTTTATTTGGTGGCTAAAAAGGGTAAAGGTGCTTTACTAGGAATTTATCGATGGATAGGGCGTCGATTGCTCGCTTTTGCACCCTTTTTAATGAAGTCATTATCTGTGATTGGTACTGCTGCAATGTTCCTAGTTGGCGGGGGAATTTTATTACATGGCCTCCACTTTTTAGATCTTTGGGTTAAAGACTGGCAAACGGCGGCAGCTGCGATTGACTATATTGGTGGTGTAATAAAATTTATTTTGCCAAGCATAGTGGGAGTCGTTGTAGGCATATTAACGGGCATTATTTGTTTGCTCTTAGTGAATGTTTTTGCGCGCTTTAAAAAAACACCCAGTAATGAGGTATAGCATCAATTTTATTTGATCATTTGGCACAACTTGTTCGCCCACGCTATCGCATTTTCGTGGGCGGAAAAAAGCTCTATTCGCTCATTATCCGTTAAATTTTTAGTGAACTTCCAGTCAGCTCGTTCAGCGGCATTAATGGCTTTTAAAACCGCACCAAGTTGACCTTTTTCGAGCAAAATAGCATCATTCATCGACTGTGATAAATCGAGTTTAGAAATTAACCAAGTTTTATCCGCCTGCATTACCGCATCGATGCCAGAAAAAAGACCGACGGTAAAAAAGCTCTCTGGCTTTTCAAAATTTTGGCTGATCGCATAAAGTTCGCATGCTCTAGCACGCTGTAGTAAAATTCTAAATAACTCTACTGATTGATTAGAATTGCTAGAAAGCGCCATGGCCATGGCCCATTTTTTGATTTGCTCTAGCCCTAGAAATACGACCGCTTCTTTCAAACTGTTGACTTGTCTTGGAAGTCGACAAAGCGGACTGTTAATAATTTTAAGTATTTGATAACTTAGTTTTGTATCTCTCGATATTTCGTGACAAAGCTCGTCAATATCAATGTCTGGCAATTGCATTTTCGCCACAATTTCTAAAGCTAATTGAGAGTCATTAGAAATCTTTTTGCCATAAACTAACTGCGGGCGCTCAAGGTAGTAGCCTTGAAAAAGCTCAAATCCAATTTCTCGACAAAGTTGGTGTTGTTGGCAGGTTTCAACCTTTTCTGCAAGAAAAATAGGGCGCTTTTTTAGCTTAGCAAGGGTGTTAGTTTCTAACTGCTTAAGACTGTCCTTTAAGGTGACATCGGAAATACAAAGTAAGTCTATTTTAATATAGTCAACTAGCGGAACTAAGGCATCGTACTCCGGCAAAAATGAATAATCATCTAACGCAAAGCGATAACCTTTTGCTTTTAATTGCTTTACTTTTTCAATTAAAACTTCGTCAACTAAGGTGTTCTCTAAAATTTCAATGACGACTCTTTCTGGCTGCAGCGGAAAAAAGTAGTCAGAGAGCAGGAGTTCGCGGGTTAAGTTGATAAAGATTTTTACATAGGGTGCATCTTCGTCGTTAAGTATTCCACCACAGTAATTAACCAATAGCTCGCTGGTGGCGCGACTACCATCGTCAAATACTGCAGCATTTGGATGCATATTACGATACAACAGCTCAAATCCGTACAGCTTATTATTGCCGTCAAATATAGGCTGTCGAGCAAAAAGTAGGTCGTTTGAAGAATCCATTAACTGCCATTTTTTTATTAATTTACTAACGGAAATAGTTCAATATTCAGCGTTATATGTTATGAGCCCAAGTCAATAAAGGCCAAATATAAGTATAGGTTAGTTTAGTAAATAGTGCGTACTAATTCCATTTTCAATGGTTTTAAATAGACTGGGGTTTGCCTATAATTCGAGGGTGTTTTAGCTTGTTATTCGGCTGATCTAGTCAAAAACATACCCATGTTGGATAAAATTACTTTATTAGGACTTATTATGAACAGTTTTAAAGCATTAGGAAAGTTAATCGCTAGCTTGCTTATCATTAGCGGTATCGTGGCGTGTACGCAAGAGAAAGACCCGGCACTTAAAGAAATAACGGCCTTTATTGAGCAGCAATCAATCGATAAAAATTTACCTGAATGGAAAACCAAACTACCTAAACCGCCAGCGTTAACTTTTGACCCGAATAAAAGCTACTTTTGGGATATGCAAACTAATTTAGGCCTATTATCGATCAAGTTTTATCATCAGGTGGCGCCTATGCACGTGAGCAGCAGCATTTATTTAACCGAGTTAGGGTTTTATGACGGACTTAAATTTCACCGTGTAATTAACAATTTTATGGCGCAAGGTGGTGATCCTCTCGGCAATGGTATGGGCGGTCCTGGCTACTCTTATGCTGGAGAATTTTCGGAACAAGCAAAGCACAGTAAGGCAGGTATTTTAAGCATGGCCAATTCAGGCCCAAATACCGACGGAAGCCAATTTTTTATCACCTTTAGGGCAACGCCTCATTTAAATGGTTTGCATACCGTCTTTGGTGAATTAGTTGCTGGCGAAGAAGTACTTAAAAAAATTGAAGCACAGGGCTCGCGTTCTGGCCGAACGCAACAGGATATCGTTATAGAAAAAGCCAGTATTAGAATAAAATAGATGCTCTTAAACTAAAAAAACGGGCGCAAAGCCCGTTTTTTTTCAAGTAGAAATAATTATTGTTCCATCATCTTGTCACGAGCGGCTTTAAATTCGGTGCCTTTATACCAATTAGGCCAGTCGCTAGAATTAGCAAGTAAATAACCGGTTTCAAAGTAGAGCTGTAAATCCGCTATCATGCCTTGCCAACCCCAATTAGGGTTGTACTCATCGCAAGCTTGATGATAGCAATTAGTTTTTAATTGGCTCATTGCTTGGTTAATTTTGGCTTCTTCATCATTTAACGGAATAGTTCCACCGCCGGAGCTTAATCCTGGAACGCCTTTTTTCGCTAAGCTAAAGTGATCAGAACGATAATAGTAGCCTCGCTCTGGAGTTGGCTCTTGCGTTAAAGTACGGCCTTGGCGCTTAGCCGCTTTCGCTAAGTATTCTTCTAATTCTGATTTGCCAAACCCAACGACTCTTACATCTCGCTTTAAACCAGAAATATTTAAGCTATCCATATTAATTAAACCCACGATTTTATTAAGCGCAATCGTTGGGTGATTGGCAAAATAACGGGATCCAAGTCGACCTTGTTCTTCGGCGGTTACGGCAATGAAAGTAATTGAACGCTGCGGTTTTTGTTCGAGTTTTTGATAAGCCTCTGCGATAGCAATAAGGCCAGCCGTTCCTGTTGCGTTGTCATGTGCGCCATTAAAAATACGCGTTTTTCCGTTAACAGTTGTGGTGCCTAAGTGATCCCAATGCCCCATATAAACGATGTGTTCACCTTCATTTTTAGTGCCCGGGATGGTAGCAATGACGTTGTTAGAAGTAGATTGTTTAATACTATTGCTTAATTTGATAGAGGCTTTTAAGTTTAATGGAGTGGCAACAAATTCGCGCTTGGCGGCCATGTCTTTTAGTTGAGCGAAATCTAGTTGGGCTTTTTTAAACAGCGCTTTGGCTTTTTCAACTGTGATCCACATTTCAACATCTAGCGCAGGCTCATTAACTTCACTTGCGGGTAAGTGATATTGAGCGCCAGACCAACTGCTTTCAATAACGTTCCAGCCATAACTTGCTGGTTTAGTTTCGTGAATGATAATTGCGCCGGCAGCACCTTGGCGAGCGGCTTCTTCGTACTTATAAATCCAGCGGCCATAGTAAGTCATAGTGTTGCCATTAAATAGCGCAGGATCTTGAGTTGCGTAGCCTGGGTCGTTAACTAAAACGACGACTGTTTTACCTTTTACATCTACACCTGCATAATCGTTCCAGCCGTATTCAGGGGCATTAATTCCATAGCCAACAAATACTAAGTCTGAATTATCTAGTTCAACAGATGGCTGTGTTTTTCTAGAGTTAGCAACATAATTCTTTAAAAAGTCGAACTTGAGATCAGCAATACTTAAATGCGCTGTTGGCATACTTTCTATTGCAACTAACGGAACTGATTGTAAGTAGCTATTGCCGTTTCCCGGTTTCAAGCCAAGTGCTTTAAACTGAGTTACAAGCAGCTCTGTAGTTTTTTGCCCCCCAGGCGTAGCGGGCGCTCTGCCACCAAACTCGTCAGAAGAAAGCAGCTTAATATTGTTTTGTAATTTAGTTAAATCAAACGACTGGTATGCCTGTTGAAAATTAGTTGAGCTATCTTTGGCGCTAAGTCCAAAGGGCAAACTCGCGATCAGCATAGTAAAAAGTGCGGGTAAGGCGAGACGCATTGATGTTTTCTTTCGCATAAAAATTCCTGCTAACATAAAGATTCCTGCTAAATAGTTGTCAAGTCAATTGTTTTGGGTTGATTGCGTTAGGTTAATGTTTTATCTAAATTTGGTGAGTTATTAATGTTAAAAAAGGAAGCTTTGTCGCTTCCTTTTTTTAAATTACGGCTTACATTTTTGCTGGCTTGGTAAACTTAATAGTCATGCGATCGCTTTCGCCAATAGCTAAAACTTTTTGCTTTTCTTCACCCTCGGCCCGTAGTACTGGTGGTAAGGTCCAAACTCCACTCGAGTGATTTTGGGTATCTTTAGGGTTTGCGTTAATTTCAGAAGTTGCCATGACAACAAAACCAACTTTTTTGGCTAAAGCAATCACGTCTTCTTGTTTTAGATAACCATGTTTACCCGTAGTATCTTTGGTTTGTGGCCCAGCTCTGTGTTGCACTAAACCAAAAGTTCCACCTGGCTTTAACGCAGCGTATATTGCAGCGTAAACTGTTTCTGCTTGGTTTTTACTGTGCCAGTTGTGAGTGTTTCTAAATGATAACACCAAGTCAACCGACTCTGGTGCAGCAAAATCAATTTTATCTGGTGCTTGCATAATGCCAAGTTTTACTTTGGCATAAAGTTCTGGGTTGGCGTCAAGTTTTTGCTTAAAACGTGCCGCGCTTTTTTTATAGTAATCGTTAGCAGACTCTGGATCATAACCTGCTGCTATGTATAGCCCATTATCTTTTAAGTAGGGAGCTAATATTTCGGTGTACCAACCGCCACCGGGAGAGATTTCTGCTACCGTCATACTGTCTTGAATACCAAAAAAGGTGAGTGTTTCTAAAGGATTACGATACTTATCTCTTTGTTGATTCTTTGGTGTACGGTGTTCACTAGCAATGATTTTTGCCAGCTTTTGATCTACCTGGGGGTTATCTTTGTTGTTATTAGCACTTAAATGGCAACTAAAAGCTAACCCAAAGGTGATAAAAATACTAAGGTAGAGTGTTTTGTTAGTGTGCATTTTTTTAGACTCTCTATTGACTATAAAAATGTTATTAAACATGAGATAGCAAGGCTTGGCAAGTCGCCTGTTAGCTTAGTGTGGGCTGTTGTTTAATGTTTTAAATAAGCGATTGCTCGCTGGCGGCTTGTTTAATAATCCTGACTATAAAATTTTTTAGGTTGCTAGCGCGGTAAGCCATAGGTTAAATTATTAAAAAACGAGAAAACAATTCAACTGAACAAGCAGACTCATGGACAAAATAGATAAGAAAATCTTAAAAATACTGCAGACTAATGCACGAATTACCAATAAAGAGCTCGCATCGCAATTAGGTTTATCGCCGCCTCCTACGCTAGAAAGAGTTAAAAAGCTTGAACAAGCCGGCTTTATATCCGGTTATTGTGCAATATTAGACCCTGCAAAAATTGGCTTAGCCACCACCATGATGGTGTCGGTTACCTTGCACCATCATTCTGAGGATAGTATTAAAGAAATGTATCGTGCGGTCGAGTCATTAGATGAAATAATGGAATGCTATCATGTGACAGGGGACAGCGATTTTATGCTGAAAGTTGTTTGCCCCGATATTTACCAGTATGAAAGGTTTGTGCGTGAAAAGTTAGTCAAATTAAATAGTTTAGGGAAAATCAAGTCATCGGTGGTTTTGTCTACTTTAAAAAACAGTAAAGCCTATCCGATTAATCTCGACCTTTAACTTTTCACTGTTCGTATTCTAGCCAGCTTTTTCCAAAAATATTGCGATCTGCTTGATTCTCAATATAGCTTGCGTGAATTAATTGACTGATCGCAATACGGTGTTGTGAGTGGCTAATTAAACTAATGCTATTTTTCGCTTTTGATACTAAACAATCGATTAAAGGTAATTCATTTTCTGCAAGTAAGCTGCGAAGTGTGTTCACTTGATTTACCTTTAATTGAGAAAAGCAAAGGCTAACACAAGCGTAACCGGCGCTGATAGCAATGATTGCTTGGTCAGCTAGCTCCTGTTGCAAGTGGTCGATTAAGCTTGAAACAGCGGGTTCTGCCTTATCGCTATTACTGTACTTAAATACCAAATTGGCTTTAGTTTGGTCTTGTTGCTGCGTAATTAAGTCAAACCCTAGCGACCCTAAGTAAGCGATCACTTTGCTTGCATGCTCCGCCAATAAGGCTTTCTGGTTGGGTGGTTGAGGAAGGGCGGTGAGCTTAATTAGGTTAATAGGCGTTTCACTAGTGATTGCGTATAAATACTCTGCAGACTGGCTGCTAGGAAGCGCTTGATTAGGATTATGGGACGCAGTGCTAGTTTCTCTAATGCGCGTTGCTTCGCTGGTATTCCTTTTAATGGTTGCCCCTTCAATGGCCTCTCCTTCAATGGCGTCTTTTCCTATGGTAGTTCCTGTTTGCTGTGGTAGGCTAGTGGACTTAACCTGAACCGGAATCTGGTACTCTTGGGCAGGGCTAAGTGCTCTTGGGTGCAGCACTTTGGCCCCGAGAGCCGCAAGATGATGGGCTTGCTGATAGGTCAGACTTTTAATTTGTCTTGCACGACTCAATTCACGCGGATTCGTAGTAAATATGCCAGGCACATCGGTCCAAATCTCGATTGAACAAGCTTTTAGTTTAGCTCCAATATAAGCTGCGCTGGTATCTGAACCTTCCCGACCTAACAGGACGGTTTCGCCAAGCTCGTTAGCGGCAATAAAGCCTTGTGTAACAATCACTTTATTTAGATCGCTGAGTGTTTGGTCCAAACTAGCTGAATATTGGTAGTCGCAGGTTGCGCTGGTATATTGGTGCCAAGGATCGGGCTGTGGGTTGGCAATTAAGACTTTTCTTATATCTAGCCAATGACAGCTTAAACCAATTTGTGTGAGTTCAGTGCACTGGTTTAAGTAGTGGCATCCAATAGTCGTTGAGAGAAGCTCTCCTGCGGCAAGTATTTTGGCATGACGTTGAGGCGAGATTTGTTGGCTTTTGGTTATGGCTGAGCAATCTTCATTAAGCTGTTCAAAAATGGGGCGGAGAAGCTCGTTAACCTCTAAGTGCAACTGACTCGCAAAGTTTATATGTAACTCTTTAAGTTGTTGTAATGCGTTAGGGTGCACGCCTGCAAGCGCTTGGTGCAACAATGCTTCAAGTAAGTTAGACACATTTTTAAGGGCAGAAAAAACTAGAATGGGGCGTAACCCCTGTTGATGCTTTTGGGCAACCGCATGGCTAATGGTATGCCAATGCGCAGGCTCGGCAACACTGCTCCCGCCAAATTTTAAAACAACCCAAGGTTTTACCATTCGCTGCAAAAGACTCACAATTGAAAGATTGTAAGTTCCTAATTAATTGATTTAGGAGGATTTTAGCACTTAAGCCGCTTGGACGATAAGCGTAATTTCTATTTTTATGCGGCTAATTATGGCATTAATATGATTAATTAATGTACAGACTGGCTTGACCCAGGCTTACATTTCCTTATAATCGCGCTGCGTTTTGCCCTGAATTTACGCTTCAGCTAGCAATAGGAAAAATCATGTCTCAATATGTCGTTTGCGCAATGTATAAATTTACTGCGCTAAAAAATTTCGAATTAATTCAAAAGCCATTATTAAAGCAAATGCAATCATCCGGTGTTAACGGCACCTTGCTGCTCGCCCATGAAGGCATTAATGGTACCGTCGCAGGCACAAAAGAAAGTATCGAAAATCTTTTAGAGTGGCTTGCCCAGTACCCAGAGTTACAGTCTATCGAGTGCAAGTTCTCTTTTTCTGAGTCAATGCCTTTTAAGCGCACTAAAGTAAAGCTTAAAAAAGAGATAGTGACTATGGGAGTTGAAAATATCGATCCTAATCGAGTGGTCGGAACTTATGTCGAGCCACAGGATTGGGACGAGCTCATTAATGATCCTGAAGTCTTGTTAATTGATACCAGAAATGATTACGAAGTCGCTGTAGGTACTTTTAACAATGCGATTAATCCTAAGACCGAAACATTTAGAGATTTTCCCGAATACGTCCAGCAACATTTAGATCCTAAAAAGCATAAAAAGGTAGCGATGTTTTGTACCGGCGGCATTCGTTGTGAAAAGTCGACTGCGTTGTTAAAACAAGAAGGCTTTGATGAAGTTTTTCATTTAAAGGGCGGTATTTTAAAGTATTTAGAAGACGTTCCTAAGGAGAAATCCAGCTGGAAAGGTGAATGCTTTGTTTTTGATGACCGTGTGACAGTTGACCATGACTTACAACCCGGTAGTTACGCCCAATGTAATGCTTGCCGACTGCCAATAACTCAACAAGACATGCAAAGCGAACAATATGTGCAAGGCGTAAGCTGCCCACATTGTTTTGATAAAACAACGCCAGAACAAAAGCAGCGTTATTTAGAAAGAGAAAAGCAAATTCAGTTAGCAAAGCAGCGTGGCGAAGAACACATCGGTGGTCACGTGGCTGATGAGTTAGAGCAACGGCGTCTAGCTAAGCTTGCAAGAAAGCAAGCGCTGGCAGAAAAAAGTAAAACTTCCAGTTAGAAAAAAAGCAGCAAGGCAGAGTATAAACCCTGCCTTGCTAAATCAACCTATAGAAAATAAATTAAGCTAGTTCCTTCTTAATCCATTCCTTCGTAATGTGCGCGAGACTCAACTTGAGTAAATGTATTGTTAGAGTGATCGAGTACCGTCGCACTTAACACTAAAGTTTGATAAGTTCTTATAGGCAAGTTACAAGTAGCTGAGCCAGAGTTACAGCCTTCGTGAGACCAGTAAATGGTGTAGTTTGCTGGTGGGTTTGTAATTTGAAAATAAGCGGTTGTTGTTCTAGCTGAGCCTACGCTAAAACAGTTTGGTGAGCCCCAACGGTCCCATCGAGGAGTATCAACTAGACACTTTATTCCTGTTGCTGCGCTGCTCATTTGCATTTCATTTGCTTGTTGAAGCTCTGGAGCTGCTTTAATATCTGCCTCTGTGATCCCTTTTTCTGAAGCCATTGCTGAGAAAGAGAAGCTTGCTGCTGCGCTGATTAATAAAGCACTTTTTATTAATTTTTTCATTAAGTATTCCTTCATCTTTAATTTTTAAATTGATAGTTGATTTTATAATCGCTTGCAAAACTCACCTTGAATAATTAAGTAAATAAAACAAGCCAGCAGAAAATATTCGGTTGAGATGAACTGAATATCGTTTGGTAAAAAAAATGTGAGCTAGGTTGGCTATTTTGAAAGAAAAAATCGCAACCAGAAATTAACGATTAAGGTTTATTTCTATAAGAGATTTTGTGCAATTTTCTGTGTTAGTTAGCGGTGGTGAAGACTTAATTGGTCATTAATTTATAACAAAAAAAAAGGAGCCGAAGCTCCTTTTTTAAGAGTTAAAGTAACCTTTGATTAAAATCTGAAGGTTGCTTTAGTGTAGATAAAACGGCCTCGAGGATCGTGTACTGCTTGTACGTATCCGTATAAGTCGTTGTTACCGTCACCAGCAGCAAATGGTACTTTTTCGTCAAACAAGTTTGAAGCACCAAAGCTTAAGCTTAGGCTGTCGTTTACTTCATATGAAGCCTGTAAATCAACAGTTACCATTGAGTCAACCGTACGCGTATCGTTTAGCTCTACGTCTGGTGTGCCGTCTAAATTAGCATCTGGTAAATCTTGGAATTCACCAATGTAATTAAGTACAGCAGTTGTTGACCAGTCGCCAACTTTCCACTCAGTAGACGCGTTCCAACGAATCTCAGGATACTCATACTCACCAGTCCAATCAATGCCGTCCTTTTCAAAGTTAGCTAGGTAAGTCCACTCAATACCAAAGTTTAAGTCACCACTGTCTTGTAATGACATTTTATAGTTTGCAGAAATGTCTAGACCAGATGCCTCTTGTGCACCAATATTTTGGAAGGTGTTAAATACTTGCGAAAGTTGACCAAGGTTGTTGTTTTGACGAACACAAAAGTTAGGATTAAAGTTTGCACCTGGCTCACAGTTTTGAAGCGCTGCAAGTCCTAGGTCTCCCTCATCAATTTTATCTTCTTGTGTAATATTCCAGTAATCAACCGATAGATTTAACTCATTGTTGATATCCCAAATCATCCCAATATTAAAAGATTCTGACTTTTCAGGCTTAAGGTCAGGGTTACCTCGAAAAGTAACAGTCAGATCGGTTGCAGGGTCATTAACATTACATCCTTGAGCTTGCGCACAGTAAGGGTCAACAAAGAAACGAGACTCTTGCGAAGGACCTAAGCCAATTTGCGCTAGTGATGGAGCTCTAAAGCCAGTTCCCCAAGATGCACGAACGGCAATGTCTTCATTAACGTTCCAATGCATACCAATTTTAGGGTTAGTAGAGCTACCCGCTAATTCATAATCATCGTGGCGTCCTGCTACTTGCAGTTCTAAGGTTTCAGTGAGTGGAATAGCAAGTTCAGCATAAACTGACCAATGGTCTCTAGAAGCTTGTGCACTGACAGACTCTGTACCAAAGATTAAGCCGCGTTGGAACTGATCGTCTGGGTTATCTTTTACTGCTTCGCTACGATACTCAAAACCGGTTGCCATGGCTAGCCAGCCAGAATCCATTTGCATTAAGTCTCCAGAAAGCGAGCCTTCAAATGCTGAAAGGCGAGATTCGCCTCGACGAGTAAGCGAAGTGGTAATTGCATCGATAACTTCTGGAGAGTTAACAAAACCACCAAATGGATTATAGTTGCCAGCATCAATTTCTCTTTGTAAAAAGTCTGTTCTTACCCAGCCTTGCGTGCGGTCACCCGTTTGCAAAGAAATGCTGCGCGCTTTGGTAAAAGAAAGGTCATAGTCAAAGTCGCCAACCATACCTTTTACGCCAGTTACAAAGCGTAAACTTTCACTTTGAATATCCCAAACACGTGGACCTGCATCAACAGTACGATGACGATCAATGGCTAAGTCTTGCCCAAACGGATTGTTAGGGTGTGAAGCATCGACGGTTAAGCCAGCGTCGCCGTCAAGTGGCGTCGGTGCGCCCCCTGCTTGTGAAGTGTTACGCTGTGCAGAAACTTCAAAATAAAGTTCTGCATCTTGGCCAATTTCACTGTTATATAAAAACATTGCGCCTGCACGTTCCATTTCAGGAATCAGATAACCAAAGGGGCCATAATCAAATACACAAGTTTGCCCAAAAGAGCGCTCTGCAGGACAGTTAGGGTCAATCGTAGGGCTAGTGTCGCCGTCTAAAATGTAGCGACCAGGGAAGCCACGCGAAGAGCGTAAATCAAAACCGCCATTAGCTGATTGGTTAGCTGAAGCTAAACGTCCGCGATCGGCGTTGCGTAATTCGCCTGCTTTAAAATAGTCAAAAATTAAAGTGCCATTGGTTTTGCCGTCGCCATAACCGAAAATTGCGTTCATGGTGGTTTCGTCTGCACCAGACTTAGTTGTAGAACCGTAGCCTAGAGTAACTTCTGAGCCTACGAAGTCTTTTCTTAAAACGATGTTTACAACACCAGAAATTGCATCTGAACCATAAATAGCCGATGCGCCGTCTTTAAGAATGTCAACGCGTTCGATTGCCGCTAGAGGGATGCTATTTAAATCAACAAAGTTGTTCACAACGCTTTCAGCAAAAGCACTAATATTCGCTCTACGGCCATTAATTAATACTAAAGTTGCATCGGCTCCAAAACCGCGAAGACTGATAGCAGCACCGCCGTTTCCGGTTGAGTCTTGGCTGTTACCACGAGTAGAGAATGTACCCGAGCCAGACGATGGAAGCCTTTCAAAAAGTTGTTGTAATGTTGCTTGGCCAGAACCAACGATAGCTTCTCGGTCAATAACTTGAACTGGTGAAGGGCCTTCAATGTTACTACGTTTGATATGTGAACCGGTAATGGTTACTTTTCTTTCGGTGTTGTCTTCTTCTTCCGCGATAGCATTTAGCGATGGAACAGCTAATGCACTTGCGAGTGCTAAACTCAGCACTTTATATTGAAATGGGTTTTTTGTCGCCATGCTGTGACTCCCTACTTTTGTTAGTTGTTTATTCTTTAAGTTAACTTGGTTGTTGTTATACAATCATTACAGCGTAAAAATGAATTGTGAAATGACTATACAGAAGCACTTTTTTTCGGTCAAGCATTGCTAACAAAGGCGAAAAATCGGTATGAAAAATTTACTGATACTTACATTTTGAATAAAACTTTTGCACAAAATCGCATAAATATCTCGTGGTGATATTTTTGTTCGGCTGTTTACTAAAGTTTGTGCTAGGTTGTAGTAAGTTGATTAACCATTTAATGCGGTTTTTCGATGAGGTGGATAGGTGAAACCCCCTATTTTTCTATTTAAATAAATTAAAGCCGGTTAATGAGTTTTTAAAAATAACTCGAGTAAGCGGAGACTAGTTGGTTTTTATTCATCTTTGCAAAGGCAAAAGTGCTATTTCGCTGAAATATTTTATTACATAATTTATTAGTCAATTTAGGGAGCAAGATTGGGCCAATTACAGAACTATTTAAGTAATCAAAAAGCACTACCAAAGCCGATGCTGACTTTGCTTTCCTTTTTTGAATTAAACCCGCAAGCGATATCAGAATATGAATTAATGCAGTGGTTACAAAAGAAAGATTTCTACACGTCACTTGAGCTTCCCCTATCGCTTTTTAAAAAGCACTTTTATCTGTATCACTATTTGTACCAATTAAAAATAGCATTGCGCCCGTACCAGTTACACTTAATGATTTCTCCGCTGAGCATTCAGTTGCTGCCAAGCAGTTCTACTCAGTCCATTGCGCAATCAGGTGCAGCAAGTTTACATAGTACCAATGATAAATATTTAGCTGACGCTGATCCGTTACAGGACTTCTATCTAGACCCTACTAATCTCGAACTATCGGATGACGCGGTGACGGCAATGCAGCGCCAGTTTTGGGAAAAGTTTTTAGCTATTGATAAAAAAGCTGCCGCAATTAGGGAACTTGAGTTAACTGAGGTTAGTGAGCTCAATATTAAAATACTCAAGCAACAATATCGGAGACTGGCTAATTTGCATCACCCGGATAAAGGAGGCGATGCTAACCGGTTTGCGCAAATCGAAAATGCCTATCAAAACTTAAAGCTTCTGTTAAGTTAAGCTGCCCCTTAGTTGACTCTTGTAGGCTTGCGCTTTAACTTAAGAAAGTTCTGCTTAGAAAAGCTTATTGTTTTATTCATAAAAAAACCAATTAAGTGCCCATAAAATCGGTTTATATCATGGGTTTGTTAGCAAAAACATGAAGATTTTTATCAATAAGCTAAAGTGAGAAGAATTCTTATATAAACAATGGGTTATGGTGTTTCTTAGGTGCTTTTTAAAGTGAGATAAGTGATTTTGGCGGTAACGCGGTATATTTTTTCTTGATTTTTAGGAAATATCGCGTATAAAGCACTTTCCAAAAATTGTTGGCTGCTTAAAAAATGAACATTTTGATGCGATTCTTCAGAATGTAAGTAGTCCGGCTGTTGGCTGTCAAAGTGAAGTTAATGAATGTTTCATTGGGTGAGTTTTGGCCATACATTTCGGATATCGTAATTCGTTTCGTTCTCCGGATTTTGCTTAATCCTTGATTATGGGAGAAATAGAAGTGTTAAAAGACTTCCACTGTAACTCAGAGATTGATCCTTCAGTCGCAACAGACGCTCATTGGCCAGAATATAACAATGTCAATGAGAACGATGAGCGAAACGATCATTTTGTACGACGTGACGGCAAAACTTTTGCTGGTACGCATATTATCATTGACCTTTGGGGCGCATCTAGACTGGACAACCTAGAGCTGATGGAAAAAGCTTTCCGTCAGGCGGTTGAGCAGTGCGGCGCGACCTTACTTCATATACATTTACATCATTTTACTCCCAATGGCGGTATTTCTGGTGTTGCTGTACTCGCAGAGTCGCATATTAGCGTACATACTTGGCCAGAAGCTGACTATGCCGCTTTTGATGTGTTTATGTGTGGTGACGCAGAACCTCATAAAGCCACTGAAATATTCCGTAAGGCTTTTACGCCAGAACGAATTGACGTGCGTGAAATATTGCGCGGCGAAAACATTGGCGAGTAGTGGGCTTGCGCGAGACCTCGCGCATTTCACCATTTAATTTGAATTTAAATTATTGACTGGAAATTTTCAGGACTTACTCATGGCAAAACGATTTACCGAAACACTTTATGATACCTATGGTCAAAGTTATGTGATCGATGAAGTGTTGTTCGAAAACCGCACCGATCATCAGCACTTAATTATTTTTAATAATCAACAGTTTGGTCGTGTGCTTGCGCTAGATGGAATAGTGCAAACCACTCAAAAGGATGAGTTTGTTTACCATGAAATGCTGACCCATGTGCCTATGTTTGCCCATGGAAATGCACAGCGCGTGTTAATTATTGGTGGCGGTGACGGTGGTATTTTGCGCGAAGTGCTAAAGCATCCTCAAGTAGAGCATGTCACCATGGTAGAAATTGACTCTGCCGTAGTTGATATTTGTGAAAAATATTTTCCAGAGCATTCGCAAGGCGCATTTCAAGACCCTAGAGTTAATTTAGTTTTTAATGATGGTGTCGACTTTATCGTCAATAATAAAGAAAAGTTCGATGTCATTATCTCAGACTCTACCGATCCAGAAGGCCCAGGAGAAGTCTTATTTTCATCACGTTTTTACCAAGGTTGCAAAGCAAGTTTAACCAATGGTGGAATTTTAGCGACTCAAAATGGGGTTTGCTTTATGCAGCTTGATGAAGTTGAAACTACCTATAAGCGATTTGATGGTATTTTTGCAGACCGTTGGTTTTTTACTGCGGCGGTTCCTTCCTATATTGGCGGCGTGATGACTTTGTCATGGGGCACCGACAATGATAAGTTAAGACACACAACATTGGCGGTTATTGAGGGCCGTTATAAAGACTCAAAAATAACCACAAACTATTACAACCCACAATTGCATGTAGCGGCTTTTGCGTTGCCGCAGTATGTGATTAATGTACTTTCAGACTAAATGATCGGCTTGATTCTTAAGCCGTTAATTGATTGTCGGCTACTAACTATTAAGGATTAAGCTGATGACTTTAGACTACAAAAAATCTTTACCACAAACTGGTCCTATCGCGCTTGCAAAGGATGACGAGTGGAGCATAGACAAAGCACGCCAGTTTTATAATTTAAAATTTTGGGGTGAAGATTACTTCGACTTAAATTCGCAGGGAAATTTGGTGGTTCGTCCTAACCCTGCAGACTCTCAAGCGAGTTTCGAACTTAACGCTATCTGCCAGCAATTAGCTGAAAAAGGCATGCAAATGCCGGTTTTGTTGCGTTTTGTAGATATTTTGCGAAATCGGGTTAAATCACTTTGCAATGCGTTTAATCAGTCTATTGATGAGTATCAGTATCAGGCAAACTATACCGTTTGTTACCCGATTAAAGTTAATCAACAAAGGCGTGTAGTTGAAGGTCTTATTAGTGCTAATGAGCAAATGGCGAACCGCCAAATTGGTTTAGAAGCTGGCAGTAAGCCTGAATTAATGGCGGTGCTTGGGCTGTCTGAAAAAACTAACTCAGTAATTGTGTGTAATGGCTATAAAGACAGAGAGTATATTCGTGCGGCCATTATTGCGACTCAGCTAGGTCATAATGTATTTGTCGTGATCGAAAAACAAACTGAGCTTAATTTATTATTGCAAGAAGCTGAAGCCATGCAAGTTTTTCCTAAAATTGGGGTGCGCGCAAGACTCGCTTCTAAAGGTGAGAGTAAGTGGCAAGATTCGGGCGGCGACCATTCAAAATTTGGTTTATCCGCGAGCCAGATATTGCGCGTAGTTGAAACCTTAAAGGAAAAGAATAAGCTTGATATTTTTCAACTATTGCATTTTCATTTAGGTTCGCAAATTACCTCGATTAATGACATTCAAAACGCATTAAAAGAATGTGCCCGTTTTTATTCTGAGCTGCGTCAAATAGATGTACCTATTAATACTGTTGACGTAGGCGGAGGATTAGGCGTGGACTACGAAGGGACACAAAGCCAAAGCCATTGCTCTGTTAACTATTCTTTAAATGAATATGCCAATAATGTGGTTTATGCTTTTTATGATATATCCGAAAAGCTTGGTTTACCTCACCCTAACATTATCACTGAGTCTGGGCGGGCTTTAACCGCTCACCATGCGGTATTAATCGCTAATGTAATTGATAGTGAAAAACCGCGCGCTATTGAGGTGGCAGAACCTAATCAGCAAAGTCACGAAATTGTGCATGACTTATGGCAAGCTTATCTCACCAGCGGTGAATCAAATGATAATAATCAGCTTGTGGAGTGCTTTCATACTGCTGAGTACTTGCTAAAACAAACCCAAGAAATGTTTAATTACGGCGTTGTGAATTTAATTGATCGTGCTCAAGTAGAGCGTATTCATCGTGGCATCTTATTTAATGTTTCTTCACGTATTAATCCAGAGTTACATACTCATGAAGAAACGATTGCGGTGTTGCATCAAAAATTAGCCAGTAAATTTTTTGTTAATTTTTCCATTTTTCAGTCTTTGCCAGACGCTTGGGCTATCCAGCAAATATTTCCATTAATGCCGTTAAAGGGGCTGCATGAAGCGCCGCAAGAGACTGCTGTATTACAAGATATTACTTGTGATAGTGATGGTATGTTAAAGCAGTATGTGAATGCGCAAACGGTATTGCCTACAATCGATTTGCCCACCTACAATCCGGGTGACAATTATTTAATTGGTATGTTTATGGTTGGCGCCTACCAAGAAATTCTGGGTGACATGCACAACTTATTTGGCGATACGCATAGTGTCGACTTAGCCGTTGATGACAATGACGAGTTACAAATTTGTGCAATACAAACCGGTTCAAGTGTTGAAGAGCTGCTCGATTATGTTGATTTTGATTCTAAAACTTTACTTGAGTCTTATCGCCGCCAACTAAAAATGTCGGCGCTAAGTGAAAGCGTTCAACGACAATATTTGGCTGAGCTACGCCAAGGTATATATGGGTATAGTTATCTTGAAGAATAATCGCTTTGGTTTAACTGTATTGGTGCGAATTTCAGTTTTAAAACTTGCGTTGTTTAAGTTAGCTTGAGGAAATAGTTGTGAACAATAATACACATGACTTACGCTGGCCCGCAGAGTGGGAACCCCATCTAGCAACTTGGATGGCGTTTCCTTGTCGCGTGCCAATTTGGAGTAACGGCATAGAGAGCGCGATGCAAGCCTATGCAAAAGTTGCCAATCAAATAAGCGAATTTGAGCCGCTTAATATGCTGGTTAATAAAGCCCATTTAGATATTGCTAAAAAACTGTTGAGCTCGCAAATTAACATAGTGCCTGCATCGCTCGATGACAGTTGGGCTAGAGATACAGCGCCCATTTGGGTTAAAAAAGGCGATACCCCAATTGCATTAGACTTTGCTTTCAATGCGTGGGGAAATAAGTTTTTTCCGCATGACGCTGAAAAGGCTATTGCGCAAACTATTATTGAGTATACACATAGTGAATCTCAACAGTTTGATATGGTACTAGAAGGTGGTTCAATTCATGGTAACGGAAAGGGCCTCATTATTACTACAGAAGAGTGTTTGCTAAACGCTAACCGCAATCCGCAATTGAGTCGCAGTGAAATTGAAGCCAATTTACAGCAAGCTTTTAATACTAATAAAGTGATTTGGCTGAAGCGCGGAGTGCACGGTGATGTCGATACCGATGGTCATATCGATAATATTGCCTGCTTTGTTAATGAGGACACCATTGTTAGTCAGTGTTGTGGCCCAGAAAGTGAGAATCACTCTATTTATGCTGAAAACAAACAAATTATTCAGCAGCACGGATTACAGTTAGTTGAGATACCAGAGCCGCAAGCTAGGTATGTTGATAATATGAGAGAGCCATTAAGCTATATTAATTTTTATTTGGCCAATGGCGCAGTTATTGCGCCGCGCTTTGGATGTAAGCAGGATGATGCCGCACAACAAATATTGGCTGACTTGTTTCCACAGAGGCAAGTTTGCATGATAGATGCAAATGAAATATTAGTCGGTGGCGGTGGCATTCACTGTATTACCATGCAACAGCCTTTATAACTTTGAGTGAGAAAACAATGAGCAATGTAACTTTTGCGGCAACTCAATTTGCCGTCACAGAAGATTTCGATAGCAATATCGCTTTAGCTGAAAGCTTAATTCGTGAAGCGGCTGAAAGTGGTGCCAATGCTATTTTATTACAAGAGCTATTCGCAGGCTTTTATTGGTGCAAAGACCAAAAGCATGAATACTTTAGTTGGGCTAGTGAGTTTTCTAATTCTAAGCTGATTCAACATTTTTCCACTTTAGCAAAACAACTTAACGTGGTTTTGCCAATCAGTTATTTTGAGAAAAGTGGCAACACTTTTTTTAACTCACTTGTCATGATCGATGCGGACGGAACGGTATTAGATAATTATCGAAAATCGCATATTCCAGACGGGCCCGGTTATCAAGAAAAGTATTATTTTTCACCTGGTGATACTGGCTTTAAAGTATGGCAAACTCAATTTGGTAACTTTGGTGCAGCAATTTGTTGGGACCAATGGTTTCCTGAAGCCGCTAGAATAATGGCATTAAAGGGCGCAGAAGTGATTTTTTACCCAACCGCAATTGGTTCAGAGCCGCAAGATCCAAGTTGGGATTCTTGTGCTCACTGGCAAACCGTTATGCAAGGTCATAGTGGTGCTAATATGCTTCCGGTGGTTGCTTCTAACCGAGTTGGACGTGAAGTTGGCGAGAGCTGTGAAATTACTTTTTATGGCAGTTCTTTTATCACCAATCAGTTTGGGCAAAAAGTAAAAGAAATGGATAAAGTATCCCAAGGCATTATTTGCGAGACTTTTGATTTAGCAGAATTAGCTAAAATGCGCGCTAGTTGGGGATTATTTAGAGATCGACGTCCAGAACTTTACCAGCGTATTACTCAGCTTTAAGCCTTTTAGATATGACTTTATAAGTCGATACTAACTGCTTGCGTCAACATTAATTATTCGAGCCGTATCTCAATGCTAGATATGGCTCGCTGTTTTTAAGAAAATTGACTAGAATAGGCGCAATTGTAGTAGGTTTAGAGCTTTATAACGAATGAATAGCCCCAGTTTAACAGCGAACATTGAAAATAAGTTACTGTCACTGATCGAAATTGCAGAAAAAGAGGCAACCATTAGCGGTGCTCAAATAGACAGCAAGCTTTATATGCAACTCGCTGATTTACATCACTTTCATAAAAACTACGCTAAAGAAGTTAAGATATTAGAGCGCTTTACCAAACTAGACAACAACACATCACCTGACTTAGTTGATATATACGAGCGTATCGACAGCGTCACTAAGCTAATTCAAACGCATCAAGCCCATTCTCCTAAAAGCGTTGCTCAAGCTATGCAGGGTGCGGCGAGTTTAGAATTAGTGAATGAGGAAGAAGAAACCGAACTTAAGCCAGTTAAACATAAGCCTGCAGTAGAAGGGCGGGTAAACCCTGATAAAAAGCCTTTTAGCGAGTCTACAGTGAGAGTTTTAACAATCTGTGCCGCTTATACCGGTAGAGCGGATACTGATGAACTAGTGCAAATTGCTTTAGTGCTTTTTGAGTATCAAGACAGCAGACAAGAGAAAGGTAAAATTTTAGAGACCTATTGGGGCGAAAGATCGACTTTAATTAAAGTGCCACCAAAAACGCTAAATCAATTTAGCATTAAGCAAGTTAAGTCGAAAGTTTCAAATTTTGACCCGGTAAAAATTACTGCAATGTTTGAATTAGCTGATTTTGTAGTCAGTCATAACGATGCCGATATTGAGCGCAAACATTTAGCAGTGCTTATACCGGAGCTTGCGGGCAAACCTTGGTACTCTAGCCAAAAAGATATTCCTTGGGGAGCATTGGGGCAAGAAGATAAAGGATTAAGCCAACTGGCTAAAGCGCATGATGAAAAAGCGCCCAAAAACTGTATGGAAAGAGCCCTACTCATTTGCAAGCTGTTACAAAAATATGAGCCCTATTCAAACCAAGTTTACCTAAAGCGTCTATATAATATGCAGCCAATGAAGCCTATGCAGTGGACCGGCATGTTAAAACGTCAGCATAATATTTTAAGTAAAAAAGCTCGCTCACGTACAGGCATTTACATAACGGTGATATTGCTTGTTAGTGCAATTGGTATTGCTGCGTATATGCAAAATAAGGGCTTAATTTAAGTTCGTTTAAGTGCCGCTTTTGATTAAGTGATTAAGTGATTAAGTTTTAAGCCCTGCCCATCTATTTTTAGGCAAGCACCTAAATGTTGCAAACCAATGGCTCCACTACTCAATGACAAAAGATAAGCAGAATATGTCAATCGATAAGCAGGTTGCGGCTAAAATTTACTCTATGGACTTTCCGGTAGTTCCGTTTCTTCCTACTATTGAACAAGCTTTTGAGCAACACGCTAACCTTATTCTTGAAGCTGAGCCTGGGGCTGGTAAAACTTCATTGGTACCATTGGCATTAGTTCAGCAAATAACACCATCGAAAAAATTATTACTATTGGAACCTCGCCGAATAGCGGCAAAAAATGCAGCAACCAGATTAGCTGAGCTAGTCGAACAACCGGTTGGCCAGTTGGTCGGTTATGCTATGCGCGAGGCGGCAAAAGTGAGCGCTATCACTAGAATCGAAGTTGTTACTGAAGGTGTGCTGTTAAGTCGATTGCAACAAGATCCAGAGTTAAGTGATGTTGGTGCAATAATTTTTGATGAGTTCCATGAACGCAGTTTAAATGCCGATCTTAGTTTAGCTTTTTGCTTAGATGTACAACAATCGATTAGAGCCGACTTAAAGCTAGTAGTGATGTCGGCAACAATTGATAGTGATAGCTTAATAAAAATCTTACCACAAGCAAAAAAAATTCAAGTACCTGGGCGCAGCTATCCGGTAGCAATTGACTATATAGCACCAAAAAATAAACACTTAAACTCGTTCAAAGAGAGCTGGAAGTTTAATTTAGCTGAAGCACTGGCATTGGCTTTAAAAACCGCGCAAAAAGATATTCTGGTTTTTCTGCCTGGCGTAGCAGAAATTAATTTAGCTGAAAAAATTATTCAAGAGAGCGGCGTGTTATCTAGCAACATGGTGATTAAAAAACTGCATGCTAATTTGAGTTTTGCTCAACAGGTTGATGCAACCTGTTACCTTGCCAAGCAACGTAAAATTATTTTATCGACCAATATTGCTGAGAGCAGTTTAACTATTGCAGGGGTCGACGCCGTGATTGATTCTGGTTTGGTTAAGATTAGTCGTTTTGATCCCAATTCTGGATTTAATCAATTAGTAAGCGTACCCATTTCTGCTGCGTCGGCTGCACAGCGAGCTGGACGAGCGGGTCGCTTACGAGCTGGCAGTTGTTGGCGCTTGTGGGCGAGTCATAGCAAATTAAAAGCGCATTTGGCCCCAGAGATATTACGCTGTGATTTAGCCAGTTTAGTATTAAAGGTAAAAGACTGGGGAGCGCCTAGCTGCAAATCGCTGGCTTTGTTAGAGCAGCCTAGTGAAGGCTCAATTAATCAAGCCGAGTCGCTGTTACAATTGCTGGGATTAATTGGGGTGAATAATCAGCTAACTGATTGGGGCAGGGCAGTAGTTGGTTTAAATATAGAGCCGCGTTTAGGCGCAATGCTTGTTTGTGGTCTGCACATCAATAACCTGCAACTTGCTTGTATTGTGGCTGCAACCATAGAAGAAAAACAGAGTTTACGATTTTTAGATCACTCAAGCAGCGACTTTGCTTTGCGAGTAAGTTGGGTGCTCAGTGAGCCTAAAGCGAAACAGGCCCAAATTATTTTAAAACAGGCTAAACGTTATTTTCAGCGGACGTTGCAATTAAAACGATTGGATTGTTTAACGGCGGCAGGAGAGTGCCATACATGGCAAGCTTTAGATCAACTTGAGTTGAGTTTTTTACCTCAGCTGCTGGCGGCTGCATTTCCTGACAGAGTAGCGATGCGAAGAAATCAAAGCTACAAATTGGCCAATGGAAAAGGCGCCAGCTTACCTGAGTCACAAACCCAGCCAGATTATATTATCGCTGTTCATTTGAGTGCCACCCAAAGCGCTAATAGCACCAAGGCAAGTCTAGCAACAATCTACTTGTATCAAGCGGTGGATTTAGAAACATTGAGGAGCCTGTTTGAACAGCGAGCAGTTCGACAAATAAGCGTGAACTTAGACTCCAATAAAAAGCGTGTGGTTGCCCAAGAAACGCTTATGTTAGGCCAACTCCCTTTGGCTCAGTCTAGACCCTGCCAAGTTCCGCAAGCAATGATCATTGGTGAGGTACTTAAAGTTATCGAGAGCCAAGGCGTAGCTAGCTTGGCATGGAACCAGGCGAGTTTGCTGCTTATGCAGCGAGTTAACTTGTTGCGCAAACTAGTCGACTTAGAACCTGAGTTTCCTGACTTAAGTTTTGACTGGTTACAAAAAAACTTATCGCAGTGGCTGCTGCCTTGTCTAACTATAGACACGCATTGTACAGAGTTTAATTTATCAACAATTAATGGCGAGCTTTTGCAAACCGCGCTACAAAACTTGCTCGGTTGGGACAAAGTTCAACAAGTTAAAGCCATGTTACCTGACTCTATCACTTTACCTTCGGGGTATCGCGCTAAAATTGATTATGCAAACCCTGCCGGACCAGTGCTTGCAGTCAAACTTCAACTTCTGTTTGGCGTCACCGACACACCAAAAATTGCAAACGGGCGACTCGCGTTAAGCTTGCACTTATTATCGCCTGCTGGCAGACCGCTGCAGGTTACTCAAGACTTAGCCAGTTTTTGGCAAGGAAGTTACTCAGAAGTCAAAAAAGAAATGCGAGGTCGATATCCAAAGCACCCCTGGCCAGATGATCCCATTCAAGCCAGTGCCACCCATAAAACAAAGACTCAACTTTAAATTGCGAAGCAGCAAAGCCTTCATTAGCGCCATATCACCAGCGTTTAGCTAGTTTTAAGTCTTTTAAAACGTAACTAAGCCTGCTTCGAGTTGTTCTTTTGAGCATGTTTGAGAGCTATTTCACATAAAATCCGAAGAATTTAAGTAAATTATCATATTCATCAATATCCACTTTGCGCCAATTGCTTTCGGTGGCATAATCCGCTGCTACTCGAACAAGGCCGTTTTATGGTAGTAGTTTTTTTAGGTAAATTAAGATAATTCAATTAGTTAGAGCAAATTGGTTAACTTAAAACAAAGCAAAAATAAAAGTGAAACTATGAAGCTAAATAAAACACAAATTGGGTTTGTTGGATTAATTGCGTTTTTTTATGTTTTGAGCGCGGCTGTTATCTATCTTGCCAACACGACTTCGCCAGCCGAAATTGAAAGCCTCACCAGCATTCGAGTCGCTATATTTTGTCTGTTGTTACCGATTCTATTTAAATACTTTTTACAGCTTATTGTTGCCCCCTTTTACTCTTTAGTAGAACGCTATAGAGCGCGCGCAGCTGTTCCCTATAAACCACTGGTTTCAGTGCTTATTCCAGCATGGAACGAAGAAGTCGGCATTATTAAAACCTTAAGCTCGGTGATCGATTCTTATTATGAGAATTTAGAAGTTATTGTTATTAACGATGGTTCAACCGATAACACCGATAACTTAGTCCGCCAATTTTTTGCCGACTATAAGAAAAATGAGTTTCTTAAGCCTAAAGTTAAATATCTTAAATTGCCAAACGGTGGAAAAGCAACGGCTCTTAATAGAGGCTTACGAATCGCCAAAGGCGAAATAATCGTCACCGTTGATGCCGATAGCGTAATGGATAAATATGCCGTGGCGAATTTAGTCAAACGATTTGACTCGCCTAAAGTTGGCGCAGTAGCAGGCAATGTTATTGTCGCAAACAAGCAACGCCCGCTAGCTATCATTCAGCAGTTAGAGTATCTATACGGTTTCTTTTTTAAACGCACCGATTCAACGTTTAACTCGGTATATATCATTGGTGGTGCGGCCGCAGCATATCGAAAAAGCGTGCTCGATAAAGTTGGCGGCTTCGATCACGATATCATTACTGAAGACATTGAAATGTCAACGCGCATTCTTGCCCATGGCTATAAAACACGCTATGCCGCCAATGCGGTTGTTTTTACCGAAGGCCCAAGTGATTGGCAAGGGCTTTGCAATCAGCGTTTACGATGGAAGTTTGGTCGCCTGGTCACATTTTTAAAGCATAAAAAGCTATTTTTTAGTAACGATAAAAAGCATAACCCTTATTTAACAATGATGTTATTGCCTTTAGCTGTATACGCCGAGTTAACGCTTTTGTTAGAAGGCCCCTTATTATTGATTTTTTATGGCTATACCTATTTAGCAAGTGACTATTTTCCGCTCGCGTTTGTTATTTTGTTTATGTCGGGCGTTATTTGCATGCAGGTACTAAGCGACTCAAAAGCAAAGTTTCACTATAACCTGCTCGCTTTCGCGCCGGTTGCATGGATAATTTTTTACATCATTGACTTAGTCGAATTCCAAGCGTTATGTCGCAGTATAAAGCGGCTAATTAACCGCCAAAGTTTGCAGTGGCAAAAATGGAAGCGAGTTGGAGTCATGAACTAGCGATTCGTATTTGCCCTCGTTAAGTCATTAAACTGATTGCTGGCTGAGTGCATAGGATTTGATCGCCTAGCATAGTTCAGTAGATGGTGGTGGAAAAAGCTTAAGCAGCTATTTTTATAATCCTTTTTACTCCGAATTTTGGCAAAATTCGCCCAATATCTCAGATAACCCTGTTTGATTTAAAATAATGTATAAAAAAAGTACTGAAATCCGCTTTTTAACTAGCTTTTCTAGGTCGTTTTTTAGTATGATTCCGCCCCAAATTCGTAGTGCAGGAGAAACAATTGAGCCAGAATGATTTAGAACTCCAACTTAAAGTGTGGAAAGACCTTGCGATTAGCAAACAAGTATTAATGCAAACCGCAGCCAAAACACTAGGTTTAAAAGCGGAGTGTACCACTGAAGAACTTGAAACAGCGTTAAATAAAACGCTTAGCCAAGCCAAAGATGCAGAGCAAGCGCTGCAATCCGCCAATGAAAAGTCTCAAGCTGATATTGCAGCACTTGAAGAAAAGTTAGCTGCAACTGAAAAGTCGTTAAAGCAAACTGAAGCGGCTAAACAAGATACGATAGCAGCGCTGAGTGCGATGGAGCAAAAACATACTGCGTTTAAATCTGCTAGCCAAGAAGACTTGAAGAAAGTTAAAGCTCAACTTGCTGATAAGCAAAAAGAGATCAAGCAAATCACTAAGGTACTTGCTGATACGCCAGAAAATGTGGTTAAAAAGCTTAAAGCGCTAAAGAAAGAAAAAATGGAAGAAGCTAACGACCGTAAACGTGCTGAAGAAAATTCGCGCTCATTACGCAAAGACAAGCAAAAGGTCGATCAAGAGCTAAAAGAAACTAAAGAATTATTGCAACAAGCTAGCAGTTTAGTCGAAAGTCACAGAGAGTTGCATAAATTAGCTAACGAGCAATATACCCAGCTAGCTGATAGCGTAAAAGACAAAAAGTCTTTAGCTGATATACCAGCATTAAATGAAGATTTATTGGCTGCTATTGAGTCTATCAGTTCAGAAGAAAACGATTCCAATGAAAAAGCATCTTCTGAAGAAAAAGCAGAGAAAAAGCCTAAGAAGGCCAAAAAGAAATAGGATTAAACTTCAGGTTAAACCCTAAAAAGTTTCAACAAAAAAGCCTAGGTACTTTACCTGGGCTTTCTTGTTTTAAGGCAATAGGCTTTTAGTATCAATTTGTCTAACCATTTAGTATTCAACTCAGCCGTTTGCTCTAACTCCCTAAATACATGGCTTTCACCTAACAGCTTAACGAAATATTCAACTATCATTTCAGGTGTAATTGCTTTAAGCCGTCACAATAGCGTGTATAGAATAACGTTTATTTTGCTTTCCAATTGCTAACTTTGGATGTAGTCTTTTCTATGATGTGTTAATTGAGTCGTATTAATACCAGAGAGCGGGGTGGTTTCATGTTTCAAGGAAGTTCCGATGGATGGGTGGTGAGAGAGTCTTCACGACTATGCAACCTTTCTGACAGAATTGTTGCGATTGGTAGTAGTTTAAAAGTGCTGTCACAGTTAGCCTGGCCGCTATCGATTAAAGAAGATTTTTTTGCTAACAACGCAACTCAATTACCGAGCGTCGAGTATAACCATTTTTGTGGTAGTACTCAGTTACAGGCTTTAGACGCAATTTTAAAAGATTTGGGTGATACACCTGTCGATGATTGGTTTGGCCGAGTTATTGGCATTTTAAAAAATACGGCCAGACTATTAGAAAGCCGCGGCAGTGAAGACTTTTTTCGCTATTCTTGCGAATTGTATGGCCACCCTAAACTAACTTTAAAAGATGAGCGCTCAACCTCATTGCAATTAGCTCAACAGTACTTATCCACCTTAAAACCAATTAATGATATGAACTTAGGTGAGCCGCCAGTAGCTTGTTTTCTGGCGGAAACCTTAGCGGATGAAATGCGAACCGCGACGCAAGAAATGTTTGCAGAAGAGTCGCCAGAAATTTTAATTGTTGATGAGCTATCTGCAAACGCACTTGCGAGTTCAGATAAAGTCAGAATTAGGCGCGGTGCTTGCTTTTCGGATAATGATATTAAACAGTTAATTGAGCATGAAATTCATATTCATGTAGCGACTATTTTAAATGGTAAAACTGCAGGGAATTTAAGTTTACTCGCTTTAGCTCACCCTGGTGCAACTAAAACGCAAGAAGGTTTAGCTGTGTTCGCAGAGTTAATTACCGGATCGCTTGACTTAGATAGAATGAGACGTTTGGCTGACCGAGTTGTTGCCATTCAGAATGCTATTGACGGCGCTGACTTTATGGATGTCTATCGTTATTTTCTAGAAAAAACTGATCAGCCGGATCAGTCATTTGAAAACGCTCGCCGCGTGTTTCGAGGTGGAGTGATAACTGGCGGTGCACCTTTCACTAAAGATATTGTTTATTTAGATGGATTATTACGAGTTCACAACTTTATGCGTGCCGCAGTGTCGTCCGGACGAGCCGATTCAATTCAGTTATTGTTTGCCGGGCGATTAGATATTGAAGACTTGCCGACATTATCTTATTTACGCTCGTTAGGATTGTGTAAGAAACCAAGGTTTTTACCCCATTGGGCTAGTGATTTGCGGTTTTTACTTTGTTATTTGTCTTATTCGTTATTTGCTAACTCTGTTGATATGTCGAAAGTATCGGAGCACTATAAAGCGATGCTAGTGAATGTCGGAGTGGTGAACTAAAGCGATAACACTAAAGTAAGATGATGTCTTTGCTTAAATTATCTAATGTTAAACTCAAACAAAAAACACCCAAGGCTTAGTTGCTTATTATAGTCGGCGTTTTCACTAACCGGTTTATCGACTGAGTGTTTTTATTTGATAGTTTTATTAATTTATCGTGGCAACTCGCCATGCTCATCGGTTATTTTGGGGCCCTTAAAGACTATCTTTCCATTCCAATATGAGGAATTCCATCTTCTAGGTAGCCTTTACCAACTGGTTTAAATCCGTGTTTTTGGTAAAAGGCTTGCAAGTGTGATTGAGCAGAAATATGACAAACATTTTGGCCCCAATTATTGTCGATTATGCTAAGTGCCCTTATAACAAGCTCATGCCCTAAGCCCCTAGAACGGTGGGCTTGTGATGTTGCAACCCGACCGAAAACGACCTGTGAATTTTCATTATTCGCTGGCGCAAGAATTCGCAAATAAGCAATTACTTGCTCGTTTTGAGTCGCAAATAAATGAATAGTTTGGGGGAGTAAGTCAAGATTATCAATATCTGGGTAGGCGCATTCTTGTTCTACAACAAATACATCTACGCGTAGTTTTAAGATCTGATAAAGCTCGAGTGTTGAAAGCTCGGCAAAAGTTTTGCTGTGCCACTGCATAGCGCGCCTCTACAAAGTAAACCATGACAAGCGCTAACCATAAACGAATTGTTAGCGCCTGTCATCTTTTGCTATTTGGTATCGAGTTTAGTGTATTGGCTTAGTTTGGTTGATGCCGATTTTTACTAAAATAAATCCTAAGGTTCCAGAACAAAAACTAGCAACCATGATAGAAAGCTTGTCCGCTGACTCGAAAATCTGAGAGTCGTTAAAGGCTAAGCTGTTTACAAATAAACTCATAGTAAAACCAATGCCAGTGAGTGCAGATACGCCATAAAGCATTAGCCAGTTAGAGTTTTGCGGCAGTTTAGCCCAGCCTAGTTTAATTGCGAGCCACGCAAAAAGAAATACGCCCAGTTGCTTGCCTAAAAACAAGCCGAGAAAAATACCCACAGGAACATTGCCAAGCAATTTTTCTGGAGAAATATTTAAAATATCGACACCAGCATTAACAAAAGCAAATAAAGGTAGAATTAAATAAGCAACCCAGCTATGTAACGCATGCTCAGTTTGTTTTAGCATAGAGAACTTCCTTCCCTGCTTAGATTGCGAAACCATAGGGATGGTAAAGGCTAGTGCGACCCCCGCTAAAGTTGCGTGCACCCCGGACTTTAATACGCTGACCCATAGAATCAAGCCGAAAAATAGATAAGCGGCGCGTTTAGCGACATTTAAATAGTTTAACAAAACTAAAGTTGAAAGAGCGAAACAGGCGATACCAATAGATAACAATGAAAGTTCGCTGGTATAAAAAAGGGCAATAATGATTATTGCGCCTAGGTCGTCGAGTATCGCTAATGCAGTTAAAAAAACTTTTAAACTAATGGGAACACGGTCGCCGAGTAACGATAAAATACCTAGGGCAAAGGCTATGTCAGTTGCGGTAGGAATTGCCCAACCTTTAGATGCAAATTCATCGCTATGGTTAAATGCTAAATAAAATAGTGCGGGTACCAGCATTCCGCCGACAGCCGCGATTGCTGGTAATGAAATTTGCGACCATTGAGATAAGCTGCCTTCTAATAGCTCGCGTTTTATTTCTAAGCCAATCAAGAAAAAGAAAATGGCCATTAGGCCATCGTTTATCCAAAGTAGAAGGGGTTTGTCAATTTCTAATGCCCCAACTCTGACTTCTATGGGTAAATGCAAGAAGGCTTCATAGTGATCTAACAGGTGGGTGTTTTTTAGAATCAGTGCGACAATTGTGGCGAGTATGAGCAGTAATCCGGCGGCTGATTCTTTTTTAAAAAATGACTCTAAATGTTTCATTAGTTTTAAATATGACTCCTCTATGAGTTATTGTGAAAATATTCATAGCTCCGCATAAAAGCAAGCTCTAAATTTAGTAATACAGATAACTGAATATCTTGAGCAGAACGTATTACTTTTAAGGTTATTCCAATTACTCTAAGCCATTACGTAAAAAGTCGCTAAGCAGTTCAAAATCTGCGTTTAAATGTTTGGATAAGTCCTTTTTTTTCTCACACTGCAAAATTGCCGCTGGCATGTCAATTTCTGTATTTAATACTGATTCAACCGACTGCTTAAACTTGGCAGGGTGCGCGGTGCCTAAAAATAATCCTGTTTCACCATCGCGCAGAGACTGTTGAAGGGCATAGTGGGCTACCGCGGCATGCGGCTCACTGACATATCCTTGCTTTGCCAAGCCTTGCATGCTTTGTTTGGTTTGTTGTTCATTGACGGCAATTCCAGTTAGCTCACTTAACTTAAACTGATCACTTTGAATTAAATATTCAATACGAGGCCAGTTATTCGGGTTGCTAACATCCATTGCGTTTGAGAGGGTTGCGATTGTTTGTTGTGGGCTCCACTCTTGGTTTTGTAAGTAGCGTGGCACAGTATCATTCAAATTTGTCGCAGCAATAAATCGCTTAATTGGCAGCCCCAATACTTTAGCGATAATGCCGGCACATAAATTACCAAAATTACCACTTGGTACCGACACCACCACTTGGTTACGCTGTGCTTCTGTAAGCTGTGAGAATGCCTCAAAGTAATAACAAACTTGCGCTAGCAAGCGGCTAATATTAATGGAGTTTGCAGAATTTAAGCCTAGCTCTGCAACTAAGCTAGGTTGATTAAAACACTGCTTAACCAGCGCTTGACAGTCATCGAAGCTACCATTGATTGCAAGGCAGGTAATGTTTTTGCCTAAAGTGGTAAACATTTTTTGCTGTAATTGACTGATTTTACCCTGAGGATAAAGAATCACCACTTGGATATTGGGGCTTTGATAAAATGCTCTGGCCACAGCTGCCCCTGTGTCGCCAGAAGTGGCAGTAAGAATAGTTAGCGGTTGTTTAGTTCCAAATTGTTGCAAACAATTGGCCATAAAGGTTGCGCCAAAATCTTTAAAAGCTAATGTAGGTCCATGAAATAGTTCTAGGCAATGGGTATTTGCATTAATCTGTTTTATTGGGCTGGGAAAAGTAAAAGTATTTTCAATAATGCTACTGAGCGCCTGCGTGCTAACTTCAGGGTTAACAAACGCTTTTAAAATTTGTGTATTTCTTGCAATTGTCGGTAGCGCTAATAGCGTATTAATATTATTTAGCGAGGGGATTTTATCAGGAAAAAATAAGCCTTGATTACGACCTAACCCGGTTTTTACCGCGGTAATAAAGTCGATTTTTTGCTGATTGTCTTTTAAATTATTGAATTGCACCATTAAGCACTCTTAAAGTTAGCTGTTAAAATAGTTAAATATACGCTATTGATTTAGGTTTGTTCGCGCACCTTGTACATCGGCTTGGCAAATATGCACAAAGCCTTGATCGCTTGTTAAATAATGTTGATTAAGCCAATCTGCTTGAACCTTTGCTTGTTCTAAGTTATCACAAGCGGAAAATAAAGTGGGACCTGAGCCGGAAATGCCGACAGCTAAGCTGCCTAGTTTTAACAGCGCAGACTTGGCTTGGCTAAAACCCGGAATTAAATTTTTTCGATAGGGTTCTGCAATTACATCTTTAAGCATTTTAAAAGCAAACACTTTATCTTGCTGATAGCTGGCATGAATAAAACCAGCAAGATTTTGACCGGACTCGACTAGCGTTTTCCGGGGATATTGTTGAGGTAAAATTTCCCTGGCCGCTTTGGTACTAACGCTAACATCAGGGTAGGCAATGACCCAATAAACATCATTGAATATAGGTAACTGACTACAAATTCTATGAGTGTCATTGTGCATTAGCTGAAGTCCACCTAAAAAGCTAGGTGCTACATTATCATAATGTAAGCCGCCGCTAATTTCACTCTCGAGCTGTCCCATTAACCTCAATAGTTCTACTGAGTTAAAAGGTTTGTTAAAAAATTGATTTAATCCGACTAGCGCCGCAACAACAGAACAGGCACTTGAGCCAAGACCACTACTCACAGGAATGTCTTTAATTAATTCGATATCGACAGGTTGCAATGGAATTTTTTGTTGTTTTAGTTTTTGTTGAAAAACTCTCCAGCAGCGCCATACAATGTTGTCATGATGTTCTTGTGGTAGTTTGTGCGCGTAGCTTCCGCTTACATTTAGCTGGCTCTGTGAATTTTTTGTTTGGCAAATTGTTACATAGTCACCTACTGGCGGATGGGAGATAGGCTTTAGTGCTAAGCCTAAAGTGTCAAACCCAACGCTTAAATTGCCGATAGATATTGGTGCGAATGCGGTAACTTTCATGGCGTTTCCAAAATTGATTACGACTTACTGCTAGTGAGATGTTTCCCACACTAAAGTTCTTAATATATCACTAAATAACCCAGCTGCAGTAACTTCCGCTCCGGCACCATAGCCTCTGATTACAAAAGGGCGCGGCTGATAGTATTGAGTGTTAATCGCAAGAGCGTTTTCTCCCTCGGCAACATGATACAAGGGGTGTGATTCATCAACGGCTTGTATTCCTACTCGACAAATACCATTGTTGATGCTGGCAATATAACGCAGTACTTTGCTTTCCTTTTGCGCACGACTAACGAGTTGTTGAAATTCATGGTCATATTCCGGCAGCCTAAGTAAAAACTCTTCTGCATTATCAATATTGGCTAGCTCTGGCGGTACAACTCCGCTTAACTGGATATCTTCAAGCTCTAGTTTTATGCCGGCCTCTCTAGCGATTACCAGAACTTTTCTAGCAACATCTAACCCACTCAAATCTTCTGCAGGGTTTGGCTCGGTAAAACCTAGCTCTTTAGCTTTTAGCGTTGCGGCAGATAAACTTTGACCTTGGCTAAGCACGCCAAAAATATAAGATAAAGATCCCGACAATATACCTGAAAATGCGATTAGTCTATCGCCTGCTCTAAATAAACCTTGAAGGTTATCAACAACCGGTAAACCAGCACCAACATTTGTTTCATATAAGAATCGTCGTTGCTTATTTTGGGCTATTTGGCGCAAAGCAATATAATACTCATAAGGTCCTGTATTCGCTTTCTTATTGGCGGTTACTATGTGAAAGCCATCATTAAGATAATTTGCATATTGCTGTGCAATGGCCTCGCTGCTAGTACAGTCGACAATCACTGGATTGTTTAAATGCGAGTCGCTTAAAAACTGTTTAAGCGCACTATACTCAAATGGGATTGAAGAATTTTTTAGCTGCTGTTGCCAATCGTTAAAACTAACTCCTTGGCTGGCGTATATGACCGATTGACTGTTGGCAATTGCAACTAAGTTTAATCCAATATTTTTTTCTTTGAGCCAGGCATGTTGTCGTTCTATTTGGCTAATTAGTTCAGTTCCAACGGTACCACAGCCAATAACGATTACATCAATATTGGACTGTTGAGTGAACAACTGCTGATGGCAAACTCTTACCGCATCTTCGCAACGTTGGCTTCTTATGACTGCTGAAATGCTTCTTTCTGAAGAGTCTTGGGCAATAGCAATAATGTTAACGCTCGCTTGAGAAAGCGCTTTAAAGAACTTAGCGGCAACGCCTTTTTGTTGCTGCATATTATCACCCACTAAAGTTATTATGCTGAGGTTTTGTTTCACACTGATAGGGTCGAGTAGCGCATTTTTTAACTCTAAAGAAAAAGCGTCTTGCAAACAGCTTAGTGCTGCCTTTGATTCTTTGCCTGGTACACAAAAGCTGATTGCGTATTCCGCCGAAGACTGACTAATCATAATAATCGAAATATCGGCAAGGCTTATAGCAGAAAAAATACGACTAGCCATGCCTACCATACCTTTCATTCCCGGCCCTGATACATTAATCATTGCGACATCTTCTAAGTGCGAAATGGCTTTAACACTTTTATGGCTAATCACCTTGTCGGATATTAAAGTGCCAGGACTGTCGGGTGCGTTGGTATTTTTAATATAACAAGGTATCTGGTGATAAGCTAAAGGTGCGATAGTTTTCGGGTGAAGTACTTTAGCGCCAAAGTAACTAAGCTCCATTGCTTCTTGATAAGACATTGACTTGATTATATGTGCGTCTTTTACCAGGCGAGGATCTGCATTGTAAACGCCACTAACATCCGTCCAAATTTCACAGCTGTCTGCTGCAAGGCAAGCTGCTAAAATCGCTGCTGAGTAGTCGGAACCATTTCGTCCTAAAATAGCGTAATCGCCGTTAGTATCTTTTGCATAAAAGCCGGGCATTAAACTTATATGCGCGATTTTTGGGTAGCGCTGTGTAAATTGTGATTGGCAGGTACCAATTTGCACAACTGGCTCTGTCGAGCTTTGCGATATTTGAATAAAGTCGAGCGGGTCCAACAAGTCTATGGAATAGTTTGACTGGCTTAGCAAATATTTGAGTAACATAACGCTAAACCTTTCTCCGTAGGAGATTAATTGTGCTTGGGTTGCAATGGGAATATGCCCAATAAGCTTGACTCCCTTTATCAGCTCTTCTAGCTTGTTAATTTGTTTTAAAAATTCGTCAGCGAGTGCTTGGCCCTCTGGCTGACTTAGGTGTTGTGATGATTCCGTTAGTAAGGCTTGAAGTTTATTTTTAATCGTTTGAAACTGCGGATTTGCGTCGACGCCTGCGGATAACTGAGTAATAAGCGTGTCAAACTCATTCGTGATTGTTTGTGGAGCAGACAACACTATAGCAAGCGGAGTTTGTGCGGCAGCGGCTTGAATGATGTTGACCACATCAACAAAGCATTGAGCGCTAGCAAGTGAAGAACCACCAAATTTGAGGACTCGCATATTGTTTCCTTTACAAAAAAAAGCCCGTGAGTCATTTAAGAGTCACGGGCGATTAACAGAATTAAATTTTAGCCAGTGACCTTATGACGCAAGGTGCGCATAATCGTTCCGGTGGTGTAAACGCCGTTATTGATATTGTCTTCGTTGTAGCTAAAACTGCCGTTGACGTAATTACTGTCGTTGTAGTAATTACTGTCGTTGTAGTAATTACTGTCGTTGTAGAAACATAAGTTACTATTTGTCGTTAGTAATTTAGTTTTGCTCATTTTATTTACCAATTGGTTGGTTGCTGTGCTTGCTGCTAATGGAAGTCTTGTTAAATAGAAAAATATCGCTCAGCATCAGTTTTAAGTGATTGAAATTGAGGCTGCGAGTTTTCAAAATAACCGAACCTTCTTAAACAGCAGTATAGCCATCTAAAATATATTTATTGAGGTTAGCGTCTTTAGCTCATTTTTCCAAATAGCGTTTTGTTATACCAAGTAACACAAGTGTAAAATGTTCCGTTTAGTTTAAAAACACACGCCACTAAACGGAACGAAGTAGAAAATTTAAACGATATTAAATTGGTTTAAAGGAAGGCGGCGATATCGCTTACCACTTGCGGCAAATATGGCATTACATAGCGCAGGCGCAAAGGGAGGGACTCCAGGCTCGCCTACGCCCGTTGGCAACTCATCGCTTTCAATAATATGCGTATAAATTTCTGGAAACTGATCAATGCGAGCCATGGGATAATCGTGGAAATTACTTTGCTCAATTTGTCCATTCTTTGCGCTTATCTCTCCATAGAAAGTTAAACTAGTGGAAAAAATAGCCGCACCTTCCATTTGCGAGCGCACTCTATCAGGGTTTAAAACTTTACCAACATCAACTGCATTGTGAATGGCTTCCAGTTTGACCTTGCCATTTTGCATAGAAACTTCAACTACGGTTGCCACATAGCTGCAAAAACTTCTATGCGCTGCTATTCCCATTGCGCGCCCTTTGGGGAGCTTTTTGCCCCAACCAGACTGTTTGGCAACTTCATTGATTACGCGCTTTAATCTTGCGGTATCTGCGGGATAGTCTGCTATAGGTTCGCCATAGTTAGAATACTTGTAGTCATCTTTAGCAAAGTCAATTTGCTGATCTTTCCCAATTAGCTGTAATAAAAAGTTCTTTGGATCTTGTTTTGCTTCGTGTGCCAGCTCATCAGCAAATGAACAGGCTGCAAATGCGTTATTAATATTGGTTACTGAACGCACCCAGCCTATTCTCATAAAAGTATCACTTTCACCGAGTTCCATTTGCATGTTGGGAATATCATACATAATATCGCCTTGGCCTAAGTCTGCGCTTCCGGCAATTTTGGCTTTAGGATCAAAGGTTGAGCCTATAGGGTGGTTAACCATGCTATGTCGCCAGCTGACCACGCTATTATCTTTATTAAGCCCAGCGCTCAGTTTTTGAAAACTCGGTGAATGGTAGTAACCATGTTGAATATCGTCTTCGCGAGTCCACAAGACTTTAATCGGTAGCTTGGTTTCATTGGCTAAGTAGACCGCTTCGACAACAAAATCTGGCTTAGACTTTCGGCCAAAACCACCACCTAATAGCGTAACATTCACTTTAACTTTTGCTGCGTCTTCTTTTGAAATATTCAGTAGCTGCATAATACTAAACTGAGCCGACTGTGGAGTTTGAGTGCAAGCCCAAACTTCAACACCGTTTTCGTTTACAAGCGCAGTAGCTGCCGGTGGTTCCATAGACGCATGGGCAAGCCCTGCCACGTAATATTCTGCGTTGATTTGTTTTGTTGCTTGCGCTTCTGCGTTGTCTACATTGCCACGTTTTCTAATTATATGGGGCGGATTGGTGAGTGCTTTTTCAAAAACGGCTTGGTGCTTTTGGGTTGAGTAATTTTGATTTTCGCCATGATCCCACTGGATATTAAGCTTGTCTCTGCCTTGCAATGCAGCCCAAGTATTTTCTGCAATAACCGCTATGCCGCCTAACGCTTTAAAAGCTGCGGGCGCTTTTAAGCTAGGCATTTCAATAACTTTAATTACGCCGGGGACTTTTAAGGTTTCGCTTGCGTCATAAGACTTCACTTTACCAAAAACGACTGGTGGGCGCGCAATAACTGCCACTTTTAAACCTTCTAGTTCAACATCAAAACCGAAAATTGTATTACCAGTGGCAATGGCTTTTTCGTCTAATAGCTTAATGTTCTCTTTCCCAATATAGCGTTGTTCTTTTGCGGATTTAAGCTGAAGCTGACTTCGCGCTGGTATGGGAAGTCGACTTGCTATTGAAACCAAATCGGCAAAGTCTAATGTTTGCTTGCTCAATTGGTTGATAGCTTGGTGATTATAAATTTTCACTTGCTCAACGGGAATCTTCCATACCTGTGCAGCAGCCTGTTGCAACATAGTGCGCAGTATTGCTCCAGCTTCTTTTAGCTTGTGATAATTTTTTCTCACGCTACGTGAGCCATCGGTATTTTGACTACCATATTTTTGATCACCTATCGCTTGCTCAACAGTCACTCTTTGCCAGTCAGCTTCCAGCTCATCTGCGACTAGTAACGGTAAAGTACTGCGCACGCCTTGTCCCATCTCTGAACGGTGGCTAATAATTGTCACTTGACCTGTTGGTGCGATTGAGACAAAAACATCAGGTGAAAAGTGGCTTTCTGAATCCTCTGCTGGTGTTGCTGCGAGTGAATGAGAAAACTGAATACCAAGCACCAGACTGCTGCTTGATAGACCGGCTGCTTTAATAAAATTTCGTCGGCTTAAATTTTTAATTTGCATTTACTTAACCTCTCGAGCAAGCTTTGCAGCCGAATGAATGGCAGCCCTGATTCTTGGGTAAGTGCCACAGCGACAAATATTTCCAGACATGGCATTGTTGATATCTTCATCACTGGGATTGGGGTTACTTTTAATCAGTGCTGACGCCGACATAATTTGACCTGACTGGCAATAACCACATTGCGGTACATTGAGTTGTTGCCAAGCAATTTGTACAGGGTGGTCACCATTTTCAGATAAGCCTTCAATGGTGGTAATTGATTTTCCTTCGACCGCAGAAATAGGCATCACACAGGAGCGAATGGGTTGACCATCTAAGTGAACGGTACAGGCACCGCATAACCCTTTGCCGCAACCATACTTACTTCCAGTCAGTTTAACAATATCGCGCAGCGCCCAAAGTAATGGCATGTCTGGATCAATGTCTAAGCTTTTTGACTGACCATTGATAGTTAGTTTTATCATCATTCTCTCCGTTTAAAATTAATCAACTATCCCGCTGTGATTTAGGATAGGTTTTTAAAAGTGCCGCCAAGTCTTGAGGAGTGTCGATATCAAATGCAGCATGTGCGAGGTCTAAATTAATTACGTTGTGTTTCTCTTGTTCTAGTAAATATTTAGCTCCAGTATTTTTCAAGTTGAGTAACTCTTTAAAATAACTACGCGGAAAAATACAAGGAGCGCCACTAACCCATTCTTGTCTAACCTTGTCAAAATAACGACTGGCAATAATTTTATGCGGGTTTTTATGCCAAGTTTGCGTCAGTGTTTTTAAGTCTTGCGCGGTAAGTTTCCATTGATCACAAAGGCAAATAAGCACTCCATTAAAGTGATGCTTAATACGATTAACGGCGCAAGCAATAGATGTACCCATACCGAGCTGCCAATTGGAATTAACAATGAACTCAGCAAGGCCCGCGGGTACTTCGGAGCACATTTTTTCGCTTTCATATCCCACAACACAAAAGCTATTGTGGCTAACTTGGTTGAGTAATTTGATTGAATGAGTGAGCAAGTTATTGTCGAATAATTTTATTAACTGTTTAGCTTCGCCTAATCGCGATGAATTTCCTGCGGCTATCACTACGCCAGCTAAGTTTAAACTCTGCAGAGCTGGATTAGATGAGGCTTGGCTCTCTGTTGTTTTGTCGTGCGGTGTTAGTGTTAGTATTTTCATGACTTAGCGCCGCGCGTCTTGATAGCAACTGGTTATTGTTTTTTTAGATCTAACTGCTTGAATCTCGGCAATAATCGCCAAAGCAATAGTTTCAGGCGTATCTGCGCCTATGTCTAAGCCGACTGGCCCAAACACTCTTCCTTTTAGATTAGAGAATTGAGCTGAGCAGGCTTGTAAAAGTTGATCTCTGCGCTTGCTAGGACCGAGCAATCCAATATAAGCAATATGACTATCTAAAATTTTAGCAAGGTATTGCTGATCTCGCTCAAATTGATGGCTCATAATAATCGCAGCATTAAATTGCTCAATCTTAAAGCTTGCCCACTGGCTTTTTTTTATTTGAAGTACTGTCGCCTCACCAAAATATTTAGGCTGTTGTAACCACTCTCTTCGATGATCTATCACCGTAACTTTCCAACCCATTAGCTGAGCCATTTGCGCTACCGGGTGGACATCTGGAGACGCGCCACAAATTAATACATTGAGTACTGCTGGAAGAAAAATATGAAGCTGATTGTTTTGTATTGCTGTGCGTTGTTGCACCAAGCCTTTTGGCTTTTCCAAATTAGGCTCTACAGTTAGATTAAATGGTTTTAGCGTGTTGATGGTAAGGTCAACATTTACCCCTTGGCTTAGCCACTTAAGCCCATCAAAAAAATGCCAATGCTGCTGTTTTGCGGGAAGATACTTTAATAACAAATTAACTGCGCCATCGCAGCCTAGCCCCATTCCCCAAACTAAATCGTCTTCACCCCGCATATCATAATGAATAATTTTATCTTCTTGTTGTTTAAAAAGATCCTCACAATGCGCGACAATATCGCCTTCTAAGCAGCCGCCACTAATTAATCCCCAGTATTGATTTGTTTCATCAACCAACATTAATGTGCCAGCTTTGCGATAGGTTGAACCATGGGTTTCAAGAATGATCACTAAAACGTAATTCTTATTCGGTTCAAACTGCTTAAGGCTGTCGATTAAATTGAGCATGAGTAATTAATAACTCGCTTTAATTTGGGTTGCAGGGCTAATCATTTTGATCAGCGTATGCCACGGGAGCAGTGCACAATTCACTCGACTTGGAAACTGATTAACCGCAGAGAAGCACTCGAAAGAATCTAAAGTTATCGACTCTTTCTGACAGAAGTTTTGCTGAATACTTTGGAAGTCTCTTACGACTGCAGCAACGGGCTGAGCAATAACATGTTGGCTTAAGATAGAGCAAGCAGCTTTACATATCGCACAGCAGTCACCTATAAACCCCATTTTCTCAATGATTAAATGCTGTGGATGCAATTGAATTTTTAAAGTTATTTCATCGCCACAACTCGGATTGACTCCTTCACTTTGGTGAGTTGCCTTAAATGATGCCGCATAGCCTATTGGTGCTTGGTTATGCTGCTTAATAGTCTCTTGATATAGTTTTTGAATACTCATTAAAATCTCAATTCTTGATGCTTGGCGCTAATTAACGGGTTGAGACGAGTGGATTTTTTCATCTATTTTTACAAAATAGCACATTTGTAGTTAGGAATAACTACTTTCGCATAAAACCCACTGACGAAAGACGTCACGTTAAATTCTAAAGCATTACCTGATAAGCCTAAAGCGATACGCGTTTAGTCGATAAATAACCAAGTTAAAACGAGATGCTAAATAGCGTTAAAATTTGGTATTTGTTTTTACTTAGGTTAAACGAAAGATCGAAGAAATTTTAAAAGCGAGGAGCAGGGGAGCTTTAGCGCTAACCCAAGTAATAATTTTTGGTTAGCGCTAAATTGTTTTGTTATAGACAAATCCACGCTGAGGTTGAGCGCTTACATTTAGATAGGTCAAGTGTAACCAATAGTTCTAGTTGACTATCTGGTATTGAGTCTGGGAAAGCGGGCAAGCTTCTAAGCTCAAGTACCGACTCTTTGAGCTCGGCTTTCATTGCGTCTAAAAACTCCCCTGAAATGACTTCAGCAGCTGTCACTTTAGCGTTGCTACCATTGCGAATAATCGTTACTTTCAATTGCGGTATATCTTTAGATAATTTCCTGATGCTTCGGGGCGGCTTGGGACGCGCTTTAGACTCAATGTAGTCAGTTACTTCGTCGACATAATCTTGTTTTAAAGTAGCAATCATTGAATCTAAAATATCATTGCTTTCTTGTTTTGGCTTTTCAACTTTTGCGACCTTTGGTTTAGTCGCCTTGGGCTTGGGAGTCGCTTTTTTTACTGGCGCTTTTTTAGGTTGAACCTGTTTCGTTGGAACTTGTTTAGGTGGCGCTTGTTGAGTCGTTTTTGAAACCGCTTTTGGTTTTTCGGCCACTTTCTTAGTTGGTTTGGTGTCACTCTTTTTAGGCTGAACTTGCACAGGCTTTTTTACTTCAAGCGTTTTTGGGTTTGGCTGTTTTTTAGGCGCAGGCTGGGTATTTTGCTGTGGTTCTACTTTGGCTACCTTAGTTATCTCTGCTGGCTCTGCTGCGGTTTCTTCTGCGACTGCTTGTGACGAGTTGGACTTAGCAAATCGACTAGCCACTTGAGCAATTCGCTGGCTACTAGGTTGGATTGCTTCAAACGCAGCAATCGCTTTGCTATTGGGTGCTTTGCGGATGCTTTGGCCAAAGGGTTTTGACGGTGGGCGGTTTCCAAACCAAGCAGCTGTTAACGCCTTTTGAAAGCGAGTATCGCTGACTTGTCCTAGCAAAGTACCGTTTAGAATAATTTTGGTGCCTTGGTCTGCATTATAGTCAAAGACTAAGTGGTCGCCTTTTACCAGATCAACTTTTATTAGTTGGCTAAAAATAAGGAAAGGATCGGCCAACTCTTTTAATTCAGTTCTAGGCGTATTGATTAAAATAGCCCCAACCCACATTTGGTGCATTTGGCGAGACGAATAACTTTCAACCAATAAGCGTGACTCCATTCTAATAGGCGTATATTCATCAAAAATGGTCGCGTTATCAGTTACTTGGTTTGCATACACTGCCGCATAAAAAATTGGAACTTGGTGTTTTTCGTGTATGGCTAAGCTGGCTAAGGGGAGGTCTTGGAGCTTCTCAGCGGCTAAAGTTTTATTGCCCACTAGTGCAAAAGTGATAAAAATAAAACACCAAAAGGTAAAGATCGATCTATTCATGTAAAAAACCAACTCAATGAGTCCTAAAATCTTGATTATTATAGCAGAAAAAGGATTTTTTCGCGCTTAATAGATTGTGAGGCCTAAAAATTCAATAAAGCCGCTAGTATGTAAGCGAATAACTGCGGCCACTTGATTTAGATGAAGACGCGGCATACCAGCTACCGCTTTTAAATATACTAGCCTTATACAAGGCTAGCTGGTTTGGTTATAGCGTTATTTGCAGAAGTCAGAGTAAGGATTTTGAGTGCTAAATTTTAGCTGATTTTTAAACTGGCTTAGCTTTATTCCTTCTTTGGTGATACTGATATCTTCGCCTTGCATGACTTCAGTACCAAAATGGTAAACAATTTGGAAGTCGCCCGCAGTGACGGCTTGGTCATAACTATTCGCTTTTGCTTTAACGGCAGTATTTTTCTCTAAGTAACTCTGCATGGCAGCTTTACCGTGCTTGTTTTCTAGCATTTCTAAGGTGACGTGAGGTGACAGTACTAAACCAGTCGCATTGTTCCCGCCAAAGCCTTTAGAGTTTAGTATCGCTGCTTTCATTTCGCAGCCTTGTTCGCCAACAAATTTATGCTCTAAGCAAATTTCTAAATTTGAACTGTAAATGTCATCTGCCGTTTTAGTTACGGTTTTAATTCCTGGAATGTAGCCGTATTCCCAAACGCCTAAAGTTGCAACAAGTTGATCCCCGCCTGCTGGCCCCAATGAGTGACCGACATAGGCTTTAATCGCGGCAACAGGCCAGTGGGTAATATCAAAAGTTTTCGCGACTTCGTTCAAAATGTGAGATTCAGTTACTCGATTTTGTGGAGTACCGGTGCCATGTGCCTGAGCAAAAGTCTGTTTAACGCCTTCTTCCCCTAAGATGTTTTTCGCCAATGCCATGGCTTTAGCAACAGTAATGTAGTTACCAACACCAGGCGATGAAATAGACTTTTTATTAGCGTCTGCATTGACAAATACGTCGGGAACACTGCCATAGATAGTGGCGCCTAAAGTAACAGCAAGCTCATCATCCATTAATACAAAAAACTGAGATGCTTCAGCAATGGTAAACCCAGCATTTTCTGCAAATGGGCGGCAAGCACGGCGGTTATCCACAGTCTCACTGTTATCTAAAGCAGCTAATTGTGAGTCTTCTGCGAGCGCCCCCATTGCTTTAAATCCTTCAATAACTTCGGGCTCAATTGGCGCTTCGGCACCGCCTACTATGGCAACTCGCGCTCTTCCTGCTTGAATATCGCCCACTGCTTGGCGCAAATTATAAAGAAAGGTTGCGCAAGCACCTAAGTTAGCTCCAGTAGTTCCAACGCTGTTAATCATATAACTGTTAACAAAATCAGCTGGCATTTGAGAGAGCATGAGCGGCATTTGTTTGGAAGTTACTCGTCCGCCTTTTAGCATAGCCTGACTTAGCCCTTTGCCACCAAACTCATCAAGCTGGCCTATAGCTGAAGCAGCATATACCGCGACTTCGTCTGGATTGATTTGCTCTAAAATAGTATCCCAATCAATACCCACTGAATGGAGTGCATCAGACGCACCAAACACTGCCAGTTGGAGTCCTTTAGGTTGATTGCGCGATGAATAAAGCTTGGCTGGGTCAAATCCGGTAGGAAGTTGGGCTGCACTAGTAACCGCTGGTGTATAGCTATCTGTGGTCATGACTTGCATATCACCGGTTACTTTAACACTCACTTTGCCGCCGCCAAGCTCCTCAACTTGCCAGTTTTCTGGAATTTGACTAGGAAGTTGGCGCTTGCTGGTTTGAAATTTAATTTCTCCCCCATTGCTACTCATAGTCGTTTTACGGTGAGTGCTAACTTTGTTTAAATCAAAAGTTTGTGGTTCTATTTTGCGAATAAGCGTATGTTCCAACATATGCTCTTTGTCATCGCTATTTTCTAGCCCCATAAGCTTAGCTAAACCTTGGTACATAGGAGTCAGTTGTTCTTCCGACAAAACCTCGTGAACCATACGTCTATAACTATGAAAAAATGAACTTCTTCCTGCGGCGTTTATACCACCAAAACCTACGATAACTGGCAATTTTTGCATTACTAATAACCTAAATAGAACAAATAAAATTTAATGTGGGTAGTTTATTTGACTTGAGTATAAATGTTGTAGGACAATCACGCCAATCGCTTGCATATTTCAGCCATTGTTGTAGCTGAGCATTTATTCACCATTTGCAGCCTTATTTGAACCTCATTGGTCGCTTATGAACCCTTCAGTTTTTGTTTGTTATCCTCATGCGCTTTCTACAAGCTTAAGTCTACCAATGGAAATGATTGCAGCTGCAACCTCGGTTGCGAGAATTAATCGCTCTAAAAATCGTCATTGGAAGTGCCATGTTGTAGGGGCTAACAGCAAGCAAAATGAACCCATAAACTTTGCTAAAGGCTTTCTAGTGGTACCTCAGTTTGGTTTAGACAATGCACCACAAGCCAAAACGATATTTTTACCGCCAATATGGGGCAACCCCGATGTGGTGGTTGATCGCTCTCCAAAGCTTATCGAATGGATTGTTGAGCAGCACCGCAACGGAGTACAAATTGTTGCTACGGGAACCGCGGTGTGCTTGTTAGCCAAAGCCGGAGTTTTGGATGCTAAAGCAGCCACTACGCATTGGTATTACTTTGACGAATTTGAACGTAAATATCCTAAAGTTCATTTACAGCGTCATCATTTTATTACCCAGGCAGGAAACCTATTTTGTTGTGGCAGTATAAATGCCTTAGTTGATTTAACTTTGTACTTTATTGAAACTTATTTTGATAAGTCGGTTGGTCAAGTAATCGAGCAACATTTCTCTCACGAAATTAATCGTACTTATGATAAGCCTTGGTTTAGTAGCGGTGCTGCGCGCCACCCAGATGAAGGAATTATTGAAGTACAACAATGGATGCAAACTCATTATGCGCAAAAATTTACCCTCAAGTCTTTGGCCGAGCTGGCCAATATGAGTGAGCGTAATTTTTCGCGGCGTTTTAAAGCCGCGGTAGGGAAGTCTGCTTTGGGCTATGCAATAGACTTAAAAATACAAGCCGCGAGAGAGTTGTTAAAAAAAACCAACTTAAGCCACCAAGATATTGCTGATCAAGTAGGTTTTAAAGATGTTGCTTATTTCTCGCGCCAGTTTAAGAAAAAAAATCAATTAACCGCTTCCGAATATAGAGAAATGGTAAGAGGCAAGTTATTTAACTTAGAGTAGCGATAGGTGATTAAACTTTGTTTACTTTAGTTTTCGCAATCGCTTGAAGCCTATTCAAATAAAAAAGCCCACTCAAATGAGTGGGCAAAGGGCCATAATATCAAGCCAGCTAGCTATTTAAAGACTTGTATTATGATATGGCTAAAGCTGAATTTAACAAACTAACTACGGACTGTAGGAAGTCTTATTAGTCCACACACTCTTTGCTGGTAGCAGCAATATTGTCTTGAATAACTTTTTCTACTTTTGTCTTTATCACAACGTCTGGTTGCTTGGCGCGCAGTGAGTTGAGCCAATTAATTATTTTTTGGGTAGGAGTTAGCATAATTAAATTACCGCTCGCGACGAGTAAAAAACCACCAATAGTAAAACCTGTCCATGGGAAGTCCTCATAAATTGTGCTGAGAATCACTGCGACAACCGGAAATAATACAATGCTATAACTGGTTTTTTCTGGACCAATATTTTTTAGCAGAATAAAGTAGCAATAAAAAGCAATTACAGTTCCAAAAATTGAAAGGTAAGCTAATGACCACCAATAACTTGGTTCACTGCTGAGGGTAAACTCTGATTGATTAAAAAACGCAAAAACTAATAAAAAAGCAGTACCATATAACATGGCAAGACCACTGGTTTGCAGTACCGGATAGTTATCTTTTGAATTTCTCACACTAATCATATTGCCGAAGGAAGCAAACAGAGTGCCTACCAAAATGAGCACAATACCTATTGCGCTCCCTGGACTTGATTGGTAGTTAGCCACTTGAGGCCAAAATAAAACACAAATTCCAACCACCCCAACCACAGCGCCTAAGTAGGTTTTAATGCTTATTGGCTTGCCGAAAAATAAGCGTGTATTAATAATGTTAATGAGTAGCAATAAAGAAAAGCCAATAGAAGTAATGGCCGAGGAAATGGTTTTTTGCGCTTCGTATAATGCGACATAATTTAAACAAAAATTAAACAAGCCGAGCAGCGCAATATAACCGTGTTGTTTTAAACTAAAGTTTAAGGTAAGACCTGCCAGCCGGCTAAATGCAATAATTAAAATTCCGGCGAGACCAAATCGATAAATGAGCGAAACTTCAACCGCAACTTCACCCAGTTGAAACTCTATGGCAAGCCAAGTCGATCCCCAAATGAGAACTGTGAGCAGATAAAGAAAAGAGTTTAAATATGATGAAGGATTCATCGCTTGCGCCTTTGTTATTAATTTAACTCGAGTAAACCAGTAAGTGCACATTAGCACTGCTATTGGTTTTAATAAGGCTTAACTATACGCTTAAATTGTATACCTAACATATACAGAAAAATTAAAATATGACCTGTACAGATGTTGTGTTAAAGTTGTGCCGCGCCTTGTGCATTTTAGGTCAAATTAATGCATTAAAAAAATTCGCTTTAAAAACAATAAGCTAGATTGTAAATAACTCAATACCTGCGCTGGAGAATAAAGTGGCAACAACTTTAAAAAAAGACAGTCAGCACTTTTTATATCAACAAGTCATCGATTTAATTCAGGCAATGCAAACATCCGGCAATTTAAGGCCGGGAGATAAATTACCTTCTTTGCGTAAGCTTAGTAGTCAGCTTGGAGTGAGTATTCCTACAGTTAAGCAAGCTTATATTGAGCTAGAGCGATTAGGTAAAGTAGAGGCTCGACCTAAGTCAGGATACTTTTTAAAGTCAGCGAATGTTCCTATGGGATCACCTAAAAGGCCTAACTTTATTCGAAAACCGATATCTGTTCGTTGCCAAACCCTCATTGAAGAAGTTTACGATGCTGTTCACAGCCCTAATGTTATTCCCTTAGGCGTAGCGCACCCTGTGATGGCTTCACCTCCAGATAAAACCTTGGCGCGTATTATGCGCAAAGTGCTTAATTCTTCTGGGCCTAATGCTATGGCTTATGGTCCTATGGATGGATATGTACCGCTTAAAAGAGAAATTGCGCAGCGTTATATAGAAAAAGGCGTTATGGTCGACCAACAAGATATTGTCATTACTAACGGCGCTCAAGAAGCCTTAGCTATCGCTGTTCAATGCGTAGCCAAACCTGGCGATATTATTGCAGTGGAGTCACCAACTTACTTTGGGATTTTAGAGTTAATAGAAAACCTAGGCATGTTAGCTTTAGAAATTCCAACTTGTGCTGAAGATGGAATTTGTTTGGATGATTTAAAGCAAACTCTTGAAACCCATCAGGTAAAAGCCTGTGTTTTTTCTTCATTAATTAATAACCCCGTTGGCTCCTGCATGCCGGATAACAAACGCCAGCATTTGGTAAAGTTAATCGAGTCTTACAATATTCCTTTAATAGAAGACGATGCATACGGTGAGTTAAGCTTTTGTGATGAAGAAATACTGCCTATGCGTGCCTATTCAACCAAGGGGCTCGTGATTACTTGTAGCTCCTTTTCTAAAACTGCAGCGCCAAGCTATCGCATAGGTTGGATTTTAACTCACCAGTACGAACAAAAAGCGAAAGGCTTAAAACGCGCTTTTTCTTGTTCTTCGTCGTTATTAAATCAAATGGTGTTAACCGAATACATTCGAAGTGGCGACTTTGGACGCAACATTAGGCGCTTAAGGCAAGTGCTAAGGCAAAACAAAGATCGCATGTTAGCCTTAATTGCAGAGCATTTTCCCAGCAATACGCGAGTTTCAAACCCTCAAGGCGGTGGTGTTTTATGGTTAGAGCTACCGGTTGGTTGTGATGCCATTGAGTGGTTTAGACTGAGCGTTAAAGCCGGTATTAGTATTACTCCTGGCGTATTATTCTCTGCTTCGGGTAAATATAAGCGCTGCGCTAGAGTTAGCTTTGGCTTACCTTGGACCAATCAAGTTGAAAGTGCTGTTATTGAACTGGCTAGGCTAGCTAAGCAACTGGCTCAGCAACACTTAAACAAAGTGAGTTAACTTTGTCACCGCTACATGAGTAGTTTATGTCAAATAATTTGTAATAAATATTAAAACTCTGAGACTCAGTAAAAGAGGTAGGCTAAAACGGAATTTATCTTCATTTAGTTCGATTAAGTGAATACTAAGTATTATTTTTTGGGTTTTTATCGAGGTGAAACAATGAAATCAATTAGCATCGCAGTTAAATTACAAAGTAGTTATGAAGGGTTAATGGAGTCGAGTGGACTGCTTGCATTAAAAGACACTTCGATACTGTTGCAATACCAATCTCAAGACTCGCTATTAGGCATGATTAAGTCGGATGTCAAAGAAGTTGAGCTTCCTTTAAAGCACATAGAAGAAGTGCAATTTAAAAAAAGCATTTTTGGTCACAAAATTATCATTAGCGTGGACGATTTAAAACTTAGCGCCAAGCTACCCGGCAGCCAAAGTAATCAAATCAGTTTAAGTGTTGCAAGAGCCGACGCTGACCAAGGTAGTGACTTTGTGCGTGCAATAAAGCTCGACATGTCAGAAAGAGAGTATCAAGCGGCACTTAAAGACGCTTAGCTAAATTTATTAGCGATTTAGGCAAAGAAAATGTTTTTGCTGAAAGTAACTATCGGTTGAATCACCCTGTCTTAACTATTAGTATGGCCTGACTTTATCTAGCATGTGCAGTCTATCCAGCGAAATAGCTTTTAGCAGTGCACTTTTAATGGCTAGTTTGACTTTATGCTTTGGGAGTGGTGTGTGAACTTAAAAATGTTGCGGCGCAGTTGGTGTCAGATTGTTCTTGTTAATTGTATTAGCGGCTGGATTGCATTAAATAGTCAAATTGCGGTTGCTGAACAAGTGCTTGCCGAAATTGACGGTGAAAAAATCACCTATGCTCAGGCGGAGAAAAGTATTCAGCAAGATCTCTATAAAGCCAAGAAAGCAGTTTACGACCTATATTTTAGTCAACTAAAGTCGATTTTAGTGCCTAAACTGATACGCAAAGACCCGCGCAGCTCTGGCTTAAGTGATTCGGATTATATTTTTAAATATATAGTCACTAACCAAGAGGTGACTACACAAGAAGTCCAAGCCTTTATTAAAGAGCGCGGTATAGCGAAAGAAAAAATCAATCCGACGGTAATCAATCAAATAAAAGAGTATATTGAAAATACTCGTATTGCGAATGCGCTTGATAAGTGGTTTTGGCAACAAGCAGAAAAACACCAAGTTAAAATTAACTTAACTCCACCAACTGAACATCGCGCACAAATCGACATTAGCGGCTCACCCTTTAGAGGCCCTAAAAATGCACCGGTAACCATTATTGAGTTTTCAGATTTTGAGTGTCCTTATTGTGAAAAAGCCGATGCAACATTACGCCAGTTGCTAAAGAAATATCCCGACTCAATTAAAGTGGTTTATAAGCATTATCCACTCGACTTTCACAAGAATGCACAAATAGCTGCTGAAGCAGGAGTTTGTGCTGCAGAACAAAGTAATCAGTATTTTTGGCAGCTACATGATCAGATGTTTAGCCAAAGGCGCAATTTGTCTTTAGGTGTTATTAAAGATAGCGCGAAATCAATAGGATTAAATTATCAAGAATTTAACACCTGTTTAGCAAGCATAAGGCCCGCTAAAAAAGTTGCCCAAGACATGCGCCAAGGAGCTCAAGTGGGAGTCACCTCAACGCCAGTGTTTTTTATTAACGGTAAATTACTGCAAGGAGCGCAACCTTTAGGTGTATTTGTCGACAAAATTGAAGCAGAACTAAGCGCTAAGCCAAAAAATTAAATCTGCTTTAATTGCAGATAATTCGCTCGCCACAACTTAGCTTATTGATTAATTGTGGCTTGTGGTTTTACTGGGGGTGTTAGGTAGTAACAAGATTACTTGGAGGCCTTGCGGTATACGGTTGTTAATAATAAGTTTGCCACCGTGAGCTTCAACAATTTCTCTACACAGTGGTAAGCCTAACCCGGTACCGCCAGCTTTAGTTGAGTAAAAAGGCATTAAAGCGTTAAGTAGTCCTTTCTCTGTCATTCCTTTTCCAGCATCTAATATTTGAAACTCGGCAACTTGGCAGCTAACTTTAGCAACTAATTGAATTGCTTCAACTGGTGAGCCAGATTCGTGAGCATTTTTAAGCAAGTTGATGATCACTTGCTGTAACTGAGCGGGATCCGCGTAAAAGTGTTTCTCCGATGAGTCGTTAATGACTTCGGCTAACTTGATCTGAGTAAGGTTGTGCAAAAAACTATCGAGTGCGATTAATTCGGTTCTCGGTGTGGGTAAACGGGCAAAAGTTGCATAGCCTTCAATAAAATCTTTAAGATACCTAGCTCGCTCCTCGATGGTATTAAAAACCTTTTCTATTTTAGGTTGGTTTTCTCGTTGGCTTAGTAGTTGGCCAGAATGAGCCAGTGATGAAATAGGCGCTAATGAGTTATTAAGTTCGTGACTAATTAAGCGAATAACTTTTTTCCAAGTGTTGACTTCTTGACGATTGATTTCTTTAGTTAGTTGTTTAATTAAGTAGAGTTTATTTTCTTTACTGTTAAGTAAGAAACGATTTTGAGTGATGTGGTAAGTTTCGCTAGCGTCTCCTTTTTCAATCGTAAACAAGCCATCAAGTTGCGAATGAATCGCGTGTCCAAAAGGAGAGGGTTGTTTGGCAACTAACTGGCTAAAATTTAGTCCATTAATCGCTTTTCCATGGTTAAATAAGTGGCGACCAGCACTGTTGCTGTATATAAGCTTGTCGCTGGAATCAACTAAGAAGAGCGCTAGTGGAGTGCTTTGAATTACGGTGTCGAGTAAAAGCTCCCGTTGGTAAACATGCATTCGCTCTTGTCTTAGAGTCGTGCTTACTCGGTTATAAATATCAATTAAATCTCCCAGCTCATCATTACGGGTTTGCGCTAATGAAACACTAAATTCATTATCTAAGAAGTTAAAGAATCCAGAATGAATTGCGCTAAGAGTTTTATTTATGGACTTAGTATATCCACGGATAAAGACAATCATTAGTAGTGAAACAATGCTCACACCGATTAAACTGGCTCCGAGAATATTACCCAATAAAAGTCCAAGTCCTGCAATCAATATACCGCACAGCAGTATTGCGGCTAAGCAGATGGCGACTATTTGGGCTTCAATGCTAATTCTAATTTTCAAGCTGCTTCCTTTGTCGCGAATTTAAATTAATCATTGTGTTGCACATTAACTGGCACTGGCAGGAATATCATATTTTTGCATACGCCGATATAGGCTTTGCCGACTCAACCCTAGCGACTTAGCAGATTGTGAAATATTATAGTGATAGAGCTGTAACGCATCTTTAATTTGCTGAGCGGTTGGTTCGGTTAGAGGTTTAGGACTAACTTTTTCAGTTTCAACTGGCAGCAGAGTATCGCAATGAATGCCAAGATCTTCTGCCGTGACGTTATTATTTTTCGCGAGAATATTGGCTCTTTTTATGACATTTTGCAACTCTCGTACATTTCCTGGCCACTGATAACTGAGTAATAGCTGCTCTGCTTGCTCTGAAAGTGAAAGGTTCTCTTGTAAAAAGCTCAAGGCCAGAGGCAAAATGTCATCAACTCGCTGGCATAGCGGAGCGACTTTAACTTCTATTACATTGAGGCGGTAGTAAAGATCTTCTCTAAATTTGCCTTGTTTAATGTCGGCTAAAAGGTCGGCATTGGTCGCGCTAATAATTCTCACATTCACCTTTCTTGTTACGGAGCTACCAAGCCTTTCAAATTCGCCGGTTTGTAAAACCCGTAATAGTTTGACTTGACCTGTCAAAGGTAAATTCCCAATTTCATCTAAAAATAGAGTACCACCGTCGGCTGCTTCGAAGCGACCAACTCGCTGTTTATTGGCTCCGGTGAATGCACCAGCTTCGGCGCCAAATAACTCTGCTTCTAAGAGATCTAAAGGTAGCCCGCCAACATTGACTTTGATAAAAGGTTTAGCTTTCACCGGAGAGTTTGCCTGAATAACTTCTGCAATCTTTTCTTTACCACTGCCGTTAGGGCCAGTGATTAATACCGGTATTTCAGACTGGGCTATTTGAGTTGCCATAGACAGTGTTTGCCGCATACTGTCACTACTAAAAATCGTACCGCAAAGATCAAACTGGTTAGCTAAACTGCTAGACTGAGATTGCTTTTCAGCTAAAAGGTTATTGGTTTGTTGGCGGAGTTGTCCAAGCTCAGTTAAGTTTTTAACGGTCGTAATTAACTTATTATCATCCCAAGGTTTAGTAATATAGTCTGCCGCGCCCTGTTTAACTAATTCTACGGCCATTTCTAAGTTGCCCCACGCGGTGAGTAAAATGACAGGTAGATCAGGGTAGTGCTTCTGGATGGTTTTAAATAGCGTTTTTCCTTCATTGCCTGATGTAGTGTCTTCGCTAAAATTCATATCTTGAATAACTAGATCTATCACGTGGGTGTTGAGCATTTGCATACCACGCTCGGGCGTATCGGCATGCACGCAACGTATGTCATATAATGAAAAAAGTATTTCTAAGGCATCAGCAATGCCATTATTGTCGTCAATGAGTAAAATTTGACTCATACAGAAGGTAGCCTTTTTTTGATTATTCTTTAAATCCAACAGCAGAGCTAATTAAAGCGATTTAAATACTATTGTATCAATTTAATGTTACTGCATATTACCCTAAATATAGCGGGTAGCACTACAACCAATAGGTTTAAGTTGGGTGCTACCGCGCTCGTTAGCTAAATATTTTGGGTTGCAACCGATGGCGGAATTAGGGTGGCTTTATGAGCAGGCAGCCAAACTGAAATAACGCCTGTTATAAGCATAATCAGCATGCCTATTGGTATATAAAACCACTCAATTGGGGATAACTGAAAAGTATTTACTAAGTAAACGTTAAGCCCAATGGCGAGTATTATACCTAAGCTAAGTCCACATAGAGTGGTTAGAATATTTTCGGTAATAAAATAGCGAAGAATATCTACTTTTGACGCGCCTAGTGCTCTGCGTGTTCCTATTTGTTTAATTCTTTGGTTAATACTAAAACTGGCTTGTCCAATAATTCCTAAAGCGGTAATTAATATAAGCAGCAAGCTGACCACCATTAAGATTTTGGTCATAGCTGCATCGTTTTGGTAACTTAACTCTCGATTTTCTGTCATGGGTCTAATCTGTAAAATAACCCGGTTAGGATCGCGTTTAATTAAGGTCTCTTCAATTTGCCCCATGATTCTATCGACTTCACCTTTTTCAACCCTAACCATCATTCGAATAAATTCACGTGGCGGAACGGATGGTATAAGTACCGCTTTTTCATGGTGTGGATGATTGACCCAAGGACTAACTAAATAGTCTACAATGCCGACCACCAAAATATCTGAATCCCAAAAATGAATCGTTTGCCCCAATGCGCTCTTATCTGGAAACAGACGCTGTGCCAAACTTTGGGTGATGATTGCCACGTTTGGGATATTGTTCCCAGTTTGCAGGCTTACTTCATCGAGATTGAAGTTTCGTCCAGCAATTAACTTTACCCCTAAAGTATTCAGCATATTGATTCCGCCGCGGTAAAAAGCGACTCCCAGACTATTTTGATTAGCGAATTCTTCATTGCTTTGGGCGACGCTCGACGAGTCTCCTCCACGGCCTAAAGGGACTGCATTCATGACTGAGGCATCGACAACGCCGGGAAGCGCTTTAAGCACATTTTCGTCTGCTCGATAATTAAATTCAAAATCAGCATTTTCATCAAATGTGTTGAGCGCAAAAGTAATAAGCTCTTGCTCGGGAATGCCACTTTTTGAATTCATTGCTTCAGTTCTTTGCTTAATAATAAAGATTGCGTTAACCACAACTGCTAGAGTGATCGCAACTTGAAAGATGACTAGTAAAGTATGGCTTTTTTGTCTTAACAAAGTACTTAATATGGGCTTTATTTCTAACATGCTGCTTCCTTACTGAGTTTTTAAATAAACGGATGGATTGGTTCTACAAATTAGCCAAGCAGGATAAAGACCGGCAATTAAACTAGCGCCTAAGGCAATGCTTATTGCCATTAAAATGAGGGTAATATCCATGCTCACGAGTCGCTCATAATTTGAGTAAAGCGACTTAACGCCATACAACCCTGCCTGGCCTATCAGTAATCCAAGTATTCCTCCGGCAGCACCAATTAAACCTACGTCGACTAAATGTTGAATAAAAATTTGTACTCTACTTGCGCCAAGCGCTCGCCTCACGCCAATTTCTGCAGAGCGTTTAAGAAATTTAGCTAACAGCAAGCCCAGTGTGTTAATCATACATACAGCCAAAAACATAAACGAAAGCCCCACTAACACGCGGTTGTCATCACTCACCACTAAATTGCGCGTCATCCACTGATTAACATCCTTTATATCAGAGCGTGCGTCGGGCTTTTCAAATCGACCTAATGCGCGCTGTTGCTCAATGTAAGAAGCTAAATAGTCTCTATATTCTTGTTGTTGCCGTTGGGTATCAAGCTGTACCCAAAATTGAATCCAAAAGGTTTCAGAGCGTAATTTTTTAGCATAGGTTGAAACGTCTTCAACTTTCCAAGCATTATTATTGCCCCAACTTTTTGCTTCAATTACTGGAAGGAGAGAAAAAGGCAGATAAATTTGTTCCGTTTCAGCAAATGGATGGTTGTTAACATCATAAAATCTAGGCGTTAACTCCCAATGTTTGAGAACGCCAACTATCGTATAGTATTGCTTGTTTAAGTTGATTTTTTGTCCAACACTATTTTTACCATTAAATAATGTGTCATTTAGTCTTTCTCCAATTACAACTAGCTTGCGCGGGTTTTGATCAACTTCACTTGCCCACGCCGAACCAAACAGAAAAGGGGCGTTCATCATCGCAAAAAAGTCACTGTTGGCGGCGCGTGCTGATTCTAAAAATGGCGCTTTTCCTTCGCGCTCATCGATAACTGCAAACCCTGTGCGTAACAGTGGAGTATGTTTGGTGGGAATGCTCGACGAAAGTAAATTAACAGCGTCTTGATAAGTGAGTTGCGAAGGAAGTCCATCGGGAGAGTTAGCGGTGTTTCCTAAGTTGTAGCTATCAAGCTGAACATGAAATAACTGCTGACTTTTTTCTGGGATTGGATCTTGCGACATTAAATAATCAACAGTTAATACTGTCATGCTACCGCCTATGCCAAGCCCTATTGCAAAAATCATTAATAGGGTCAGCATTGGCGTTCGTTTCATACTGAGCCACGACAATTTTAAATAGTAGTTAAACATTACGACTGGCTCCTATACTTGTGCAGTTTCTAATACCGGTGAAAGATCTTTAAAGTCGCTAATTTGACCGTCGACAATATGGATATTTCTTTGTGCACGACGCGCTAACTCTGCGTCATGAGTAACCATAATAATTGTGGTTCCTTGTTGATTGATTTCTTCGAGTAGCTGCATTACCTGGCGTGCCATAAGAGAATCTAGGTTTCCAGTGGGCTCATCAGCAAGTAAAAAGCGTGGCTCTCCGGCGAGTGCGCGCGCAATGGCAACCCTTTGCTGCTGACCGCCTGACAACTGCGAAGGAAGATGCTTTAAGCGAGATGAAAGGCCAACTCTTTCTAAAGCGGTTTCAATGCGTTGACGTCGTTGCTTGGCACTAAACCCTCGATATCTGAGCGGAACGTCAACGTTATCAAATAGGTTTAAGTCTGGAATTAAATTAAAACTCTGAAAAATAAAACCAATTTTTTCATTTCTTAGTTTGGAACGCTGTTTGTCACTAAGTTGACTTACATTTTTGTCATCTAATAAATAGCTACCCGAATTAAATGTATCTAGCATGCCGGTAATATTTAAAAAAGTTGTTTTGCCTGAACCCGAGGGGCCAGTAACTGCAACAAACTCACCTTCGTTAACCTCTAAACTAAAGTCGCGAAGCGCGTGTGTTTCAACTAAATCGGTACGGAATATTTTTTTTATATTTTGCATCTTTAACATTGAATTCATCCTAGTTTACGTTGACTGGGTTTATTAAATTTGTCTGTTTGGTTTGATCTTTAATTTAGTGTGAGTCTTTGTGCTTTTTGCACAAAGTCAGTATTAGAAATAATGACCTGCTGGTTTTCGGTTAAACCAGCAATCACTTCTACTTTGTCGATACTGTGAGCACCTAAAGTAATTTCTTTAAGCTCTGCGACACCATCTTTTACTAAGAAAATAGACTTGCCGCCATGGTGTTGAATAAATGAACCGCGCGGCAAAAATAAAACATCCTTTTTTTGTTGTAAAATAACTCGGCTAGAGACGCGCTGGTTTTGTTTAATTCCCGGGGGAGTTTGCTCGCTAAATGCCAAACGTCCTTTGACGATATTGTCGTTAACTTCAGGTGAGATACTCGCAATGCGCGCCGGGTACTGTTGATTGTTGTAGGTGACGTAAGCATCCATGCCAATTCCTATTTCATCGGCAAAAGACTCCGGGATATCCAGCTCGACTTCAAATGTTGAAAGGTCGACGATGGTTAGTAATGCTTGATTTATTTGTACTGCAGACTTTTGTTCAACAGCCCATGAGCCTACAATGCCTTTAACTGGCGCAGTAATATTTAGCGACTCAACAAGGCGGCTGGTATTGTCTACTAGCAACTGATATTGGTTATATTCAAATTGGCGTGTCTTAATTTCGAAAGCTAACTTTTCTTGTTCTAACCCCGCTTGTTCTACGGCAAATTCGTACTTTAGCTCCGCGCGCTTTAAGTCGTCTACTGCCTTCTCAAAGTCAATCTGGCTTATCGCATCAATCGTTATCGACTGCTTTGCTCTTCGCATTTCTCGCTTCGCTGCTTCTAAGACAACTTTTTCAAGTTTAATTTGTTGTGAAGTTCTAATTTGGGCTTGTTTGGCTTCTATTCGGGTGCGCTCTAATTCAATTTGTAAACTCTCTAGCTTGGACTTTTCTTGCAGCAAGCGGTTGTTGAGTTCTGGGCTATTAATTTGTGCGATTAATTCGCCTCGTACCACGGTTTGTCCTGGGTTGACCAGTAAAGTTACATGGCCTTGTGCTGGGGAGTATAGTTTTGGACTGTGTGCTGCCACAATATTTCCTTGGAGTGCGTAGTCGCGCGTAAAGTCACCACGTTTAACCTTTGCTAAACGGACTCGCTCAGCACTTATGCTCAAATCAGAAGAGGACCAATTAGCAATGCTAGGGTATGCAATAACAACCAGTATTAGGCAGATAATGGCCATTAGCGCTTTCATCGCGTTGCCTTTCCATGACCTTGCCGGAGTGATGATGACATCTTGTGATGAAGTATCTTTTATCATTTTTGTGTGGCTCCAATAAACGTTGCAAGTAGTACTGCAGAGAGCGTGCCAGTTTATGGTTGAGCGCTAAGGCACTGTTATTAAAGAGATTTTGTTTTTATGTAAGTGGTTTTTAGGCTGTTTATATAAGTTGGACAGTGTCCGACTCTACTATTTCGGACACTCTGGACAAGTTAGATCTCGGTAAGCGAGTAAATTTATGGCTTGGCAGTTTTGCTTACCTACTTTTGAGATATTGCTTACAAAAGGAAGCGCTTTTCTCACTGTAAACCTGGGTTGGGATTGATTAAAATAGTTTCTAAGGAGTTACTTAGTAGGGATAGAGTAGCGCCGAAGCTCTATCTCATCGCTAGTTGATTGTTCGTAAAAAGGAATTCACGTGAAAAATATTCGTAACCGCCGCCAAGATCTTTCCAGTCAAACATTTATGCAGACGCAACGCTTTGTGATTAACGATTTTGGTATATTTTATAAAGTGAGGGGAGGCAAGCTGCACGGCCCTTTCGCTTCTGAAGTAGACGCAAAGCGAGATTTAAGCGTTTTTATGCAAGTGCTTAAAATAGAGTCTGAGCTAGAGCGTAATAACTTTCAAATGCAATTATAACTCCAGCTTTTAATGGATTGGCTTTTTGCCCTTTTTCTCATTATGATGGTGAAAAAGGGATCAAGGAGACATCCAATGAACATTCTGGCCAAATCGTTTTCTCAATTATTCAAGCCAAAATTTTTACTAAAGTTAGGCGCTTGTTTCAGTGGTATTGCTTTGGTCGGTATTATTGTCACGCTAAATTTAGAGTCGCCTCAACAAAAACATCACTCAAAACTTCTTGCTAGTCACCTTAAAAATGTCAAAAAACAGTCTCAAGTAGCGCAAACTCCGGAAGGCCCTGATCAATACTTCGCGACTAAGCGGTTTGGCAATAAGCCGGTATTTAATAGCGCTGCGCTGTATACTTCAGCGATTGAGCAGAAAAGGGCTTACCTTGCACAACATCGTAGTTTTGCTGCTGAGCCGTGGGAAAGCTTAGGTCCAAACTTTGTTGGTGGGCGAACCCGTAGCTTAGTTTTTCATCCTGAGAATCCAGAGACTATTTATTCTGCCGGTGTTTCTGGCGGGGTATGGAAAACACTTAATGCTGGTGAAAGCTGGTTTCCTATTTCCGATGACTTAGAAAACTTAGCTGTGGTGTCACTTGCTATACCGCCTAACAATCCTAATATTATTGTTGCTGGAACTGGTGAGGGCGTATACGTTGGTCGGCCGATTGTGCGCAGTCGAGGAGTTGAAGGAAACGGCATTTACCGCTCAATCGATAACGGAGAAACCTGGCTACCAGTAAGCCAAACTTTAAATAATGCAGAGTTTCAGTTTGTTAATCGAATTCGAGCAGCGCAAGATGGAACCTTGTTTGCCGCTGCGATTAGCGGCATCTGGCGCTCGGATGATCTTGGACTAGAGTGGAGCTTGGTATTAGATCAAAGAAGCCGTACCGGTGGGTGTCAAGAAGTAGAAATTCAACCCACAAGTTCACCTAACCAGTTACTTGCTGCTTGTGGCAGTTTTGAAAACGGTGAGGTTTTTAAAAGTAGTGATAACGGCGAAACTTGGAGCAGCGTTTTAGCAGAGCCTAATCAAGGCAGAACAACCCTAGCGTATGCCCCGTCTAATCCTAATAAAGTTTATGCACTGTCAGCTCAAAATCAATTTGGACCTTATCCTTATGGCGTTAACGGGCTGTATCGATCCAGTGACGGTGGTACTAACTGGGTTAAAGTGACCGATTATAATGCAAGCAACTTCAACAATAGGAGCTTGTTTTCGGCAACTAATTATGTTTTTGATTGTAGTAACACCGGTCAATATCAAGATGGACGAATTGCCGGTGGCGGGTGGTATTACAATTTGTTGACCGTCGACCCTTTAGACGAAAACCGGCTTTGGACTGGCGGTTTAGATTTATGGCGCTCAGTTGATGGTGGAGAAAATTTTGAACTTGCGTCATTTTGGTGGGCTGACGAGGATGAGCCTAGTTACATTCATGGAGACCACCATTTAATTACTTTTCATCCAAATTATGATGGCGTGACAGAAAAAAGAGTATTTGCTACCAATGATGGTGGTATTTGGATAACCGAAAATGCGAATGCCGCCGCCGCTTCTAACAACTGTAACCCTAATACGAGTGAAATTGACTGGCGTTCTTTAAATAATAACTATGCTGTGACTCAATTTTATCATGGCTCTGTTTCTCGTGACGGCAAGACGCTGATAGGCGGCTCCCAAGATAATGGCACACAGTGGCGCTCTGAAAGTGGTGAATGGGAAAGAATCAATGGTGGCGACGGTTCTTATTCCGCTATTGATCCGAATGATCCTAATACCGTGTATGTTTCTTCTCAATATGCCAATCTAGTTCGCATCAACATTCAAGACGGTGATAATGTGCGCGTGCCCATTAGCGGTAATTTTGATGCGCCTGGGCTTTTTATTACCCCATTTACATTAGATCCTAATGACAGTTCAAGAATTTGGCTCGCTGGGTTGGCCTTGTGGCGCGGAGACAACCAAGGCGAAAACTGGAGTAAAGTTAGTACCAACGAATATAACATGGATTATATCAATGGACTTTCAGCGGTAGCGGTTCAACCGGGTAACTCTAACTTAGTGATTACTGGCGGAACAGACGGAACCATTTATCGCCACCTAAGTGCGCTCAGTGGCAATGCCAATAGTGTGATGCAAAATATTAAAATTGCTGACGGCTATATATCTTCAATTAACTTTGATAGAAATAATCCACAAAAAGTTGCTGCCACCGTATCCACATTTGGACAAATACATGCTTGGCTAAGTTATGATGCAGGGGTTACATGGAACCCCATAGATCAAGCTGGCGCTGCCGGACTTCCTGATTTGCCAACTCATGATATTATTATTGCGCCACATGACACTAACACTTTATACGTAGCGAATGATATTGGGGTTTACATAAGTCAAGATGATGGACTTAACTGGCAGCCACTAACTAGCGGACTGCCTAATGCGCCTACTGAAAAATTGGTCTATGTTAGGCACCAGCTTAAGTCGAGTTTGTTTGCTTTTACCTACGGACGTGGTGCTTTTAAAACTCAACTTACAGATGTGGTAAATCTTGCGCCGACATTAACTTCAACAATCAGTGCACAACAACTGACGCAGAATGAAGCGATATCTATCAATCTTCAAGCCTTTTTTGACGATCCTAACGACGATCAACTTAGCTTTAGTTCTGATAGTTTGCCTGTAGGTTTAATGATTTCTGAAACAGGACTAATTACTGGAACACCCTCTGAGATTGGCAGCAGCGTTGCTTTGATTAATGTTTCTGATGGTGAGTTAAGCCTCTCTAGTCAGGTGACAATAAATGTGGTCGAAGCTCAAGAGCCCCCTCAGTCGAGTAGTGGTGGCGGCGGTGATTTTTATTTGATTTGGATAATGTTTTTGTTGTTTTACACCCAAAAGTTGGCTCGTAGTCGAGCTAAAAAATAAGATAAACTAAGGTAACAAAAACAACTTATGGTGTTGTCGCTTTAAACTATTGAGGGCTTGTTTTGCAGCAGTTTGAATATGTTATTCCTTTTGTCGGTTTGATTTATGGGCTTTGTGCAACTGAGTTACTTACAAGCCTTTACCGTTTATTAGAGCAAAGAAAAAAAGTTGAGTTTCATGTTATTCCTTTGCTGTGGGCATTGGCCTGTTTTCTGATGATTATTAACGGCTGGTGGGGCTTTTTCGACATTAATTCGAAATTAAAAATTAGTAAAGCAAGTCAACTTTTAGTGCTGTCATTGTTGCCTTTATTAACATTTATGTTTTGTGCCACTGTATTACCTAGAAGCTTGCCTAATGCTGGCATTAATATGTGGCATTATTTTTTAAGCCAGCGCGTGATATTTTTCCCGTTTATCAGTTTATATCTAATTACCATCCCACTAGTTATGTACTCAATTGATTCGAGCAAAGAGATTAATTATTTTAACTTGGATCAGTGGATATTTGCTCTATTGGTTTTCGCTTTAAGCTTTATTAAAAATATTTGGATTCACTCGCTCATCGTTATTGTGATGCTTGCCTCGTTGATCTCAACCCTTAATAATCAAACGTTAAGTATCACTTAAACCGATAGCTTATTTAGCTTAACCCTAACTGAAATATTAGTATTAATTATAATTTCCACTGATTGACGCCTTTTTAAAAGTAAAGCGTACCTGCCAATAGTAGCGTGTAGTTTTTTCAATTCACCTTGTAATATTTTTTATCACTAACGTTTAAAGCTTAAGCGCTATGGCCTAATGCTAGTGATTTTGCAGTCTTTAGAAGAGCTAGGTAATCTTGGCACTATATCTGCTTATTGGTGTATAGAGATGTTAATTAAATTGATATGGAGGAGCTCAACATGGCATTAACTGCTATTTCGAATACCGAACCACAACAATTGAAATCTGACACTGGAGTACAGCAAAACGACCGACAAGAACTTGCAATGTTACTCTCAAGAGGGCTCGCAGACAGCTATTTACTTTACCTAAAAACTCAAAATGTTCACTGGAATATTGTAGGACCAATGTTCTATGGTATGCATAAATTAACTGAAACTCAGTATGAAGATATGGCGGAAGCCATCGATATTTTAGCGGAGCGAATTCGTGCGATAGGGTTTACCGCGCCAGGTAGCTTCAAACAGTTTAGTGAACTTGCGTCGATTGAAGAAGAAAATGGAACGCCCGATGCCCAGCAAATGATCAAACAATTAATGATGGACAATGAGCTAGTTGCAAAACAGCTGCGCGCGGCAGTTACAGAAGCTGAAAAAGTTAAAGATGTTAAAACCGCCGATTTACTTACCGAACGTATTGGGCAGCACGAAGAAAACGCCTGGATGCTGCGGTCATTAATTTCTTAGTTGAACCCTTAGCTGGTTGCTGTGCCGCAGCCAGCTATTCAATTTTCTAGGGGCGTTTTATCGCTCTAAATTTTCGATAAAGCTGAAACACCGGTTTTTTATATCAAAGTTATTAATTTTAAATGCGTTAAAAAGCTAAGGCAGAGGTAATGAAGAAAAATAATATTCCTACCAAACAGAAAGATTTTGCTTTGTTAGAGAAGGAGTTTTCGGCTATTAAGTCACCGTTTGAAAACTTCTTTAAGCGCCAATCTAGCATAGGAATAAGTCTATTAGCCGCGACAGTAATTGCATTACTTTGGGCTAACTCTGACTATAAAGACTTCTATTTTTCATTAAATCATCTTCCACTAGAAATTGCGCTAGGTGAGTGGCGCTTGAGCTATAGCTTAAAGCATTGGGTTAATGATGGATTAATGGTTTTGTTCTTTTTTCTTTTAGGCATGGAAATAAAGCGCGAACTCTTGGTGGGAGAGCTTAAAAATATTCAACAGTCGAGTTTAGTCCTGCTAATGGCGATTGGTGGTATGGTTGTACCTGCATTGGTTTATGTTGGGTTAAATGTAAACGGGATAGAAGGTGCTTTCAGCGGTTGGGGGGTTCCCATGGCAACCGATGCAGCCTTTGCTATCGGCATTTTAATTTTATTGGGATCAAAAGTTCCATCGAGTGCCGTGGTTATTCTATCTGCGTTGGCTATTGTTGATGATATTGGCGCAGTACTGGTGATTAGTGTGTTCTATACTCAGCAAATAGATGGCGCGGCGCTGGCTAGTGCCGGTGGCGTACTTGCTTTGCTTGGTTTATCTAATCTATTAGGGCTTCGTCATGCTTTAATTTATTTTATTGGTGGTATTTTTTTATGGTGGTTTATTCATAACTCTGGGGTGCACGCGACTACAGCTGGCGTATTAGCGGCATTGCTAGTTCCGACTAAGTCTAAAATAGAAACGGGTTGGTATTTACGTTACATGAAGAAGTTACTTAATCGGTTTGAAAAAATTGATGAAGAAGATAAGTCAATATTAGAAAAAGAGCAGCAACATAAGCTTAATGAGAAAGCACGTGAGCTTACAATTAAAGCTGCAACTCCATTGCAGCGTTGGACAGAAAGCATAGAAAAGCCAGTCAGTTATAGCATAATGCCTATTTTTGCACTGCTCAATGCAGGGGTTGTTCTGCCTTCAGACTTTAATGATATAGTGACCTCTAGTGTTTTCTTGGGCTGTGCCCTTGGGCTTGTGTTTGGTAAAGCGATAGGCATTAGTGGATTTGCTTGGTTGGGTGTTAAGCTTGCGTGGGTCGCTTTACCTAAAGACATGAATTTCACTCAATTATTTGGCTTAAGTTTACTCGCAGGTATTGGTTTTACCATGTCGCTATTTATTGCCTCTCTGGCATTTTCTAGTCACCCGAGTTTATTAATAGAGGCCAAGCTTGGCGTTCTATGTGGTTCACTGATTGCCGGAGTTGCTGGAGTCTATATATTATTAAAAGCCAGCTCTCAAAGGCTAAAAGCAAAAAATGCTGAATAGTTATAAGTACTAAGGAGAAGTACCATGCTTGAATTTAGTTTTGATGATGCGCTAACAAACCTTATCCATTTAGGGATTGCTTATTTGTTTGCGTTACCTATTGCGTTTGACCGTGACCAAACCAAACACGGCGTGGGTTTAAGAACTTTTCCTTTAGTCGCGGTTGCCGCTTGTGGATACTCTTTAGTGGGTATGTCGGTGCTAGATAGTACGGGCGCTGAATCAAAAGTTTTACAAGGGATTATTACGGGGATTGGATTTATTGGTGGTGGTGCTATCTTAAAAAGCAAAGACCATATTATTGGTACATCTACGGCTGCTAGTATATGGAATACCGGCTTAATTGGTGTTGCGGTCGCATTTAGCCGTTTTGAAATTGCTTTGTTAGTTTCGCTAATCGGGTTTGTTACCTTGCGCTATATAAAACAGTTTAAGTCGGAAGAGTCGAAAGAAGAGTAACGCTAAAGACTCGCTAGATTTAAAGTTTAGGGAAACTTTAAATCTAAGACACGATGCTAACTTAAACGATATCCGATTAACTCGAAATACGTCATGCTGTAGCCGTAGTGAACGATTTAGCGTTAATTAATGCCTAGTCTATTGTTTACGCAGAAACGTTGGAGAATTAGGAGTACTCGACTTTTCATCATAATAATACCCATCTAAATCAAACTCACATAGTTGCTTGGGGTTGTCTATTTTATTCTGAATTATAAATCGGCTCATGAGTCCTCGCGCACGTTTCGCAAAAAAACTGATAATCTTAAATTGGCCGTTTTTAAAATCTTTAAATACCGGTGTGACAACTTGGAACTCTAACTGCTTTTCTTTAACTGCTTTAAAATACTCGTTAGACGCTAAATTGACTAACGTAGGATTGGCATGTTTTTTTAATTCTTTGTTTATAAATTGATTGAGCTGCAGACCCCAAAATTCATATAGGTTTTTCCCCGCACTATTCTCAAAACGAGTGCCCATTTCTAACCGGTAGGGTTGAATAAGATCGAGCGGCCGCAGCACCCCATAAAGACCCGATAAGATTCTTAAATGTTTTTGCGCATATTTAAAGTCGTCGCTTGATAATGAGTCAGCATCTAGGCCTTGGTAAACATCACCTCTAAATGCGAGTACTGCTTGGCGCGCATTATTGGGAGTAAAAGTCGGCTTAAAGTTTTGGAAACGGTCAAAATTAAGGCTTGCTAGCTTATCGCTAAGCTTCATTAAACTAGCAATTTCTTGAGGTGCAAGCTTTTGTAGTTGAGAAATTAACTCTTTTGACTGCGCTAAAAATTGCGCTTGGCTTTTTTGTTTTGTTGCCAAAGGACTATCAAAATCAAGGCTTTTAGCAGGTGAAATAACAGTAATCATTAGCTCTACTTGGCTGAGGTTTTAAACGAGGGCGCTAGGATAGCAAAAATTAAGCTTTGGTGCTGCGGATTTTAAGGTGACTTAATAGCTAAAATCTATTAAGTTGAAAATTCAAGCCGTAAGGGTAAAGGGTATTTAAACAGTGCAGTCTGATATGTCAAAAAATACATTATTAAAAGGAATCAAGGTATTAGATTTAAGCCGAATTCTGGCTGGACCTTGGTCTACTCAGTTATTAGCTGATTATGGGGCGACAGTGTGGAAAATAGAAAAGCCAAATAGTGGAGATGACACCCGAGGTTGGGGGCCCCCTTTTATTGAAAACAAAGGTGAAAGGGTCTCCGCTTATTTCCTAGCGGCAAATCGTGGAAAGCACTCGCTGGCAATTGACTTAAGCTGTCAGAGCGGCCAAGAATTGATTAAAAAGTTAGCGCTAGAAGCTGATGTGCTTGTAGAAAATTTTAAAGTCGGCGGATTAAAGCGCTATGGCTTAGACTATGCGAGCTTGTCTGCGATTAACCCCCAGTTAATTTATTGCTCGATTACCGGTTTTGGACAAACCGGGCCAATGGCAAATCAAGCAGGCTATGATGCCATGATACAAGCCGCGGGTGGATTAATGAGCATTACCGGAGAGCCAGCAGAAAAAGTGCCGCATGCTGAGCCGCAGAAAGTTGGTGTAGCGGTAACTGATTTAATGACGGGAATGTATGCTGCCAATGCAATATTAGCCGCCTTAAATTACCGTAACCAAAGTGGACAAGGCCAGTATATTGACGTTGCACTGCTTGACTGCCAAATTGCCATGTTAGCTAATCAAGGCATGAACTATTTGGTTTCTGGAAATGTCCCGCAAAGGCTAGGCAACGCGCACCCTAATATTGTGCCTTATCAGTCTTTTATGTGCGCAGACGGATATTTAATGTTAGCCGTTGGTAATGATTACCAGTTTAAGTTGCTATGCGAAGCACTTGGCTTTGCCCAATTGGCAGTATCGCCTGACTTTAGCAGCAATCAAGCCCGAGTTAAAAACAGGCATGAGCTTGTTAAAAGAGTCCAGCTTGTGTTGATAGAAAACACTGTGTCGCATTGGAATAAGACGCTAGCCAATAAAGGGATCCCCTGTAGTCCGGTTAACGACATTCAACAAAGCCTGCAACAGCCGCAAGTAAAACACCGAAATATGGTTTTTGAAATGCAATCTGCTGACTTTGGTGGAATACCTCAAATCGCTAATCCGGTGAAGTTTTCTAATGCCTGTAGTAACAGCCATTTTGCTCCACCACAATTAGGAAAAGATACCGCGCAAGTGCTAAAAGATGTTTTAGGTATCGACTTAGACAGCAATGCGTAGTTTGCGAAGTGTTTTATTTAGAGGCGGGCGGGTTAGCTTTAGTCTATTAATTATTAGACGTTATAAGGTGAGATAGCGCATGAAAGTTACAGTCTAAAAAATTCAACTTGTTTGTTTCGACTGTGCCAGTTTGTGGCTTTTTCCTACCGGAAAACCTTTTAGTAGCTCATAAATACCTTTGTCTAGTTGCTGCTGTGTTTCACTAAATTCCGCTACTTTTCTAATTGCTGTTATCCGAAAAATGGGTTTATTAATGCGCTTGTCAATGACATTAATTACTAGCATGGCATGCTCTTTGGTTTGCGGTATAAAGTGTTGAATATTATTTTGCTTACCTTCGATGTTTTCTAGTGCAAGACCTTCTTCTACTTTTAACCCAAGCACATACTGAATTTCTAAGTCGGGCTTTTGACTACTTAACTCTAAACCTTTTTGACTCATTGCGGCTATTAGCGCGCTGTTAATTCGTTGCTTTATATCGGGTTGTTTGGCGCGTACGGTTAAAGGAGAAATTTTAAAAGTGTGGTAATGTTCAAACGGGGCTTTTTCGTTTAACACAAATTCTTCAGAGTTTTCATTAGCGTCAGAGCTACCATCTTCAAGCTTAAATTTAAGCGCTAAGTTATTCGGTGAGTCGGCTTTTCTAATCGCTTCTTTTTTAGCTATTTTTCCTTCCTTTACTAGCTTATAAAGTGAATCATCGAAGGTTTGGTTAATTCTGCCTTTTGCACGAGTCATTGCTTCTTTTATATCATCTATTCGGCCCTGCTCAATCAGCTTTTGAATAAAGGGAGTATTTAACATGAGCTCTATAGCGGCAACCCGTTTGGTTTTAAGTCCCAAGCAGAGTCTTTGCGCAACAATGGCATTTAGATTTAGCGCTATATCTTGAAGTATCGTTTTGTGAGCTTCTTCGGGAAAAAAATTAACGACTCTTTCTAATGCTAAGTTAGCACTGCTGGCATGCATGGTGGCTAAGCAAAGGTGCCCTGTTTCAGCATAAGCGAGCGCATTTTTCATGGCTTCTTTATCGCGGATCTCGCCAATTAAAATAACATCGGGCGCTTCTCGCATAGCATTTTTTAGCGCGACTTCAAATGAACGGGTATCCACTCCTACTTCGCGCTGATTCACTAGCGAGCGTTTATTTTGGTGCATAAACTCAATAGGATCTTCTATTGTTAAAATATGGCCGCTTTTATTCGTGTTGCGGTAGTCAATCATAGAAGCCAAGGTGGTTGACTTACCCGTTCCAGTAGCGCCAACTAATAAGATTAACCCGCGCTCTTTTAAAATCAGTTCTTTTAAAATTGACGGTAAACCTAATTCATCAATGGAAGGTATTTTCTTTTTTATATAACGGATTACCATCGCTGGTTCGCCGCTTTGTTGAAAAACATTGACTCGAAACCGCCCAAGTCGCTCTAAGTTAAGTGCGATGTTGAGTTCACAGCTTGATTTAAATTCTGCTATTTGTTCTTCGTTTAAAATAGAGTAGATGAGCGCACTGTTTTGTTGGCTATTTAAGCGCTGATCGCCAACAGGTTTAGTTTTTCCTTCAACTTTAATTAATGGCGGAGAGTCAACACTAATGAATAAATCCGAAGCCTGATTAAATACCATGGCACCTAAAAGTTCGAAAATATCCATGTTCACTCCTTGCGAAACAATTGATAACTGATAATAATCGTTTTTGAGATAAATTCATAGAGAAGGGGGCGTAAATTTTATTGCCTTGTTACAAAAATTACGCTAAACCTATCTGTAGGCTGCGTTGTTTCTAGACTAATTTAGCAAAAGCTGGCTGGTTAAACCGACTCAATATGACTCAATAGTCTGCATAGAAAAGCTAATACTTGCGCTTTACTCTCTATGTCACGGTGTATTTTTGAGTTTAAAAGGGAAAAGGAAAAGGAAAAGGAAATGATCTCACCACAACTCATTACAGAAACTTTAACTTTGCTGCTACCGCAACAAGCGGAACTAGAAATTGAGTACCGTAATGGTGATTATCATGCGAAATTTTGCTGGTTATTAAACAATGATCCAAGCCGTCCGTATAAGCGCTCTAAGAAAGTACATTTTATTGTTAAAGAAAACGCACTCTATGATTTTGCAAACTTAAGTAATAAAGTTGAATGTTTGCACTTAAAAAATTTAGAGTCTTATTTAGCGTATAAAATTGCTCGCTTTAATCCCGATCACGACTTGCCCGAAGGTGTTGCTTCACCAGTTGAAGTTTGGGAAGTTGATTCATTATTATTTTTACAATCACTGGATAAACTTCCTGGCTTTACGCCACGTTTATTTTAATTTTTTAACTCATTTGTGGCGTCCATTTGGAATCGTTATATAACTTGCTTTTGAAGAACTCACGCACCAACGAGGTCACATATAACCAATGGTGATAGTTAAAACAAGCAAGTTACTTTAAAAACAGCCAGGTTCAAGCTAGAATTTGGCTATTTAGACGTCTGGATGGTTCTCGTGCCCTTAGTCGCATTCACTTCATTACCCACATTTAAACGTTTACAAGATGAAAAGCATGACGTGCTTGATTTAAATAAAGCGCAGCAGCAAGATATACGAGAGCTGCATGTTGGGCTATTGAATATGATGCCGGATGCTTCCTTACGCGCGACTGAACGCCAGTTTATGCGTCTTGTGGGTGACTGTAACCAAGTGGTACAAATTTATGTACATTTATTTACCCTACCGGCAATTGCGCGAGAGGCTAATGCTCAAGCTTGGATCGATGCTTATTATGAAGATTTTAAGTCGATACAAAAACAAGGTTTAGATGCGTTAATTATTTCTGGTGCCAATCCTCAGTCAAAGGATTTACAAAGTGAAGTATTTTGGGGGCAATTAACAGAGGTGATTGATTGGGCCAAAGTTCATGTTACCTCTACTTTATGTGCTTGCTTAGCGTCACATGCAGTGTTGGAATATTTATACCAAATCCGGCGGGAAAAAATGCCAGCTAAAAAGTGGGGCGTTTTTGAGCATCGGTTAACCTCAGTCGATCACCCGCTGACTCGCCATATTAATACCCGGTTTGATGTGCCTCACTCGCGGTTTAATCAAGTTTCAAAGCGTCAACTGGAAGCTAAAGGGCTTAAAGTTTTGGCTCAGAGCTTAGCTGCGGGAGTGCATTTGGCAGTTAGTCACGATGGGTTGAGGTTTGTTTTTTTTCAAGGTCATCCAGAGTACGATAACCTTAGCTTGTTAAAAGAATATAAGCGTGAAATAGAGCGTTGGTTTAACGGGCAACGAACCGAGTTTCCTGAATTTCCAGAAAACTATTTTAACGCCACTACACAAAAAAAATTAATCGAGTATCGGCAACTCGTAGAACGCTGTAAACAAAGCACTAAGCGACTTCCTGAATGGCCAGAAAAAGAGTTGGCAGCTGAAATTGATAATACTTGGCGCGATACTGCGCTTTCAACCTTTAATAATTGGTTAGGTTGCGTTTACCAAGTGACTCACTCCAATCCTAAAATTCCCTTTATGCAAGGCATTGATCCCGAACGCCCTTTAGCTTATCTATAGCTATTGCCAGACGGCTAGGTGTGTTAATAATATTTAGCAACTCAATCAGTCGATATAAGAAGAGCGGTACTTAGTATGCCTTATTCTATCGCTTGTGTAGCCAAGTTGGCTCATCTAATCTTTAAGAATAGTTGCTGCGCAGCTTGAAGAATGATCAGTCTGCAATTTTTAGTGATAAGGCTTGAGCATTGATATGTTTTGCAAGATGTTTTAACTTTAGATAGTGTTGTTGGTACTTTTAAAAGTTAAGTTAAGTTAAGTGAAGTGAGGTAGGTATGCATAAGCAAGAACTGCAACAAATTTTACACGACTTAAAAGTAGAGCGTGATACTAACGAGCAACTTGACTCCCACCAAGTCGATACATTAAGCGCACTCATTGAAGAGCTAGAGCGCCAAGTACAAGATCCTAGCAATGATATGAACGCGGCACTTTATTTGGTAGAGCGCCTTAAGGAGCCTACAGAAGAGTTTAAAGTTAAGCATCCGCAGTTAACCAGTATTATTGGACGTTTCTCAAATCTATTGTCGGCCATAGGAATTTAATGCTGACTGTTTTAGTCAGTTTTTCGTAAGGGGCAGTTTTCGGTAAAGGCCAGTTTTCGCTAATGGGCTGCTTTCGTTGGTTTAATTAGGCAATATCGCACATGCTTTTTGAGATATTTCTTACATCAATTGTGAAAAATCTCTCTCGGCAATGACTCCTTTTGAGGTGTAAAATGCCGCTAAATTAGGCTATGGGTATTTAGGAGCAAGTGTGCGCAAGGAAGATACACAACCAAATCATTACCTTCGTAAAGAACGAATTTATCAACGCGCTTCTGGCTGGTATTTTTTAGTCAGGCAAGGCGCATCATTTGGGCCTTACCAATCTAAACAAAATGCGGAGAAAAGCCTACAAAGCTTCGTTGCGCTGCTGCAACTGCAGTATCCTAATGATCGCCACCACAGTACCTCTGCTTCTTAATTTATAAGACTCTAATACTTTTATAACTAAAAAATTTAGCCTTTTAGGATAAAAACACCCATTTTGTGAACTTGCCTATAGTTTGCGCTTTGGCTTAGCTTTTTTGGCTATTTTATCGCCACATGGGATGATTTTTTGATTACAATATTCCCCTTAAAGTGAGCGTATCTTCGGTTGACTAAGCCGTTATATCACTAAACAACCAAGCGTTTGATTAGAGAGCATTTATAGCTGTTTTCATGGTTTTGAAATAATCCCTAGTTAAACTGAGCGCATAATTTGATTCAATTAACAAAGGTTAATGAGTATCAAATAAGACGCTGAGAATTTATGAATAATGTTGGATGAGAAGCGGCCATAAGCACAACTGGCTGGGAGGTTAAAATGGGATTAAGGCTACGGGAAGGTGAACAAGTTGTTCCGCAAATGCAGGTGACAAAGCGGCATATACGCTATTTTGATAGTAAAACTTGTGAATATTTAGGGCAATTTCCATTGAGCACCGTTAGTGAAGGTTATTTACGTCAAATTTTTGGACTTGAACCAGATAACCCTATGCTTTTCAGCTATCGTGTGACTTCAAAGCAACAGGCGTTTATTGAAAGAGTTTGTGCGAGAAAGTTAAAGTTAGATAAATATCAATATTTTATTGAGTGTGATTTTATTCATATGGCTAATCACAAGACAGCCAACCATTAGAAGATGCTAGCATTTACTTATCGTAAGACGATTAGAAACATCTATTCACAATTATTTTTCTTTTGACTTGTCCTGCTAGCTTGCAACTCTAGTTGAAAAAGCAAACAATGCTAAACGTGTTTTTAGTCTAAGCAATCACTGCCGCTTATTGATAAAACTAAAAATATAATTCAGCTAACAATAATAATCCGCTTACTAAAGGGTATTCAAATGAAGAATCTGTGGCTTGCTTGTCTGTTATTTTTTACTAGCGGGGTCTACGCCCAAGACTCGGTTTTATATCAAAAGCCATCTCAAGAAATTTTAGAACTGGTTGATGTGAAGCTTGCACCAACTACATTGGTTGATGATGCACAGAAAAATATGCTGTTGCTGTCGCGAGACACTTATAAATCAATAGAAACACTATCTAAACAGGAAATGCGACTAGCGGGATTAAGAATTGATCCGCAAACGAATATTGGTAGTCGGGTTACTTATTACAATGATGTAAAAATCCAAAAAATTGCCACAAAACAAACCCTTGCTATTAGTGGTTTGCCAGCTAAGCCGCGTTTAACTAATTTTCAATGGTCTCCAAACCAGCAATATATGGCAATGACTCATACTAGCGATTCAGGCCTGGAGCTTTGGTTAATTGACATACCAAAAGCGACAGCAAGACAGCTATCGAAATTAAATTTAAATGCCAATATGCGTGATGTAATAAATTGGTTTGCCGATAGTCAGTCATTGCTGGTGAAAGCGCTTCCTAAAAAACGTAAAGCACTTATTGATGCTAAAGCTGCTATTCCCACAGGTCCTACAATTTCGGTAAGTGATGGAAAAAAAGCGCAAAATAGAACTTATCAAGATCTCCTTAAAAATAAAACCGATGAGTTTAATTTTGAGCAATTAGCCAAAGCAAAAATATATCGTGTTGATTTAAAAGGTAAGGCTACTGAATGGCTTGCTGCAGGTATGTATGCCGATGTATCAATTTCGCCAAACGGAAAGTATGTCTTGGTAACTGAACACAAAAAACCTTTTTCTTACCTTGTTCCTTATTATCGCTTTCCAATGACGGTTAATGTATACAGCCATAAAGGAAAAAAAATTAGTCAGATTGCTGACGTTCCTTTAATTGAGGATTTGCCTAAAGGTTTTATGGCGGTTAGAAAAGGGCCGCGTAATATTGGTTGGAGAGACGATAAACCAGCGAGCTTAGTCTATACCCAAGCGCTTGATAATGGCGATCCGGCAAATGAAGTTAGCTATCGTGATGAACTAATCATGTTAAATGCACCATTTAAGGGGGAAGGTACACGCTTAGTAAAAACTATCAACCGATTGTATAGAGTACTTTGGGGAAATGATAATTACGCAATAGTTGAAGATTATTGGTGGAATAACCGAAATACGAAAAGCTATTTAATTAATCCTGCAAGTCCGAAAGATAAGGTAGTGCCATTTAATGATAGAAGCTACCAAGATAGATATAGTGATCCTGGTGACTTTGTGATGCAGCGAAATCAATTGGGTCGTTCAGTGCTAGCAATAGCCAAAACTAAAGCTTACTTACTCGGTGATGGTTATAGTGAAAAAGGCCAATTTCCATTTCTTGATGAGTTTGATTTATCGACTAAGCAAAGTCAGCGAGTTTATCAATCAAACTTAACTAATAAGCTAGAAACGCTTCGCGATTTTAGCATTGAAAAACAACAGCTATTCGTTAGGATTGAGTCGAAAAGTGATTATCCTAATTATTTTTTAAGAAATTTAGCAACGAATAAAGTTACTCAAATAACTGACTTTGAAAACCCGTTTAAAAGCATTCAAAATGTGACTAAAAAAGTCATTAATTATCAACGTAAGGACGGGTTGGATTTATCGGGCACGCTTTATTTGCCGGTTAATTATGAGGCAGGAAAAAAATACCCAATGATTTTATGGGCTTATCCGCGAGAGTTTAAAGATAAATCCAGTGCCGCTCAAAATACTCAAAACCCCAATGAGTTTACTTACCCTTATTATGGATCGCCGATTTATTGGGTAACCAAAGGTTACGTAGTACTCGACGATGCCGCATTTCCAATTGTCGGTGAAGGCAATGAAGAACCCAATGACTCTTTTAGAGATCAATTAGTCGCTAATGCTCAAGCGGCAATTAATGCGGTTGATGCGCTCGGCTATATCGATCCGACAAAAGTCGCTGTTGGTGGACACAGTTACGGCGCTTTTATGGTGGCAAACTTATTGTCACACTCTAATTTATTTGCTGCCGGAATTGCGCGTAGTGGTGCATACAACAGAACGCTAACACCCTTTGGATTTCAAAGTGAGGAGCGTAGCTATTGGGAAGCGCCTCAAGTATACAATGCGATGTCGCCATTTATGCACGCTGATAAAATGAAAACACCCTTATTACTAATTCATGGCGAAGCAGATAACAACTCTGGTACTTATCCATTACAAAGCGAGCGATATTTTAATGCCTTGAAAGGATTAGGTGCTCCTGTAAGGCTAGTGATGTTACCAAAGGAAAGTCACGGTTACCGAGCTAAGGAAAGTATTCTTCACTTGTTGTGGGAGCAAGATCAGTGGCTGGAAAAGCACCTAAAGAGTAAGTCCCAGTAATTCTGCGCTGCCGGCGGCTTTAACAAGCAAGTTGTTAATAATTAACTGTTTTTGCTTAGCTAAAAGCCGCTGTTGCAGTGCTAGCTGGACTGCAACTTCACCCGCCCACCAAATTAAAAACGCATTTGCTAATTAGCGGCAATGCAAGCCGAAATCTAAGCCGAAATGCAAGCCGAAATGCAAGCCGAAATGCAAGCCGAAATGCAAGCCGAAATGTAAAGCGCCGCTAGTCGTGAAAACTTTATTCATCTAAAAGTTTCTCAATTTTATCAATCAGTTAGCTATACATTTCCCAGTGCCAGCAGGTTATTGTAGCCTCCGTTAATGACAACTTGGGACCGTTTTAGCGATAAATCGCGGCAGCTTTATCAGGCAAGAAAGAACTAGCGCTTAGCCAGACTCGGATTAGTCTGGTTATTGTGGTATACTCCCGCTCCATTTTTGAAAATAGAGTAATTCAATGTCTAAAACATACGAAAGCTTTGAGCTTAAAGCGAGTTATGGTGTTGGCCGTAACATGGGAATGCAGTTATTAAATCAACCTTTTGATGGCATTGATATTGATGCTGTAGCACAAGGTCTTATCGATTCTTTCACTGCTAAAGAGAGCCCTGTAAGTCAAAGTGAAATGGAAGAAGCTTTTCAGCATATCAGTAAAATTATGCAAGCTAAGCAAGCTGAACTTTCTAAAGCGGTAATTGCAGAAGGCGAAGCCTTTTTAGCCGAAAATGCTAAAAAAGACGAAGTAACCGTAACGGATTCTGGCTTACAGTTTGAAGTATTAAATGAAGGTTCAGGCGACAAGCCAAGCGAAAATTCTACTGTTCGTACTCATTATCACGGAACACTTATCAATGGCACGGTATTCGACAGCTCGTATGAGCGCGGTGAGCCTGCTGAGTTCCCTGTTAATGGTGTGATTAAAGGTTGGACTGAAGCATTGCAAATGATGTCAGTAGGATCTAAATACCGTTTAACAGTACCGCACCATTTAGCTTATGGTGAGCAAGGCGCAGGTGCTGCTATTGGGCCATACCAAACATTAGTTTTTGACGTAGAATTAATGGAAATTGTAGCTTAATTAGTTACAGCTACATTCTATAAAAAAGGCGCTAAAATTAGCGCCTTTTTTTATTCTTAAATTTTAGTCAGGAAGCAGCCACTTACTTAAGCTCTCGCGGTTTGCAAGCACAATTTGTTGTGCTTTAGGATTGCTGTGTGGCATTGCGGTATCAATTCTTAGTAATTGCAGATAGTAAGTAATTAAGGTCGCGCGTGTATTAATAACAAGCTGTCCTTGCTGCATCGCAAAGTCTTTTTCAATGATCACTTTTTGTGCGTTGGATAGACGAGGATCGGGCGTAATGATAATGTCGACGAAAGTATTCCAATCAGTATCGTCTTGCTCAGTTAGAGTCGCGTCTAAAGTAATCTCGGCGATGTCGGTCATTCTCGATAGTAAAAAGTCTTTAAATTGGAGCGACTCTTCACAAAATGCGCGTACATGCCAGCGGTAGCCATTAAACACCAACGTGTGAGGGGCTATCATGCGATCTCTAGGTTCTGGCTGCGTTAAGGAGCTATATTGAATTTCAACGCGCTTTTTATCTTTTGCTGCCTGAATAATCGGGCGAACGAATGTTGGGTCGATATTACGAATGAGCGGTTGAATAGTTACCGTTTGTGCTTGAGAGAGTTCTAAAGAGTGAATATTGGATAGTAAATCTTGTTGAAAGCTTAGTAACTGCAAGTATTCATTAATATCGCCTTGAGTTACCACGCTGTTAAACGCAGCAGTTGGCCGGTAGCCTTTTATAACTTGATCGTAAACGAGATTGTTAGGCGCGACTTCTTTAATATATTGATTGATATGTTTACTTGCTTGTTGCCTGCCTATTCCAAACGCTTGCATAAGCGCTTTGCTGGTGAGGCGTCCTTCCCATAATGACAGTATTTCAATTAATCGATATTTTAAGAGTAAATCCCAGCGGTAGGGCCATTGGTTTGTTTGCGAAGTTTCTTTTGGCATATTTATATCGACTCTTAATAGTAGCAAGCGGCTGTGTCTGCTTGAAAAAGCGACACACTTGAATAATCACTATGGACAAGTGACCTAAGGCTACCTAAGATACCTAATAGAAACAACTCTGATATTCGCTATTGACGAAAATGTTTAAATTTTATCCACTATTTTAATTTTAAAGGATGCTTTATGAGCGATCATCAATCCCATGCTAGCGCACAAATTGAATGTCCTAAATGCCAAACACTGATTGATGTCAATCAAGTTCTGGCAAAAAAACTTGATGATGAACTGCGCAGTCAATACGAAGCACAAGCTAAACAGCAGCAACAGGCCTTTGAACAAGAGCGTAAAAATCTTGCTGATGAAAAAGCGACTTTGGAAAGATTAAAACAAAGCCAACAGCAAGCGGTAGAAGAGGCTGTAGCGGCAAAATTAAAACAGCAGCAAGCAGAATTGACTCAAAAGTTAAAAGCCCAGCTGGCGGAAGAACAAGCCGACCAATTAAGTAGTTTACATAGTGAGCTAAACGAAAAGTCACAGCAGCTAAAAGAGTTTAATAAAGCCAAATCTGATATTGAAAGACTAAAGCGTGAAAAAGATGAGTTAAAAGATAGTATTCAAGCAGAAGCCGAGCGCAGGTTAAATCAGCAGCTGCAAATTGAGCGAGAAAAAATTCAAAAATCTGAAATGGAGCGCAGCCAAATGGGGTTGGCTGAAAAAGAAAAAGTGATTCAGCAGCTTAAAGATCAATTAGACATCGCTAAAAGAAAAGCCGAACAAGGTTCTATGCAACTCCAAGGTGAAGTGCAAGAGCTAGCCATAGAGCAATGGCTGCAAGAGCAATTTCCGTTAGATATAATTGACGAAATTAAAAAAGGTGCAAGAGGGGCAGACTGTTTACAAATTGTTAATACCCGTAACCGAAAAAACTGTGGCAGCATTTACTATGAAAGTAAGCGTACTCAAAATTTTTCTCCTAGTTGGATTGAGAAATTTAAAAATGACATTCGCGAAAAAGGTGCTGATATTGGTGTGTTAGTTACCGAAGCTATGCCAAGTGATATGCAGCGAATGGGCTTAAAAGAAGGAATATGGATTTGCAGCTTTGAAGAGTTCAAAGGGCTCAGTTTGGTGTTAAGGGATTCAATGGTTCGAATGAGTCAGGCCATTGCTATTCAAGATAACAAAGGCGATAAAATGTCAATGTTATACGACTTTTTAACGGGTAATGAGTTTCGAATGCAAGTTGAAGCCATAGTAGAAGGATTTACACAAATGCAAGATGACTTAACTAAAGAAAAGCGTTCTATGGCTGCCATGTGGAAAAAGCGTGAAAAACAAATTGAAAAAGTCTTAATCAACACCACGGAAATGTATAGCTCAGTTCAGGGTATTGCTGGTACGGCAGTTAAAAGTTTACCCTTGTTAGAGCTACCAGAAAATTAACAAGGTATGTTGTTAGATAAAAATAAAAAACCAAAAAAAGAACCAGTCGTAAGTTAGATATTCTATGCCTCATTAAACCTGCCCCCTGGTCGGGCAGGTTATTAAAGCGCTAGCCTTAGAATCAGTACCGCTCCTCGAATTCTCATTCAATGGCGGCATTATTTTCATCCTGCTGGTTTTACAAAGCATGTGCAGGATGGTGTAAAAAACTAATCATTTATTATGTTAATTGCCCAGAATGTCGATTTTTCGATTGGCTGATTTTATTTGAAAATTTTACCGTTCACAATTTCTGTGTCTATGCTGCTTTGTTACAGAATTAGCGTCTCGGAACTTGGCGTGCATTGTAAGGTAAAGTCTTAACTTGCGATTGAGCAAGTCAGGCCATATCAGAGTCAAGACAATTAGCTTAGCTTAGGTTAACTTAGCTTATCTAGGGTTATACCCATATTTAAAATCTTTACCTTCTTAAGTAAAAGATTTAAGCCGAGTCAGAGTCAGAATCAGACTGATAAATATTCAAAATAAAAGGAATTCCTGGCCAAACTTGCAAGTATAGGTTGACCTGCCAGTCTTCAAGTAAAGTTCTAAAATTTGTTATCTTGCCTAAGTCCGATAGTGAGTCAAGCTGGAGTTTAACTCGTCTTGTTTCGCCACTAGGTATGGAAAAGCCGTTGAGGTCGATAATGGCAATATTAACGGCTAACTTATCAATATGAATCTGGCTTTTTTCAATTACAATGTCAAACTTGGTTGGATTATGAATTTCTAAATCAAAGCTTAAATTGGTTAGTGCTTTACCATTAAAAAACTGACTAAAGCTAGGTAATTTATAGTCAAAAGAATTCCAGTCAATCGTATACTCTGCTTTTAGCAGCTGGCTTTTGTGATGCAGGCTTTTTGCCAAACTAATGTGTAAGTATCCACTGCTTACTAGCAACATGCCAAGAAAAATAAAACTTAGCATTGTTGAGCGGGTAGAAGGAGGAGACGTTGCTCTTATTTCTTTAATTAGCATACTTGCAATATGAGTTCCTGCCGGTATCGCCATTGTAAGCAGTAGCATATTCGCTAAAAATAAATAAACAGTTATTTCTATAAAGCTTAAAGTTTGTAAACTAAACATCCATTTGGCAAGTAAGATACTCGGCAAGCTATACAAAAGTCCAAACAAGCAGAGTAAAGTAGGTTGTTTAATTAAAGCCTTTAAAATTATTGGATAGTCTAAGCGGTGGCGCTGCAGAGTTGGTGAAATAAAGTCGAGGCCAAATGTAAAAAATAGGAAAAAATAGCTTAAAACCAGTGAGCTAATTTTAGCCCAAGGGTAAGGGTAGTATCCTATCCATAGAATGACTGATTGAGCCGTTACATAAAAGAATAGTAGCCGCGTTTCTTCCCATGCTTGTTTAATTAAAGGGAACTCTTTAATTGGGCCGTTTGCGTAGCCAGCTTCTTTTTCAAATGCAGCAGAAAAATATTCTTTAATCGGAAATAAAAAAATTGATGCTACAACTAAAGAAGCGCCAATAATCATATTGCCAAGTACCGCTTTGGCTTGTGATTCGTAGAAGAATAGCAGTAGCTCTTCTGAAAGTTCATGCCAAGAACGTGGAAACAAGTAATCAAGGAGGAGGTTTTTTAAATATATTTCGTTTTCTAGTAAAAGCCAGCCAAATAATGAAAAAATCACTAACCCAGCAATTAAATAAGCTAGCATCCAAGTGAATGACTTAGCTTTTATATTAATAAGGGTTGCAGGTGCTTTAACTAATGGTTGAATAAACTGTTGAGATAAACGCATAGTTATGATCTTTAAATTTTATTATTACAACCTTGGTTCGTCTTTTAGTTGTAGTGTGGCTAAAGTATTATTGGCGACATATTGCTTATGTCGCTGTGCTAAGCAAAATAGTTTTAATTGGTTAAATTTAACCTAAATGGCGCTGTTGTCGTAACGAGCGTTTCGTTTGAGAATCACTTGTTTTAACTTTATCTGAGACAAGCGTGAGCCCTTTAAAGTTCCCTTTTAGCTTTGAATTTGCGTAATCGACTTCTAAGCTAGTCACTACTTTGTGGTGTCGTTCTGGAAAAAGCTCGGCAACCGCTTGAGCAACGTATTCGTAAAGTTTCTTCAAGTTAATTTGGTGAGTCTGTCCGGTTTTAGCAAAAATCCAGTCGGTAATCTTGAGGAAATCATGAAATGGTCGGTTGCCTAATAAATGCGCTAAGGTTTGTTTAAATCGGCCAGAATTTCCAACCATATCCCAATACCGAGCAAACCGGTTAACTCTTTGTAAAGTAATAAAGTCTGTCGTGCTATTACTTAAAATATTATAAGGAGGCAATGGATTGAAGCGGAGTTTGAATGCCTCGGTGTGGCGAATAATTGGACTGCCTCTTAAGCGCTTTAAAATACCCATTTGTATTTCATGCGGGCCACAAGCATATAGTTGGTCAAAGCTTTCCTCAAATGTTGCCAAGGTTTCACCGGGTAGTCCAAAAATTAGATCTGCATGAATATGTGCGGTGGTATTATTTTTTAACCAAATTAAATTCTCTTTAGATTTATCATTTTTTTGGCGTCGGCTAATATTCGCTTGAACGGCTTTGTTAAATGTTTGTATGCCAACTTCAAACTGCAAGCTGCCAGCCGGAAACTTGACTAAGGTTTGTTTTAGTTTTTCTGGAAGATGATCAGGGATCACCTCAAAGTGCAAAAATAAATCCTCGTCCATGCGCTCTAAAAAAAAGTTCATTATTTCTAAAGTATTGCTAATTTTAAGGTTGAATGTTCGGTCGACAAATTTAAAATTACGAGCGCCGCGTTGGTAAAGTACATCCATCTCCTTAAGAAACCGCTGCTGTTCAAAAGGGTAAGCATTGGTATCTAATGCTGAAAGGCAAAATTCACATTTAAAGGGGCAACCCCGAGATGCCTCTACGTATAGGAGACGATGCTTCAGGTCTTCATCGGTATAATATTGATAAGGCATTTCTAAGTCTTTGAGCTCTACTGGCTTTGACCTTAAAATCTTATTCTCAGGCGCATTGTGACTCAATATGTCATAGCAAAGTTTTCTAAATGTTAAGTCGGCTGCGCCGGTAAGAATGTAATCTGCAAACGCGACAATACTTTGTTCTTCTGTTTCATAGCTAACTTCTGGGCCGCCTAGAATTATTATGATGTCCGGTGCGACAGTTTTAAGTTGACTAATCACCGCTGCAGTTTCCACTACATTCCAAATATATACACCGAAGCCGACAATCTTAGGCTCTTCTAAAAGTATTTGTTCTACAATATCGATAGCTCGAGTATTGATTGTAAACTCTTTAATACTACATTCATTCTGAAGCTCACCTAAGTTAGCATATAAGTAGCGCAAACCTAAACTAGCGTGAATATATTTAGCATTGAGAGTTGAAAGTAAAATTTTAGCCATGATGTCTGCTCTGTCGATTATTCGTCGACTTTCACACCCCACAAATCATGTTCATCGGAGTGAATGATTTGTACCCAAACTTTGTCGCCGGGTTTTACGTCAAATTCATCGGTTAAATGAACTACGCCATCAATTTCTGGCGCGTCTGCGTAGGTGCGTCCTATTGCTCCGTCACTGGTGACTTCATCAATGAGAATTTGGTATTCATTGCCAATTTTCTGTTTGAGTTTTAGTGCACTTATTTCTGCTTGTACTGCCATAAATTTTTCTAATCGTTGCTCTTTTATAGCTTCACTCACTGGGTTAGGTAAGTCATTTGCAGTCGCGCCTTCGACCGGCGAGTATTTAAAGCATCCCACACGATCCAGCTTTGCTTCGCGCAGGAACTCTAATAGTTCTTCAAATTCAGCATCTGTCTCTCCAGGGAAGCCAACGATAAAAGTAGAACGAATCACTAATTCTGGACAAATTTCACGCCATTGATGTATGCGCTCTAATGTTTTGTCAATATTACCTGGGCGTTTCATTAGTTTGAGAATGCGAGGGCTGGCATGTTGAAAAGGAATATCTAAATAGGGAAGAATTTTTCCTTCTGCCATTAGCGGAATAATATTGTCAACGTGAGGATAGGGGTAAACATAATGCAGTCTAACCCATACTCCCATTTTTCCAAGTTGTTCACACAGTTCTAGCATGCGAGTTTTTACTGGCATACCTTCCCAAAAGCCCATGCGGTATTTAGTATCGACGCCATAAGCTGAAGTATCTTGAGAAATAACCAGCAGTTCTTTTACACCGGCATTGACTAATCGTTTTGCTTCGCTTAACACGTCGCCGATTGGGCGCGAGTCTAAATTACCGCGCATTGAAGGAATAATACAAAAGGTGCAGCGATGGTTGCAGCCTTCAGATATTTTTAAGTAAGCAAAGTGCTTCGGGGTCAGCTTAATACCATGATCTGGAACTAAGTTGATAAATGGATCATGTTTAGGCTTTTCTACATGTTGATGAACTTGCTTTAATACTTCTTCGTAGGCATGCGGGCCGGTAATGCCAAGCACACTCGGGTGAATTTCTTTAATTTCGTCTTCTTTTTTGCCTAAACAGCCGGTAACTAGCACTTTACCGTTTTCTGCAAGTGCTTCACCAATCGTATCGAGTGACTCTTGCACCGCGCTGTCTATAAATCCACAGGTATTAACGATTACAAGTTCTGCATCGTCATAACTTGGCACCACATCGTAGCCTTCGGTTCTTAACTGGGTCAATATTCGTTCAGAATCGACTAAGTTTTTAGGGCAGCCTAAGCTAACAAAACCTACCTTTGAGTTTCCTTGAGTGTTGATTTTGCTAGTTTTTTTAGCATTATCAGCTAAGGTTTTTCTTGGGATATCTAAAGTTGTGGTTTGTTTGGGGTCAAATTTCTCGACTGTCATAGCGGCCTAGTTTAGGTTTACGGCAAAAAAGTTGGCGGATTATACCTGATTTATCCGGTTAGGTCAGGTTAAAAATCAACCAATCAATGCGCTAAGGCATCAGTCTCCTGTTGTTTGTTTGGTGAGCTTTTATCGGTAGATTTACGCTTTTAGTGCGCTTTAAAATTTATTTTGAGAGTAAATGTAATTAATTATTATAACGCCTACATATTTTTACAATTGGTTAAGTTTCAGTTCATAAAAATTCAATTAAACTGGCCGCAAGTTAGCTAACTAATCAGTTTTAGTTTTCTAGCCAACATAAAGTAAATTTTATTAAACGTAATTAGTAAAAAACTGTAGAGGATATACAATGAAAAAGACAGCGTTGATTCTAGGTTTAGCGGTACTATCGGGTTCTGTTTTGGCTGATAACTACCAGTCTCAAGTTGATTTAGATCTTTTTGATAGCGAAGGGAATCAAGTCATTAATTTAGCTGGAAGCTACTATTTTGACTCGGTAAGCACGAATAGTACTCCTTGGGCAGAAGCTGCATTTACTGGTAGAAATAGTAATGTAGCTGCTTCTTATACTGATTTTGATGGCGATGCCAGCGCTATTGGAATCATGGGTGAGTTTATGGGGGACGCAAGCAATAATCTATATGCTTCGATCGGTGCCGTCAATATCAAGGCTGATGGTCAAGGGAGCGAAACCGTTTTAGTTGGTGAGCTGGGGTACTTTGTTGCTAAAAACTGGTTAGTATCAGTACAAGCGAGTGATGAAAGTAGCAGCCCAATCTTTCTAAAAACTAAGTATGTAGGCGAGTTAGGCGGGGGACAGTTCTTTAATGTTGAAGCGAGTATCGATGATGCAGACAATGACATTCATTTGGCCGGTGATTTTTATTTCAACCCGCAAACCAGCGCTGGTGTGTCATTATCTGATGCAGAAGGTTATGATTATGGGGTTAACTTCCAACACTTTTTCAGCCCAAGTATCGCACTTAAAGTAGGTTACGATTCAACCGATTTTGGCGACACAACTTCAATAGGATTAACTGCAAGGTTCTAAAATGTTGGCTCATTAGTATAAAAGAGCTTATTTGCTAAGTTAAAAGCCGCAATAATAATTGCGGCTTTTTTATTGTAAATTTTTTATAATTTGCAAAAACTAGTTGAGTCTTGTTGCATAGGTCACTAATCTAGGTAAAACAATGAAGGAGTAAGAATTAGTGCGTTGTCCAAAGTGCCAAAATATTGAGTTAAAACCTACTAAGTTAGAAGATGGATTGCTAGCAATGGGTTGCGTAAAGTGTCAAGGGGCCAGTGTTTCATTATTATATTATCGTGATTGGGTAGAGCGTACTGGCAGTTTGCATAATGCGCCAGATGTCGCACTATTAAAAGGTTTAGATAGCGAAGATACAGCGGCTGCATTATCTTGTCCTAAGTGCGCAAAAATTATGCAAAAGTACCGTATTTCTGGTTGTTCCAGTAATCGTTTGGATCTGTGTCAGTCATGTGATGAAGCTTGGCTAGATGGCGGTGAGTGGGAACTGTTAAAGGCATTAGAGTTAAGCAAGGAAATACCTTTAGTATTTAGCGAGCAGTGGCAAAGTCAGGTAAGAAAAGATGTTTCTGACGAAATTCGCCGGCAGCGTTTTGCTAAAATTTTGTCTCCTCAAGATCTCGAAAAGTCTGACCAATTGCGCGACTGGTTAAAAGACCACCCGAACAAAGCCGACATCATTTTTTATATCAACCATGACTAATGTTTAATAGAGTGCCATCCAATTAAAAACTAAAACTAGGGCTAAATATGTCTGCAGAAGATTATACTTACCAAAAGCTAATCGATTTTATGCGTCAATCAACTATCGAAGGGTTACTCAACCCTGCAGTAGCAAAAAGTCGTCTGAATGCAGTAGAGCAGCTATCCGCTGAGTTAAGCGATAGTGAAAGGGAGGATATACGTAAGATTAATGTAGAACAGCTCAGTAGTCGCTTTCATAAATTACACGATAGTAGTATTCGTCCAGAAGTTTTAGAGCTTTATGTTAAACGCATGAATGCTGCTTTAGTCGACTACTTAGCGTGGCTCGACAATCCTCAGTCTTTTTTCTCTATTGGTGGTGATACCATTAGAAAAGATAAGCGTTACCAAGCCAGCGAAAAAGAAGTTTCGTTTGAGGAAAAAGCTCTCGAAGAAATCACATTAAGCAATGTGCAAAAAGAAGCAAATATTTTTTCTATTCCGTTGCGCGAAGATATCACTGTATTTGTGCAAAACTTACCGCTCGACTTATCAAAGGTAGAAGCTGAAAAAATTGGCAAGGTGATTAGTGCACTGGCTACTGAGAAAAGTGGAGACGCCTAATGAATTCTAGCAGAATGCTTTTAATTGCACCGCTAGCGGTATTTGGCTTTAGTGGTATCGGTTTTTATCTTTATTTTATTAACCCCAATATTAGTGGTCCTTTCCATGATAATTTAGTACCTGAAATTATTGGGTTTTGTTTAGAGGGGTTCTTTTTAGTCGGATTAATTTCATTAATTCAGTCTTCGCGCGAACGCGCAAGACGTAAAGAATTATGGTTAAGTTTGCGCGGCGGATTACGTGGAATTTTGTCTAATTTAGATATTGCCTTTCTTTCTCCTAATGCAGAGCCAACCGATACGCTTGTGTTAGAGCAAGATTTATCAATCGTCAATCGGTTTATGCAAGAGTTGCAAGACAATCGCTTAAATTTGCGCAGTATGACCTCATTAAAGCGAGAGAGTATTAATACCATAGCGCTCGCACGCGACATGATTCCGGTTGCTGCGCAATTGAGTGCAGTACATATGCGGTGGTGGATTGCCATAGTCGATAGTTTAAGGCAATTATCAGAGGCTAATAATCGAGAGTCTGTAGAGCAGAGCGTGTATTTGCTGTTAGAAAATATGAATGAGTTTGATCGCCAAGGTTACTAAAGTCATTGACTAAATCATTTAAGTATTCCAAAACAACTTGAGCTGCTCAACAAGCCGCTCAATATTATCACATTGTTTAAGCTGCCAATGAGGCGGCATTAGAGCCTGATAGTCGGCTCTGGCAAAGCGAGGGTCAACTAAGATGACTACACCTCTATCTCGCTCTGAACGAATAACCCTACCCGCTGTTTGCAATACTCGAGTAAAACCTGGGAATTGAAATGTATATTGAAATCCATTGTAACCTAAATTATCAAAGTGAGTCTGCATGAGCTGATTTTGCAAACTGGGTGATGGCATTCCCGTACCTATTATTATAGCGCCATCTAATTTATCACCATGATAATCAATGCCCTCTGCAAAAATTCCTCCTAAGATAGCAAAGCCTAAAACGGCTTCTGTTTGGTTAAAAAAGTGATCCAGAAATGCTTTTCTCTGTGCGGTATCGCTCGCTTTATTTTGTATTATGCAATTAGCTTTTGGAAACAGCTGAGTAAAGCTTTGGTAGACATCGAGCATATAGGTATAAGAAGGAAAAAAGATTAAATACTTTCCAGATTTTTGCTGGATAATATTAGCTAAAAGCTCGCATAGCCGAGATTTAGAGTTTTCTCTTTGGTTCCATCGAGTATCAACAAAATTACAATGCAGCGTTAATTGGTTTGATTGAGGAAAGCTTGTTGTTACCCTAGCGGTTGTAGTCGCTGGGTTAAATCCAAGGAGTTGCTTATAAAAATCGAGCGGGTGTAGAGTCGCCGAAAAGCCAATACTGCTAGCCGCGAGTTTGAGTCTTTTGTTTAAAAATTCGCTAGCATCTAGGCAGCGTAATTCAATTTCACTATTAGCTTCTGGTTGTCTTGGTAGAGAGTTGCCATTTGGTTGGGCTTGAGTTTGTGGCTTATCTTGGCTCACAAACTGGTTAGTAATAATTCTATGTGAGCCGGAGTAGAGTTGAGTGATTGTATAGTAGCAATAAAGCTGCTTAAGCCAGTCTGTGATTCCCGCATACTCCTGCTGTGTAACCTGTGCACCAAATCCAGAATTAACTTGGCTCATCGCAACTGCTTCGAGTAACGCTTCAAGTGACTGTGATATGTTTTTTGGTGGTGAAGCTGGTTGGCTGCCGTTTTGGCAGGCTTGTGAGATTGCGTTGGCTAATTTTGAAATGCAAAGTACTAGCTGTTTGTGCTTAATTAATTTTTTGCGGAAATAATTTAGTTGGTTTGTATCTAATGATGCTGAGTACATGTCGCGAGAGCGTTCTAGCAGGTTATGAATTTCATCAATAAGAAAAACACGTTTACCACTCGACGAGTCAAATGTTGCTAGTTTAACCATTGGGTCAAAAACATAGTTATAGTCACATATTACAAAGGGAAACCATGGAATTAACTGAAGGCTTAGTTCAAATGGGCATAACTGGTAATTGTCCGCTATTTCGCGAATAGTTTTTGCATCTAACTGTTTTTTGTTTAGCGCGGTGATTCTGGCTTGGGGCAAACGGTCGAAAAATCCTATGGTTCTATTGCAACGCCCATCTTCTTGTATACAGTCTAATTGCTCGTCTCTATCAGCCGAGCGGCAAGGGCAAAGTTTATCTTTTGCTTGAAGCGTTAAATACATTATATCGAGCTGAGCTGATAGCTTTTTTAATAAACTCTCCGCAGCTTGACCGGTTAGTTGTTTAGCTGTTAAGTAGACAACTTGCTCCGCTAGGCCCGTACCTATCGCTTTAAGTGCGGGAAAAATGGTCGCGATGGTTTTTCCTGAACCGGTTGGTGCGCTAACAAGTAGTTGTGACTTATTTTTAATACTTAGATAAACATTTCGCGCAAATAGATGCTGGTCTTCGCGGTAGTGCTCAAATGGAAATTGAAGTTGATTTGCGCTAGTTTTTAATAACTTAATTTGTTTTTGGTGAGCTAAGTACCAATCGCAATAGGTGGCGATTAAGCTTTGCGTAAAGCTAAGTAGCTCACTGCCGCTACAATACACGTCTTCATAGTGGTTTGAATTGGTCGTTAAATTAAACCAACTGGTACGAATAGTATAATTATCTAAAGCTAACTCGCTTTGCTGTTGGTCCGTTAAAGATAAATAATATAAGCATCCATAGACTTTAGCTTGAGCTAAGTGAAGTTGTTTTTTAGCTAATGGAATTTGTTCATGCTCTAAGTAAGTCGTTTTTATTTCTTCTATAATGGCCCCGTTGGGCGTTATTTTAAGTAAGTCTAACCGACCTTTTAAATCGACACTGGTTGTTTCATGTTTAAATCTATATTTAAGTGTGACTTCCTGTTGCCAATTAGCGCCACGCTGTGATTGTAAAAGCTGATGACCTCTAATGCCTTCAAGTGCGCTAGGTCCAAAGCTTGCTTCCGAGAATAGATCACCCGTGCGCGCACTAAAGTTTACAAGTTCGTTGACGCTTAATTTAACTTTCATTTTCGCTTAGCCATTCAACATTGACTACCTGATGAGGTATATTGTGTTGCTTAAAGTAGCTCATCCAGCGAATCTGATTCTTTTGTAGTTTATCGCCAGGGCCTTTTACTTCGATTAATTGATAACCTCCGTTTGGCGTGAAGTTTATTAGATCGGGAAAGCCGCTACGGTTGGCTTTAAGATCCTGCTTTAAGCGGTTAAAAATTAACTGCCAATCTTGGTTAGGGATTGTTTTTAAAGCTAAATCTAGTAACTCGGGAGCGAGAAGTTTAGGGTTAAATAGTGGTGAAATAATGGCTTGTTGTTGCGCTAGTAAACTAAGCAACTGACGCCGATACTTCTTTAAATCGACCATCATGGTATTGACAGCCCCATGAAAAGCGCTGCGTTTATCAAAAAAATTATTCTCATAAAAATCATGCGGTCTCGATTGAAAAGGGTGGGTAAAAGCGCCTTTTATCGGAGCGTAAATCACTTGCCAATAGCAGAGCGTAAACAGCCCTGGGAAAAGGCTATTTTCGCAATAAAAACAGTGACCGCCTTGGTTATTAAAGTAATTAGCGGTGTCAATTTCTACACCCATTCCTGAAGGGCTCAGTTGAATAACCTGAACTTTCGGTTGATAAGATTTTGGCTTTTGCCAGTCAATATGGTGTTTGCGAGCGAGTCTGTAAGCAAAGCCTTGAGCAAAGTCTCGCTCACTTTCATGCATTGATTCGGCGATAATTTTTTGGCAGTAGCTAAGCGCCTGTTTAATTTTATTCTGTTTTGCCAGTATTCTTATTGTTCTTTCTGTTGCTGGCTCGAGCGTACACTCTTGATAAATTAATAACGCATGATCAAGCGCTTCTAGTCGCTCTAGTTGGCGCGCAATTTTTATGTATGCCCGTTCAAGCCTTCTTTTTAAGGTGTCGTCTTGGTGAGTGTTTTTCGGCAATAACTTATAAATATCCAGCAATAAAGGTACTGACTGTAATGCCTTGTCATTTAGCAAATCTAGAGTTTGATAATAGGCTAAATAGCTATCAATTTTTTCACGAGACTCAAACAGGCGAGTCTGTTTGTCAATGCTGTAGTTTTCGTAGCAGTTAAGCGCTAAGTCACGTAGAACAAAGTCAGTAAGATCTTGATGTAAATTGCCAAAAAACAATAATTTATAGGTGCTAAACACATCTTGGTGGCGTAATTTAATCACCGGTTTTAGAATATGACTAAAAATACGCTGAGGCTTTTCTAGGTTAACTAGAAAACTATCTAATTCAGCGCGCTTTAACGGTCTTAATGCTGCTAATTTATCAGCAAAATCGGGTAAATTACTTAAGAGTTTTAACCATTCTTGTTTAGTAAATAATGCGACTAGGTTTACAAAATCAGTCGACTGGGGCTTTTGAATAAAGTTGAGTTCTTTAAGGCTCGCTAGTGCAGCCTGCGCGCAAGTGACTTCATCATACGAGAGTTTATCCGCACGAAAGTATTCTCCTTTGCGGGTGAGCATGCGCACATAAAGATATTGGGCACTAAGCGGCAGAGACTTAAATTGGTGATAGAAAGTTTGTTCTTGCTTATTCAGCAGATCGGAATAATGTTTATATACATGCTCAATAATTTCAAAAAAATTATCTAAGTAATATCCTTTTGCTAGCTCTACTGGCATATTGTTTAATGGCGATTCGTATTTTAAATAGATTAAACTCGAAATTACTCGAGTCGAAATAATTTGGTTAGTTGAGTCTACTGCGTTTTAGGGGGGATTGTAAAAGACTATTAATGTGAAGTATTTTACGGCGGCAAAAACAAAACTGCCGGTTAAATGGTCAGTGCTCTACTAGCTCAATTGTTATAGAAACGCTTAAACTAGTAGAGGTTTATCGAGATCTTAATTAAAAGTTGGGCTAGTTAAAGTTAACTGACTCTATGCCCATGTTATATAAAGTAAAGCCGAAGATATCAGCGTACTGTTGGATGGTTTTTGCAACAGGGGTGCCTGCACCATGCCCAGCATTTGTTTCTATTCTGATTAAAGTAGGCGCATTTCCTGCTTGTTTAGCTTGTAGCTCAGCAGCAAACTTAAATGAGTGAGCGGGTACAACACGATCATCATGGTCTCCTGTAGTAATTAACGTAGCAGGGTATTGGGTGCCAGCTTTTACATTATGTACGGGAGAATAACTTAATAAATAGTTGAACATCGCTTCGCTCTGCTCAGCGGTTCCATAGTCATAGGCCCATCCAGCTCCTGCGGTAAAAGTATGGTAACGCAGCATATCCAGAACGCCTACGGCAGGAAGTGCAACTTTAATTAGCTCTGGGCGTTGTGTCATTACCGCGCCAACCAATAAACCGCCATTTGATCCGCCTTGAATTGCCAAATAATTGCTCGAAGTATAATTTTTAGAAATTAAGTATTCGGCTGCAGCAATAAAATCATCAAAAACATTTTGTTTATTAAGCTGAGTGCCTGCTTTGTGCCAATCTGCACCATATTCACCACCACCACGCAAATTAGCCACAGCATAAATACCGCCTTGCTCTAACCATACGGCAGTAGTGACTTTAAATTGTGGCGTTAAACTGACATTAAACCCACCGTAACCATAAAGTAACGTCGGGTTTTTGCCATTAAGGGGCGTACCTTTTTTATAGGTGATAATCATAGGAACTTTGGTGCCATCTTTAGATGGGTAAAACACCTGCTTAGACTCATACAAGTCGCTATTAAAGTTAGCGCCAGATGCTTTATAAACACTAGACTTCCCTTGCTTTACGTTAAAAGCAAAAATTGTGGAGGGCATTTTGTAATTGGTAAAAGTGTAGTAAAGAGTTTCTGCGTCAGCTTTGCCCGAAAGGCTGCTTGCACTGCCTGGGCCAGGTAGTTCGATGTCTCTTACTTTTTTACCTTGATAGTCATATTGCTCTATCTTAGATAAGGCATCAACCATATATTCGGCGAAAAAATAGCCGCCGCCGGTTGAAGCATTTAACACATGTTTAGTTTCAGGAATAAAATCGACCCAGTTTTCTGGCTTAGGGTCACTTGCGTCGACCGTAACAACTTTTTTATTCGGTGCGTTATGATTGGTTACTAAAAATAACTGGCTGCCTACGTTTTCTAAAACATAGGTATCCGTTTCGGTGTGATCTAATATTGTGACTAACTCAGCATTTGATTTAGTCAAATCTTTTATAAATAGATCGTTACCTGAAGTAGAAACCGCACCTGAAATTATTAAATAGCGATCATCTTCTGTTACCTGACCAGAAACGTATCGATGTTTTTGCGCTTCAGTACCGCCAAAAATTAGCTCATCATCTTTTTGCTGTTGACCGAGTTTATGATAATAAAGTTTGTGCTGATCGGTTTTTGCTGAAAGCTCGCTTCCTTTAGGTTTGTCGTAGCTCGAGTAATAAAACCCTTCATTGCCTTTCCAGGAAATCCCCGAAAACTTAACATCGACTAGCGGTTCTTCTAAAACTTGCTTAGTTTCGGCGTCAATGATTATCACTTTTCTCCAATCGCTTCCACCTTCAGAAATCGCATAGGCGGCAATACTGCCATCTTTAGAAAAACTTAAAGTTGATAATGAGGTTGTACCATCTTCACTAAACTGATTTGGGTCTAAAAATACTTCAGCTTCCGCGTCGCCTTGTTGTCGATAAACCACGCTTTGGTTTTGTAGGCCGTTATTTTTATAAAAATAAGTGTATTTCCCTTCAACAAATGGTGCACTGGTTCTTTCGTAGTTCCATAAAGCTTCTAAGCGTTGCTTGATTTTGTCTCGGTAGGGAATTTTTTCTAAATAGTCAAAAGTAACTTCGTTTTGAGCTTTAACCCACTCTCCGGTTTCTAGGCTGCGATCATCTTCTAGCCAGCGATAAGGATCCTTTACTTTATGCCCAAAGTAATTGTCGCTAACCTCAATCTGCTTTGTTTTAGGGTATTTAACTGGATTTACCTGATTATCCATAGCGATAGCAGGCGCGCTCTGTTCTTGTTCTACTTCTGGTGTATCTAACGAGCAGCCAGAAACTAAGCATGCCGCAATTATTGAAGTCACAATTCTCATTTTAAAGTCTCAATTTATTGGTTTTATAAAAAATTTGTGGTCGAACCTTATTTAGACTGGTTCGATTGTCCCAAAGTGAGATAGTGTATCAAAATCACTGCACGTTGCCTAATAACACTATTAGCTAGAATCTATTGTATTTATTCACCTATTGCTGTACAAACTATCTATTATTCGCTTTGAAGACAAGGTGCTAACCCTTTGAGTACATTACTGTTTTTTCTGATCGCAGTGGTTATCGCTGTGCCAGTGTTTCGCAAAATTAGATTAGGCGCTATTTTAGGGTACTTAGTGGCGGGGTTACTTATGGGGCCATTTGGATTCGATCTAATCGACGATCCCAAAGTGGTTTTACACTTTTCTGAAATTGGTGTTGTCCTGTTATTGTTTGTGATTGGGCTAGAGTTAAGTCCAGAAAAATTGTGGCTTATGCGTCGCCATATATTTGGTTTAGGTTTAGCTCAGTTACTCATCTGTGCGCTAGTTATTGGCGCTGGCGTCATCTTACTAATTGACGCGTCAATGAATACAGGCTTGGTCATTGGTCTAGCGCTAGCTTTATCATCAACCGCATTTGCCATTCAGTTGATGGCCGAAAAAGGCATGCTCGCATCGCCTGTTGGCCGACGTGGCTTTGCCATTTTGCTATTACAAGACTTGGCAGTTATTCCTGTTTTAGTATTAGTACAATCTTTTTCGGTCAATCAATCTAGCGCACAGCATCCCTGGTGGCTTGGGATTATCGGCGTTTTGGGCTTATTAGTGATTGGGCGATACGCAATTAATCCGCTGTTAAAAATGGTGTCTCGCTACGGTAGCAGAGAGAGCATGACTGCGAGCAGTTTGTTAATAGTCGTAGGGGCTGCTTATTTAATGGAACAAGCTGGTTTGTCTATGGGAATGGGCGCATTTATCGCGGGAATCATGCTGGCTAACTCTAGCTTTAGACACCAGCTAGAAACCGATATAGAGCCATTTAAAGGGTTAACTTTAGGTTTGTTTTTCATCGCCATCGGCATGACTCTCGATCTCGCGAGTTTTATTCAATACCCACTGACTATTTTAGGACTTGGGTTGGCTCTAATGTTGGCAAAATGTTTGATTATTGCGGGGCTTTTAAGAATATCGGGTATTCAATGGCAGGCAGGCATTCAAATGGGGCTAATGCTAAGCCAAGGTGGAGAGTTTGCTTTTGTTGTTATGAACCTTGCAAGCGACGGCGGCGTGCTTGGTGCAGAGACGGCTAACTTTGTTAGCTTGATTGTTGGTGTGTCTATGGCGCTAACTTCACCTTTAGTAGCAATTGCTGGCCGCGTTAAGCCTTCAACTAAAGTGATATCGGAAGATGCCCCCGTAGCCGATTTACATGAAAACCCAGAAGTCATGATTGCCGGGTTTGGCCGCTTTGGGCAAACTACTGGTCGCATTTTAGCAGCTAACAACATTCCTTTTATTGCTCTCGATAAAGATGCGGAACATATTGAGTTTGTAAAACAGTTTGGTAATAAAGTTCATTTTGGTGATGCGAGTCGTCTGGATGTTCTAAAAGCTGCCGGCATTGAAAAAACTAAAGTGATTTTAGTTGCCACTGATAGTATTGAAATTACCGAGAAAATTACTCATTTGGTGGTTAAGCATTTTCCAGAAATTAAAGTGATTGCCAGAGCTAGAAATCGGGCTGCCTACTGGGCGTTGCGCTCTTGTGGCGCACATAGCGTCACCCGAGAAGTGTTTAAAAGTAGTTTAGAAGCTGCTGCGTCTACTTTAAGTTTGCTAGGGTTTAGCTCTGGTGAGGCGTTAAAGACCGTCGATGAGTTTGAAAGCCATGACATAGCAATGCTCGAGCACTCTTACGCGCATCGCGATGATATAGACAAACTGATTGATATCGGTAAAAAAGGTCGAGCTGACCTAGAGCGGCTTTTTGAGCAAGATCAAAATTAGCTAGGTTGAATATATTCTAAAAACTTGCGTTGGCAGAGCGTCGCTAGAGTTATAATTTGCCGTATGCTTAAGAATATAAATCAACTTGGATAGTTAAAGAATTATTCGCTACGGAGGTTAAAATGCAGCGTGAGCAAGTCACTGTAAATACCTTTAATAAACTAGCCGATGAATATCAACTAAAGTATATGAATTTCACTCATTACTTTGACTGCCATGATACTTTTTGCGACTTAGTCACAACGCCCAATGCCAAAATATTTGAAATTGGTTGTGGGCCCGGAAATATATCAAAATATATACTTGAAAGACGACCTGACTTTCAGTTGCACGGAATTGATTTGGCGCCTAACATGATAAAGTTGGCCCGAATAAACAACCCGTCTGCAACCTTTGAAGTGATGGACGCGAGAAACATCGATCAGATAAGAACAAAATTTGATGCGGTGGTGTGTGGTTTTTGTACGCCCTATTTATCTAAGCAAGCTGTAGAAAAATTATTTAAAGATGTAGGTAGAATCTTGCAGCCAAAGGGTATTTTTTATGTGAGTAGTATGGAAGATAAGGATTCTCGTACTGGGTTTCAATCATCAGCCAGTGGAGATTCTGTTTATACTTATTATCACCAATTTAAACACTTTAAAAAGCACCTAGAATTAAATCAGTTCAAAGTTATCAGGGTGAGCCGCAAAGCGTTTCCTGACGTTTCACAAGAGCCCACTAGCGATATGTTTATTTATGCTAGCGCTTACTAAATAATTGCTCGACTCACTAAAAATTACTATCACTTAGTGGAGCCTTTAAACTCTACAATGTCTTGCTTAGGATCAAACTCGCAACAGGTATTGCGGCCAGTATTTTTGGCTCTATACAGTGCGACATCCGCTTCGCGAATGATTTTATCGGCTCTGCCTGCGGTTAAGTCTTCAAGTGATGAAAGGCAAGATACGCCGGCACTTACTGTAATAGCAACGCTATTCTCTTGATTAATTTCAATTTTTTTGGCTGCTATTTTATTGCATAAGCCTTGCGCAAAGTGCATTGCGCCACTGGAGTCGGTGTAGGGCAGCATTAAGGCAAATTCTTCTCCGCCGTAACGCGCAGGAATATCGGTAGAGCGGCAATGTTTTTTAATTTCATTCGCAATATTTATTAACGCTCGATCGCCAGCTTCATGACCAAAGGTATCGTTTATGTTTTTAAAGTGATCAACATCAATAATAATAAACGCAAGACTAACCGGACTTGAGCTTCGAGAAATTCGAGCAATTTCATTGCTTAAGCATTCTAAAAGATAACGCCGATTGTTAAGCTTGGTTAAATGATCGGTTCTCACGAGTTGTTTTAGCTCTTTATTTTTTAGACGCAGTTCTTGCGTTCTGGAATTGACTTCATTTTCTAAACGCTCTTTTTCAAGTGAAATTTTTCGTAATCTAAAATTAATAATTTGAGTGACGAGTATCACTACAACTAAGATGATTAAAAGTGTAAACCACCAGCTTTGCCAGTAAGGTGCAGATAAACTAAACTTTAATTTTGCTGGAGTTTCACTAAATTGGTGGCCGTTGTGAGTCGCCTTAACCTGTAACTCATAGTTTCCTGGAGCCAGTTTGGCGAACTGTATTTTGCTTTCTGATTGAAGAGGAGACCATTCGCGACTCACGCCAATTAAGCGGTAGCTAAACTTTAAGTCTTTGTGGTTTCGATATGAAAGGCTTACAAAAGTTGCGCTGAGGATAGCATTTTCGTAGGTTAGGGTTTCATTAGGCACTACAACTTTGTCACCAAAGGTGAGTTTTTCAATAAGTACTGGTGGTGGCTCGGGCTGGGTTTTTCTATTTTCAGCGTAGCGTGTCACACCAAATGCAGTTCCAAACCATAAGTCACCGTTAGGGTGTTCAGCTACAGCAGTGGCAGCTCCTTCTAAATCGGGCAAGCCGTCTGTGCCATCAAATGTGGTTACTTGGTATTTTTCTATTCGCTTTAAACCATTATTGGTATAAGCCCACACGCGTCCCTTGGAGTCAACTTTTACCTGCCAAACGTAGTTATTGCCAAGACCATTATAGCGGTCATACTTAGCGAGTAGCTTAAGGTCTTGGCTAACATGCAGCAGCCCATTGCCATTACTTCCTATCCAAAAATTGCCATCGGCGTCTTTATCCATAGACCAAACGGTATATTCATGGGTTTCTGGTACGCCTTCTATTTGACTATAAGATTGAGTTTTAGGATTGTAAATGATTACTCCGTAGTTATGCGTGCCTAACCAGAGCCGTCCCAGGTTATCTTCTGAAATACTAAAAATATTGCTCAGACCTATAGGATTTTCGGGTACAGGATGGATTTTTCCTTGGCTCCATTTAGCCAAACCTCGCGCGGTGCCAATCCAAACCTCATTATTTTGGCTTATTTGAAAAGCCGAAACATAATTTGAAGGTAAACCTGATTGAGTTGTGTATTTACCTATAACTTGGTTGTCTTTCCAGTGAATTAGCCCAGTTTGAGTACCGATAAAGACACTGTCGTCGGGCAAGTTCTTGATGGCATAAACTCTTAATTGGTCTTGTTGTAACTGCTCTACTAAACGAGTGATTTCTTCGGTTTTTGGGTTAAGTACGCTGACTCCTTTGCGAGTGCCTAGCCAAATATTGCCGCGTTTGTCTAATGAGATGGCTCTTACAAAGTCATTACTTAGCCCCTGAGCTTCGCTATAGGAAGTGAATTCTCCGGGCAAATATTTGATTAGCCCGGCATCGGAACCAAACCAAATAATGCCTTCTTTATCTTCGTAAATACTATAAGTTGTGACGCTTTTTAAACCTTTTTGTGGCGACAAGCGTTCAAAGGCGCCATTGGTCAGTCGGTACACGCCTTTATAGGTGCCAATCCATAAGTTGTTTAATGAGTCTTTTAATAGCGAATTAACACCATTACCTTTGAATAAGTTGCCATCTTTTTTTTCAATCGCATTAGTTTCTTTGTTAATTAAATAGAGACCGTTATTAGCGCCTACCCATATACCTTCTGCTGTATCGAGCAGTGTTCTAACCGCGCCAATACTGCGTGATTGGTAAAGTACTTCAACAAAATCTGTTTGGCTGGATTTTGCTAATCCACTATCAGTTCCAACCCAAATGACATGGTTTGAGTCTTCAATAGCTACTCGACTTGAGGTAGATGGTAGCCCACTTGTTTGGTCATAAACGGTTGTTTTCTCGCTATCAATCTGTAAAAGGCCACCTTCTGACCCCACTAAATAGCCGCCATTTAATTTAGTATTGAGTTTAAAGAGGTTTTTGTTTGGAAGACGCTCATTAAATAGAGCACAATCAATAACGGTATTACTAATGTTCTTTGTTGGGTGAATTAGACACATTCCTGCCGCGGTTGTAGCCAGCAGTTTACCTTCGTGTAAACTGCTGATACTTCGAATTGTATTGCTAGGGAGTTTTACGTCAACACTGATAAATTCACTGCCATTATAGCGGATTAAACCAGCATAACTGCCAAGCCACAGGTAACCGTAGTGATCTTGAGCGATACTGGTGACTTGCCCTTGCGGCAGTCCGTCAAATAAATTGTATTCTTTAAAGTTGTATTGTCTGGGTACTTTGTTAATCGCAAGGAGCGAATTAGAAAAGCTTATACCCAAACAACAGCAGGCAATAAAAAATAGCTTAAACAGCTTAATACAGCGCATAAGAAAGCAAAATCTTGTTGAAAACACCTTGGTAAGTATAGTTACTTTACTGGGTAAAGCTAAAAAAATGGCTTAGATTGTTGTTTTATTAAAATAGGCGCTAATAATTTGATTATTTGTTATAAATTTTTAAACAAAGCTTTAATCATTGACTAAACTTAACTTTAAACCAAAATCTAATTAGTCGAACGATTAAAAGTTTCTTTTACCCGCCCTTGATTGACTTGGGAACAGCTTTTTATCTTAGTAACAACTAATGCAACTTATTATTAAAAGTGGAAGCAGTTGGTCAAAGTGTCTAAATCAGTTTTACTTCTTTTATCAATAATGTATTTTTCTTGGGTTAGCGCTCAGCCTGAAGAGGCGGCGTCATTAAACCGTGCAGAGGCTAGCGCGCTATTTTATAGCACGCTTAACGATTTAAACCTACCGCCTGAGCAGCAAAGACTTAACTTAGAGTTAGTACTGCAACACGCTGAAGCCTCTCCTCAAAGTCCATTGCAGCAATTAGTTGTTTATCAATTAGCTATTTTTCATGCCAAAGAACGAAATTTTGAGCTTTCCCATCATTATTTAAGTCGCTTAGGTGCTGAGGCAGAGGCAGACGGCCCTGACACGCAAGTGCTGGAGTTCTTAAAAAATAAAGTCAATTTAGAGCTAATGTATCGGCAATCTGAATATGAAAAGTTGCAACCACTCGCCGACAGCCTAATTCAACAAGCGAATCGGATGAACGTTAAAGCTCAACCTTTCTCTTTTGATACAGAAGTCTCCATTACTCAGTTAGATGTTGCTGAAGTACACAACATACTCGGCGTTTCTCACTATATGGTAGGTAATTATGAACTTGCACAGCAAAATTTCTTAACTGCGCTTAACCAATATCAAAGTATTGAAGTGCTTCATAAGGTTGCGCCCACGCTAAGTAATTTATCAATGATTAGCTGGGCGCAAGATGACTTTGAAAAGGCACTGGAATACTTAGAAAAAGCCATCTTAATTGCTCAACAAACCAATAATACTCGTTCATATTTAACTAATTTACTTAACAAGGGCATTTATCTACGCGAGTTAGGTAAGCACCAAGAGTCAGTAGCAACTTTCGAATCTTTGTTAGCCGATGAAAATATTGGCCTATTCCCGAGAATAGAAACCCATGTTTCGATTTCTTTAGGGAACGTTTTTCTTGAAAATAACCAATGGGAAAAATCTAGAATTCTAGCTGAAAAAGGGCTTGAAATGGCACGCAAAACTCGGAATGAGCAATACATTGCTAGAGCGAATGTCTTATTAGGTCAATTAGCTTTAGTTAATAAAAATTATTCCAATGCAGAAAAGTTATTAAACGATGCATTAGCCTACTATCAAGATAAGAAATTTAAGCGAGAAGAAGCGGATATTTACCAAGTATTAAGTAAACTTGCAGAGGCACGAAATAATCATCAAAAAGCCTTAGCTCATTTTATTCAATACCATAGTAAAGTGACTGATTTGCAAAATGAGTCGAGAAAACAATCGATCGCTAAGCTACAAGAAAAGTTTAATGCTAAACAACGTGAACAAGAAATTGCCGCTTTGACCAGCAGCAACACATTGCAAAAGCAGCAGTTAGAAACAGAAAAGCTTAATCGGTATGTATCGTTGCTCGTTTTTGCTAGCGCGCTGTGTATTATCGTCTTTGGACTTATATTTTATTATCAACGAAAAGTTTCCAAACGCCTAATTAGGCATAATTTTGAAATTCAAGCTCGCGAAAAAGTTTTAACCATGTACTCAATGGCATTTAAGAACAGCTCAGACGCAGTTTGGATTTGTGATAAGCATTTTAATATTGAAGTAGTTAATGAAGCCTATTGCAAAGTTACCCGCCGTGATGCAAATGATATCGTTGGGGAAAAAATACGCTTTGCTCCTGTTCACGGACAAGATGAACATATGGCTGAGCGCCTGTTTAAATTGGCCGATGAAAATGGGCGCTGGCAAGGTGAAGTTTATGATAAAAAAGCCAATGGCACTGTTTTTCCGCTAGATCTTAAAATTGAAGTCATTAAAAACTCCAATGGCGAAGTTGAACACTACCTTGGCGTATTTAGAAATATTGCAGAGAAGAGAAGAGTGCAAGAGCAGCTTTTAAAGCTTGCTACCCACGATGACCTTACTGGATTGCCTAATCGAGCATTGTTAAGTGAGCTGATTGGGGTCGCCTTTAAAAATGCTGAACGCAACAAAGAAGCACCGGCTTTATTATTTTTAGACTTAGACGGATTTAAAAAGATTAATGACTCTTTTGGGCATCAAGTGGGTGACGAAATTATTCAAAAAGTAGCTCAAAGAATCATAGTCACCTTACGCAAAAAAGACGTTGTCTCTCGAGTGGGAGGGGACGAATTTTGTGTATTGGTTGAGCTTAAAGATCCACAGCTAGGCGCTGCCATTGTAGCCAAGAAGCTGTTAAAAGCGTTTCAGGAACCGTTTAGCATTAATGCAGGTGTATTTAAGCTGACTACCAGTATTGGGATAGCGCTATATCCTGAAGATGCAACGGAGCCACAAGAGCTTTTACGCAAATCTGATATAGCTATGTATGATGCAAAGAATGAAGGTAAGAATGGTTATCGCTTCTTTGAAGATAGAATGAATAGTCACGTTAGCTCTCAGTTAGCGAGAGAGCAGCAAATTGCTCAAGCCATAAATCAAAATCAATTTATTTTCTATTACCAACCGTTTATTAATATTAGCACTGGAAAAATTGCAGGCGGTGAAGCGCTTATTCGTTGGAAAAAGCCTGATGGAAAAATCGTGTTTCCCGATGAGTTTATTTCCTTTGCTGAAAAAGCCGGCTTAATCGAACAGATAGATCATATTGTGATTGACCAAGTATTCGCTCAAGTTGCGCAATGGAAGCAGCAGAGCCAATTAGATTGCGGCGTTATTTCGCTTAACCTGTCAGCAAAAATATTTTCGCAATCAAATAAACTGATATCCCTATTGTCAAAAAGCTTGCAAAAACACCAAGTGAATGCCAGTGATTTTAAAATAGAAATAACGGAAGGAATGTTATTGAGAAATATTGAACAAGCCATATCGACAATGGCCGACTTGAAAGCGATGGGCTTTATGCTTGCGGTTGATGATTTTGGCACTGGGTTTTCTTCACTCAACTATTTAAAAAGATTTCCAATTGATATTCTTAAGATTGATCGCACCTTTATAATGGATATGCACCGCTCTAAAGTTGATAGAAATATTGTTCGGTCAATTATTGACTTAGCGCATAATTTGGAGCTCAGTGTAGTCGCAGAGGGCGTAGAGCTTGAAGAGCACTTAGATATTCTAAAAAAATACCAGTGTGAAGAATTTCAAGGCTACTTGTTTAGTCGTCCGGTTGTTGTTGAAGCGTTTGAAAAGTTACTTGCCGATCACTCCAAGGACCTTTGAAAGCCTAGTTTGCTGATCGAGTTTACTGGTCGAGTTTACTGCTCTAGTTTACTGGTCGAGTCGTTTACACTAGATCCAGTTTAAAGCTGGTTGAAGCATGGTTTAGGCTGAATTCCCTCATATAAAAAACCTAACAAAAAATAACAATAGCTTATAGGTTACGGCTAAAAATAGTCGACTAACAACTAGCTCATAGTTTAAACGGGCCGATAGGAGTTCCCATAAAGCTTATCTTTGAGCGAAGCTCGCCAGTTCTAAGTTTGCAAGCCATTCTGGATTAAGTTCAAGGCTTCGCTTTCTTGAACAGGCTTTGAGTATAGATAGCCCTGTGCCAATGGACAGCCTCGTTGGGTTAAGTATTCTGCTTGTGACTCGGTTTCGACGCCTTCGGCTATTATGCCAATATTCAGTTTGTTCGCTAAAGTAATGATGGTTTCAATAATGGCTTCATCTTTATCATCCTCACCAATATCTTTTACAAAGCTGCGATCAATCTTTAGGGCGTCGATTGGAAAATCTTTTAAATATTGGAATGAAGTATAGCCTGTACCAAAGTCATCTAGCGAGATGGCAATGCCTTGTTGGTTAAGGTTGTTAAGTAGCTTAACCGCACTTTTCATATCTTGCATTAGGGTACTTTCTGTTAATTCAAATTCAATGCAATTAGCAGGTACTTGATAAGCGGTTAACTTTTCTGCAACAAAACTAGTTAAGTCGTAGTGATGTAAATGTTTGGCAGACAAGTTTAAAGCAAAAGTGGTCCTTATTCCTAGTTGTCTCCATGCTCGCATAGTCGATAGCCCTTGCTCTATCAGTTGTTCTGTAATTGCTATGATTAAACCTAACTCTTCTGCCAATGGAATAAATTCAAAAGGTGCAATTAATCGCCCATCTGGCTTTTGCCAGCGGGCTAATAATTCGAAGCCTTTAATTGTCTTAGTGGCTAAATCAATCTTTGGTTGGTAATGAACTAAAAATTCATTGTTTCGAATACCTGCTCTTATTTCATTTTCTAGCTGTAGACGTTTATTGGCAAATTGATTCATTTCGGCAGCATAAAACTGAAAATTATTGCGTCCTTCATTTTTAGCGTGATACATCGCAATATCTGCATTTTTAAATAAATCGGCAGGGTTGTTAGCATCTTCTGGAAAAATAGCAATGCCGATGCTCGAAGATATAGAAACTTCATGCTGCTCTAAATTAAAGGGTAGGATCATTTTTTCAGTAATTGTTTGGGCTATCTTACTGACAACTTCAGGCGCATTTATTGCCTCAAGCATAACCACAAACTCATCGCCGCCAAGTCTCGCTACCGTATCATTTTGACGAACACTTGACTCAAGTACTTCAGCTGCTCTGGTTAATAGTTGATCGCCAATATCGTGTCCGAGCGAGTCGTTAATTTGTTTAAACCTATCTAGGTCAATAAAAAATAGTGCAATTTTAGTTTTGTTGCGCTTGGCAACGTTAATGGCATGGCCTATTCGATCCATGAGAAGCGCTCTGTTTGGTAGGCCAGTTAAGGTATCGTAATTAGCAAGCTTTTGAAGTTCTTCTTGGGCTTTTTTTTGTTCTGCAATGTCGGTTATAGCAAACACGGTATAGCGTTTTTGGTCATCATTTAAAAATGCGTTGGCGTTGATTAACACGGGTAACGGTTTTTGATGATTGCGCTTTAAGAATGCTTCACCTTCCCAGTGTTGCTTTTCTTCTAAGTTAGTCAGCAGGGTTTGGTCAAGTAGGTTATTGCCTTCTTGATTGACAAGAATGTTTAGCGCGGAGCCTACAAACTTTTCTGGTTGTAGCTCGGTACTACGGTAGAGTGCATTATTAGCTGCTGTTACTCGAAATTCTTGGTCTGTAATAATAACCACATCTCGCGTGCTTTGAAATGCTTCGCTGAATAAGGTGGCTTTGTCATGATCATCTTTAGAGCGTGTGATATCGATAAAGGTTCCAGTTACTCGCTTCGGGTTGCCATTAAGATGGCTTTCTGTCACCCGGGCAACGTCTTTATACCATGCCACACCTTTACGTTTACTTTCTAGGCGGTAGCTTACTTCAAATAGTTCAGACTCTCTTGCGATAAACTTATTCCACAGGGATAAATAGTTGTCTCTATCTTCGGGATAAATTGCGGCAAGGCGTTGTTCAAATGGAATAAGCTGTGAGTTTGATTGATCTTGTACTTGAATACGAGGCTCAAAAACAAGATTGTTATGCTCTTGCCAATCCCACATTCCGCTATCACTGGCGCTTAGAGCTAACTGTAAACGCTGCTCGCTAGTTTGTAGAATATTGTGAGCTTTTAGTAGCGCTACTTGGCGCTTGCGACGTTGCCAATAAATAATTCCCGCGCCGGATAAAAAGATGAAAATATAAATACTATATGCCCACCAAGAAAAAGCAGGGTGTGGCTTAACTTTTAAATATAGGCTTTCAGGTGCTGATGCGTTGCCTGTTTCATAATCAATCACCGCAACTTTAAAAACGCTTTCACCTGGTTCTAGTTTAGGTAAAAATAGTTCACTATCACTGGTTATTGCCGGTTTGGTTTGCGAACTTCCTTCTATCCAATACTGATATTTTAAGCGCTTGGGATTGGTTAAACTTAAAGCAGAAAACTGTATTTTTAAGCCATAGTCATTGTGTGTCAGCTCAAGCTGAGGTTCATTTAGCGGACCATAGACTTCTGGCATTTCTCGTGACATTAAAGATATTTTGGTTATGTGGTTGGAAAGTGAGTTGGTTCTGCCAGTGGTTGATAAAGCACTCGGAGAAACTTTCATTACGCCTTTAATGCTGCCTAAAATGAAGTCGCCGTTATTAGAAAGTGTGGCTGCACCCCCGTTAAACTCGTTGGTCGCTAAGCCATCATCAGTTGAGTAAACTCTAAGATGAAAAGTGTCTTTATTAATTTTAACCAAACCAGAGTTTGATGTGACCCAAACGTTGCCCTGTGAGTCGGGCAAGAAATCAAGCGGACTATTGTCTGGCAGTCCGTCTAAACTGGTAAATTGTTTTATTTCTTTGCCTGTCAGGCTGTCTATAACAAAAATTCCAAAACCAGGGTAAGCAATCCAAGTTTGCTTACCATCAGAATAGACATCTGTGGCAAAGGTTCTGGGTTTATCTGAAGGTGGCAAGGCGTGTAATACCTGAAAGTTACCTTCACTTTCTGAGTATTTGACGACTTGATCGACCATTGTAAAGTATCTTTTATCTGAATCGTTTGGTACTTGTCCGGCCATTCTAAAAAATCGTTTGGTTATTTTTCCATTTGATTCGGTGTTCTCATTAAATTGAATGTCTCCAGTTTCTAAATTAACGCTATGCAAACCTTGGCGATTGATGACGTTTAGCTGGCCGTCACTTTTAAAATAGAAGTCACTGATATTTTCGCTTAAAAATTTGCTTGCTATATCGGTTGTGGGGAGTTTTTCCTCGCTCAATGTTTTGGTATTGAATACTCTTACGCCATTGGTGCTTAGCATCCAAAGTTTTTCGCCGCGTAGTTCAAATTTATAGAAGGTTGACTCAGAAATGGTTGCTTTAGGATCAGCGTTTACTAAAAACTGACGAACTTCTTGCGATTTTGGATCAACGCGGTTAAGACCGTTACGTGTGCCTATCCAAATAAAGCCCTCGTTATCGATGGCTGTTGCCCAAACCCTGTTATTACTCAATGAGCGATTGCCTTGATTATTCTGTTGAAAGTAAGTAAACCTGTCTTCAATAGGACGCCACTTAAATGCACCGTCATTACGACTTCCTAGCCATAAATTGCCTTCGTTGTCTTTAATCATATCAATAATGTTATTGTCTACTGATTGAAAGCGAGAATTGGCGTAGTTTAAGGTGTATTCTTTGCCACCGTTCTTATTGAGCTTAACCAGCCCTTCGTGCGTTGCTAGCCAATAGAAACTGGGCTCTTCTATCAATTTCCAGACATTTAATTCAGGTTCTAAAGTTTTAACTGGCACGGGATTATTATTATCTAGCTTAAATTGATTGATTGCTTCAGGGTCAAGTTCATAAAGGCCCTCTACCGTTGCAACCAACAATTGGCCTTGCTGATTAAGCCACAACCCTTTTACATTTCGCCTGTCGTCTTGTGGTTGTTTGCTGTCGCTACTGGGCGTTTTTGAGGATAAAAACTGAGTAAAGGGAATTTCTATTTTGGTGGACTGCTGCGGATCAACTAAAAACAATCCATCGCTAGTACCCACAAGAATATCACCATTAATGGGAAGTATTGCTCTAATGCTATGGCGAATGCTTAGCCGTGGTTCAAAGTCGATAACGAATGTTGACTGTTTGGTGCTTATGTCATACTTAAACAGTGCTCTTAATGTGCCCATCCAAAGCGTTTTGTTGTGGTCTTCCTTTATGGTAAAAAACGCAGATTCTTGAATCTCTCTTCCTTCTGGAAAAGGTGGTTGAATTTCGGTTATTTTGTGGCTTTTTTTATTGATAATAAAATTGCGATTAGGCGCGCTTCCAACCCAAATGTTACCTTCGCTGTCTTCAAATAAGGTATTAATGGTTTGGATTTCTAATAAATGATCGGGACCACTGAGCGTTTTAACTCTGTGGCCATCATAAACATTTAAGCCCTGTTGGGTTCCAAGCCATAAAAAGCCGTCTTTGTCTTGCAAAAGCTGCTTTACTTCAGCTTGGCTTAATCCTTCGTCTAAAGACAACTGTTCTAACTTTATGTTTTTATTAGCATTTACTCCAAAACTAAGAATAAATAATGCATAAACAGCTAAAAACTTTTTCAAGAAGATAATCTCCACTGGAGTAAGTGTTGTAAAACAGAAAATAGAGTATGAATTAAGCTTAGTTTAGAAACGCTAAAAGTAAAATTTAAGCGGTGATAAAGCAGTGAAATTAGGGTAGAAATTAAAAAAAGGCTGGATTAACGAAGGGAAAACGAGCTTTTAGTCAAAAATTGGCGGGTCGGTTGCCGGGATATTAGGTTGAGTGGCATTTAAGTCATTTTGAACATTACTATTAAGTTGCGCTTTTAACTGTTCGACTTGTTCGGAAAGTTGGGTTAACTCGGATTTTAGGCGCACGTTTTCTCTGCCAAGCCAGCCGGCTCGCTCGCTTTGTTTTTTAGCATTTGATTGGGCAGTCGTTAGCTGGCTTTGTAATTCTTTTAGTTGGGCCGTTGATTGTTGCGCAGAAGAGGATTGGTTGCTCTTAAGCTCTGCTAAGTCTGCGTTGGCTAGTTCTAGCTTTTCTTCTGCTTGTTGCAAAGCCTCTTGTAGCTGAATTAATTTTGCGCTTTGACTTGCTTGCTGAGCAATAAATTGTTGAGCTTGAGCATCTAACTGTTGTGTTGTTGCGCTATTAAGCTGGGTGTAAATTAACCCACTAAAAGCCGATACCAACACCAATACGCCCAAAAGGCTCTTAGCGTGAAACTTTAAAAAGCTTTGAGAGGCTCCACAAATATGACATTGGCTTAACTCGTCGGCTATGTCTCTCTTACAGGCTAGGCATCGTTTGCTCATAATTTAAACTAAATTCTTATTATCTGACTCAATTAGCTATGCTGTAATTTAGCATGCTTAGCTGTGATGAAAAAGTCTCACCGTATGATTCTTATAAAAATGTGAACTTTCGGGGTTGAATTTTGGCACAGAAAAGGAATGTTAGCGCTCATTGTTATTTTTTGCCGGTTCTTAATCCAGAAAGCGATTTAATTATTCCGCGCATCATACTGACTTCAAGCGCTGATGGTTTACTGCGGTTAAAAAATTGCTTAAATCGCTTCATGGTATCTGTCGGTTGCTGCGGTCTTATGTAGCCGCTAGAAACGAGCTCTTTCTCAAGATGTTGATAAAAATGGTTGATTTCTTGTTGTGTTGGCATTTTTACTGAGCTGTTTGATTCTTTAACTGCTTTAGTTTCGGTACTAGGTGGCGTGGCTTGAGAAAGCTGCTTAAATAGTTCGTAGCAGACAATTTGAACCGCGCTGGCTAAATTTAAAACGTCATATTCTGGGTTTCCTGGAATATGAATTATTTGTTGGCAATGTTCTAAGTCTGAGGCACTAAGCCCGCTGCGTTCGCACCCAAAAAGAATGGCGACTTTGTTATCGGGGTGATCAACAATCCATTGGCATGCGCTTTCACAATCATTAATCGGTCGGCTAAAGCTGTGCTGCTGCCTGGCCGTAGTTGCAAAAACTTGAGTGAAATCGCTTAATGCTGTTGGCAAGCTATCAACTATGCTTGCGTTTTGTAAAACGTCTTTAGCACCGGCAGCGCGAGATTCTGCTTGTAAGCTAGGGTGATCAACTGGATTGACGAGTATCAAATTACTGAGTCCCATGGTTTTCATGGCTCTCGCGACTGCGCCTATATTGCCTGGATGAAAAGTATTGAGTAAAACAATACTCACTCTGTTTAAGCGGTTTTTCATAGCTGAAAAATCATTCTTGTTAGCTAGCATTATAGGAATAATCCATGTTGTAATTAGAAAGTTAGCAAGCCTATTAGGCCAAAGCCCGTTTTAACACATTTTAACTGTTCTTATTTAGAAGTGACATAAAAACAGGACTTGCTGCCAAACTTCGCTACAACTTATAGTCTTTTTAATTTTAAGGCTTTTATAATCGATACTTTTAAAGATAATATAAACTACCACTAGCTAAGAGGCGTCGCTCTGCATGAATGCTTTATTTTATCGGCTTGCAAAAGCGTTACTCGTATTCTTGTCTGTAAATAGTCATATGGGTATGGCGCATGAATATACTAATAGTGCCACCTATGTCGGTAATGAGGGAGTTCTAATCTCCTCAAAGGACAGGCAGGTTATTTTTGATCCATTTTTTCACCAAGGATTTAATAATTACACATTAGTACCTAAACCTCTAAGAGCGAAAATCTTTAATCAAGAGCCTCCTTTTGAGCAGATAAAACTGGTATTTATTTCACATGCGCACGCCGATCATTTTGATAGACTTGATGTGCTTCACTATTTAGAAACGAATCAGCAAGTTGTAATTATTGCGCCGCAACAAGCGGTAGAGCAGTTGCGAGAGTTTTCACAGTTTAAAAAATTTAGCTCGCGAGTGATTCCTATTGCCCTTAAAAAAGGCGACAAGCCGTTAGCAATGTCGATAGCGGGAATTAATATTGAAGCGGTTAGAATTCCTCATGCTGGATGGCCCAGTAGGGCAGAGGTTGAAAATATTGTCTATCGAGTTCAACTTGATGATTCGCTTACAGTCGTGCACATGGGAGATGCCGATCCTAATATCAGTCACTTTAATGAGCATGCGACGTTTTGGCCAAAAAAGACAACTGATTTAGCCCTGCCACCTTATTGGTTTTATTTGTCCGAGCAAGGGTTAACTATTGTCGATAACGTAATTAAGGCTAAGCAGAATTATGGTATTCACGTGCCAGTCATTGTGCCTAAGGATTTAAAAGCGTCTAACCGAAACTATTTTAGTGTACCGGGCGAGACACTAAGCATTGACTAAATCTTTTTTTAATTATTAACTCACTTGCTCGCTAAAGATAATCAATAAACTTAACAATGGAATGATTTTTTATGCAGCCAATCCAAAATGAACAACCGGAAATAACAATCGATAATAGCATGCATCCTACTGAGTCTAATGCACGTATTACGGCTTTGGATTTTATTCGCGGCATTGCAATTTTTGGCATTTTAATAATGAATGTTCAATCATTTGGTAATGTTTTTGCTTCGTATTTTAATCCAACAGTCAATGGTGATTTTGCTGGAATTAATCTGGCGACTTGGTTTATTACTAATTTATTTTTCGAACAAAAATTTTATACTATTTTTTCAATGCTGTTTGGTGCTGGAATTTGCTTAATGGCAAGTAATGCGCAAACTAAAAACCAAAGCCCTGCTAAAATTCATTACAGGCGTAGCTTTTGGTTGTTAGTATTTGGATTTTGTCACGGCTATTTGATTTGGTATGGCGACATTTTAGCAACCTATGGAATAGTGGCCTTGTTTGTCTATTTTAGCTGGCAAAAGTCCGTTAAGTTTCTTTATTGGATGGGCAGTTCGTTGATCGCTGTGCTTGCGTTATTTATGTTGCTTGGGTACGCAACTATTCCGCCAGAAGAAGTCGCCAAAATGCAGCTAGACTTTATTCCCACGCAACAAAAAATTGATAAAGTAACCGCAGCTTATCAAGCTGGCTGGGGCGAAAACTTTGCCCAACGGGCTGAGTCAATGCAAATGATGTTAGGCTATATGGCGTTTGGCTCTTTTAGGATTGCGGGTGGTATGATGCTTGGAATGGCACTGTATAAACAAGGGATTTTAACCGCAAAACGAAGCCGAGCGTTTTATTATAAGCTTGCAACTTGGGGAATTTTAGTTGGCATTTTGGTTGTTGGTTATGGTACTTGGCTCCTTTATCAAAGCGGCTTTGTGAGTGTGAAAGAAGTACAAATGAAGCTTTCGCTGTTTAATTATTTAGGTAGTGTTATTTTGGCAATAGGATATATTGGTTTATTCAACGTTATTTATTTAAGTGATGGCTTAAAAGGCTTAAAAATGCGCTTGCAAGCTGTTGGACAAATGGCTTTTTCTAACTATATAACTCAATCGCTGGTTTGTACCTTTATTTTTTATGGTTTTGGATTAGGACTGTTTGGTCAGTTGTCACGGTTTGAAATGGTGATAGTTGCTATCGCTCTGTTTGTGGCACAACTTTTTTATTCTAAATGGTGGCTAGAGCGCTTTTACTATGGCCCATTAGAGTGGGGATGGCGGTGTTTAACCTATATGGCTTGGCAAAAGTTTCGCCGTTAGTTCGATAAAAATATTGTTGTACTTAGCTGTAGTTAAACTCAAAGCTACAGCTAGACAATTAAAATCTTATGCGAAGGCTCGGCTTGGCAAAAGCCTTGTCAGAAAGTTTATTTATTGCGAAAACCCCACTTGATTTCGACCATTATCCTTTGCCTTGTAAAGAGCTGAGTCGGCTTTTCCTACTAACCTCTCCCAGTCAATGGAATCGCCGCTCTCACTGCTTACACCGTAACTCGCGGTGATTTTTTCTGACGGCTTATTACGGCTAAGTTTTGGTGCATGAGAATAAACCCTTTGGCTAAGCTTTTCAGCCAATTGTACTGCTTGCTCTAACGTTGTAGCGGGTAGGAGTATGATAAACTCTTCTCCTCCGTAGCGAGCAATAATATCGTACTGGCGTATATTTATTTTTAGCTTATTGGCGAAGTCTTGAAGTACTTTGTCACCATGTTGATGTCCATACTGATCGTTGACTTGTTTAAAATGATCAATGTCTAACATGATCACTGCGAGAGGTGTGTGGTTTCTTCCAGCACGAGAAATTTCCTTTGTAGCAGAGATTTCTAACGCCTTTCTATTATAAATTTTTGTTAATGGATCTAACATTGCATAGCGTAATAGTTCTAACTCGAGTTTTTGGCTTGCCACCCAAATCATGGCGAAGCTAGTGGATAGTAACAGTAGAACAAAAGTCAGCAACGAAGATACATGTGCTAACGATAGTTCCGCAGGAGTTGCGTGCTGATAGTTAAACAATGTCCACAAACATCGGGTAAGAAAAAAAGCGGCATATACCATGAAGGAGATGTAAAGCAGCTTGGTAAAGCGAAGGTCAGTTTTACCGCGATAGCTATAAATATACAGTGCAATATAAAGACATTGTAAGCCAAAGCTAGTACAAAGAACTATAATTCGCCATTTTGCCTGGACTTCTATAATCGCAAAATAGGTTAAAAAAACACTTTGCAGCACAAATAAACTATAAAAAAGTGTTTTAAACTGCTTAGTCTTGAAGTGAAAGAAGCGCAGGATACCGAGTCCAATAGAATAAAGACCACTAAGGACCAAAAGACCCGCACTCACGATCGATAGCCAATGAGTGAGGAGCCCTCTAAAACTAATAAAAATAAAGCCAACAGACAATAAAACGTAGCCTAAGCTGAGCAGCCAAAATCCTTTGTAGGACGGGTGTGTTTTAGCGTAGGTGGCTAGTCCTATACTATTAACGATCCCTAAAAAGATTATTACTACGCTCAAGGTACGCGTGTCTAACCCATCCACTATGCTATGCCTCAATTATTATTGTTTAACTATAGCAGTAAATTAAAGGTTGAAAAAGATTAACGAAGAACGCTTGGCATGGAAGCTTAGAGAATAGTTTGAGCTGGCGCAAAAAATTTTGCCAAATGATCTGACTCACTTGGCAAAATATGAATGATTTAAATGCAGTCTATTTTTTGGGTTTAATAAACTTTAAAGTAAATCTATCGGTGTTACCGCTAATAGAGCGACGCCCAACTTCATAACGTAGCTCGTCGTCAGCGCGATAATGTAGGTCTGAATAGTCGAGTAATTGAAAGCCGGCTTCTTGAATTTCTTTTATAGCCAAAACTGGGTCGATTCTGCGTCCATTCTCTGGATTAAGTGGTTCCATGTGGCGTTTTGTGTGATCAACAACAGCATAAATACCACCAGGCTTTAATGCTGCAAATGATGCTTCATTCATTGCGCGACGACCCGCCTCAGCAAAATTATGGTAGTTTCTAAAGGTAAATATAATATCGAAATCTTTTTCGGGAAAAGAAAATTTATCCATTAGATAAAACTTGCTGTTTGGATCTGGTCGAATATTAGATTCGGTATTTAAAACGTTTATTTTAAGCTTGCTGTTTTCTTTGAGCATCTTTTCTACTCGACCAGTGCCAATAGCGACGTGATAATCACCTTTGTCGGCTAAAACCGGGGCTAAAATTTTGCTGTACCATGCGCCACCAGGAATTAACTCTAATACTTTCATATCGGGTTTTAGGCCAAAAAATTCGAGTGTTTGTATTGGCTTGCGATTAGCGTCTCTTTCTTTTTCTGAATCGCTGCGCAGCTCCGACTGCATAGCACTTTTTACTTTGGTGCTAATTTCAGACTCTGCAAACGCATTGGCTAGGTTACTTGTAACAACAAGTGACAGGGCTACTAAGAGTGATTTATACATAATGGCTCCATTAATTAGTTTTGTTTTTATTGAATTGTTGAATACGACCAATTAACAAACAATGTAACAGAATATGGGCCAATTTTGACTAAAGCCAGGGTTTAAAGTTGTAACAAGGTTTGCTTTAGCTTGCTGTAATAAGATACAACGGCGGAAAAAATTAATGCGTTTAAGATAAAAAACGGCCCTTTAAAAGGGCCGTTTGATTTCTGCTTCAGTTTTGTTTATTGAAAGTTTAAAGTCCACTCATTGATATAACCAGTATCAACATTTGCGCGGTCTCTGGCACGTAAACGCCATTCGCCTTGAGAGTCTTTATTTCCAACGTTCACCGAATAAGACTGGTTAATGTTGTTAGTACCAGCACCGCTTCGGTTGTGTAAATTGTAAACCGTACCATCGGGGTGGATTAGGTCAACAATTAAGTCACCAATATAGGTATGCACAATATTTACATCGACAGTCACCGTATTTGAAGCTCCGCTGCGGCTTACTGCTAGCGCACTCGTGATGCCAGTTGAGTTATTGTCTGGAATACTAAAGTTTGCAGTATTGGTATAGCTCGCTGGACCACCAGTACCACCGCCATTTGCGTCAAAAGAGCCTACTAAAGAAACGTTACTAAATGCAGAGTAGCCATTTAGCATAATATGATAAGTCCCTGCTTGTACATTGCTAATAGTGCAGGTTTCATTATTACCGTTTTTCCAAGGACGACACTCATAAGCGCTTAGCGTTGGAGCAAATCCGTATTGAACATACAAATCGGCATCACCAGAACCGCCACTAATTACAAACTCTAGATTTGAAGCACCTGCAGGAACTTGCATAGTATAAGCTAGTTGTTCACCGCGGCTACCAGCTAGACCTGTTTTAGCAACGCCATTTTCAAGTTCGTTTTCATTAATAGGACCGCCGTTACCATTTCCGTCACAGCCGTTCGCAGTAATAAAGTCGATAGCGTCTTTAGTTTGGACTAAGCCATAACCGTATTGAACATCGCGACCTGGGGTTCCAAGATCTTCTGCAGTAGCATTTAATACGGCGCGAATTTCTTCATTGGTACAAGTGGGGTGGGTACTCCACACTAGTGCCGCAACACCTGCTACATGAGGCGAAGCCATTGAGGTTCCGGTCATTTTTCCATAATCGCCAGCGCCAAGATTAATACTAGTGGTTTGCCCGATTTGGCTTAACATTGAATTGCCGTCAGCTTGGCTAGCCGCAACCGCTGGAATATTAGTTGAGTTAGTCTCGCCTAGCGTGGCAGATAAACTACCTGCAGTATTGTTATAAATAATTGCGCCAACGCCACCGCTATCTTCACAATTTTTAACTTTATCGTGGAAAGATATGTTGCCTCGTTGAATTAAGCAGATTTTTCCGTTTGCTCCAGAGTTTATGCTTTCACCGGTTGAAAAGTTATACAGAGCACCCGCTGCAGAGCCACGATTTTCCATACCGTTTACTTCATACCCATTATTGCCTACGGTTAAACTCACCACGAGTCCAGTACCAGTAGGGTAGGTTGAATAAACATCGACGCCCGGTGCAGCGATTTCAACTTGCGCATTTTTCTGTGACGAAGTATATGGCCCTTTACTTGAGTCGACTCCACCTACCGATACAACCGCGTCATATGAAGCAGGATAGCTAAATGCGTCTGTTGGATTTTCAATAACGCCATCATTACCAGCCGCAGCGATTAACAATACACCGTTTTCAACAGCTGCTTGCATAGCGTTTTCTTCTGTTGTTGTGCTATTTGGGCCACCTAGGCTCATGTTAACTACGTCAGCACCATTTGAAACACAGGTATTAACGGCACTGGCTAAACTTGAAGAGTATCCCCATCCAGATGCATTAAAAACTTTAACAATGTGAAATGCTACGTCACTGCCAATTACGCCTCGTACACCAATCCCATTGGAAAGCGCACCAATTGTTCCGGCAACGTGTGTTCCGTGAGGGCCACCGTGATCGTACCAATTGCCAGTTCCGCTATTATTACTACCACTAATTGAACCGCCTTGAGAGCCCATATCTTCATGTGGCATTTCTAAGCCAGAGTCAATGACACAAACTTTTTTACCACCTGCTGCTGCCGCAGCAACCGAGTCGTCGACTTGATCGGCTTGAACTAGGCTGATGCCATAAGGTACCGTTTCAGCCATTAAGCGACGCGGTTGATCAAGTTCTACGTATTCTACTAAAGGGTTAGAGCGAAGCGCTTTAATTGCCGCCGGATTTAATTCCGCGGTTAAAATATTTAGGTTGTCGAAGCGCTGAGTTGCTTTTGCACCTAATTGAGCAAGCTGGCTTTGCATGTTGTTAGCAGCCATTTGTGCTGTTTGATTTGACACTGACTCGGCACGGTATTTAACGATATATCGAGTAGGAAGTATTTCTGCAACATTGTCGAAACTCGCCATACGAACTTCGCTAGTTGTTAAATGATTATTTGATGCTTGTGCGCTAGCAGCCATACCCAATACAATTGCGGTAACGGCGGTTGCTGCTTTTTTTACAGGATATTTCATTATGGTTATCTTCTCCGAGCAGTGTTTTACTTAATTTGAGTTGTTATAACGCTGATTAATTGTTTATTAAACCAGCCGCACTGTGAGTAGTTAATTCAAAGCGCGCACCAATATAGAAACTAAAAAAGCTCAAAGATAGTTGAATATTACCAATATGATTGTAATTAATACCAAATTAATAATAAAAGTCTGTTCAAATAACTAAAATCTGAATATGTTGATTTTTATAGATGAATTTGTGCTTAATTCAGCGGAACAGATTGGGTTGCACTGCAAAGTCAAATGAAAACTGCGGTGATGATTTTATTAATGTGAATTTATTAATTTGAATTGATTACTGGTTACCTTATAGCGCCAAGCAACTATTTAGAAAAAGGCTTTTTACAGCATGCAATAATGGTTTAATTTTTTCGATTATTAGATAAGTTAAAAATACGTGGACTGATTCAGAATTTAAGTGACTGATAATAACTAGCCAAAAACGCATTGGTTACTTGGTCTGATTGAAAGAAAGCATGGTGTCCCATATTAGGATACCAACCCAACTGCACTTGATGATAATGGCTTGCCAACTCAGCTACTAGCTGCTTGGGAATTACTGAATCTTTTTCGCCATGAAGAATTAGTAGGTTGGGTTCTAGCATTACTAGTTGTTCTCGAAACGACAAACCGGAAAGTTGCGACATATTGTTTGCCGAGGCGATTGGGTTAGAGTAACGTCGATTAAAAATGTCAAAGATCATTTCTTCAAGCTGTTTATTTTCGTAATAGTTGTACTTTTTAGGGCGCTTGTAAAGCTTAAAGCCTTCGCTAATATAGTGGTCGATCGCGCTGCTTAGTTGTGCCGCTAGTTGGTGTTGACCAAGATGTTTGGCTCTGGCAATAGGATCACCGTCGAAGCTGCCCGCGAGTATCAGTGGGGCGTGTTTAATTTTTAAATGACAGATGGTCGCCGCTTGAATCATACCACCTAACGAGTGACCCGAATAAATAACTTGCTTGGTTCCAAGGGTTTTTAAAACCTGTCGATTTAATTCAACTAAATCAAAAAACGTGTACGGCTGTTCGTCGTAGCTTGAATCTCCATGCCCGGGTAAATCATAGGACACACATGGGTGACCTTTTTTGTTGAAAAACTCAATGACGCCATGACCGCAAGTATCATTTTGAGTATTTCCATGTACGAAAACTAAGGTGGCTTTGTTTACATCCGCTGGGTAGCGGGTGATTGATATGTTATCTAAATTAAATCTGTTGGTTGGCATGCTGCTAAGTATAAATGCATTGTTAAGGTGGCACTATTCTAACTTTTTATGCGTCGCTTTTCATGGATTTATTGACTCGCTCTTGGTTATTGCAAACCATCGGTATATAGTGTGCGCTTTAAGTTACACTGTGAGCGCTAAGATTTTTAGCCGTAGTGTGTTTAGTTTTGTTAGTTTACAAATCAATCAATTTTTTAGCAAAAAGCGATTTAAATGAATGCGATTAATGTAATAAAACACAAAGTTTCGCCGCTGGTAACGTTTTGCCAAAAGCACCAGCGCTTATTGGCATTTATTAGTTTTATGACAGGGCTTGCGAGCTTTTTTTTAGTTAATAGACAAAGTCGCTCAGCAGAAATTATTGCCGCCGTCATATTGGTAGGGTGGCTGTGCCTGATGCTAGAAAATTTATTAACCCAAAAAATCACTAGGCGGTTAAGAATTGCCATTCCAGAAAATCTATTTAAATTTGTCACTCAGCTTATTCATCAAGAAAGTTTATTTTTTGTACTCCCATTTTTTATTTTAACCACAACATGGAATAGTGGACAGGCGGTGGTTACCATTAGCTTAATTATTTTAGCTTTAACTTCTATTATTGACCCCATTTACTATCAGTGGCTATCGAAAAGGCGAGTATTGCTTATGCTTTTTCATGGGGTGACTTTATTTGTCGTATTGCTTACTGTACTGCCTATAGTGTTACAGCTATCGACTTATGAGTCATATCAATATGCCACATTGGCAACCTTAGTACTGTTGTTTCCCACTTTGTATAAACTAGGTACAGAAAAAAGTAAATTCAGTGGGACGGTTATTGCGGTTAGTGTTTCTGTGGTATTGAGTGTGGGTGTTTGGTATGGGCGTTACTGGGTGCCGCCAGCGAGTTTGTGGTTAACTCATTTTAAAGTTGATAGTTCTTTAAATGAAGCTGAGCAACACTCCCCCGGAATCGTTAAATTAACCCAACAGCAACTTCATCAACATGGACTCTATGCTTACACAGCAATAAGAGCACCTCGAGGTTTAGTTGAAGATGTCACTCATCAATGGTTTCTAGATGACGTACTGGTCGATAGTATCCCACTTAAAATTGCCGGAGGACGCAAAGCGGGGTATAGAACCTGGACTCATAAAAATAATTTCCCTAAGAATTCGGCAGGACAATGGAAAATTCAAGTCGTCACCTCGTCTGGTCAAATGATTGGTTTACATCGGTTTAGCGTTGATTAGCTTAGCTCGATCTTTTGCTTTGAAACAAATGTCTAGAGAAACAAGTTCGTCATTTTTCTAGCCTTAATCTTGATTAAATAATGGCGTTACAGACTGTCGCTGGTTGATCGAGTTATTACTGGTCATTATTAGAGCATGTAAAAATATTAAGCTCTTTGCTTGCCTCAACAAACTTTATTGGTTAATATTTAATCAGTTTGAGGTGGTGAGTATCTATTCCGCTTAACAATAGCATTGAGGCTTTTATTTAAAATGGCGTATCAGTTTGAAACTTATCAAAATGGTTTTGTAATCCGTTTAACCGGCAAGGTGACGTTCGAGGAAATGGAAGAGTTTGATAATGCGCTATACTCACACCCTCAGTTTGATTCGCATAACTTTCAAATTTACGACGTCTTAAATGCAGATTTAAGCCCAATAGACACTGACGAAATTACCATGGTTGCAGGGACTGATTTTGCTTCGTCTTTAACTCGAGGCAATGTTAAAGTGGCTATTGTTGTTGATAATAACTACAACAAAAACCTTGCCGAAACTTATATTAATACTTCAACTAGTTTAAATTCTAGCTGGAAGTTTAAAACCTTTAATCAAATAGCCGACGCCTACCAGTGGGCCGGATTAGATTTATCAGAGTTACCTAAAAAAGAGAATGTGCAAGCTTAAATGAGTTTTTTTATTAACTAGCACCGCTATTCAATCTCAGACTTTAAACGAGAAAATCTAACCTGTAACTATTCAGTTATAGATTCATTGTTAATATTTTTTGACCCCTTTATACTGAACTATGATGATAAAAAATAAACAGCCTAGCTGGTGAGGCGGGCTTTAACTAGTTAACAGGTTGTGATCCTTAATGTTATTGATACTTCAGTCCTTTGGCCGCATTGGGTTGCGCGGTTTGATGTGCGCTTTGTTCCAAGTTTTAAGTTTTGCTGTAAGCGCAAATACCACAGACGTTAATTTAACAGGCGTAAGTAAAAGCGAGCAGCAGGCAGTGCTCGATTACAATGACGGCCCTTATATTTTTATAACGCCTCAACATTTGCAGGCTAAATCGATAAGGCAAGGTAAAGTTGTGACTCATGTGTATCCATTGAATCACATAAACACAAGCTTTGCGGCAGAGGCCAGTGAGTTTAAGACAGCGGAAAATATTGCTGCAATTAGCGATATACACGGACAACATAAGTTGTTTATTCAATTGTTGAAAGCTCATCACATCATTGACCATGACGATAAATGGTCGTTTGGCGCAGGGCACTTAGTTATCGTAGGCGATATTTTTGATCGTGGTCCTCAGGTACTTGATTCATTATGGTTTATTTTTGAACTTGAACAACAAGCGTCGGCTGCGGGCGGAAAAGTACATTTTTTACTTGGTAATCATGAATATATGGTGTTGCTGGGTGATTTACGATATTTACATGCGAATTACCGCCATACAGAAAAATTACTTAACCAGCCTTATCAAGCACTGTTTAATCAAGAGACTCTACTGGGAAGGTGGCTACGTTCAAAGTCTAGCGTGATTAAAATTAATGATACGCTATTTGTTCATGGCGGAATTTCTAAAGCGCTGGCAGAGCGCAAACTCTCACTCGCAGAAATCAACAACAAATTTAGGCAGTCGTTGAACCTTTCGCGAGCCGAAATAAAGTTAAATAAGCAGTTAGCCTACCTTTACGCGAGTGACGGCCCTATTTGGTATAGAGGGTACTTTGGCGATAATAAACTACAATCGAACGAGCTGAATAAAATATTGGCTCAATACCAGGCCAAGCGTGTCGTCGTAGGGCACACCTCGTCTAATCAAGTAGAGTCTCATTACTCTGGTAAAGTGTTGTTGGTAGACTCTAGTATTAAAAAAGCCGAGTCCGGCGAAATACTGCTTTTAAATGCGGAGCAAACAAGTCGTGGGTTACTCAGCGGAAAAGTTAAATCGCTTTAGTTAATTTACAATAAAAATGTTGGCGTTGTCATGCATAGCCCAGCGATAGTATGTCGAGAGAGTATGTCGAGAGAGTATGTCGAGAGAGTATGTCGAGAGAGTATTCGGAAAGTCTGTTGAGAAAGTAAGTATTAATAATTTATAAAATATTGACTGAAACAAATGTGCTCAAATCGTCTCTATAAGTAGGTAGTCTAGGAGATAATCGTTAGACTAAAAAATCGGCAGTCTAAGATATTTGTCCTGTAGGTTACGGTTAGGTTGTTTCACAGTGAGCCATTCACTTTCAAGGAGGCTGCAAATGAAAAAATACCAGAAGTCTGCACAAGCAATTAAAAAATTGACTCAAGAGCAATATCAAGTGACACAGCAGAACGCAACAGAGCGCCCTGGAACTGGCGCCTTGTTAAATAATACAGCACCCGGTATATATGTTGATATAGTTTCCGGCGAACCGTTATTTGCGTCATCTGCTAAGTATGAGTCTGGTTGCGGTTGGCCAAGTTTTACCAAGCCGATAGAGCCCACAAATATTAACGAAGTTAGAGATAGCTCGCACGGTATGATTCGTACCGAAGTTAGATCTAAACATGGTGACAGTCATTTAGGTCATGTATTTAATGATGGTCTCAAGGAGTATGGGGGGCTGCGCTATTGCATTAATTCTGCTTCACTCCGATTTATCCATAAAGATGATATGGTGGAACAAGGTTATGCTGAATATATTCCGCAAGTGGAGGAATAAAAATGAGTATCGAAAAAGCCGTTTTAGCCGGTGGTTGTTTTTGGGGAATGCAGGACTTGATTCGCAAGCTGCCCGGTGTACTTAACAGTCGAGTAGGCTATACCGGAGGCGATGTGAAGAATGCTACTTATCAAAATCATGGTAGCCATGCCGAAGCGATAGAAATAGACTTTGATAACCAACAAACCAGTTACCGAGCACTACTGGAGTTTTTCTTTCAAATTCATGACCCGACTACGCCCAACCAACAAGGTAATGATCGCGGTAGTGCCTATCGCTCAGCGATCTATTACACTAACCCTTCTCAAAAAGAGGTCGCCGAAGAAACTATAAAAGATGTTGATGCTTCTGGACTTTGGCCGGGTAAAGTCATTACAGAAGTTGAACCCGCGAGTGATTTCTGGGAAGCAGAGCCAGAGCATCAAGATTATCTAGTTAAATACCCAAACGGATATACCTGTCACTTTCCTCGTTCTCACTGGAAATTACCTAAGTCAGCGTCTTAGTTAATGTGCTGAAGCTTATTTGGGTTGAAAACGCGCTTTTTAGCAGCTAAGAGGGATTTTGGTGGGGGTTTTCCCTCATATTCGTTAGAGAATAGTTCCTATATAATAGTTTGCTATATACTCATTTGGTTATAAGAACATATCAACTAAAGAATATCTGGTTGAGATGTTTTTGCAAAGCCTCACAAGTAGAATAAGCGATAGTTATTAAGGGATTCAAGGGGCTTTTGGGCAGGTAGCCTTTAAATACTGCGTTTAGGAAGCTTACAAGCAAAATATGAGTGGGCTTAAATTGGCAATAAATTGAGTAAAATGAGTCGTTTGAAACATAGTTGCGGGCTTATTTTTCGGTTGCGTAGCTACTTAAATCAAAGTATTGTTAGTTGCAATTATTGGTAAGCTTTATCGCTAAGTGTTTAGCGCAATCAACCGCTAACGACAGCTTATTATTCTAAAAAAAAATAATATCCTAAAAAAAATAATATCGAACAACGGAAAACGGTCCCCGTTATTTGAAAGTAGTTAGAGCGCAGCATTAACGCATTTTGGAGAGAATTATGAATGGTAAATATAAGTTTTCTAGTCTCTTAATTTTACTTTATCTTTTAGTTTTGGCGCCAAGCCAAGTTAACGCACAATCGGTAGTGGTTGATGTAAAAGGTAATAAAGCGCGTATTGATATAGAGCTAGCGAATGTCTTTCATGCCGATCTGACCTTAAGTTTTGAAAACTCGGTGGGGTTAACCGCGCAAAGCCTGGGTGTATCTGCTGAGGTCGTTGACATTACTGATCTTAGCTTAATTAGCCGTTTACCCAATGGCATGCTTAATAGTATTCCGGTAGGCTTTCCGGTACTTATTACCATTGAGCCTTTGAGTGATAAGGGATTAAGCTTTGCTGGTTTAGTCACGCTCGATATCCATACGCACAATTTAGAATATACCGCCAATACGCCACTCAGGCTGTTTAAAGCTCCCTTAAATGGCGAGTTTCGCGATATTACAATGACCACTGGTTCTGGTAGCTATCGAGCCAGAGGAACTACTGGTAAGTTTTCTCAGTTTATGATTGTTGCCGATACCCGCGCACCAGTCAGCGTAATCAATACCAAGTATTCTGCAATGCAATCGGTTTTGAGCCAACACGCCGACTTAATTGAAAATAGTGTGTATGCAACACTCTCTTTACAGCTGAATCAGCTAGGAAGCGATATTGCTTCGCAAAATTATCAGTTAGCAAACCAGCGCTTAAATCAGTTTAAACAAACGGTAGAACAAGCTTCGGCAGATCAAATCCCCAATGTTTGGCGTTCAAGTCGAGATATTGAAAACGTTGCTGGCGAGTTAGTCGCTAGAGCGAATACGCTCGGTTATTCTTTAAGGCTAATTAACTAGCGTAAAGGAGAAACCAAATGCCAGCTCATTTAACCATTTGCTATGCCGATCAGCCTGCGGTTGAGTCTGTTTTGTTTGAGTCTAGCGATTATCAGTTAGGCCGTTCTAGTGAATGTGATTTGGTAGTGGAGCATGCTACGGTTTCTAGAAAGCATGCAACGGTAAGTTATAACGGTGAGCGTTGGAACCTTGATGACGCAAAAAGCCAGAATGGCACGCGAGTTAATGGAAGCCTAATTAAGCAGCGATCACTCACAGGTAATGAGTTAATTGCTTTCGGCTCGGTTGAGTGCTTGTTTGAGCTAAAATCTCAACAACAAGTAGACGCACATTCAAGCCATCAAGCGTGGCGATTGCAACAAGCACGGCTTGCACAAGCCGAACACTCCCATGATGAGCTGAGCCGCGCCCTAAACGATAAGCTTTTTTCGCTACTCTCGTTAACGGGTATGGAGCGAGGGCTAATTTTATTAGGTGAAGACTTTCAAACCCTCAAAATTTGCGCTGCTAAAGGGATGGCATCCCATGACGTTAATCACCTTGAGTTCCAAGGAAGTGTAGGCGCTATTTCGCAAGCAATTAATCACCATAAAACAGTGGTCGCTATGGATGTGTGCTTGAGTGATTTTTTAGCAAGCAGAGAAAGCACCAAACGCAAAAAAATTGCTTCACTCGCTTGCGTACCCTTACTAAGCGATAAGCGACCTATTGGCGTAGTTTATGTCGATAGTCACCAAACCAATAAAGTACTTTCGCAAATGGATATGGAAATTATGTCGATTGTATGCGAGCAAATTCAGCTGAATACGCAAGCTTTAGTTATTCAACAGCAGTTAGAAACAATGTTACAACACTATCAGGGTGATGCTCATTCCCAGCCTTTGATTAACCAGTCAATTTATGGCTTAGTAAGCTGAAAGCTCTGTATTTAACATGAGTGAGCAAGAGCCAAGGTCAACACATCCCGATTTAATTAAAACTCAAGCCATTGCTACCCATAGCCAGCTAAGCTGTGGAGACATATTAGCTGGACGTTTTGAAATTTTAGCGCTTCAGTCATCGGGTACTTTTGGGCAGGTTTTTAAAGCTCATGACCAAAAGCTAGACGCGAATATCGGGATCAAAGTCTTACATACTCAACTTTGCTTAAACGCAGAAAATCTTAATGATTTTAAGAACGAAATACTTTTATTACGTCGCCTTTCTCACCAAAATATTTTAAGAGTACATGAATATTATCAAGACAAAGATATTCACTTTATTACGATGGATTGGATTGAAGGAGAAAGTATCCAACAAAAAATCGATGCTGGTAATTTAGATTTAACGCTTGTTCCTTCCTATATAGAACAGTTAATAGAAGGGGTAGATTATGCTAATAAGAATAGCGTTGTCCATAGAGATATCAAGCCCGAAAATATTTTAATTGATAATCAAGGTCGACTAGTCATCGCTGATTTTGGCTTAGCCTGTATGAAGGATAGTCAAGCTGATATTGCAGGTAGCCCGCTTTATTGCGCTCCAGAGTACTTGGCGTCGGGTGAAATAAACTCGACAACCGACTGGTATTCCGTTGGCGCAGTTATTTACCAATTATGCACACAAAAAACATTATTTGAAGCCGAAGATTTATCCAGTTTACTAAACGAAAAACAATCGTTTGCTTTTAAGTTTAATCTACTGCCCCAGCAATTTAAACAGTACGGCGCGATTATTAAGGCGCTTGTTTCTCCTCGAATCAGCAAAAGGCCTTCGACTAAAGAGAAGGCTTTTGAGTTATTAGAGCAAACCGCCAAACCGAAAGCTTATCAAAAAGTTGCCTGGCTAGGAGCGCTTTTATTGGTGATGGCGAGTTACTTTTTATATCAATTTAACGACAAAGCCCCGCTTAGCTCCAAGGGGTATTTGTCCTTCGCCATTTTACCGTTACAAAATCAAGTGCAGCAAAAAAACTTTGACTGGGTGAGTTTAAGCCTGAATGAACATGTGCTTCATCATCTCAATCAATCAACTAATATACGCACGGTTGAAAGCGCTAAAGTTAATAAAACGCTAGCTCTACTGGGCTTTAAATTACCCTTAGATGATACTCAGTTAGCGTTGTTAAGCGATCTATTGCAAGTCGACTATTTAATGCAGGCTAAAATATTTTCTACTGGGCCAGAGTCAGCGGCAATCAATGTAGAGCTTATTAGTTTATTAGGTTTAGTTATTGATAAAGAAGTTTTATTGGAAAGAAATTTACAGGGAGAAGCGCTTTTCTCGCTAAGTGAAATATTGAAACAACACTTAGATTTAAAACTCGGTTTAAACGAGACAGAATTGAGCTTACCGCCTTTAACCCAAGCTCAACTAGTGACTTTAAGCAAGGTTAAAGAGTTGGCAGAAAAGGGCGAAGCTGAACTGGCGATAACCACTTTGACTTCGCTATTAAATGAAAAGCCAACTTATTATCCCGGGTGGCTATTACTCGGCGAGCTGTATAATAGTGTTCAAAATAATTTAGAAGCCGAGTCTGCATTTATCAATGCTCAGAAACATGCACCTATTCAGTCCCAAGAAAAAAAGCTTGCCGATGCCAACCTTTTTAGATTAGCCAACAATTTAGAGAAAGAATCTAAAGTTTTTGAAGCTTTAGTGAAAGAGTTTCCCTTGCGTACCGATTTTCGCTTTCGGTTAGCAGAAATTTATGCAACGAATGAGCAGTTAAGTGAAGCCGAAGCAGAATTAAAAACACTATTACAGCAAGATCCCAATCATGCGGTTGGTTGGTTTAATCTCGCTAAAATATCGATTATGTCAGGACAAATGCAGCTAGCCATAGACGACTACTTAGTCCGAGCGCTGGTGGTTGCAAATAAGTTAAATGATGAGCTAACCAAAGGAGATGTCCTAAACGCGATTGGTGTTGCTTATCAACGGCTAGGCGATATCGATAACGCAATTTACAATTATAACCTTGCAGTTAAAACACGTGAAAATGCTGGTAATAAATTGGGAGCTACGACTTCATTAGGTAATCTCGCTTATTTGTATGCGGTAAGAGGAGATTATGACCAGGCACAAAATTATTTAAATTCTAGCTTAGCTATTTTTGAGTCACTGCAAGATTATTATGGGGTTAGTTCCATTTATAACGAACTAGGCGTCATTGCGGAAGAACAAGGTTTGTATCAATCTGCATTAGAAAATTTCAAACAATCATTAGACATAAGAATGGAGTTAGATGATAACTGGTTAAAAGCAGAAAGCTTAAACAATGTGGGCTATATGTACTTTTTGCTTGCCGAAAATGATCATGCCCAAGTGTATTGGCAACAAGCACAAAACTATTTTGAATCTGCAGATGATCATGTTGGCGCCATTCGCGTAAAGCAAAATTTTGCACAACTTGCTATTCAAAAAGGTGAATGGAATAAAGCCTATAATATGTTTTCTTCAACACTGAGTCAGGCGCAATCGTTGAACTTAAATGAAGAATTAGTTGTTTCGAAAAATTATTTAGCTAAGCTGGCTTTTCTACAAGGCGGGTTTTCTGTCGCTATCCCAACGCTTGAGCAGTCGCTAGAAAAAATGTACACAAGGCAAGATATTAGAGGAATAGTAGAGTTTTCACTGTGGCTTGCCAATTGGCATATTCAGTTAGGTAATACTGATCAAGCTGAAGCTATTATTAAGCGTGCTGAAAATGCGGCGAGTAAAACCAGTAATAATGAGAAACGCCTACTCTTTGCTATTTTAAAAGAAAAGTCTAATAGTCGCCAAGATTGGAATAAGTCGAGTGAAGTATTGGCAACCGCAGCGAATATGTCGCCATTGGTAGAGATTAAAAAGTTACTGTTTTTAGCAGAAGCGAGTTTATTTAGTGACTTAACGCAATTTACAGGTTTAGTGTTAAAATTAGAGGAGCTAAGTGTAAAATCCTATGCAGAGCAGTATTTACAGCTACTAGAATTGCAAGGCTTGTTTGCACTCAAGCAAAGTAATTGGGATGCTTTAGACGATATTTTACAAAAGGCCAGCCGACAACTTAAAAATACACCAAATTATTGGAAGCGATTTCAATTTGTTAGGTTGCAAGTTATGTTAGCCAAACAGCGTGGTCTAGCCTATAAAATAGATTTGGAGAAAGCGCAAAGTCAGTTAACAAAACTTGTTTTAGAAATTCCAGAAGCTCAGCGAAAATCGTTTTTAAAGCAACAAAACGAGTTGATTTTTAATATTAAATTAGCCCAAGAATTATTTGATAATGACTCAGTCTAAAGATTTTCATAGCCAAGTTGAAGCGCTTACCGAAATGCAGTCGCGTATTGCGCAACAACTCAGTACAAGTAACTCGCAAATGCGCAGTTTGGCAAAGCGCGTTTGGAAAGTACAAGAAGAAGAGCGTAAGCAGATTGCTGCAGAATTACATGATGGTGTAGGGCAATTACTCACTGCCTTAATTAACCAATTAGAGCAAGCCCAGTCGCAATCAAACGCAGCTAACTTACAACCAAGCCTAGAATTAGCGCGCACGGCACTCAGTGACGTAAGAGAGCTATCTCGCCTTATGCGTCCTAGAATACTCGATGATCTTGGGTTAGAACCTGCATTGCAATGGTTGGTAAGAATCATGTCAGAAAAGGCTGAGTTTAATATTGAGCTTACCCAAGTGATTCAAACTGACCTTGACGCAGAAACTCAAACACTAATCTTTAGAGTGATTCAGGAGGCTTTAACGAATATCATTAAGCACTCTCAAGCGTCTAAAGTTGAAGTAATATTAAGAGCTACAGCCCCCGTTTTATGGTTAAAAATTATTGACAATGGCGTTGGTTTTAATCATGACGCTAGTCCGCAAAATGTTTCCGGTTTTGGGCTGTCTGCAATGCAAGACAGGGTGGTTGCATTTGGTGGGCAGCTTGAAGTAGTTACGGCACCCAAACAAGGATGTGAAATTAAAGTCACACTTATGGGACAGGTTGAATAATGATAAGAGTATTTTTAGCAGATGACCACACCATTGTTAGGCAAGGGTTGGTGAGCTTATTAGCCAGTGATGCTGAGTGCAGTGTTGTTGGCGAGGCTTCAAATGGGATTGAGGCGCTAGAAAAAATTCTCCAATTGAATCCTCAGGTTGCGGTTTTAGATATTGCTATGCCAGGGCTTAATGGTATGGAAGTTGTAAAAAGGTTAAGTGATAAGCTACCCAATTGTAAGGTTTTAGTGCTTACCATGCATGAAGAGGAAGAATATGTGATTCACATGGTTAAGGCTGGTGCATGCGGATATTTAGTAAAAGACAGTGCCGCGCAGGAGTTAATTGAAGCGGTTAAAACCATAGCTTCAGGCGGGACTTATTTTAGCCAGAAAGCGGCTCAAGTATTAGCTAGTCAATACCGGAACCCACCGACTGATTGGGACAATCCTTATCGCGATTTAACTCAGCGCGAACGTCAAGTTTTTCATCTGGTAGTTGATGGAAAAACGACTAAAGATATTGCCAGAGATCTATCTATTAGTGTTAAAACCGTAGAAAACCATCGAGGAAAAGTGCTCGATAAACTTAACGTTGCTAATACGGCTGAACTGGTTCGCTACGCAGCACGCAAAAACTTACTCCTCTAGAGTTGCTAAAACCCTGATATTAGGACTATTCTTAAGTTAGGCAATAGAAGAAGTTTGCTTAGACTATAGCGCTGTCATAACGCTGTCTAGTGTGGTGCTTTTAAGATGAAATCCTAATATATCAATAAAAACAATGGATTATGTTTTGTTTAAAGCGTTTGATTAATCTTTAGAATGGTATTAAATAGCGAGCTAAATAGCGTCTTTTTAAAAAGATTGGTTGTTTCTCTCGCGGTTAGAGTAAGCAATACAAAGTCTAAGTAAGGGGGTTGACTTTAATCATTGTTTCTCAGTCAAGTTCTGCTTGCTTTAGAGTGCCCAAATATGAAAAAGAAAAACGCAACAAGCCCTCTACAGGTCGCTAGCGTTTTGCAAAGTCAGTCGCCTCTATCAGCGTCACCTAATCAATTGCCTTTTGGTTATGCCGAGTTTTCTCTTGATTCCGGTAAGACCCGTGTATTCAACTCAACAATTGCAAAATGGGCAGGCTTAACCGCAGGCCTAGATGAACTTGACTTGTTTAAGTTGCTACCCAAACTTAAGCGCAGTATTCAAGCGTTTACTAGAAGGCATTCTAGTACTGGATATCAGCCTCTTTTGCTTGAGCTAAGAAGAGAGGGGTTATCTCATGGCGTGAAAGTACACTGCTTGGTTTATGAAAGTTTACAAAAAGCAAACCCAGGCAAGCTGACATTACTGCTTTGGATGAATGTTGCAGCGAATAGCGCGGTGATAGCGAGCGACTCTAATTACTCCGATTCAGTTTTACATTCGGTACCCTTTGGGGTGTTTTGTGTAGATAGTCACTGGCGATGTACCTATGTAAATCCTGAGTTTTGTCGATTGACTGAAAAAAGTGAAAGAGAGCTTTTAGGTAACGGCTGGGCCTCACTCTTTGATGGCGAAAATGACAGGCTGCAATCGCTAGTCACCGATGTACTAAAACAAAATGCTAACTCTTGCGATTTTAGATTACCATTAATGGGAAAAGACAGTCGAACACTACGCATCGACTTTAAAAGTTTTACTAACTCGCATGGACAGCTTGAGCAAGTGGTAGGTACTTTAATTGATATTAGCGAAGGCGCTCACCGTCAGAGTGAGCTAGAAAGACTAGCTAATACCGACCCGGTAACAGGCTTGTTTAACAGAGAAACCTTGCAACATCAGCTACAACGATATTTAGATATCGCAAAGCGAATTAATCAAAAATTGCAGGCGATATTTATAGAACTCGGCCGCTTTAAAGTCGTCAATGATTTATATGGACATGCTGTTGGCGACCGTTTATTGCGTCGCGCTAGTAGTAGAATTCTAAATTGCGTACGCTCTTGTGATATGGTGGCAAGAATCGGGGGTGATGAATTTGTAGTACTTTTTCCAGGCAGTATAAGCCACGCTACAGTGAATGACATTGCTGCAAAAATTATCGACAAACTGACGCAAGCTTATGTGATAGATGAAAATGAAATAATGGTTTCCGCCTATGCGGGAATATCCGCGTTCGACGGCGATGAAACTTTAATCGAAATGATCGGTATTCAAGAAATGTTTAGGCAAGCAGATATTGCTTTGGAAACGGCTCGCCAGCCAGGACAAAGTAATATCCAAAGGTTCTCTGTGGAAATTAGCGCCGAAATTACGGCTAAATACAATATTGCCCAAAAGCTGCCTTCCGCGATACGTCAGAATAACTTTAAAGTCGTATACCAACCTATAGTCCATGCAAAAACTCAACAATTAGCATCTGTAGAAGCGCTTATACGTTGGCAAGATATAGATAAGGGCCATATCCCACCGGATCTGTTTATTCCACTAGCCGAAAATCTGGGATTTATTGAGCAAGTATCTTATTGCTTGGTCGAATCAATAGGGAGAGACTTGCAAGATTCCAATTTAGGCGCCATTGATAATAGCGAAGATATTAGAATAGCGATTAACTTGAGTGGTCTTGAATTTTCTAATCTCAAGCATATCGAAGTCTTAGTTTCTAAAATGTTATCTTTAGATATTGAGCCAAGTCGAGTGACTATTGAAGTTACAGAGTATTTATTAGTGCACTTTGATAAGGATATAGAGCGATGCTTTAAGCAATTAAAACAAAAAGGTTTTAAGTTTGCATTAGATGATTTTGGTACGGGTTACTCTTCATATAGCTATTTAACGCGTTTTCCATTTGATTACTTGAAACTAGATAAAACCTTTATCGATACTGCGATGCAAAACCCCAATCAGTTGACCCTAATTAAAGGAATAATCGCAACGGGGCAGTCCTTAAACCTCAAACTGATAGCTGAAGGGGTAGAAACGCAAGCGCAATATGAAATGCTAACAAATATCGGTTGCGATTTAATCCAGGGATATTATATTAGTAAACCATTACCCTTAAATCAGTTGGAGCAGTGGATTAGAGGTCATGACAAACAATAAAAATAATGACAAATTAACCATCAAGGAAGAAAACGCCCGAAGCCATGGAATAGCTAAAGCGGTGGTAAACAATATGGCTTCTAAAAAAGCAACCCATATTGTCGGGATTGGTGCATCTGCGGGTGGATTAGAACCACTCAAGAGCTTAGTGAAAAACTTACCCAATAATTTGGGGATTGCCTATATTATCGTACAGCACCTGTCTCCAGACTTTAAAACTTACATGGGAGATTTGCTTGCCCCCCTGACATCGATGCCTGTTGTATTGCCTGCTGATTTGGAACCTATTCAAGCCGACCATATTTACTGTATACCTGAGCGAAAAAACCTAACTGTGGCTGACGACAAAGTGATTTTGTCTGACATTGAGGGCAGTGGTGTCCATCATCCTATTGACGTTTTATTTAAGTCGCTAACAGAAGAAAAACAGAACAACTCAATTGGTATTGTTTTGTCAGGAACTGGGAGTGATGGAGCGCAGGGAGTAGAGTTTATTGGTGCTAGTAGTGGGTTGACTATCGTTCAAGATCCTAGCACCGCAGAATTCGACTCTATGCCGCTTAATGCCATTAATACCAATGCAGTAGATATAATTATTGAAGTTGAAAAAATAGGTGAGTACTTAAAAAACTACATTGCTAATCAGTTAAATATTAATCCAAATAAAAGTTTTGAAGAGTCAAATGACATATTAACCAGTCTATTTGAGCTAATTTCGGCAGAGCAAAATATCGATCTAGGTGACTACAAACCTTCTACCCTAGAGCGCAGAATCACTCATCGAATGGGCGTTAATTCAATCGAAAATCTATCGGAATATTATGATTACCTAAAGCGAGAGCCTGGTGAGCAAAGCCTACTGGTTAAGGATTTGCTTATCGGTGTAACTGAATTCTTTAGAGAAGAAAGTTATTGGGATACGCTAGTTGAAGAGCACTTAAAGCCGTTGCTATTAAATAGCGTGAATGGTAAAGGATTAAGGTTTTGGTCTGTCGGTTGTTCTACCGGAGAAGAAGTCTATTCGCTCGCAATTGCACTTTGCGAAGCTTTAGATGAGCTAAATATTGAAGTGCCCTTTAAAGTTTTTGCTTCAGACTTAGACGCAAAGGCAATACATAAAGCGAGTCTTGGTCACTACCGGCCAAGCTCGCTAGAAAAATTACCTAAAGCATTAGTAAATAAATATTTTATCGTAGGGGATGGCGAGTATAAAGTTACTGATAAGCTGAGAAATTGCGTGGTTTTTGCAACTCACAATATTTTAACTGATCCACCTTTTTCAAATATTGATTTAGTGGTATGCCGTAATTTATTAATTTACTTTCAAATGAGTGCGCAAAAGCGAGTTTTAGCTAGATTTCATTTCGCTTTAAGAGAAAATGGGCTGCTATTTTTAGGGGCATCTGAAAATGTTAATGTACTTAATGATGTATTTAATAATGTTGATAGTAGAATTCATCTTTATCGTAAGGTCGGAGATAAGCGACTGCCATTAGAGGCGATTAAAATTCCAACGACAAATGCTGAGTTTCTTAGGAAAAACAATTCAGAAATCCAAACGCCTCCGGTTAAAAAAAAGCAAGTTCTAGGCTATATGAAAAGCTTTCAGGATTTTTTATTTTCAAAATTTGTCCCGCCAACCTTGGTTATAAATGAACTAGAAGAAGTTATTTATAGCTTCGGAAATACAGAGACTTTTACTGAAAAGCCCAAACCAGGAAAGCACTCGCTACATTATTCTGCCTTTTTAGAAGCTGGCATATCGACAATTGTTAAATCAATTTTAAGCCGCTTGTCGGAAGAAACGTCGCACCTACTTATTACTGACATTCAACTGGGTGATGGAGACTTGGTTTTTAGTATTGATGCCCATTATAAGTCTTTTGGAATTAATAGCGATGAAATACACTATTTTATCAGTTTCTCTAAGCCTATTTTAATGCCGTTAAGGGGATTATCAACGGATTCTCAAAAATCCCAAAATAGTAAACTGAGTTATAGGATAGAGCAGTTGGATGCCGAGCTAGTTGATGCTCGCGTGTTAATTGGAGAAAAGCAAAAAGATATTGATGTAATGACTGAGGAGCTGCAGGCAAATAATGAAGAGTTAGTGACTTCAAATGAAGAGCTGCAATCTAGTAATGAAGAGCTTCACTCGGTTAACGAAGAGTTATTTACCGTTAACTTGGAGTTAAAAGAAAAAGTTGAAGAGTTAGAGTCATCTCAAAGAGATTTAAATAGTATTTTAAATATAAGTGAAATGGGAGTCGTTTATTTAGATGATAGTTTATTGATTAGGCGTTTTACCAAAAATGCGAAAAAATATATTAACTTGCTGCCGCTTGATATTGGCCGCCCATTTACTGATATGACTACTCGCTTTGATTGTGCGGAGCTCTATCAGTGGTTCGACCAAGTTAAAAATGAGTTTAGAGCTATCACTAAAACCGTGTCTTCTGTGGATAAAAATGATCCACCAGTTAAAATTAGTATAAATCCGAGTTTCGACGACAAAGATGTATTTTGTGGCATTATACTTACTTTTGTCGCAGCGGCTAGCAAAACAAAGGAGAGTTAGTATTGAACATCAATTTTCTACAAAAAGCTTATATTAGTGTCGCTTCTAACGACTATTCAGAAGGCGAGCTTATCGACATGCTTTCTGAATTTAGAAAAAATAATGAGCGTAATGCCGTTTCCGGTATTTTGGTCTATTTTAATGGAACATTTTGTCAGGTATTTGAAGGTCCGAGTGAAGCGGTTGAACAGCTTTGGATAAATATTAAGCAAGATAAACGCCATAATCTAGTCACCGAAATTTTAAACCGATCAATTACTGACCGAATGTTTAGTAATTGGACTATGGCATTTAAAGTCCTTAATTTGGCAGATATTGAATCTGTGTATGGTTTTAATGGACTATTAATGGCACATAAAAAAAACGAGTTAATGAATAGTTTTAAAGCTAACCAGTCTATCAGCAATGATATTGTTGAAATGCTGGCATCTTATACTCAATAGCGTCTATCGAAGCTAAAATACCAGTCTTATAATAATAAATTTTATAACTAGGCGGCGCAAGATTACAATCTAAGCATGTCGTATTTTGCTCTTTAAGTTTTTGGGAACCCAAATTATGAAGCCTGAGCCAATAACTCAATATGCCTACATTAGTTTAGCGATTAAAGACTATTCATCGGTTGAGCTAACTCAAATGTTAAAAGATTTTAGAGCAAGTAATGAGCAACACCATATTTCGGGTTTGTTAATTTATTGTGGTCAATCATTTTTTCAACTTTTTGAAGGAGCCCCGCAAGCGACCAAGCAGCTGTGGGAAAACATTCAGGCTGATAATCGCCACCAGGCGGTTGAATTAGTCTTTAACCGAGAAGTCGACAATCGTATGTTTTTTAATTGGACCATGGCGTTTCAACAAATTGCTAAGGAAGACGCCGCTTCAATCTATGGATTGAATGCGTTGCTGCTAGCGCAAAGCGAACACGCGATTAGCGATTTATTGTCTTCAAATAGCGCCTTAAGTAGTGATCTACTAGAAATGATTAAGGACTTTAGTGGCCGAATTTAAGGCAAATTCTCGATAAGTATTCTTATTAGATCACAGCTAAACGCAAGGTTGCTCGACCTATGTTATTAAACTGGTTAGAATCTCGTGTATTGTCATACAGCATCATTTGCGTTGGGTTATGCATTTTATAAAAAATTTCGAGCAGTTAGATGAGCTTTTAACCAGTACTAGAAGCTGGTGGCAATTCGCTCCTTTTCATGAGTCTAAGAGCCGCTGGGCTATTCAATCACCCCAATTACATCGTCTGCTAGAATCAGCTAAAGTCGGATACGCTCCACTTAATCAAGTGTCAGAAAATGAGTTGTTAGAGCGTGTTTTTACAATTATTCCAGAGTTAAAAGTCATTAAACATTTGGCCAAATTACCGCAACGGCTTAATCCTATAGAGCCGCCTACAGCGCACTGGCAATTTAAAATTTCTGATAGAAAGTGGCAACAAATTGCTCACTTTGCTGGCTTAGTTCCGCTTAGGCAACAAATTGTCGATTGGTGTTCTGGCAAAGGTCATCTTGGGCGCCTGGTTGCTGCTCAGGGAGCTGAATCATTAACCAGTATTGAGTGGCGAAAAGATTTATGTGCAAGCTGCCAAGTGCTCAATAAGCGGTTAAAAATAGCTGAGGAGTTTTGCTCCACAAAGGTCATTGAGCGAGATGTGCTCAGCGGCTTAGTTGATACTGACTTAAATCAAACGCATTTTGTTGTTGCTTTACACGCTTGTGGTGACTTGCACAGTCATTTGGTTGAGCTGGTAGCGCGTAAGCAACTTGCTGGACTTTGTTTGTCTCCGTGTTGTTACAATTTAATAGCTGAACCTTTTTATCAACCGCTTTCAAGTCAAGCTCAACACAGTGAACTTAAGTTGAGCAAGCTAGATTTAAGCTTAACCCTAAGGCAGCTAGTAACCGCAGGGAAGCGCGAGCGCAGCGAACAGGAAAAAGAAAAGTTATGGCGGCTTGCTTTTGATAGTTGGCAGCGTGAGGTGCTTCAGTCAAACACTTATATGCCGCTACCAACTATTCCTAAAAATATATTAAAAGGTCATTTTAAATCATTTATTATCTGGGCGGCGAGAGTTAAGCAGTCGAACGATTTATTAAGCGCTACAGAAAAAATTGACGAGACCAAAGTGATTGCAATGGCGACTGAGCGTCTACCTCAAGTTATTCAAATGGAATGGGTTCAAGCTCAATTTCAGCGAGCACTTGAAGTTTGGCTACTGCTTGATAAAGCAATTTTTTTACAAGATCAAGGTTATCAATGCGAACTGTTCGAATTTTGTGAAGTTAAACTAACGCCAAGAAATATCATGCTAAAAGCAGTTAAAAAAACAAATTGAAAAGTAACTGAAAGCTAAAGCTAAAAATATCTCACTACAGGTTATCGCTAAGGTTTATAGTTACAACCAAATGATTTTTAATAATGTTTTCAGTGGATAGATTGGAGTTTGCTTTACTTTGATATGAGATTGATCAATAAATGAGATTCTAAAATGTTTAGTCAAAGGAATTGACCATTTTAAAATCGAAACCAAATAACGATGCGGCTAGCCGACCCAGATTCATGAGATTTTGGTTGTTGTTGTTAATCGTATTCATCGCATTAGCCTCTTTTCTTTACTATAGTACTCGGCTCAGTCAAGAGAATTTCTCTAATGGCAACTACTTCAGTATTCTTGCCGAAGTCTCTCAAAAGTTTAATGAAAACTTAACCCAAATTATTACGTTACATCAATACGGTGAAAGCGAGACGGCAATTCGGAGTATTTTTTCTAGTTATCTTAAGAAAAAGTCTAGCGTAAAGTGTGAAAAACAAAATACGCAATATCAAATTAGTTTAAGCGGTTCCAAGCTAAGCGTGATGAGTCGGTGTGGTTTGTCTGAAAAAAATAGTGTTAAAGCAACACCGCAACAGGAAGAAAAGGCTAGCCTAGCTAAACTACAAATCTTGGGTGAGATTAATGTTGATGATATTTTGCCTCAGACTAAAACCGCTTTTAGCGGCTATTTAATTATTGGTAAGAATAATCAGGTTGTCGCCGGAACACCCAATAAGTCAGGCTTATCTTTTACTAACTTTAACCAAGTTAGCCAACTTATCGCTGAACGTCAGAATCAAAACTGGCAAAGCCTGAGTGGCAACGCCAAAGTTAGTAATAATAGTGGAACTCAGTCACTGCCAGGGCAGAGCGAACTTATTGACGTAGAGTTAACATCGACAGAGTACCGCTTATTTATTTACCCTTTTAAGCTAAAGCACGCTCTCTACCACAATAGTGAATCGCTAGGAGATTATATTCACGTGGTTGGGATTTTGCCAAAATCGGTACTAAAGCAATATGAAAATCAGCGCTGGAACCTCAGTCTTTTAGCAATTATTCTTGTCTTGTTAGTGTTTGGCTGGATGATGGCAAGACTATTTATGCTTTCTAATAACCAGCCGGTAGGTGAGTTGTTTTATAAATCGATAATGGTAAGCAGCTATATATTGTTCGTCATGGTAATAGCACTTATGCTGGCGTTTTTTGAGTCCTACGCAGAACAAAAAGATAAAGAAGTCAAAGCGTTTGCGCTAATGGAACAAATTGAAAATGAGTTTGCTAGTGAACTTAGGTCGATCTTGTTCGAATTAGACAAATATCGTGCTCCTTTTCAGAAAACAGCGAATCACATTGAAAGTTTGCTCCAACAAAAAAAGTCGCCAATTGATACTGATGATTCTATCGAAAACCTTAAGCTTGATCAGACTAAAGATCTTTGTATTCCAGTTGAGTTAGACGACTTAAGTGAAATCATTTCTACCAGCTTAATCGATCAACAAGAAAGCAAAATTTTAGCCAGAATTAAGCAAGAAACGAAAGAGGGCACTATTTGGGGGGGCATGCTTTTTGATAGAGAATTGAAGCCTAATGAAATAAAAGAGGATAATTGGTCGGTTTGTGCTAATGCGATTAACGTATTTAACGGTGGAGGGGCTGAAAATAATGATCTTGAACTTGAATCTTTTCCTAATGAATTAACTAACAATGCCAAGAATAAACTTTTATCTATTTTTATGTTAGAAACCACTGACGGCATTAGCAAGTATCCAAGTTTTTATCATTATGAAAGTAATAAGTTGCCTACTAGTTATGATTTATCTCATAGAGATTATTTTAAGATAGTAAGAGATAAAAAGGGTTGGGATGTCACACTGCCTGAAATAAAGCCGAAAGATAATCCCGCCGAATTAGAAGAGAAAAGCCTCGAAGTAAAAAACCTTTATATACAACGCTTACGAAACATTAATAATGGTACACGCGGAACAACTTTGTCGATGCCTTTGTCTAGCGAAGTTAGTCAATATGGGCGTTATTTGCTATTAGCTGATATTGCATTAACTTCGCTTACCGCAACACCCTTTGTGAAAAATGACACGCTACTCGATTTAACCTATATGGTCATTGATAGAGATTCTGGAGACGTTTTATTTCATTTAGATGATGATCGAAGTTTAGTTGAGAATATCTATCAATCTGGCGATGGGACAAGTGATATTGCGCATCGTATCCGATCTGGAATTGGACTTACTGGTAATAGGTGGGTTGATGGATTTTATCACGGGGTTGCTGGCACTTTTAGCTATAGCGACTTACCGGTTAAGCAGTGGGCATTAGTTGTATTTATGCCCGACGAAAGTATTAATACTTTTATGACCAACTTGTTTCTAGTGAATCTGATATTAATATCAAGTGCGATTTTAATTACCGCGCTATTTTTTGTATCAACACGGCCATTCTTTAATACTGGACTGGTTAAAACGGCGTTAAAAATTCCCTTAGTGATCGATCGCCGAAAACTAATGGTATTTACCTCTGTGTATATTTCCAGCTTGTTTATCGGTTATTGGCTTGGTGTCAGTTTTTATTTGAATAACACTGTTAGCAGTAGTCCTGAATTTTGGTTTTCGAGCCTAGCGTGTGTTATTTGTCTATTTTGGGGGTATAGAGAATATGTAAAGTATTATAAAAGCTCATTGCAGGTAAAAAAATCGCCTATAAACTATCAAGTCGGTGCTGGAATACTGGTTGTTGTTTATTTGTTGATAGGTGTGTTTGTTTTTAGCTACTTGTCTTCAATTGCCTATACGGCACATAACGGGCTTGAATGGTACTATGAAAAGAAAGTTTATCCTGCTAGATTAGTTCAAGAAAAAAATGAGTTAAGCAAAGTTGCATTAACTCGCTATCCTAACTCGGTTCGGCAGTTAGGCAAAGAGCCGCTAAATTATATGCCTATTGCAACAGAGTGGCGAGAGAAGCTTTTGCCAGCCAATGCAGACTCTCCGTTTCTACAACCTAAAGATGTTGAACATTATTCAAAGTTAATTTATACATCAGAAATGCAAGATTGGATAGGGCGATTTTTATTCACACCCAATAAAGGGCCAAGCCGTTTACGTAATAGCTTAGGTTCGAGTTCGAGTGATAGAGACGTGAAATATCAATTAAATCTTTGGTATTCACTTAGCTTAGTATTTGGTTATATTTTATTAGTTTTTCTTTGGATACGTTTTAATCGACAAATTTTGGCGATCCGTTTGTACGGGCCGCCAAAATTCTTACGCCATTTAAATCAAAATGTTCTTCGTAGTCAGTTAAACAAACCCTTTAAGCCCACAGATGGGCTGTTAATCGATACGACTCACCGGCCCGACAATGGGGTTAATTTCTCGTTAACATTAGAGAAATGGCATTTACAACCGAGTAGTGTTGCTAGTCACTTTCAAGAGCTTTTTGATATTAGCTGCTTTGCCAAAGAAATGGCGCAGTCAGAAATTAAACTACCTAACCTTGTTTTTAGTGTGAATAAAAACAAGCAGGGTAAGTTTTTAGTGGCTTTGTGGGGCTTTGAAACTAGCCTAGAAAGAAAAGACCGCAAAGCTTTATTATTACGTTTGTTAAATCATTTTAAATCATTATTGCTAGAAGGGGAGATCGCCGGGTTAATACTTCATGATGACTTTTCATTAGTTAAGCGTCAGTTTTTAAAAGATGCTCAAACCCATGATGACGAAGCCGCTCATTCTGCTTTAGTGAATGTTGAGTACCATGAGTGGGCGGAGTGCTTTAAAGACTTTGATGTTGTGGTACCCAGCGAACTGACCCATAATCTTGATTTAGAATTTTTAAGGCAAGAAATAAATAGTTGTAATTGGTTAAAGTTTTTGTCATCTGAATTGGCTTTAGATGAGAGTAAACCGGGTATTCGATATAATTTTAGGCGTTGGCTGAATTTAAGCGATAGCGATAAGTCTCACGCAGAATGGAATTCGCTCACCTATTTGTTTGCTCGAGTAGAAGCGCTTTACCGATTTAAATGGGAGTCCTGCTCAGATAAAGAAAAATTAGCTCTGTACTATTTAGTTTCTAATAAACGAATTAATCCGGCAAACCTTTCGATGTTAGAGCAGCTTGCTTTACGTGGACTGATTATTGTTAAATTAGGTAGAGTTCATATAATTAATCGGAGTTTTGCTCAGTTTGTTAAGCATGCCGAAAACAGCGAAACCATTCAGCGCTTGATTGAAGCCGGTGATGCTGGGAAATGGAAAGATTACCGTTTACCCATTACTTTACTAATTCTTTTTGTGATTATAGGAATTGCATTAACCTCTGGTAACTCGCTCTATATGATTGTTGCTTCGGTTATGGGAGTGTTAGGGACTATTGGTAGTTTAACTAATAGCGCAAGTATTATTAGAAATAATCTAAGAAACTAACCGGAATCTTCTTTTTTACTGGTTGCCTGTCAACCTATTCTCTTGTGAGTCGTTTTAAGTAGTAATTCACACAGGAGAATAAGCATGAATAATATAAAAACCTTTGTTCAAACGCTCTTAATGGCATTAATTGTCGCTGGCTTAAGTGCTTGCGGCGGATCTAGTGTTGAAGAGCTTGATCCTATCTTAGATGACGCGCAGTCTGTAAGCTGCATCACTTCAGACTCACCCACTCCACCACCCGGTTGCGGCACTTTATTTGTTGGCGTGACTGATGCCGATGGCGATTTTTTAACTTATAACGTCGCTATTAGTGGGATTGAATTAACTCGATTAGACGGCACTCAAGTATCAATTATGCCTAATCCAGAAATGGTTAACTTTGTTGACTATGTGGAGTTAAGCGAACTTGCCGCTGCAGCAACCATTCCAACTGGAGTTTATACTCAGGTGGTAATGACCGTAGATTATAGCAACGCTGATATTGCGGTAGAAAAAAACGCTGAGCCGGTGGAAGCGCTTATGCTTGATGAGCAGGGTGACCCATTAACAACTCAGGCTTTAACTTTGCAGTTGGACTCTAGTAATTTGTTGATTGTGGGCAGGAATCGTCCAGCGTTGTTAGAACTAGATTTCAATTTAGCTGCATCGCACCACATTGATTTAGAAACCACGCCGGTTTCTATTACCACAGAGCCTTATTTAACCGCAGAAATAGATCCGGTTGAAAGTAAGGAGTTTCGAATTAGAGGGCCTTTAATCAGTGTGGCACAAGCAGACAATACGTTTAGGATTGCGCTGCGGCCTTTTCATCGTCGAGATGGACGCAGAGGTGGCGTTAATGTTTCAATCAATGACACTACTAACTTTGAAATAAATAACCAAATATTTGTTGGCGAAGCGGGACTAGAGGCTATGCAAAACCTAGCTGTAGGCACGCCAACCATGACTTTCGGTGTGTTTAATCGCTTAGAAAATCGTTTTACCGCACTAAATGTGATGGCCGGAACTAGCGTACCGGGTGCTGATAAAGATGCCGCTAAAGGGGTGATAGTTGCGCGCGATGGCAACCGTTTAAGGGTTAAAGGAGCTACTTTAATTCGCCAAGATAGCGAAGTGACTTTTGGTGACGAAATTGATGTGGTTATTTCTGACGCGACGCATGTTTTTAAGTCAAGACAACTAGATGACGCAGTGAACAGCCAAAGCCTTTCTGTTGGTCAAGCGATTACGGTACTGGGAGAAATGCAAACGACTGAAGATGGTATTGTCCTCGACGCGAGCCAAGGCGCAGTTAAAATGCGCATGACTTTTGCTTCTGGACATGCATTGGAACGCGATAGTGCTTGGCTAAATATTGATTTACAAGCTTTACAAGGTCGATTACCAGAAACCTATGATTTTAGTGGTACCGGAATAAATGCAAGTTTCGATGCGGACCCACAAAATTATGAAGTCTCAATTGATAACCTAGTGATGAGTGGCGTTGCTGCTGGCGACCCAATCAGAGTTAGCGGCTTTGTAAGTGACTTTGGATCGGCGCCTGCTGACTTTAAAGCTTACAACGTGATTAATTATGCTAACTCTCGCAGCCAAGTTTTTGTGAACTGGCCTGATGCGACACAAGAGCCTGCATTTTCAGAAATTAGCCCGCAAAGCCTAACCATTAATATTCCTGTTGATGTGGATGGCGGCGTGTATAAGTTAATTCAAGGTGGCATTAGAACCGATTTAACCACTTTGAGTGCAGCTGTGAGTATACAACCCTTAGCAGAGCGCGGCATATACTCTATCCGAACTGGTGATAGTATTATGGTATTTTCTAACTTTGCTGACTTTGTAACTGAATTACAGGCTAAGTTAAATGCAAGTTATCGTATCGACTTGATGCATGCTGTTGGTGGTTTTTCTCGACAGACTCATCAACTCAGTACGCTAAAATTACATGTAAAGCTGACAGCGAATTAAGCTGCCACTTTAGGGAGCAAACCATGGGTGTAGCCTAATGCAGCATTGCAACAGCGTGTTGCATTAGGTTATTCTAGCTTCAGGCATTCGCGCTAAATAATTGGCTAATAAGGTTACCTAAAGACATCGAGTAGCCGCCCCATTATAAATACAAAAATAGCAATCACTCTTGACTCTTTGTTAGGGAAGATTGTTGAAACAGGAGGGCCAAATTCTGGAAATTTCGATAGAGCAGTTTTTAGCTCAAGTTGAGAAAAAGGCTTATAGAATGGCAGAAATTGCAACTCAAAATCAGTCCGATGCTTTAGATATTGTCCAAGATAGTATGATTAAATTAGTTGAAAAATATGCCGATAAACCAGCAGCTGAGTGGCGGCCACTATTTTATCGAATACTTCAAAGTCGAATAACTGATTACTTTAGACGCAAGACATTGCACGCTAAACTGTTTTTTTGGAAAAATAGCGATCAAAAAACTGATCTAGGTGAAAGTTTCATAGATTCGGCATCTAATCATATTGATATAGAACGAGAAGTTTCTGGGCAGCAAAACTTAAACAAGGTGCTGTTTGCGGTAAAGCAGCTTCCTATTCGGCAACAACAGTGCTTTTTATTGCGTAGCTGGGAAGGGCTTAGTGTTACCGATACCGCTCAGGCAATGGGGTGTAGTGAAGGAAGCGTAAAAACGCATTATTCAAGAGCCAAGCAAGCGCTCCAATGTGCGTTAGATGAAAGTTAATTAAATAGTCTGTAGAAGGAGAGAGCGATGTCGAATAAGCGCTCAGTAGAAGATTGTGTAAACCAAGCACTTGACGATAGTGTAGAAAATCTATCACCTGAAGTTAGGCGTGCTCTAAATAGCAGTCGTGTAAGCGCAACCCAACGGCGGCTAAAAAAGCCTTTGTTTTATCAAATGGTTGGTGCAATGAGCTTAGTCGTGATGGTGATGTTATTTTGGCAATTAAATGACTCGAATACGCCCACAGCAATTGAAGTTTACGCGGAAATTCCTGAAGAAGATCTTGAGCTGTTAGATGAATTAGAGTTTGTTTATTGGTTGGCAGAGGATTCGACTAGTGAGGTATTGTAGTGAGGTATTGTAGTGAAGTATTGTAGTACCTATATTAGTTTTGTGCTTGGAGCCGGCGTGCTAAGTAGCGGTTTGTTAAAGGCACAGGAAAACCAAGTTCCTGATGAAGCGTTTTTAGAGTTTTTGGCCAATATGCATAGTATTGATGGTGAATTATCTGATCCATTAGATATGTTGGAAATTCAAGATGATAAAGCGCTAAATGCAGACATGTCGAGTGACCTTGAGTTAAACAAAGCCCAACCTCAACCAGCAAAAATGCCGCAACAAGTAAAAAATAAACAAACTCGAGAAATTGAAAATAGCTCTCAACCAAAAACAGTTAACCTGCCAATAGATGAGAGTAGAAAGCCAGCTACAAAGTTAAGTAGCACGGAGGATAAATGATGAGAATTTGGTCTTTAGTAATATTGTGTATGATTTTTCCAGGGATTGTTGAGGCCAGCGATACTCAATGGAAAGATTTACAGCCACAGGTACAAGAAGTGTTAAAGCCATTTCAAAATAAGTGGGAAAGTCTACCTCAAGCAAAGAGAGATAATTTAATCAAAGGCGCACAGCGTTGGAGCAGTTTAACTCCAGAGCAAAAGACTGCAGCGACTCAGCGCTTTAAAAAATGGCGTTCACTCAAGCCACAACAAAGAGAAAAACTGCAGCAGCAGTTTCAAAAGTTTAAGCAGTTGCCACCTGATTCGCAGCGTCAATTGCGTAATGCTTTTACTAAGTTTAAAAAGCTTTCTCCGGCACAAAGAAAAAAGTTAAGAGAAAAATATCGTAATTTATCGCCAACCCAAAAACAAAAAATGTTAAAGCGAATGCAGCAACGTGCTAAAAAGCAACGAGCTAGAAATAGACGCTAAGTTCAACTGAAGTACCCGAAGACTTAATCGGTGCTGAAATTGATTGACCATAGCTTAACCTAGTGCTTATGTGTTCACTCCATGCAATATTAATGGAAAAATCCCAAAGTCCAGAGTCAGGTGTTCTTAGCGTGCCTATTTGGCGATCACTAAATTGATTAAATAGGTGGCGCTGGTCACCGCGAGTAATCAAAACTAAGGGTTCACCACTACTGCTTAGCTCTGTATTCCAGCTAATGGAAATGCCCGGCGCAATCAAAATATCATAATAAGCATATTCGTAACTGCTACTAAAACTGGTAATCGCGCTCCATATCGTTTGGTTGAATCGAGTGCCTACTGAGGTAATAGGATTCACAAAAAATATTTGTAAATTATCACTTTTGCTATCTGCATATTGCACACCTAAAGTCCAATTAAAAGTCCACTGATTATCTAGATGAAAACCATCATAGTTGATATTAACAATGTTGTCTTTGGTTTGAGTAATTTCAGCTATTGCCGGCAAACGCGTTAAAGCTCTTTCGGTCGCTTCTATTTGGCTATAAGCAAAGCTAACCATATAGTCTTCTGGCATCCAGCCCAAACTCAATTGGGTATTTTTAGTTTCACTATCCGCATGATCTACCACCGTAGGTAAATCTTCGCCTAGTGTTAGCCATTGTGTTTTGTCATCTAGTTCTGCATAGCTTAGCGAAACCTGCCAGTCAGAATTAAATGATTTGCTATAACCAAGTGCATATCCTTCTGGATTGATTGACTGAGTGCCGTCTCCAAAAAAATCAGCGCTATTTTTAGTATGACTAAGCCAAATCGTGTTGCTGTTGCTACAACTCAATGTCGAATAAAAGCTAAACAAAAGCAGTGTGGCGTAAGCTAATTTATTCCCTAGCATGAAGAGTACCTATCATTAATTGGTGTTGCCTAAGCATGATTTAATTCTACTATAATTATTAAATTGCTTTAATCAAGACGAACTTGGTTTTTATTGATATTATATTAATCTAAACAGATTGAACATTAAAAACGTCGATACCCTTTTGAAATCTAATTGGATGGCTTAATATTAAGGTTTGGCTGCACATCTGCTATACAAGGCACTAAACTAAGCTCAAGCTAAGCTTGAACACTACTGGGTATTTAAATTAAACCACAGCGAATGATTAAAGGAAGGCTAGTTAAAGCAAGTCGAATTAGAGTAAGACGAATTAAAGAAACTATAAATAAATGTTTTAGTGATTAAGCCGTAGAAAATTATTTAGCCTAGCGAATATAAAAATGCGCGTTTTAACTTGCAACACAAAGTGAGAATCTACCTATGAATGATACCCGCTGGTATAAGAATCCAGAGATGATAGTCGCACTATCAGCGTTATTAATTGGCTTAGTGACCGCCTTTACTTCTATTTATTCTGCTTTTATTGATCGCGAATATGCGCGCGCTTCGGTTTGGCCTCGCCTTGAAATATTTAGAAGCTACAGTGGCGACTCATTTAGTTATGGTGTAACTAATAATGGAACAGGACCTGCGTTAATTAAGTACGCTAAAATAAAAAGTGAACTCAAGCCCATTAGCCGATGGAGTGATATAGATGCGTTTAAAAATATTCGTCAATCTCACCTAGGCAATAGAACCCTTCCGGCACAGCAAAATATTACGCCACTATCTTATCGTGGTGAAGATATTAAGGCCTTTTTAGCAGCAGATAAAAATGTCACTATAGAACTTTGTTATTGCTCTATTTATCAGGAGTGCTGGGTGATTAATAGGAATAATCGGCCGCAAGCAGTTGGCAAGTGTACGATAAAAGACGATGAGAAGTTTTTGCAATAGGCTAGATCACTAAGCGTGATAGAGGGAGTGGTTCGGTACTTTTTCAGCGGCCATCGATAAAGTTTTGTTACTCTATTAAAATGCCCTCGAATTCGTGACTAAGCGCAACACTATTTTGCTTCAGCTTTATGGCATATTGTTGCAGCTTAATGTCTTTCTCATCGCTAGGAGTCCACTGCGGAACAGGGGTTTTATTGCCAAACTCATCAACCGCGACAAAGGTGATAACACATTGAGTGGTTGCCTCTAGTTTTTGAGTTTTTACGTTTCCTGCACTCACGTCTACAGCAACCGCGATACTACTTGATCCGGTATAAATAATATTGGCGTTCAGCTGAACCAAGTTACCTACCCTAATGGGGCGATAAAATTGAATACCGCCAACATTAACGGTTACGCAGTATTGCCCACTCCAGGCCGCAGCACAAGCATATGCACTTTGGTCGATCCATTTCATCACCGCGCCGCCATGGACTTTGCCGCCAAAGTTAATGTCAGCTGGCTCGGCTAAAAATCGAAAAGTGACGCTTCGGTTCTGCATTGCTATACCTTTAATTTGTTGATCCTATTTAACTATAGACTATTAAAAGAGATTTTTATAAAGTCATTTTAAGTGTTTTAAAGCCAAATTAGTTTAATCCAGCTAGGCTTTAACTCAATCAATCCAACCAAAATGAACCTTATCTCAGTTTCAATCGTCTTTATTATAGGCATTGACAACAGAGGAGAGCGAATGCAGCAAGCACAGCAAGACTTATTGGTATTAGAAGCACAAAGCGGTAATCAAAAAGCGTTCGAGTGTTTGGTGATCTATTTTCACCCTCAGTTGGTTCACTTTGCGAGCAAGCTTTCGGGCAATCACGCCTTAGCCAAAGATGCAGTGCAAGATGTTTGGATTAGCAGTAGCAAAAACTTACGCAAGTTAAATGATCCTAGAGCTTTTAAAAGCTGGATATTTCGCTCTCTTCGATGGCGTGTCTTAGATTTGCTGAAAGCAAAGTCTTATCAGTTTGAAACATTGGATAACCTAGACTCGTCCGAGGAGATAGATGAGACGCCGGTTTTAAAAGAAAAGCTAAGCAAGCTAATTGAAACCTTGCCTGTGAAAGAAAGAGAAGTCGTGTACTTATTTTATTCAACCGAGCTTACCTTAGTTGAAATTACGCAGGTACTAACTATTCCGTTGGGAACTGTTAAGTCACGCTTAAATCGCGCCAGAAAAACGCTCCAGCAACAACTGCAATAATGGGGCGTTAAGATTTTTTAGTTTATAGGAGTTTAAAATGAATTTAGATCGTAAAATTGAAGAAGCATTAAAGTTAGACGAAGCGGAGGTTGAAAAAATACTCAACCGAGAGCAAGGTTTATTTCAGCAATTATTCGCAATATTTCGCGGGAAAATGATGTTTTGGAATATTTTTGGGTTGATATTGTCGGTAGTGTTAACCGGACTTACCTTTTGGAGTGGCTATCACTTTTTTTATAGTGAAGTCATACAGCAGCAGATCTTTTGGGGAGTGCTTTCGTTAGCTTTTTGGACTGGATTAATGGGGATTAAAATTTGGTTTTGGCTTGAAATGCAGCAGCACGCAACAATTAGAGAGATTAAACGCTTAGAGCTAACGGTTGCTCAGTTAAATGCTCAGTTAAAAGCTCAGTTAAAAGCTCAGTAAAATAAGTAGCCGAGGATGTGGATAGCTGTGGTTTATCAAAAAGGAGTCACTGATATTGTTGTGTGCGGTCTCAAACTGACTCCTTGAAACTTTAAAAAGTCCGTGTTGTGTAAAATTCGGATTGTAAAATGTTGCAGCAACTAGGGGCTAAGAAAAAAACTTTTCAGATTACAAGCTACAGGCTACAAGCTACAGGCTACAGGCTATCGAGATTGATTGTTCTGGTTTAAAGTGAACTTAACGAAATCTTTCACAGGAACAGGCTTTGACCAGTAGTAGCCTTGGGCTAACTTACAGCCCATCGACTTTAGTAAGTGGGCACAGTTATTGTCTTCTACCCCTTCAGCGATATTGGCGAGCCCCAAAGATTGGCTCATATTAATAATTGCTTGTACGATATGCTTTTGTGACTGATTAGAGGCTAGCTCGGTGATAAATGACCGATCGATTTTTAGCTTGCTTGCTTGGAATAAATCGAGATAGTTTAGGTTAGAATATCCTGCGCCGAAATCATCAATTGCAAACTCGCAGCCTAGCTTTACCAAGCTATTGATTTGCGATTGCGCGAATTCTATTTCATCAAAAAATAATGACTCAGTAATTTCTAAGTAAAGCATTTCGGGGGCAAGTCCACTGGTGCTTAACGCAGTGGTTACGGTTTTGTTTAGGTTACCTTTTCTAAACTGAACCGGTGATAAGTTGACGGCAACCGCAATATTTTTAAGGCCCTGTTCAGACCATTTTCTGGCGTCCATACATGCCTGCTTAACTATCCATTGCCCTAACGAGTTAATTAAACCAGACTCTTCTGCAATAGCAATAAATTCGTCGGGGAATACCATGCTGCCATCTCTTCTATGCCAGCGAATTAAGGCTTCGGCCGCGACAACCGAGTTACTTGTTAAGTCAATTATAGGCTGGTAGTAGAGTTGAAACTCCTGCTTATCAATACCAATTTTTATTTCTTTTATTAAACTAAGTTTGCGCTTTATCGATAATTCCATTTCGGTTTCGTAAAAACAGAACTCAGAATTGGTTTTTCGTGATTGAATTAATGCGCTTCTTGATTTTTTATGTAGGCTTTCAAAGTCGTTGCCGTCAAATGGAGCGACTGCGACGCCCACTGAAATTTCGGGATCGATATCAAAATCTTGAGTCGATATAGGCTGCTGAATTGACTGCAATATTTGCTTTGAGAACTCTTCTAGCAGAGCGTACTCGTTAGATATTTTAAGTAATACAAATTCGCTTCCAGAGCCACGGTATAGCCTGGTGTTTTCTAAAGTGAGTTGGCTGAGTGCTTGCCCGATACTTTTTAATACAATGTCTCCAATATCGCTGCCAAGCGTCGAGTTGATCACTTTAAAGTTGTTAATATCTAAGCATATAAGTGCTAATTTACTGGTGTTGTCGAGCTGGCTGAAGAGCTGTTTAAACTCGCTTTTTGCTTTAATTAAGCTTGGCAATTGGGTAGTAAAGTCAATTTCTAAATCGCGCCTAGCCGTTTCTTCTAACTGTCTGTATTTTTGGCTTTGCGCTTTCAAACTGGTCATAATTTGCGCAAATAGACGCGTTACTAGGTACATACTGACAACATACATAGCGAGTAAAATGATAATATTATTAAACTTGCCCCAAATCGACTCTTGGCTACTGTCGTAACTAGAAACCAGGCCTTTTACTTCAACATTTACAAAAAGTAGTAGGCTGGCCACTAGGTAAGCGAGAATAGCAATGCTTGGGCCCCATCCACTTAGCATCACCGAGAAAATAAGAATACAAGGATAAGCAAATAATATGGTGGCGTGAATGCCGTTTAAATGCCATGCAATATAAGAACAAAATATGGTAATAGTCCACATAGTAATAATGGTGACTAGGCTACTTGTGTCCTTAGAAACAAAAAAATACAAGCCAATAAAAAGCAGAACTAGAACGCCGTACTCAAGGAAAAATCGGCTATCGTGAAAAATATAGCTATTGATAACTGCAAAAATCGAGACTAGGACTAAGTAAAATAAAAACTCTTTAATAAAGGCAACTTTTTGCTGTGGCGTTTGAAGCCTGAGTAACGAACTTAATGCGTAACTTAATTGCACGGCTTAAACCTCGTCACCTTCATAAAACTGAACATTTCTTTTGCTTTTGTCCTGTTTATTTAGTTTGGCTTTATACATCGCTTTATCTGCATTTTGATACAAAGTGGTTAAGTCTTTTCCGCCTTGTGGGTAAAAAGCAACGCCAACACTAAAGGTGTATTTTATCGTCTTTCCTTCAAACACGATTCCTTGCTGAACTTCGTGCTGTATTTTTTCTGCGATTTGTTCAATCTGAAAATATTCGCTTGCTTCAATGATTAAAACAAATTCGTCACCGCCCCATCTAACGGCTACATCTGACTGGCGTAGTGAGGCATCTAATGCGTTAGCGAAATGTTTTAATGCTGCGTCGCCAGCGGCGTGGCCGTCAATATCATTAATGGGCTTAAAGTCATTTAAGTCGACTAATACAAAAGCAAATTTTTTCTTTAGCTGAATAAACTGCAAAACGGTTCTTTCTGCAACCGAGCGATTAAAAAGTTGAGTGAGGTTATCAATATCTACTTGTACATTTAAGTCATCAAGTTCTTTTTTGCGTTTAGTGATATCGTTAAAAGTTAATAGGTAATAAATCTTGCCGTCATCAGAGCGCACCGAGTTGATAAGCACTTTTACCCATGTGTCCTTAGCCGTTCCGCTATTGGTAAGTTGATACTCGCCTACATGAAACTCTTCGTCAAAAATTGATAGCTTAGACTCGTTAATAACTTCGCTACTATCTATAAAAAGCTCGCACATAAATTCGCCAAAATTTCTTTTAGAAGGTAACCCGTTGTTAATTAACATGGTTTTAAAGGCTTCATTGGCTAAAGAAATTGTGCCTTTGGGCTCGATTAACGCGATTGGTGAAATAGAGTTTTCAAACAGCATTCTAAACCGCTTTTCGAGTGATTCTATTTCTTGCCTAAGCTCTCTTTCTTGTTTGAATTGTGTTTCGGTCTTATGGAGTAGTTGGTTTATATCTTTAACCAAGGTACCTATTTCACTCTCGTTGTTCATACTTGGGGTGCTTAGCCGGGTTGAAGTGCCGGGCGTGATAGTATTCAGTGATTTGGCTAAGTGACTTAATGGTCTAACAATAAGAAAAAAGCTAACCATTAATACCGCCAAGGTAACGATTAACCCTTGAACATTAATCGCGATAGCATTGTCATAGCTAACATTGTTGGCTTTGTTTTGAATAAACTGAATGTCTGGCTGAATAATAACCTGACCAATGCTAGTGTTGTCTATAAATGGGTGATTGACGGTGAAGTATTTTAAGTTGGGTGAGCTGGTGTTGATTGTGCCAAAGTTAACTGTTTTTGAATGCAGTGCAGCGGCTTTTATAATGCGGTTAGACAGTAGTCCATTGACGACTTCTTTTGCAAGCTCTTCATCTTCTACAAAAGCAGCAATCGAGGCGGTAGGTGATATCGTTTGATATATTTGCTCTATTGCTCTTTCCGAGTTGTCCAACTCTTGATAGTAGGTCACTCGGTAAAATATTTGCGAAGACACAAAGCCAACCGCGAGCGCTGCAAATAGAACAACTACCGCTAGTCGTGTCAGTAAACTATTTTTATTCATTAATTTTGTAAACTACCTTTAGCTGCTCGGTGACATCTTGTTGATAAATATAAACCACAGCGTCTTTATTTTTTTCTAAATAAGCGAGTGCCTGTTGTGCAGAATCAACTGCTAATGGGGGGCGCATTCTGCCGGTGAATTGAATGCGAGACCAATAAGCATTTACGCGGGCCAAGCTTAGTCCGGTTAAGTTAGCGTAAAAATCTCTCTTTAAAGCTTGGTTCTCAGATATTTCTAGCGGCTTAATGAGTTCACCAGAAGGGCTAGAATGAGTTTTACCCATAAATAAATCGACAACTTCTTCATAGGCTAATTTATCTAGTGAATTATTTTTATGAGTTACCACCACTATCGCATTGCTGTTTACCTTAATATTTTGTGACCAAGTCACCGGGGTAAATAACACGCTAATTAAAAGCGCAGCAGTTAATAGCAGCGCGCGCCTAGCTGGAGGTAAAGCCGGTTGATTATAATGTGTTATATTCATCAAGTTTCCCCCTCCTAAAAGCTAAAGCTGATGCCAAAACTTGTCGTAGTAATACGAGCTTTGGGGGTGAAGGATCTAAATCCTTGGTCGAGCTGCCATAAGCCGTTCCCTGCGTCATCAATTTGAGTTGACTTTATTTGTGCCTTAAAAGCTAAATCTGGGCGAATATCCCAGCGCAGTCCAATGGAATGAGATACTTGATTAGGGCGAAAGAAAGTATTTATTTCTTCCAAAATGAGCACCGCCTCTTGTGCTGGCGCTAACATAGGTACGTCGCCTTCAAAGCGATAGCGTTTCGCGTCGGTAAATGCACTTAGCCAATAGAAAGAATAGTCGTTGTACTGGTAACTTAGGTTTAAGTATCCGTTAAGTAAATTATCAACGATTAAACTTGTTGAATCGATACTTGCTAGCTCTCCACTGAGGGTGAAAGCATCCCAGTAATAAGCCGCATAAATACTAGAGTAATTAAATTCGTGTTGTCTAAGATCAACCTGATCGGCAATGGTTGCCGCCTGCGGCCAAATAAAGGCAAGTGCGTCAAAAATATCGACAACACCTTGAGTGCTTTGATTAATTTTACTCACTTGGGCATTAGAATGACGCAAACTAAAATTAAAATCACTGGATTGCGCGCCAAGTTTTAGCCCTAATACTCGGTTAAACTCTATAGGCTCTTCACTTTCAGAGGTTACCTCTGCCTCCATTTGCCCATATGAAAATATGGCAGAATAGCGCCATTGGTTTGCACGTGTTGAATAAGATATATCAATACCATCTTGGCTTCGCGAAGGAACCAGACCATAAACTTCGTTAGGAACGCTGGCCCAAGAATAGGCAATGCCAATATCGCGCACTTCGCTCAGTTCAAATAAGTTAACTGGAATTCGACCCGCTCGCAGAGTCCAGTTGTTGTTAGCAATATATCTAACCAAGGCCATGCGGGTAAACCCATCAAAATTTTGCTCTTCTTGGTCGCGTATAATCCATTGGGTCACAATATCCCACTGCGGTGCCAAGGTCATATCAATTTGATAACCTAAGTTAGAGTGAGGTTTTAACGAGTATTCGCCTTTTTGGACGCCGTCGTTTGCCGAAATATCGTTTCGGTAACCAAAATTTTTATGATCATTGGCGGTAACTATAATGCTTCCAAAACCACTAGTGTTAACTTCTATAGCGCTACTACAAAAGGGGAGGCCTAGTAATACCAGAGTGATTAGAACCTTCATTTATTATCCAAGTTTTGTTCTAACGAGTGACTAGGTTTAAATATAGGACAGATTTCTAATATTGCAACGCTCAAAGCTAAACCGCAAGGCTTAAGTTGCTTATCGCAATTAGCCTTTTAATACTTCTATGGTCCTGATTTTAATAGGTTTTATGGTCATTTCTCTGGATTAAGTTAGCGTGTAACTGGAATTTATAGGCAATAGAAATTACCCACAACTGCGTTATGTTAACCTGTCTGATTACAACAGGCATTTACTTACGTTGCTTGTATTAGAGCGACTTAGCCAGAGCATTTGTTGGTTTATCTACTTAGAGGTATACGATTAGCATTAGGGTTAGCTAGGAAATTAGTGCGCTAAGCGCGTTTGAAAGCGCCTTAAAGAACACTCAAAGACGGCCTAATTGAAGGAGTTAGCATCCGGCTAAACACCCATTTTAAATTGTTTACTTAATTGGAGAGTTGCTGCAGCGGTTATCAAACAGGCTAAAACTGATACTCAATTCCGGCTAAATAATTGCGCCCGGGCTGAGGAATTAATAGGGTTGAGCTATCGCTAGTTCCTATGTGGTTAATTTTTTGATTAAAAATATTATTTAGCCTTAGATTCCAGCGCCAATTAGAAAATATTAACTCGCTCCTAAAAGCTAAGTCGGTAGAAGCATAAGTTGTTGAGCGTTGTTGAGTTGGGGTTAATTGCAAAGAGGGTAAAGTCTCAGGCTCAGAGATCCATCGAGTATCTAAAGATAAGCTAAAATCATCCCATTGATAACTGGCTCCCAATGAAATTTTATGAGGCGACACTAAAGGAACGTTAGTTTCACCAGAGTCGGTCTTTGCTACTGCATGAGTATAGGCGTAATTAAAGTAATAATTTAGGCGCTCTTGTTGTGTTTGTAGCGATAGTTCTATCCCTCGAGATAAGTTTCTCCCTATGTTTTCAAATCTTGTTCCAATGGTAAAATCATCAGCAAATCGGTTATAGATTGATTCTTGAAATACATAATTGATTAAGTTTTTCGAGTTTGATTGATAGATGCTGGTGCTAAGTAAAATGCTTTTATTTAGCATATGCTGCCAAATCAATTCTGAGTTTTGTACTCTTTGATTTTTCAAGACAAAGTCTTGACTCGTATTGGGCACCATAATAAAAAATTCATTTCCCCACTGCTCATTTATATAATTTAATGACGGTGCTTGAAATGCCGTGCTATAAATTAATTTGAATGTGTTCTTACTATTTAATTCATAGTTTAGTGCTACGCGAGGGTTAAACGAATTGTCGTATCTTTTTGAGTATTCATAGCGAGCTGAAAGCAGTAGAAATAATTTAGTGTTGAGTTCTAAATTAAGTTCAGAAAAAACAGCGTACTTTGACTCCCATATTCTTGTCGTTTTTAGCATGCTGAGTGTACTGCTATTTAAAGGAATTTCTGGCGAACCAAAGACAATGTCATTGGCATACGGAGGAATACTTCTAATTTTATCTAATTCCATACCAATAAGGATATTCGAGTCGTTAAACACAGGAAATCGATAGGTTGCTTTTAACTTTGCGCTTTCGTCTAATCCTGTTTTATAAAAAGGAGTTATTTGTGTGTAGGTTTCATCACTAAACTCTAAAAATTTCGCTTCACTATCAAGAGAGAACCTTTGCAGAGTCGCCTTAATATCTAAGTCGGCATTATCATGCTTGCTTTGCCACTGAAACCAAAGTAAATCGTTGTTAAAACGCCACTGATTTTCTTTATTTAAAATGGTTAAAAATGGGCTTTCTCCTCTTCCTAAGCCTCTGCCATTTCCTTCGTTAAATGCCTGTCGGTAATAACCGCCACTTAAGTTCGCATTGCGCCATTCTAACAGTAAATTATAATCATCAATGGGTTGTTCAAACTCTTGCTTTAACGGCGGCTGGTATCTTGCTATTGCATTGCTATAGCCTGTGCCTTTAAATTCAAGCCCATCACTGTAGAAGCTTCTCGCATAAAATCTTAACCATTTGTCATCTGCCCAAGAAAACTGGCTGTCTAGGCGTAAATCACGAGTATTAAAGCTGCCGCCAGCAATGGCTAACTCGGTTTTATCACGCGCTATTTTTTGAGTAGTTTTTATATTAATCACACTAGAAAACGCGTCACTACCGTAAATCACCGAAGCGCCTCCATAGATAATTTCAACGCTGTCGGCCATATCAAGAGAAATAGAGTTGCCTACTGATAAATGTAGCCCGGTTTGTGAGTTAAGCTGTTGGCCATTTAGCAACACTAAAAAGCGATCGTTGCCCTTAATTCCGCGTATAGTATATAGCTCACCATACCAATGGTTATTATCAACTATATCAACCGATGGAATTCGTTTCATTAGATCGCTCAAGTCTCTTATTTGCATACGATCTAAGGCGCGTCTATCAAATACCATCACGCTGGCGGGTGTTTGTTGGAGATTTAAGGAAGTGAAAGATGCGCCGGTAATTTTAACCTTAAGTAACTCTTCTAAAGTCAGCGATTCAATTGATTCTACCGAATATAAGCTAGAATCATGAGGAAGGGCTTGTAAACTGCTAAAAAATAACGATAGTGCCGGGAGAATTATCGTTTTCACCAGAATAATCTCCCTCTATTTTTGAATTGTATGTGTATATCCAAAATATAGGCACGCGATGCTCAAAAATCAAGCAATCTCGCATCTTCTGTCTATTGTTTAGCTATCTACAGAAAGCAGACCAGATGCTAATTCTACTAGAGCTAGAGCTTACCTGACGTTTCCAACTAAAATGCTAGGTTTAAAGTCTGGTAAATAAAGGCGTACGCATATATCAATGGGACAGGTGACTTCAATGATTACTTAATTAGTATTTAATGAATACCTAATGAGTATTCATGTCATTAAAAACTATGTTATCTTAGTTGATGATGGTGTCGTTGAGATTAACTTTACCTTAGAATCGATGGTGAGTGAATGTTTAAAGGTTCATTAGTTATTATTTTAGCTCTCAGTTTTGTGTCTTGTCATAGTTTAGCTAGTACACAATATAGAGGAATGATTTCAGCTAAAATTGTTGAAAAAAATGGTCATGTTTATGGTGGATATGTAGGGCTTGAAGATGAAGGTGTTTTTGAAGACTCTCAAGTAATATATTTTTATCAAGATAGAGGTCAAAAAGTTGCGCTAACCAAAAAGAACCTATTGATTGATAGTTCTAATGCACATAAATACCATTTGGTACTTAATATCGTTGAACGAGTCAATGACAATTACAAAGCTGAGTTGATCTTTTTTCACAATTCAATGGTGTATGATGACGAAACTCAGGATTATGTGTTGGTCTCTAAAGAAATTAAAAAAGCACTAGTTGATGGCATATTAAATACAGAAAGCAACTTTAAATTTATTGATGACGAAAAACCTAATTTTATTGTTTCAATAGACATAGACAGAATATTTGATAAAGAAGAGATTTTAGCTAAGTTAAAGAAAAAATTAGCAAATCAAACTAAATAATTGATAAGGAAAAATAGTTATAGCGACAGCTAACCTACACTGATAAATAAGTTTGAAATATGAAATTCAAATAGTCAGAAGCTCTTTGTTAATAACAAACTTTTTCGCTTCCAGTTGATTGTTGACTTCATTGTAATTGTGAATGTTTAAACCTTTTTGCAACAATTACTTCCCTCTTGGATTGGAGGGCAGTCTACGGTGCCGTAGGAGCAGTAAACACAACAATCATTTTTCAGCGGCTTTAATAAAGTTTTACATCCCTCACATTCGTAGTACCACTGACAAGCATTTGTTGGCATGGTTTCAACTTTACTAAACCCACATTTAGGACAAGTGATTTTTGATTGTAGTTTTATCGCTTGCATATTGGTTCCTTAACGGGCTTTACAATATCCAATACTGACAAAAGAATCATGGATGTGATACCAAAGTAAAATAAATAAGTGCTCCAAGCATATTGCCACAAAGGGTAAAGTGTTAACAGTACAGCAATTGGACCCATAACGCCTAATAAACCTCTTGCTAGATGTTTGTGTTGATAGCCGTTATATAAATTGACTAGCAATGCTAGGGAAGCGAATACCGGCAGCAAGGTGTTAACCGCTATGCTTTCAAAATGTGAAAGAAAGCCAAGCCCAAGCGCTGAAGCTAGTGATCCAAGTGCGGGGAAGCATGCGGTGCAGCTTAGTGCTGCTAGCCAAACCCCGCCAGAGCCAATCTTATCTAAAATTTTATTAATCATAATAACCTCAATTTTTACGGCATTATAAACGCTGTACATTGGTACAGGGTCAATAGCAAATCGTGTAAATTTAGTTAGGGGTTGGTGGATTGGCTATCTCTACAATGATATTTGCTATCTCAAGTCATGTTTTAGTCTTTAAGAGCATCCTATCGATCCGAGCCTTTCGGCACTCTCTCGGTACTCTCTCGAAAATTTACCATTAATTTTAGAGTGAATTTTCAACTTGGTTAATGCTCTAGCTAAAATTAAATTTGGAATAGCTTGGCTTAAAAAAAGAATTTTTAATGAATAAAGTCACCCACCTCACGAATGCACTTGACTTAGTGTCTTTGAGGAATAGACTGGAGCCGAACATTCGATGTGTCTGCCGCGAAGGAGTCGTGGGTAGGTTTTCTCAAGAAAGTACCTAAAGATTAAGGAAGTTTTTATGCAATCTATTCAGTCGTTATTACGTTTTATTTATTCCGTTATTTGTTATTCTACCGGTGTGGCTTCTTTAATTATTTTTATCTTGTTTGTTAGCGATTGGTTGCTGCCAAAAACGGTTAACACTATGTCGGTAAATGGCTCGCTATTGAACGCGGTATTAATCAATTTACTCGCACTCAGTCTATTTGGGTTGCAACATAGCCTTATGGCGAGGCGTTCATTTAAATTGTGGTTAACTCGTTTTATTCACCCTAGCATGGAGCGTTCAACTTACATATTAAGTACGGCTTTTGTGATAGTGCTAATGTGTTATATGTGGGTGCCTATGGGGGAAGTTGTTTGGCAAGTTCACTCGCAAACTATTACGCTCCTCATTCAAAGTATTGCAGTTTTTGGTTGGACTTTATTATTGGCTGCCACTTTTATGCTCAATCATTTTGAGTTGTTTGGACTAAGCCAAACATTTAATCCCTTAGTTGGCAAGGCGCCATTCGAAACGGGCTTTAGAACACCTGGCATTTATAAGTTTATTCGTCACCCGATACAAACCGGGGTACTTATCGGTATGTGGTCGGTCCCGCTATCAACTGTGAGTCATATAATGTTTGCTGGGGGTATGAGCATTTATATAGTGGTTGGGCTTTATTTTGAAGAGAGAGATTTAGTGCGCGACTTTGGTGATGATTATTTAAATTACATGGCGCGAGTTAAACGTTTAATTCCTTTTGTTCACTAGTGGCAGCTAACGAATACCAGAATACCAGAACAGCTATAGCCTTTTCTAAACACTATCTTGTAATACCATAATCAGTTTTTCTGAAGACTAGTGTTTTCTTAATTTTAATATTTAACCACAATATGTCCTGAATAAATCTAAATCGATAAAATTATTCTCATCAAACGCAGAGAAGGGCGCTTTAAAGTTATGTTTTGGTTTATGGTATCAAGAAGGGATAAAAATGGATGCCTTGTGTTTTCTGTGTTTTATTTTCAGCTACACTGCTATTTGACTTGAATTGAAAATAGCGCTTAATGCACACCCTAATGCTCCCTCTTCTCAAGCCATTCTAAGCGTATAATTTATACAAGTTGTTAAGACTAACTAAAATAAGTATTTTTGATGGTGACTTGAATAAATATTTGCCATTGATTGACAGGGAATTGGAAAGATTACAGAAAAACGATATCAAAATACGCTTTTCTTTTTAGATAGACTATGATTATAAACTAAGTGTTTAACTGGATAACGAACAATTTATTAAAGGGAACAGGGCTTACCATAGCTTAAGAAACTGGTGCAAATGAATAGCAGTTGAGCTCATAGAATGTGTACCTTTGGCGCTATTGCTAGCCCTATCAACATGGATGTTTTCTAAAGCTTTAATCACAAATTCTGTATGGTGAATTCATGAAACTAGGTATTTTAATAGGCGTGCTTCTGATGGTTGCTTCATGTTCAACTGGGCCGACGGAAGAGCAAAAACAGCGTTGGGCACAGTTGGAAGCGCAGCGAGTAAAAAACACAGAAGACCTAGTTGATATGTTTGTTTCAGAGGTTTGGAATAAGCGCGCAGACCAAATTTATCAAGATCGAAACTGTCACAATCATGGCCTCAATAGATTCTGGTGTGGACATAAGCAACTCTCAAAACCATTACACTATACGTCTCAAATGAGCAGCGAATATAAAAATTGCAACCCAACAGATTGGGCACGTAAAAACCTAGCCATTGCGGGTGCTGGGCGCTATGATTTTAATATTAAAAAGTATTCGTTAAGTTCCAAGTTAACCTACGATTTTACTAGGGCAGTAAGAGTTAGAGGTAAGAAAACTTGTTTGGGTCCTTCAAAAATTGGAGATTTTCCAGGACTTACAGATGCTTACAATCCAAACATTAGAACACCATCGCTTGATGCTCACGCTATTAGAAAACGTCTGGTTGAAAAGGGAGTGCCTCTATATTACTGCTTTGAGGAGCGGTGGGCGATAGAAAACTACGATAAAAGAAATACTAACACTCAACGACTTAGGTGCTCTATAAGTATGGGTAAGCCCTTTGGTGGTCCTATGGGTATTTTCCCCATGCTAGATTTTTACTTTGAAACTAAGAATGGCAATATTATAAGATTTGAAATGGACAAGCTGCATCTCACACCAGAGGAGACTACCAAAACATTTGCTCAGGTGTTCAATGCTAGGTTTAAAGAACCGCAGTATGAAGATAAGGTACGCGACTATGTGGCAGCAGTTAAAGCGTACATTCAAAGGAGATATGCAAAGCAAATGGCACAATATCGTGCACAAGATGAGTATTATCGAAAGCAAGAACAAAAACGAGAGGCAGAAATCTCAAGGTTAAGAATGAAAGCTTTTAGCCAATCTCTGCAACAAACAGCGAATGAGTTAAAAAATTTTACTGTGCAACAACCTCCTCGAGTAGCCTCAAGTAGTTTGCCAGCTAAAGATAGTGAATCTTCAAAACGTAGCACTCAGGTTAGTACTAAAGCCGTGCGGAAATGTTCTGCAGCTGACAAGAATTGCAATCCTGAACCTTATGTTTTGTGTGAACATAAAAAGAAAACTTATAGCTGTCATAAGTACCCCATTGAGTATACTGCTGGAATGTGGCGGAGTAAGGCGCCTAATACAGCTAGGGTGTGTATGTATATTTTCGGTAACGATAAAGAAGCTGTATGGCAAGAGGCCTTTTCCCGTACCCATCTCTTTTCAAGCGGGCGCGACTCTACTTCTCCCGACCCCAAAAATTTATGTTTAGATCGCTGTGAGGAATATGCCCAAAAATATAAAAAAGTTTGTACCGGCATGAAGTAATTGGAAAAATCTGGCCGAGAAAAAGCAATACACCTTATAGAGGTTGTTTGAAGGTAATTATGCGTTTGGTCTTAAGCAATTACCTTTAGATAAGTTAGGAAAATGAATATTAGGACAGCCATAACTATTTCTTAATACTATCTTGTAATACCATAATCAGTTCTGCTGGAGACTAGTGTTTTCTTAACTTTAATATCTAGCCACTATATGCCCTGGTTGAATCTAGTTCGATAAAGTTATTCTCATCAAAAGCAGAGAAGGGCGCTTTAAACTTATGTTTTGGTGTTGTAGTATTACGCAGGTATGAAAATGGATATCCCGTTGTTCGATAAAAGGTGAAGAGTTTACTGTCTATTTTGGTGATGATAGCGATCCGGTTTTAACAGGTATTGACGGCGATAAAGCAATCCTTCGTCATAGAGGTAGAGTGGGAACCTTTTTTTAAAACAAGAAAACTTAGTGCTGGAGATAGCATCTATATCAAACAACTAGCTGATAAAGAGTATTTAATAAGTACTAAATAGAGCAAAACAAACTATCAGCGGATTAGTTAAAGTTAAGTATATTTTGGAAAGGAAATTATAGTTAGTGTACTATATCATTACTCTTTAACTCCTTCTGAAGTCTATGGGAACGCTAGCGACAAGGAAAGAAATGCCTCAACAAAAAAAAGAATTAGCTCGCCAAGCTTTAGGTGCAGAAAGGGACGAAATCTACCAAAAGATCGGCCGAAACGTCATCCTCTATCAACAGCTGGAACAGCTACTAAAACATATCGTTGTAAATAGTGGGCTTTCTGCACCAATAAGCCAAATAAAAAAGCTCCAAGACGCTAACCGAAAAAAAGCTAATACAACTACCATGGGGATTTTAGTCGGTCGATATGTTAAAAGTATCGATCCTAACAGTCCCGACGATGAGCCGAGTGAAGCTGAAGTCACTGAAGCAATGCTATCTTACCGATTCCATGTAGAAATGGATGAGAGTTGTTATGAATCGAAAAAAGAAGCCCTCTCAAGAATTGTCGAAGGAAGAAATAAACTCATTCATCACATTACCTCAGAATATAATTTTCAGTCCAAAGTTAGTCTAAAAACACTCAGTAAGGAACTTGAGAGCCAAGCTGAAGAAATTCGAAAGGAAGTTAATGAGTTAAAAGTGATTTCAAAAGCAATGATACAAACTCAAAAGGAATATGTCAGTTACTTATCGACCGAAGAATTCCTAGCTTACTTCGAGCTTGATTGGCTAAGAACTAGCCGAATAGTTACAACGCTAACTGACATACTCGATCAATTGGCTGATGAAAGCGGCGCAGTTTCTTTAACCGTCGCCGGTCAACTTCTAGATAAGCACGTCCCTGAAGAAAAGGCAGCAATGAAAGAGCGCTTTGGATATTCATCGCTGAAGCAATTAATTCTAGCGACAGGACTATTTGAAGTTGTGGAAGAGCCAACTAATAAAGGTGGTTGGAAAGTACTCTACAAGCTTAAAACTGATCTATTAAAATGAACATCAGGACAGCCATAACTATTTCTATGTAATTAAAGAAGGGTCAATTGATAATCTAGACATTCATTGTATACTTGAACTAAAGAAACACTCTAATTAATAAGGATAAACATGAAAAATTTTAGTGCGATACTGTAACTATCCCTTAAAATAATACAGCTTAACCGTAGAATTTTCTTTAAACTAACCTAAGAGGTTTTACACATGAGCAAACGAATGAATGAAAGCCAAATTGTGGCGATTTTAAAAGAAGCAGAAGCAGGCATGTTAGTAAAAGATATTTGCCGAAAGTACAACATCGGCAATTCAACCTTTTATAAATGGCGTGAAAAATATGGTGGCATGGAAGCGTCGGATGTAAGGCGTTTAAAAGAGTTAGAAGAAGAAAATCGTCGTCTAAAACAAATGTATGCCGACCTTAGCTTGAAGTCACAGTTACAGGAAGAAATTATAAAAAAGCTGTAGTGCCTGTTGTTGAGCGCAAAGTTTGGGCAAAAGAGTTGCAATCCACTTACACCATTAGTATTGCCCTCAGCTGTCAAATAACAGGCATGAGTCGTACCGCTTATTATTACAAACCCCAATTATCAAACGATGGTGAGATTATTGACGCACTCAATCAGCTGGTTGAAAAGCATCAACGCTGGGGCTTTCCTAAATGTTATAAGCGCCTCAGAGCTAAAGGGTATCGTTGGAATCACAAACGTGTTTACCGTATTTACACGGCAATGAAGTTAAACCTAAGGAGAAAAAATAAGAAACGACTTCCACCTCGTCAACCTGAGCCATTAGCCGTTCCTAACAAACTTGGCCAAGTTTGGTCGATGGATTTTATGAGTGACACTTTACACAATAAAGTGCGCTTTAGAACGTTTAATGTCATCGATGATTATAACCGTGAAGTATTAGGCATTGATATTGGTACAGGCATGCCAGCGTCAAAGGTTACTCGTTATCTTGATAGATTGGCAGCTTGGCATGGTTACCCTAAAAAAGTACGAGTTGATAATGGTCCAGAGTTTACCTCGTTTGAGTTTATGCAATGGGCAAAGCGGCACAAGATCACGATTGATTACATCAAGCCAGGTTGCCCTTATCAAAATGCTTATATCGAACGGTTTAATCGTACCTATCGACATGAAGTTTTAGATTTGTATATTTTTACGAATTTACAAGAAGTGATGGATATAACCGAAAACTGGATAACGCTTTATAATACAGAAAGGCCTCATGATTCATTGAATGATATGACGCCTGTGGAATATAAATTGTAGTAGCTCAGACTTGATCTGACAGTTACCCGTTTTTTAACGGTATCTGTCAGTTTAGATTTGAGCTAAATTCTTTTCAGCCCAAATCAATTTACCATCAAGTAAAGTTTCATTTGGCGTTCTGCCACAGCACATTTTACCTTGATGAGTTCGATCATTGTTATAGTATTCCATCCAAACGTCCAGATCTTTTTGTATCTCTTCCATCGTTGTGTAAAGTTTTTTCCTAAATGTGATTTGATAAAACTCATTCAAAATGGTTTTATGAAACCTCTCACAGATGCCGTTAGTTTGCGGCGACATCGGCTTTGTCTTGGTATGGTCAATATCATTGATTGCCAAGTAAAGTTGATAATCATGATGCTCTACGCGACCACAGTACTCGGTTCCACGATCAGTCAAAATGCGCAACATAGGCAATTCATGTTGATTAAAATATGGCAACACTTTGTCATTTAATATGTCAGCAGCAGTGATTGGTGTTTTGGTTGTGTAGAGTTTTGCAAAGGCGACTTTACTGTAGGTATTAATAAAAGTCTGCTGATAAATTCGACCAACACCTTTAAGGTTACCCACGTAAAACGTATCCTGAGAGCCGAAATAGCCTGGATGAGCAGTTTCTATTTCACCACAAGCTTCGTCATCATGTTTCTTTTTTTCAAGTGCAGCAACTTGCGCATCGCTTAAAATGATACCGTCATTAGCGACTTTTTCCTCAAGTGCTTTAAGGCGCTTTTTGAAGTTTTCCAGATCATGACGAAGCCAAATTGAACGAACACCGCTGCCAGAAACAAACACGCCTTGTTTGCGCAACTCGTTACTTGTTCGATGCTGGCCAAATGCTGGTTGCTCTATCGCATAGGCCACAACAGCTTGTTCTGTCGCTTCATCAACTCGGTTCTTAGGGTTGGCTTTCCGCCTGGTCTTTTCGATTAAGGCATCAATTCCACCTTCTTCAACCAGTTCTTGATAACGATAAAATGTATCTCGTGAAACGTCCATCACCTTACAGGCTCTGGAGACATTATTGAGCTCTTCAGCTAGATTTAATAAACCTGCTTTGTGTTTAATGATTGGATTGTTAGTATGTAGCATGAGAGTTACCTTTTGTTTTGATTTAAAGATTCGACACCTTTATCAAAACGGGTAACTCTCTTCTGGTCAAGCTGAAGTGTCAGATGAAGTCGGAACTAATACATGTTAGGGGCACACACCCTCAGAAATTTTAATTGTTTTTATTTGACTTAATTCAGGGAACTCTTTCTTAAAGTACTCCCAGTTTTCGTTCGTTATCGTACTGGCGGTTTCACCGGATTTAATGTGATGAAATTGCCATTCAATTACCTGCCCTTTAAAATTTTCATCGTCATATTTCGACTCTGAACATGCAACTACAAAATTTTTGCCAACACCTATTTTAATAATGCGTTCACCGAAAATGTGATGCCCTTTTCTATTAAATACCTCTAAGCTTTTTGCACCTTCTACATATTTTAGTGTTGCAGGTAATTTGGGTAATTCTGTTTTACTACAGGCGCAGGCAAGAAGCATAAATAATGATACTAGAATATTTCGCATAACTCTCTTGTGCTCCTAACATTGTAGTTAACCGATTTAATATCCGATTATTTAATTTTCAGATATTAACACATTTCAACGTATTCACCAGTGCTCAAAGGCTATAATGAAAATCAAGCTTTTTCTTAACAGGTAAGCTACGGACTGAATTTCAGTATAATACAGTTGAACATTTTTCGATTAAGAATACTAGGACAGCCATAACTATTTCTTAATACTATCTTGTAATACCATAATCAGTTTATCTGGAGACTAGTGTTTTCTTAATTTTAATATCTAACTACAATAATTCCTGAATGAATCTAATTCGATAAAATTGTTCTCATCAAACGCAGAGAAGGGCGCTTTAAACTTATGTTTTGGTGTTGTAGTATTACGCAGGTATGAAAATGGATGTCCTGTATTTTTTTGCAAATATATTTGTGTCAAATTTTTATAGATAATTACCAGTTTAATTTTCTTATCAATGAAGTGTCGGATTATGATATGCCATACTCGCTTGAAATCCACTTTTTATAGAGTTAAGGTAAATATAAGTCTTGCAGTAAAAAGGGGACATTATGGAGGCGCCCATATATGTCCCTTTTTTCAATTCTCTTGCTTTACAGTTTCTAAATACTTCACAAGTTGCGGCATCCATATCTGCCACTTTTTACTTTGAGAAACTTTAAACTTCCACTTTGAAACAATCTTTATCAATTCTGAAACTTCAGCGAGACTTCTAGCTTGCAGGAACTCATCTAATTTTAAGCTTACACGATTCCAACTTTCTGAACTTGAATCAATACTCTCCATCAAAAAAAAATAAAGTATTGCTTTTTCAGCATCGGTTGTTTTGTTTAGATATGTTTCATTCCCCAACAACTCTAGTGCGGCTGAAAAATCGGCTTTAAATGACGCCTCATGGAAATACTTAAAAGCAAGCTTTTCATCTTTTACAACAAGGCTGCCTGTTTTATAAAGCTCACCTAACATTGAAAGTGCTCCAACATGACCACTAGCAATAAGCTCTTTAAGTACCTCTATAGTTTGTCGGCTTTCGAGAGCGCGTAGCTTAATTGCTAAACGATATCCGGCGCCAATATCGCCATTATGCCAACGGCAACGCAACTCTTTTTCTGTTACTGAAGGATTTATATGGCCATTATGGGTAGTTGACGCGCTACCTTCATTAGCTATAATCTCTTCACATTTATCATCTCGATATTTTTCATCATCACTAATACTATGAGAATTATTGGCGAAGGTGGCACCAATAAAAATTAAACTATATATAACCCAGTTAAATAAAATACGCTTATTACTCTCCATCAGGATAAAACCCCACAAATTTTCCACCATTAACGTCCCGGTCTCCGTTTTGATAAAAACCTAAGTATACATTGGGAGCATAAACAAAAGATCCTGAAAGTATTGAAAGCTGTTGAGCGAAACTATTATATCCTGAACCTGTATTACAAGACCAAAGCCTAATAGGGATACCTTTCTTCCAGTTAGGGTGATTTTGTATTTCTTTCCACAGATTTTCTGCTCGCATTTCAACAAAAGGTGAGTTCTTTTGCATTATGGTATTATCTCCGTGCTCCCCCCCGACATCAAAAACGTCGGAACTGGTTTTTATATTTGAAAAGAAACCTATTTCTTCCTCGGCTTGATGCTTTGCTTCTTCATTAAACACCCTAGAAAATGCCGCTGTCACAGCCCCATTCGCGAATTTACCTCCGGTAATCACCGAAAGTAGTACCGCCAAGTATCGATGCCGATAATACTCGCCCTTCAGAGGCCGGTAAATTATCTATAGTTTTCGAAAAGGCTTGAGTTACACCCGCCGCGGCAAACCCATTACCAAAATGACCACCATTTAACTTTGCCATCACTCCACCAGCAGCGGCATGAGCTAAAACTCTCCCTATCTGTTGCGCTATGCTCAAAGCATAGCTGCTTAAAGATGACTTTTATGCGTCAAGCGAGCTTTTACCATTTTTTAAAGCCTGAGAATAAGCATTGTTGAAATTACTGTATTTTACACTTTCAAAAAAAGTACCGATACCATGAAATATGCCAGCACTAACCGCGCCGTTTATGATGCCTTTCAAACTCCCTGTTGCCATAGCGCCAGATAATGCTCCAACACCAATAGCTTGCAAAAAAGTACAAGCGCCAGCACACAACCCAATATTTAAACCGATAGCCACAATTTGACGCCAGTGCTTTTAAATGACTTAAAAAAAGAGCCCACTAGGGGCAGTATAACTTAATGGGATATTTAGTACATATGAATAGAGATTCATACTCTGAATGAATATCAGTGAATATCAGGACAGCCATAACTATTTCTTAATACTATCTTGTAATACCATAGTCAGTTCTGCTGGAGACTAGTGTTTTCTTAACTTTAATATCTAGCCACTATATGTCCTGAATGAATCTAATTCGATAAAGTTATTCTCATCAAACACAGAGAAGGGTGCTTTAAACTTATGTTTTGGTGTTGTAGTATTACGCAGGATTAGAGATGGAAGTCCCAATGTTCGAGTAACTTAAACTGACCCAAATAAAGTAGCTGAATTGATTTCCATAGTTTACATTAGGTAAATAGACAGATAGATGATATGAGTGAGATAAAATTCTCCAGAGATGAAACCGATCGAATTGTCGGCAAAGTAAAAGATTACTTTAATGATGAGCTAGATCAAGATATTGGTAATTTTGAGGCGGAATTTTTGATTGATTTTTTCGCAAAGGAAATTGGTCCTTATTTTTATAATCGTGGTCTTAGTGACGCTCAAGTGTTGTTTACAGAAAAGTCTGAAGAAGTTGTCTATCTGGTTCAAGAGTTGGAAAAAGCAACAGACTAAAAGTGGGGGCTCTATAATTAATATTTCACTCTAGTTACTCAAGTACACCACTGAATCTAGCTCTCCAATATATAGCATTGCTAAACCTTAGAAAATAAAATCAATGGCGCTGATTCGCGTAAACTTGCAGTCGAATGTCCGCAATTGAGCGAATTAAGGTAAAGCTTTAAAATCAGCGATACAAAGCCCGCTTAAGGCTCAGAACTAATTTTCAAGGTTTCACTCAGAATAATCCCTTCACAAAATTTACTGTACTTTGATTTACGGTCTAAAAACAGATTTTATTTGGACTTGCGGTGGACTTGCGGTGGACTTGCGAGATTGCATCATAAAATGCCTAAGGGATTTTATGCCCCTGCGGGCTTGCTCAACAGCGCTGCGTGGTTAGTTGCAGTACAACTGATGAACCAAGGGTGCTTCATATCAAACGCCTTTTCTACAGATATAAAAAAACCCGCGAAAGATGCGGGTTTATTTATATATGGTAGCAAGGAGTGGATTTGAACCACCGACCCCATCATTATGAGTGATGTGCTCTAACCAACTGAGCTACCTTGCCATAATTCTGTGTTTCTATTCTTGATATCTTGGTCAAGACTCAAGAGGCGCGTATTTTCCTGTTTAGTCGGGGATTTGTCAACACTCAAACCCCGATTTTATTGATTATTTTTAGTCAGACCCTAAAGGCGGTTAAAGCTTGTGCAAAGTGACTTGCTTTAACCTTAATAAGGCTGCGTAAAATGCGCTTATACGTTAAATCTAAAGTGAATAACGTCACCGTCTTTCACAATGTAGTCTTTGCCTTCTAAACGCCATTTACCGGCTTCTTTAGCGCCTGCTTCACCGTTGTTGGCAATATAATCATCATAAGCAACAACTTCTGCGCGAATAAAGCCTTTTTCAAAGTCGGTATGAATTACGCCTGCTGCGTTAGGTGCAGTTGCATTTACTGGAATAGTCCATGCTCTTACTTCTTTAACCCCAGCAGTAAAGTAGGTGTGTAAGTCTAAAAGCTCGTAACCGGCGCGTATTACTCGGTTTAGCCCTGGCTCAGACAACCCCATTTCTTCTAGAAATTCTTGTTGCTCGTCTTTTTCTAATCCGGCTATTTCAGACTCCATAGAAGCACATACCGCCACTATGCTGGCTTTTTCTTTGGCTGCTAACTCGGTGACTTGGTCTAAGAATGGGTTGTTTTCAAAGCCGTCTTCACTCACGTTGGCAATATACATGGTTGGTTTGCTGGTGATCATTTGCATTTTAGAGACAACTTTCCATTCGTCTTCGTCCCAATCACCGGCACGAATGGGTTGGCCGTCATCGAGTAATGTTTTGCATTTTTCTAAAATAACCAGCATTGCTTTTGCGTCTTTGTCACCGCTTTTAGCGACCTTAGTATTTTTAAGTATCTGTTTTTCAACGGACTCAAGGTCAGCAAGTGCTAACTCTGTATTGATTACGTCAATATCATCGAGTGGATCTATCTTATTTTCAACGTGAATCACGTCGTCATTTTCAAAGCAGCGTACAACATGAGCAATTGCATCTGTCGCGCGAATATTACCTAAAAACTGATTACCTAAACCTTCACCTTTCGATGCGCCTTTAACTAAGCCAGCAATATCAACAAATTCCATTGTGGTTGGCAGGATTTTTTCTGGATTAACAATTGCCGCTAATGCGTCTAAACGTTCGTCTGGTACTGGCACTACACCTGTGTTTGGCTCAATAGTACAAAAAGGATAGTTTTGCGCGTCAATGCCTGCATCTGTTAACGCGTTGAATAAGGTTGATTTGCCAACATTAGGTAAACCGACGATGCCACATTTAAAACCCATGATATATACTCCAATTAGTACTTGAAGTTGCGGTAATTTTGCTTTTCTGGCGAAAATTTACCCCAACAAATAATAGTTTTGTTGCTTTTTATAAAAGCTAACTCATTGAAAACATTTATTTTGTTTTAATAAGTCATTAATTACGTAATGGCTAACGGTATTTTGATTAGCCTAGCCTTAAAATGTTTGTTTAGGCTTTAAAGGCATGCATTGATTGCATGACTTTTGCGTGTTCGCCACTGACAATATCGGGGGTGTGGCGTAATGCTTCATCTATACTTTCTTCAATTTGTCTTTGTTGAGCTTGCGGTGCTTTACCTAGCACAAAGTCTGAAACTTGATTTTTGTTGCCTGGGTGACCTATGCCAATGCGCAGCCGGTAAAAATCTTTGTTATTGGCTAATGATTTAATGATATCTCTTAGTCCATTATGACCACCATGACCGCCCGATTGCTTTAATTTGACCAAACCAGGCTCAATATCAAGTTCGTCATGTGCTACTAGAATTTCATCGGGAAGAATTTTATAAAAGGTGGCGAGTGCACCGACTGATTTGCCACTTAAATTCATAAAGGTATTGGGAATTAATAAACGAACATCTTTATTCGCGATTAATCCGCGCCCAGTAACACCAAAAAACTTAGTTTCTAGCTGAAGTGGAATTGAGTAGGCTTGTGCCAATGCTTCTACGTACCAAGCACCTGCATTATGTCGGGTCTGAGAATATTGAGGGCCCGGATTTCCGAGCCCTACAATGAGTTTTATTGCTGTCATATGACTTTAAAATAGTTGCTAGTAGCCGCCTATTTTAACAAAATTACTCTGCTGAATCTTCCGATTCTTCGGCACTATCTTCTTCTTTAGCCGCTTTACCTTTGTGAATAGTCACGATAGCTTGATCGTGGTCTTCACCGTGGCTTAGCTCAACTAATTCAACGCCTTTAGGCATTTTAATGTCAGATAAGTGAACTACTTGATCCATTTCTAAGTCAGCTAAATCAACTTCGATGAACTCAGGAAGGTCTTTTGGTAAACAAGCGATTTCAACCGTAGTGAAAGAGTGGTTTATAACCCCACCAGCTTTAACACCTGGGCAACTTGCTTCATTTAAGAAGTGAAGTGGTACTGCAGTGTGTAGCTTTTCATTCGCTTTAACGCGCATAAAGTCAACGTGGTTGATTTTTGGCTTGTATGGGTGACGTTGCATGTCTTTTAAGATAACTTTTTCTGACTTGCCGCCAATTTTTAAAGTTAAAATGTGCGAGTAAAAAGCTTCTTCTTCAAGGTGCTTTAAAATCTCTGGGTGGCTGATCGTAATTGACTGTGGCTTTTTACCAGCGCCATAAACGATGCCTGGGATTTTGTCTTCTAGACGACGTAGGCGGCGGCTCGCACCTTTCCCCATGTCTTCACGAAGCTCTGCATTTACTTCAAATGATTCGCTCATTGTGTTTCTCCAAAATAGAATGTTGTTCCTTGACCGCGACCAGACAAGGACTTGCTCATTAGCTCTTAATTGCGGTTAACTCTAAGAGTTAGGCTTAAACTAAGTTAGCTAAATTGAGTCGTTTCCCCATTAAAATGGGCGGCGAATTATAAGTGAGGATAGGGGGCAAGTGCAAGGATTTAGGCGAGTTTATGTTAATAACTGGGTATATTTACAACAACTAAACCGCTTGGGCATCTTTGTGGCCATTAAAACCCAAAACACGGCAGTAGATGCCGTGTTTTAGTGAGAGATGGCAAGGCGTTAAACAATGGGTTAGCGGCTTGCCAATATTTGTGCTGATTAATCGGGTGATTAACCCATAAACATAGTGCTCAGTGACTCTTCTTCATTCACGCGGCGAATTGACTCACCAAGCATTTCAGATAAAGACAGTACCGTAATACGCTCACATTCACGAGCATCTTGAGAAAGCGGAATGGTGTCAGTAATAACAAGCTGATCGAGCACTGAATTATTAATGTTTTCAATCGCTTTGCCAGAAAGTACCGGATGAGTTGCATAAGCTGAAACACTTTTAGCACCATTGGCTTTTAACGCGCCAGCAGCGGTACACAAGGTGCCTGCAGTATCAACCATGTCATCTAAAATAATACAGTCACGACCCGCTACGTCACCAATAATATGCATAACTTCTGATTTATTAGCTTCTGGGCGACGTTTATCAATGATGGCTAACTCGGCATCGTTTAATAATTTGGCAACTGCTCTGGCTCGCACTACACCACCAACGTCGGGTGAAACAACAATCTCATCACCGGTGGCTTTTTGTTGAATATGCTCAATTAAAACCGGAGTGGCGTATACGTTGTCTACTGGAATATCGAAGAAACCTTGAATTTGGTCTGCATGTAAATCAACGGTTAAAACTCGGTTAATGCCAACGACTGCCATCATATCGGCAACGACTTTAGCGCTAATAGGCACCCGGGCACTTCGTACGCGGCGATCTTGACGGGCATAGCCAAAATAGGGCACAACCGCGGTTATTCTGCCTGCAGAAGCGCGGCGTAGTGCGTCGGCCATGACCACTAATTCCATTAAGCTTTCGTTAGTTGGGGCGCAAGTTGATTGAACCACAAAAACATCCATGCCACGAACGTTCTCTAAAATTTCAACCGCAACTTCACCGTCACTAAAACGGCCAACTTTGGCTTTTCCTAGTTCTACGTTAAGGTAGTTTGCGATTTTGCCAGCAAGTTCTGGAGTGGCATTACCGCTAAAGAGCATCATATCAGACATTATTAGACCCCAATCGTCTCTAATGGAATTTATTTGAAGAATGAATTATAAAAGGATAGACCATGCTGATGGCGGTTACTGTTTTTTTATTTTGATAAAAAAGAGCCATCGGGTCACAATAGAGTGTTTAGTTTGATAACTAAAAGAAAATGGCAGGGGTAGCTGGATTCGAACCAACGCATGACGAGATCAAAACCCGTTGCCTTACCGCTTGGCGATACCCCTGTAATTTTTTACTTTAGCAGTTGGATGTGAGTTGGTGATTTATTCACCCCTTTGGCTACAAAGTGTGGCCATTCACATCGGGTCGCTATTCTACGCATTTCTTGCTCATTGTCAAAGGCTAAAAACACACAACTTCCACTTCCGGTCATTCTAGCTGAAGAATTGAACTGTTGCAGCCAATTAATCACTTGAGCAACCTCTGGAAACTGCTTACATGCAACTGCTTGCATGGTGTTAATACCTTTAAAAGGTAGCTCCAGTGCGTTGAAGTCGCGTATTTTGATGGCTTTGCTATTTCTTGTCAACAAAGAATTTGAAAAAATTTTCTGAGTGGAAATATGACACCCTGGGTTGACCACTAAATACCACGCTTGGGGTACTTCTATGGGGGTTAAAATTTCACCAATACCTTCCACAAACGCGGTGTCACCCATAACAAAAACAGGTACATCAGCGCCTAAGCTGAGCCCCATATGGGCTAATTGTTGGAGCGGAATGTTGAGCTCCCATTGATGATTTAAGGCTAAAAGCGTAGTTGCTGCGTTAGAGCTGCCACCGCCTACACCACCACCAAAAGGTAGGCGCTTTGTTAACTCAATGGTTGCACCTAATTGGGGGCGATTTAAATTGTCACGGGCGTACTGCTGAATTAAGCGGGCCGCTTTAACAATTAAGTTGTCGCTAGTATTTAGCTCTGCAATATCACAATGAAATTTAATTTGTGGGGTTTGGTTTACTGTGATGTGAATATCGTCGCCATAATCAAGCATTTGAAAGACGCTTTGTAGAAGGTGATAACCGTCTTGTCTTTGGCCGGTTATGTGTAAAAATAAATTGAGTTTGGCTGGACTTAACCAGGTGCGTGTCTGCATAAAACCTTACTTAACTCGATTGTGGGAAGAATTCCCAGTCTCTAATAACAATTTTTAGTTTCATTTGAGGGTGCTTGGCTTTGATCATTTTAGGCATTTTAAAGCCTAGATAATCTTGGTAGCGAGAAAACTCGACTTGCCAGCCATTTAATGCCACGGTTTTTAATTGGCCAATTTCATTCAAATACACTTGCTCTCCCGCTAGGTTCGAGGGCAGCCCTTTAATCCAGTAGCTCAGTGCTTTTAATGGAAAGTCCCAGCCTAAAGACTGGTACAAGAGTTGCTCGGCATCTTGGTGATAAAAGGTTTGTTCATCAGGTAAGGCTAACTTTGCCGAGTGTCCGTTTTGAGTCAAATGAGCATAAGTAATGCCAAAAGTGCCGTAAACATGAAAGTCGAAATCTTGCTCGTGTGTGGTCCAGTCTAAGGTTGCTGCGACGTTGTCTTCTGAGGTAATGACACTAATTCTTGCTTGTACTTGCCAATGTTTGATTTGGGCTAGGCTGTGCCCACGGGCTGATAAACTTGCTTTTTTAGTTGCGCCACAGCCGGTTAGCAAAGTCATTAGGAGAATGCTGATTATCAGGCCACCTTGTGATAGTGGCCATCGCTTTGTTTGAATCAATTAAAGCTCCACATTCAATCGCTTAAGCGTTTTGATTAAAACGCTATTGGTTGGATCGATAGCTTTACCACGCTGCCAAACATGAATTGCTAATTCTTTTTTGTCGCTCACCCATAGTGCTTCTCCTAAATGCGCAGCAATATCTGCACTTGGCGACAGCTTAAATGCACGGGTTAAATACACAATAGACTCAGCGATATTGCCCTTTCTAAATTCTAACCAACCCTTACTGTCGATAACGGCTGGATTTTGGGGTAAGCCATCGTAAGCGCTTTGAACCAAAGTTTCAGCTAAGTCGAGCTGCTGGTTTTGATCAACTAAGGTATAACCTAGTGCATTTTTAATATTAAGATCATCAGGGTGTTGTTTTACCAGCTCTTTTAATTCTGCGATCATTTCGTCAAACAGGCCTAAAGGTTCTTTGTATAAGGTGCGGGCATATAAAAGTGCCTTGTCTTGCGGCTTTTGTTTTAATGCCTGATTTATCCACTCTATGGCGCGCTCGGCATAGCCATTGTTATTGATGAGTGCCGCTGCGGCTAAATTAAATCGATCTCTTTTTTCTGGGTTTTCAATTAGCGCCAGTGCCGATTTTAATTGTGCGATTAGTTCATCGGGTTTGCTGGTAAGTTGATATATTTCAATCTTTTTTAGGATTAGCGCTAAGTTATCAGGTGATTGTTGTAAAGCCGCTTGGAGTTTTTGCTTGGCTGCGTCGCGACTTTTGTATTGATTTAAAATATCTACTTCGGCACTTACAAGTTGAATTGCTTCATTATCTGACAGCTCTTGCGCGGTGCGTAAAACCGAAAGTGCGGCGTCTACTTGTTGGTTTTCGGCGTAAATATGAGCCGCTTGTATTTTAGCAGGGACCATTAAGCGGCCTTGTTGAACATTTAAAAAGCACTCAAGTGCCGCGTCAGATAGGTTGAGCTTTAATGCCGAATCACCACAATAAAACGCTGCGGTATCTGACTCGTGGTTGCCAGTAGCGAGTTTGGAGAAAAGTTGAAATGCGGTTTCAAAGTCATTTTGCGCGTATGCACTGGCCGCAAGCAAGTAGCGGGCTCGCTCATCGTTAGGGTGTTTATTTAGCCAGTCGGTAAAGTGAGCTTGCGCGGCGCTAAAGTCACGCAAGTCATATAAAAGCTGACCTAACAAATGACTAATTTCGGCCCAGGTAGGGTTTTGATCAAACAATTCAGTTAAATAGTAGCGTGCTTTATCGTCTTGCCTTAGCTGAAATAGGATTTGAGTTTTTACCCTAATCGCAGGTAAAAAGTCGGCGCGAATCTCTAAAGCTTGAGAAATTCGGTTGAGCGCTTGATTAAGAATATTTTTGGGGCGCTTATTGCTGGAGGAAAGCGACATGATAAATTTAGCTTGCGCGGTCATTACTGCGACTTCGTTAGGAAAAGCTTTATCGAGTGAGCGAATAAAATTAAAAGCTTCTCTGGGTTCAAGGTCGAGTATTTCTGCATTAAGAATGGCAAAGCGCGACTCACTCTCAGTCACAATGTTGAATAATTGGGTGGCGGTTTCTACTCCGGCCGCAATATTTTGTTGCTCGATTTGGGCTCGCATTAAAAGCACTAAAGCCTCTTGCGACTGCGGCTCTATGCCAAGCCAAATATTGGCGGCTTGTTCTAAACCGAGTGGGTCTTCTATTGCCAGAGCGGCATCGATGCTTTTTTCTACAAATACTTTTTGTTTAGATAAGTCTGCAGCAAACAAGTAATAACTCATCGCGCTTTGATGATCTTGTTGTTGAGCTGCTAAATCGCCGGCCAAAATAGCTTCATATAAGTCGGCTTTTTGGCGCGGGCTGAGCTGGTCTGTTGCTTGTAAGTGATATTCTGACTGCGCGGTTTTAAACACTTCGCCAGACTGGGTGGCACACCCAAACAACAACGTGCTCACTGCTGCGGCAATAACCGCTTTGTTACCAAATTTTAAATTCATATTATGATTATTTGCCTCTTTAACTGGCATTCAAACGAATAAATCAAATAAGCAACATCAAAAGGCACTATAAGGCCATTTAAATTGCAAAAGTTAATGGTGTTTCTAAAATTCTACCTACTTTAATCGATTAACCGGTTATTCTCTATTAAGTCAATCTATTTTGTCGGCTTAATTTTAGTTGCTAATCCCCTAAATGGTAACAAATACAGATAAATAAAGCTCTACGTTAAAAAATATGCGTTTTGCGATGCGCCTCTGGTATAATCCGGCAGCTCATTTAACCCTAAACTTATCCTGCTAGCTTTAAACTTAAGCTAATTTAGCCGAATTGTTGGGGTTAAGACGTATATTTTGCCAATTAGTTGCATTTGATTTGCCACGATAAGGCTTTAATCGGTTAGCAGTTAGCAATGGTTTAGTCATTATAAAGCTATTATATTCAATAAGTTAGTAAGGTTTAAAAACCTTCTGGAAACTCAATAGGCCACTTAATTCGCTATGCAGTTAGTTTGTAACACTTTAATACTTAATTTCTATCATTTAGGTTCATTCAAGTTGCGAATGACTGTTGATAACGCCAATAATTTGTAGCGACTGCCTCATGCCTGTTTTTTTATTTGGAATTAACCACAAAACTGCGCCTGTCGAAATTCGAGAGAAAGTTGCTTTCGCGCCAGATTCAATTACTCAGTCTCTAAAAAAGATTAAATCAGATTTAAACTTAGATGAAGTGGCGATAGTTTCTACTTGTAACCGCATGGAAATATTATGCCGTTTGCAGCCAAGCACGGAGAGTTCAAAGTCGCCGCAGGCCGCTGATTCTAACAAAATAAACTATTCCAAGTTAGATCAGCAATTAATTACTTGGCTAGCGGAATATCACCATTTAAGCCCCCAACAAATAGAGCAATGTTGTTATACCCATGCCAATGAAGACGCGATTAACCATATCATGAGTGTGGCTTGTGGCTTAGATTCAATGGTGTTAGGTGAGCCGCAAATATTAGGGCAAGTAAAAGAAGCTTATGGTTATGCCAAGCTAGCGCAAACCAATGGCGTTTATTTAAACCGCTTGTTTGAGCAAACATTTTCATTGGCAAAGCAAGTAAGAACAGATACCCAAATTGGAGAGAGTGCGGTTTCAGTTGCCTACGCGGCGGTCACTCTTGCGAAACGTATATTTGCAGACTTTGCGCCGATAAAAGCTTTGTTTATTGGCGCAGGTGAAACCATTGAGTTAGCTGCTCGGCATTTGTCGCGCCAAGGGGTAACCCAAATGAGTGTTGCTAATCGTACCGTAGAAAGAGCACAAAATCTCGCGCAAGAGTTTAATGCTAAAGCTTACGGTTTAAGTGCGATTCCCGAACTAGTGGCCGAAGCCGATATTATTATTAGTAGTACTGCAAGCCCAGTGCCTGTTATCGGTAAAGGCTTAATGGAACAAGCAATAAAAAAGCGCAAACATAGGCCAGTATTTATGGTGGACCTTGCCGTACCACGCGATATAGAGTCGCAAGTGGGAGAGCTTAGCGATGTGTACTTGTATACGGTAGACGATATGCAAGACGTGATTAAAGAAAATTTAAAAGTTCGCGAAGAAGCCGCGCTTGAAGCGCAGGATATTATTCAACTGCATGGTCGAAAGTATTTGGAATGGATTCAATCTTTGTCTACCATTTCTGTATTAAAGGCGTTTCGATCGAGTATTGAAGCAATTAAAGCGGAAGAGCTTAAAAGGGCTTTGGGTAAGCTTAATCAGCAAGATGATGCCGAACAGTTGCTATTGGAATTTGCAAACCGGCTAACTAAAAAGTTTATGCATTCGCCCAGCAAATTAATCCGCGAAGCAGGCCAAACAGGGCAAACCCAAGTGCTAAAAGTTTTGTCTGAGGCATTTGACTTAAAACAAAAGAATGAAGACTAAATAAGCAGATAGAGCTTTAGTTGCTCACTGACTTAACTATTATAAGAGATTAACAAGGTAACTTATGAAAGACTCAATATTAAAAAAGCTAGAAGCTTTAGCTGAGCGTCACGAAGAAGTCGGTCACTTGCTTGGTGATCCCGAAACAATATCTGATCAAAATAAGTTTAGAGAGTTGTCTAAAGAGTATTCTCAGTTAGAAGAAGTGGTGAATACGTTTAATCAATATCAGCAAATTTTAGAAGATCTAAAATCTGCAGAAGAAATGTTAAAAGATAGTGATCCTGACATGCGAGAAATGGCTGAAGAGGATTATAAAGAAAACAAAAAATTGGTAGAGCCAGTTGAGCTTGAGTTACAAAAACTCTTGTTACCTAAAGATCCAAACGACGATAAAAATATCTTTTTAGAAGTAAGGGCTGGAACCGGCGGAGATGAAGCGGCAATTTTTGTTGGCGATTTATTCCGTATGTATAGCCGTTTTGCTGAAAAGAATCGTTGGCAAATAGAAGTCATGAGCGAAAGCCCCAGTGAACAGGGCGGTTATAAAGAAATTATTTGTAAAATTTCTGGTGAGAATGTTTATTCTAAATTAAAGTTTGAGTCGGGCGCGCACAGAGTCCAACGAGTGCCAGAGACAGAATCACAAGGTCGAATTCATACTTCTGCTTGTACGGTGGCGGTTATGCCCGAAGCTGACGAACTTGATGAGATTGAAATAAACCCAGCAGATTTGCGCATTGATACTTTTAGAGCGTCTGGTGCAGGGGGGCAGCATGTTAATAAAACTGACTCTGCAATTCGAGTAACTCATTTACCAACGGGAACAGTGGTGGAGTGTCAAGATGGTCGCTCGCAACACAAAAATAAAGCCCAAGCATTAAGTGTTTTAAAATCTCGCTTGCTAGCCGCGCAAACTGATGCGGCGCATAGTGAGCAAGCGGAAGCGCGTAAAAGCTTAGTCGGTAGTGGCGACAGAAGTGAGCGCATTAGAACTTACAATTTTCCTCAAGGGCGCATGACTGACCACCGCATAAACCTAACTCTATACAAGTTAGATGAAGTGATGCAAGGCGACCTTGCGCAAGTTGTTGAGCCTTTAGTTAATGAGCATCAAGCGGATCAATTAGCCAGTTTATCCGATAACGATTAAGCTAATTTTTGCGAACGATGGGTTAACTCTAGCTAGAGAAGAGCAATGGAAGCAGCTAACATGACGGTATCTGAAGCGCTTGACTATGCACTCCAAATTTTGCCTAAGGCAACTGATTTGGAGCAACAAGACAGTCGAACCGACGCTGAGTATCTGTTGGCTGAAGCATTGCAGCGCTCCTTTACCTGGTTAAAAACTTGGCCTGATTATTCGTTGTCGCCAGCGCAAGTTAGTCAGTTTAAAATGATGTTAAATCGGCGTGTGCAAGGAGAGCCAATTGCCTATATTATTGGCCACCGTGATTTTTGGAATTTAACTTTAAAAACCAATCCCTCTACATTAATTCCGCGTAGCGACACCGAACTTTTGGTTGAAATCGGGTTAGCGTTACTCGCTTCTTATCAGCAAGCTAACGTGTTAGATTTGGGCACGGGAACGGGGGCTATTGCATTAGCACTTGCTTCTGAGCGCAGCAGTGATAGGCTTTTTGCTTGTGATGTTAATTCCGCTGCAGTTGCTCTCGCTCAGGAAAACCAAAAACTAAACCAACTTAGCAATGTGCAATTTTTTCAAAGTGATTGGTTTACTCAAGTCAATGAGCATTCAGCTGGCTCAAAGTTTCAGCTGATTGTTTCTAACCCCCCATATATAGATCCAAAGGATCCTCACCTGACTCAAGGCGATTTAGTGTTTGAGCCTAACTCTGCTTTAATCGCAGATAAACAAGGGCTAGCCGACATTCAGGTTATATTACAGCAGGCGCCGAAATTTCTGGTAGATGGAGGCTTTATTGCCTTGGAGCATGGTTATAATCAGGGCGAAGCGGTGCGAGAATTAATGAGTCGTTTCAATTATTCAAACATAGAAACTCGCCAAGATTTAGCTGGCTTAGATAGAGTGAGTTTAGCAAGGTTTGACTTAAGCTAAGCTGAGGGCAAAGCCAATGAATGATCAACAATTGCTACATTACAGTCGTCAAATTTTATTGCCGCAAATTGATATTGAAGGTCAGCAGAAACTACTCGATGCGCATGTATTAGTCATTGGGGCTGGTGGATTAGGCTCACCTGTTTGCCTCTATTTAGCCGCTGCTGGCGTAGGTCAAATCACTTTGGTAGACGATGATCAAGTAGAGCAATCAAACCTACAACGCCAAATTGTGCACCAAACCAATGCGGTGGGATTAGATAAAGTGACCTCGGCTAAGCGAACTATAGCGCAAATTGCGCCTCAGTGTGTGGTCAATGGCATTAACCAGAGATTATCTCCAGCAGAATTAGAGGAACAAGTAGCCAAGGTCAACTTAGTGCTAGATTGCTGTGATAATTTCGCGACCCGATTCCTGCTTAACCGGGTGTGCTATCAACATAACACTACGCTTGTTTCTGGCGCTGCCATACGCTGGGAGGGGCAAGTGTCCACCTATACTTATGCCCAAGGCACGCCCTGTTATGAATGTTTGTATGAATCCGATATAAGCACTGATGAAAGCTGCCTACAAAATGGCGTTGTTGCGCCACTTGTCGGTGTTATTGGCTCTATCCAGGCGATGGAAGCAATTAAGTCAATCTGTGCGAGCGGTGAACTGCTTGTAGGACGGCTCCAAATATTTGATGGATTTGCCATGCAATGGCGTAGTATTCAGTTCAAACCTAAGCCAAACTGTCCCGTTTGTGGTGGTGAAAAGCAGCAACATTAAAGCTGAGTTAAGAAAGTAATTAGCTTGGCTATTTTTACATAAAATTACAATAACAGCGCGCTAAATATTGTTGTATAATCGCGATTGGAGATGGGTTTGCCAATTGCTTTATGGCGTAATATTCCTACCAAATTCAATTAAAAAAATAGGGACTTTTTTATGAAATATTCTCAATTACCTCGTTTTATTTGTGCATTGTTACTTGTTGCTACCGCCGCATTTTCTGGCCTTAGCAGCGCGACCACTCAGTTATGTTTAAAGAAAGAGGTGAGTAGTGACGGAATTAACTGGTTTGACGCTAATACCGACGCGGAAGCTGTGCCGGTTAGTGGGACTGCGCACTTTCGCTTTTCTGCATTTAAATGCCCAGAGTCTTGGGGCGGCATGTATAACATTGTGATTAGCGATCCTCAGTTAAATGTTGAACAGCTTGTAGCTGATCTTTCGGGTGATGAAAATGATTTCACGCCGAGCGTTTTTACCACACAAGTGCCTGACTACTGCCAAGGCTATGAAGGTAATGTTGAAAATATTGCTTTCGCCGAAGGTTATTCAATGATTTCAGACACCCCCCGTTATGCATCTGATAATGCATGGGTAAAATGCGAAACCCTCGTTGTTGGAGGTAAAGGTTGTACTCCTGGCTATTGGAAACAGCCTCATCATTTAGATTCGTGGCCGATTTCTGAAACAACGTTATTCTCCGAAGTTTTCGATCGAGTGATTACTATTCGGATAAAGAAACAAGGGGAAATTACCGATCCGACTCTTCTGCAAGCGCTAGGTGCTAATGGTGGCAAAGTCAATACGGCGGCTCGCCATGCAGCAGCAGCTTACTTAAACGCGATGTCTACTGGTGTTGCTTATGATATGGACTCAAGTGGTGTAATCAATGCTTTTCAAATGAGCTATGATAGTAACAACTACGGCGCAATTATTGAAAATTTAGTTGACTATAATGAGCAAGGCTGCCCGTTAAACTAATTGCTACTTTTAGCCAATGTGTTAAAAAAACCGCACTTGCTGCGGTTTTTTTATTTTAGGACAGTTCTTTATATTGAGTTAGTTTACGCTAGCAACTGCATTCGAAACTTGAGCGCAGCGCTTTAATGAGACAAAGTTTGTCGCTGGCATAGGCGCTGGTTTGCCGTAGCCAAGCTGAACCCAGTCGCCGCTTTTTAAGTGATCAGCGCGTAAATTGATGGGGTAGGCAATGGCATAATCGCCATGGGTTTTAAAAACCTGCAGCTCTCCTAAACTAAACTGGGCACGTTTTTGGTTTTCTTGCTGAATAAATACCGGTAATTTTTGCCCAACTTTAAAGGCTAAGTTTTCGCTACTTAAATGTATTTCCTGCTGATATTTTTGTACTACTGTTGCCAGTATAGGCTCTTGCTCAATGCGCTGTTTGGCTTTTAATACTAAATAATTTGCTGCGGCTAAAAATGTTTGACCCGGAGTGGTACTTAAATATTTTTGCCGAGTTTTATCTTGATTGTATGCGCTGCTAGCTGGCTGAGGATAGCGGTTAAGATCACAAGGCGACAGCGCCATAGTCACGCTTTGCATCCAAGGTTTTATAGGTTTTTTACCACTGCTAAGCTTCAAAGTTAGGGTAACTTGGCTGGTGGCGGGGTCTTGTAACCAGCGATCTGCTTGATCATGTAGTTTATTCCACCATTCGTCATCAGGTGCGTAGTTAAACGGCAAAATATATTCATCTATGCTCACTTGAATATGGTAGTCAGCATCGCCTTTAACGCGCTTAAAATAATGACTGGCGTTAAAAACGTCTTGATAAATATGTTGAACTTCAGCAGGTAGCTTGCCGTAATAGTAGTATTCGGCGCGCTCGTCCCTTTTTTCAATTGGAATACCCGAATGGTTAAGCAGTGGACTAAGTGTCACCGTAACTGGAGAATTAAGTTGGTTTGGCCATTTTAAATGGGTAAATTGTGCGGCTTGCTGAAATTCAATTGTGTCAGCTTGCACTAAGTTAGTTGCAGTTAATAGTGCAAAGCCACTCATTACTTGTGTTAGCCGCTTTACCAGAAGCTGAAATTGCTGCATTGATATTTTTAGTTGCATTGCTATTCTCGAGATCACTCATCCATTGATTAATACTTTATCGGCTAGCATAAATAGCAACTTTAGTTTTTTATTCATTTTAAATTAGATGAGCGATTAGTTAATCGATACTTAGCAGCATAGGCTAGTGCAGCAGATACTGTGAATTCAAGCTTTGTCCACCGACTAAGCTATAGGCAGTTTTGATTTGAAATAATTAACTTCCAGATAATTTTTCTCTACGTTGTTTAACCAACGAAGTAAGTGGGTCTTGGGCAGAAGTCGCTTCTTTAAGTATTTTTAACCGTTCAGTTTTAAATAGCTGAAATACTTCGTCTTTATCTGGCTCTGCGACTTTGTTTCCTTTGCTGTCGGTGAAAATATGACGTTGAGTCGTTTTTGAAATCAACATTAAGCTGGCTTCGGTCCATTTTCCAGACTCGGTTTTATATGCCACCTGCGCACCGGGCTTTAATTTTCGATAGTTACCTTTAATAATAAAACGTTGCTTAGCATCCATTTCTTCTAAACGCCGCGCTTCTGCGGCTTGTTCTAACTTACGTTTTGCTTCTTCTGCTTGCTTAATTTGTAGTAACCGCTTTTCTTCTGCAAGTTGTTGTTGTACTGCTATTCGAGCTTTTTCCTCTTGTTCTATTTGCTGCTTTTTATCTTTGGCTCGCTTGTTCAAAAAGTTTTCGTATTCACTTTTTAAAATTTCTAGGCGTGACTGTAACTCAACGATTAGCGCCTTAATTGCATGTTTAAATTCTATTTTATTTTCACTTTGAATAGGGGTTAAGTGATTTGCTAAATAGTCTGTATCGTCATAGCGAATAGTGCAAACTAGTTCGCCCGACAAATTGGTAAAAATAAGCTGCTGGGTGAGAGGGTTTTTATTTAGCAACTTGCAGCGAACCTGTTCACTTTCTTTATCTAAAAAGTACCAGCTATTTTCATGTAAACTGTCGATATCAAAAAATGCTTTACCAGAGTCTTCGTTCCAGTACACAACCTCGTCTTTTTCATAGTCTTCGTCGGCAAATATATCGGCAGAAATCATAACGTCGAACTCAACTCGTTCGCCACGAAGTTTGCGCGCGTGCATATCTTCAATTTCTCGGAAAAAATCGGTGATATAGTCATTTACAGCGCCAATGTCGTTAAGTTCATTATAAATTCGTTTCATGGCTGGGGTGACATCGGCAGCATAACGGGCCGCGTAATCAGGGTCACCGAACGAGGCAGTAACGCTCCACGCTAAGCTATCCATATCGGTTAGCAGCTGTTGGGTTTGCTTGCTCTTTACCCCATGCTGTTTAATGGTTTGGTATAAAAATGGTGACATTTGATTTTCAAAAAAGTCTAACAAGAAAATCGGAATTTCCTCTCCTTGAGTCTTACTTTTTATCAGCTTTTCGGTAAAGGCTTCTGCTTCTATTTCTCTGTTCTGACGATCCGCTTCGGCCAGCACATTGACAACATTTGTGTTGATCTTGTCGTTAAAGCCAAAAATATACTCACTCAGCATTTTATCTGCCATTGCAAAAGTTTTGCCGGTTACTTGTTCTCGATTCGCCAGCCTATCGACTAACAATTCTACTGCTTGAATAAAAAATTGCGCCAGTTTACCGGCATTATTGTCATATTGAGTCCCAAAAGCGGTTAATTTGTTTAAAAACTTTACTGCAACGTGTTTAGGGTTATCTAAAAAGCTTAGATCGTTTAGGGAAAGACGGGTGAATGCGAGTTGTAGGCTGTTAAGAACATGGTAAAACTTCTTTTCGCGTTTGGCGTTAGCTCTTAAATAGTTAAAGGCGATTTCTACTACTTGAAGCGCGTTTTTTTCAAAGGCAGGAAGCGGGCGACCTTTGAGTTTATCGACTTCGTTAATCATTTTTAAAATGCTGAGTTCGGTGTCTTGGTTATTAAGAATCCTTTTGGCAAGATAAGAAAGACCTTCACTTAACTCTTTAGAGTTAATTTGAGCCTCACGCCAATCGTCTTCTCGAGGCTCATAAAAGAGCTTTTCTTCGAGATTGCGGTTTTGCTTTAATAAATTTCTTAACTCTCTAGACATTGACAACGCATTTATAAGTGACTTAATCAAACTATAGACGAGACTCTATTCATTTGAGATAGAATTTCGCAAGTTATTGGATTTTAGCGTGTTTTTTAATTTAAGATTGTGAACTAAGCAGTATTTATCGGTTTCATTCTGGCTCGATATGGCTAATATAATCAAATGGTCTAATCAGCTGAATAACTTGTTTTATCTCAAGCATAAAGCAGTTAAAATGCGCCCTTTATTATTTTCTGACGCTAGGTCATTGGAAAATAGCGCTTAATCAGTGTAAATTGCTGCTTTTTAGTGCTAAGTGCTTAAATTTAGCGAATTTGCCTAGTAAACGATTTTGTATGCCAGATGCTAGTCCTAATTGCCAGCTGTCGTATAGAACTTATAGATAGATTAAAAACAGAGTAGTCTCATAATGAACTTTTTAGAATTTGAAAGACCTATTGCAGAAATGGAAGCTCAAATTGAAGAGCTTAGACTGGTTGGTAATGATAGTGAAATCAATATCAGTGAAGAGATCGATCGACTTAAAAAGAAAAGTAAGGAACTGACTCAACAGATTTTTTCTAATCTAGATGCTTGGCAAATAGCGCAAATTGCGCGCCATCCACTACGTCCTTATACCAAAGACTATATTAACTTAATCTTTACTGATTATAACGAGCTTGCCGGTGACCGAGCGTTTGCTAACGATCATGCGATTATTGGTGGTCCAGCACGCTTAAATGGCAAACCGGTAATGATTATAGGGCACCAGAAAGGGCGAGACACCAAAGAAAAGGTCGCACGTAACTTTGGTATGCCGCGTCCGGAAGGTTATCGGAAAGCCTTACGCTTAATGCAAATGGCTGAAAAGTTTAACTGGCCTATTATCACTTTTATTGATACTCCGGGAGCCTACCCAGGTGTTGGCGCAGAAGAGCGCGGTCAGTCAGAGGCCATAGCTCGCAACTTAAAAGTAATGTCACGTTTAAAAGTGCCAACGATTTGTACGGTTATTGGCGAAGGTGGTTCTGGTGGCGCATTGGCAATTGGTGTTGGCGATCGCGTTAATATGTTGCAATACAGTACTTATTCTGTAATTTCACCTGAAGGTTGTGCTTCTATTTTATGGAAAAGCGCAGAGAAAGCGTCTGACGCTGCTCACGCTATGGGAATTACTGCTGAACGATTAAAGCAATTAGACTTAATTAATTCGATTATTCCCGAGCCTGAAGGCGGCGCGCATCGCGATCATCCGGCGATGGCTGCTAACTTAAAAGCTCAAATTGAAAAGGACTTAAGCGCATTAACCACGCTTAAAGAAGAAGAGCTACTTGATACTCGTTTTGAACGCTTAATGTCATTTGGTGTTCAAGAAGACTGGAAGTCTATCGTCGACTAAGCTTGCAATTAACGCCTGCATTACGCAGGCGTTTTTGATTGTGTGCTATGCTCTTAGCTAACCAATTGTTCACTCCCCATTATTCTAAGACTATGCCTAAGCATTCCATTGAAACTCAGTTAATTACGAGCATTCGAGAGTATGACTCTGCGGGTACCTATTGGGTTGGGTTAAGTGGTGGAGTTGACTCGATGGTGTTATTAACCGCATTGCTTAAAGTTAGGACTATGTTGGCAAAGGGGCAGCCTACGAGAGAGATAAAAATAGGCGCACTGCATGTTAATCATGGACTGCACTCTCAAGCCGACGAGTGGCAGCAGGTCTGTGAGCAGTTTTGCGAAGAAAATGCAATTGAGCTGGAGACTACTCAATTGAAGTTACTCTCTAAACAAGAAAAGGGCAAAAGCAAACTTAGTAATTTAGAAGAAGTGGCGAGAAAGGCGCGCTACGCCTTCTTTTCCTCACAACTTAAAACTAACGACGTGATTTTTCTCGCACATCATTTAGATGATCAAGCTGAGACGCTACTTTATAGGTTGTTTAGAGGAACAGGATTACGTGGCGCGGTGGGAATTCCCAAAGTGAGAAGTTTAGCTAAGGGAAAACTCGTAAGGCCATTGCTCGAGTTCACGCGAGCACAAATTGAGGAATACGCTAGGCTCCAGAAAGTTAGCTGGGTTGACGACCCAAGCAATAAGTCTAGCATTTACCAACGTAATTTTATCCGCAATCAAGTTTTACCATTAATCAAACAACATTGGCCCCAAGTAGCACAAACTATTGCGCGTTTCACTCAAGTTGCCAGCGAGCAGCGAGAATTATTAGAGGACATAGCTAAGCAAGATTTGGTTGAATGCCAGGTGGCTTTACCGGAAATTATTCTCGACACTCGGGCAGCTACCTTAGGCTATTTGGGGTTAAACCTAGATAAGTTAAAAACGCTTTCTACACCACGGCAAAAGAATCTTATTTATTATTATTATTATCAGATTAATCAGAGTTTGGCGCCTTCGAGTGTGCAAATAGAAGAGCTGTTAAGACAAATCAGCGCGAGTAGCTCTCGCTCGGTCCGGCTAACTCTTAGAGACAGTGATTTAGTAACTTGTAATGGAGTATTACAGTTTAATCGCGCGTTCAATTTGGCGGAAAAATTTGCCGCGACTAAGTGGAGCGATCTGCAACAACCTTTAAGTTTATCTAATGGTTTACTTGTTGCGACATGTGCTCGAACTGGAGGGCTACGCAAGCCATCTGATGGCGAAGTCGTTGAGGTGAAAACGCGCGAAGGCGGTGAAAAAATTCTGCCTGATTATCGTAATAAAGCCGCCTCACTTAAAATAATTTTTCAAGAAAAAAATATTCCCAAAGAGCTACGCGCTAAACTTCCGCTTATTTTTTATAATGATCAGCTTGTGGCAGTGCCTGGGGTCTTTTTAGCGAAAGACTATTTGCTAAATAGCAGCGAAATTGGAATTGATTTTCAGTTGTCATTTTAAGCAAGCGTTACATATCTGATTTTAATAATCGGATAACAAATCGGACACCTCAATTAGTGCTTGAACTCGATATTTTCACTTAAATTAATTTGTTATTTTTCAACGATGGCGAAGAGAGGGGATATTAGATGTTATTAAAGCAATAAATGGCATTTTAGTATTGGAAAATATTTCAAAGTAGAAATTGAAAGCAGCAGAAAGTTGACCAGGCGGCAATTCCAAGCGCTCGTAATCTATTAGGTGTCAACAGTAAAGCAAGTTTGAAATACTTGCTCCCTTTATCCAGCATTTATTCAGTTGTTTGGCTTTATTTTTTAGTTTATATAAAGGCCCAATAGCTATTCCGCTATGTTTGCCTAGCTTACTGTACTGGTAAAGCCACTGGTCGGGTTGAAGATTTAAGTTGGCAATAATGCTTTGAACCTGTGCAGGCATTTGAGCTTTGCCGGGATGCACTATGGATTTTCCCGTCCATTCAACTAGTTCGATATAATCTTTGAGCTTTATTTGTATGGCACGTATTTGCATAGCTTGAGCAATTGGTTTTAAATTTTCTTTTAGTAGCATGGGCTCGCCGCGTAATTGCTCAATGCGCTTTTTAATTGAAGTATGTAGCGAGTTTTGTAGCTCTTCAACAATGCCGGCTCGAATTGGATTTAAGTCTACATACGCCATACAAGCAAGCACCGCGGAGATATCAAGTAGTGCGACTGATTGATATCTCGATTCCCAAAAGCGGCCTTTTAAGTAGTCTTCGGCGTTACTTCTTTTAGCCAGTGGGCCATTTAAGCACGCCATAAACCAAGATAGTTTTCCCAAACGTTTCCGATAGCTTTCGAGCAGAGCTGGATCATTCATAATGGCCCGCTTCTTCAGTTCTCGTTTCGCTTTATATTCAGGTTTATCAAGCTTGCTAGGAAAGGCTAACAGCCATTTTTCTGCAATTTGTTCGTCAGTCCAATTTAATGGAGCTTTGGGATCGATAGAAAGTACTAAGTGATAATGATTGTCCATAATTGCGTAGGCATACAATTCAACCGAGAAAACTTGAGAAAGGGTTAGCATTCTGTGCTCAAGCCAAGCTTTGCGGTGATCGCAATTATTTCCGGTAAAGGGATCTTGGCCACATAGGTAAGCGCGACGAACACAGCGTGAAATACAGTGATAGAAACCAGGCGTTTCACTGTCGACAATATCTCTTCTTGGGGTCGGCATGTTCGATCCTTGAATAAACTCAATTGGCATTACATTAGCCTAAATTGAAATGAGTTCCAATTTACAATTTCTTAATTTGAACTGAGAGATTAGCCTTAAGTGGTGTAGGATAATGGCTTAAAATGAGGTGTCCGAAATTTATCATGGCTTAAAATGAGGTGTCCGAAACTTATCATGGCTTAAAATGAGGTGTCCGAAACTTATCATTTGTTCAAAACAGATCATAATACCCATACTTCAATATGTTGTTTTTGCAAGTCGGCTAGGTCGAATTGTAAGGTATCTAGAATTCCTATTTTTGCATTGGTTAATTGCTCTTTAAGTGACTTAAGGCGAGAAGAAGGCTGCGTGGCAACTAACACAAACTTTCTGCCTGGTGATTGTTGCGAAAAATTACTGAGCCGCTCTATATCTCTGGCTTCCTTTGTAGGGTCTAACGCATGAGTATGCGCAGCAAAGCTGACCGTTAACCGCGTAGCTAATGAGGCTAGATTTCGGTAGCGCAATGGTGTTGCTTTAGTCAGTGCTTGCGGTCGACTATAGGTAGGATAATAGGAAATAAGATCAACTAGCGGCGCTTGTTGTTGGCCTTTATGAGTACTACAAAATGATAAAAACTCTTTGGCTAACTGACTTTTCGTTTCTTCGTTTGCATATAAAAATAGCTTTCTCGAAAGCGGGTAGGCTTGGGTTCCAATGGTGAATACAGAGGGGGTACTTGCTTGCGACTGCTGAGTCGCTGCTACGGCAATAACTTTTGCCTGGGCGATATAGCTTACACCGACAAAACCGATGGCTGAGTTGTCTTGGGATAGCATTGAAACTAACTGCTGGCTCGACTCAAAGCGCTTTGCTGCGGTATTAAGGTTTAAATTAAAAGGTTTTAACACGATATTTTTAAAGGTGTCCCATGTTCCAGAGTTATTGTCTCTTGCATAAATAGTTATAGGCATGTCTGGACCACCTAGCTGCTTCCAGTTGCTAATATTTCCTGAAAATATTTCACCTATTTGTGTTATCGTCAATTGGCTGATCGGGTTGTCTGGGTGAGTAATAATTGCTAGCGCGTCGAGCGCTATTGGTTCTTCAGTTAAGTTTTGATTCGCCTTTTTAAGGGCTTCAACTTCTGTTGTTTTTACTGGGCGCGAACTCATTGCAATATCAGTTTGATTAGCTAGCAGCACGTTAAATCCAGTAGTTGAACCATGCGCTCTAATCTGTATGTTGATTTGGGTATTTGTTTGTTGAATGAAGCCGCTAATATTCTTTTCAACTGGGTTTTCGAGGGTTTCGGTTCTTACCAAAATAGCGCCTTTATTTTTTAAAAATGACTCGGCAAGAAGCGGGGCGAAAGACTCACCAATAGTATTTGAACCAACTAGCTTTAAAGTTTCAGCTTTAATTTTTTGGTCTGCTGAGCTTGCTATAGTTGATCCAAAATTTAAACTGACTAATAGCAAACTAAAAATAAATTTAAATAGGCTACTGCGAATAGAATTGATTATAGTCTTTATCATAAGTTCTCTTAAGGTAAGCCTTGCTGTCATACTTGTGATTGTTTAATTAGGCGAGAATTAAAATAATTAGTAGTCATCGCTTCGTCATCAAAATAGCAGCGAAACACTAAAGTGAGTGAGACGCTAACCAACGCTATTTTGCTGAACTAAAATGACAGTTTTATTACATTAATTGGAATTATGACAACTAAAAGTTATAAGCTGTCATAAAGTTCAATTAGCTCTCGCTAACTGAGATGGGACTTAAAATTATTGTGATAGACTGGGAGCGCTTTCGCTGGATAATTGACCAAAGAAAGATTCAACTTCTGCGCGTTGTTTCATAGTGTCGGCGTAACCTAACTCTAAAAGCTCGGTGGTATAAGCTTGATCAAAAAGTAAATAGCTTAATACGGTAGAGCCTTCGCCTGAGCCAATCCCTATACGTTTAAAGAAAAAGCGTAGCATGCGTGGGAGGCGGTGAAAATGTTTGTTAGCTAAAAGACTTAAGTCCATGCTGGGTGAAATTGTAAGCGTTTCGATTGGACGTAAATTACTTTGTAAATTTCTTACCGCTTCTGGAATTAACTTAATGGTTTTGTTAACGCGTGAAATGCGCTCTATGTCACTGTCCAAACTATCAATAAATACACTATCTAGCACATGACCGGCAATATCGGCGACTGACGGATAGTGAACATTGGTGGGCCGATTGTTATTAGGGGTGCGAACCGGATCGACACCTAAAACTAAAATTTTGTCGGCGCCTAAGTGGATCGCTGGACTGAGAGGCGCTAGAAACCGTACTGAGCCATCACCAAAGAATTCCCGATTAATTTTTATTGCAGGAAATAATAACGGAATCGCAGATGACGCGAGTAAGTGGTCAAGGTTAATTGTTGTACGAGTACCGCAGCGACGGTAGCGACGCCAACTTTTAAGTGTATCTTCGCCTTGGAAAAAACTAATAGACTGACCAGTAGAGTAACCAGAAGCTGTCACTGAGAGTGCGCTGAGCTGCCCTTGTTGTATTGCATTTTGAATATCTTGAAATTGTATGACCCGTGAAAGAAGTTCTTTTAAAGGGGTATTATCAAGTAACCCGAGCTGATTATTTTTATGGTATTGGTTGGAAAAAATTGATCTTACCCAGCGACCAGTATTTTTCATCAGCCCAGAAAAATCTGCCCGAAAAACTTGCTCTACTGAAAAGTTTTTCCAAACATTATACAAATCATCGACCGCTTTGGTTGGGTCAAGTGAGCCCGCTGCAATTGCGGTGGCGTTTATAGCGCCGGCTGAAGTGCCGGTAATTATAGGAAAAGGATTGCCACATTCTTGTCGATAGACCAGGTCGGCAATGGCTTTAAGCGCCCCAACTTGATATGCTGCGCGAGCACCTCCGCCAGTTAAGACTAAACCAATTTTTTGGGTTGAGTTATAACAAAATTCATCCATCGATTTGTTTTTCCAAAAACTATACTGCCTGTTATATTCGTTTTTAGCGAGGAGGATTAACCTGGTGAGTTTAAGGACGCCAAGTTTTGCGCATTGCTTTATACACGCGCATTGGATACCAAACTTTTCCTCTACTACCATTATAGCGCGCTAATGCTTGAGTTGCGTTGTTGTTTTCTTTTTCCAAATATAGGCTTAGAATGGCGCAGCCATAACGTAGGTTAGTATGAATATCAAAAAGGCTATCTTGTTCGGTGCCTAGCTCTGCTTTCCAGAATGGCATAACTTGCATTAACCCCCTAGCGCCAGCTCTTGAAATGGCGTATTGGTCAAAAGCACTTTCTACTTGAATTAAAGCTAATACCATCATGGGGTTTAAGTTAAAGTAGGTCGCTTCTTGATGGACTAAACGCAAAATTTTTAATCTTTCATCTTCTGGAATATGCGGAGCTGCTTTTGCGAGTCGAGCGGACTGCTCAACTAACCAAACTTCAGCATCAAACTTGTCTTTAAAAGAGTCGGGTGCGTTTTTTATTGCTAAGGCTAATTTCTGACGAAATTCTCCGCTGGGTTTTTCTTGAGTCGCCGCGGATACGAATGAACAATTCAATAGGCTTAAATAAAGCATGCTAAAACAGCACAGCGGCAATAGTTTGCTGCCGCGTGATTTGTGTCGTACAAATAAGTGTCGTACAAATAAATGTCGTACAGATAAGTGTCGCACCAGTTGTTGCAGGTAGTGAAGTTTCATCATTTCTCAGTTAATCAAGCCTCAAAGTGGTGAGGCTAACCTCACCACTTTAATTTTAGGCTATTTTTTTCTGAATAAAAGTGAATACGTCATCAATATTAACATCAACTTTGTCATTTTCTTTGCGGTGTTTATATTCAAACTGACCGGCATCAATGCCACGCTCACTAATGACGATTCGGTGAGGCACCCCTATCAGTTCTATGTCGGCAAACATGACGCCAGGACGCTCTTTTCTATCATCTAAAATTACTTCAATACCGGCATCTTTAAGCTGCGCATATAATTTTTCGGCGTGCTCAGCAACTCGGTGAGATCGCTTCATGTTCATGGGGACAATTGCAACCTGAAACGGCGCGATATTTTCCGGCCAAACTATCCCGTATTCATCATGGTTTTGCTCGATTGCTGCGGCTACAATTCTTGAAACGCCAATTCCGTAACAGCCCATAGTAAGCGTTACAGACTTGCCGTTTTCACCTAGTACATTTGCTTTCATTGCTTCGCTATACTTTGTACCTAGCTGAAAAATATGCCCAACTTCTATGCCTCGCTTAATGGTAAGTTTACCTTTGCCATCGGGGCTAGAGTCGCCCTCAACAATATTACGACAATCAAATACTTCGTGAATTTGTGCGTCTCGGTTCCAGTTTACGCCACTTAAATGCTGCTCGTTTTGGTTAGCACCACAAATAAAGTCGGTTAATATTGCTGCGTCTCGGTCTGCAATAACTGGCATTGCTAGCTTTACTGGCCCTACATAGCCAGGGTTACAGCCGACTTGATTTTGTATTGTCGTTTCGTCCGCCAGCGTTAATGGTGACAATACCAATGCATGTTTTTCAACTTTTAATTCATTTAAGCTGTGATCACCACGTAAACAAATAGCGACTAAAGGGTGTTCTTCAGTAGCGCCCTTAACAATTAAGGTTTTAATAATTTGTTGAGGTGGTTGCTCTAAAAATTCAGCGACTTGAGCTATCGTTTTGCAGTTTGGAGTAGCTATCTCTTGCAAGCTAGCGTCTCCTGTTTGAGCCGGGCTAACCGGCGCGAGTGACTCTGCTTTTTCTACATTAGCAGCATAATCGCTGTCACTGCTAAAGGCGATGGCATCTTCCCCAGAATCTGCGAGTACGTGAAACTCGTGAGAAGTGCTACCGCCGATAGAGCCAGTGTCGGCAATAACGGCACGAAACTCGAGTCCTAGGCGTTTAAAAATTTTACTGTAGGCCTCGTACATCATTTCATAGGTTTCGGCTAAAGAGGCTTCACTGGTGTGAAACGAGTATGCGTCTTTCATTAAGAATTCTCGTGCACGCATCACCCCAAATCTGGGTCTAACTTCGTCTCTAAACTTACTTTGTATTTGATAAAACACGGCAGGGCACTGTTTGTAACTGCGAATTTCGTCGCGGATCATGGCGGTAATAACTTCTTCGTGAGTAGGCCCTAAACAAAAGTCTCTGTCGTGGCGATCTTTTATGCGCAGTAGCTCTGGTCCAAAATCACCCCAACGGCCAGACTCTTCCCATAGTTCAGCTGATTGCACCATTGGCATTAATAGCTCAGCTGCGCCTATCGCGTCCATTTCTTCACGGACTATTTGCTCTACTTTGCGCAATACCTTCAGTCCGGTCGGAAGCCAAGTGTAAAGTCCTGACGCTTGTTTACGGATAAGGCCGGCACGGAGCATCAGTTTATGGCTGATTAACTCGGCGTCGCTAGGCTCTTCTCGAAGAGTCGCTAATAAATACTGGGTGGTTCTCATTCAATTATTCTCTTTTGTCTTGTTAGAAACGAAAAATTGCTATATTTCGCTGACTTTGCGCTATTTTTCAAGGCCTAAAGCAGTTGCTCAGTGGCTTTTGCGACGCTATTTTAGCAGCCATGCGAGGCTACTTATATGTAAAAACTAACTTTATAATAAAAAAAACCAACAAATTTCTAAATAACGCTTTAAATTTTTGTAAAAGTCCTTATATTGTCGCTCATAATTTGTTTAGTTTTTAATCGGGTTAAAAAATCATGCCAATATATGAATATAAATGTAATGCTTGTGACCATCGAATGGAAAAGTTACAGAAAATGAGTGATGATCCGCTTAAAGATTGCCCTGAGTGCAATGAGCCATCATTATCAAAGCTTGTTTCTGCTGCGGGTTTCCGGCTTACTGGAACCGGGTGGTATGAGACTGATTTTAAAGGCAAAAAACCTACCCCTTCGGAGTCGACGGCTAGTTCAGATAGCTAAATTTAATAATAGACAAGGCGCATTTGAGCGCCTTGTTTAATTCTACTTGGTGAAATATTAAGTATAAGGAACTGATATGGCACAGCATTCTGCGGTGGTTGAGTGGCACAACTCGCAAGCTGGGTTTATTCAAGGCGAATATTCTAGAGCCCACCAATGGCGTTTTGATGGTGGTGCAAGTATTCAAGCATCTGCGTCGCCGCATATTGTTCCTTTGCCTTACTCGGTTGCAGAAAACGTTGATCCAGAGGAAGCCTTTATCGCTTCAATTTCTAGCTGCCACATGTTGTTTTTTTTATCTATTTGCGCCAAGAAAAAGCTAGAAGTTAGTCATTATAGAGACGCGGCGGTTGGTGAGCTCGCGCCGAATGACGATGGGAAGATGGCTATGACAGTGGTTAAGCTGCGCCCGCAAGTAACTTTTGCTGGTGATAAGGTGCCTAGTAAGGCCCAAATAGCGACAATTCATCAGCTAGCTCATGCGAGTTGCTTTATCGCTAATTCAATCAAAACTGAAGTTGTTGTAGAATGCTAACCAACTCATCCAGTGATTTGGTCTTAATTTGAATCGATTTGTTTATTCATGTTTGTTGTATTTAGTTAGCCCTGTAATTTTAGGGTATTTTGCTTGGCGTGCAGTTAAAGCGCCTGAGTATCGTCATGGCTTTTGGCAACGTCTTGGGTTTGCGCCTAAATTAAGTTCTCTAAAATCAGCATCGCCGACTTCTAAGCCTGTTTTATTAATTCATTGCGCATCCGTAGGCGAAACCCGTGCCGCAATTCCGCTAATTAGCGCTTTGCAAAGCCGATTTAGCGACTATCAAATTGTGGTGACAACGACGACTCCAACGGGAAAGCAAGAAGTTGCCAAAGCGTTTGGCGGCAGCGTTACTCACAGTTATTTTCCTATTGATTGGATTGGAAGTTGTCAGCGTTTTATACGGCGGGTTTCGCCAAAGCTCGTCATAATTATGGAAACTGAATTGTGGCCAAACTGGTTAAATCAGTGTCGCAAACAAAACGTACCTGTGTTGTTAGCTAATGCGCGCCTTTCAAATAAGTCCTTTGCAAAATATGCTAAGTATAAAAAACTGACCTCACAAATTTTTGAGTGTATTAGTTTAGTTGCTGCGCAGTTTGAGTCAGATAAAAATAACTATCTTGGGTTGGGCGTTGCGCCGCATAAGGTTCAGCTTTGCGGCAACATTAAGTTTGATTTAACGCTGAGCGATGAAGTGCTAATGCAACAGCAGCAATTGCACAAAGATTTTTTTGCCACTCGGCCAGTGTGGGTGGCAGCGAGCATTCATCCAGGTGAGTTTGCTCAAGTGTTAGCTGCGCACCGCGAATTATTGTTAGAACAGCCAAATTTGATATTAATCGCTATTCCTCGCCACCCAGAAAAATTTGATGAGCTTGCCAATTTTTGTGAACAAAAAGAAATGTGTTTTTTACGACGTTCACAAATGCAAAGTTTGAGTCGTGAGCAAGTCGTATCGCAACTTAATAATTCACAAGTGTTAGTCGGCGATACTATGGGAGAAGTGCTGTTGTTTTGTGGTGTTGCCCAAAGTGTCTTTGTGGGTGGTAGCTTAATTGACAGAGGTGGGCATAATCCTCTAGAGGCAATCGTTTGCGGAAATGCGGTATTAATGGGGCCAAGTATTTATAATTTTTCTGACATCGCCGATAAGCTGTTAGCGGCCGAATTGCTGCAGGTCGTCAGTGACAGTAGCGACCTCGCCAATCAAGTAAAACTTGCGCTTCAAAAGCAAGCTTCTAACACATTAACTCAGCGTCGTGCGTTGCAATTTATGCAGGCAAACCAGGGTTGTATTGATAAAACTGTTGCAGCTTGTCAGTCACAATTAAATAAACCCTAAGCGGGTTATTCTGCGCAAATTAATACGCGAGTTTGAACGGTTAAATTAATGCGTTTGATAAGCTTGCACTAGCCAGTGCCATGCTTGTTCATCAAAATAAAAAGAGTCATAAAGTTGGCTCTCTTTCATAAAAGAACGTTTAAGGCGGGCTAAATTAGCCGCTTGCCATTGGCGTGCAACCGGTCTGCGCTGACACTTGTCAAAATCGATTAGCCAAGCTTTATTTTGTTGGTCCATCAGTATGTTGTGGGCGTTTAGATCGGAGTGATAAATGCCGTTTTGGTGAAATTGAGCCAACATTACTCCAATATTTCGCCATTGGGCTTCGGCCATTGCTTGCTGGGTTAAAATGGCAACCAGATCTTGAGCGTCTGCAATTTGTAGCATTAATAAGTCGGCTTGATAACTAATGCCATGGCGAGTAATTAAACCGGCGACTGGTTTAGGTACTGGCAAACCGCTCAAATACATGGTTTCTAATAATTGTAGCTCTTGATAAACGCGGCTGTTAGTTTGACCAAAATAAATAAATTTATCATTCGAGAGTTTTGCGACCATACCACCGCGATAATAGTGCCTTAACACCCAAGTTTCGTCTGCGTGCCCAACAAACCAGGTCGTGTTACGACCTTTTGACTGACCTTTTACCGCGTTTATTTGACGCCAATAATCTATTTGAAACCATTCTGGCTTGGCAACTTGGTTTAAATCCGGGTTGATATCCGTAAGTAAGAGTTGATGCGTTGCTGAGGTTTTCACAATAATCGACAACGTGTTTTCCTAAATTTAATAGAGACAAGTTTTATTTTACATTAGAATAGCAGTCGAATTGTAGTGAAGTGAACTTAATGTCAAAAAAATTACCCCAAACAAAAATTGATCAACCCAAGTCTATTTGCATTTTAAGGTTGTCGGCGATAGGTGATGTTTGTCACGCGGTTGCTAGCGTGCAGGCGATTCAAAAGCGCTGGCCGCAAGTTAAAATAACTTGGATTATTGGCAAAGTCGAGTTAATGCTAGTAAATGGCTTAAGTGGCGTAGAGTTTATTGTTTTTGATAAAAAAGCCGGCTTGCGCGGGTATTTGGATTTAGCTAAGCGTCTACAAGGGCGAGAGTTTGATATTTTACTGCATATGCAAGTTGCTCTGCGAGCCAGTTTAGCAACCCTATGTATTCGAGCTAAAGAGAAGTGGGGGTTTGATTCTGCTCGTGCCAAAGAGGGGCAATGGCTTTTTACTAATCGCCAAGTGATGCCACAAAAATCGGCTCACGTTGCCGAGGGCTTTTTAGCTTTTGCGCAAGCAGTAGGCGTTGATGCCCAATACCAACTTAGCTGGAATATGCCAATCGAAAAGTCTACTCTTGAATGGTTTAAGCAACAAGTCAGCCTTACTTCGCCTTATTTTGTGATTGCACCTGCCGCCAGTAAAGCGCAACGCAATTGGCTGCCCGAATCTTATGCCGCAATTGCTCAAATGGCGCGAGATAGAGGTATGCAAGTCGTTATTTGCGGTGGACCTACGAATATGGAAAAAAAGTTAGCGGCTGATATCATTCAAAAGGTGCAATCAGACTGCATTAATTTAGTGGGTAAAACAACATTAAAGCAGCTGTTAGTGGTTATCAAAAACGCTCATTTAGTGTTAGCCCCAGATACTGGGCCTGCGCATATGGCTGTTACAGTTAATACGCCAGTGATTGGGCTGTATGCGCACAGCAATCCGCGGCGTACCGGGCCTTATTTATATTCTCGATTCACTGTTTCTGTTTATGACAGTTTAGTTAAGCAGCAGTTTAATAAAAACTGGCAAGCCCTTCCTTGGGGTAAGCGAGTTAAAGGCGAGAATTTAATGAAGCTTATCAGCGTAGCGCAAGTTGAATCGACATTTAATGCCGTGTTAGCCGAATTTCCTTTACCTTAAAAAATCTACTCTTCTGTTATTTTTGCTGTAAAAGCTCAGTAAAATATTTCTCATATTCAAGCACAGTTTTTTGATGCGAAAATTGGTTTTTGATAGTCGCTTGGGTTTGGCTTTTCAATTGACTATATAGCGCTTTGTCTTGGTAGAGTTGAGTGATTTTATCGGCAATAGCCTGGCTGTTTTTTAGTGGAACAATTAATCCATTCACGCCGTCTTTAATTACTTCCATCGTACCTGGGTTGGCAGATGCAATTACTGGGGTTGCGTAGGCGAGAGATTCTAAAACTGCGCGAGGCAAGCCCTCTCGTAATGAAGGTAAAACTAATAAATCGCAAGCTCCGGCTAGTTGTGGTACGTCATTACGAAAGCCGGGCATGATGATTCTTTCTGCCATACCGGTCTGCTGGATTTGAGTAAGGAAAGGTTCACAATCAAAATGGTCGCCAACCAGCAAAATATTAAGCTTGGGAAGGTGAGTTAATTTGGCAGCAGCCTCTATCATATATTGCATTCCTTTGTGAAGCCGCTTGCTGCCAATACACAAAACATTAAACGCATCTGGCTGAGTGAGTTGAGCGCTTTTAGTTGCCAGTGCCGACAAGTCGCTCGGTGGTTGTGAATACCAGCTTAAATCGTGCCCTTTATAAATAGTTTTAACAAAAGGGTGGATTTTCTTTCTTACGCTTGACTTTACGTGAGCAGTAACAGCATTAGACACACCAATAATCCCGTTGACTCGGGGATGAAGAATGGAAAGATAATTGGTGAGGTCACTTTTATATAACCCGCCAGTAGTGCCGCGATAAGCCACCATTTTTGCTGTCGTGCCAATGCAACCGAAAGCTGCGTTAGGAATAGTGCGTGACTTTGACGCATAGACAATATCAATTTTTTTGCTTTTGATTAGTTTGCGTATTTTATTGATTGCGCTGAGCGAAAGCTTTTTATCCATTTTAAGCTCGACTAAATCAATGTTGTGCTGAGCATAGCGCTCGGCATAAGCACCATTAAGATCTGTCATAATGGTCACTTTATGGCCAGCGTTGGCAAGGCCAATATAAATTTCTGCTTCGGGGCGAACACTGTTAAATGAGCGACCAACGTCGGGAATGATTAAAATATTCACTGACTAAATTTTCCAATAGTTAAGCTTCTTACGCAGTTTAAAGCTACGCAATAAATTAAGCGGTTTGGTTTTTTTAAGTGGCGTTGCTTGCGTCAATATATAATCGACTGCCTGTAAAATTCGGGCACTCGATTGGCCGTCATTGTAAGGGTGCAATTGGTGATTATTTTCGGCTATCTTTTGACTCAACAAAGTGCTGGGTGTTAATGCTTGTTGAATAGCATCGCTCAGCTCTAAAGGCTCGGTTATATTGATCAAATAATCGCCAGGGCTCGCATTGTTAAAAGTAACGGCGGGTTTATCTAAAAGTAAAAACTCACCTACCATTGAGGAAGTATCTGAGACTAAAATATCCGCCCGTTGCAGTAAAGGTAAGCAGCTGTCTATATCGACAATTTCGAGGTTATCACTCTCGATTGCACGATACTCTGCGATCCAGTCTGGATTCATTTTAGGATGAAACTTAATGAGCCAGTGGTGTTTACCTGTGGCTGCCATTTGTTTTATAGGCGCTAATAACTCCAATGCCGAAGTTAGATTAGGCGAAAATGTTGGTGCGTATAAAATGACTGGCTTGTCTGTAGTTAATGGGTAAGCGGGCGTGGTAAATAATGGATCAAGTTTACTCCAGCCTGTTTCAATGACATGAAAATTTTGATGATTTTCAGCTAACTGTTTAAACCGGGTCGTGGTAATTTCGCCTTGAGTGCAATACAGGTCAAAGAAGCCTCTAATTCTAAAGTGGCCTTTCTTTTTCCATTCAAGCCCATGAAAAACCTGAACCTTTAAACCTGGAATAAAGTTAGGCACAATATTACCCGGAACAAATACAGCAATTGGGTTAAACTCTTGAACTGCTTGAATGTTGGGTAAACGCTGTTCATGAGCGTTAAAATTACTTAAATTAACTTGACCGCCTTCGACAAACCAGGCGCACTCGTCTCCATTGGCGATAATTTCTTGCTGGATAGGTCGCAAAATTTCAAATGAATAATTTTGTGATATATAAAACAAGTAGCGCTTTTTAGTCATTTTAATGCTAACTCAGTATTTTAGTAGACAGGGCACTGCGGTTGCAGCAAATTATACCAGAAGAACTTAGCTGGGTAATTAGCTAGTAAGGCAGAAAGTATATAAATCAGTGATCAATCTTAGGAAGTAGCATGGCTAAAAATAATTCAAAAGTATCGCCAGAAACGGTCAAAGAAGCATTAAAAGCGGCTAAAGCGACGCAACGCCCAGGCCAATCTAAAGAGCAAACTAAGTTGATTGCACAAGGAATTCAAAAAGGAATTGATGAATACAAAAAGCAGCAAAAAGTAAAAAAACGCGAACTCGACAAAAAGCTTAAACAACTTAAAAGCGCACAGCAAGAGCCTATAGCTCAACCTCAGCAGGAAAGTAGGGTTTCAAAAAACCTGCGCTGGCAGCGCGCACTTCCTTGGTTATTGCTTATTGGCTCTTGGATTGGCTTTGCGTTATATGAGACTTTAGGTGGTTAAAATTATACTCAAGTATGGGCTAGGGCTGTTTCTAGCGCTGAGCTTGCTCAAGTTGATTGAGTTTCAGTTTTTCAGTTATAAATTTAGCCTCGAATTCTATTTAATGATTGTTGCGGTGATTTTTTTGTGCCTCGGTGGCGCAGTTGCTTGGTTGGTGTTGCAGCAAAATCCTTCTCGAAGGGGGCAGCTTGATACTTGCGAAAATGAACTAAAATCTAATCTTAAAAGCCCGTCATCTTCAAGCTCGTCAGGGGTAAGTCAATCTAAGTTAAAACCTCACGTGAACTTAGCTAAGCAATGTTTGCCACAGCCAGTGCTGACCGAGCGAGAGCAGGAAATATTGGTTTTACTCGCTCACGGCTATACCAATAAGGAAATTGCCGCAAGTATTCAAGTGAGTCCTAATACGGTAAAAACTCACTGTAGTCGTATATTTAGTAAACTGGAAGTCAGCAATCGAACGCAAGCTGTTTCTGAAGCTAAGCTAATGAATTTAATAGGATAATTAAGGTGTCACCCAAATGGGTGATAGTGTTTGATTAATTAATAAGCGAGCATAGCAAAGCGATAGCCGGCGCTTTGGATTAAGCCTAAAAGTGACAGCTAGGGTGATTTTAAGAGGTTAAAAATTAAAGGAAACATAAATGAAAAATGTAATTTTAAAGTACGGTTTTATTGCTGGTGGTATTTGCGTCGGGATCCCTTTTATTGCTTGGTTGATTATAGGGGGAGGCACTGAAACTTATGCGCAAAGCGAAGTCATTGGCTATGCTGCCATTTTGCTTTCGGTACTAGTAATATTTTTAGCCGTTAAAGAGCTAAAGCAGAAAAATACCCACCAAGTTATCGGTTTTAAAAAGGTATTTTTACTGGGAACCGGGGTTAGTTTGATTGCGGGCATTTTATTTGGTGTTTATAACCTCGTTTATGTTGCCTACTTAGATCCTGAGTTTATGGATAACTATTTTAATTACTACATACAAACTATTCAGCATAGTGGTTTAGCTCAAGTAGAAATTGAGCAACAAATTGCGAAATTACAGGCAGATAAAGCGCTGTTTATGAACCCATGGGTTAACTTTATCGTTATGTTTTTCACAGTGTTTTTAATTGGCTTAGTGGTTAGCTTGTTTGCAGGCCTTATTCAGCGAGAGTCGCAACCGGCTAGTTAATCAGTTTGTCTGTAAATATAATAGTTTAATCAACCTACTAGACTATCGCTAACGAACAAGGTTTAATCCCAAGCGTCTATTTATTTTGAGTTTGGGATTGTCATTATGTTTGAGCAAATTAAAGCGGCCGCTAATCGGATTCAAGGGGTTGCTAAAGTTACCCCAGTTTTATCTTCATCTAGCTTAAATAAGCGTTTAGGTTGTCGAGTCTGGTTTAAGTGTGAAAATTTTCAAAAAGTTGGCGCGTTTAAATTTAGAGGTGCTTTTAATAGTATCGCTCAACTAAGTGAGCAGCAAAAGGCGCGAGGTGTTATTGCTTATTCTTCTGGAAATCATGCTCAAGCTATCGCTTGTGTTGGGCAATTGCTTGGCGTTAAAACGACTATCGTTATGCCCGCCAATGCGCCAAGCATTAAATTGGCTGCTACCAAAGCTTATGGTGCAACCGTTGTAGAGTATGATCCAACAACTCAACAGCGTGAAGAGGTTACCGCTGCGATAATTCAGCAGCAGTCATTACACTTAATACCACCGTTTGATCATCCGCATATTATTGCCGGTCAAGGCACTGCGGCACTTGAGTTTTGTCAGTCGCACCCTTCGCTCGAACAACTATTAGTGCCTTGTGGTGGCGGTGGTTTGCTGAGCGGCAGCGCAATAGCGGTTAAGCATCAGTTGCCTAATTGCCAAGTTGTAGGTATCGAGCCAGAACTGGCAAATGATGCGACTTTGTCATTTCATTCAGGCAAGTTACATCGTATTGCAAATCCCGCGACAATTGCCGATGGAGTGCGAACTGCGAGTTTAGGTAATCTAAACTTTCCCATTATACGCGAGCATGTTGATGCTATGCACACGGTTACTGAAGCATCCATTAAGGCAGCGGTTAGATTCTTTTTCTATCGTATGAAAATGGTGGTAGAGCCTTCGGGCGCGCTAGGGTTGGCGGCATTAATGAGTGGCTTGGTTGAGCCAAAAGGCGATGTTGGGGTGATTATAAGTGGTGGAAATATTGACGCTGAAACAATGCGGTTAATTTTGTCTTGCGAAAATGATTAACTGTAAAATTGGTGTTTATTGAATCTCAAGGTATTATGTTTAGCAAGAATAGGGTTTAACAACTATTTAATTCAAGCAAAACAATTAACTCAAACATCAATTTTAACTCAAACAAAATATAAGTAAGCGATTAGTTAAGGAAGCTTTATGGCATTTGAATATGGCTCGGATACGTTAGGTATTAAGAACCCCTTTAAGTTCGAAGGGTTAATTTTAACCATCAGAGGCGCAATAGTTACAATACTCGGCGTTGTGGCAATATTAGCGGTCAAAGATTTGGTGAATGAAGGTGATAAAGCTGCAGGTTGGTTATCACTGGGAATGGGGGTGCTGTTATTAGGTAATGGGGTAGTCGCTGCAGCGCGAGGTATTTTTAAAATGCTGCGCTTTTTTGTTGGTCGCAGTGTACCCGCCAGCCTTGCATCTAATATGGGAAAAAGTGAAGCCCATGTGAGAGAAAACTACATTGCTTATCACGACAAACACTTAGAACAAATGTTAATGGGGCGTAAGAATCTAACCTTTGTCGAGCCACAAGGCTGGCTGGCCCGATTAATTCATACCCTAATGCCGCGCTTATTATTTATGCCTTTTCCTATTCGTACTGCCGCTCAAAATTTAAGCAGTGCGCTTATTTATACCCTGTTGGCTTTTTTATGTTATGGATTAGCGTGGTTTTCTGGAACAACCGGATTAACTAATATTAACGACACGCCAATAATGAGTTGGTTGAGTATCGTTTTGGCTAGCTTTTTATTTGTCATTTGGTCTGGGCGTCGCTCACCACTAAAAAGAGTTGCTCAGGTATCGGTAGCTAGCGCGGGTGCGAGTGGTGTAATAATGATGGTGGTTGTGTCTATTTTATTGCCGGTCGGCTTAAGCTATATACATCATAACGTTACTGCCTTACCTGAACTGCCGTTTAGTGCAACCGCTTATATTATGACCATGACTTTATTAGGCTTGTTGGCTGCGAGCTACGGCTTGTTAGTGACGTTTTTACGGGCCAGTAAAGCCGATCCTAAAACGGAAGTTTCAGAGTTTCGTAAAAATTGGCAAGAAAGTATTCATCCGCAAGAAATTTTTATTAACTTTGAAAACATCGTTATGGCGAATCGGCGCTATAAAGAAATACCTAATCGAGTTTACCGTGACTTTGATGCCAATTTGGTGGAGCAAGGAAGTAACGATAAAGGTAAATTTGATGGCGAAATGATCCAAGAAACTCAACCGGTGTACCGAGAAATACCGATGCACCCTTGGTTTAAGTCGTTACGTATTGCCGGAACCATCGCGGGTGAATTGCTGTTGGTGATTGCTGCGATAATGTTTTACCAAGCAATAGAGTCGGTAACTGCGTTAAAGTCGCAGCCGATAGTCGCCTTTGATGCGATTATTTATCCGGTGCTCATATGGATATTCGGCCGAATTATTAGTAATACGGCACATATTTTTTGGGCGGAAATGCATTTCGAGTCTTTAATTGTTTATTTTCAATGCAAAGGGACTTATGCAGAATCCAAACTAAGTACCGGTACGAGTATTCATGATAGTACTCGTTCGGAAAATGTGGTTGTTCGCTCTAGCATGACACCTTGGATTATTACCTCAAAATTAATTACTAGCTGTTTTGCTGAAAGTGGGAGTAATAATTTAGAGTATTACCGCCGCATTCTAGAGCTTCATAAGGCCGATGACGATTTAGATAAAATTACTCAAGAAATGCGAGAGTTTTTGGGTGATCGGGAAACCATAGCAAGCATTAACGATAAAGATCTTGCATCGGCAGGAACGATTTATCAGGTTAATCAAGAAACACGCTCGTTGAATGAGCAAGCAGCGATTAATCAAAGTGGATCGACTCAAATTCCCCATGAGCGCGCCGAAGGGCAGATAAATACCCAAGACCAAGGATCTCCTGAAGGTTTAGACGTAGAGCAGCGCTAAGTTAAAGCTCGCTTTTATGCCGCTATTCCGTTGGGAAGAAGCGGCATGTTAAGTTAGTTTAAAGACACCCAGTATTTGGCGAATAGGTTAGGGTAGCTTTGGCGTAAAAACTTAGGTTTGTCTTTAAAGCGTTTACCTTTGGGCTCTAGTTGTCCAGAGGGAACAAATGGTAGCTCTTTACCTGTTCTCTGTTCGTAAATTAAGCCCGCAATGAGATCATACTCATCTAAATATGGAGACGCTTCATCATCTTTGAATGGAATAATGTCGCCCTCTGCAAGTGAGTCAGGATCATTCAGTGCTTTATCAAAAGTTGCTTTGCCGCAGGAAATTAGCCAGCAGCGAAACTCGGCAAACGCATATTCCGTATTACAGCCAGCTATAACAAAAGCCGCGCCAAATAAAGCCCAGGTATAGCTAGCCCGCATCTTAAGGCTAAAGTGCTTATCAAAGTCGGCAAGTTCTTGGTTTGAGAGTGGTTCTAGTTTTTGGGTTAATGCCGCGCCAATAGACTCAGCGTCTGGTAAGTTTGGTGAAGCCGTTACTAGACGCCAAAAAGTATCTTCATTCATACCTAATCTAACTCTCAATTTAAAAATATAAGCCTATTATAGCCAGTGCGACTGGATAAAAATACCTAGCTAGTTCAATCCAAGCGTATTTAGTACCGCAAGTTTTTTAAATTAAAATTTAGATTCTTGACGATAAATTAGTTTTGTTGGCTGTTTGCTTCTTGTTTTAGGTTTAATACGCCTTTTTTTCAATTAGACAAAATTATGTTCTTATCGCATTTACCAACCGTTTCAAGCCAATCGAGCGCGGCCAGCTCTGAGTATGTTAAGCGTGCCCAGTTAGATGATGATTTAGCCAATAAAATAGTCGATGATATTGGTTTGCGTGGTTATAGTATTACCGAAGCGGCCTTGCCTAAATGCCTAGCGATGGCGCTATATCAAGAACTTAAAATTAGCAGCGACTTTAGTTTAGCTGCGGTTGGACGTGAAAATAGCCATCAGATTCAATTGGAAACTCGTAGCGATAGAACTTTGTGGATTGAAGGTAGTACTCCTGCACAACAAACTTGGTTAAGCTGGAGTGCGTCGCTCCAAAGCGTATTAAATCGCCAGCTGTTTTTAGGACTATTTAGTTTTGAAAGTCACTTTGCTCATTACCCTGTTGGTGCTTACTACAAAACCCATGTTGATGCGTTTAAAGGAGGGAACACACGTAAGCTCTCTCTAATTGCTTATTTAAACCCTGTTTGGGAGGCACATTGGGGTGGTGAGTTAGAGCTTCAACTCTACGCACAAAAGAAAATAAAAATTCTGCCTAGCTTTGCTACGCTGGTAGCATTTTTAAGTGAAGACTTTCCTCATCAGGTACTTCCGGCATCTCAGTCGCGATATTCTGTTGCGGGTTGGTTTCGAGTGAATGCGTAGAATAATTTTAAAGTAGTAATAGCTTCGATTTTTTGACCGAAATGTTATAAAAAGCAAAGTGTTTAGGTTAGCTTAAAAAATTGCTTGCAACTCGTTACGAAAAGCGTATGTTAAATGCGTTACCATGTTTTACCCATAAAGCGGGGTGATATTTTCCTGAAGGTCGTGTCGAGTAAAATAAACTAAAAATATCTCATCTGTAGTATTCGTTGTAGGTAAGCCCAGCTTTCTTTTTCTACTAAAGGAGAGCACTATGAAGTCACTAATTAATCGAATATTGGCAATATCTATCATTGTCGCCTGTTGTTTTATTCCAGTCAGTATCGCTTCACCAATTGAGTTAAAAGGAATTCCTGTTTCTCAAGTTAGTCCGCAGCAATTGATCGATGTGAAAGCTGGTTTTGAAGCTTTAAACCAAAATAAGCGAATGGTTGCTAATCGTATTTTTACTCAGTTAACCAAAGAAAACCCACGAGCTCCCATTAATTGGATTGGGTTGAGTCATTCAGCTACATCGCTGGAGCAATTTAACTACGCAGTAGAGCAAGCTAGCCAGTTAGCTAAAACCAGCACCGAAGCTGAAAAGTTAATGATAGAAATGGAGCAAACCTATATTGCGAACGATGCCAAAGCAAGACTCAGCATCACCGAAAAGTTAATTAAAAAGTACCCACAGAGCAGTTTTGCTTGGGAAGCTAGAGGACATTCATTGGCCGATGCAAACCAAAACGTTGCTGCCAGAGATGCTTTTAGCAAAGCGGGTGAGTTGTCACCTTATGATATTTCGCCTAATTTAGCGCTAGGTAATAACTACTTATTTAAAACACCAAAGGATTTTGCGAAAGCAGAGCAGCACTTTATTAAAGTGGTTGAGATTCAGCCCGCTAATTTTTGGGGGCATATCAGTTTGGGTGACGCTCATAGAGCGCAAAATAATTTTTCTGCAGCATTGCGTGACTACTCGAGAGCGTTATATTTAGATCCGCAAAATGGATCTGGCTTAACCAAGCGCGGTCACGTTAATACGTTTTTAGGCAATTACAAACAGGCCCGAGTCGATTACGATAAGGCGATTCAAGTTGCTGAGCCAAATATGGCGAACTACTTGGCAAATTACAAAACCTTTACTCATCTTTATCAAGGCCTGCCTAATGAAACCATAAAAGAGTTGCAAACCGTTGCGCGAAATATTGATAAGTCGCCAGTTGAAAACCATCAAAAAACCCAAGCAAAATTGTTTACCATGGAAAACTTAGCGATGGTCGGGATTCATCATGAAATAATTGATTCTGCAGAAAACGCGATTAAAGCACGTGAAAAACTGATAGAAGCCCAATTAGCTAGCGTGAATGATGATAATTTAAAGCGTTCTAGACGCGCCACTAACCACTTTTGGAAAGGGACTATTCAGGCGCAAAAAGGCGAACTAGTCGCAGCAACTCAAAGTGCTGATAAAATGAAAACACTATTGGTGCCTATTCAAAATGAGCGAAAGTTAGAAGACTTTCATGAGCTTATGGCTTTTATTTCACTAAAAAAAGAGCAGTATAGCGAAGCGGTGGGGCATTATAATTTAGCCAATAATGAAAAGATTTATGTGAAATTTAATAAAGCGATTGCGCTTGAGCAAACCGGTGACACTAAACAGGCGCAGAAGCTTTTTGATGAAGTCGCACGGCATAATTTTAACTCTGTTGAGTTTGCGCTCTTGCGAAATGAAGCCGAACAAAGAAATCAGTTTTTATCAGTTTCAGTTGGTTCAGCTTCGCATTAATTTCAATTTAAACTAAGGATAAAAAAGGCGCTATTTGGTTAGCGCCTTTTTTATTACTGAGCGCTAAACACGCGTTCACCTGCTAGCCACGTTTGTAATACGCGAGTTTGCCAAATTTTAGTTGGATCACCTTTGATGATGTCTTTATCGACTAAAATAAAATCTGCCCATTTGCCTGCTTCGAGTGAACCTAAAGTTGACTCTTGGTGAGCTGCGAATGCGGCGTCTAAGGTAAAGCTTCGTAGTGCTTGTTGTGGAGTCATTTTTTCGTTAGGTAACCAACCGTCTTTGGGATTGTTCTGTTGGTCTTGTCGAGTGATTGCTGCGTGCAACCCATGCATTGGATTGGCCAGCTCTACTGGAAAATCAGAGCCAGAAGCAATGATGGTTCCTTGCTGTAAAAACTTATTCCAAGCGTATGCTCCAGCCAATCTTTTTTCGCCTAAACGATCGCCAGCCATGTTCTTGTCGCTAGTTGCGTGGACTGGTTGCATGGAAGCGATTAGCTTTAAATCAACGAAGCGGGGAATGTCGTCTAGAGCAACTATTTGTGCATGCTCAATACGGTTGCGTAGCTTAACTTTTGTTTTATTGTCATAGGCTTTTTCAAACGCATTGAGTACCAGCCTATTGCCGCGATCGCCGATTGCATGAACGTTAGCTTGAAATCCATGACTTAATATTAAATCAACTAAATGATTGAGCTGCTCTGCTTGTGTCACTAATAAGCCTTTGTTATCTGCGTCGTCAGAATAGGGGGCAAGTAATGCCGCGCCTCTAGAGCCTAATGCGCCGTCAGAGTAAAGCTTAACACTCCGAACAGATAAACGGTCATTGGGATCTTGAATAATTCCATTTGTTAGCCAAGTTTTTAAATTAGGGCTTGAGCCTGCTAACATGGCGTAGATTCTAACGGGTAACCCTTGGGCTTTATTTTTAGATAAATAGTAGTCTAGATCCGCTTGGTTTACCCCCGCGTCATGGACACTAGTGATCCCTAAAGATAATAAATGCTGAAACGCTTTATCAAATGCAAACTCTCGCTCTAATGCAGACTGAGCGGGAACTTTTGACTCCACTAAATCAATTGCATTGTCGATGAGTACGCCAGTTGCTTCACCAGAAGCATCGCGAATAATTTTTCCTCCGGCTGGATCGGGAGTATTCCGATTTATGCCGGCCAATTTTAATGCTTCAGAATTTGCCCAAGCAGCATGTCCATCGATTCGTCTTAAAAGGATAGGACGCTTTACTCCTGTATCGTCAAGAGATTTTTTAGTCGGAAAGGTTTTGTTTAACCACAATACTTGATTCCAACCTCGGCCTAAAACCCACTGTGATTTAGGGTTATTTTGCGCGAACTCTTTTACCAATGCAGCAGCTGATTCTTCTGAAGCCGTACCGCGCAGGCTGACTCGCAACATTTCGTTGCCTAACCCAGAAACATGTCCATGAGCATCAATTAATCCAGGTAATACAAATTGTCCGCCGCCATCAATTACTTGGCAATGGCTGAGGTTTTTGGGCGCTTGGTCTGTACCGGTCGCTAGTACTTTGCCGTTGGAAAATGCTAACCAAGTGAAGTTAAGTATTTTATTTGAGTTAGACTGGGGAGTGTAGCCAGTTATATTGTTAATCAGCTGACACTGTGATGTGTCAGTTTGGTCAGTTTGAGCACTCAAATGGCTGGTGTAGGTTATCGCGCTGGATAAAACTATGACGGTAAGTAATTTAATTTTGTTCGATAGCAAATGCATAGGGATTCCTTTAAAGGATTTTATTATGTGGCTAGAGTGTATAAGATTTTACCTTTGAATGTCTAAACGGGCATAATGTATGGATAAAAATAAATGTTAACAAATTGTTTATGCGGGTCGTTTTATGGATTTTTTAGCGCAAGATTTAAGTTTTGACCGCCAGCACTTATGGCACCCTTACACTAACTTAAAACAGCCAACGCCCGTTTTTGGTGTGACTGCTGCTAACGGGGTGTATTTGACTTTAGACGGCGGTCAGCAAGTTATTGACGGCATGTCTTCTTGGTGGTCGACCATTCACGGGTACAACCATCCGCATTTGAATAACGCCTTAATTTCTCAAGTAAACCAATTTTCGCACGTGATGTTTGGCGGTTTAACCCATCAACCGGCCATTCAATTAGGTAAAAAGCTAATTGCCATGACCGCGGAAGAGTTAACTTGTTTATTTTTAGCCGACTCTGGCTCGGTTGCTGTTGAGGTGGCTTTAAAAATGGCCTTGCAATACTACTACTCGCAAGGAAAGACTAAAAAGACCCAGTTTTTAACTTTTAAAAACGGCTATCACGGCGATACCTTTGGTGCTATGTCGGTATGTGACCCGGAAAACGGTATGCATTCGATGTTTGCTGGCGTTTTACCAAAGCATTTATTTGTGGAAGCGCCCAACTGCATTAGTGATGATTTATGGAAAGATAGCGACATTGAGCCTTTTAAGCAGGCTATTCAGCGTAATTCAGCCACTATTGCTGCAGTAATTATTGAACCTTTGGTGCAAGGTGCTGGAGGAATGAGAGTCTATTGTGCCGAGTACTTACGCCAAATTAGGCGTTTATGTGATGAGAATGATGTGCTGTTAATTGTTGATGAAATCGCGACGGGGTTTGGCCGCACTGGAAGCCTTTTTGCCTATCAACAAGCACAAATCACACCGGACATATTGTGTTTAGGAAAGGCCCTCACTGGCGGTTATATGAGTTTGGCGGCAACCCTGACAACGCGCAAAGTTGCCGATGTGATATCCAGTTATGCCGGTGGAAACTTAATGCATGGGCCCACTTTTATGGGCAATCCGTTAGCCTGCGCTGTGGCTAATGCTAGTTTAGAGTTACTTGAAAACGGAGACTGGCAAACGCAAGTGAGTCGTATTGAGTTGCAGTTGCAAGCCGAGCTAGCTCCCTTAGCAGAATTACCTTCGGTAGCTGATGTTAGAGTCAAAGGAGCGATTGGCGTGGTTGAAATGAAACAAGCAATAGACATGCATTGGGTAACACCGCGTCTAGTTGAGCTTGGCGTATGGATTCGACCTTTTGGTAAACTCTTATATATTATGCCAGCATATATTATTACCGCTGAGCAGCTGAGCAAGTTAACCGATGCCATAAAAACTATTGCCATGGAGTCGCTGTGTAAAGCGAAATAGCGCATTTAGGTAAATTGATTATGGTAAATCAAATTCACCGAAGCGCGATTAAAGGGCTAACCTTTAAGGGGTAAGTAAAGCAATGGGTCATACGAATGATAGGAATTTGAGATTTCAATCGTTTGTTGGCTAATTTCAGTTATAATGCGTTTATGTTGTATTCAGGTTAGGTGGTGTAGATTTCGCCTAACTTATAAAAATTATAAAAGTGCTATTAAGCCCTTGTTGGTTTAATAGGGGGTAATTATTTTTTAATGGACAATCGAGAAGTAAATAAACTCAGTGATGAAACTCAGGTTTCAGTTAAGTCTGAATCGATTGACTCGGAATTGTTTAGAGATCCGGAAAAACTAAAGCGCCAACTTGCCGACAACAGAGAAAAAGCCCTTACCCAAATTAATAATAACTTGCAGAACCAAGCCAATTTACAAGGTGTTATTAATGTTCAAAAAGTAGCTAATCAAGCCTTAGCTGAAAATAAAGTGGTGTTAAATAACCGCTTTGTGCTCGATTCAATTCTCGGTAGTGGTGGCATGGGTACCGTCTATAAGGCCAGAGACTTGCGCAAGGTTGAAGCTCGTGATGCGAATCCTTATGTCGCGACTAAAATACTGAATAGTGACTTTCGCAAGCATCCAGACGCGTTTGTTTCGCTGCAACGGGAAGCCAGCCGCTCGCATATTTTATCTCACCCTAACATTGTCACCGTGCACGACTTTGATCGTGATGGAAACACGATTTATATGACGATGGAGCTGTTAAAGGGGATCCCATTAGATGAACTTATATTACAAAACAAAAATGTTGGGCTAGAAAAAGACCGCGCACTGAAAATCTTTAAAGAGTTTTGTCTTGCGCTTGAATATGCCCACGAAAAAGGCATTATCCATTCCGATTTAAAACCCGCCAATATCTTTGTGACCGACGATGCCGCGAAAGTACTGGATTTTGGCATTGCTCGAATTGCGGCTGAGTCGCGTTATCAAGATCACTTTGATGCGGGAGCGATTGGCGCTCTAACACCAGCTTATGCCAGCCTTGAAATGCTCGATAATCAGCCTCCTGATGAGTCCGATGATGTCTATGCTGCGGCAATTATTGCCTATGAGTTATTATCTGGCGCTCACCCTTATGCGGGTAAATCTGCAGCGGCAGCGCTAGCGTTAAACTTAAAGCCGGAAAGGCTGGCGAACTTAAATAACCGTCAATGGAAGGCTCTCGCTAATGCTTTGGCGTTAAGGCGAGAAAATAGAACGCGTAACATTCGCGAGTTTCGGACTCAAATGACGATAACGCCTAAGTTACCGGTGTTTAAGTTTGTTAGCATTGGGTTGCTTGGGTTACTTTCTTGGGCGGCTTATATACAATTTATTGTGCCTGATGAAATGTCTTTGTACATTGAAGAAATGCTCCAGCAAGCTGAACAATGCCAGCAGGCGCAAGACTTTAGCTGTGAAGCCGCGAGTGCTAAAGCAATATTAAACCTTGCTCCGGAGCATTCTAAAGCGCAGCGAGTATACTCCGCTGCATTGCAGCGCTTAGCCGAGCAACGAAAAGTCCAAGCGATTGAGTCCCATTGGAAAAACGCACAAGATTGCGAGTTAAAGTCAGACTATCAGTGTACGTTAACTGAGCTTGATGCGCTTTTATTGTTAGATTCAAACCATCGCTTAGCGCTTAAGCTAAAAGCGCACGCAGAGCAGGCACAAAGAGCCCAACTCGCTGCGCAGCAGTCGGCGGAAAAAGCATTTGAGCAAGCCTTTGATAAAGCGCAACTTTGTTTAGAGCAGCAAAAGTTGACTTGTGCGGTTAATCAAGCGCAATTGGCATTAGAAATTAAGCCAGGCTCAGCGTCCGCTGAAAGCCTGTTTCAAAATGCGAGTTTCGCTTTAAAACAGTTTCAACAAAGTCAGCAAAAAGCAGAGAAAATACTTCAAGAAGGTGAAAACTGCTTTGCAAAGGCCGATTACAGTTGCGCTATCGCTAAATCTGAATCTGCGCTAGAATTTGTACCTAACTTGCAACAAGCATTAATGCTTAAAAGTAAAGCGAAAGCAGCCATGGATAATGCTAAGGCCGCTATCGAAATTCAATAGAGGTGAGCTTCGCTATGAAAAACTATCCATCGAAAGTCATTTTAATTACAACTTTGTCTATTATGCTAGTTACAGGCCTAGGTTGTGGTATGAATAGTAAACGCTTACGTACTATTGGTGCAGTGATTGCTGTAGGGGTGGCGGCTAAACTCTTGTATGATATGTATGTTGACTACAAAACTGAACAAGTCACTAACCAAGATAAAGTGATTGAAGATTACAAAAAAATTCATCAGCAACTTCCACCAGAGCCTGCATTAGTTACTTATGAGTCGAGCTTAAAACCGGGCGAGGTAGTGAAAGCGGGTAGTCCTATTTCGATTATTTCAAGATTAGAAGTGGTGCCCGGTACACAGCGAAAAAGTGTTGAAATACAAGAGAAAATAGTTATTTACGATAACGAAGATCATGCCAAAGAGTTAAAAAGTTTAACTAAGCCAGTTAATGCAGAAACCAAAACTTGTGGTGCTTTTAAAAATCAGTTTACGTTTAAGCTTCCTAAAGGGATGCCTCAAGGCATTTACCCAATTAAAACTTACGTGATTATTGATGGTAAAGAGTTCGAACCTAAACAAAACCAAATGCAGTTAGTTATTCATCAGCAACCCAATAGCGAAAACCGTTATTTAGCCTATCGCGCGGACCAAGCTAAAGTTGCATTTTTACTGGAGTAAGCGTGGCTGAACGGCGAATTACTGGTTAACCAGTTTCCGACAAATTTAGCGTAAAGTGTAAGCGAATAAAGCCTGCACCGATAAAACCAATTGAATTGTGGCGTCAAAGCGTCAATAAAACTGCTGAAATGCGTTTAACTCCCTTGTTAAAGTTGCATTTTAGCTAGGCTCCCCGTATAATCGCGCGCTCTTAAACCGAGTCTAGCCATTTAGCTTTTTGTTAAATTTTTGGGCTTTTATTACAATCTGACCTAACTCCTTGTTATTAATAATTAAATTAATGACTGGAAACCGTGAGGAGATCTAAATGCGACACTATGAAATCGTATTTCTAGTGCACCCTGATCAAAGCGATCAAGTGCCTGCTATGATCGAAAGATATAGCGCTGTTATTACTGAAGCAGAGGGTAAAATACACCGTCTTGAAGATTGGGGACGCCGTCAAATGGCTTACGCAATCAACAATGCTCATAAAGCCCATTACGTATTATTAAATGTTGAGTGTGATTACTCAGCTATCGCAGAGTTAGAGAACTTATTTAAGTTTAATGACGCTGTATTACGTAACCTTATCATTAAAATGAAAGGTGCGGTAACTGAAGCTTCTCCATTAGCGAAAGCAAAAGAAGAAGCGGCTAAGCGTTTTGATTCAGGTGACAAGCCTGAAAGAAAAACTGAATCTAGCGAAGAAGCATCAGCAGAAAAAGCTGATGAGTCTGCAGCAGAATAACGGAGGATATCATTATGTCTAGACATTTCAGACGTCGTAAGTACTGCCGATTCACTGCTGAAGGCATTACCGAAATTGATTACAAAGATTTAGCTACTTTAAAAAGCTACATCACTGAAACTGGTAAGATCGTTCCTAGCCGTATCACAGGAACACGTTCTAAGTATCAACGCCAGCTTTCTACAGCGGTTAAACGTGCACGTTTCTTGGCATTATTGCCTTACTCAGACGCGCATAAATAAGCAACGATTAACGAATTAGAGGAAAGACTAATGCAAGTCATTCTACTTGAAAAAATCCGTAATCTTGGCGAACTGGGTGATAGCGTTACTGTAGCAAACGGTTATGGGCGTAACTTCCTACTTCCACAAGGTAAAGCGGTTCCAGCGACTAAAGATAACATTGAAAAGTTTGAAGCACGTCGTGCAGATTTAGAAAAGAAAGCAGCTGAAGAACTTGCTGCTGCACAAGCAAGAGCTGAAAAGTTTGCTGAATTAACAGTAACTGTAGAAGCTTATGCTGGTGACGAAGGCAAGTTATTTGGTTCTGTAGGAACTAAAGACATTGCTGATGCAGTTACCGCAGCAGGCGTTGCTTTAGAAAAGCATGAAATCCGTTTACCTAACGGTGCGCTACGCAATACTGGTGAATTTGAAATCGACGTTCATTTACATTCTGATGTTGAAACGACTTTCAAACTAGTTGTTGCAGCTCAAGCTGAGTAGTTCATCAATTTTAGCGATTGATGAAAACGCTTGATTGCTTTCAGTTGAATCAAGTGACAAAATAAAACACCTCAACTTTGGTTGGGGTGTTTTTTTTTGAGTGAAATAAATTAATTAAGCCCACCAGTCTTAAACCATTAGATTGAGCTTAGCCGTTAGATAGAACAGTAGTTGGAATACAAAATGGCAGATGATCAACAAATAAATAATATAAAAATGCCACCGCATTCGGTCGAAGCTGAGCAGTCTGTGCTTGGCGGATTATTGCTCGACAATGAAGCTTGGGAAAAAGTATCGGATAAATTAGTCGCTGACGATTTTTTTCGTAAAGATCACCGACTTATTTTTCGAGCATTACAGTATTTAGCTGAAAACCAGCGTCCTATGGACGTAGTGACTTTATACGAGTTTTTAGAACAAGAAGGCGAAGCCGATGAAATTGGCGGCTTAGCCTATATTGGCGATTTAGCTAAAAATACGCCAAGTGCCTCTAACATTGTGGCTTATGCAGATATTGTTCGAGAAAGAGCGGTTTTACGCTCTTTAATAAGCGTGTCGAATGAAATTGCCGATGCCGCTTATTTTCCTAAAGGTAGAAAGCCTGACGAGCTTCTTGATTTAGCCGAATCTAAAGTTTTTAAGATCGCTGAGCAAAGAGAAACCAATGAAGCTGGTTTGCAATTAGCTGCAAATTTTTTGGATGAAACTCTGGATAGAGTTCAGTTTGCGGTTGAATCAAAAGGTGGCATAACTGGCTTAGGTTCGGGCTTTAAAGACTTAGATAAAATGACCAACGGTTTACAAAAGTCTGACTTATTGATTGTTGCTGGTCGTCCGGCGATGGGTAAAACTACTTTTGCCATGAATATTGCCGAGCACGCGTCAATTCATGGCGGCAAGCCGGTACTGGTTTTTAGTATGGAGATGCCGGCAAACCAGCTATTAATGCGATCTTTCGCTTCTATTGGAGGCATTGACGCGACTCGATTAAGAACCGGAGCGCTCGACGATAGAGACTGGGATAACCTTTCTGTCGCTACTAATATTCTTAAAAATAACTGCAAAATGTTTATCGATGACTCTGCAGGTTTGACGCCGTCTGAGTTACGTTCGCGTTCGCGTAGAGTGGTAAGAGAACACGGCGAAGTCGGGCTTATCGTGATAGATTATTTGCAGCTAATGACAGTACCAGGACTTGGCGATAACCGTACTTTAGAAATTTCCGAAATTTCACGCTCGCTTAAAGCCTTGGCCAAAGAGTTACAAGTACCGGTGATTGCACTTTCACAGCTAAACCGCTCGTTAGAGCAACGTGCTGATCGACGCCCGGTGATGTCTGACTTACGTGAGTCTGGCGCGATTGAGCAAGACGCTGATATCATCATGTTTGTATATCGCGACGAAGTATATAATAAAGACTCGGAAGACAAAGGTACCGCAGAAGTCATTATCGGCAAACAACGGAATGGCCCTATTGGTAATGTGAGGTTGGCATTCCAAGGGCACTTCAACCGTTTTGCTAATTTAGCCAAAACTTATGAAGAAGAATTTTAGCCAGTTATTATGCGGTCAACTAAAGCGATAATCGATTTAGCAGCGATTCGACATAACCTGTCAGTTGTAAAACGTTTAGCACCAGCCCAGAAAGTTATGGCGGTACTAAAAGCTGACGCTTACGGTCATGGCATTATTCAAACTGCTAAAGCAATGCCCCAAGTAGATGCATTAGCCGTCGCTTGTATGGATGAAGCAATTCGGCTTAGAAAAGCCGGGATTGACAATGAAATTATTTTGCTAGAAGGGTGTTTTAGTGCTGCTGAATATGAGTTAGTTTTAAAGCATCAACTGCAAACTGTGGTGCATCACCAAGCTCAAATCGATATTATAGAAGCTGCAGCGAGCACTACTTATAAACCAGTCGTATGGTTAAAGCTTGATACAGGCATGAATCGTTTGGGTTTTACCCAAACTGAGTTTGAGGTTGCTTACCAGCAACTAAGCAGCAGTTCAAAAATAGCTCAAATTAACCTCATGTCGCACTTTGCTTGCGCTGACGACATTACTAATTCTTTTTCTCAACAGCAGCTATTAGCGTTTAAACGCGCAGTTAGCAATAAATCAGCAAAACTCAGTATGGCAAACTCGGCAGGGATTGTCGCGTGGCCAGAAAGCCATTTTGATTGGGTGAGGCCGGGAATTATCCTTTATGGCTGCTCGCCAATGCTCGGTCTAAAAGGAGAGCAGCATAGTTTAAAGCCAGCAATGACTCTAGAGTCTCAGTTATTTGCTGTGAAAGATCTAAAGCCTGGCGATACCGTGGGCTACGGAGCTACCTGGCGTGCCAAACAGGCGACGCGAGTCGGTATAATCGCCATAGGTTATGGGGACGGTTATCCTCGACATGCTAAGCAGGGTACTCCGGTTCTAATTAATGGAACTTGTTACCCTCTAATAGGTAAAGTCTCTATGGATATGATTAGTGTCGATTTAGGCAAGGAAAGTACAATTCCAATGGGTTCTCGGGCTGTACTTTGGGGCAAAGATTTGCCGATCGAAACTATAGCAAAGCATGCAGATACGATTAGTTATACATTATTATGCGGGGTCACTTCGCGCGTGAGGTTCGAATGGCTGGAGTGATTAAATCTTTAACTATCAATACATTAGGTCAAGGGCTGGTAGAATTCACCCAGCAGGTTCATGACCTAGTAACATCAACACATGTCGACTCAGGGTTATGTACACTCTTTGTTAGGCACACATCTTGCAGTTTGATAATTCAAGAAAACGCAGACCCATCTGCACAGGATGATTTGGAGCGCTGGTTGAATCGATTAGTGCCTGAAAATGACCCTTTATATACGCACGTATTTGAGGGCGACGATGACATGCCTGCGCACATTAAGTCGGCGTTAACCGCTTCAAGCTTAGCTATCCCAGTGGTAAATGGGAAGTTAGTGTTAGGTACTTGGCAAGGAATTTTCCTTTGGGAACACCGTAAAGCTAAGCACCAACGTGAAGTTGTTGTGCATATAAACTGAATAGATTTTCTAGTTTTTATGAATTTCTTATTACCCATAATAAATAATCAACAATAAGTAATAGATTCAACTAATTAGCTTGATATTCTAGGCAGGCATCTAAATTCTTGACTATGCTTATTGATAACGACAAGCAAGCGCGGTTTTAGAAGACTTCTGTGCTTACTTTTCTCCTTGATTTCAGTCCATATAGTTAATAGAAGTAAAGAGGCTTAGAATGAATTTGACAGTTACAACGAGAATAGCCGGTGGTTCTGGCTTAGTGATTCTGTTATTGATCGCGCTGTCGATTACAGGATTAGAAGGGGTCAGCAACATAGAAGAAGGGCTTAATGGTGTAACTGATGAGTCTATTCCTATGCTAACGGCTGGCGGAGAAAAAACTTCTTCGTTGTTAAAGGCAAAAGCTGAAGTGAACCGTTTTCATCAATCACGTAATGTGAGCGAGTTAGCTGGTTTTGAGACAAACTATGGGCAATTAATGAAAGCCAATAAGAAGTCTTCTAGTAACTTAGCCAGTGCAGCACAAGCCTACCCAGAAGTTTTAGCTTCATTAAAAGCCAGCAACCAAAGTATTAGTCAATTTGAGCAAATTGTGCCGCAAGTGTTTGAAGCGCATCGCGCAGACCTTTCATTAGGAGCATCGGTTACCCAATTAAGAGGCGATTTTGAAGATACTGCTGACGAGCTAGACTCATACTTATTCGATTTTTCCGATGATTTAGGTGAAGGCGCTACAGCGACTACTTTAAATAGCTTGTCGAATTTAATCCGCGAAGCCACAGTACTTATTACTGATGTTTTAGTTACCGACGACTTGCAAGCCGTTGAGTCCACCACCAAAGATATTGTTTCGTTAGTTGCTGAGCTAGACCGAAAGTTCGCACAAGTTAAGTCTGATCCCGCCGCAACCAACTCGAGCTATTATGCTGACACTCAAACTTCAATTACACAATTTAAACAGTTAACGGTTAATTCCGGCAATATTTTAGAAACTTATAAACGCCAACTAGAAAAGCGTGCAGAAGCCAAACAAAAATTATTTGCTATGGACGAAGTGGCTGTTCAGGCACAAGACCATTTAAATAATGTATTAACCAAAGTGAAAGCGTTGGCATTGTCAATTAAACAAGACGCTGCAGAGAAAGTTAAGTCGAGTCGTACCTTATTAATTAGTTTTGCGGTTATCGCAATTGTAGTTGCCATTGGGGTTAACTATTGGGTTCTTCAAAGTATCACCAGCCCGTTAAATGAAGTACTAAGAGTCATAGGTAAAGTGTCGAAAGGTGACTTAACAGACCAAGCCAAGGTTTACAGAAATGATGAGCTAGGTAAGTTAACGAGTGGCTTCAATGAGTTAATTACTGCACTTCGTACCATGCTAAAAGAAATAGGTTCGAGTTCAGAGCAACTGTCTGCCAGTGCAGAGCAAACCACCACCATTTCAAGCCAAAGCAATGAGAATATTGGTTATCAGCGTGAGCAAACTGACATGATTGCGACCGCAATGACAGAAATGACTGCTACCGTAGATGAAGTGGCTAACAGTGCAAATAATACTTTAATGGAAGTTCAAAAAGCCAATAGCGAAGCAGTAGATGGTCAACAAGTTGTTCAGAAAAGCATTGCTACGATTAATCGATTAGCGAGTGAAATAGAAAGTGCGGCGGCTGTTATTGATAAACTCGATCAATATAGTACCAATATTGGTGCAGTATTAGATGTAATTAGAGGAATTGCAGATCAAACTAACTTATTAGCATTAAACGCGGCTATTGAAGCAGCGAGAGCGGGCGAACAAGGACGAGGGTTTGCGGTAGTGGCAGATGAAGTACGAACATTAGCAAGTAAAACACAGGAGTCTACTTCAGAAATTCAAGAAATGATTGAGCGATTACAAACCGGTACTAGAGAAGCTGTTAGTGTAATGGAAACAAGTCGAGAAGAAGCACAAAATAGCGTAGGCCAAACTGCTATCGCTGGCGAGTCTCTAGGCAAAATAACTCAAGCTGTTAGCGTTATTAACGATATGAGTACCCATATCGCTAGTGCTGCAGAGGAACAAAGTTCTGTTTCTCAAGAAATGCACCAAAATGTTTCTTCAATTTCTGAAATGGCAGATCGAACTAGCCAAGGTGCGAGTGAAAATCTAGAAGCTTCGCGAGAGTTGGCCCGATTAGCAGAGCATTTACAAAAACTTGTATCTCAGTTTAAGGTTTAGTTCCGCAAGGCAAAAACTTAATTAAAAAAACGTCGCTTACTTTGCGGCGTTTTTTTTTGTATTAAAATAATTAGATTTTAAAAATTTCGAGGAAGAGGAAATACGAATGTCCTATGTTGATTGTTTTGTTGCCGCTGTAGAGTCAGAAAATAAACATAAATATATTGAGCACGCAAAGATTACAGCTGCAGTGCTTAAAGAAAATGGTGCGCTTGAGATTGTCGAAAACTGGGGCGACGATGTGCCACAAGGAGAGCTAACATCGTTACCTTTGGCTGTTAAAGCTCAACCAAATGAAAACGTGGTTTTTTCTTGGGTTGTGTGGCCTTCAAAACAAGCTCGTGATCAAGGCTGGAGCGCTATGATGGAAGATCCAAGAATGTCGCCCGAGATAAATCCAATGCCTTTTGATGGAAAACGCTTAATTTTTGGTGGGTTTAATACCATTCTTAAAAGTTAATACAATTTCAAGTCAGCAAGCATAAAATTGCATAAGCAAGGGCCAAAAAAAAGCCCATGTTGAGGAAACATGGGCCAAACAATCGGGTTACTCAATCAAAAAATGAGCGGCGTTAGCCGCTCTTTGCTTCGAGAGGAGCTAACTCCGCGACAACAAACAGGTTAATTGGTATTTAGGGGCATTAAAGCTTTGAATTAAACAAGTCTAAAAATGCTTGTTTACTGGCATCTCCAGCAGACACTAAACCTTCGGTCCATTGGATTATATTTTTACCATCAGACTCTGGAGAACTGATGTTGTCTGAGCCTATCTTGGTTGCAATAAAAGTGGCTGCTTCCATAGAGCCAGCAGTAGTTGCAGTTCTTAATAAACTGCCTGATCCGCAATTAATACCAGCGTATATGTTACGTAATCGTATTTTGGCAGAACGCAATTTTTTGCGCATGCCTGATCTGTCGTCGGTTTTCGCAGCTTCACATAGACTTTCTGCAAGTCGCTGCAAATCGTTAGCTTGGGTGACCGGAGAGTAATTTAAAGTTGCTATAGTTAAAGAGGCAAATAGTGCGCCTTTAAGTGTTTTGTTCAGTGTAGTACGAATTGTCATATGTTTGCTCCTCATATAATTAGAGGCCGTATTATCAGCCAATAAAGAAATTCCTTGATCCTGCGCAACCATAGTTAAATATTAATGGTAAAACGTTTGCCAACCCTGACCTTCAAACTTGACGTATTTGGCTTATTTTTAAGCTTCTTGAACGAAAAGTTTTATTGATACCCCTATAATCGGCTAGTTTTGTGATTCCTTTACTATTATTTTGCAAATTAAGCGAAATATTTAAAAATACTTAGAAAAAGCCTAAAATTTAAAGCCTGTTAGCTTGTTTTGCCAATATTATTGACTAGCTAAACGATTTGGATCTGCAAAATAGCGGCTATTCTGATAGAATCCTGCCCAAATCGACATTTTAGTTAACCACGCCTTGAATAAAACTCCGCTAAATCGAGCAATTTGTATTGCCCCCATGATGGATTGGACAGATCGTCATGATAGATTTTTTCTACGCCAAATAAGTCAACATGCTGTTTTATATACAGAAATGATAACTACGGGCGCCATTTTACATGGCGACAGTGAGCGTTTTCTGAAATATCATCAACAAGAACATCCATTGGCAGTGCAGCTGGGTGGAAGCAATCCAAGTGATTTAGCCCAATGTGCGCTTATTTGTGAAGATTATGGCTATGATGAGATCAATTTAAATGTGGGCTGTCCGTCTGATAGAGTGCAGTCTGGCAAAATTGGTGCCTGCTTGATGGCAGAGCCAGAGTTAGTGAGAGATTGCTTAGGCGCAATGGCAAACCGGGTTGAGGTTCCAGTTACGGTAAAACATCGAATTGGAATTGATGATTTAGATTCTTATGAACATTTACATCATTTTGTCAGCACCGTTAGTGAGTCGGGTTGTTCAACGTTTATTATTCACGCAAGAAAAGCCATATTGAGCGGTTTAAGCCCTAAACAAAATAGAGAAGTGCCGCCGTTAAAATATGAAATTGCTTATCAATTGAAGCGAGATTTTCCCAACTTAGAAATTATTCTTAACGGTGGTATCAAAAGTTTGGCTGAAGCTCAGCAGCATTTAAATAGCGTTGATGGCGTGATGATTGGACGAGAGGCCTATCAAAACCCCTATATGTTAGCGGATGCGGACCAGATGTTTTATGGTGCAACCCAAGCGCCATTGTCTCGAGAGCAAGTAGTAGAGAAAATGTTGCCTTATATAGAGCATGAGTTAGCTAGCGGGGCGAGACTTCAACATATTAGTCGGCATATGCTAGGCCTTTATCATGCTCAACCGAGAGGTAAGTTATGGCGCCGTTATTTAAGTGAAAATGCCTATAAGGCCGACTCTGGTCTAGAAGTTTTGCTACAAGCAGCTGCCTTGGTAAGCGCAAAAGTATTAAATGAGTAAGTTTAGCTGAGTCAAGCTGTGCTGCAACTTCGCTTTTTTACTGAGGCTGGAGTTGACGAAAACTTCGTGAATTTAACCACTCAAATATTTCAATTTATTTCTGTGAATGCTGGCAGTTTTGTTAGCTTGCAAATTATTTTTCTATTTTTCTTTTATATTCAATCAATTAGTCCACTTATTCAAATTCTGGCACGAACTATGTATTAACTAATTTAAGCGCACATTTTTTGATGAGTGTTTTAAATAATTGTGAAACTAGAGAGGAAGCCCATGAGTGTATTTAAACGTTTTTCAGATATCGTTAACAGCAATATTTCAGCGATGTTAGATAAAGCTGAAAACCCTGAGAAAATGCTGAACTTAATTATTTCAGAAATGGAACAAACTTTATTTGATGTAAGATCAACCTCGGCTAAAACCATAGCCGATAAAAAGCATATGCAACGTGCTCTAACTCAATTAGAAAAAGAAACATCCTTGTGGCAGGAGCGAGCAAAAAAGGCGCTAGCTAAAGAGAGAGAAGATCTTGCTAAACAAGCGCTAATGGAAAAGCGACGAGTTGAGCAAGCCATTACAGCCCAAACCAAAGAGTTAGACGCTTTAGAGCAAGCGCTTTTGCAACTTGATCAAGACCTAAGCATGCTACAAGCAAAGTTAAATGAAGCGGTAGCGCGTCGCAAATCGTTAGTCGCCCGACATGAAGTTGTCACCAAAACGGTTCAACTAAGGCAAAAATTTGATGACAGTGTGATTAATGAAGCGATTCATCGTTTTGACCGATTTGAAGCGAAAATGGATAAGCTAGAAGCGCAAGTTGAAGCTTTCGATTTAGGGCGTAATGCGAGTCTAAGTGAACAGATTGACTCGCTTGATAAAAATGAAGTAATTGATGCCGAGTTAGCTGCGCTAAAACAAAGATTAAAAGCAGGGTAACTTTGTAGAATAGTAAGGTAACTTGACTGAAATAAAGGAGTAATTATGAGACATTACAATGACCATCGCTATACCACCCATGAATGTCACTGTGGCAATAGAGCGCCTGCGGAAAAGTTGATGGGCGTTTGCGCGGGGATTTCTCATCAATTTGGATGGGATGTGTCTTGGGTGCGAATTGCCGCGATTATTTCGCTGCTAGTTTTCACCGTGCCGACTTTTATTGCATATATTGTTGCCGGTGCTTTTATTTATTAAGCCAACGCTTATCCGCGCTGAGTAACCCTCGGCGCTTTTTATTGGCTCATGCCTAAAGTTTAGGGTGTTTTTTTGGCTTCTATTTTGTGACCGTTACCTAAAATTCTTTAGTTTAAAATAATGAGTATGTTCAAATTCTTGTTATACTAACGACTCTTCTTATGCTACGGATTTACACAGAAATGAAGTTTTATACCCGAGTCAGTTTACTAGTGCTTTGTTTTTTATTTGTTTTACAAGTTAAAGCCAGCCCGGCAAGTCCTGCTAACTTACCCCAAGCGATAAAGGTTTCTGAGGTTGTTATGCCAAAGTTACCAGAAGTTAGTCGAACCGCTGCTATTTATTTGAATATTGAAAATTTGACCGACTCTGCTATTACTTTAACGGATGTGGACACTAGCGCTGCACGGCATGTCATGATGCATGAAACCAAGCAAGTAGAAGGTGTTTCTAAAATGCGTCATCATGATAGTATTATTATTCAACCGCATTCAGTCCTTGAGTTTAAACCAGGGAGTTACCATATTATGTTAATGGGTTTAATTAAGGAAAAAATGAATCAGCCATTTAAACTCAAGCTTTCATTTAAAGAGCACCCAAGTATTGATGTTGTTGTTACCCCCAAATAAAGGAAGAGAATGTTGAAACTTTGGAACAGAAAAAAAGTAGAGCAAGCGCCTCGCGAAAGCCTTGGCGAGTCTAAGTCGGTTTCGATGCTAAAGCTGACTATTTACAGCTTATTAGGTATATCGCTAATTCTCTACTTTTTAGGCGTTTACTGGAGTTATGAGCCTGAGGCTTTTGATGTGACTCAATTAAGTCAAAGAGCCAATAGTTCTAAAAAAATAGTTGGCGAAACAACGGTTCTCACCACTAAAAAAATAGCCCAAACCCTACTGCAAAAGCCGGGTGGCTATTTAAGCAATGATGTTATTCCTCCTTCGTTATTTTTAGATAATATTCCGTCTTGGGAGTTTGGCGCATTAGTGCAAGTGCGTGATATGGTTTCTGTATTACGTAATCATATGAGCCGGTCGCAGTCTCAGTCATTAGAAAATATGCGCTTAAAAGATGCTGAGCCTTTGTTTAACAATGACCATAAACTCTGGCTGTTGCCGAGTGCAGAAAGTAAATATGAGAAAGGTATTGAGTTATTAACTGCCTATAGTAATGACTTAGTCAGTGTTGAAAACAGCGACGCACAGTTTTATGCTCGCGCTGACAATTTGAGCGAGTGGCTTAATCTAGTAGAAAAGCGGCTAGGTGGATTGTCGCAACGATTAACCGCATCGGTTGGGCAAGCAAGAGTAAATACTGATTTGTCCGGTGATTCAGCTGCAAACCAGTCCACTCAAACCAGTTCAAACCTTTTGGTTAAGACGCCATGGTTACAAATAGACAATAACTTTTATGAGGCTCGCGGTGCCTGCTGGGCTTTAATTCATTTGTTAAAAGCCATCGAAGTTGACTTTGCGACTGTGCTAGAGAAGAAGAATGCTGCAACAAGTTTAGCGCAAATTATTCGAGAGCTAGAAGCAACCCAAGATACTCTATGGAGCCCTATTATTCTTAACGGTAGCGGTTTCGGGTTAATGGCAAACCACTCCTTAGTGATGGCTTCTTATATTTCTCGTGCAAATGCTGGTGTGATTGATCTGCGCGAGCTACTTAATCGCGGCTAACTAGCCATTGCTTAAATCAATGCTCTCATTGTAAGGCCTGAATTGAAGGGCCTTACAAACCGCAGCTTTCCCTATTGTTCAAATAGGCTGCGCCTACCTTTAAATATCAGCTTACAATCTTATGTGGCAATCGCTTTTAAAACTGTTTAAAGTTATTTTAGGAAATTTGTTTTTTGGCTGACAGGCAGTCTATTAATCCAAATGAGATTAATTTTTAAGTGGATGTTCCGAGCCGTCGACTAATTAAAAGTGAGTAATCAAATATGTTAAAACTTTGTTTAAAATCAATGTGTTGCCTTCTACTAGGTATGGCTGGCATAGTGAATGCGGGAGACAAAGTTGACCAAACGCTAGCAGCACAAGAAGGTGGCCTTGTCGAAATCCATAACATACGCGGCAAAATTGCATTACATGGCTGGAACAGTGCGCAAGTCCAAGTTGTTGGCGAGCTAGACGATTTAGCAGAGGAATTTGTTTTTTTAACCCAAGGCGATACCACTTTAATTAAAGTTAAATTACCGCAGTCTTCTAGTTATCATAATCGTGATGGTTCTAACCTCACAATTAATATTCCTAATAACTCTAAAGTTAAATTTATTGGTGTAGCGACTGATATTGTTGTTAGCGAGATCAGTGGTGCGGTGAGTATAGAGTCTGTCAGTGGCGACATAAAGCTTAACGCAGTAAAAGGGAATACTTTTGTTAATAATGTGAGCGGTAATATTAGCCTAGCGAACTTAGAGGGCGAACTCGATGTTTCTACCGTAAGTGGAGATATTGATGCCGATATTAACTGCCCTAAAGCGAAGATTAGGGGAGTTACATCGAAAATGAACTTAAATATAAAAAATATTAAAAACCTCGATGTTTCTAATGTGTCTGGTCAAACTGGGCTTAAAGGGACCTTGAGTGAAGAGTCGAATGTAAAAATGCGTAGCGTTTCTGGTGAAACAACCATGATTGTTGAGGAGGAGCTAGACGCGCAGGTATCGATTGAAACAGCGCCTGGAGGCGAAATCAATAATCAATTTAATTTAGTAGAGCCGAGCGAAACTTTAATTAAGTCTTATAAGTTAGATTTTAAATCAGGCGCAGGCAAAGGCAGTATTAACTTAAGTACTGTAAATGGTGTTGTTCGGTTGCAAAAGAATAACGTGAAGTCTGATAAATAGTTGACTGTTTAATTTAGGATATTTTTTGTGTCTTTATTTTGGCGAGAGTTTAAACAACGAAAGACATTTAAAGTTGCAACATTTTATGCTGCAATTAGTTGGGGACTTATTCAAATTTCGGATGTTCTCATTCCGGTTATGAACGGTCCTGATTGGCTATTGTCGTCAATGGTATTAATTGCCTTCTTAGGCTTTCCGGTCGCTTTGATCATAGGTTGGAGTATTGATTTAAAAAACTCTAAGGCGCTGTCAGCAACCACTCAGACAAATCAGTCGCTAGTTGCGCGCTTTATTGAATTAGGTGTAATTTCATTATTTGGTTTGAGCGCGGCATTTATTTATTATAACTCAGCAACCGAGCCGGCAATAGCAAGCCAGCAAAGTAATCAATCAAGTCTCGCAAATCTGAACGAGGCAATTGCTCAAAGTCAAAAAACAATTGCGGTGCTTCCATTCACAAGCTTTAGTGACTCAAAACAAGATGAGTATTTTGCTGATGGACTTTCAGAAGAGCTTTTGAATGTATTAGCGCGGCACAAGAATTTGCGAGTTGTTGCACGTACTTCTTCCTTTCAGTACAAAAATACCAAGCTTAATATTCGCACGATTGCGCAAGAGCTTGGCGTTCAATATATTTTAGAAGGCAGTATTCGTCGCTCTGGCGATACCATTAGAGTGACTGCACAATTAATAGATGCGCAGGTTGATGGTCATATTTTTTCGCAAACTTGGGATAGAAACTTAGAGCAAATTTTTGAAGTACAAGATGAAATTGCTGGTTCAGTTTTTAACGAATTGAAAGTGCGTTTATTTGGCGAAACAGAACGCGAATTAGCTGATATTAGTACCAAAAATATTACCGCGTTTGCAGAATACTCGAGAGGGCAAGCCTTTCTGCGTAATCGAGTCAAGGGCGACTTTAATGAGGCAATACAAAGTTTTAAAAATGCGCTTGAAAGTGATCCTGAATTTAGCGATGCCATGGCAATGTTAGCTCAAACTTATTTGCTCCAAGCAAGTTACGGTTTACTGGATATGCAGCAAGCACACCAACTTGCTTTACCACTATTGCAGCAGTCATTAGCGATAGCGCCACAGTCAGCGTCTGTACATGGCGCAACAGGTTTGTATCATTGGCAATTGGCAGAGTATTCTAAAGCGCCTCAACAGGCTTTTGATAGTGCCACTTTTCACTTGGCCAAAGCCATTCAATTAAATCCTTCTTTAGCTGAGCCTTATATGTGGTATGGGTCAATTTTACAAAGCCAAGGAAATTTTGAAGAAGGCGTAAAGCTTCATGCTAAAGCCTACCAAATTGATCCTCGGGCTGCAGTGGTTGGCTTTAACCGTGCTCAAGACTTAGTTAGAATGGGACAGTATAAGGAAGCAATGGAAGTTTTTAATGCGGTGGTTAGAAACAACCCTAATTATCCTAATGCCTATACAATTGCTGGCGATGTGAGTTTTGCAGTAGGTCAGCTCGATCAAGCTTATAGCATGTTTAAACGTGCTACCGAGTTAAGCGGCAGCCAACAAGACTGGTTAATCTACTCCACTAAAATATACATTCCATTAGGCCTGTTTGAGTTAGCGCAAAATAACGTTAATCAACTCAAAGATAAAGCTGAAGCTATGTACAAAGAAAAATTTGATTGGCTTCAGGCAAGTATTTGGTTAGCAAGTAATGACTTAGCTTCGTTTCATTCCTGGACGCAAAGCTTTAACGAAGATGAAGGTGATTGGTCAAAGCTTTTGTGGCGTGGACTTGCGCATATGCAACAGGCCAACTGGAAGTTTGCAATTAATGATTTAGAAAAAGCGTTACAGCTAGCTAAAACTAAAAATCAGCATCGAATTGATGCGGAAACAATTCGGCTACAATTGTTTATTGCTAAGTCTTATCAGCAGCTAGGCGAGCAACTCGATGCTAACAATTATTTAGAAGCGGTGGCAAATGAGTTACAGGAGTTAACTCAGCGAGGATATAGAAACCAAGTGATAACTTACCAAGAGTCTGCGCTTCTCGCTTTGCAAGGCAAAAATGATGCAGCTTTGTTAAAGTTACGAAATGCCGTTCAGTCGGGCTTTATAGAGTTTTGGTGGGCTAAATCCGACCCAGCTTTTGCGAGTTTAAAACAACTGCCAGATTTCAAATTGATTGAAGATGAATACACAATTAAAATTAAAGTACTTCAAACCAACATTGAAAGCCGCTTTGGTCAGCTAGCCAGTACTTTTTAGGCAAAAAAAAACGGTACTAAAGCGTACCGTTTTTAATCATTAGAGCCATTCAACTAGAATGCCGGTTTAACAGGCTCATCGTCGTAACGTTTAACGCTATCTAGAATTTCTTGTTTGGCTTCGGCTGCGTCACCCCAACCTTCAACTTTAACCCATTTTCCCGCTTCTAAATCTTTATAGTGCTCAAAGAAGTGTTGAATTTGGTTAAGTAATAGCTCTGGTAAATCGCTGGTTTCTTCAACACCTTGATAAACAGGTGTTAACTTGCGAACTGGAACAGCTAAAATTTTAGCGTCAGTACCAGACTCATCAGTCATTTTTAAAACCCCAACTGGACGGCATTTTATTACTGAGCCTGCTAATAGTGGAAATGGCGTAGGCACTAATACGTCTACTGGGTCACCGTCTTCTGACAGAGTATGCGGTACATAGCCATAATTAGTTGGGTAGTGCATACAGGTAGCCATAAAGCGGTCAACGAAAATTGCGCCTGAATCTTTGTCTACTTCGTATTTTACAGGATCTGCGTGAGCAGGGATTTCAATAATAACATTGATTTCTTCTGGTAAGTTGTTTCCAGCAGGTACAGTATTTAAGCTCATAATTGGTTACTTGTGTGATGGTTAAATTTTGGTCGCGTATTATAACGATACTGCACTGCAAAATAAACCGCCTATAAAAAATAATTAAATGCCCTATAAATCAATAACATAAAATAACTTTTTTAGATGTATTTACCTCTACAGGCTTTATTGCTATACAGGTAATAGCAAATCAAAGTACTAGGCACAATACTGGTGCTATGTTGCATACCTTTTTGGCTCTTGGGGATCGCTAGTTTTATATTATAGATTTGGAGTCAAAGTAGTTGGTTTACCCGTTAAGCAATTTGTTTAAAAAGTAAAAATCACTAAAACCACTTAGCAGCTACAACATTAAAAACCGCTAAGTGCTTTTTAATTTAACTTTGGGGGAAGTATGACCAATCTTGTTGCAGTACCGCCAATATTAGGCGTCTTAGGCTTAGTTGTCGCACTCTTTATTTATCTTATCATTCAAAAATACTCAGGCGGAGAGGGGAAAACCGCTAAAATTGCGCAAGCAATTCATGAAGGCGCGATGGTCTTTATGCGCAGAGAATACTCTATTTTAACCATTTTTCTGGTAGTGCTTACCATAGCGCTGTATGTCGGATTTTATATCAATAATGGCGCGGCCAATGCTTGGCAAACACCTACTGCATTTGTGGTAGGTGCCTTAAGTTCAGCGATTGCTGGCTATATTGGTATGTTTACCGCAACTAGTGCCAATGTGCGCACTACAGTTGCTGCTGCAGAGAAGGGCGCATCGGAAGCGTTAACTGTTGCATTTTATGGTGGCTCTGTCATGGGGCTAGCAGTTGCGTCTATGGGGCTGTTAGGTTTAGGTGGCATGTATTATGTTTTTGGCGGTAATCCAGAACACGCCGATGCTATTCACGGCTTTGGTATGGGGGCTTCTGTTGTCGCTTTGTTTTCTCGTGTGGGTGGCGGAATCTTTACCAAAAGCGCCGATGTAGGTGCAGATTTAGTTGGCAAAATTGAAGCTGGAATACCTGAAGATGATCCGCGAAACCCAGGAGTGATCGCTGACAATGTTGGTGATAACGTTGGCGATGTTGCCGGAATGGGCTCAGATATTTTCGAGTCTTATTGTGGCTCTATGATAGCAACCATTGCCATTGCTTCAACCATGGCGAGTGCAACTGTGTTGACTTTAACCGGGGGCGATAACCGAGAATATTTAATGTTTGTTCCGCTAGCTCTCGCATCTGTTGGTTTACTTTGCTCTATTTTGGGCATTGTTATTGTCAAAATGGTGTCTTCTTCTGAGCCTGCCAAAGCATTAAGAACTGGTACCATTGGCGCGACTCTGCTGCTAATAATTGCTGCATACTTTTTGATCGACTGGATGGGTTTAAGTATTAATATTTGGTTATGTGTTATTTGCGGGGCTGTTGGAGGAAGCATTATTGGTCTCGTTACTGAATATTATACTGGCGGAAAGCCCGTAAGAGACTTAGCGAAAGAGGGTGAAACAGGTCCTGCAACGGTAATGATTGCCGGACTTGCTGTAGGTATGGAGTCCGTCGTCATTCCAGTATTAACTATTGCCGGAATTATTTGGGCAAGCTCTCAGCTTTTAGGCGATGCCGGCGTATATGGCGTGGGAATATCTGCGGTTGGAATGCTGGCTACTGTAGGTATTACTATGGCCATTGATGCTTATGGTCCTGTGGCAGACAATGCCGGGGGAATTGCCGAAATGGCTGATTTAGGCGACGACGTTAGAGCGATTACCGATGGTTTAGATGAAGTGGGTAATACCACGGCAGCAATTGGTAAAGGGTTTGCGATAGGCGCAGCTGGACTCGCAGCGCTGGCAATTATCGCGGCCTATATTGAAACTGTCACTTTAAATGTGCCAAACTTTTCACTGCAGGTTAATAATCCCTTAGTATTAATGGGTATGTTTATTGGTGGCATTTTTCCATTTTTGGTTTCTGCTATCACAATGCGAGCTGTTGGTAGCGCGGCATTTGATATGATTAAAGAAATCCGCCGTCAATTTAAAGAAATACCTGGTCTACTAGAGGGAACCGCTGAACCGGATAATGCCAAATGCATTGATATTGCAACCAAGGCGGCTCTGCAAAAAATGCTTTTACCCGGTGCGCTTGCGGTAGCTGCGCCCGCGGTTGTTGGCTTTGGGCTAGGACCAGAAGCATTGGGAGGAATGCTATCGGGCGCGTTAATTACTTGCGTTTTACTTGCGCTCACCATGGCAAATGCTGGCGGTGCTTGGGACAATGCAAAAAAATATGTTGAGTCGGGACACTTAGGCGGAAAAGGCTCTGATGTGCATAAAGCTGCGGTGGTTGGTGACACTGTAGGCGATCCCTTTAAAGATACCTCTGGGCCTGCTATGAATATTTTGATTAATGTTATGGCTATTGTTAGTTTGGTGATAGCACCATTGTTAACTTAAAAAGTAGCGCTGCGCAAGTGGCCTGTGAATAAAAATAACCTTAGCAAGTTATAGCTGTTTGTTTAGAAAACTAAAAAAAGGGTTCAAATGAACCCTTTTTTTTATGCGTTAATATAAATTCAAATTAAAGTTAGGCATAATTGGGGCCGTTAAGTAGTCTATTAATCAATAAATTTAAACGCTGATATAAGGAAAAAAAATTTTTGAATAGTAATCCATGCGCTGCATTTACTGAACTTGATGATGAAATTAAACAAGAGTTTTTTGAAGATGTTCAAGCAGCTATCAAAGATATTAATGAATGCGCTTCGTCACTAGAGTCAAGCGCAGACGTTCAGGTTATTGACCGTATGTTTAGAGCTCTACATACGGTTAAAGGCAATTGCAAAATGGTCTTTTTAGAGCCTTTTGTGAACGTGAGTCATAAGCTGGAAGACCTATTCAGTGATATTCGAAACGGCGAAATTGAGTACCAAGCAGAGTTTGGTCGCTTCGCTATGCATGTTGTAAATCAAATAGAAATGCAAATTATTAATACGCTTGAAACTGCACAACCTAATTTAGAAACGCTAGATAGTCTTGAGCGACTTATTGATCGCATAGAAACCGCTGAAGCAGCGCAGAGGCCAACAATAGCCGCAAAAGCCTCAATTGCGATACAAGATGGGCACTTTAATTTAGATTTAGTCGTACTGGACCAAGAGCATGGTCGAGCATTTAGTTTTAGCGATGCAACTGATGCCGAGTTTTTTGATTTTATTGTAGATAAAATGATTAACGTTGATACTCAGTTTGCGTTAAAGTTTAAAGTTGCCGAAGCGCTGGCGAAAAAAATTAACGCTAAGCTTGGGCGTTCTATCGATGAACAGCAGCTTGTGGCCTGTTTAACTTTTATTGCTTTATCATTGCGCGTTTCTAACTCGAACAATATTCAAATAGAACAAATTATGTTGGCCTCTGGAATTCTAAATCGTATGAGTGGATGGGGAGTTGCCGCAGATGTTTGTATGCAAGTTTTAGAAAAACATGACGGCACGGGTTTACCGCTTGCGCTGAAAGATGATGAAATTATGCCCGCAGCGCAGGCAATTTCACTAGCTTTAGTTTTCGCTGATTTAGTTTATAACAATTTCAGTAGTGGTTATAAACAATCCTTGTTCAACGCGGTTAAACAAGTAAACAGCTTAGCTCATACCCACTTCAAACAGCGTTTAATTGAGCGCTTTAATAACATCATAAAAACTGACTACTTAACTCATCAAATGTGGTAACAATTAACCCCTTTTAATTTTGTTTACGTTTTTAATAGTGTCGAACAGATAAAAACAGGGGTAAGAAATGAGTAAATTAGTATCGGTAATATTCGCTAGCATTTTTGCATTTATGTTATTTGCTTTAATGAACTTGATGATTCAGCAAAAGGTTGATGCGCAACCGCAAACTTTGACCAAGGTTGATTTTGTTGAAGTACCTAAACTTGATGATATCAAAATAAAGCCAATTCCCCCGAAAACCAAAAAGTTACCAGAGTTAACGCATCAAGAGCAGCCCCAATCGATTGTGTCTGTACCACCAAAAAAAACGCAAAAGCTTCCGCCAAAAGCACCGATTAAGCCATCGCTTGAAGGCTCATTGCGTGACTTTACGAGTCATCATTACTCTGACGATTCATGGGTTGGGATAGACGCAAGTAACGGTCATGCTGAACTAGCACCAAGAGTTAGAATCGCGCCAATGTATCCTGTGGACGCTGCTAAAGATAACGTTCAAGGTTATGCCAAAGTGCAGTTTGATATCAGCGAAGCTGGCCATCCATTTAATATTCGTGTAATCGAGTCACGACCTAAAGGTTTTTTTGAAAAGTCGTCACGAAGAGCGGTTTCTAAATGGCGCTATAACCCGCAAATTAATGCCGGTAAAGCAACGGTTGTCAAAGATCAGGTGGTTGTCCTTGACTATAAACTAGAGAGTGAAGCCTAATAAAGTATTAAAGGCAATTACCTAATCTGAAAAGGTTGTTTGTTACTAGAGTGTCTGCGGGTAAAAAGGGCAAGCGCAATTAATGGCTTGCCCTTTTTTAAGGTTGGTTATTTAAATAGAAAACTTTTTCTTTAGTTTCTTTTTAACCGGCTCATTTTTAAGCGTAACATATTGAGGGAGTCCATTTTTGTACGGCGGGTAAGACTCACCTTTAATTAGAGGAAGCAAGTAGTCTCTGCAAGCTTCAGTAATATGCATACCATCTCGGCTAATAAAATTACGTGGCATCATTTTTTCTACATTGGCAACGTCAGCTAAATTCGCTTCACCAATAGTCCAGCTATACTTTTTAGTGTTCTTGCGCACAATGGTTGGCATTACCGCATTTTTTCCACTGACTGCAAGCTCTACTGCCGCCTTACCCATTGCGTAGGCTTGTTCGACATCGGTTTCTGAAGCAATATGGCGCGCGGCACGTTGTAAGTAGTCGGCAACTGCCCAGTGATATTTAAATCCTAGTTCGTCTTTTACCATTTGTGCTACAACTGGCGCTACACCACCAAGTTGCTTATGGCCAAAGGCGTCAACTGAGCCCGCATCAGCTAAGAAAGTTCCATCTTTATAAGCGGCACCTTCCGAAACGACAATGGCACAATAGCCGTATTTTTTAACACAACGATTGACTCGTTTTAAAAATTTTTCTTTATTAAATGGAATTTCAGGAAACAAAATAATATGCGGTGAGTCACCTTCTTTTTCTGCTGCTAAGCCTCCAGCTGCGGCTATCCAGCCCGCATGACGCCCCATAACTTCAAGTACGAACACTTTAGTTGAAGTTTTAGCCATAGAAGCAACATCAAAGCCGGCTTCTCTAATGGAAACTGCGACATATTTAGCCACACTTCCGAATCCTGGACAGTTATCGGTGATAGGTAAGTCGTTGTCGACCGTTTTAGGAATACCAACACAGGTTATTGGGTAACCCATGGTTTCGCTTAATTGCGACACTTTATGAGCTGTATCCATTGAATCTCCACCGCCATTGTAGAAAAAATAGCCGATGTCGTGTGCTTTAAAAACTTCAATCAGCCTTTCGTATTCTGCGCGGTTCTCTTCAAGACTCTTGAGTTTATATCGACAAGAGCCAAAAGCGCCTGAAGGGGTATGCTTTAATGCTGCAATATCTTTTTTAGATTCTTTGCTAGTATCAATTAAGTCTTCGGTAAGTGCACCTATAATGCCGTTTCTGCCCGCATAGACTTTGCCTATTTTTGACTTATGTAAGCGCGCGGTTTCGATTAAACCACAAGCCGAAGCGTTTATAACTGCGGTTACACCGCCTGACTGAGCATAAAATGCGTTTTGCTTTTTTTTGGCGACCATAAGTGACTCCTGACAAATCTAAAAATAATGACGATTAAGTTTGGCGTATTATAAAGCAAATAAAATATAGATTGGTTATTTTTTAGGGGTTTTATTGCGCTCGCGAGCGTTAGAGGCGGCTTTTACTGGTTTTTATTTCTACCTAAGTTTTGTGATTTATCATTCCTAGCGTGGCTAATTGAGTTAATCATTATGAAAAGAGAGAATGGTGTTATAATTCTTGCCATAATGAAGCAGTTAAAGAGAGATTTTATGCATTTGCACATTTTAGGCATCTGTGGAACTTTTATGGGCGGCGTAGCGCGCTTAGCAATACAAAAAGGTTATACGGTTACTGGTTCTGATCAAAACTGTTATCCGCCGATGAGTACTCAACTGGAGGCCATGGGGGTTGATATACATCAAGGCTTTGACGCCGAACAACTAAAGCCAGAGCCTGACTGTGTGGTTGTGGGAAATGCCCTAAGTAGAGGGATCCCCGCCATTGAAGCGATGCTAAACTCCAATCAGAAATATTTGTCGGGACCGCAGTGGTTAAAGGAAAATATTCTTCATGATAAGTGGGTTATTGCAGTGTCTGGCACCCATGGAAAAACCTCTACCGCTAGTATGGTGACTTGGATATTAGAGGCTAACGGTTATAACCCAGGCTTTTTGATTGGTGGAGTTTTAGAAAACTTTAGCGCATCAGCTCGCTATACTGACTCCCCATTTTTTGTCGTAGAGGCGGATGAGTACGATACTGCATTTTTCGACAAGCGCTCTAAATTTGTTCATTATCGAGCGCGCACCACTATTATAAATAATTTAGAGTTTGATCATGCGGATATTTTTGATGACCTAGCCGCTATTGAAAACCAGTTTCATCACTTAGTAAGAACCATTCCTCAAAATGGGATTATCATTCATCCACAGCAAAGCGAAGCGATAAATCGGGTTCTAGAGCGAGGCTGTTGGTCGCCAACCAATGATTTTTCCGTTGATAAAAACGATGCCTACTGGTTTGCGAAAAAACTATCTGCTGACGGCAGTCAGTGTGAGGTGTTTTATCAAGGTGAACTGCAAGGCGAGCTAAACTGGAGTTTGATTGGCGATCATAATGTCAACAATGCACTAGCCGCGATTGCTGCGGCTTATCATGTCGGGGTTAAACCTTGCGATGCAGTAAAAGCATTAGCAAGCTTTAAAAATGTAAAACGACGCATGGAGCTACGCGGAGAAATTAACCAAATTCGGGTGTTCGACGACTTTGCTCATCATCCAACCGCAATTGCCTCAACCGTTGCAGGTTTAAGGAACCAAGTTAATCAAGCAAAAATTATTGCGATTGTTGATCTGCGTTCGAACACGATGAAAATGGGAGTACATAAAGATCGCTTACTTGATTCGGTTAAAGTCGCCGATGAAGTGATTTTTCATATTCCCGAAAGTGTGACTTGGGATTTCTCTCCCGTTGACAAGGTCAATTACTCGGTGATGCATTCAGCTAAAGCAATCGCAGAAAAAGTATCAGCTTCGGCCCAGAAAGGGGATAACTTGTTAGTGATGAGTAACGGTGGTTTTGATGGAATTCATCTCCAATTACTCGACTTATTGGCGCGAAAGTTTTCGTCACATGAAGCATCTACATCAGTTGAACATTAGGAAATATAAATGAGTGAGCTACCGAGTCAGAAACATTCACAAATTACACTTGGTATTACAGGGGCATCAGGTGCAATCTATGCTCTGACTTTATTGCGTCAATTAACCCAGCATTATCAGCAAGTCCACGTGTTGTTGAGTGATGCTGCGCGAATAGTCATGGCGACTGAAGCCGATTTAAAATTAGCGGAAAACCCGGCTAAAATTGCGCTGGCTTTAACTGAGTATTGTCAGTGTGATGCGGAAAAAATCAAAGTTTATAGTAAAGACAATTGGTTTTCGCCACTAGCAAGCGGTAGTGCCGCACCAAAACAAATGGTGATTGCTCCAGCGAGCATGGGCTGTGTTTCTGCTATTGCACAGGGAGCGAGCAATACGCTATTAGAAAGGGCCGCCGATGTAGTTTTAAAGGAAAAGGGTGAGCTTATTTTGCTACCCAGAGAAATGCCGTTTTCTACTATTCATTTAAGGAATATGCTGAGTCTCAGTGAAATGGGGGTTACTATTATGCCCGCAGCGCCAGGTTTTTATCATAAGCCGCAGTCAATTCAAGACTTAGCAGATTTTGTAACTTCGCGAATATTGCACCATTTAGGTATTGATAACAACCTTTCACAGGCATGGGGCTATAAACGTTAGTGTGTGATTGAGCTGAGTTTATCGTTTAAGTTGTATTTAAGTAACAATGCTGAAATTAAAAAATAAAATTTAAGAGAGTGTTATGAGCGTAAAAGCCATTGAAATAAAAGATTTAACTAAAGTTTATGCCAATAAACTACAGGCGCTAAAAGGAATTTCTTTTGACGTAGAGCAGGGAGATTTTGTGGCGTTGCTAGGACCAAACGGAGCTGGTAAATCGACAACTATTGGTATCATATGCTCGCTAGTGAATAAAACGTCAGGCGAGGTTAAAGTGTTTGGTCACTCTATTGATTCAGAACTAGAAGCGGCTAAACGATGTATTGGGCTAGTTCCTCAAGAGTTTAATTTTTCTCAATTTGAAACCTGCCTACAAATTGTTGTGAACCAAGCTGGTTATTATGGCGTACCCAGAAAACAAGCAATTAAACGCGCAGAAGAAGTGCTTAAACAGTTGTCACTGTGGGATAAAAAAGATATCCCTTCGCGCCAGCTCAGTGGTGGAATGAAACGTCGCCTCATGATTGCTAGAGCGTTAATTCACAATCCAAAAGTTTTAATTTTAGATGAACCTACTGCTGGTGTTGACATAGAAATTAGACGCAGCATGTGGGAGTTTTTAGAAAAGTTAAATCAGCAAGGTACCAGTATTGTATTAACCACACACTATTTAGAAGAAGCTGAGCAGTTGTGTAAAAAAATTGCCATTATTAACAACGGCGAAATCATTGAAAATACCAGTATGAAAGATATTATTTCGCGACTTGACGTTGAGACTTTTGTTTTTGACGTAAACTCAACCCCAAAGACTTTGCCGTCCATTCAAGGCGTTGAATGTAGATTAAGAGACGATGGAAGTATTGAAGCAGATATTCCTAAAGGTACGCCGATTAATGAAATATTTAACTGGTTTAGTCAGCAAGGCATTGCGGTAAGCTCTATGCGCAATAAAGCTAATCGTTTAGAAGAATTATTTGTGCGCTTAACAGAAAAAAGAATTTAACAAAAAGAATAAACTTAAAACTAATTTTGGAATGATTTGTCATGTATAACAAACAAGCTTTTATCGCACTGTATAGCATTTTAATAAAGGAAGTCACTCGCTATTTTAGAATTTGGGTGCAAACCTTGCTACCACCGGCAATTACCATGAGTTTATACTTTGTGATTTTTGGTCAATTAATTGGTAGCAGAGTAGGCGAAATGGATGGGGTCAGTTACATTGAATATATAACTCCTGGAATTATTATGATGTCCGTCATCACCAACTCCTATTCTAATGTGGTGAGTTCTTTTTTTAGTGCCAAATTTCAGCGTAGCATAGAAGAAATGTTGGTGAGCCCCGTTCCAACTTTATTTATTTTACTTGGATATATTTTTGGCGGAGTTACGCGCGGTTTGCTAACTGGGCTAATTGTTACTTTAGTCGCCAGTCAATTTGTTAATATTCAAATACACCACTGGGGCATACTAATATTTGTAGTCACGCTAACCTCCATGTTATTTGCAACAGGCGGCTTGGTGAATGCTATTTTTGCTAAAAAGTTTGACGATATTTCGATCGTCCCCACCTTTATATTAACCCCGTTAACCTATCTAGGGGGTGTGTTTTATTCTATCAAATTATTACCTGAGTTTTGGCAAAACGTATCGCTTGGAAACCCTATTTTGTATATGGTAAATGCGTTTCGATATGGTTTCTTAGGTTTTTCTGATATTGATATTAGTGTCGCTTTAATCTTAATTTCTAGCTTCATTGTTGCACTATTTTCTTTAGCTTATTACTTGCTTGATAAAGGCATTGGCATAAGAAGCTAAATTTAAGTCTCAACAGAATGAAGTATTTCAGTGGTTTTTAAATGAGTAAACCAATGGCCTGTAGTTGGATTGCATTGAACTTTTATTGGTTGGTTATGCCAATTAAATCTGAGCGAATAAGCATGCAGATAGGCTCGGTCAGACTGCTCTCCTTTATAGCGAGTGTCACCAAGTATAGGTGCGCCTAGAGATTTTAACGCCACTCTTATTTGGTGGGTTTTTCCTGTTTTAGGGCTAACTTTAAAGAGCCTTATGTTAGGTTCAATTGAGTAGGTTTTAAACGCTGTAATGGCTGGATTAGTTTTGGTTTTAACGAGCTTCCAGCTTCCGCCGCGAGATTTTTGCATGTCTCCTATAATTGAACCTTGCTTTTTTTTGGGCTTTTGGTTGCTAATAGCAAGGTAGACCTTTTCAATAAGTCGTTCGCTAAAAAGCGCTTCAAAGTGCTTTGCGGCAGCTGCATTACATGCAAATATGATGCAGCCAGAGGTGATTTTATCGAGTCTATGTACTGGCCAAAAACGTTTTGTAGAGCTTAAGTGAGCTAAACTTTGGGTGACTAAAGATACTAATCCAGGGCTTTGTTCATCATGAAACGAGAGAGGTGCTGGCTTATTAATAACGATAAAGTCTTGGTGTTGAAATAGCACTTCAATTAGGGACTGAGTCTGCATATTGCTTACCATGCTATGGATTGAAATGATTAAATTAATGCAAAATAATGCCATTGAATGGCCAAATTTGTAACATTTAACTGAGATATTGCGCTTTAACGAGCTATTTTACCTTAAATTAGCTAATGTTAAATCGATACTTGTTGTTTAGAGGTTATATTCCGATATAATCGAGGAATGAAAGTACAGTCGTTGTTTCGATGGACAATATTAAAAATGATGATGGATTGCAAAAATAAACTGTCGAGCAGTATTAGGGAAAAAGGGATTTAAAGGGTTTTTAGATGGCTTTAGTATTAATAGTGGATGATGACCCGCAAATGTTGCGGCTTTTGACCGATGTTGTTGAACTTGATGCGCACGATGTGCTTTTGGCGCAAGATGGAGCGATGGCGGTTGAATACTTTGAACATCATACCCCCGATCTCATGATTACCGATATACTAATGCCCAATAAAGAGGGGCTAGAGTTAATTTCGGAAATTAGAGAAAAATTCCCTCATATTAAAATTATTGCTTATTCTGGGGGCGGTTCAGCTGATCCCGAGAGTTATCTAGAGTTTGCTATTGGCATGGGGGCCGATAGAGTATTCAGTAAACCTATGCCGCTTGGTGAGCTACGCCAAGAAATACAGCACTTGCTTGAAAAATAGCCATTGTCAAATTACCCCTTTAATCGGGTTTTATTCACTTAGTTCTTAACGCCATAGTGTTACCTTACGAGCAAAGCAGCCTCTTGAAATGTTTTGTTTATCAAGAGGCGGCTAGTAAAACACTCTTTAGGTGAATTTTGAATGCTTAATTAAATCACTGCTTATTCGTCTAAGCGAATGGTAAACCAAAATTGACTTCCTTTACCCGGTTCGCTAATGACACCAATTTCACCACCCATTAACTCTGCCAGGTTTTTAGATACGATAAGTCTTAATCGGCCTGCAAAGCTACTATTAGTTAATTTGGTCGATTGCTCAAGTGAGTCAAACAACCCTTTTTGCGCCTCAAACGGAATCCCAACACCAGAGTCTTTTATAGTAAACCTTAGAAATTTCTGACTTTCTTTGGTCACTAAGTCGGCATATAAAGAAACCTCTCCTTCCTTAGTAAAGCGAACGGCATTGCCAAGTAAATTGCGAAGAATTTGTCTAATCCTTGCTTCATCAGAGGTTGTTGATGCGGGTACTTCAGGATCAGTACTGGCCTGTAAAGATAAACCTTTATCATTGGCATAATGCGAAATTTCTGAGGAAAGCTCATCGACTAGCTCTCGTACGCTGAATGATTTTGGTTTTAGTCTTAGCATGCCAGCGTCTAGTTTAGAAAAGTCTAAAATATTATTGAGATTGTCTACGAGAGTGCGGGTAGAGCGCTTGGCGATATTTAAAAGTTGGCGTGGCTCAGATTCAAATTGATATTCCGAGAGTAGCTTTAACATGCTCACAACTGACTTCATCGGAGTAGTGATTTCATCACCCATTCTAGATAAGAACTCCGATTTCAATTTAGGCGCAGCAAATGCCGTGTCTCGCTCTTGCTTTAAGGCCGTCACTTTAGCTTTGGCTGCTGCTTCACTTTCTTTATACTTACGCAACTCTAAAGAGAGGCTTTTCTTTTGTTGCAGCAATTGTTCTATTCGTTGTTTTATAGATGCTGTGACTTGAGACAGTTTTGGATCTTTGGTTAAGCTACTGAGTGTTTCTAGGCGCTGTATTTGCTCATTCACTGGAAGCTGAAGATCTAAAGTGTCATCAAGTATATCTAGCGAAGCTTGAGATGCCTTAACTTGAGTCGCTACAAGAAAAGTTGCAAGGCCTGCAATAAGCAGCGCAATGACCGAAAGTATATTACTTAAAGAAATTGTAGGCGGCGGCGAAACCAGAAGAACGAGACTCCACAGCGAAGAGTTAATCGACTTTGGCCAGGTTACTTCGACTAGCTGATAGTCTTGCAGGGCAGGGTTGTTATCAACGCTAACCGCTTCAATTTTACCATTTTGCACAACGGCTGTTTTGACTTTGGTTAAGTAATGGAATGATTTTAAAGTGGCGCTGTTTAGCAACTTAACCCCAACGATAGCGCCTATTACTTGGTTTTCAATATTTTTGATTGGCGTTAATATTAAAATTGCAGGCTCACCCCTGAATATTTGGAGTAAACTGACGCTCGACTCCGTTTGGTACATTCTCGTGAGAGGCGTTTTTATTTCTGCAAACTGGCCTGGTAAAGAGGCTTTCTCAAAGTACATCACGTTGTTACTTTTAGCGTGTACGCCTAATAACGATAAACCTGCCGCGGTATAAAGCGGCTTCTGTGATGATAGCCAAAACGACCATTCGCTCACTGGAGTGGCTTGCCAAAAAGCATTAAATGAAAGTGCGTCAATTGCACTATTTAAAGACGCTAAATTGCTGTTTAATTGCTCACTTAAAAGATTAGCGTTGGTTTGAGCTTGAGCAATATCTTGTTCAGGCAGTAGGTTTTTGTTGGAATGGCTAAAATAAACCAAGCTAGTTAGAATTAAACCGGCCAAAGCGGAAATTAAAATAGCAGTTTTTAATGGATTCATACGGATATCTCAGAAGAAAGTTTATTGTTATGATTGTTATGCCTTTAAGAATATCAGAAGATCTTGATTTCTTCCGACTTTCTAAGCGAAATTGTGATCTAGTTAGATTGCCTTATAACAATTTGATTTGTTGAATGATTTCATTATGCTTAGTTAAACTGAAACCAAGCTTTTGGGCCGTTTTTAAAAGGTAGCCATTAATAAAATCTATTTCAGTTTTATTTTTGCGTGCAATATCTTGTTGCATAGAAGAGTAGTTATTGGCGGTACTTAAGGCAACTTTTTCGATCCGCGACTTAATCTCATTAAAGGTTAGTTGGGGTAGCATAACGTCAATAATCGGTGTTAATTCATACAATAGCGCGTGAGCCTGTTCGTTTAATTGACCATTGTGCAAAATTTCGCCGTTAGTACAGTTATTAACCGCAGTGAGCGGATTAATAATCGCGTTAACTATCAATTTGATTAAAAGCAACTCTTTGTGAGATTGGCTCCACTGAGTTGGTGGTAATGCGCAATTAAGTAATTCAACAATGTCTTGCCATGGTGAACTAGCTGATACCAAACCTTGAAAGCCTAAATAGGTTTCTCCATTGCCGCTATGATTAACAATAAGCGAGTCTTTGTGGGGTTGTTGGTAAACGCCATGGCTAGTATAAGCTTGAATGACCCTAGCAGTTGGGAAGTAACGCTGGACTATTTCTTCTAAGCCAAGCCCATTCATCATTAGAATAATCGACTCGTCTTTAAATGCCTGTTTCGGTAAGCTATTACAAAGTGACTCTAACTGGTGTGCTTTAACACAAATTATAGTAACCGGCGCTGCTTGCCAATTTTTAATCGGAGTGTAGTCTAGCTCAACCCTAAAGCGATACTGTTTATTTACAAGTGATACCCTACGGCTAGCCTGAGGCTGTCTTGAATATAAATTAGCCAGCAAGCCTTGGCGTTTTAAATAGCACGCCCATAAGTGACCCATAGCGCCTGCGCCAATTATATTAAAACATGTGTTTGCCATGTGAAGTAAACGTTCTATTCATCAGTTCAAACAGGTAGTATAACGAGATAGTTTGTAAAATAGAAAGTGTAGAGTCGCTTTTAAACTAAGAAAAAACCAATAAGCCTCATTCAGTTTTTAGGGTAGAGTAATGCAGCAAGCGCAAATTAAGCCACGTAGTTGGTTAGAAACTATTCAGTTAATAATAAAGCCGCAAGTTTTAACCATGTTGTTTCTGGGGTTTTCTGCCGGGCTTCCATTTGCACTAATCTTTTCGTCACTCTCTTTATGGCTAAATGAAGCGGGAATTTCTAAAGCGACGGTCACTTATTTTAGCTGGGCTGGTCTTGCCTATTCGTTTAAATTTTTATGGGCACCTTTAATTGATAGGCTGCCGGTGCCATTTCTTACGTATCATTTAGGGCGTCGTCGTGGTTGGCTTTTATTGTCCCAACTTATGGTGATTAGTGCGATAGTTATTATGGGATCTATCAACCCAACAAGCGGTGAAAACTCGCTAGTACTAATGGCGTTTGCAGCAATTTATTTAGGCTTTGCTTCGGCAACTCAAGATATTGTGGTGGATGCTTATCGAATTGAAGTAGTTGATGTCGCCCTACAAGGCATTTTGTCTTCAACTTATTTTACGGGCTATCGGATCGCAATGATCGTTTCTGGAGCTGGAGCGCTTTATCTTGCAGGTTATTTAGGTTCAACCAAATTAAATTATAATTATGCTGCTTGGCAAGCAACTTATTATTGGATGGCGCTAATTATGTTAGTGGGGGTTGCAACTACGCTGATTATTCGCGAACCTAAGCTCAATAATGTTATTAAAACAGCCTACACTAATCGTCAGTATTTAAATTTTTTAGGTCTTTTTTGTAGTTGCATTATTGTATTAATTAGCACTTATCTTATTAGCGGGGACTTTTTTAGTTATTTTAAGTCGGTACTGTCAGATGGGCTTTCAAATCGAGCGTTAGCAAACTTTATTGGCGAGACTTCACAGCTCATCTTTGCAGCAGCAATCGTGGTGTTATTTGGACTTGTTCTTAATGCATTGGGCTTGGTTGAAAAGCAACTAGTTAAAGAAAACTATTGGCTTCCTATAAAAGACTTTTTTGATCGTTATGGGTTAAAAGTCGCATTCATTTTATTGCTATTTATTGGCTTTTATCGCGTCTCTGATATTGTCCTTGGCGTGATCGCAAATGTGTTTTACCAAGATATTGGATTTAGTAAACAAGAAATAGCCGAGGTATCGAAACTCTTTGGTGTGGTCGCAATGATAGTTGGAAGCTTTATCGGTGGTTTATTAACTATCCGCTACGGAATTCTGCGGATTTTAATGTTAGGCGCCATTTTAATTATATTAACTAATTTACTATTTATGTTGCTTGCACAAACTGGCTACAATATGAAAATGCTTTATTTTGTAATATCTGCTGATAACTTAGCTGCTGGAATCGCAACGGCTGCATTTTTGGCATTTTTAGCTAATATTACCAACGTGTCCTTTACTGCCGTTCAATACGCTATTTTTAGTTCTTTAATGACATTGTTTCCAAAAATTATTGGCGGCTACTCTGGCAGTATGGTTGAAAACTTAGGTTATCCCCAATTCTTTTTGATTGCTAGCTTAATGGGCGTACCGGTTTTATTTATACTGCTGCTATTAAATCGATACGTAAAGCTTAAAAATTAAGCGAGCATGAGTTACAACGCTTAAGTGCGATTGCTACCCCAATCAAATAGCATTGCGCCCAAGCTAAGAAAAACTGCGCTCATAACAAACAATATTAACAGGTGATCTGATATATCTGCCAAACCGGCGCCATCGGTCATGACTTCTCTTGCCGCTTCTAATATATGGGTAAGTGGAAAAATATTAGCAAGGTTTTGAATTAATTCAGAGCTGCCTTCTAACGAAAACCAAACGCCACTTAAAAACATCATGGGCCAAGAAACAAAGTTAAGCATGCCGCCAGTAAACTCTTCACTGCTGGAGCGAGAAGCAATCACTAAGCTAAGCGCAATTAAACTAATCGAGCCAACCAGGGCAATGATAAACAAGTTTAAAATATCGCCAATAATATAAAAATCGAGTAAAAAATTACTGCCAACAAATAACAAAGATGTAACGCACATGACGATAACTAAACGTGAAAGAATTTGTGCCGACAAAAATTCAAGTGCACTTAATGGCGTCGCTTGAAAACGTTTAAGTACGCCATTTTTGCGATACCTTACGATGACATAGCCAACGCCAAACAGACAACTAAACATCATGTTCATACCTAATATTCCAGGCATGACCCAATCAACATAGCGAATGGCTTTGCCGCTAGTTGCACTACGCTGCATTTGATGGTTATCCGCTAATAATAGCTGCTCTGCAATATACCCCTTAGAAGAGGTTTCATTTACCCAGTATTGTTGCGTGTTAAAATCAACCAGTAGATCGATTTTATGTTGGTCGACCTTGAGTATGGCATCAGACCTATTGTCATAATGAATGAAGTCGAAATATTTTAAGTTTAAAAAATCGCTTGCAGATTCAGAAGGAGTGGACTCAGCTTGTTTCGCTGGTAACTGGACAACTCCTATTTTATATAAAGCTCTGCCATCATTAGAAAACATAAATGAAAAGCCTAGCAATAGTAAAATCGGAAAGATAAAATTCCACGATAGCGATGCTCGATCTCTGACAAATTCTTTGTTTCTTGCAACAAATATAGCAAAAAATTTATTCATGTTATTGCTCTTACTGGCGTAGTTGATGTCCGGTTAACTTTATAAATAAGTCTTCTAAGTTTGGTGAGCGGACTTGTAGTCCGTCTAGCGGTACTTGATTTTCAAGTAAATGCTTAATGGTTTTATCAATATCGTTGCTCTCTATTTCTAGAGAGTGCTTAACTTGATTGTATGCGACACTGGCTAAATTTAATGCATCGCTAGTAATGGCGGGTAGTGAAGCGATCACTCCAGAAAAGTGTTGTTGTAGCATAGTTTGTGGCGAGCCTTGCTGGATTATTTGACCTTTATCAATAATCAATATTTCATCACACAAGGTTTCAGCTTCTTCCATATAGTGAGTGGTTAACAAAATGGTTTTGCGTTGTGATTTAATGTTTTCTATTAGTTGCCAAAAATTACGTCGTGATTGAGGGTCTAGACCTGTAGTTGGCTCATCTAAAAATATAATGTCTGGATCATTGAGCATGGCTAATGCCAATAAAAGCCGTTGCCGCTGACCGCCGGATAGCTTTCGCGTATCTTTGTTTAAAATTTCTTGCAGTGCGCAGGTTTCAATTAAATAGTCTTGAGAAAGCGACTTCTTATAAAAGCTCGCAAACATGGTTAATGTTTCTTGTACGGTTAAAAAGTCTTGAATTGCGGTGTGTTGGAATTGAATACCAATATTATGATAATAGTTTTTTCCTAGTGGCTGTGCATTAAATAAAATCTTCCCGCTCGTAGGCTTTAAAATGCCTTCCATCATTTCAATTGTTGTGGTTTTTCCCGCGCCATTTGGACCAAGTAAACCAAAGCATTGACCACGTTTAACGTTAAACGAAATATCATTTACCGCAACTGTGTCGTTAAACTCTTTACTTAGGTTAATAATTTCTAAAATATTTTGCATTAGCTTTTTCTGTAGGAATTAAAAAAGGGAATCAGTGGCCTGGTTCCCTTTTTATTGCTTAATAAACCTCGCCTAAATGTAGCTAGCGGGTCATTCTGAGGCGTTAAAAGTGATAGAAGGCACTCACATAGGCTCCGTCAAAGGTAACGTCTGCAGTAAATTGGTCGTCTACAACATCTAAATCAAAAGTTCTGTAACCGAGTTTTGCGCCAAACCCGATATCACTCTCATAACCAAGTGCAATAAGCATGTCTGATACTGAGTCGTCGTCATAACTGATAGCGTTTAACTCTGCATCAATGAAAAAACCGGTAAAAGGTAGATCAAATCGTGCTTTGGCATAAACTAGCGGAATAGTGAAGTCGATATTTTCACGCTCGTCAAGATTATTAGGCAAATCAAGGGTGCGCAGAGAAACTTCACCATCATATTGGCGTAAGGTTAAACCTAAATCTAAATTAACCCAATTGTCTAGAATTTCATAATAAAAGGTATATTCAATATTGCTTAGGTCGACCGTGGTTGCTACATCGGCGTTAGCACTATAGGTTTCTCCGGCAAATTGGATTTCTCTAACTAACGTATTGGTAGCAGAAGCATTAATATCTGATGATACTAATTTAAAGTTAGGAATAAATGGCAATGGGTGCTCTAACGAGGCCCAAATGATATTGTTTTTATCGTCGGTGTAGCCTAAGTCGTCTCTTAGGTTAATTTCGTCGCCTAAAACATTACCTGAATCAGAAGAAATTGTTCCGTCATAGTCTGTACTCCATTGATATGCGCCAACTTCAAAGCCTGCTATATCTGCTTGGGCGACTGGAATTGATGCAATACTTGCAATCGCTAAAACGCTCAGTAACTTTCTCATGGTTCTCTCTCTTATAGGTGAATACGCCATAATTATGGACTAAGTGATTAAAAAATGGGAGAAAAAATTTATAAATTGATAAAAACAAAGCTAATTTACAAATTCTTTCGACTAGCGGCTTAAAATAGAGGATAAAGTAGCGTTCTATTAAACGCTACGCTGCTCTATTATCTCTATTTAAGATTGTTAGTCTTGCGCTGCGGCTAAGTCTAATAATCCTGGATCATTTAAAATACTCGCTAGCTGTTCGCTAAGCAATTGGTTTACGGCACCTGTAACATCAAGCTCAGAGGCTGGGTTAGCGATTTCTTGTTGACTACGATTTTTAAATAGCTTTTCAAACTTTTTGCTTTGTTTGTTCGCTTTTAAGCGTAAATGCGATGTAACTTGAACGGTTGACTTAAAAAATGATTTTTCTATTTTGGTTTCAAGTGTTTCTATTTCTAACTCAATCGCCAGATCGGCGAGCAATTTATTGCTAATAATTTTAAATTGGTTACTTTTGAACTTGTTAATTAGTTTATTTCGTAAAGTTTCTGCCGTGTTAGCGGGGCCTGGTACATACATAATTGTATCGCTAGACTTTTGCTGCACGTCGCTGCGGCTGTCTGTAACGTCAATGGCAACAAGCTTAGCTAATTTTTGTAAGCTTTGGGTATTGCCGATTTCTGGATCAATACGATAGTTTAGCTTTGCCGGTGAGCAGCCGCCGATGAACAAACTAAGTAAGCAAAGTAAAAAAACAGATTGCATCTGTACACGCATTTTTGGGTCCTTGTATTATCTATTTTAGGTTATGTATAAAGTCGATTTGAAATTAACTTTACGCTATTTTTTAGGCGAACATTTTAACAGGCTTGTGAGGTAGAAGGTAATTTATTGTTGCTGATTTATGTAACAGAGTTTAAGAGCTTAAATTCAGGTTTTAAGAGATTAAATTCATAGATTAACTCTAGCGCCGAGGCTCTGATGCCTGCCACACGATAAACTTGGGGTCATTAGATATCGGCTTAACCTGATGAAATAAGCGTTTGAGTTCACCTGCGTACTTTAAGTGTCTATTCGCCACAACTCGCAACTCTCCTGTGCTGTTTAACGCTTTTGCAGATTGCTTGAACATTTTTTGGGCAATACTCAGAGTTTGAACATTTTGTTGATGAAACGGCGGATTGCATACAATAACGTCGAGCTTTGGAGTGTTTACCTGAGATAACACGTCACTATGAAAGAATTGTCCATTACTCAGTTTGTTAACCGCAAAGGTTGCTTTTGCGGACGCTACCGCTAAGAAAGACTCGTCCGCCAAATAAATATTTGCGCTAGGTGATCTTTTGGCTAAAGTTGCGCCAAGTACACCATTGCCACAACCCAAATCTAAAGCATTTTGATTGGCAGTCAGTTGCGGCAGGTGTTTCAGCATCACCGCCGCACCTAAATCTAACTTTGCACGAGAAAATACGCCCGGATATCCAAGCACTTCGAGGTTATCTGGATGGGTTTGATAACTTTTAAGATAGACTTCAGTTTTGACTTGGTTTTGGTATTTAGAAAAAATTAGCCTTGCTTTCTTTTTGGCTAATGATGTTCGCGTTGTACCAATGACTTTGCTAAAAATTTGCAAGTTGCTGTTATGTATCGTTTTAGTCATACCCGTCGCAATTATTTGAGCATTCGGTGTAAGCCATTGTTTTAATTGAGCAAGCTGGTAGGTTAGCAGGCTATTGTGCTTAGGCACTTGCATAACCACTAAATCGAAAGGTTTCGCTGTTGCAATATTCTGGATTAGTAGCTGTGGGTTAAAACTAGGCGTAAACTCCAGAAAATTAACCTGTTTAGTAAGGTTTAAATGACTTAAGTTGTTCTCAATGGCTATTTTAGACTGTAATGAATCTACCCAAACTGTCGGATTAAAGTGAGCGAGTGAAACGCTCAAAGCGCCAAACGCGTCATTAACGATTAAAATGTTGCTTTCAGGGCTAATTTTAAGCTCTTTTAAATGCTCTAGTAAGAGTTCATCAGCTGCGCTCCAGGCCCTGAGCGATTTATCGGAAGAGGGCGGAAAACGCTTTAAGTTGAGAGATTGAAGAGGCTGGAAGTCAGTTAACATGTTAATTTTTGCGTTAAAGTTATCGTAAAAAAGCTAAAAATATACTAAAAATGGATAATAATTTTTAGTATTTGATGCTTATTGCGTATTTTTGATCTATGCTTATTGAGATGAATGGAGCCAAAAGCCGTTATTAATCGGGCATTATAATGGTGTTCAAGTAAGGATGCAGCATACAGTATTATCCTTAACCTTAGTAGAATTAAAATAATGCAATTGTTAGTCGCTGACGATAATGACATCAACTTAAGAGTAGCCTGTGCTTACTTAAAAGCTTTAGGGGTTGCTCCAGACTCAATATTGACCGCCTCTAATGGTCGCGAAGCACAAGAAATGTGCAGCCAGCACAAGTTTGATTTAGTCTTTATGGATATTCAAATGCCTGAAATCGACGGACTAGAAGCAACTAAACATATCTTAGCTAATTTACCTCACAAACCCGCAATAGTAGCCCTTACGGCCAACACTTCAGTAGAAGCAGAGCAACAGTTTAAAGATGCAGGAATGCTCATGGTGATCCACAAGCCGGTCAACAAATCTGCTTTTCAAAATGCACTTAAGCTGGCAGTAGCAAGTTAATCTTTATCTTGCGGTGAGCGCTCCCGAGTTTTGGGCTCCGCTTCATCTGAACTACCCCAATCCTCTTCATCATCGAAGCCTGTTTTAGACTTATCATAGTTTTTAGGAAAGCGGTATTTGTTGGCCGTTTTGAGTAGAGTGATCATGCCGCCAATAATAAAGGCGAAAACTAAAATAATAACGATAATGGCAGTAGACAACTGAGGCCTCCTTGGATGCTAATTTAACAAGCTTTCGCTGTACTTAAGCCTAGACTACATGAGAATACTTGTGGGTGAAAATTTAATGATGAAAACTTTGCTATGCCGTTATAGGAGAGATATTGGTAAAGTAGTTGTTAACATAATGTTGATATTGCTGACTAATAAACTCACTGTTTTGAATGGTACTTTCCATTAGCGCTTTTTTGCATTTTTGATGATCGAAATTTTGCACAATTTGCTCACTTGAAAAGTGAGAAATATGCCAAGGCTCTTGCGCTACACCACCGTTATATTCGGCATAAGGCCTAAAAAATTGAAACTGAGTTAAATTGGCTTGTAGCCAAGTTTCTAGTTTTGCGCATGGCCCATTAGGTGCAAACTCCGCTGGGGTCAGTTCTACTTTATGGCCGTTTTTTATTGCATTAAGGTCAAAAATATCTAAATCTGTGCCCCAATGATGTCGGCTAAGACCCGGCAATGCCGACCATAAACTGATTGCTTTGTACTTTTCTATCGACGAAAGCGCATCCATATGCAGAGTTCTACCATGGCGTGAAACCACTGCGCGATGGCCTAACCACTTTTCGTTCCAGATTTTAAGTTGTTGTTCAAAGGAGCGAAAGCTGCTAATAACCGCAATCTCAATACCATCTTTTTGGGCGGCATTAATTAGCTTTTGCAGGTCAGTTACAATGTTAGGGTTTACTTGAACAACGGCCTTGTCTGACAATTTAAAGTCAACTAAATGAGACTGTTCAAGCCCAATCGATTGCTGCCAAGTCAGTTGCATTGTTAACCTTTTAGGTAAGTAGGTGCTTTAAAGTAAGATAGTAAATGTCGCTCAATTTACTCAGGTCGTCAATATTTACATTCTCGTTGATTTGATGAATGCTGGCATTAATTGGCCCCATTTCGACCACTTGAGCTCCGGTTTTAGCTATAAAGCGTCCATCCGAGGTACCTCCGCTAGTTTCTGCTGAAGGGTTGATGCCACAGACTGACTCGACTGCTTGCGACACCGCTTGAATTAATTCCGTTGATTGAGTAATAAAAGGCTCACCATTGAGCTTCCAAGTGAGTTCAAAGTCGCTACAGTGCTGTTTGACTAAAGTTTCAATTTGGTTTTGTATTTTTACTTGAGTTTGTTCGGTTGAGTAACGCAGGTTAAACTCCAAGTGTGCTTCTCCTGGTACCACATTGCTAGCTTCTCCGGCGTTTATTTGAGTCACCTGAAGGCTTGTAGGAGGGAAATATTGGTTGCCTTTATCCCATTCAATATTCGCCAACTGATCGATTAATAAAGCGGCTTTATGTAATGCATTGTCGGCAAGGTGAGGGTAAGCAACATGACCTTGAATGCCTTTTACCGTAAGCCAACCAGTTAGCGAACCGCGCCGACCTATTTTAATGACATCTCCAAGTTGTTGAGTTGACGATGGTTCACCCACAATTGCAAAGTCAATTGCTTGTTGGCGTTGCATTAAGGCTTCAACTACTTTAACCGTGCCATTAATAAAAGGGCCTTCTTCATCGCTGGTAATCAAAAAAGCTATTGCCCCTTTATGTTCTGGATAATCTTTTACAAATCGCGCGGTAGCGGTCATCATTGCTGCAATAGAGCCTTTCATATCTGCGGCACCTCGGCCGAATAATTGCCCATCTTTAATGGTTGGCTCAAAGGGGGGAGAAATCCAGTTGGCTAAGTTTCCGGGGGGGACCACATCTGTGTGGCCGGCAAAAACTAAAACCGGCTGCGCGTCTTGACGAATAGCCCAAAGGTTTTGGGTATCTTCAAAGTCCATTCTTTCAACTTTAAAATCAAGTAGGTTAAGAAAACGCTCGATTAAATCTTGGCACCCTGCATCAGTAGGCGTGACAGACTCTCTTGAAATAAGATCTTTGGCCAGTTCTAATGTGCTGGCTTGGAGTAAGTTGTTTGACATATATTTTCACTAGTGTTTTGTAAATTGACTATTTGGAGGGCTGATTAGTTTGCTAAAAACTTTGCTTCCCAGTCTTGCACTTTAAATCCAACGTCAAATTGATGATTAAAGGAAATTAAAGGGCGTTTAATTAATGCTGGTTTATCAATAATGAGTTGAACTAAAAAATCATTATCTTGATTGTTTTTTTGCGCATCAGTTAATTGCCGCCAAGTCGTTCCTCGTTTGTTAATTAATTTTTCTGCTCCCACTTCTTCTAGCCAAATATTGACTTGTTGAGGGGTAAGTTGAACGGTTTTAAAGTCGAAAAACTCAAACTCAATTTTATGGCTCTCAAGCCATTTTTTTGCTTTTTTGACCGTATCACAGTTTTTAATACCAAACATTTTTAAATCTTGAGGCATGTTTAAGTCTCTTATTAAGTGTGTCTACATTTTGCAAATGAAACCATTGATGACATTTGCGTTTTAGTCGATGCTTCTTAGTAATTCATTTACTGAAGTTTTAGAGCGAGTTTTCTCGTCCACTTGTTTTACTATAACCGCACAAGCTAAGCTATACTTTCCGTCTTCTGAGGGTAAGCTTCCTGGAACAACTACTGAGCCTGCAGGTACTCGGCCGTAGCTAATTTCACCGCTTTCTCGGTTGTAAATACGTGTACTTTGGCCAATAAATACGCCCATTGAAATAACGCTTCCTTTTTCTACAATAACACCTTCAACTATTTCGCTGCGCGCGCCAATAAAGCAGTCGTCTTCTATAATCGTTGGGTTAGCTTGAAGTGGTTCTAACACACCGCCAATACCAACACCGCCAGAAAGATGCACGTTTTTACCAATTTGTGCACAAGAACCGACGGTTGCCCAAGTATCAATCATTGCGCCTTCGTCAATATAAGCGCCAATATTGGTGTAGCTTGGCATTAAAACTACATTAGGTGCAACATAGCATCCATTGCGAACAATCGCTTGAGGAACGACCCTAACGCCCATTTTTTGAAACTCTTGCTCACTTGTCTGCGCAAATTTTAACGGTACTTTGTCGTAAAACTGAGTGTGTCCAGCGTCAATTTTTTGGTTTTCTAATACTCTAAATGAAAGTAAAACTGCTTTTTTTGCCCATTCATTAACTTGCCAACCACTGTCGGTAGGCTCAGCTACTCGCAGCTCTCCACTGTCTAGTAAGCTTATTGTCCGAGCGACTGCCGAAGCAACTTCTGGGGCAACGTTTTGTGGTGTAATCGTTGCACGCATTTCAAAAGCGCTTTCAATGGTTTCAATTAATTGCTTCATGTTTTTATCCTACTTGTCTAATTGACGTTTAATTTCTTGAATTATCTCTTCACGACTATTTTGATCAGAAATAGGGGTGTTATCTTTTTGGCTAACAATAAAAGTGTCTTCAACTTTCTCGCCTAGTGTGGTAACGCGGGCTTCGTGTAAGCGAATGTTAGCTTTTACAAAGGCTTTTCCGACTGCGGCTAACAGCCCCGGTTGATCTCTTGCGGTCAGTTCTAAGCGAGTAAAACCTGTATATTCATCGTCGAAAAATTCTACCTTAGTATCGATTGAAAAATATTTTAATTGTCTTGGCATTCGCCTTTGAACCGATAACTCCATGTCTTCGGTTTGCCCAATATTTTCAATAATGGCATGCTTAATCGTGTTCTTAAGTTGTGAATTTTTTAGCAAGTTTCCTTTTTCGTCTAAAACAAAAAAACTATCGTAGCAGTGACCGCTTTGATCGGTATAAATATTGGCTGCTAATATACTTAAACCCAGTTGGCTAAGTGTGGCTGTTAACGCAGCGAACAGATGATCTTTGTCTTTGCTGTAAACAAAAATTTCACTACCACTTTTTTGTGGTGTTGTTTTTATACCAATAACAATGCGGTTATTATCTTCACCTTGCTGCTCTAAAATCAGCTTAGACTGCCAAGCGATACTTGACGCTGAGCGTTTAGAAAAATATTGGCTATCTAAGTACTGCCATAAAGCATCTATTTTTTTGTTGTCAAAGCCTTGCTTATTTAATAATTTCTTAGCTTGTGTTCGGTTAACTTGCCAAACTTCAGCAGAAGATGAGTTGTCTTGATTTAAGTAAGCCGACGTATTCAAATATAAATTTTTAAGTAACGAGTCTTTCCACGAATTCCATAAGCTATGACTAGTTGCTCTAATATCGGCTACCGTTAGAATATACAGCAACTCTAGCCGCATTTGGTTTTCAACTATTTCAGCGAAATTTTTGATCACTTTAGGGTCAGATATATCTCTTTTTTGCGCAACCATAGACATAACTAAGTGGTTAGCCACCAGCCACTCGATTATTGCTGTGTGTTTAGGATCGATGCTATGGCTAATACAAAAGTTGCGTGCTTCCATTGCGCCTAGTTCACTATGATCTCCACCTCTGCCTTTAGCAATATCGTGAAATAGTCCCGCCAAAAAAATAATTTCTGGATGTTTTTGGCGTTGCATAATTTCACTACATAATGGAAAGGCCTGATTATTCTCAGGATCGGCAAACTCGCTTAAGTTTTTTAACAAAAATAAAGTATGCTCGTCCACCGTGTAATTGTGAAACATATCATACTGCATTTGACCAGTGATTTGCTTAAAGGCGTTTAAATAGTCAGCCAAAACGCCACTTCGCTTCATTTGAAACATTGCGCGCGGCGAAGTATGCAAAATATGCCAGAACTCTACAAATAACTGTTTGTTATTATTTTTGTTGCGAAACGACGGGGTGATTTTATGTCTAGCCGCTCTAATTGCTCTTAGTGTAGAGGCTGTTATCCCTTTAATTTCATTATCTTTAGCGACATACTGAAATATTTTAAGCAGCTGACTGGGTTTTTTTACAAATAATTTAGGGTCAATAGCATCTATGCGCTGATTGACGATCTGAAAATGCTCATCAATGGGCGCTACGATTTCTGGCTGATCGGTTCGATGCAGGTTTTCTTCTAAAACTTGAATAAGAATGTCACAAATATTTCTAATAATTAATGCTGATCGATAGTAGCGCTTCATCATTTTTTCGACACCAAGCGCATTTTTACTGTCTTTAAACCCCATTAACTTGGCGGTGTTTTTTTGGTAATCAAACAGTAATCTATCTTCAGGTTTTCCGCTAACAATGTGCAATGCATAGCGAACTCGCCAAATATACAGCTGACATTTTACTAAGGTGTAGTATTCTTTTTTTGAAATGAGGTTCTGTTTAATTAGCTGGTAGAGTGATTTAGGGAAATAGGTCCTTTGGGCAATCCAACTAATTAAATGAATGTCTCTTAATCCGCCAGGACTAGACTTTATATTGGGTTCTAGATCGAAAGACGAGCCGTCAAACTTTTTATAGCGTGCTCTTTGTTCGGCGATTTTTGCGTGATAAAAGTCTTGAGCAGGCCATATGTGGCTGGGCGAGGTAGCGGCTCTTAATTTGTTAAACATGGCTTTGTCACCACATAAATAGCGCGCTTCCATAATATTGGTTGCAACAGTAAGGTCTTGCTTGGCCAAGTCTATACATTGCTCGAACGAGCGAACCGATTGGCCAACCTTTAAGTGGCAGTCCCATAATAATGAAATTATAGACTCTAAAGGCTGCTGGTAGTGGGGGTCTAGAGTCGTTTCGCTAAGTATTAGCATGTCTATATCAGATTGCGGATGTAATTCGCCTCGGCCATAACCTCCTACGGCGATTAAGGCTGCATGATTATTAATGCCATAGTAGTGCCACAAAGTAACTAATAGTTTATCAACGTATCGGGTGCGAGAGTGGACTAAAGAGCGTACATTGGTTCCTTTTTTAAACTCGCTGTTAAGGTGCTCTTCTAATAATTGGAAGTAGCGCTTGAGCTTTTCTAAAAGCTCTTCTCTTGAAATTGACTGAGACTCAAAGTCGAGTATAGCGGAGAGCTTTTTGTTTACCGAAGTCGTACGCGAATTAGATTTCATAAATAAATTGAGTACCGAGCCATTTAGAATGGCTCATCTGGTCTTTTGGTTAAAACATCGACACCGTCAGCAGTGACCAGTAAAGTGTGCTCCCATTGAGCTGATAGGCTTTTGTCTTTAGTTACAACCGTCCAGTCGTCTTTGAGAAGACGCGAATGCCGTTTACCGGCATTTATCATTGGTTCTATAGTAAAGGTCATGCCTTCTTGCAGTGTTTCCCCTGTGTTTGGGCGGCCATAATGTAATACTTGGGGCTCTTCATGAAACACTTCACCAATCCCATGACCACAATACTCTTGCACAACGCTAAAGCGTGCTTTGTGAGCATGAGTTTCAATAGCATGTCCTATATCACCAAGCTTTATGCCTGGCTTAACCATGTCAATACCAATATACAGGCACTCTTGGGCAACTTTTATTAACTTCTCTGCGAGTACACTTGGTTTACCTACAACAAACATTTTTGATGTATCGCCATGAAAGCCATCTTTTATAACCGTCACGTCAATATTGATAATATCGCCGTCTTTGAGCTTCTTATCCGCGGGAATACCATGACAAATCACATGATTTACCGAGGTACAAATGGATTTAGGAAAACCGTTATAGTTGAGCGGTGCTGGAATCGCTTGTTGCTCATTGACAATATAGTCGTGACATATTTGATTCAGTTCATTGGTTGTAACCCCTTTTTTAACGTAAGGGCCAATCATTTCTAGCACTTCTGCAGCAAGCCGACCAGCGACCCGCATTTTTGCGATTTGCTCTGCATTTTTTATTGAAACAGACATTAAATATTACCGTAACTTAAGTATTTGCCACATTGTACTGAAATTGTAGCTAATTGGAATAGTAGCGAGAAACAATCAAGGCTAAGCCCAAGCCGATAATGACTGGTATCTTCGTTTTAGATATTGCTGTACTACGCGCAACTTAGGTAATTAATTGGACTAACAAAAGACTCAATATAACCCTAAAAATAAGTGCTTATTTGCTATACAGGGTAAGTTTATTGCGGGTAAAATAACCCAAAATAAGAGTAAGGAACACTCTCAGCATTTACTAAAAAGGGGACAATAAGTCATTATGACGGTTCAAATTAAGCAGACCGAACACGTTAACAGTTACTATGCAGCGACTCAAAAGCAGGCTTTAAATCTCAGCCCATTTTCTCAGCCTAAAATTCACACTAAGGTTTGTATTATTGGTGGCGGTTACGCTGGTTTAATGACTGCAATGAGTTTGTTAGAGCGTGGCGTTAAAGATATTGTCATCATAGAAAAAAATAAAGTGGGCTGGGGAGCGTCTGGTCGCAATGGTGGCTTTGTGTTTGGCGGTTACTCTCTGGGGCCGCGCGCATTAGTTAAGCGTGTTGGGCAAGAAAAAGCCAAGGCGCTTTATCAATTTACGACTCAGGCGGTAGACTTAATAAGGCAGCGGATTAATCGTTATCAAATTCATTGTGACTTAGTTGATGAAGGGGTGATTTGGGCCAATTGGTTTAAAGATCAAAGCCTATTGCTCGAAGAACAAGCCTTTATGCGTAAAATGTTGCAGGTAGAATGGAAATACTTAACCCCAGAGCAGCTAAGTAAGCAAATAATGAGTAAGCGCTATCACGGTGGTTTATTTGAAAAAAATGCGATGCACTTTCATCCCTTAAATTACGCTAACGGAATTGCCCATAAAATTATTCAATCTGGTGCCCAGCTATATGAAGCAACGCCGGCAAAGCGAGTTAAAAAGGTCAGTAGTGGCAGCGTGGTAGAGACTGAGTCAGGGGAGATTCACTGCGAACATTTGGTCATTGCCGCTGGTGGCTATATTGAAAACCTTTATCCAAAGGTTGCATCCTCAATTTTACCTATTGCAACCTATGTCATGGCCACAGAGCCATTAGCTGATCGGTTAGAATCCGTGCTTAAAACCAAAGCTGCGGTCTATGACACACGATTTGCGTTTGATTATTACCGCCCATTACCAGACTCGCGCTTGCTGTGGGGCGGTAGGATTAGCGCTAACACGAAACGGCCTAAAGATTTAGAGCAAGATTTAAAAAATGATGTTTACAAGGTTTTTCCAGACTTAGGTGACTTTAAAGTTGACTATGCATGGGACGGTTGGATGGCATATTCTCGTCATCAAATGGCCCAAATAGGCCAAGTAGATTCGAATGTTTGGTATGGCATTGGCTTTGGGGGCCATGGTGTCGCACCAACCACTGCAGCGGGTGAAATTTTGGCTAGCGCTATATGCGGCGATAATAGCGCTATTCAACAATTTAAGCCTTGGGGACTACCCTGGAACGGTGGAGTATTTGGACCTATGGCTGCGCAAGCGAGCTATGCCTGGTATCAAGCTAGAGACTGGCTAAAACAAACCCTAGAGTAAAATCACTTTGCTGTTAAGTAGTATGCTTGAAAAAGCGACGCATTTATTTAACTAGCATAGCCAGGCCAAGCTAAAAAAACTATGATGGCGCTTAAGCCATTAAGGTAATAAAAAATTAACATTTGCCTACTGGTATAAGTAGGTGTAGTATAAGTGCCTGTTGCTTGGGTGGTGTTTGTTTTTTGGGGTGATTCTTTACGCTCTAGAATAGGCTGACGCAACTGACAGGCGTAACTGAGTTTTAAGCAGCTATAGTCGCAAACGGATCGGCGGTTTAAGTTGTAACCTAATTTAGATAACAAATTTTGTGGAGAGTAAAATGGACGATAATCGTAAACAGGCGTTAAATGCCGCATTAGGACAAATAGAACGACAATTCGGTAAAGGCTCAGTAATGCGTCTTGGAGAAGCGGAAGCGCAGAAAATTGGTACCATTTCTTCAGGGTCTTTGGGGCTTGATATTGCTTTAGGCATTGGCGGTTTTCCAAAAGGCAGAGTTGTTGAAATTTATGGACCAGAATCTTCAGGCAAAACAACCTTAACCCTACAGGCAATTGCGGAATGTCAGAAAGCGGGTGGTACTGCTGCATTTGTTGACGCTGAACACGCACTTGATCCAGAGTATGCCGAAGCGCTAGGAGTCAACTTAAATGAGCTACTCGTTTCACAACCTGATACTGGAGAGCAAGCCCTTGAAATCTGCGATATGTTAGTTCGCTCTGGCGGCGTTGACTTGGTTATTATCGACTCGGTGGCGGCTTTAACTCCAAAGGCTGAAATCGAAGGTGATATGGGCGATTCTCATATGGGATTGCAAGCTCGACTGATGTCACAAGCATTAAGAAAGCTAACAGCAAACATTAAACGTACCAACTGTACCGTCATTTTTATTAACCAAATTCGTATGAAAATTGGGGTAATGTTTGGAAACCCCGAAACGACAACCGGTGGTAACGCGCTTAAGTTTTACGCTTCTGTTCGCCTTGATATTCGTCGAATTGGCGCGGTTAAACAAGGTGACGAAGTTATTGGTAACGAAACTCGAGTAAAAGTGGTTAAAAATAAAGTGGCGCCGCCATTCAAGCAAACAGAGTTTCAAATTCTTTATGGTCAGGGAACCTCTCGATTGGGTGAAGTGGTTGATATAGGCGTAAAAGAAGGTCTTGTAGACAAAGCGGGTGCTTGGTATAGCTATAACGGTGACCGCATTGGCCAAGGTAAAGCTAAAGTGACTGATTTCCTTAAAGAAAACCCAGAAATCGCGGAAGAAATTGAATCGCAAATTAGAGCTAAGCTGCTCCCGCAAGCCAAAACTGCGGAAGCTCCTGCAGAACCAGTTAAAGACTGATTTTAAGTCGTTTTAATTGCAATGGTCACTAAGGTTGTTACTTTAGTGGCCATTTTTTATGTCTCTCTTTAAATACTCTTATTTCGAATGTGTACTGCATTTGAATACGATGAGTATCTAGCCAGTCTAATTGTGATCTACTTGTAACAGCTTAATTTGCGCCTACTAGTATAAACTGCGCACTGATATTCTATTTTTGAAAGCTAGTGTTATACTAAGCGCAAGGCAAACTTTGAAAAGAGTATTGTCTTATTTAATCAATTACTCAATTGTTAAGGTGGGCTAAACAGTTATGTTACAAACAATCAAATTCGGCATTTTGCTGGTCGGGGTACTATCCGTGCTGGTTGGCTGTGCGTCTAAGCCTCCGGTAACTTACGATTACGATGTGAACTATAATTTTTCGCAGCTAAAAAAATACGCATGGGTCAAAAGTGAGCAAGCTGAGAAAGTTTTAACTTTAGATCAAAAAAGACAAATCAATGCCATTGAAACTATTCTGAATAGAAAAGGGTTTAGCAAGGCTGCAACTGTGCAACAAGCTGATTTTCTTTTAAAAACGCATGTGGTAACAGATAAAAAGGTTGATGTAGATCGCTTTTATTCTACTTGGGGTTACCATCCTTATATTTATCCTAATACTATGCATCCCGGCTTTATAGGGTGGCCACGCAACTCCACTACTGTGGTTACTGAGCGTAAAATAAGTACTTTAGTACTCGACATTGTTGACCCTAAGAAACAGCAAGTTATTTGGCGAGGTAGTGTTGCTAGTCCGCTTGGTATTTATAACAATAGAACACCTGAAGAGCGTATGACAATTGAACTAAACAACGCCAGTGAAATGCTCAGTGCGTTTCCACCACGTTAATGTAAATTGATAGGATAAAAGGCTGACAGATTAACTAACTAAAGCCTGCGTATTGTTAAAACGCATTTATTGTTTAATAGATTCGCTTATTCCGCGGGATTATCCTATTAATGGTACAAAGCAGGGCTTTTCTCTATTGTAATCCACTAGATGATTGTATATCGTTCACTTAAAATTTGGGCGATATTGGTTATGCGCTTGAAATATGGCTTAGACTCAAATGTTAAACCAAGACGAACAACCTAAAAAGAGTAACAAACAGCTTAATCGTGCAATCAAATATGCGTGCCGATTACTAGGTGTTCGAGAATATGCTAACAAGGAAATAGCACTAAAATTACAGAGCAAGGGCTTTGATGCATGTGTAGTTACTGAATGCTTAGAGTATTTGAAGCTTAACAATTGGTTAAACGAGTCTCGCTATTGCGAATCTTATATTCGGTTTAAGTCGGCCAGAGGCATCGGTAAGCAGCGAATTAACCATGAGCTTACTCAAAAGCAAGTTGATGCTAAGCTTGCCCAACAAGCAATGCAACAGGCACAAGTTGATTGGCAAGCCTTGTGCGACTCTGTATTGATAAAAAAAACACGGTCCATGGTTACAACTAGTTTGGCGGCAAACTTTGAAGAGTTGTCAGCGCAACACGCTGAAGTCGCCATTACACCGATTAAACAGAATTTAAAGCAATATCGACAATTACAAAGATTTTTACAGTATCGCGGGTTCGACTCACAGCAAATTCGCGCATCAATGAATAAATTTATAGTTTTGGGAGAAACATCAGGTGAGCATGACGAGTAACGAAATTCGCGAAGCCTTTTTAACTTATTTTGAAAGCAAAGGGCATCAGCGCGTTGATTCTAGCCCATTAGTGCCGGGGAATGATCCTACTCTGTTGTTTACCAATGCAGGAATGGTTCCTTTTAAAGAGTGTTTCCTTGGAACAGAAGATAGAGGCTATAGCAGAGCCACAAGTTCGCAAAAGTGTGTGCGAGCTGGCGGTAAGCATAATGACCTTGAAAACGTCGGTTATACCGCCCGCCATCACACCTTTTTTGAAATGTTGGGCAACTTTAGCTTTGGTGATTATTTTAAAAAAGAAGCCATGCAATTTGCATGGGACTTTTTAACCCAAGAACTTAAACTGCCCGCCGAAAAACTGTGGGTGACTGTCCACAAAGACGATAAAGAGTCTGAAGATATTTGGTTTAACGACATAGGCATAGATAAAAACCGCTTTTCGAGATTAGGTGATAAAGACAATTTTTGGTCGATGGGTGACACTGGTCCGTGTGGTCCTTGTAGCGAAATCTTTTACGACCATGGTGAAGGTGTTGAAGGAGGTCCTCCTGGCACACCAGAAGAAGATGGTGATCGCTACATAGAAATATGGAACCTAGTTTTTATGCAGTTTAATCGTAGTAAAGACGGCAGTATGAAGCCTTTACCAAAACCGTCGGTAGATACTGGCATGGGGTTAGAGCGAATCAGTGCAGTAATGCAACACGTACACAATAACTATGAAATAGACTTATTTGCTAACTTAATACAGTTTATTGCCAAAGTTATTGGTGTGAAAGATCATACTAATCAGTCGCTTAGAGTGGTTGCTGACCATATACGTTCTTGTTCGTTTATGATTTTAGATGGTGTCATACCCGGTAATGAAGGTCGTGGCTATGTGTTACGTCGAATTATTCGTCGCGCGATTCGTCATGGAAATAAATTAAATGCCCCTAGTCACTTTTTTCATCAACTAGTACCAGGGTTAGTGGCTCAAATGGGACAGGCGTACCCTGATCTTAAGAAGCAACAACAGCAAATAATGGATATTTTATTACAAGAAGAGCAACAATTTGCGCGTACTTTAGAACAAGGTATGAAAATTCTTGAGCAAGATATCGCCGATTTGCAAAATCAACAAATTCAGGGAGAAACCTTATTTAAGTTGTATGATACTTATGGTTTTCCGGTTGATTTAACCGCTGATATAGCAAGGGAGAAAGGTTTGTCAGTGGATATGGAAGGATTTGAGTCTTGTATGCAAGAGCAGCGCGAAAGAGCGCGTCAAGGTAGCCAATTTGGTAACGACTATAACGACAATTTAGACTTAAAAAGTGAAACACAGTTTACCGGCTACACAGATTCAAGTGCAAACTCCCAAGTAAGTGAAATTGTTATAGATGGCGGAAAAGTCGATGCAATTACTGCGGGTACGGAAGCTGCGTTGGTTATATTACATTCGCCTTTTTATGCAGAGTCTGGTGGCCAAGCTGGCGACAGGGGACGCATTTATGCAGACGACTTTGAGTTTGAAGTACAAGACACGATTAAAGTAAACGAAGCATTTTTGCATAAAGGCATTGTTAGAAGTGGCACTGTAAAAGTCGGTGCTAAAGCCACTGCCGAAATTGATCAAAAGAATCGTGAAGAAACCGCGCTAAATCACTCAGCAACTCACTTATTACATGCGGCTTTAAGAAAAATACTAGGCGAGCACGTTCAGCAAAAAGGCTCATTAGTTGATAGTGAGCGATTGAGATTTGACTTCTCTCACCCTGGATCTGTTTCGCAAGAAGAAATATTTAAAATCGAACAATTAGTGAATTTAAAGATACGCGAGAACCACCCGGTAGAAACTAAACTCACCTCCATTGAAGATGCCAAGCAAATTGGTGCAATGATGTTGTTTGGTGAAAAATATGGCAGCGAAGTGCGTGTTTTAAAAATGTCTGAATTCTCGGTTGAACTTTGCGGTGGTACACATGTGAAGCGTACTGGTGATATTGGTGCATTTAAAGTGGTTAGTGAGCAAGGTATAGCCTCGGGCGTAAGGCGAATAGAAGCGATAACAGGGGCAAGTGCCATTGAATATACTCAAAAGCAAGGCTGGTTAATTAATCAATTAGCGTCCTCTTTAAAGACCGACCGTTTGTCACTAAGCGAAAAAGTAGAACAATTAGTGGTTAAGTCAAAGCAGCAAGACAGAGAAATAGACAAGTTAAAATCAAAACTTTCATCTTCACAAGGGTCGGACTTATTATCTCAAGCGCAGGAAATTAACGGTGTAAAGGTGTTAGCAGTTAAAGTCGAAGGGGTTGATAATAAAGGCTTACGAACCTTGTCTGATCAACTAAAAGATAAAATTGGTTCGGGCATTATCGCATTAGCGACAGCTAATGATGATAAGGTGACATTAATTACTGCCGTGACTAAAGATTTATGTAAACAATATCACGCAGGTAACTTAATGCGCGAGTTAGCCGCTATTGTTGATGGTAAAGGCGGCGGGCGTCCCGATATGGCGCAAGGCGGTGGAACCAACGTAGCTGCTATAGGTGAAGCAATACAAGCGGTTAAAAGTTGGGTCGAAGCGCAATAATACTGCTATTATATTAAGTAGGAACAATACGTGCTGAAATTAAAAATTAATACAGTGACTATGAAATAGTCTATTGTTATAATTGCCTCCCTTAGGAAGGGAAGATAAAAAGTAGGACGCGTATTTAAATACAGCCAAATTTTTGAGGAGATTGGCAATGTTAATTTTAACTCGTCGTGTTGGCGAAACACTAATGATCGGTGATGAGGTTACGGTAACGGTTTTAGGCGTTAAAGGTAATCAAGTACGAATTGGCGTTAATGCGCCCAAAGAAGTTTCTGTACACAGAGAAGAAATCTATATGCGAATTCAACGTGAAAAAGAGATGTCTTCGGACGAGTAGTTTTCACGATTTAGTCTTCTATTTAGAGAATCTGATTTAAATACAAAAAAGTGATTGATTTTTAGTTTTAATCAGGTAGTATTCTCCCCCGCAAAACATCAGCAAATAATTAATACCTGGAGAGATGGCCGAGCGGCTGAAGGCGCTCCCCTGCTAAGGGAGTATGGGTTTTATAGCCCATCGAGGGTTCGAATCCCTCTCTCTCCGCCATTAATTGTTGTTTAAGGAATAAATGAAGTTTTGTGGGATAGCGGCTTAGTCGTTAAAGTTTAAAATTAGTTTTAATTAGTATTGACTTTAACCTATCACACAAGGATAATGCCGCACCTTCTAACGGCAACGTTAGATACCTTACGCGCATGTAGCTCAGCTGGATAGAGTACCTGGCTACGAACCAGGCGGTCGGAGGTTCGACTCCTTCCATGCGCGCCATTTCAAATAAAAAAACCGAGCTTGCTCGGTTTTTTTATGTCTGCAATAAATATTTTACTAAGTGTTACTTGTGCTGCGAATTGAATCGCTAAGCTCTCAGCTTGAGTATTTTAAGTCGTTATTGCTTAAGTTAGTTGTGAGAAGCTAGATTTAAATACCTAAAATTTATGGTATATATATTCCTTAATTAAATGATTGATCCAAATATTAAGGGAATTTTAATGGCTTTGTTAACTCAAAAATTTCTAAATGAGTGTCCAAGTGAAAAAGGGTTTCGAATGCGGGGGATTCAAACAACTCGGCTGGAAGCTTTTATTGATGCTGCTTTTGCATTTGCAGTCACAATGCTTGTTATTTCTTTTGATGCGATTCCTCAATCGTTTGACGAAATGATTCTAGCGATTAAAACAATTCCCGCTTTTATTTTTGCTGTGGTGCAATTAGTGTGGGTTTGGCATACTCATAATATATGGAGTAGGCGATTTGGGCTAGACACAACTTATGTTGTAGTGCTTAGCACCGCACTTTTAATTCTAGTATTAATCTATGTTTATCCCATGCGAACCATGGCTGCGGGTATGTTTGCTTGGTTAACTAACGGGTATTTACCCTCAAGCTTTAAAATTAACTCTTTAGACGAATTGCGCACTATGTTTATATTTTTAGGCGTCGGTTTCTCTGCAATTTGTTTGGTATTTGTGCAAATGTACCGCTACGCGTTGAACCTTAAAGAGCAACTTGTGCTAAATTTTAACGAGACTTTTGAATGTTCTAGTTTTATTTTGGGGTGGAGTGGAGCCGCTGCTAGTGGTGTGCTTTGTATTATATTAGCGCTTTTCATGCCTGCGCAATTAGTGCCGTTGAGCGGTTTTGCTTTTGCGCTTTTAGCGGTATGGTTTCCTTTAATTTCTGGAATACGAACTAAACAAAAGGCAAAAATACTAGCTTCGCAATTGAGTGACCTAAGTTAATCGTTAATATTGAGTTCATCTGGCTTAGGCTATGCTTGGCTCAAGAACTAAATCGGAAAGATTAACAGGTTTACAAATTTCAAGTTTAACGTAGCGGCTAGTAGTCTTAATTTAAATAGTGTATTTTGATGTGCTGTTTGTTACTTAATTTAGGGGATGTCATTTGAGTTCTAATTTATATCTAAGGTTTTTGGTACCTGTAATTTTTATCAGCGTTTTAAGTGGCTGTGCGACGTTGAGCCAAGACGAATGCTTAAACGCAAACTGGAATATTATTGGAATGGCTGATGGGGCTAAAGGTCGTCTACCGTCTTATATTAGTCAACATCGTGAAGCTTGTGCTGAGTATTCAGTGGTGCCAAATTTAGAGGCCTACTTAAAAGGCCACACACAAGGAGTTAAAGAGTATTGTAATTATCACAATGGATTCCGTGTGGGAGAGTCTGGCGGACGTCATAACGGCGTTTGTAAAGGGCAATTAGCCGCTGAATTTAATAAAGGCGTGGTTGGAGGAAAAGCCGTATATAAGCTTTCTTTAAAAATTAAATCTTGGGAAAGTAAAAGACATCAAGTAGAAGATGAAATCAGCTTAATAGAGTCACAAATAGAAACCAATGAAGAACGAGTGATTGAAGCGAAAATTTCTCGCTCGGAAAAAAGAGCGCTACTGAGAGAAAATAAACGCTTAATCGAAGATAAAGAAGACCTAATATTAAAGGTAGAGCATTATAATAGAAATATTGACCGTATTAGGGATCAGCTTGAAAATTTAAAATATGCAAAATCAAGGCGTTAATGAAGTAAGATTTAGGTTAAATATCTCCGCACAAGAGTACTTAAAGTATTACCGAGGCCAAGTGCATAGTGTATTGGTTGTCAGTGACGATGGGAAAAAAGTCCGTTTCCCGGCAAACTTGTTGCAACCTTACGTGACTAAATTAGGTATTTGCGGATACTTTTGCCTAAGATACAGTAATTTGGGGAAAGTGATCGAATTGGTAAAATTAACATAGTTTTGACGCAATGCAGCAACTTTGCTGTCTTGTAAGTGTTTGAATTTAAAGATTAAAAAAAATATTAAAAAAAGCTTTAAACTGGTCGGATGATTTTCCATAATAGGTTTTTATGGGCTTTTGCTCAAAGTTAAATTTTACTAAACTTTAAGAAAGGCTATAACGTATAAAGTAGTCGTCACTACTGGTCGTTTAAGCTACAACTATTTACATAATCCGCTCTTCAATGGGGAAGGTAATAAAATGATAACAAAAGGGCTAAATAAAAACTGCCAACTTAATATCTCTAAAGCTGTTGTGGCAGTTTCGCTAGCTTTGTCTGCCGTCACAAGCGTCCAGGCAATTGAGCTTAATACTGAAACTTGGAGCGGCTCGTGGGACACTACTGTGTCAGCAGGTATGAGCTGGCGTGCCGAAGATCGCGATGAGAAAAGAATTGGTCATGCCAACTTATTAGGTTTAGGACCTGGCGAGTTATCGGCAATTCCAGGGTCTAATCAAGAGCTGACGCGCGGCGCTTGGAGTAACAATGGCGACGATGGCAATTTAAACTTCGACAAAGGACAAATGTTCTCGCGAGTGTTTAAAGTGACTACAGAGCTTGGTATGGAACACGACAGCGGTTTTGGTTTTTTTGTGCGTGGTTCAGCTTTTTATGATGTTGAACTCAATCAAGATCCATGGAGACGTCCTAAACCAATTTCTGATGCCGCCTTAGACGAACAAGGTAAAGATATGCGTTTGTTAGACGCTTATGTTTATAAAACTTTCGATTTTGGCGACGGTGTGCTTCAAGCGCGTGCCGGACGACAGGTTATAAGTTGGGGTGAAAGCACGTTTATTCAGCATGGCTTATCAGAAATCAATGCGGTGGATGTAACGGCTTTGCGAGTACCTGGTTCTGAGTTAAAAGAAGCACTATTACCTGTCAATACATTGTGGTCGTCTTTAGATCTCACTTCTACCCTTAGTTTAGAGGCTTTCGTACAGTTTGAGTGGGAAAAATTCAGAACTGACGAGCCCGGCACCTATTTTGCTACTCAAGATTTTACCGGTGAATCAGGCACAGACATCCATTTAGGATTTTCGCAATATGGCGAGGGCACTCCAGGCACTATTGCACGTCGTTTAGATGACAAAGACGCTAAAGATGACGGTCAATTTGGTGTAAAGTTAGCGTGGCTAGCGGAAGACTTAAATTACACTGAATTTGGTTTTTACTATGTTAACTACCATAATAAAAGACCTATTATTTCTGCAAATGCACATAACGGCACTGAAGTTACGGGCTTTTTTGAGTATCTAGAAAATATTCAAATGTACGGTTTCAGTTTTAACACTTCAACTGATAGCGGTATTTCTATCGCAGGTGAAATGACTTACCGTCAAGATGAGCCACTCCAAATAGACGATGTTGAGCTACTATTTGCTACTTTAGAACCTGTAGGGTCTATTCCAAGCGGAACTTCACAAATTCCAGGAGGCGCATCCCCAGGAGACGAGATTTCTGGGTATCGCTTATTTGATACGGTACAGTATCAAGCGACCTTTACAAAGTTTATGGGGCCAACTTTTGGCGCAGATCAGTGGGTATTACTAGCTGAAATTGGCGCAAACCAAATTATGGATATGCCAGAACAATCTGAACTAAGATTTAACGCGCCAGGTACCAATCGTAGTGGTAATCCTGATAGAGCTGGCCGCGGATTGGGTTTTGTTGACCCCACTTCACCTTGCAGTATCGGCGGTGTTCCCGTGGAGTGCGAAGGCGTAGAAACTAATAATTTTGCTGACGACTTTTCATGGGGATATCGAATAGTTAGTAAATGGGATTATACCGATGTCTTTTATGGATGGAATGTTGCTCCCCGAATAGTTTACCAACATGATGTAAGCGGTACCACACCTGGGCCAATTAGCAATTTTGTTGAAGATCGTAAAGCTGTAACTTTAGGTGTTGGCTTTGATTTACAGGCAAAATGGAAAGCAGATATTGGTTACTCTGCATTCTTCGGCGCAGGCACAGCGAACCTTATGGGCGATAGAGATTTTCTAGCGGCTAACATCAGTTATTCATTTTAAGAAGGACATGTACACATGTTAAAAAGTAAGAAGTTTACAACAACGATAATTGCCGCTGCGGTTTGCTATGGATTAACCTCTGGCGCATGTATGGCAAAAGTTTCTGCTGAAGAAGCAGCAAAATTGGGCACCACTCTCACCCCAATGGGATCTGAGAAAAGCGGCAATGCCGCGGGCACAATTCCTGAGTGGAATGGCGGTATTACGCAATTACCTGCGGGTTACAAGCCTGGTGACTTTCATCCTGATCCCTATGCTGGTGATAAAGTAAAGTTTACTATTACTAAAGCCAACATGGAGCAGTACAAAGATAACTTAACGCCTGGTCAAATCGCATTATTTGAAGCTTATCCAGATACTTTTAAAATGGATGTTTATCTCACTCGTCGAAGTGCTTCTTATCCGCAGCATGTCTACGATGAAACCAAGGCAAACTCATTGCGCGCGGAGTTAGTTGAAGGTGGAAATGGTTTAAGTAAAGCTGCAGTTGGCTTTCCTTTTCCTATTCCTAAATCGGGTTTAGAAGTTATTTGGAATCATATCGTACGCTATCGCGGTGAAACGGTAACCCGTAATACCGGTCAAGTTACTCCGCTTAGAGACGGAAGCTACACATTAGTTAAGTTCCAGGACGAACTCGATCAACACTATACAAAGAAAGGGACTAAGCCAGAAGATTTAGAAGAGACCAACATGTTGTTTTACTTTAAGCAATGGGTAACTTCGCCAGCCAGATTAGCTGGTACCGCTCTGTTGGTTCATGAAACGCTTGATCAAATTAAAAAGCCTCGTCAAGCATGGACATACAACACTGGTCAACGTCGAGTTAGACGAGCTCCTAATGTTGCTTATGACGCACCAGGAACAGCGGCAGATGGGCTTAGAACGACAGATGATTTTGACATGTTTAATGGTGCACCAAACCGTTATAACTGGAAGTTAGTCGGCAAAAAAGAGCTATATATTCCCTATAACACCTACAAGTTACATTCTGATAGTGTCAAATACGAAGACATTGTTCGTGCAGGGCATATTAACCAAGATCTAGTGCGCTATGAACTTCATAGAGTTTGGGTTGTAGAAGCTGACTTAAAAGATGATACTCGCCACCAGTACAAAAAGCGTGTTTTCTTTATCGATGAAGACAGCTGGCAAGTTGCTATAACTGACATTTATGACACGCAAGATCAACTGTGGCGCGTTGGAATGTCTCACGCGGTCAATTATTACGAAGTGCCTACATTATGGTCTACATTGGAGGTTTTCCACGATCTTAAGTCCGGCCGTTATTTGGCATTAGGCTTAGATAATGAAGACGAAATGTATGACTTCTCTGCTAAAAGAGACAAAAATGACTTTACTCCAGCTGCACTGCGCAGAGCGGGTAAAAAATAAGTCATTTTTTTTAGTGAAAAAGGCTCCAAACAAGAAAAGGTCGGTTTATTGCCGACCTTTTTTCGTGATTTATATTCAAATTGTCCCTACACTTACTTAAAACGAATAGTTAAGCGTAAATTTTAACGACAATCTAATCGATGGATGGTTAATCAGTTCATGAAATTTTTGGGTTTAAAAATTACTGTAGTTACTATCTTCAGCGCTTTCATGTTATTTAGCGTTGGGGCAACTGCAGAAGTAACTTTGAACACGCGTGCAGTAAAAGCACCTGAACGTTTATTAATGGACATAAAGCAAGTGGCTAATAAACGCTTGGTTGCTGTTGGTGAGCGAGGCCATATTATTGTTTCAGATGACTTAGGTGAAAGCTGGTCGCAGAAACTGGTACCTACTGAGGCGCTGTTGACCAAACTATTTTTCCTCGACGGGCAAACAGGTTGGGCTGTCGGTCACGAACAAAATATTTTGTTTACCAATGACGCTGGAGAAACTTGGACTTTGCAACATGCGAGTAAAAATTTAGACCAGCCAGCATTTTTCGATATTTGGTTTAAAAACAAGCAACAGGGTATTGCCATAGGCGCCTATGGCTTATATATGCAAACCGAAAATGGCGGAGTCACTTGGGAGCCTGTTTATCAAGCAACTCTTGAAGATGAAGAAATTGGGTTTCCCCACTTTTACTCGGTTGCCGCTTTAGATGATGGTGAAACCTTGGTCATGGCCGGAGAACTGGGCTTTTTAGCAATTTCGAGCGACCTGGGGCAAAATTGGCGAAAATTAGATAGCCCTTACGACGGTTCGTTTTTTAATGTTCAGGCGCTAAATGAGCAAACATTAGTTATTATGGGCTTACGCGGACATGTTTTTAAATCGGTTAATTTAGGGGAAAGTTGGAATCAAATTGAGACCAATACTATCGCTGTTCTGCAAGAGTCGACTAAGCTAGCCGACGGAAGGTTATTAATCGTTGGCACAGATGGAGCGCAGCTGATTAGTGATGACAACGGAGATAGCTTTAAGCTTTCACAGCGGAGTGATAGAGTGCATTTGGCTAATGCTATAGCACTAGACCAAGATACTGTGCTACTTGTTGGTATAAAAGGCGTGTTAAAAACTAATTTTAATGAACAATAGATTTCTGGAACATAATTGATGAGTCGGTTCAATTTTGAAGCTTTAATTGACAAAACTATTTTTAGCTATAGAAAAGTTATTTTATGGTGTTTTGGTTTAATCACCATTGGTATGCTTGGATTTGCCTCGCAACTCAAGGTTGATGCTAGTTTTGAGAAAAACATTCCGCTTCAGCATGAGTATATGCAAACTTATATTGAGCACCAAGAGCACTTTGGTGGAGCAAACCGAGTGCTGGTTGTACTTGAAGATACCAGTGGCGACATTTTTAATCCTACGTTTTTTAACTCTTTAAGTGAAGCTACTGATTTAGTTGCCTCAATTGATAGTATTTCTGAACCATTAATGAGTTCGTTGTTTACCCCTAACACACGCTTTGTTGAAGCGGTAGAAGATGGCATGGTTGGCGGACCGGTAATTCCCGCGAGTTTCGACGGATCTGAAAAGCAGCTTCAGTTGGTAAAAAGCAATGTTTTAAAAGCTGGTTTAGTGGGGCGTTTAGTCGCCAATAATTTTGCTTCGGCCATGGTTAGTGCTCAGCTATTGTCAATTAACCCCAAAACCAAACAAAAAACTGACTTAGTTGCCGTAGCGGACCAGCTTGAACAAATTAGATCAACTATAGAGTCTTCTAATCCGCAAATTAAAGTTCATATTATCGGCTTTTCTAAAATGATTGGTGATGTAAGTAATGGCGCCAAGCAAGTGGTGGCATTTTTTGGCGTGGCTTTAGTCATTACTGCGATATTGGTGTTTTTATATTCTAATTCAGTCAGCTTAACCGTTTTGCCGTTAGCTTGCTCGGTAATTGCGGTTGTATGGCAACTTGGACTGTTGACATTATTTGGCTTTGGCATCGATCCTATGTCAATTCTGGTGCCCTTCTTGGTGTTTGCGATTGGAGTGAGTCACGGGGTTCAAATGATTAATGCGGTGGGTAAAAACGTCGCTGCCGGAAGCACCCCTAAAAGCGCTGCTTATGCCGCTTGTTGCCGCCTATTTGTTCCGGGTATGATCGCCTTATTGAGTGACACTATAGGCTTTTTAACATTACTATTTATTAAGATCGATATCATTAAAGAACTCGCAATAACCGCAAGTTTAGGTGTCGCGGTGATAATATTAACTAACTTAGTCTTATTACCTGTGCTGCTTTCTTTTGCGAAATTTCCAGATAACTTTGCCACTAAAGTTGAACAGTCTAGTCAGCGTCAAGCGGTTCTTTGGCGATTCTTTTCTGGCTTTGCTAACCCCAGAACCGCAACCAAAACTTTAATTGTTGCGGGTATAATTGTTGTCGTATCGTTAATGTTTGCGCGTAACATGAAAGTAGGTGATTTGCACGCTGGTGCACCCGCGCTAAAACAAGACTCTGTTTATAACAAAGATACCAAATTTGTAACCGACAACTTCTCCATTGGGACAGACATGATTTCGATTATCGCGGAAACTATCCCCGATGGATGTACTCAGTACTCAATTATGAATGAGATTGACAAGTTTCAATGGCACATTGAAAACTTGCCGAGTGTGCAATCTGCAATCAGTTTACCTTCGGTCGCAAAAATATTGAACGCCGGCTTTTATGAAGGTGCGTTGCAATGGCGAATACTGCCGCAAGAGCAAGCTACTTTAGTTCAGTCGATAAGGTATTTAGAAACGAGTAGCGGGTTATTTAATAGTAACTGTAGCGTTATTCCAATTCTTATTTTTACCAAAGACCATAAAGCAGAAACTATTCAAGAAGTGGTAGACGCTGCCAAGGCTTATACAGAAAAACATCAGTTCGAAAATATAAAATTCCGCTTAGCTACCGGCCCTGTAGGCGTTATGGCTGCCACTAATGAAGCTGTATCAGAAGCACAAATCCCGATGCTTATTTGGGTGTATGCGGCTGTGATTTTACTTTGCTTGGTGAGCTTTCGTTCAATTCGCTCAACATTATGTATTGTTATTCCGCTCGCAATTGTTTCTGTAATGGCACAAGCCTTAATGACCATACTCGACATCGGATTAACGGTAGCGACTTTGCCCGTGGTCGCCTTAGGAGTTGGCATAGGGGTTGACTATGGTATTTATATTTTCTCTCGCATGATTGTGTTTATTAGAGCGGGGGAATCTATTTCAGAGGCTTTTCTAAAAACGCTCAATTTAACCGGTAATGCGGTCTTTTTTACTGGTATCACATTAGCGATTGGTGTGAGTACTTGGTTGATGTCTGCGCTTCAGTTCCAGGCTGATATGGGAATTCTTTTAACCTTTATGTTCCTATTTAATATGCTGGGTGCGGTGATTTTATTACCCGCATTAGCCGCCTTCTTGTACCGACGCTAAAGTTAATAAACCGTAGCGTCGCTGCTTTACCCATAATTTTTACGCAATGCATAAAAAAAAGCGTTTTTTATGCATTTAGTGCGTGCTTCCTGAAATTCTTTCGCCTACAATTGGCGCAGTTCTTTTATTCAACCAAATTGCCAAAAACTGGCCAATGACTAAAAAAATGACCTTTAATTCTTTAAATCTAGATTTAAATCATTATCTGCAGGCTTTTTGTTGGCAATCTTGTGTTTTTTCTACCACACTTAATTCAACTTTTACCGAACAAAATGGCAATAATTCGTCACTTGAATCGCCTTTTAGCTAGTTGCCTTTAAAGGAAATATTATGTCTTTCGACCATAAAATACATCAATCAAAACTGTTTAAAGATGTTGTCCATTTAATTGAGTCTAAATTTAGTAAGCCGCAAGCTAAATTAGTTACTGACTTTGCCCACCATTTTTGTTCAGGAATAGCCAGTGTCGAAATAGAATCAAAATCCGCAGAAGCGCTTTTTAGCTCAATTGAAAGCCTTTGGGGCTATATGCAAAAAAGTGAAGGCGAATGTCATGTGCGAGTTTACTCTCCCGGTGATGATATAAACTGGTGTAGTCACTCGGTAATAGAACTGGTGCACAAAGACATGCCATTTCTTGTTGATTCGGTGCGAATGGAACTCAATCGAATGGGTATTAATATACAATTGCACATTCATGTTCCTTTAGATATCAAGCGCAATAAAAGCGGAAAAATTACTAGCGTTGCACGGCCAGATCCCAAAGCGCCAGCAAGCAGTATTACACCCATGTATTTAGAAATTGATCGTCAGTTAGATGATCACGAACACGAGCTAATTAAGCTCAACTTAGAAGAAGTGCTTTCTGATGTAAGGGTTACGGTTGCAGACTGGGGACCTATGAAAGAAAGACTAGGCGAAGTGATACAGCGGTTAAGCCATTTGCCTAAAAAGTTAGTCAACGAAAAGAATATAGAATGTAAAGATTTTTTAGAGTGGATTAGTGGTAATCACTTTACATTGTTAGGCTATACCTATTACGAGCTTCAAAAAACCAATAAAGATGTCCGATTAGTTCCGCAAGAAAGTGCGTGCCTTGGTCTTAAAACCAAACAAAACTGGAAGCCAAAAGCTTATTCATTAAGTGACTTGCCCAAAGGGGCACGTAACCTTATTTTAAATTCAGAAAATTTATTGGTTTTAACTAAGCTAAGTGCGGTTAGTCGAGTTCATCGCCCCGCACATATCGATTATATTGGCATTAAACGAGTCAATGAAAAAGGCGAGATTATTGGAGAAGATCGCTTTATCGGGTTATATACATCGGCTGCATACAACCTGAATCCTATGAGCATTCCCGTTTTAAGGCAGAAGATTCAAGCGGTTCAAAAACGTTCAGGGTTAACAAAGCTTGAGCACGATTTAAAAGTTTTAAGAAATATTCTTGAGACCTACCCCAGAGATGAGCTTTTTCAAATTAGAGTTGATGATTTATATGAGTCGGCAATTGGTATTTTACAAATCCAAGAGCGTCCTATTGTAAGAGCATTTGTAAGACGAGATCCCTATGGCCGGTTTTTCTCGTGCTTAATTTATGTTCCACGAGAGGTCTACACGACCAAAATTAGAATCAAGATTACTAACTTGTTAAAGAAAACCTTTGGTGCTATTTCTGAACCTCAGTTTACCACGACTTTTTCTGAGTCAATATTAGCGCGTATTCATTTTATTGTTCCGGTTGAAAACGCAGAAACCGTTAAATTTAATTTGGCTCAATTAGAGCGTAAGCTTCAACTTGCTACGCGCTCTTGGGAAGATTCGCTCAAACAAACATTAATAAAAGAGTTTGGTGAAAATGAAGGTAAAAGAATTGCGGCTCGATATACTAACCGTTTTCCTGTGGGTTACCAAGACGATACTCGAGTAAAAACTGCAGTAAATGATATTCAGCATATGGAGTCTTTAACTGATAAAAATGCACTGAGCATGCGTTTATATCGGGATGAGAAAGATGATGCTGATCTACTCCGCTTTAAACTATTTTTTAGAGATGCCCCTAAACCATTATCTGAAATTATTCCAATGCTAGAAAATATGGGGTTGAATATTATTGGTGAAAAGCCTTACGAAATTAAGCCAGAAAATGGCGTGAAGCGTTGGGTTAGTGATTATGTCATGCTACATCCAGGTAGTACTGATCTAAAGCTTGAAAAGCTCAAGCAAAAATTTCAGTCGGCATTTACAAGTATATGGAACGGCGAAGCAGAGAACGACGGATTTAACCGCCTAGTGTTATCGGCTTCTTTAGGCTGGCGTGAAATCGCCATATTAAGAGCTTATGCTAAATATATGTGGCAATTGGGATCGAGCTTTTCGCAAAACTATATTGAAGAAACTTTAGCTGCTTACCCTGATATTGCAAGTATGCTAGTTGAATATTTCTACCTTAACTTTGATCCGTCAATGAAACGCAGCAAAGTTAAACAGAAAAATATTAAAGACAAAATCATTAGCGCTTTAGATAGTGTTGCCATATTAGACCAAGATAGAATTCTCAATCGATATTTAGAGCTTATTTCGGCCACGTTAAGAACAAACTTTTTCCAACTGGATAAGTCAGAGCAGCCTAAGAGTTATATCTCTCTTAAACTAAACCCTGCCAAAATTCCAGATATGCCTAAGCCTGCACCTATGTTTGAAATTTTTGTTTACTCACCAAGAGTAGAAGGTGTTCACTTAAGAGGAGGCAAGGTTGCACGGGGTGGATTGCGCTGGTCGGATAGACGCGAAGATTTTAGAACTGAAATTTTAGGCTTGGTTAAAGCACAACAAGTAAAAAATTCGGTCATAGTTCCAGTTGGTGCTAAAGGCGGCTTTGTGTGTAAACGTCCTTTGTCTGGACTAAGCCGAGAAGAATTTATGGCGGAAGGAATTGCCTGTTATAAAATTTTTATTAGTGCACTGCTTGATATCACTGATAACTTAGTAGAATCTAAATTAATCCCTCCAGTCAACGTAGTTCGTAAAGATTCTGATGATCCTTACCTTGTTGTCGCAGCTGATAAAGGTACCGCAACTTTTTCGGACATTGCTAATAGCATATCGGAAGAGTATGGATTTTGGCTAGGTGATGCTTTCGCTTCAGGTGGCAGTGTGGGTTATGACCATAAGAAGATGGGAATTACTGCAAAAGGTGCATGGGAATCGGTGAAGCGTCACTTTATGGAAATGGGTGTTGATTGTCAAAATGAAGATTTTACTGCCGTTGGTGTTGGAGACATGGCTGGAGATGTCTTTGGAAATGGCATGTTGTGCTCGCGGCACACTAAACTAGTCGCTGCTTTTAATCATATGCACATATTTATTGACCCTAACCCTAACCCTGAAAAAAGCTTTGTTGAGAGAGAAAGGTTATTTAACTTACCCCGCTCTAGCTGGGAAGATTACGACGCTAAGCTTATTTCTAAAGGCGGCGGCATTTTTTCTAGAAGCGCAAAAAGTATTCCCTTGTCGAAAGAAATTCGTCAGTTGCTCGACCTTGAAGAAAAAGCACTATCACCGAACGACCTTATTAATGCCATTTTAAAGTCTAAAGTTGATCTTTTATGGAATGGCGGCATTGGTACTTATGTAAAAAGTAAACACGAATCTAATAATGAAGTGGGCGATAGAGCGAATGATAATCTAAGGGTAAATGGGGAAGAGCTACGCTGTAAAATCATTGGTGAAGGGGGCAACTTAGGTGTTACTCAGCTTGGCCGTATTGAATATATGATGAATGGTGGTCGCGCAAATACTGACTTTATTGACAATGCTGGCGGCGTTAACTGCTCTGATAATGAAGTAAATATTAAAATATTACTTAACCAAATGGTACTTGCAGGTGAAATGACGCTAAAGCGCAGAAACAAACTGCTGGCAAGTATGACCGATGAAGTTAGCGAAATAGTGTTAAGGGAAAACTTTTTGCAAGCACAGTCTATTAGTGTGAGTGAGCAGCGCTCTGCCACTATGGTAAAAGAGCTATTGCGCTTTATCCATTGGTTAGAAAAAGAAGAAAAGTTAGATCGCGAACTAGAGTTCTTGCCAACCGATGAAGAGTTGCTGGAACGATTAGCACAAAATAAAGGTCTCACACGGGCAGAAATTGCGGTGCTAACCGCCTACGGGAAAATGGTACTTAAAGAAGATTTAAGAGTTCCAGAAGTAGCGAATGAACCTTTTTACAATACTGTATTGGTAAACTACTTTCCTAAACCGCTGCGCAAAAAGTTTGTGACCCAAATGCAAAGCCATCCATTACGAGATGAAATTATTGCCATGAAACTCGCCAATGAAATGGTTGATTATTTGGGTAGTAATTTTGCATTTAGAGCTATAGATGAAACCGGTGCAAACCCCGCAGATGTTGCAACTTGCTTTACTATTGCCAAAGAAGTGTTTGACCTTCCTGGATTGTGGAAACAAATTGAGTCGTTAGATCACTCTATTCCCGCCAGCGTTAAGCATGACATGATATACCAAACGCAACGTATGAGCCGTCGCTGCACTCGGTGGTTTTTACGTCACAAACGTAAAAATCTAAAGATTATTGAGAGTATCGACTTCTTTAAAGATGGCGTTGTTGAATTAGAAAAGAGCATTCACAAAGTGCTAGACAAAAAAGAGAACAAATCTATTCGCAAGCATGTCGACAAATGGACTGAGCTAGGTGTGCCTACCAAACTAGCTGAGCGAGTTTGTTATTTAAGTACGATGTTTTCTGGTCTTGATATTGTCGAAATGGCGAAACAAACTAAGCATGATATTTCGCTGGTTGCAGAAGTTTACTTTAAATTGGGTGCCAAGCTAGAACTCCATTGGTTCTTAGAGCAAATCAACTTGCAACCAGTCGATAATCATTGGCAGGCCTTCGCGCGAGCTACATTCCGAGAAGACTTAGACTGGCAACAACGCAGTCTTACTGTGGCCGTATTACAGTTAACTAATCGCTCTAAAGATGCAGAAGAGCGAATTATTAACTGGATAATCGAGAATGCAAATTTACTCGCTCGTTGGCAGCAAATGTTGGCGGACTTTAGAACAAGCAGTCACCATGAGTTTGCTAAGTTCTCAGTGGCATTACGGGAACTATTAATTCTTGTGCAAAGTAGTGTCAGCGCAGCCGCCAGCCTTAAATAGGTTGTTTAGCCAGAGCCTTCACTAACGAATCAACAAGAGACAAAACGTTGTTGCACACCAAGGCGTCTTAGGGCGCCTTTTCTTTTTCTCTGTTTGCACTAAACCTTAAAAAGCCTTGCTTGAGATAAGACTAAAACTAAGGTTAAAACAGACGATTCGATTTAATCTTGCCCTGCGATCTGGGTGAAATGAGTCCTAATCTATGAAATTGCTAGCTAGTTAGCTATTTTTATTGCTCTAAATAAGCGTTTTATGGTATAAAGCGCGCCGTGTATGGCAATGTCGCCTGCACCTAATCCACACGCTGTTCGACACAGATATCAGGGTGCTTTTAATAGTTTGTTTATTAAAGGTTGATATTTGGGAGTAGCGGAGGCAAAACCCTTAAAAATCAGGAGTTTATACAATGGCAAAAGTCACAATGCGTGATATGCTTCAAGCGGGCGTTCATTTTGGTCACCGTACCCGTTTCTGGAATCCAAAAATGAAGCCGTACATTTTCGGCGCTCGTAACAAAATTCATATTATCAACTTAGAGCAGTCTCTTCCTATGTTCCAAGACGCAATGAACTTCATCAGTTCAGTTGCTGCACGTAAAGGAAAAGTATTGTTTGTAGGCACTAAGCGTAGTGCAAGTAAAATTGTTAAAGAAGAAGCGACTCGTTGTGGTCAGTTCTTCGTTGATAAGCGTTGGTTAGGTGGTATGTTAACTAACTATAAGACTATCCGTCAGTCAATCAACCGCTTAAAAGAGTTAGAAAAGCAAAGTGCAGATGGTACTTTTGAAAGACTAACCAAGAAAGAAGCGCTTTTATTAAGCCGCGAAATGGAAAAATTAGAAGCCAGTATCGGTGGTATTAAAGATATGGGCGGACTTCCTGATGCAATTTTTGTAATCGACGCTGACCATGAGCACATTGCAATCTCTGAAGCACGCAAGTTAGGTATTCCTGTTGTTGCTGTTGTTGATAGTAACTCTAACCCTGATGGCGTAGATTATGTTATCCCAGGTAATGATGATGCTATTCGTGCTATTCAATTATATTTGTCAGCAGCGGCTGATACCATTATTGATGGTCGCCAAAGTGTAGCTACAGCACCTGCTGAAGATTCAAGCGATGAATTTGTAGAAGAAGAAAAAGAAGCTTCTGCAGAAGAGTAACTCGCTTACTTTGTTATTTAGAGTAGGGGGCTGTGCCCCCTATTTTATGCCAATTTGAAATTAACTTAACCAGCAAGCTAGCTTGGTTAAATCAAATGGCTCAACGCTCATATTTTTTGGAGAAAGAAATGGCAATTACTGCTTCTTTAGTAAAAGAACTGCGCGAAAGAACTGGCGCGGGCATGATGGAATGTAAAAAAGCCTTAGTAGAAACTAATGGCGATATTGAAACTGCAATTGACAATATGCGTAAATCTGGTGCTGCTAAAGCTGAGAAAAAAGCTGGCCGTATCGCCGCAGAGGGTGTCATTATTACTAAGTCTAGTGATGATGGTAAAGTAGCCGCAATAGTAGAAGTTAACTCTGAAACTGATTTTGTTGCTCGCGACGAAAACTTTAAAGAGTTTGCTAATAACGTTGTAGATGCAGCATTAGCTAACAAAACTACTGATGTTGCAGCGCTTAACGCTGTTGTTCTAGCATCTGGTGACACAGTGGAAGCAGCACGTACTAACTTAGTTGCTAAAATTGGTGAAAACATTAGTGTGCGTCGTGTTCAAATTGTTGAAGCAACTGACGGTGCTTTAGCGTCATATATTCACGGTGGCCGAATCGGTGTTATTATTGCACTGAAAGATGGCGATGTTGAGCTAGCTAAAGATATTGCGATGCATGCAGCTGCAACTAACCCACAATTTGTAAACCCAGAAGACATTTCTGAAGATGTTTATAATCGTGAAAAAGAGATTTTTACTGCACAAGCACAAGAAAGCGGTAAACCTGCTGAAATCATTGAAAAAATGATTGTTGGCCGTATGCGCAAATTTGCTGCAGAAGTCAGCCTAGTAGGCCAGCCTTTTGTTAAAGATCCTTCGATAACTGTTAGCGAGCTTTTAAAACAAGCTAACGCAAGCGTAACGTCAATGGTTCGTTTTGAAGTAGGCGAAGGAATCGAAAAGAAAGAAGAAGATTTTGCTTCAGAAGTAATGGCACAAGTTAAAGGAGAATAAGCCATGCCAAGTTCTGCACCTAAAAAGAATCGCACTAGAATTCTGCTTAAATTAAGCGGAGAGGCCCTTATGGGTGCAGAGCCGTATGGTATAGACCCTTCGATCCTCGATCGAATTGCTGCCGAAATCAGCGAACTAGTTGAAAAAGGTGTTCAAGTAGGCGTTGTTATCGGCGGCGGTAACTTGTTTAGAGGTGAAAAATTAGCCAACGCGGGTATGAATCGAGTCGCTGGTGACCATATGGGGATGCTTGCAACTGTAATGAACTCGCTGGCTATGCAAGACGCTCTAGAAAGAATTCGTGTTGGTACGCGAGTTATGTCGGCTATTTCGCTGACTGGCGTTTGTGAAGACTATGACCGAAGAGCCGCTTTAAGATATATGAAAACTGGGCAGGTGGTCATATTTACCGCCGGTACAGGTAATCCATTTTTCACTACCGATACTGCAGCATGTTTACGCGGAATTGAAATAGATGCCGACGTTGTTTTAAAGGCAACTAAAGTTGACGGCGTTTATTCAGCAGACCCGGTTAAAGACCCTAGCGCTGTAAAGTACGAACATTTAACTTATAATGAAGCACTGCAAAAGCAATTAGGCATTATGGACTTAACCGCGTTTTGTTTGGCGAGAGATCATAATATGGCGATTAGAGTTTTTAACATGCAATCGCCGGGCGTATTAGTGAATGCAGTATTAAAAGAAAACGAAGGTACCCTCATCACTCGCGATTAAGGCGAGTTTTTTAACTTTGCAATTACGGAGCTAAAAAAGTGATAGACGAAATAAAACAAGATGCGAACACTCGCATGGACAAAAGCATAGAAGCTTTTAAACTTTCGTTGCAAAAAATTCGTACGGGAAGAGCACATCCCAGCCTTCTTGACCATTTGAGCGTTTCTTATTACGGTGTTAATACGCCATTAAATCAAGCGGCAAACGTTTCGGTACAAGATTCGCGAACTTTAACTATTCAGCCATTTGAAAAGTCAATGATTGCGCCAATAGAAAAAGCCATTATGGAGTCTGATATTGGGATAACACCGAATACGGCGGGTAACTTAATTCGTCTGCCATTACCTCCGCTGACTGAAGAGCGTCGTAAAGATTTAATTAAAGTTGTTGGAAACGAAGCGGAAGCTGCTAAGGTTGCGATTCGCAATATTCGTAGAGATGCTAACTCAACATTAAAAGAGTTAGAAAAAGAGAAAGAAATTAGTGAAGACGAAGAACGTCGCGGCGAAGACGACGTGCAAAAGCTCACAGACGCACATGTTAAAAGAGTGGATGAGCTTGCTGCTGAGAAAGAAAAGGAGCTAATGGAAATTTAGTTCCATTAGTTTAGCAATTGAGCGCCGTGTTATCGGTAAGATGACGCGGCGTCTTTGTATTACCCCTATCGTAATTGAACTAACTAGACGGCAACCTTAATGACGCAATTAAAAACGCCACAGCATGTAGCCATTATAATGGATGGCAATGGCCGTTGGGCGCAAGCTCAAGGTAAGAAGCGCACCAGTGGACATAAGGCTGGAGTAGAGCGTGCGCGAGAAGTTGTTGAATCAGCTGGTAAACTAGGGATTAAATCACTTACGTTGTTTGCTTTTAGTAGTGAAAACTGGAATCGGCCTCAGGAAGAAGTTTCGTACTTAATGGAGCTGTTTATCATGGCTTTAAACCGCGAAGTGAAAACCCTTAATAAGCATGACGTAAAACTTAAGTTTATTGGTGATACTTCTGCATTTAATGAAAAGCTCCAACAGAGTATTAAACAAGCAGAAAAGTTAACAGAAAATAATCAATCTGTGCGTTTAAATGTTGCCGCAAACTACGGCGGACGTTGGGATATTGTTAATTCAGTTAACCGAATTATTGAAAGTAGTTCTACGCCAATTAAAATTAGCGAAGAAATGCTAGAGCAGCAGTTAGCTACTGCAGACCTACCACCACTAGACTTGTTAATTAGAACCGGTGGAGAAACTCGAATTAGTAATTTTTTAATCTGGCAGGCTGCGTATGCTGAACTGTATTTTTGTGATACTTTATGGCCAGATTTTGATACTCAAGCCCTAACCAAAGCCGTACAAGATTATAGCCAAAGACAAAGGCGCTTTGGTATGACAGGCGAACAAATTGAGCAGCGAGAACCTAAATAATGCTTAAACAACGAATAGTCACCGCTTTAACGCTTTTGCCTTTAGTGCTAGGCGCATTTTTCTTAATACAGTTAGAGTATTTTGCCGGTGTTGTTCTAGTTATTACTTACTTAGTGGCGTTGGAGTGGGCTAAAGTAGCCGGTATGAGTAGTTCGCTCGGGCAGAGCTTTTACGCTATTGGTGTGTCTATTGTCAATTTAGTTATTTGGTGGTTCGGGGGCGATCTTGAACTCTGGCCATCTCCTAATTGGCCATTTGAGTTAGTCTTTCATTTGCCTATGGTTGCACTGCTTGTCAGTATAGTGGCAATTATTCTTGCGGTTACCGTGGTTGCTTGTTATACCGAATCTAAAGTCTGGTGGAAGTTTTCAGGCTTGCTATTATTTATTGGGTTAGCATTGCTGCCTGCATTTTTTGTGGCATTAGTTTCGACGCGAGCAGTAGGTTATTTAATCGATGTTTACCTTGGCGGTCAGTTTTTATTATTAATGTTTTGTATTATTTGGGCAGCAGATACCGGCGCATTTATTACCGGTAAATTATTTGGTAAAAATAAACTGGCCCCATTAGTTAGTCCAAACAAAACATGGGAAGGGGCTGCCGGTGGATTTATTTTAAGTGTCGCCATTGCTTGGCTTGGTGTGGTTTTAATTGGCTTTGAGGTAGCTTCGCCACTTTGGTATACGCTAGCGGCAGTTGGCCTAGCGGTTCTCTCTGTCTATGGCGACTTATTCGAAAGCGCGTTAAAGCGAGCGGCAAATATAAAAGATTCAGGTAACTTATTGCCGGGGCACGGCGGATTGTTTGACCGGCTCGACAGCAGCCTAGTGGTTGCGCCTTTGTTTTACCTGATATTTAGCTATATGGGATGGTTTCGTTAATGCAAGGGGTCTGCATTTTAGGCTCAACGGGTTCTATTGGTAGTAGTACCCTCGACGTAATTGCTCGTAATCCAGAACTTTACCGAGTAGAAGTTCTAACTGCCCATCACAATATTCAAAAATTACTTGAACAGTGTATTCGCTTTCAGCCTAAATATGTTGTTGTTGCTGATCCTACTAAAGCAAAAGAATTAACTCTATTGCTAGCGGAAAAGTCATTAAGTATACAAGTCAATAGTGGCCCAGCTGCCTTGGTTGATTGTGTTAAGTTGCCGAACATCGATACTGTGGTTGCGGCAATTGTTGGCGCAGCCGGTCTTTTGCCGACTTTAGAGGCGGTTAAACAAGGCCATAAAGTGCTGTTAGCCAATAAAGAAGCTTTGGTTATGTCGGGCGAGCTGTTTTTAAAAGAAGTAAATGATAGTAAAGCGATGCTACTTCCCGTAGATAGCGAGCATAATGCGATATTTCAATGTTTACCGGTTAATAACCAAGATGCCAGTATCGACAAGCAGAGTGTTGCAAAGATCTTATTAACTGGCTCGGGTGGTCCATTTAGAACCACTCCATTAGATGAGTTAGAACAGGTAACACCAGAACAAGCTTGTGCTCATCCAAACTGGGATATGGGTAAGAAAATTTCAGTTGATTCTGCCACCATGATGAATAAAGGCTTAGAGTTTATCGAAGCTTGCTTTTTGTTCGATATTGCACCAGAAAATATTCAAATAGTCGTTCACCCACAAAGTATTGTCCATTCAATGGTCGCCTACATTGATGGTTCTGTGATTGCTCAACTTGGTCAGCCAGATATGAGAACGCCCATAGCCCACACATTAGCTTGGCCAGAGCGAATAAATTCTGGAGTTAGTGCATTAGACTTCTTTTCAATGCAAGATTTAAGTTTTGAAAAGCCAGACTTTGAGCGCTTCCCTTGCTTACAACTCGCGATACAAGCGATTAAAAGTGGTGGAACCGCGCCAGCTATTTTGAACGCAGCCAATGAAGTTGCTGTAGAAGCATTTTTAAACCGAGAGATTGCGTTTACTCAAATTGCAAAAGTTATTGCAAAGACCCTCGATTTGATACCGGTTGATAAAGTTAATAATTTAGATTGTGTATTGAGCGCCGACTCGCAAGCTCGTCAAACCGCACGCCAAATAATAGAAAAGGGAGAGTCGTAAAAGTGTTCATCTCTAATCTAATTTATTTTATTATCGCTTTGGGAGTACTGGTAACTATTCACGAGTACGGCCATTTTTGGGTGGCTCGCAAGTTAGGCGTTAAAGTTTTAACCTTTTCCGTGGGGTTTGGTACGCCTATTTGGCAACGCACTGCGAAAGACGGAGTACGTTATGTAATTGCTGCTATTCCGTTAGGCGGCTATGTCAAAATGTTAGACGAACGTGAAGCCGATGTTGCTCCTGAAGATCTTGCCTATGCATTTAATCGTAAAAGTGTCTGGAAAAGAATGGCAATTGTACTCGCTGGGCCAATTGCTAACTTTATATTAGCTATTTTCCTTTATTGGTGGATGTTTGTTCTAGGTATAACAGGTTTAACGACACAGGTTGGTAAAATTGACGGCAACTCAATCGTTGGTAAGGCTGGGTTAGTTGAAGGCGATAGAATTACCGCGATTGACGGCAACCCAGTGACCTTATGGAACGATTTATTAACCAGTCTGGTGGCAAAGATTGGTGACACAGATGCGATTACGCTTACCGTTGAGTCTACCAATAGCCGCCAAAAAGAAATAATTGTACCGTTGAAAAATTGGCAGGTTGATACCGAAAAGCCAAAGATATTTGAGTCCTTAGGTCTTAGAAACAAGTATCAAGATTTAGATAGACCCGCAGTTTTGGCTAATATATCAAAGGATTCACCGGCTTTTAACGCCGGTCTTAATGTAGGCGACAAGATAGTTCAATATAACGATGAGCCAGTTTCAGGTTGGAAATCACTCGTATCAAAAATAGAAATCGCGCAAGATCAGCGAGTAAAGTTATTAATTGAGCGAGATGGTGAACTGCAACCTATTTTTGTGGTCATAGGTTCTCACAATAAAGATGGAAAGACTGTTGGCTTTCTTGGAGTGACTCCGCAAGGAATTAAGGTTGATGAATATCTAGATAAGCGCCAAGGCGGCATTGTTGAGTCGTTAGGGTTAGCTTTTCAAGAAACCGGTAAAATGATTTCATTAACGGTTAGCTTGTTTAAGAAGCTTTTAATTGGAGACATTTCACCTAAAAGCTTAAGTGGCCCGCTATCTATTGCTGAAGGAGCGGGAACTAGTGCGCGTAGCGGACTGGTGTATTTTATTAGTTTCATAGCAATGATAAGTGTCAATTTAGGCTTTATTAATTTATTGCCAATTCCCATGCTTGATGGTGGTCACTTTATGTATTACGCGATTGAAGCGATTAAAGGCAAGCCGCTTTCAGAAAAAGTACAAGAAGTTGGTATGCAGATTGGCATGCTTATGGTGTTTTGTTTGATGGCTTTTGCCATTTTTAATGATTTTTCACGCCTTTAGAGCGTGGTTTTATAATGTTAGGGAATTATGAAGTATTCTAATAAATCCAGCTTAAGAAAAATGGTGGTTCGCTTCTTGGTAAGCACTTGTTTGTTATCGCCTGCATTAGGTTTTGCGGCCGAGGCAGACAGCAGTGATAAGCAAGCTTTTGTTGTCTCTGAAATTCAGGTGAATGGATTACAACGCATGGAGCTTGGAACTTTCTTTAACCTCCTTCCTTTACAAGTGGGAGAAAGAGTTGATGAAACTCGAATTCCTATTATTATTCGAACTATCTTCGCGACTAACAGTTTTGAAGATATCCGGTTGTTTAAAGAAGGCAATAAACTTCTTATCGATTTAAAAGAGAGACCAACAATCTCAGAAATAACAATCGATGGTAACTCTGATATTAAAACCGAGCAAATATTAGAAGCGATGCAAAGCTCTGGATTTGCAAAAGGTGAAATATTTGATCCGTCAGCGATCAAAAGTATAAAGATTGGCATGGAAGAGCAATATTTTTCGCATGGTAAATATTCCATAAAGATAGAAGAGAAAATCATAGCTCAATCACGTAATCGAGTTCATGTGAAGTTTGATGTCACAGAAGGTGAACCCGCGCGAATTAAAAAGATCAATTTAGTTGGTAATAAAATATTTAGTGACGAAGAACTGCTAAGCCAATTTGAGCTAACCACTGGTAGCTGGCTTTCAACCTTTACTAGTGACGATCAATATGCTCGAGAAAAGCTTTCTGGCGACTTAGAAACACTGCGCTCGTATTATTTAGATAGAGGCTATTTAAAGTATAATAATACTTCTACTCAAGTATCAATTTCACCAGATAGAAAAGGAATTTATGTCACTATTAATGTAGAAGAGGGTGAAAAATTTTCGGTAGATAAAATTGTTTATTCCGGCGAACTTATTTTATCTAAAGATCGCTTAAAAGCTTTAATGCCTTTAGCAAAAGGCGATACTTATTCTGCAGCTGCGGTTTCTTTTGCCGAAGAACAAATTAAAACCAGTCTAGGTTTCTATGGTTATGCATTTGCCAAAGTTGCAACGATTCCTGATATTAATGAAGCGGAAAATAAAGTTAATTTAACGCTTTATATTGATCCCGGAAAAAAGGTTTATGTTAATCGCATTACTTTTAATGGCAATGAGTCAACCAATGATGAAGTCTTGCGAAGAGAAGTTCGCTTAATGGAAGGTAGTGCATTATCAACTTCTAGTATCGATCGCTCAAAAATTAGACTGCAACGTTTGTCTTATTTAGAAGAAGTTGAGGTTGAAACACCAAAGCTAGAAGATAGAGAAGACCGAGTCGATGTGAACTACCAAGTTAAAGAACGATCTGCGGGAACGATACAAGGCGGGCTGGGCTATAGTGACTCTTGGGGAGTCTCGTTAAATGCAAATGTTAGCCACAGCAACTTCATGGGATCAGGTAAGCGAATTCAGTTTGGCATTAATAAAAATCGCTTTTCAGAAAGTTATAATGCTGATTATTTTGACCCTTACTTCACCTTAAATGGTATTAGTGCTGGGGTTGGGTTGGAATATGTAACGACTGATTATGGCGAAATTAATTTCTCGAGCTTTATCCTCGACACGACTGGTTTGAATATGAATTTCGGTTACCCCATTAATGAAGTAACGCGAATTAACCTAGGTTTAGGTATACAAGATAGTAATTTGAAATCGAGTCGTTATACTACATCTTCGCAAGTTGTTGATTTTTACGAAGAAAATGGTCAGGATATTCGAGTCGACCCTAACTTCGACTATGGCTTGTATCGCGTTTCAACGGCTTGGAGTCGAAATACGTTAAACCGAGGGATATTTCCAGATCGTGGGACGAGTCAATCACTTTCGTTGAATGCGACCATTCCAGGCAGCGATCTAGAGTTTTATAAAGCCGAATATATGATTAACCATTATATTCCCATAGCGCCTAAGTGGACTTTTTTAAGTACGTTTAAAGCGTCTTATGGCGACGGCTATGGTGACAGTCAATCGTTGCCTTTCTTTGAGATGTTTGGTGCAGGTGGTTCTGGTACTATGCGTGGGTTTGAAAACAACACAATTGGGCCGAGAGTTTTTATTGTTCAAAATCAGTCTGCTGACGGCCCGTTTGGTTTGGACACTGGCCAAAGCTCTGGTACAGTAGTACTACCTAACCAAAATGACAACCTGATTTTAAGCAGAAGAACTGCTGGAGGTAACGTCAGGGTTTTAGGGACGCTCGAGCTTATTTTCCCCGTTCCTTTTGCAGAAGATAATAACTCCTTACGGACGAGCTTCTTCGTAGATGCGGGTAACTTGTGGGATACTAACTTTGATAAAACGAGGTTTAGTCATCTTTCTGCAGAACAGTATGCTAACATACCGGACTATTCAGAGCCTGGTACATTTAGGATATCGGCAGGGTTTTCCATTCAATGGCTTTCGCCAATGGGGCCATTGACGATTAGTTTGTCGAAGCCAATAAAAAAAGAAGATGGGGATGAAACAGAGTCGTTCTCATTTGATGTTGGAAAAACTTTCTAGCCAACTTGAATTTTAAATTTAAATAAAAGCAAAAGGTGTAAAAATGTTAAAAAAATTATTTGTTTCAGTATTACTTTTAGTTGCTATGTTAGGTACTGCAAGTGCGGCAGGACTTAAAATTGGCGTAGTAGACATGCAAGAAGTGATTCAAAAGACTCCAGGCCTACAAGATGTTAATCAAAAAGTGGTGACGCAATTTAAAGAGCGCCAAGATGAGCTTAAAAAGATCATTAAAAAGAGCGAAGAAATTCAAGAAAAAGTTAAGCGCGACGCGATGACTTTAACTAACCAACAAAAGATTGAGTTTCAAAGAGAATTAAGAGCTTTAGAAGCAGACTATAAGCTGAAAGAAGCATTTTTTAACGAAGATATTCAAGCGGCTAACAATATTGAAAAACGAAAAGTCATGCTTAAAGTGAACGATGCTATTAAGCAAGTTGCTGCTGATGAAAAGCTTGATATGATTGTTCAGAAAAACGCGGTTTTATTTAATAATACTAATTTAGATATTACCCCTAAGGTTATAAAAGTATTGAGCAACCCTGCAGGATAGTTAATTTGAATAGTAAGGTTTATACAATTGCGCAAATCGCGCAATTGCTAGAAGCTGAGATTGTTGGGGACAGCGAGCATACCATCGATGGTATAGCCTCTTTAGAAAGCGCAGGACCCAACGACATCTCCTTTTTAAGTAGCGCTAAATTTAAGCAACAACTCAACACAACCCTTGCCGGTTGTGTTTTGCTATCTGCTGATACCGCAAAGGAATTTAAAGGCAACGCAATTATTGTAAAAGATCCCTATTTAGGTTTTGCCAAAGTTGCGCAACTTTTAGATAGCACACCGGTTCCAGTCAAAACGATTCATTCAAGCGCGCAAATTGCATCCGGAGCGAGCATTGGTAGTAATGTCTCCATTGGTGCTGGCGTTTATATTGATCATGGAGTGGTAATAGAAGACAACGTTATTATTGGCGCTAACGTAAGCATTGGTGAAGCAACAATATTGGGTAAAGGAACACGTATATATCCTAATGTTAGTATTTATCACGGTGTTGAAATTGGTGAAAACTGTATTATTCAATCGGGCGCAGTTATAGGCGCAGACGGTTTTGGATACGCTAACGAAAAAGGATGTTGGGTTAGAATTCCTCAAACCGGAAAAGTGATTATTGGAAACGAGGTTGATATTGGCGCCAATGCTTGTATTGACCGAGGTGCCTTAAATAATACGGTTATAGGGAATGGAGTAAAAATCGATAATTTATGTCATATTGCACATAATGTTGAAATAGGCGAACACACAGCGATGGCCGGTTTTACTGGTATTGCTGGCAGTAGTAAAATTGGCAAGTATTGTACCTTTAGCGGACGCTCCTCTATTTTGGGGCACTTAACGATTGCTGATAAAACTCACGTTACTGCGTGTAGTCTTATTAATCGCTCAAACCGAGAGCCTGGCGTTTTTTCTAGCGGCACGGGTATGCAAGATAACAAAACTTGGCGCAAAAATGTGGCAAGGTTTAGACAGCTTGATGATATGGCAAAACAGCTAAAACAGCTGCAAAAAGCACTTTCTCAGTTAGAGCGGGAGAAGGGGGAGAATAATGAGTGATAGCGACCAGCAGTTAAATTCTCTCGATATACACCAAATAATGCAAACGCTGCCGCATCGCTACCCATTTTTGCTAGTCGATAGAGTTATTGACTACAAGCTAGGTGAGTACCTAAATGCGATTAAAAATGTCAGTGTGAATGAACCTTGTTTTATGGGGCATTTTCCGCATCGTCCGGTGTTTCCCGGTGTGCTTATTTTAGAAGCATTGGCACAGGCCACCGGAATTTTGGCGTTTAAAACTTCGCAGCAATGTGCTGACGAAAATACGCTATACTATTTTGTGAGTATTGATGAAGCAAAATTTAAAAAGCCGGTAGAGCCGGGCGATCAATTGCTATTAAAAGTACAACTTATTAAAAGAAAGAAAACATTTTGGAAGTTTGATGCCGTGGCAGAAGTGAATGGACAAACCGTATGTTCAGCTAAATTGATGTGTTCAAAACAGGAAATTCAATCGTGATTCACCCTAGTGCAATTATCCATCCTTCGGCGAAGTTAGGCAAAGACGTAAGTGTCGGTCCTTTTTCTATTATTGACGAGCACGTTGAAATAGACTCGGGCACCGTTGTAGGTCCGCATGTGGTCATTAATGGTCACACTAAAATAGGCAAGAACAATCAGTTTTATCAATTCAGTTCTATTGGTGAAGCAAATCAAGATAAAAAATATGCCGGTGAACCCACTAGAACCGTTATTGGTGATAATAATATTATCCGTGAGTCTTGTACTATTCACCGAGGAACAATACAAGATAGAGCGGAAACTACGATAGGTAATGATAATTTAATAATGGCCTACACTCATGTCGCTCACGATTGCGTATTAGGTAATAATATTATTATTGCAAACAGCTCAAATTTAGCCGGCCATGTTGTGGTTGGTGATTGGGCTATATTGGGTGGTTTTTCTGGCGTTCATCAATTTGTTCATATTGGAGCTCACGCTTTTGTCGGTATTAAAAGCGCTGTGACGCAAGATATATTACCCTTTGTTTTGTTTGCCGCTTCTAGCCCTCGAGCTATTAACGCTGAAGGATTAAAGCGAAGAGGTTTTTCTAAACAAGACATTACCCAAATCCGGCGCGCATTTAAAGTGATCTATCGACAAGGGCTTAAGATAGACGAAGCCATAGCTGAGCTAGCAGAAGCGGCAGAGCAATGTGCTTCAGTGCAGTTGATGGTTGACTTTGTTAAGAACTCTCAACGCGGCATCGCGCGCTAATTTTAGCTGTATAAAACGTGACTAAAAAATTATTTTATATTGTCTCTGGAGAATCGTCTGGAGATATCTTAGGCGCAGGTCTCATCGCGGCTCTAAAACAACGCTATCCAAATGCCGTATTTAAAGGGATTGGCGGGCCGCTAATGCAAGCTGAGGGACTAATCGAATATTACCCTATGGAAAGATTAGCAATCATGGGGATTGGTCCTATTTTAAAACGCTTACCAGAGCTGTGGCTGATGCGCCGGCGGTTAGCTCGCCAAATAATTAGTGAAAAGCCTGATTGCTTTATTGGTATTGATGCACCAGTATTTAATACTCAGTTAGAGTTTTTATTAAAGCAAGCCGATATAAAAACCGTTCATTATGTTAGTCCTTCAGTATGGGCATGGCGCGAAAATCGTATATTTAAAATCGCCAAAAGTGTCTCTTTAATGATTTGTTTATTTCCTTTTGAAGTTGAAATTTATCGTCAGCATAATGTGAAAACAGCATGTATAGGCCATCCACTTGCCGATGAAATACCGCTACACCCTGATCAAAATCAAGCAAGAAAATTACTAAATATCCCAGAACATGAAAAAGTTTTAGCACTTTTACCGGGAAGCAGAAGTACAGAAGTTAATTATTTATTAGCACCTTTTATTGAAGCGGCGCAAGGTGTCGCTGACTCTATAGCAGGCTTACAAGTTATTATTCCTTGTGCCAACGATAAAAGGCGCCAACAAATAGAGGCATACCTACAAGCTCACCAGACTAATTTGGCTATTAAATTGATTGATGGTGATTCGCGCCAAGCCATGTTAGCTGCGAATGTCGTATTACTTGCTTCGGGAACTGCAACTTTAGAAGCCATGCTGTTAAAAAAGCCAATGTTAGTGGGTTATAAAGTTTCCGCATTTAGCTTGTGGATATTTAAAAAACTGCTTAAGATAAATCAGTTTTCACTACCTAATTTAATTGCTGGTAAGCCGCTAGTGAAGGAGTTAATGCAAGAGGATTGTAACCCTGAAAACCTAAAACATGAGTTACTGAAGCTTTTTGATAGCAAAGCGAGTGCACAGACTGTTAAGTCTTTTTATCAGCTTCATGAGAACTTAAAGTTAGGTGGAAGTGAGAAAGCAGCAAATGCAATTTGCGAGCTGATCGATTAATTATTATTGACCAATTACTCTAATAAAAAGAAAAGTGATGTTAAACCCAAAAGATTTAATAGCCGGTGTAGATGAAGTAGGGCGCGGGCCTTTAGCTGGCCCAGTAATCGCAGCTGCGGTTATTCTTGATCCTAGTAATCCAATCGAAGGCTTAACTGATTCTAAAAAGCTGACGGAGAAAAAGCGCGAAGTGCTCGCCATTGAAATAAAAAATAAAGCGCTTAGTTTTTGTATTGCGCGAGCAGAGCCACAAGAAATTGACAAAGTGAATATTTTACAAGCCAGCTTAATTGCTATGGAAAGAGCTGTTAAAGGGCTAAATATTGCGCCAACATTTTGTTTAGTCGATGGTAATAAATTACCCAATTTGCCCTGCCCTGCGAGAGCGATTGTAAAAGGCGACTTGACCGAGGCGGCTATAAGCGCGGCGTCGATCATTGCAAAAGTTGCGCGAGATAACGAGATGTTAGAAATGGATACAAAGTATCCTGGGTATGGTTTTGCAAAGCATAAAGGCTACCCTACAAAATTCCACCGCGAAGCAATTCAACGGTTAGGCGTTACGCCAATTCATCGAATGAGCTTTGGGCCAGTTAAAGCGCAACTAGATTTAGTATAAAGGGTTTAATTTTTTAAAATGACCGATAATAATGCATTAGATTCTGTGCCAAGCTCGCCTAGTCAAAAAACTGCATTTGTGCATTTGAGAATGCATACAGAATTTTCTATGGTTGATGGTATTTGTAGAATTAACCCAACGCTTGATAAAGCGGCTAAAGAGTCAATGCCTGCACTCGCCATTACTGACAATGTTAATTTTTGTGGCTTAATTAAGTTCTACCGTAAAGCGATTGCCGTTGGAGTCAAACCTATTGTCGGTGTTGACCTATGGGTTAATGATAGTGCCGATGAAAATGATGTTTTTAGAATTACTATATTGTGTCAAAACGATGCAGGTTATCTTAATGCCAAGAAGCTCGTTTCTAGAGCTTATCAAACCAATCAAAAACTCGGTAAACCTATCGTAGAAAAAAATTGGTTAATTGAGCATAACGAAGGTTTGATAGTTCTGTCTGGCGGAAAAGAGGGTGACGTTGGGCGCGCTTTGTTGGCTAATAATCACGAACTGGCTGCAAGTCATTTAGGGTTTTGGAACTTACATTTTAATAATCGTTATTACTTAGAACTGCAGCGAACTGGGCGAGCAGGAGAAGGTGCATATATTCAGTCTGTTGCGGGTTTCGCGCAAGGCTCGGGCACTCCGGTAGTCGCAACTAATGATGTTTGCTTTTTAGAAAAACAAGATTTTGCCGCGCATGAAATTAGAGTCTGTATTAATCAAGGCAGAGTATTGGATGATCCAAGGCGTCCTAAAACTTATTCGCAAGAACAATATTTAAAAACAGCCGATGAAATGGTTGAATTATTTAGTGATATTCCAGAAGCGATTGAAAACACCATAGAGATCGCAAAAAGGTGTAATTTACATTTGCACTTAGGAGAATATTTTTTACCTAACTACCCGATACCAGATGGCTTAACCATTGAAGAATATTTTTGTATTTTAAGCCGCGAAGGTTTAGAAGAACGGTTAGAGTTTCTATTTGATACCAGTGCCGAGAATTTTGCTGAAATTCGCAAGCCTTATGACGAGCGACTAGAGATTGAGCTAAATGTTATTAACCAAATGGGTTTTCCCGGTTACTTTTTAATTGTTGCTGATTTTATTCGTTGGGGAAAAGATAACGGTGTACCAGTAGGCCCAGGTCGTGGTTCTGGTGCGGGCTCATTAGTGGCTTACGCATTAAAAATTACTGATCTTGATCCATTAGAATATGATTTACTTTTTGAGCGATTTTTAAATCCCGAACGAGTTTCAATGCCAGATTTTGACATTGATTTTTGTATGGATGGTCGTGATAGAGTGATTGATTATGTGGCTGACAAATATGGCCGAAATAGTGTATCGCAGATTATTACTTTTGGACGCCTCGCAGCAAAAGCGGTGATACGGGATGTGGGCCGAGTTTTAAGTCAACCTTATGGGTTTGTAGATAAAATTTCAAAGCTGATCCCGTTTGATCCGGGTATGACCCTAGCAAAAGCATGGGACGAAGAAGAAGAAATTAGAACTCGGTATGCCGAAGAAGAAGAATTTCAAGCAATTTGGGATATGGGCGTAAAATTAGAAGGGATAACTCGAAATGCCGGCAAGCATGCCGGTGGCGTGGTGATTTCTCCCTCTGATTTAACCGACTTTTCCGCTTTGTATTGTGACGAAGCAGGTGAAGGCTTAGTTACCCAATTTGATAAAGATGATGTTGAATCTGCGGGTTTAGTAAAATTTGATTTTCTTGGTTTAAGAACTTTAACTATTATTGACTGGGCTGTCGAAATGGTTAACAAGCAGTTAAAAGATCCTCAAGAAGAGCCGCTAAGAATAGAAGCCATTGATTTAGAAGATAGCGCAACTTTTGACTTGCTCAAATCTGCCAACACAACTGCGGTATTCCAGTTAGAGTCGCGCGGCATGAAAGAGTTAATCAAAAAGCTATTGCCGAGTAGTTTCGAAGATATTATCGCTTTAGTGGCATTATTTAGACCGGGGCCTCTCGGCTCTGGAATGGTAGACGACTTCATTAACCGAAAACATGGCCGCCAAGAGGTGGCATACCCCCACCCAGATTATCAGCACGAAGATTTAAAGCCGGTTCTTGAGCCAACCTACGGCATAATTTTATACCAAGAACAAGTAATGCAAATAGCGCAAGTGTTAGCTAACTTTACTCTTGGCGGCGCGGACTTATTACGTCGAGCCATGGGTAAGAAAAAAGCCGAAGTAATGGAAGAGCAACGTCAAATTTTTATGAAAGGCGCAATTGCAAGAGATGTTGATGGTGATTTAGCAGGGCATATATTCGATTTAATGGAAAAATTTGCAGGCTATGGTTTCAATAAGTCTCACTCTGCAGCTTATGCTTTAGTGTCGTTTCAAACCGCATGGCTAAAAACGCATTACCCAGCGGCATTTATGGCAGCAGTTATGTCTGCTGATATGGATAATACCGACAAAGTGGTTACTTATGTCGATGATGCTAAATCTATGGGAATAAAAATTGTTCCTCCGGATGTTAACCGCGGCCAATACAAGTTTACAATTGATGGTGAAGGTACCATTATTTACGGAATTGGCGCAATCAAGGGCGTTGGCGAAGGAGCTATTCAGTCCATAGTCGAAGAAAGAAACAAAGATGGAGCCTATCGAGATCTGTTTGATTTTTGTAAAAGAATTGATCTTAAAAAAGCCAACCGACGTAATTTAGAAGCACTGATTCGAGCTGGTGCGCTAGATGCGTTAGGGCCAAGTCGAGCGGTGTTAATGGCGTCGTTAGAGCATGCGGTGAAAAGTGCAGAGCAATTTAAGCGCAACCAGTTATTGGGACAAAATGATTTATTTGGGTCGGCAGATGATAAATCGTTAGATGAAAAGCCTGAGTATACTATGGTAAGAGATTGGCCCGAAGCGAAAGTACTTTTGGGTGAAAAGGAAACCTTAGGTTTATATTTAACGGGCCACCCGATAGATCGTTACTTAACCGAATTAAAACATTTTTGTGATACGCGCCTAAATAGCCTTCAACCTACGCGCCGTGGAGAATACGTTTCTGTCGCAGGGTTAATTGTTGCAATCCGCGTGATGAAAACCAAAAAAGGCTTAAACTGGGCTATTGTCACTTTAGATGATCAAAGTGGCCGAGTTGACCTAATGGTTTATAACGAGCTTTACGAAGCTAATCGCGATATTTTGCGTAAAGATGAAATCATTGTTGCCAAAGGTGATATTTCTAATGATGATTTTTCTGGTGGATTAAAAATGAGTGCGGTCGAAGTTAGTGAACTGATTGAAGTTAGAGAGCGCTTATCCAAACAGCTAGAAGTATATTTAGACCTTGATCAAAACAGTTTGCTCAGTGAAGATGTTTACGCTCAGGTTGCCGCGTTTAAAGGTGGGCTATGCCCTGTTAGGTTAGTCGTTAAATCGGCAGGTGTAAACGCCGAACTAATCGCCTCTGGAGAATACTCAGTAAAGCCAACCGATGACTTAATTTTTAATTTAAAGAATATCCCTGGGTGTGAGCGAGTTAATTTAGTTTATTAAGCTTTGCTTATAGCCATTGAATTTAATAAAAAGCCCGCATAAAGCGGGCTTTTTATTTTTACCTAAACAAAGCTAAGCTTAAAACTTTGCGACAACTTTTACCCCAGGATCTACTTTGCTAGCATCTACATAGCCAATGACCGACTGGTTGTCTTTAACCAATTGAATCACTTCATCTTGGTTTGACGCTTCTTTCGGTGGGCTACCTTTACCACTAAACACTAACTTAGACCAATACGCTTTTACCTGGCTAGCAGATTTACCTAAGACTTTGTCGTTAAACTCGTCTCTTGCAGCGCTGGAGCTGTCTTGGTTTACCGGCAGTACTGAGCTACCATTAGGGTATTTCTTCATTTTGCCTAAAAATATACGCTTAATGTCATCAGCGGATAAATTATTCGCATTAGATGGATGAACTATTACTGCGACTTCGGCTGATAGACCGCTTGTATAAAGCGCGCCACCTAGTAAACAGGTGACTATAAGGAAATTCTGTAAGATTTTCATTGTGGTCACCTCTTAAAAGACTGTAGTCAACGCTACTTGGAAAATAGACGTTGTATTGTTAACTGGGTTTAGGTCATCGTAGTCAGTGTAGTCGATTTTCATCGCGACAGAATCACTTAGTTCCCAACGTAAACCTACCGTATAGAATTTACTATCTTCTTCTAATCCAACTGCTACTCCATTGGTTGCGGCAACTAAACCTGCTAGAGGCGGTATTGACGCAGCTGCGCCTAGTACGTCTTCAACTACATCTAAGTCTTCGCCATAAGTGACATGCAATAGCGCATCGCCCCATCGTTTACCAAAGCTCACGTAAAAAGATTCTTGTTTTTGGAGAAGGTTGTTGCCTGGGTCAACGTCGGTAAACTCTGTAACGAACAAAAAGTCGTTATAGTCAATGATAATACCAACACCAGCGAACGTACCTTTGTCGTCGATAGACTCAATGTTGTCGCCGATAGTACTAAAGTCTTGACCAACTAAAGGACCTGTATCTCGCCAAGCTTGGGCTAAGTTGCTCAAATCTTCGGAGAGAATGCTTAAATCAGTTTGCGCATAGCCCAATCTTAATGTAAACCAGTCTCTATTTAGTGTCCAAGCTACACTGACAGCATTTTTGAATACGGTATCTGCGTCAAGTGCTTCAATGTTCCCTTCCGTACGGCCATAGGTTAAATGTAGAGAAGAATCAAAACCGCCGAAACTATTAGAGTAAATTGAACCGATTCCGTCAATTACATCAAACGGCAAACTATAAACACCTTCTGGGGGAGATATCCAGTGGTATGCATAGGAAACGTCGAGAAAGTCAGAGTAGATGTATAAAGGCAACCTTTGTCTACCGAACAATAATCGCCAATTGTCGCTGGCGTCATAACTTAAATACGCCCACTCGGAGTCAACTTCCCAGTTTTCACTGCCTCGAGAAATTAGTTGGGTAGTGACACCCCAACCATCGCCTAGGTCAGCTGAAGCTTGCAAAGCTAAAAGCGAGTTGGAGGCAAAGCCGATTTCGTCATCGTAGCCTCTAAATTCGATTTCTTCAGACAATTTACCACCTGCTAAAGTGGCAAAGCCAGAGAAATTTATTTCAGCAGCCTGAAGCGCTAGTGGCACGCACAGGATACAGAATATTATGGACTTTCTAAGGATTTTCATTGTTATGCTCCTTTTAAGCATTGGTTTTTATCAGTTTTAGTTAGGTTTAAATTAAAAATACGCGTTATTATAAGTTGTTATACTTTAAATTGAGTAGTAATCGACTCTAAAACAGAAGCAAGCTTAGATAACTCTTCGCTCACATTGGACAGCTGAGCACTGGCTTCACTCGATTCTTGAGTTTTTTCTTGAATGTCGATAACCGATTCAACTAGCCTGGTAGAAATACTCGTTTGGTTGGCAGTATCGTGGGCAATTTCTTCGTTCATTTTATTAATCGCCGTTACGGTACCCGTAATTACCTTGAGGCTTTCTCCTGCGTCACTCGCCTGTTCTACACTACGAGTTACTTGGCTGCGGCTACTTTCCATTTTCGAAACCGCTTCTTTGGCGGAAGATTGGAGTTCTTCTAATATTTGGTTGATTTCTTCAGTTGATTCTTGGGTTCTAGATGCCAGACTACGAACTTCATCTGCTACCACGGCGAACCCTCTGCCTTGTTCTCCGGCTCTAGCAGCTTCGATCGCAGCGTTTAACGCCAATAAATTTGTTTGTTCTGCGATACCCTTAATTACTTCTAGCACCACGTTTACTTTAGTTGAACCTTGCTCTAATTTAGTGACAGTTTCTGCTGAATCACTAATGTATTGAGCAAGTGAGTGAATACTATCAATGGTTTGTTGAACGTCTTCTAATCCTTTATTTGCGCCTTGTTGGGCATCATTTGCCGACTCAGATGCTTGAATGGCGTTGTTTGAGATGCGCTCAACACTTTGATTCATTTCGTCGACTGACACTCGAGACATTTCGCTGCTAGTTATTTGTTGCGCAAAAATTGCTTGTGAGTGTGCGGTTAACTCTCTTACTTTGGTCGCGGTTTGAGCTAAAGGAAGGGCGGTTTCTACCGTTTGTTTAATGGTGTTCTGTAATTTATCAATAAAGGTGTTAAACCAGTGAACCAGTTGTCCTATTTCATCTTTACTACGTGACTTTATGCGCAGCGTTAAGTCTCCGTCTTCTTGCGCTATTTGGCGCATGGAGTCGATAATTTGATCTAAGCTGTTTTTAATCGCATGGCTAATCGGTAAAGAAACCGCCAGCAGTAACACTATAGTGACGATACCCACGGTGATCCCGATTGATGCTGTAGCTTCGGTTTGATCATTAACTAAGTTAAATGCTTCGACAAAGTCGTTATTTCTAGCTTGGTTAAAGGCAGTTAAGTCATCTTGTAAATTGCTAAGTAAGTCAGTCATTTTCTGACTTTGGGTGGCAATATTAGAAAAATCAGCGGTTTCTTTGACAATACTTTCAGACAGAGAAAAGGCTCTTTGATAGTAGTTATCTAGTTGGGTCGTTAACGAGCGTATTTCTGCAGAAGTCGTTTTGTCGATACTTGCCGCATTATTAAGCTTTTCACGCAAGTCGCTATACACTTGGTTAGCTGCTTCTAGCTTTTCCTGTTCGTTCATACTGACCGCGTCGCCTAGTGTTCGTTTTATGTCTTCAAGTTGAACAAGGCTATCAGCCGATATTTGTAGCAAAGGGAACTGCACATCTTTAGCATTTTTTAACAAATCTAAATTGTTATTCATTGTAGACAAGCTAAATAAAAGATAAGACATAAATCCTAAAACACCGACAAAGGGAATAAGTAAGATTTTGAGTCGAATTGACTGCTTGGCAAAAAACTCCATATTTTTTCCTCTAAATGGCTCTCAGAACTTGGAGGCACTTGATCTAGAGTGTAGTAGAGAGATTTGAATTTCGCCAAAAAACAAACATATATAGCTTTTGTTTCATTCTTTTTCGATATTATAAGGACTTTAACATTCGGTAATCATCCATAATAAAGCCATTACCAATATCAATTTGTATGGCTTCTTTAACAACAAAGTTAAGTTTTAAGTATATCTGATAGGCCGGGTTAAACTTATTAACCGTTAACTCTAAGTGGCTACAGTCTTGTTGTTGTGCCAAATTTTCAACATAGCGCATCATTTTTTTACCCAATCCAAGCCCTCTAAAGACGCTCAGTAGGTAAAACTTACTAATAAATAAGTGGGCGTCTCGCTTTTGAGTCGCAAAATAGCCTGCAGCTTGGTTTTCATAGGAAACGAGATAGTAGGCAAAGTTTTGGTTAATTTGCGCGGCGATCGCTTCCTCGCTCTGAAACTTCTCTAGCATATAGTTTACTTGTTTGGCTCCAATAATTGGCGTGTAATGTTCTTGCCAGATAGGTTTAGCTAGCATTGCGATGCGTGCTGAATCTTGGGGACGCGCTTTTTCAATTTTTAGCATGGTTTCACTTTTATTAGCGGTGAAATTAAGGAAAATTATGATAGAGGATAAATTATTTAATGCAAACACTTCTGTTTATGAGCTAAGTGAGCGATAATCAGTTTTTAAGTAAGTGATTTATTAATTGTGCGAGTAGCATTTAAGGCTAGTTTTAGCCGCGCTTTTAGTGATTGCTTGTATAGAATTTAAAATAATTACAGCGGAAATTCCTGCATTATGTTTAACAAAATTAGAGGCCTATTTTCGGCCGACTTATCTATCGATTTGGGTACGGCAAATACTTTAATTTATATGAAAGAACAGGGGATTGTGTTAAATGAACCTTCCGTTGTTGCTATTCGTCACGAGCGCGGCGGAAATAAGTCGATTGCGGCGGTTGGGCGTGACGCAAAAGTCATGTTAGGAAGAACTCCAGGCAATATTACTGCGATTCGTCCACTTAAAGACGGTGTTATTGCAGACTTTGAAGTAACTGAAAAAATGCTTCAGGAATTTATACGTAAAGTTCACGACTCAAGCTTTTTTATGCGGCCAAGTCCAAGAGTTTTAATCTGTGTACCTTGCGGTTCTACTCAAGTAGAAAGACGTGCCATAAAAGAATCGGCTTATGGTGCTGGTGCGCGAGATGTTTACTTAATTGAAGAACCTATGGCTGCAGCGGTAGGTGCTGGGCTTCCTGTCGGAGAGGCGCGTGGCTCAATGGTGGTTGATATTGGCGGCGGCACTACAGAAATTGCCATATTATCGCTTAATGGTGTTGTTTCTTCTGACTCAGTTAGAATTGGTGGTGACAGGTTTGATGAGGCAATCATTGATTACGTTAGACGTAATTACGGTACTGTTATTGGTGAAGCGACTGCTGAACGAATCAAACACGAAATTGGCACTGCTTTTCCGGGCAACGAAGTCATGGAGATTGATGTCCGTGGACGTAATTTAGCCGAAGGTATTCCACGTAGTTTTACCATTAACAGTAATGAAGTACTCGAAGCTTTGCAAGATCCGTTAGCTGGAATGATTCGCGCGGTGCGCTCGGTATTAGAGCAGTCTCCACCAGAGCTTGCAGCAGATATTTCTGAAAGAGGCATGGTGTTAACTGGTGGCGGTGCTTTAATTAAAGATTTAGATCGTCTCTTTTTAGAGGAAACTGGACTACCTGTCATAGTAGCGCAAGATCCATTAACCTGTGTTGCACGCGGTGGCGGGAAAGTTTTGGAAACCATTGAAGAGCATGGTGGCGACCTTTTCTGGCAAAACTAAGCTTTAAAACATGATTAGCTAAATATGAATAAAAAAGGCTCACTTTGGTGGGCCTTTTTTTATGTTTTGCCGAAACTTATGTCGGCCGAGTTTTGACTTTTCCTAGCGCTTGGCAATATCAAAACTTTCTGCTGCAAGTAAAGTGTTTTGCATTAAAGTAGCCACCGTCATAGGACCAACACCTCCTGGTACCGGCGTAATCCAACTCGCTCTTTGTGAAGCAACCTCAAACTCAACATCTCCGGTCAATTTGCCGTTATCGAGCCGATTAATACCCACATCAATGACGATTGCGTCTGGCTTTATCCAGTCACCTTTTACAAGGTTTGGAATACCAACGCCTACCACCACTAAGTCTGCGCGACCGACTTGTTCGGCTAAATCACGGGTAAACTTGTGACATACCGTGACTGTTGCTCCAGCCAGTAATAACTCCATCGCCATGGGGCGGCCTACAATATTGCTTGCGCCAACTACGACGCAATTAAGGCCTTTTACATCTATGCCAGAGCTGGCTAACATAATCATGATTCCGTAAGGAGTGCAGGGTCTTAAACGTGGTATCCGCTGCGCCAGGCGGCCAACATTGTAAGGGTGAAATCCGTCAACGTCTTTGTCTGGGCGAATCGTTTCTAAAATTACGCTAGCATCAATATGAGCGGGCAGTGGTAATTGGACTAAAATGCCGTGGATAGATTCATCTTGGTTTAGTGCTTCAATTTCAGCGACCAACTGGTTTTGTTCAATATGACTTGGAAATGCAAGCTTTTTAGAATTAAACCCTATGGTATCGCAAGCCTGCACTTTTTTGCTTACATAAACATGAGACGCGGAATCATCACCAACTAAAACTACCGCTAAGCCAGGAGCACTTAGTCCTTTTTGCTTGCGCTGGTCGACTTTTTGCTTTATTTCTTGGCGTAAAGTTGCTGATATTTTGTTGCCGTCGATCAATTTCGCTGACATAGGTGATTCATCCAATAACTAAAAGAAATATTAGGCTCATTTTCGCAATTGTTTAACTCACTGCCAAGTAAAACTTTTTTTAAAAATAATTACTTTTCTTTGTTGACGAGAATCAGTTTAGTCAGTATTATGCGCGCTCCTTGTGGGGCCAGCCTCATAAGATTGTTCGGGGAATAGCGCAGTCTGGTAGCGCGCCTGCTTTGGGTGCAGGATGTCGGGGGTTCGAATCCCTCTTCCCCGACCAAATTAGCAGTTTCATTTATATGAAGTTGTGCCGGGGTTTCCTGAGGAACAATGCGCCCGTAGCTCATCTGGATAGAGCATCGGCCTTCTAAGCCGAGGGTAGCAGGTTCGAATCCTGCCGGGCGCGCCATTAATGCGTGTCACAGGATTATACCTCAAGTGAAAAAGCAGTTATACTGCCTTCACTAAAAGAAAGAGTTTGTAATGGTGGGCGTAGCTCAGTTGGTAGAGCCCCGGATTGTGATTCCGGTGGTCGTGGGTTCAAACCCCATCGTCCACCCCATATTAAGTCATTTTTGATAAAAAATGACCGCTTTTACAAAGTGCGAGAGTGGCGGAATTGGTAGACGCGCTGGATTTAGGTTCCAGTGTCTTGCGGCGTGAGAGTTCGAGTCTCTCCTCTCGCACCACTTTGTAAAAAATCAATAAAATGAGCATTTTAGACTCATGTTGTTGAAAATTCTGGCTTGAGCTAGTTGGTGGTCGCCTGAGCTTTGGTGCTAGCCAAATGTTGAATGATATAGTGATAAATTATATTTACTCTGCAATTAACGCTCTCGCAACTTTCCTGTATATTAGACTCAACCTTATATTATTATGCATTGGCTATCGAATAGTCAGTGCTTTTTGAGTATTCAATAAAAAATCTCAGTTGGAGCAGACAAATGCAAGTTTCTGTTGAAACCACAAACGGTTTAGAGCGTAAATTAACGATTGGTGTACCTGCGGCGAAAGTCGACGATGTCGCCGTATCACGTATGAAAGAGTTAGCGAAAACTCAACGACTAAACGGTTTTAGACCAGGCAAAATACCCATGAACGTCATTAAAAAGCGTTTTGGACCGCATGTACGTCAAGAAGTGGTTTCGGAAGTGATGCAACGCTCTTTCTATGAAGCAGTCTTGCAAGAAAAGCTACAACCCGCTGGCGCGCCAAAAATTGAGCCAGTAACTATGGAAGAAGGTAAAGATCTTGAATTTACCGCGACTTTCGACATCTACCCAGAAATTGAAGTTAATGCTCTTGATTCTATTAAAATAGAAAAAGTGGTTGCCGAAGTGGGTGATGAAGACTTAAGCAAAATGATAGACACCTTACGTGAGCAGCAAGCCAATTGGGTTGAAGTAAAACGCAAATCAAAAGAAGGCGATCAGGTTAATATCGACTTCGTAGGAACCATTGACGGCGAAGAATTCGCTGGCGGTAAAGCTGATGGATTCGATCTAGAGCTTGGCGCAGGCCGAATGATTCCAGGTTTTGAAGACCAATTAGTTGGAACTAAAGCCGGTGACGAAGTTGAAGTAAAAGTGACTTTCCCAGAAGACTACCAAAATAAAGATGTTGCAGGAAAAGAAGCGCTTTTTGCTACCAAAGTGAATGCTGTAAATAAGAAAGAAGCGCTTAAAATGGGCGAACTAGCTGAAAAACTAGGTATTGAAGATGGTTCAGTCGCTAGTTTAAAAGCAGATATTCGCAAAAATATGGAGCGTGAATTAGCGCAAGTATTAAATACTAAAGTAAAAGAGCAAGTGATGGATGCTTTAGTTGATAGCCATGAATTTGAAATTCCTCGTTCTATGATTGAACAAGAAATTGGTAATCTAAAACAGCAAGCAATGCAGCAGTTTGGTGGCCAAGGAGCTAACTTACCAGACTTACCTAGCGAGCTATTTGAAGACAAGGCTATGCGTCGTGTTAAATTAGGCTTGTTAGTGGGTGAAGTAATTAAGCAAAACAAGATTACTGCAGACAAAGACCAAGTTAAGACTAAGTTAGAAGAGCTAGCTTCGGTATACGAAAAACCAGAAGACGTGATTAACTATTATTTGTCTGACGAAAATCGATTAAACGAAGTAGAGCAGCTAGTACTTGAAGACAGCGTGATTCAGTTTATCCAAGAAAAAGCAAAAGTAACTGAAAAAACAATGACCTTCGATGAAGTGATGAATCCTGAAAAGGAAGAAACAGAAGCAACAGAAAGCTAAAATAAAATACAAATAAAGTATTTTATTATTTACAAACCCGGTATTGAAACTGCTATAGTTAACCCATATGTTAGCTACAAGTCGTTTTAGACCGGGTTTTTGTATGTTTGTCGAGCAATATTCGGCATCTCGTTGAAATATAAGGATTAATAATGCACATGAATTCCATGAGTGAAGCACAAGCATTAGGTTTAGTGCCTATGGTTGTAGAGCAGACCGCTAAAGGTGAACGCTCTTATGATATTTATTCTCGACTATTAAAAGAACGTGTCATTTTTCTTGTTGGTCAAGTAGAAGATCACATGGCGAACTTAATTGTTGCTCAAATGCTATTTTTAGAGTCAGAAAATCCAGATAAAGATATTTCTATTTATATTAATTCGCCTGGTGGGTCGGTCACTGCTGGGATGGCAATTTACGATACTATGCAGTTTATTAAACCTGACGTGTCGACTTTATGTATTGGCCAAGCCTGCAGTATGGGGGCTTTCTTGCTTGCCGGTGGTACTCCAAATAAGCGTTTCGCTTTACCGAATTCACGTATTATGATTCACCAGCCCTTAGGCGGATATCAAGGTCAAGCGAGCGATATTGAAATTCATGCGCAAGAAATACTTAAAATGAGAGAAACTTTAAACCGTATTTTAGGCCATCACACCGGCAGAAAACTAAAAGAGCTTGAAAAAGACACTGATAGAGACAACTTTATGAGTGCTGAGCAAGCTGAAGCATACGGGATAGTTGACAAAGTTATTAGCGCACGAAATACTTAAAAACTGGAAATTTTGGTAAATTTTCGCATACTTAGCAGTAGTCGATTAATTGCCAATGATTAAGATTAAATGTCGATGGATTAATGTTGAGTATTGCCGTTTAACAGCGAACTAAATTAGCGTTAATTGTATTTGAAAGATAATGGTAAAGGAAAGCAGATGAGTGATAACAGAAAATCGGGCGGTAGAGATGATAGCGGTAAGCTTTTGTACTGCTCTTTCTGTGGAAAAAGTCAGCATGAAGTTAGAAAGCTAATTGCAGGGCCGTCGGTCTTTATTTGCGATGAGTGTGTAGAGCTATGTAATGATATAATTCGTGAAGAAATTCAAGAGGTTGCACAAGACAATAACAGTGGCAAACTGCCTACACCTCGCGAAATTAATGATATTTTAGAACAGTATGTTATTGGGCAAGGCGCCGCTAAACGTGTTTTGTCTGTTGCGGTTTATAACCACTATAAAAGGCTTCAATCAGATTCGTCGGTTAAAACCGATGACGTTGAACTCAGTAAAAGTAACATTTTGCTAGTTGGTCCAACAGGGAGTGGTAAAACGCTGCTAGCTGAAACTTTAGCGCGTTTATTAGATGTTCCATTTACAATTGCTGACGCAACAACGTTAACAGAAGCCGGTTATGTTGGTGAAGACGTAGAAAATATTATCCAAAAATTGCTGCAAAAATGTGATTATGACGTTGAAAAAGCGCAGCATGGTATTGTCTATATCGATGAAATTGACAAAATTTCGCGTAAAGCGGATAACCCATCAATTACCCGTGATGTTTCGGGTGAGGGTGTTCAGCAGGCATTGTTGAAGCTAATTGAAGGCACTGTGGCTTCAGTACCGCCGCAAGGTGGTCGCAAGCACCCACAACAGGAGTTCTTACAAGTTGATACCAGTAGTATTTTATTTATTTGCGGTGGAGCGTTTGCCGGCATGGATAAAATCATACGAGACCGCTCTGAACGTTCGGGTATTGGCTTTTCGGCAGAAGTACGAAGTAAAGATGAGTCAAAAAACATTGGCGAAATCTTTAAAGAAATTGAACCAGATGACTTAGTGAAATATGGATTAATTCCTGAGTTTGTCGGCAGGCTACCGGTTGTAGCAACGCTAGAAGAGCTAGATGAAGAGTCATTAGTACGAATTTTATGTGAGCCTAAAAACGCTCTGACCAAGCAATACTCTAAGCTATTTGAAATGGAAAACGTGACTTTAGAGTTTAGAGATGATGCTTTAAAAGCAATTGCTCAAAAAGCAATGGAAAGAAAAACAGGGGCTCGCGGACTACGCTCGATTTTAGAGAAAGTTTTGTTAGATACCATGTATGACCTACCGTCTATGGAGGGCGTTACTAAAATTGCCATAGATGCAGCGGTGGTTGATGGTGAGTCTGAACCATTGCTTATTTATGAGAGCCATGAAAAGAAAGCCGCATCAGAAAAATAAAGCAAAAAAATAAAAAGCTGGCAATCGCCAGCTTTTTATTACAATTTCTATTGAATAACAGTTTCCAACCCCCATATAAAACCAGTAATAATTTTAAATGAAATGGTTATGTTAATTTTTCATTGACTATATACTTGCTAATAATTGTCAATTCTAAGAAATACTTTAATACCCATTGGATTTGTTATAACCCAAGTTGACTAGTAAGTAATCATTAAATATATAAGACAATTTTTTGAGTATCGAATAATACCCATAAAATTAATCAGTCAAAAAGTTAAGAGAGCAAATATGCCAGAGCCGGTTGAAAGTCTACAGTTACCCGTGTTGCCATTAAGAGACGTGGTTGTTTTCCCACATATGGTTATTCCCCTGTTTGTGGGGCGAGAAAAGTCGATTAAAGCGCTGGAATACGCCTCGGAAAACGGTAATCAAGTACTATTAGTTGCACAAAAAGATGCAAACAAAGATGAGCCTGATGCAAAAGATGTATTTGGTTTAGGCTGCGTGGCAAATATTTTACAAATGTTACGTCTACCTGACGGCAATTTAAAGGTTTTGGTAGAAGGCGTTAGCCGCAGCAAAATTGAACAATTAGCATTAAAAGACGAATTTTTGATCGCTACGCATAAACCGGTAGCCAACGTTGAGGTTAAGGAAGCCGAGAAAAACGCGCTTACACGTTCAATTAAATCAATGTTTGATAATTATATTAAATTGAATAAAAAGATCCCTTCCGAGGTCATGAATACTGTGTCTGCAGTAGATGAGCCAGAAAAACTGTCAGACATAATAGCAGCCCACTTAGTTCTAAAGATTGAAGAGAAGCAAAATATTCTTGAAATGGAAAGCGTCGCGCAACGCTTAGAATATTTAATGGGCCTGATGGAAGCTGAAATCGACTTATTAAACGTTGAAAAGAAAATTCGTGGCCGGGTTAAACAGCAAATGGATAAAAGCCAGCGAGATTATTATTTAAACGAACAAATAAAGGCGATACAAAAAGAGTTAGGTGACGAAGACGGTGCTTCTGATATTGAAGAGTTGATGAAAAAGATCAAAGCCGCAGGTATGCCTAAAGAAGCGAAAGAGAAGGCTGAGTCTGAGCTTAAAAAATTAAAAATGATGTCTCCAATGTCTGCAGAAGCCACTGTCGTAAGAGGCTACATTGACTGGATGCTGAATATTCCGTGGAAAAAGCGTTCGAAACTATTTGCAGAAATTGACCGCGCACAAGACACTCTTGAGTCAGACCATTATGGTTTAGAGGAAGTCAAAGAGCGAATACTCGAGTTTTTAGCGGTGCAAACTCGCGTTAAACAACTTAAAGGTTCAGTGCTTTGCCTGGTAGGGCCTCCCGGTGTGGGTAAAACCTCACTGGGTGAATCAATTGCAAAGGCGACAGGACGAGAGTTTGTCAGAATGTCACTCGGCGGCGTGAGAGATGAAGCTGAAATTAGAGGGCACCGCCGCACTTATATTGGCTCTATGCCGGGAAAAATCATCCAAAAGTTGAGTAAAACGAAAGTTAAAAATCCATTATTTTTGTTAGATGAAATCGATAAAATGGCAATGGATATGCGTGGCGATCCGGCTTCGGCATTATTAGAAGTGCTCGATCCTGAGCAAAACTCTAGTTTTAACGACCATTATTTAGAAGTTGATTACGATCTTTCGGAAGTGATGTTTGTGTGTACTGCAAACTCAATGAATATACCCGGGCCACTTTTAGATCGAATGGAAGTAATTACTTTGTCAGGCTACACCGAAGATGAAAAACTGAATATTGCTTCGCGCTACTTGCTGCCTAAACAAATTAGGGTCAATGGTTTGGCCGAAGACGATATAAAAATATCACAGTCAGCTTTAATTAACATTGTTCGCTACTACACTCGTGAAGCGGGAGTTAGAAACTTAGAGCGTGAACTGTCTAAAATTTGTCGTAAGGTGGTAAAGCAGTTAATGCTAGACCCTAAAAAGAAGCAAATCAAAATTAATGCGAAAAACCTAGGTAAATATTTAGGGGTCGAAAAGTATGATTTTGGCCGCGCTGGCGAAACCGATCAAGTAGGACAAGTTACTGGACTTGCTTGGACACAGGTGGGCGGTGATTTATTAACCATAGAGGCTGCTGTCACTAGCGGTACCGGTAAGGCGCTTTCGACTGGGCATTTAGGGAATGTAATGCAAGAGTCTATTAAGGCCGCTATGACGGTTGTACGCAGCCGAGCGAAGTCTTTAGGGGTAGATGAAGAGTTTTATCAATCAAAAGACATTCATGTGCATGTTCCTGAAGGTGCTACCCCGAAAGACGGACCAAGTGCCGGTGGTGCTATGTGTACCGCTTTAGTCAGTGCGTTAACTGATATTCCAGTGCGCAGGGACGTCGCCATGACAGGTGAGATAACTTTACGCGGTGAAGTCTTACCAATCGGCGGCTTAAAAGAAAAACTGCTTGCAGCTCATCGTGGGGGGATTAAAAAGGTTTTAATTCCGCAAAAGAACGTTCGCGACTTGAAAGAAATACCTCAAAACGTGATTGGTGGATTGGAAATAGTGCCGGTTAGATGGATTGATGAAGTGTTAGAGCAAGCGCTAGTGCATATGCCGACACCCATTAGCGAAGAGAGTAAAACCGAAGCGAAGGGGAAAAAAGCACAGGCAGGCACAAAATCAAGAAAGGCAGCGGTTAAACCCCACTAAAAAACGGGTCAAGAGTAAAGCCGAATATTTGTAACATATAATGTAAAATATCCTAGTGAACTAACGAAAATAAGGAAAACGCTGCTATTTTAACCAAAGCCTCGGTTTTTCTGGGGTTTCGAGCATTTGTCGCTTGACAGACAATTTACTCCATTGGTATAAAGTTATCCGCAAGGGGCACACATGTTAGAAAAAACGTGCTCTTATTTTTAAAGATAAGAATTAAAGGGGAATTAAGTGAATAAATCTGAACTAGTAGATGCGATTGCATCAGGTGCCGACATTTCTAAAGCTTCAGCAGGACGTGCATTAGACGCGATGATCGACTCAATCACAGAAACACTTCGTAAAGGTGATCAAGTAGCATTAGTTGGTTTTGGAACATTTTCTGTTAAAGATCGTGCAGCTCGTACAGGACGCAATCCACAAACAGGTAAAACTATCGAAATTCCAGCAGCAAGAGTTCCTGGATTTAAGGCTGGTAAAGGGCTTAAAGACGCGGTAAACTAGCGCTCCTTTTTAGATGGGCGCTTAGCTCAGTTGGGAGAGCATCGCCCTTACAAGGCGAGGGTCAGTGGTTCGAGCCCACTAGCGCCCACCATCTAAAATGTGTGACAACTTTTTAGATGAAGAGTTTTAGGAGCGGTAGTTCAGCTGGTTAGAATACCGGCCTGTCACGCCGGGGGTCGCGGGTTCGAGTCCCGTCCGCTCCGCCAGAATAAGCGCGCCTTAATCGGCGCGTTTTTTTATTCAGTGTTATAACAAAAATATAGATCAACATTCAGAAGAGCAACTCGCTATGTTAGAAAGCATCAGAGAAGGGGTTAAAAAACCCTGGGTTAAAATCGTCATTTTCATCATCGTAATATCCTTTGTTTTTGCAGGCTATTTCTCATCTTCGTTTTTCCTTGGTGATCCCAATGCCGTAGCTATAGTAAATGGCAATAGTATCTCTAGAATAGACTTTCAGCGTGCCTACAATAACACCAAGTCACAACGTCAAGATTACTATAATGCGACGGTTAAAACGGACGAAGACGAACGTAAGTTTCAAGAAGATGTGTTACAGCGTTTAATTGATGAAGAGGTTCGTAAACAAGCTATTGTTGACCTTGAAATGCGCCTTTCGACTGATGCATTACGCCAATTGATTCAAACTGATCCTAACTACGTGGTAGATGGGCAGTACTCGCCAGGGTTAGTAGAACAAACGATTATTCGAGCTCAGATGAGTAAGAGTAAATTTAAAAGCATTTATGCTCAACAAGGTGTGACTCAGCAACTTGTCGCTGGCTTAATGGATAGTGAGTTTGCTTTACAAGGCGAAGCTAAAGCTGACTTTGAGATAATGACAGAGTCTCGCAGCGGTAAAGCATTACAAGTGGATAGTGCAGCTTTTATCGACAAAATTGAATTATCCGACGAAGCAATACAAGCCTATTATCAAGAAAACTTAGAAGCGTTTCGAGTGGAAGAAAAAGTTTCGGTGGAATATATTGAGATTTCTTTAGATAAATTAAAAGCAGCTCAACAAGTCACTGACGAAGAAATAACTGCTTTTTACGAAAATAATATAGAGAAATACAAAACCGAAGAACAAAAGCGAGTTTCACATATTCTAGTATTGGCCAATGATGATGAAAGTGCTGCACTTGAAAAAATTCAAGAAATTAAAGCGAAAATTGATGCTGGTGAATCTTTTGCTGAGTTGGCCAAACAATTCTCAGACGATGTCCCTACCAAAGAGTCTGGTGGTGATTTAGGGTTCCTTTTAGAGGGAGCTATGGAAGCTTCTTTTGAAGAAGCGGCACAAGCCCTGCAAAATATTGGTGATGTTTCTGAACCGGTTAAAAGTGATTTTGGTTATCAATTAATTCAGCTAACTGAAGTAAAAGATGGTTCGGCTATTCCTTTGGCTGAGGTAAAAGACGAAATTAAAGTGGCTATACAAACGACAAAAGCGGAAGAAGATTATTACGCTAAGTCAACTCAATTAGCTAAATTAGCATTTGAAATTGCAGACTCTTTAACCGAAGCGGCGAGTGCAACAGGGTTAGAGGTAAAGACTAGCCCGTTATTTGGGCAAAGTTACAAGCAAGGGTTATTTGCAAATCAACAACTAAAAAATGCTGCGTTTAGCTCAGATGTTATTGAAGCTCAGTTAAACTCTGAACTGGTAGAGATTGCTGATAAGCATGCCGTGGTTTTACGTGTTAAAGAACATGTTCCAAGTCGTGTTCAAGCGCTTAGTGAAGTTAAGGCGAGAGTTGAGCAAAACTTAAAGCAAACTCAAGCGAAACAAAAAGCTCAACAAGTAGCGAATAGTATTTTAGAGCAGCTCAAACAAGGCCAAGCAGCAAGCCAAATAATGGCAGAGCATAACTTGGCGTGGCAAGACTTAAATAAGCTACAAAGAAATAACGCACAGCTGCCCTTTTTGGCTAATGCAGAGTTCTTTAAGATGACTAAACCAAATGAAGGTGAAGTTGTTTATAATATTGTTGAAGGTATTCAGGGGGCGACATTGTTAATGTTAAACCAGGTTGAAAAAGGCGACTATTCAACTGCTGAAGAAGCTGAAATAAACCAGCGTATGTTATTTTTAAATTCTTACTATTCGAATGCAGAGATAAGTGCTTTTATTGAAGAAAAGCGCCTAAAATCGGAAGTAACGAGAAACTTAAATAATTTAGTTCAGTAAGTTTGAGAAGTGTTGATAAAAAGCGGCTTAATTGCCGCTTTTTTGTTGCTGACTATTAAAGCAAGCAATGCGGAAGCGATCACTCGTGTTTAACAGTGGCGGTTTTTCTTGCTCGCATTGCTCGGTCGCGTGTGGACACCGGCTTAAAAAATTACAGCCATTAAGGTTAGACTTTTTTGAAGTCGCGAAGTTTGGCGTAGGGAAGTTTGGAAAACGTTTGCGATACATTGGCGTGCTAGCAAATAGTGCTTGGGTGTATGGGTGTTGCGGCTGGTCAAATATTTGCGCGATTTCCCCGCACTCAACAATTTCTCCACGATACATTACCATAACTTCATCGGCTATATGCTCAACCACATTCAAATCATGTGAAATAAACAAATAAGAAATTCCCATTTCTTCTTGTAACTCTTGTAGTAAGTTGAGTATTTGCGCCTGAATTGATACATCCAGCGCTGAAAGCGGCTCGTCAGCGATAATAATTTGTGGGTCAAGAATAATTGCCCTAGCTATAGCAATTCGTTGGCGTTGCCCCCCAGAGAACATATGTGGGTATCGATATTGGTGTTCAGATAAAAGTCCTACCCGGTTTAAGGTTAGAGCAACTTTATCACTAATTTCTTTATTGCTTAATTTAGTATTTATTCTTAACGGCTCGGCTAAAATATCGCCAATTCTGGCTTGTGGGTTGAGCGAACCAAAAGGATTTTGAAAAATCATTCGAATATTTTGAAAGCGTTCTTTACGCTGTTTGCGGCTGTGATAGTTTAGCTTTTTGCCATTAAAATAAATTTCTCCAGAAGAGGGTTTTTCAATTCCAATAATTTGGCGAGCAAGTGTCGATTTGCCTGAGCCTGACTCACCCACAATGGCTAAAGTTTTGCCTTTATCGAGACTAAAACTTACATCGGTTATGGCGTCTAAATGACTGGCTCGACCAAACCCAAGCCCTTTTATGGGGTACTTTTTAGAAATACTCTTAGCAATAAGTAAGCTCATTCGCTTGCCCTTATTTGTGTAAGCTTGGTCGGTTTTCTGCGTGCTGCAACATGGCAGCGAACTTTGCCGTAGTTGGGAACGCTTTTTAAGATTTGTTTTTTAACACATTGCCTTTCAGCAATAGGGCAGCGTGGCCCGAGTCGGCAGCCTACTGGTAATTGATCAAGCGCTGGAATATTGCCGTTTAATGCAAATAACCGAGAACCCTTTTTATGTCGATCACCCATTTGAGGAATGCTGTCCATCAATGCTTTGGTATAGGGGTGGCGCGGGTTAGTTAAAATATTTTCGGTTGCGGCGTGTTCCATGAGTTGTCCAGAGTAAAAAACGCCGATGCGATCAGTATTTTCAGAGAGCAGTGCAAAGTCATGAGTAATAAACATAAGCCCCGCGTTTTCGGCTCGACTTAAATTAACTAACAAATCAATAATTTGTGATTGTATAGTCACATCTAATGCAGTAGTCGGTTCGTCGGCAATAAGTAATCGAGGTTTACAAGCCAAAGCGGTCGCAATAGCAACACGCTGATTCATTCCACCAGACAGCTGGTGAGGATACATTTTGAGGATATACTCGGGTTGAAAAATTCCCACCGAATCTAATAATTCTAGCGCGCGGGTTCGGCGCATTTTTTGACTTCCGCCTTGATGAATAGCGATTGTTTCTTCTAAATGCGTCGCGATTGAAAAACAAGGATTTAAACTTGCTTGCGGTTCTTGAAATATGATCGATACTTTAGATGCGACAAATATGGCGCGCTCTTCTGCAGAAAGCTTCATTAAATCCTGGCCATCTAAATTGATATAATCAGCGCGCATTTCCATTTTGGGCGAAAGTAAGCCCATTATGGCAAGTGCAAGAACGCTTTTACCAGAGCCAGATTCACCAACAATTCCCAGAATTTCACCATTGCTCATCTTTAAAGACAGGCGCTCAATAATTGGGAAAGTTCCTGAGTCTGTGTGATAGTCGACCGACAAATTTTCTATTCGTAATAGTGGCATAGTAGGCGCTTAATTATCCAAATCCATTGCGTCTCTTAACCCATCACCGACCAGATTAATTGACAGTAAAGTAAAAAATATTGCTAAACCCGGCAGTGCAACGGTCCAAGGCGCAACGGTAATATAAACATAAGACTCTGACAGTATGGTTCCCCATTCAGGGTGAGGAGCTTGCGCACCTAGCCCCAAAAAGCCGAGCGCGGCAATCTCTAAAATTGCGGTAGAAAACGCGAGTGTTAATTGTACAATGAGTGTGGGAATTATATTGGGTAGAATAGAGCGAGTAAATAAACGGTAACGGCGTGCACCATCAAGCATCATAGCGGTAATATATTCCTTACTAAGCTCTTGATTAATGGCATTACGAGTTAGCAAAACAAAGTGAGGAATTAATACAATGGCAACAGCATAAATCGCATTAGGTAGCCCTGGACCAATTATTGCCACAATAACGATGGCTAGCAATAAAGACGGCAATGCTAAAATTAAATCCATAAGGCGTAAAATAATTTGGTCAATCACTCGATTAGATAACGCAGTGATACAGCCAAGGGTTATGCCGATAATACCAGCGATCAAAACAACCGTTGCAGCTAGCTTTAACGATAGCCTTGCGCCATGAACCAGTCGAGAGAATAAGTCTCTACCTAAATCATCGGTACCCAATAAATACTTGGGCATGCCTTCGGCTGTCCAAATAGGCGGAACTTTTTGATGTTCGAACTGAAAGGCCGGATCAAAAGGTGCAATCCACGGAGCAAAAATAGCGACAATAATAATAAAAAGTAAAATGATAGCAGAGCCAAGCGCCAGTTTATTGCTAACAAATTTTTGTCGCCAACGTGCAAAGGTGCTGGGTATTTCTGACTCTTGATAAAATTGTGGCGAGCTAATCATTTTCTATGCCTTATTCTAGGATTCAATAGGTAGGTTGCTATTTCCACTAAAATATTGGTGAATATAACAATGATAGCAATACCAAGTAGCCCGCCATGAATAGTAATTAAGTCTCTTCTGTGAACTGCTTCTAATAGCCATTTCCCAATGCCTGGCCATGAGAAAATAGTTTCTGTAATTAACGTGCCTGTGATTAAAACACTGATTTGTAACCCAACAACGGTAATGATAGGAATAAGCGCGTTGCGTAATGCGTGTACCCAAATAATTCGAGAGTAGGGCAAGCCTTTCGCTTTGGCATTGCGAATATAATCACTTGATAACACTTCGATCATGGCTGAGCGAGTCACTCGGGCAAAAATAGCAACAGGAATAGTCGCTAAAACAATTGTCGGTAAAATCAAGTGTTGAACTGCATTAAAAAAAGCTTCTAATGCATAAGGTTGAGTACTAATTAAAGTGTCGATTAGCATAAATCCAGTAACGGGCAAAATGTCGTATTCAAAACCAATTCGGCTGGCTACTGGGGTAATACCCAATGTAAGCGAGAAGAATAAAACTAATAACATGCCCCACCAAAAAATAGGCATGGAGTAGCCGATTAAAGTGGTTGAAATAACCAGTTTGTCAGGCCACTTGTTTTTATTTTCTGCGGCAAAAACTCCCAAAGGTAAGCCAACACATAAGGCGAGTAATAAGGCGGCAATTGCAAGTTCAAGTGTGGCTGGAATGTGGGTTAAAAATTCAGAAAGTACACTGTTACCACTTATCCGAGACTGGCCCCATTCGCCCTGTAAAATTAACTGTAAATAATCAAAATAGCGTTCTAAAAAGCTCGCTTGATTATTAATTAACTCATTAAAATAAAAAGAGTGTTCTTTAGGAATGAGCTCGGTAAAAGTAAAGGTTAAAATACTTAAGGTAAACAGACTAATTAAAAGCAGCCCAGTTTGGCGCAAAACAATATTAATCATCGGAGCTTAACTCCTCAATTTCCTGCGAGGCTTGCAGTGCTTTTAAAGTTACGCCGCCAAAATAAACACCACCCGCAGGAATAATTTGAAAATTTTCTACCCGTTTATTGATAATAGAGTGTTGAGTCGAGTGTGCAATCGGTACCCAAGGTGCATTATTGATAAAAACTTGCTGAGCTTTTTTGTAAAGCTGTATTCTATCTTCTTTGAGGGTGAGTGCGCGCGCACTGTCAATGAGCTGGTCAAAGTTTGGATCGCACCAAAAGGCAGAATTAGTACCAGAGATGGTTGCGCTGCAACTTAGCAAAGGAGAGAAAAAATTATCTGGATCACCATTATCACTAATCCAACCCATGAGCGCAGCATGGTGTTGTCCGCGCCGAGTATTATATAAAAAAGTTCCAAACTCGAAAGTGCTAATAGACACGTTAATATTTAATTGACGAAGATCTTGCTGTATTAGTTCGGCCATTTTTTTTGCATTTGGATTGTAAGCGCGCTGTGCTGACATTGTCCAAATTTGCATATCAAAACCTTGCTCATATCCTGCTTCTTGCATTAGACGTTTTGCGGTGGCTAAATTAAATCCGTAATCTTGTAGTCGCAGATCATAAGACCAAATACTGGGCGGAATTGGACTTTTGGCTACCGTCGCGGTGTTTTGATACACCGTACTTATAATTGACTTTTTATCAATGGCTAAGTTGATGGCTTGACGAACTTTAAGGTTGTTAAAAGGCGCCTTACGCGTGTTTAAAGATAGGTAAGCCACATTAAGTCCTGGTTCACTTAAAACCTTTAGGTTTTTATGCGAACTGGCCACATCAATATGCACCGGCAATGGGTTAGCCATCACATCACATTCACCTGCAATCATGCGCGCGAATCTAAGAGAGGGATCTGGAGTGATCGCAAAAACTAAGTTCTCAAGTTCGGGCTTGCCTTGCCAGTATTCTTGATGTGCCCTAAACCGAATGTAAGCGTCGGGTTGGTATCTTATTAATTGAAATGGGCCAGTACCAATAGGTTGGTTGTCGATAAGTTGCGGCGTGTTATTTGCTAGTAAATTTTGCGCATATTCTGCAGACAAAATAGAAGCAAAATCCATTGCTAAAGTTGCTAAAAATGGGCTCTCAGAGCGGCTTAATTTGAATTTAACCGTATACTCGTCGATTTTTATTATATCTTCGATGAGCTTATCGAGTGCCATCGAATTAAAGTAGCCAAAACGCAGGTTAGATATATTATGAAACGGATGGTCGGGCAATCGTTGTCGGTTAAAGCTAAATAAGACGTCATCTGCGTTTAACGGGCGAGACGGAGTAAACAGTTTATTACTGTGAAACTCGACATCTTTGCGCAGAAAAAAGGTGAATTCTTTACCGTTTTTTGACACGCTCCAGCGAGAGGCAAGTGCCGGTTTAATATTGGTTGTACCGGGAATAAACTCAACCAGTCGGTTATATAAAGTGCGTGAAGACGCGTCAAATGTTGTCCCAGATGTGGACAATTGCGGGTTAAAAGTTTCTGGGCTACCTTCGGAGCAATAAATTAACACATTGGCTTTTACTGCAGAGCTTGTTTGGTAGCTGCAGCTGCTTAAAAGCAAACAGCTTACGCTGCAAGAAAACAGTACAGGGAATAATTTTTGTAATTTGAATAACACCACTAGATCACTTTTGGTCGAGTAATTGGTATTTTTTGAGGTAGCCTCTGAGTTGATGATAAGTCAAGCCGAGTAATTCTGCACACTTTTTCTGATTAAACTGTGCTGTCTCTAAGGCTTGATTAATTAAATCGACTTCTTGATCGGCCATGGTTTGCTTTAAATCGATAGGAAAATTAGGCGCGCTAGTGAGGTTGCTTTTGGAACTGATTAAATCCTCTGAGTTTTCAATTGAAGAGGGTGAACAAGTCTCTTGGTTTTTAAATGCAGCATCTGGCGGTGTACTGTCGTTCCAACTCTGCATAGAATGATTGCTATTATCTCCACTCAGTAAATAGGGTGAGTCAAAAGGATTAAACTGGATAGACTCTATTATTTGGTCTGGCTGGTTTTTATAGATATTTCGCTCAACGACATTTTTAAGTTCTCTCACATTGCCTGGCCAAGGGTAGTTAAGTAGCTCTAGCTCTGCTTGTTTACTAAAACCAGCGAAGTATTCTCTTTCTAGCTCTCGGGTCATCGCTAGCCCAAAATGTTGCGCAAGAATTAATATGTCTGAGATTCTCGCGCGCAGTGGTGGTATTGTAACTACGTCAAAAGCTAGCCTATCGAGTAAATCTGCTCTAAATTTTCCTTGTTGCGCTTTTTGCGGTAAATTTTCATTAGTCGCTGCGACAATGCGTACATCGACTTTAATGGTTTTATTGCCGCCAACGCGTTCCATTTCGCCATATTCAATCACTCTAAGTAGCTTCTCTTGCACTGCGAGCGAACTATTACCTAGCTCATCTAGAAAAAGAGTTCCTTTGTCAGCTAACTCAAACCGGCCTAGGTGGCGCTTGTTTGCGCCAGTAAAAGCGCCAGACTCATGCCCAAACAGCTCTGTTTCTAGCAAATTTTCATTAATTGCCGCACAGTTTAATTTAACGAAAGGTTGCTCCCAACGAGGTGAGAGATAATGCATCCTCGCGGCAATCAGCTCTTTACCTGTACCGCGTTCGCCAACAATTAGTATGGGTTTATCTAGCGCTGCTAATAATGAAACCTGTTCAATAACTTCTAAAAAGCTGCTCGCTTCACCAATTAAATTATCGACGTTTTCCGATTTCATAATAGTTTTAGCTCTTTTTATTTTTGCAAGTTAGTCAAATTGACTAAATGATGGAGTATTTTTGCATACTGGGACTCACTAAGTCACGCGATTATTTTATAAAATCAAATAAATACAATAAGTTAGTGAGTCAATAAATAGTTGGCATGATTGCTGTATTACTTTTGGTAAGTTTAACGCAAATAGTCAAATTAACTAAAAGGTAAAAACGGATGTTATCAACAAAGACTAAAGTGGCATTTTCTCGTCGTCACAGTAAAACCATAGTCGAGATAATCATTGGGGTCATTGGGCTGTTAGGAATTATGGTGGCTCAAATTGACCACACCAACAAGGATTTTGGGCTTAAAGAGCGGCAGTTTAGTCAGAATATGAGTGAATTACCGCCCTTACAAACACCAGTTAATTGGTTAGAGTTGTTATTTTAATAGAATTAAGCACAATACTTAATATCGTCGTTTAGGAGAAGTTTAAATGGGTATTTTTTCAAGATTTGCAGACATTGTTAATGCCAACATCAATGCGCTATTAGATAAAGCCGAAGATCCAGAAAAGTTAATTCGCTTAATTATTCAGGAAATGGAAGATACATTAGTTGAGGTAAGAACTTCTTCTGCTAGAACCATTGCGGATAAAAAAGATATATGCCGCCGAATCGAGAAGCTTAACGCTGAAGCCCAAGAATGGGAGCGTAAAGCAGAGTTAGCAATTTCTAAAGAGCGAGAGGATTTAGCAAAAGCGGCTTTAATGGAAAAAAATCAAGCGCAGTCAGTCGCAAATGAGTTACAACACGAGCTAGATAAAGTTGAAGACGTATTAGCGCGCCTTTCAAATGAAGTTACTCAGCTACAAGAAAAGCTCAACGATGCTAAAGCGCGTCAAAAAGCCTTACTAATGCGTCACAGCACTAGCTCATCAAGGTTAAAAGTAAAGAAAAGCTTGTATGCACAGTCGTCTGAGGATGCCGTGACACGATTTGAGCGTTTTGAGCGTAAATTAGACGAACTTGAATCAGAGGTTGAGTCCTATGACCTTGGCAAAAACCGTAGTCTTTCAGATGAAATTAACGAATTAGAGCAGCAAGACGAAGTCGATAAGCAGTTAGCCGAGCTAAAAGCGCGCGTTTCTAAAAACTCAGATTAATCAGGAGCTCTAGCATGGATAGTGATTTTTTGTTTGTACCCTTTGTTTTATTTACAATTTTCGTCGCACCGATTTGGGTCATTATGCATTACCGTTCAAAAAGACAAAAAGAAAATGGTATTTCAGAGGCTGACCACAATAAGCTGCAAGAGTTAATGCATATCGCCGATAAAATGCTAGAACGGGTTGAAACGCTAGAAGCAATTCTTGACGATGAAACTCCTGGGTGGAGAAGAAAACATGAGCGAAGATAATCGTTACCCCCCTAGCTCGCAGCGCAAGCTATACAAACTGCCGGATTCAGCGAAAATATGTGGTGTCTGTGCCGGTATAGCAGAGTACTTTGGCTTTGAAACTTGGGTAGTGAGAATTATCGCGGTTTCGTTACTCTTGTTAAACTGGTTTAACGGCACCATCATTCTTGCCTACTTTATACTTAACTTTATTTTAGAGCCAAAGCCCGGCAGTCGCTCTAATAAAGGCTGCTTCGGTCGAAAAGCCAAGCCGCAAGCAAGCGAAAGCCCAGATAGGCCATACCGCAGCAGTGTTAAAGAAGTTTGGCAAAAAGGGACTGATCCTAAAACGACACTCAAGCAAGTCTCAGAAAAATTTGCAGTTGCGGAAACTAAACTACGCAATATTGAATCTTTTGTGACTTCAAAACAGTTTGATTTAGAAAAAGAATTTAACAAAATGAAGTAAAAGTATACAAGCCATTTGAACAAATTAGGATGTTGCACAGCATCAAAATGTTGATTGTTGCAACTCCTTTCGTAATTTTAGTCCCTCATTTATACCTGACTCAGCATAAAATACTATGATGCCACAAGTGTTGGTACATCAATAATTCTGTGCATTTTAATTAATTCTAGTCTAAAGTGGTTTAGGTAAAATAATAACTAACATTGTAATTATTACCAATCTGATTGTCCCAACCTTAATTCTAGCTATATGATTATCGATGGACAGACTAAGTTTTTACAACTGTTATTAAATGCATAGCTTAGCTTTTTGGGAGTTATGTTAAAAATAAAAACACTATTAAAACAACCACGGGGAGATTCAAATTGAGAATCCATGACGCAAAAAATCCAATCGCAAAGGCGGTTAAATTAGCGCTGCTAGCTACGGCTACGGTATCGGCACTATCAACACCTGCTACGTTACTTGCTGCTGAAGCGGAAGAAGAAGCAGACAAAGACACGAACAGAGTCGTTATTACTGGTTCGAGATTAAGAAGGGAAGGCTTTGAATCTCCCTCACCCGTTAATGTTATAACAGCAGAACAAATTGAGCGTTCAGGAGCTGTTGCTTTAGGGGATGTTCTTGCAACATTTCCACAGCTTGACTCTACGTTCACCTCTCAAAATTCAGGTAATTTTATTGGCACCGCGGGAATTGGCTCTCTTGATTTACGTGGGCTAGGTACACAGCGAACGCTAGTTCTGGTTAATGGGCGTCGTCATGTTTCGGGAAGTCCTGGTTCATCAGCTGTCGACGTCAACAGTATACCGGCTATTTTAATTGAGCGAGTTGATATTATCACTGGCGCAAATGCTGCTGTATATGGTGCCGACGCGGTGACAGGTGTTGTCAATTTTATTTTAAAAGACAACATCGAAGGAAGTGAAGTTAGAGCAAATTACGGCATTGCTGGTGATAGCGGCTTTGAACGCAGAGGAGTAAGTTTTACTTCTGGTTCTAATTTTGCTGAGAATAAAGGTAGTGTTATTTTTGCTTTCTCTTACGATAAGCAAGACGAGTTAACAGCCGCAGAACGAGGCGGTGTTTTTACTCAAAAATGGGGAACAATCAATAACCCAGCTGATGGTGATACCATAAGCAATGGGGTTCAAGTTGATGATGGCATTCCTGATAGAATTACGGTACCAAACCAAGGCCACTATACAATTTCTGATGGCGGTGCGATTTTTGGTGGTGGCGTAATTGGACAATTTAACCCAGATGGGTCATTTACCTCATTTAATCCTTCTGCAGATTTTGAATATGTAGACGGTATTCGTTGTGCTGGCGCTGGTTGTCGCCCTCTAGATTTAAGCACCTTTAATGATCTTCAAGTAGGTTTTGAAAGGTTCACTTTAGATGCGAACTTTAAATATAACTTAACAGACGAAACAGAACTATTTGTAGAAACACGCTTTGCTTCTGTCCAGTCAAATCAACAAGGTCAGCCTTCATTTGATTTTGGCACACTTACAATACAGTCTGATAATGCCTACATTTCGCCTGAAGTTGCAGCATTGACAGGTGGAGCTGACTTTGGATTACGCCGTTTTCATACTGACTTTGGACGCAGAAAAGAATTAAACGACAGAAATACTTTTCGAATGGTTGTTGGAGCGCGTGGTTTTATCGGCATAGATTGGGAATGGGAAGCTTTCGCAAATTATGGTCGTACAGATATCCAACGAAGTAACTTTAACAATCGAATTGACGAGCGTTTCTATGCATCTGCAGATGCGGTACGTTTAACTCAAGCAGACGTTGACTTAATTAATGCTACAGGCGCTGGCTTCGATGAGTTTCAAGATGTTCAAGCGGGCGATGTAACTTGTCGAGCACTTCTACAAGAAGCAACTGGTGGCAGCAGTGGACTTAGCCCTTATGCTTATACTGGTTGTGTTCCAGTAAACTTATTTGGTTTCGGAGCTCCGAGCCAAGAAGCGATTGACTGGTTTTCGCAAACTGCAATTGGTCAGTTTGATCTAGAACAAACTCAAGTTCAGGCGTTTGTCGCAAACCAAGATTTGTTTAACACTTGGGCAGGACCTGCTGGTTTTATTTTTGGTGCTGAGTTCCGCGATGAGCGAGCTGGAGGTGAAGAAGATACCGCTTCTGCACTCGGTTTAACTTTCTTCAACGCTTTATCAGTTAGCCGCGGTAACTATCAAACATCAGAATTTTTCACTGAAATGTCAATACCTTTACTAAATGGCGTTATGTTAGTAGAAGATTTAACCGTCGAAGTTGCTGCGCGTAGCTCTGACTATTCTACGATAGGTAAAAATACCACTTGGGAAGGTCGATTAAATTGGGAAGTTAACTCTGATCTAACGATTAGATATACAACTGGTGAATCTTTACGTGCACCAGACATTGGCGAACTGTTTTCACCTCCAGGTCAAAACTTCTTTGGAATTAACGACCCATGTGACATGGATCAGTTAGCGAACGCTGCTAATGGTATTGATAACCGCATTGCCAACTGTCAAGCTTTGGGAATCGCAGATCCAGAAAACTTTGTTGCAAATGATAGTGTTACTGTACCGGGGTCTTCTGGTGGTAACCCTAACTTAGTAGGCGAAGAATCAACTACTTCTACCATAGGATTTGTATACTCGCCGAGCTTCTTAGAGGGCTTTAACATTGCTGTCGATATGTACGATTTTGAAATTACAAAAGCAATTGCAAACACAGGCGCTCAAGCGATCTTAAACCGTTGTGTTGATGATCCAAATGGAATTAATAACCAGTTTTGTGCTTTAAATGACCGTGACCCAGCGACGGGTGACGTTAGCTTTATTCGCTCTTCTCCGGTTAACTTAAATGAGTTTCAGTCTAAAGGCATTGACTTTGAAATGGATTATAAGTTTGATTTGGCTGATTCTGGCGTACTAACAGCACGTTTAGCTGGTTCTTATTTGCAAGAAAGAACCTTTATATTAAATACTGCTGACAATACTGACAGTGTTGAGGGCGAAGTTGGTTCTCCTGAGCTTCAATATCGATTGTCACTAAACTGGGAAATTGACGATTTAACAGTTTTCGGTTCGGTTACCTTTATTGATGAGCAATTAAATGGCGAAAAGGAAAGTATTTTTGATGCAGACGATCCTAACTTAGATGCTTCAGATAATCTTTTCTTAGAGTCTAAATACTATTTGAACTTAGGCGCTAAGTACAATGTGATGGAAGATATGAGTGTTCAATTGCTTATTAATAACGCAACTGATGAGTTACCTCCGCATCCATTCTTTGGTACAGGTACTGGTTCTGCAATATACGACAATATTGGAACTTTTTACTCAATGAATCTTGAGTACCGCTTCTAAATTTAGACAAGTCGTAATCTCGCGGGGGCACCCCCTGCGAGATATTTGCTAACAGTTATATTCCTATTTGGGAGATAAATAATGAAAATTAAGTCAATTGTTACAGCTGTGTTAACAGCTTGTACATTTGGTGCTAGCGCTTATACAGTGAGCCAAGCTGAGTTAAATAGAAACTCACTCGCGCCGCTAAAGTTTAAAGCTAAACCAATTAATCAAATCCAAAATAATAGAGTAAAAGACAAGCTTGTTTCACTTCAAGATAAAGTGATGCAAGAAGAGTATTTCAAGCAAAATAGTCACACAGGTAAAGCCCTGTATATCGTAAGACTGGTGAATGATGCCGTTCCTTCGTATAAAGGCGACATTCCTGGCCTAAAGGCAACCAGTAAAATCTTTAGCAAATCAGTGAGTAAACAAGCACGGAAATCGGCGCCAGAAGTATTTGCCTACAAGTCTTACTTAGAAAGAAAGCAATCAGATTTTATTAATCTTGCTTCTTCAAAGCTTGGAAAGACGGTTAAAGATTTAAAGCGATTTAATTACGCGATTAATGGTATTTTGACTGAGCTAACCTTCGATGAAGCCAAAAAACTTGCAAAAATGCCGCAAGTAGCGTTCATTGAGAAAAATGAAATATTACCTTTGAATACCGATACTGGCCCAGAATTTATTGGCGCTGGAGAAGTTTGGGATGGTTCTGCAACAGGAACTGAGCTAAAAGGCGAAGGTATTGTTATTGGTATTTTAGATACCGGTATTAACACAGACCACGTTTCTTTTGCTGCGACTGGCGATGATGACTATACTGTTGTTAACCCATGGGGCGATGGTGTTTATGTTGGAGATTGCGTAGAAGACGCAACTTTATGTAACTCTAAACTTATAGGTGTTCGTAGTTATTCTCAGTTGTTAGATAGTTTTGCAGGGGCAGGTTTTGTGAGCCCAGGAAATGGTGAAGACTATAATGGACATGGCTCACATACAGCTGGTACTGCCGGCGGTAACGTACTATTAGACGTTCCTTTGCTTATTAATGAGTCGGGAGAAAGCGGTGACGGCATTCCTTCAAATGTTACTTTTCCTCGTTTGTCGGGGGTTGCTCCGCATGCAAATATAATCTCATATCAAACTTGTCTTCCAGGCAATAGTGGTGACTCATTAAGTGGTTGTTTCAGCGCCGCAGCAATTGGCGCAATCGACGATGCAATTGCAGATAATGTTGATGTAATTAACTATTCTGTTGGCGGTACGACACCATTTAATCCATGGTTGAGTGCAACAGAAGTCGGGTTCTTGAATGCTCAAGCAGCAGGCATTTTTGTTGCCACTTCTGCAGGTAACTCTGGACCTTCTGCAAAAACTGTAACCAAAGCATCGCCTTGGTATACTGCCGTAGCCGCGGTAACTCATGGGCGTTCTGCTGGAAGAGCTTTAAGTTTTGACAGCGAAGAGTTTATCTTTCAAATTAGTAGTGGACCCGCGCTTCCTGATGCAGGAATTACCGCGCCTTTAAAATATGCAGGTGACATAGACGCTGCAAACTTTACTGGGTGTAATGCTTTTGCGGCAGGTTCTTTTACAGACTCTGTTGCTTTAATTAGCCGTGGCGGTTGCTCATTTGAGGCGAAAGTAAATAATGCAGCGACTGCAGGTGCCAACGCAGTGATTGTATTTAATAACAGTGGTGACTCTTTAGTTGCAATGTCTGTAGGTTCCGCAACAAGTATTCCGTCACTGTTTGTTTCTCAAACAGATGGTGAGTCAATGGTTGCTACTTTATCGGCTACTCCTGACTTAGCTGTCTCGCTTAATAATGATTATTTTAAAATTGTTACTGGGCCAAGCGATGTGATGGCATCGTTCTCTTCACGTGGGCCAAATGATTTTGGTCAAATTATTACTCCGCAAGTTGCGGCACCAGGTGTAGCAGTTTACGCTGCATATGCTGACGAACAGCCATACTTAGATGTGACTTCGCCAAACCCTTCAGATTTTGATTTCTTAAGTGGTACGTCAATGGCTGCACCTCATGTAGCAGGTGCTGCAGCATTGGTTAAAAATGCTCACCCAACCTGGAACCCGGATCAAATCCGTTCAGCATTAATGTTGACTTCAACAAATAATGTTTTAAAAGAAGACGGAGCTACCGCTGCAGATCACTTTGATATAGGCGCAGGTCGTATCCAAGTTGATAAAGCAATTAATGTTGGTTTAGTAATGTCTGAGACTTTAGACAATTATACTAATGCCGATCCAAATAATGGAGGCAACCCACGGGCTCTTAATATTCCTAGTCTTGCAAACTACGGCTGTAGTTTAGGTTGTAGTTGGACTAGAACTTTCACCGCGGTAAGAGATGGCACTTACACGTTGACGGCTGATAGCTCTGTAGTTAGTGTCACTCCGGCAACTTTTACTTTAACGGCTGGACAAACTCAAGAAGTTGAAGTGAGCGTAGACACCGCTCTAATGGATGAAGGAGACGAGCTGTATGCTAACGTAATGATTGCTGCAACTGGTCAACCTGAAATGCATCTTCCTTTATATATTAAGGTCAAAAGAGAAGCAATTCCCGGTGATCTAGTTATAAATGCAGGAAGAAATGACGGTTCGTATTTGTTATCAAGTTTTGAGCTTTTTGCGACGACTAATATCACTTATACAGTTGATGGTTTGTATGACGCTAACGCGACAGGCTTTAATACTGTTGAGGATTTTTCGCTTGCAGAAGATTCAACTACAACTTACAACGATAACTTAGATGAAACCTTCGTTTATGAGTTCAGTGTCCCTAATAATACTGCGTTTTTGCGTTCAGCAATTGTAGAGACTACTTCTCCTGATCTTGATTTATTTATTGAAAAATACGACTCGACTACTGACTCTTGGGGGCTTGTTGCCTATTCAGCTGCCGCTGGTTCTGCTGAGTCTACTAGTACATCGTCACCTGAAGCTGGTGAATATCGAGTGATTGTTCAAAACTATGAAGCAAGTGGAGCAGGCGAAGATACCGGAAGCGTCAGTATTGATGTAATTCCAGTAACTGATCCAGTAGAAGGGTTAACTCTTGAAGCTGCGAGTTATTCAAATGGCATTGAGCCAGTTGAGATGCGATTCTTTTGGGATATAGATTTTGCCGAAGGAGACTCTTATTACGCTGACGTTACCATTAATGTTAATGATGCGGAGTTAGGAAGCTTTAGAGTTACATTAAATAGAGTTGAAGATGATTTCACCGTAACGAGTGCGCAAACGCTAGTAAGTCGTGGTGAAGAAATTGAATACACTATGATGGTAAACCAAAGTGTCTATAACATTGACCAAAATCTTGAAATTGCTATAGATATGCCCGCTAATATGTCATTAGTTGAAGGTTCGATTACTGCGAGCAATGGTAGCTTTGCTGTGAAAGATCCCAATGCAGTTGGACTTGATATTTCTGAAGACTTTACCGTTGGTCAAGACTCGACAGTGGGTGACCCTGTTGACGATTTATCAGAAGTATTTGTCTATCCAGTAGTTATCGCTTCTGCAAGCTCAAACTTAACAGCGACTATTACAGAAACAACTTCACCTGATTTAGATTTATGGGTGTACTTTAGTGCTGATGGCAGCAGCTTAGGGACTTTAGTCGGCTATTCTGCAGCCTTTGGTTCAAATGAGTCTGTCAGCCTGAATAACCCAGAGGTAGGTACCTATAGTATTGTCGTTCAAAATTATGAAAATAATTTAGAAAATGACACAGGTACGCTAGTTGTTACTTCAACACCGCAATTAGGTGAAGGCTTTGTGTGGAACGTTACTCAGCAAATGCCTTATGCTGATTACTCTGTAGTGAGCAGCGTAACTGATGCTAGCTGTGCTTCTGCTGGTTTGGGTGGTTATTTAGCGCTAGAAGACTTAAACATAGGCACATTACCTTTAACAGGTGATACTACAAGCATTTCTCTGAACGTTAACTTGCCGTTCTACGGAAATAATGAATCAATACTCACTATCACAGATGATGGGTTTGCAACATATTCCGATGTTGGCAATTCACCTTGGTCCAATACTGTTCTGCCTACGGCTTCAGCGCCTAACAGTACGCTAGCGGGCTTATGGCAAGATATGGAAATCGTTAATTCCGCCACGCGAGGAGTTAGAGTAGCAGGTAACTCAAGCCTTATTTATGTTGATTACGATGAGGTTCAGCGTTGGGGAGTTACTGACGATAGAATTAGCTTTGGTATGTTCTTAGCCACTTCTGTTTCAGACGCTCCTGGTGCATATGAAGTAGTTTACTCATACTCTCCAACTCAAGTAGGTGCTAACGTACTAGTTGGTGCTACTGCAGGTGTTGAAAACAGTAACGGAACATTAGGAACTGATGCTTCTAGCATGATTGCAGCAGGCGAGCAGATTTGTTTTGATGCAATTCAAACAGCTGAATCTTATGAAATTACTTTCCGAGTTGTGCCACAAGCAGGTTATTTGGGGCAAGATGCAGCGCCACTAGTTACTGTTGTTTCTGATATGGAAGGAACTTCGGATTTAAGTGTTTCAGCAACAAGAGTTGAGCTTGTGAATGTTGCACCTATTGCAAATGCAGGACCTGATAAAGCTTACGATAAAAGTGACCCAACTGTGGCGTCGCAAGTTTCTTTGAGTGCTGAGTCTACTCAAGATAATGACGAAGATCGTTTGTCTTATAAATGGACACAAGTGGGTGGAAACGCTATTACCTTATATGGTTCTGGCTCAATCCAATCTCACTTTAAATTAAAAGATGCAGCTAACGGAACCTATACGTTTATGTTAGAAGTTTCTGATGGTGAGTTTTCATCTACTGATGAAGTAACTATTACCATTACAGGGAGCAAAAAAGGCTCAGGATCAATAGGTTGGCTATTATTGTTGATACCCACGTTGTTGATTTCAAGAAAAAAACTCATTAATAAATAAAGTTTTAGTGAGTGTTCAGTAGGAAAAAAGGCCGCTTTGCGGCCTTTTTTCTTTCTACCTCTTTGAAATAAAAGAATTTTTTATGAAAAGCCAAACTTTTGGCGGTCTGATTTTCTAAATGTAAAAATATGAACAAAAAGTTGACCTGTGAGTTTAATAACGGTTAGTATCTTTCTTGGCAGATCAGGCCGAAAGGCTTTTATTAGGTGTGTTTATGACTTATCGAGTATAACGATTAGCGAAACTCACTATATTAACAACCTCCATGACAACCTAGGAGAATTAAATTGAGAACATTAGAAAAGCGAAATCCAATCGCTAAAGCAATAAAGTTAGCTTTATTCGCTACAGCTGGAATTTCAATGTTAAATACCCCAGCGGCTTTCGCAGCTGAAGAAGAAGCAGAAGAAAGTCAAAAAATCACTATTACGGGTTCACGTTTAACTCGTACTGACGTTGAATCAGCATCTCCTGTAACTGTTATAAGCGGTTTACAAATGGAAATGGCTGGTATTCAAGACGTTGGTCAGTTCCTACAAAGCAGCGCTGTAATGTCTGGTTCTCCAGCAATGACTACTACCAACAATGGTGGTAACGGTGGTACTTTTGTTGAGTTACGTGGTTTAGGTTCAGCTCGTACATTAGTATTAATCAATGGTCGTCGTCCAATCAGTTCAGACTTCCAGGGCATTCCAAGCTCAATGATCGAAAGAATCGACGTACTTAAAGACGGTGCTTCTGCTGTTTATGGTGCAGACGCGGTTGCTGGTGTTGTTAACATCATCACTAAAAAAGATTACGAAGGCATTGAAGTAAACCTACAACAATCTGGTTCTTTTAACGTTGGCGCTAACGACCAAACAAGTTTCAGCGTAATTGCTGGTAAAACGTTTGACGCTGGTAACTTAGTATTTGGTGTTGACATTGTTGAACAGAATCCTGTTTATCAAGGCGACGTTAAAGATGTTGAGTTCTTCCAATACCCTTGGCAAGTTTGGGGTACAGCAGCAGAAGAATCTTTCTGGCAAAATGGCCTAATCGGTACAAATGACCCAGATTCAAACGTAATTATCATTGGTTCTGGTTCTGTTCCTTGTGGTCAGTTCTATTTAGATAGCGGCGGTCCTACTCAAACTAATGACACATGTGACGGCGGTATCGCTACTTTAGCTGATATGCGTGATTTCGTAGGTGGCGGTCCAAACAATGACACTTACAACTATGCGCCTGTTAACTACATGCAAACTCCTTACAAGAAAATTAACGTTTTCATGGAAGGTACAATGGAAATTGCTGATAACGTGACTCTTTATTCTGAGACTCGTATCAACAAGCGTACTTCTCGTCAAGAGTTAGCAGCAGTTCCTTACGATACTCGTTTCGATCCTGCGTACAAAGGTACTACTCCTTCAGGTGATGCATTTAATGGTGTTTCTAGAGATAACTTCTATAACCCATTTGGTGAAGATGTTGTTCGTTCACGTCGTCGTATGTTAGAAGGCGGACGTAGCTTTGAGCAAGACATCATGCGTTTCCAACAAGTTTTCGGTGTTGAAGGTGAGCTAGGTGAGACTTGGGTATATGACGTAAGTTATAACTATGGTCACAGCCAAACCGTATCAACTGATTTTGGTCAGTTAAATGGTACTAACCTTGGTTTAGCTATGGGTCCTTCTTTCCAAGATACAGACGGTAGCATTGTTTGTGGTACGCCAACTGCGCCAATCGCCAACTGTGTATCAATGAACGTTTTTGGTGGTCCAGGTTCTATCACTCAAGAAATGCTAGACTTCGTTTCAGCACCTTTAGTTGATTCGTCTAACTTCACACTTAAGCAGTTAACAGGTTTTGTTAGCGGCGACTTAATGGAATTAGATGCAGGCCCATTAGTGGGTGGTTTCGGTGTTGAGTATCGTGAAGAATCACTAGAGCAACAAGTTGACTCTGGTAAATACTTAAGCCAAGTTACGGGTAACAAATCTCGCGGTACAAGCGGTGAGTTTGACGTAACAAGTTTCTTCGCAGAATTTAACGCTCCTTTATTAGAGTCTTTAGACCTAACAGCTGGTTTACGTTATGATGACTTCAGCGCATTTGGTGCATCTACTACCGGTCAAGTTGGTATTAAATGGACTATTATGGACGGCTTAGCTGCTCGTGGTACTTTTGGTACTGTTTACCGTGCACCTACTATCGGTAACTTATTCAGCGCAGCGAATGACTCTTTCCCTTCAGCGACAGATCCTTGTTCTTCTACTAACTGGTCTGCGTTAACTGCTGCACAGCAAGCAAACTGTCAAGCAGACGGCGTACCAGCAGGTGGTAGTGCAAATACTGATAGCCAACAACTTGCAAAAGTTGGTGGTAATGTGAACTTGGAGCCAGAAGAAGGCGAAACTTTCACAGTTGGTGTTGCATACTCTCCAGATTTTGTTGACGGTTTAAGCTTTACGGTTGACTACTGGTCTGTTGAACTTGAAGAAGTTATTGGCGCTATTGGTGCTGCTGACTCACTTCAAGGTTGTTACTTAGGTGGTGTTGCAGAGCTTTGTGAAAACGTTAATCGTGCTAACGGTGAAATCACTTTCATCACTGCACAAGCAACTAACTTATCAAAAATGACTGCAAAAGGTATCGACTTTGAAACTCGTTACAAGTTTGAAGCATTAGAAGGTGAGTTTAACGTTGTTTTATCTTGGACTCATTTCTTAGAAAGAGAAAACCAAGTATATAACGACACTACTTTCTCATTCGATATGGAAGATGTAGTAGGTTTGTATGAAAATGATACTAACTACGCAACTGACAAAATGAACTTAAGTGCTACTTACACTTATGATAACTTAACGCTTGCTTATGCTAGCAACTATATCTCTGAATTAGAGTATGACGAGTTATTATACTGGGGTACTACTGACGGACACATTTACACAGTTGAAGCTCAAATGTATCATGACTTAACTGCTATCTATGACTTCGGTCAAGGTACTAAAGTCTCTGTTGGTATCACTAACTTAACAGACGAATTACCTCCTTATATCGAGCCTGCTTTCAATGGTAACACTGATGAAAGTAACTATCGTTTATTCGGTCGTAGCTGGTTTGTACGTTTGAACCACTCTTTCTAATCTGATTAGTTAAGAGAAAATAAAAAACCGCTGACTTGTTCAGCGGTTTTTTTTCGCCTAAAACAAATGTTAAAGTATTTCTATAAGGTTAAAACATTGGCCTATTCAAATTTTTAATGACTATACTGGAAAAAATTTAACCCTTTTAGATAACAAACTTCGTTAGTTATAGCGACATGTTTAATTAAAGTTCGTTTAGTTTTACCTTGCTAAGCTGCTGATGTTTGTCAAGTCATTAAATCACTTAGTCACAGGTAATTTTTTTAGTTAACTAAGCCTAAAGTAACCACAAAAATTCAACATTTTAGTTATTTTTATAGCGATTTTATGGAATTAAAGTAATGCTCATTGTTTAATTAAATCTACTTTAATTTCAAAGAGTTAGTTAATCCATAAGTGCACGAAAAGTTAAATTGTTGAGAAACCATGAAAGGGGAGTTTTATAACCGATTGACTCATGAATATTTTCTGTTTATAGTCGGCACTATTGTATGATCTTGTCAGTTGTAGCTGGATTGGCGCGGCAACTTGAATCATACATCGATAACAATAAAAATACCGAATCTCGTAGCGAAAAAGAAAGGAATGTCTTCGGCTTTCTATTCAATTTCGATTTGTTTTTAACCCTTAGATAAGTTTGGAAACAATATGCTTAATCGCAATAAAACAACAAAACTAAGCGCATTTGTTCTCGGTCTAGTAGCAATACTTAGTACTGGAGCAGCATCCGCAGCAGGCAAGTTAGATACAGCGATCAATATAGAAACTAAGATCGCCGAAACTTCAACCAAGTCTCAGAAGAAAATTAACCGCTTTGCAGAGCAAACCTTAACTATGGCAATGGAGTACAAAAATACTCTACGTCTAATCGAAAGTTTGAAGGTTTATAACGACTCTTTAGAAGCATTAATTGCTAATCAAGAGCAAGAAATGATTACCATTCAAGATGAAATTGACAACATTGATGCAACTGAGCGTGGTGTTGTTCCATTAATGAATGAAATGATCGCATCGCTTGAAAAGTTTATCGAACTCGATTTACCGTTTAAGCGTGATGAGCGTCTTGATCGTGCTAATAAGTTAAAAAACAATATGTTACGTGCTGACGTTGCAACTGCGGAGAAATACCGACATATTCTTGCAGCTTACGACATGGAAATAAAATACGGTGAAGGCTTTGAGTCTTATACTGGTGAAATCAGCGATAGTAACAATGAGCCACAGCAAGTTGAGTTTCTAAGGTTCGGTCGAGTATTACTGGTTTATTTAACATTAGATGGCAGTAAAGCAGGCTACTGGAATCCACAAAGCAGTCGTTTTGAAGCGCTAGATGAATCTTATATTCGCTCAATTGAGCAAGGCATCAAAATGGCTAATAAGCAAGCCAGTCCAGAACTTGTTAAACTTCCTGTTCCTGCAGCAACTGAGGCTCAATAAAAATGAAAATTAAGAATCTATTGATTGCCATCTTATTAGCTGGCACGACAACACTAGCAACCGCCGCTGAGCAAAATACTGGTGCAGTAAAAGCGCCAGCAGTAGAAAGCTTAGATGAGCTGTTAAAGTTAGTAAAACAAAATAAACTTCGCCAAGATAATGTTAACAAAGCGAGAGAAGATCGCTTTGCACGCGAAAGAAACAACCAACGTGCATTATTGAATGAAGCCTTGGCTGAGAAAAAGCGTGAAGAAGAGCGAAGCGAGCGCTTAAAGGCACAATTTGAAGCAAACACTAAAAAGCTGGGCGAATTAGAAGAAGCCAAGCTAATTAAAGCGGGTTCTTTAGGTGAAATGATTGGTGTGGTTCGTCAAATCGCTGGCAACATGGCATCGGGACTAAAGCGTTCAGTCGTATCAGCGCAATATCCTAATCGTCACCAGGGACTTGAAGAGTTAGCTCAATCAAAAGTTTTCCCTAAAATACCTGAAATTCGTAGCCTTTGGGTTGCTATGCAAAACGAAATGACCGAACAAGGTAAAACCGTTCGTTTTGATGCTGAAATCATCAATACAGAAGGTAAAAAAGAGCAACGCAGCATGGTTCGTGTTGGTGCGTTTAACTTAGTATCTGATGGCGAGTATTTAGTTTATGACGGTACAGCTGGTGATATTAAACAGCTTACTCGTTCTCCAGCAAGCCGAATCACTGGTCTTATCGACGACTATTTATCTGCAAACTCGGGTGTTGCGCCTTTGGCTCTCGACCCATCGCGCGGTGGTATTTTAACGCTTGAAGTTAAACGTGAATCTTGGCCTGAGCGTGTTATGAACTACGCAGGTTATGTTGGTGCGGCTATTGGTGTTGTATTAGCGATTGGTTTACTGCTTGTTTTAGAAAGATTAATTACATTGTTAGCTTTACGCGGCAAAATGCGTAAGCAAGCTAAATCTAGCACGCCTGGAAACAACCCACTAGGTCGTATTATGGCGGTTTACTTGGCTAATAAAGATGATGACGTTGATAACTTAGAACTAAAACTTGACGAAGCCATCTTAAAAGAGACTCCTCGTATTGAGCGTGGAATTACCATCATTAAAGTATTTGCTGCTGTAGCTCCTTTAATGGGTCTTTTAGGTACTGTAACCGGTATGATTGAAACTTTCCAAAGTATCCAGTTATACGGAACGGGTGATCCTAAGATTATGGCTGGTGGTATTTCATCTGCATTGATCACAACTGTACTTGGTATTGTTGCTGCGCTACCTTTAATTCTGACTCACAGTATTGTATCTGGAATTTCTAAAGGTTTAGTACACATGTTAGAAGAGCAAAGCACAGGATTGATTGCCCAGCATCAAGAAGAAAAAGGGGCATAGTTAATGCTATTTCTTCAAGAACTTTCTGAAACAGTCTCCCGGTTTATGGAAGCCGGGGGCGACGTTTTATGGGTTATCGCTGTCGCCTTGGTTATTATGTGGACCATGATTATTGAGCGTCTTTGGTTTTATGCTTATACCTATCCTAAGCAAGCGCGATTATTAATCGCGCAATGGGACTCTAGAAAAGACACTACATCGTGGCAAGCTCACAGAATTAGAGAAGCCTGGATTTCACAAATGAACGAGAAGCTCCAAAATGGTCTTCTTGTGATAAAAACCATTGTTGCTATTTGTCCTATGATTGGGCTACTTGGCACCGTTACGGGAATGGTTAATGTATTTGAAATCATGGCTTTATCTGGTACTGGAAGCGCAAGACTTATGGCAGCAGGTATAACGCAAGCGACAATTCCTACGATGGCTGGGATGGTTGCGGCATTGTCTGGATTATTTATTAGCTCGCGGCTTGAGTATTCAGCGAATGTGCATGCACAAGAACTCGCTGATCATATGCCGCATCATTAAGCTAAGGATCAAATAAGCTAAGGACCAAATTTATGGCAAAGAAGAGTTTAAAGCCAAAAGAAGAAGAAGCTGCAATTGATATGACACCGATGCTAGACATCGTTTTCATTATGCTTATTTTCTTTATTGTTACCACTTCTTTTGTAAAAGAGTCAGGTGTAACGGTTACCGAACCAACTGCAGTGACTGCTGAAAAGAAGCCGAAAGCAAATATATTTATTGGTATTACCGCCGATAGTGAAATATATATGCAAAAACGTAAAATAGAGAAAGATGAAGTTCGCACAACCGTGGAAACGATGCTTTTAGAGAACCCTGAAAGTAGTATAGTAATTCAAGCAGATGAGCTAGCTAAATCAGGCGTACTATTGGATGTTATGGACGCAGCAAAGGCTGCAGGTGTTAAAAATATATCTGTAGCAGCGGAGATATAATATGCAAAGAATACTAATAGGTTTAGGCATAGGCGGAGGCGTAACTTTTGCGCTTTTTGTTGTTATGTCCTACTTAATTAAGTCTGAACTTAAGCCGCCAGGCCGCTCAGATAGTAACGTAGTCGAGTTTGTTATGCCTAAAGCTGAAGAAGACCTTAGGATAAGAGACAGAAGGCTACCGAAACCACCAGAACCGCCTAAAAATCCGCCGCCTCCGCAAGTGCGAAAGGTTGCCAAGGTACAAAAACCAGTCAGATCACTTAACCTAAATTTAGGCAAGTTTGATGCGTCTGTTAATACTGGAACTTACTTAGGAACGATGAACCAAGCAGGAAATTTATCTGATGGTGATGCGATTCCTATGGTAATTATTCAGCCTCAATACCCTCGAAAAGCGGCTATGGAAGGCATAGAAGGTTGGGTTAGATTTGAGTTCACGGTAGCGCCTGACGGTTCTCCAAAGGATGTCCAAGTTATCGATGCGGATCCTAAAAGAGTATTCGAAAGAGATGCTCGTAGAGCTATCTACAAGTGGAAATTTAAACCTCGTGTTATTGATGGTAAAGCTGTTGAGCAGCCAAACATGCGATATACGATGGAATTTAAATTAGGCGAATAACTGAGTTGAGTGATGACTATGAAAAAAAACAAATTATTTAAATTGTTTGCTGTAACTCTATTCGGCGCGTGTATTTCGCAAACGGCATTTTCTCTACCAGTGACTGATTTAATAAAGTCTTGCAAGCCTTTAATTAATAAAAATCAGAAAATTGAAAATCCGCCTGTTCGTGGTATGACAGAAAGAGTTCACAAACGTTTAACTCGTGCGCTTGAGTTAATTGCAAATGAGCAGTATGACGAAGGCATTGTTGCACTTGAGTCTTTAGCAGATTCAAGCTCTGACAATTACATTAAGTCGATTGTGCATTTAAACATTGCGAGTTCGTATGCTCAACAGAGTAAATATGACAAAGCTTTACCGCATTACACTAAATCGTTAAAGTTTGGTGATGGTGAGTTAGACCATCAACGTTTGCAAGATTTACGATTGAACGTTGCTAGTCTTATGTATGGTATCGATAATAAGTCTGAAACCATGCGCTTGTTGAATGATTGGTTTAAATACTCAATTAAAGACAATGCTAATGCCTATATTCTTTATTCTGTTATTAAAGCCGAAGAAGGGGATTATAAAACGGCTTTGTGTCCTGCGTATTACGCAATAATGCACGAACCAAAACCTAAAAAGAACTATTACAGTGTACTTTTGGTTTCGCATTATGAGCTTAAAGATTTACGCGGTTCAGCTGAAATATTAAAGGAAATGGTTCAGTTATTTCCTGCTGAAAAAACTTACTGGCGTCAACTTTCTAATCTATATTTACAGCTAGATAGAGTGAAAGAGTCTTTAGCGGTAATGGAGATGTTATATTTAAAAGGCGGTCTTGAGACTGAGGCTGACTATAAAAGTTTAGCAAACCTTTTTGCCTACGAAGAGATTCCGTATCGCTCAGCAGAAATCCTTAAAGAAGGCATTGATAAAGGCTTAGTTAAACCAGAAATTAGTAATCTTAAAACTATTGCCACTAATTACCAGGTAAGTAGAGAGATTGATAAAGCTATTGATGCCTATGGTAGAACTGCTGAAGTAGCGGAAGATGGAGAGCACTATTTAACACAAGCTGATTTATACGCCGAAAAAGAAGACTGGCGAAAAGCAATTAGTGCGTTAAATAAAGCACTTAATAAAGGTGTTAAAGATACAGGCAGAGCCTTCTTCACTAGAGGTAGTGCAGAAGCTAGCTTAGGTCAGTGCAAAAAGTCTTTAGAAACTTTTGAACAAGCAACTAAATATAGCAAATGGCGTCAGCGCGCTAATGCGTGGATAGCTTATGTTAAAGATAGGCAACGTCACGACAAGTGCTAGTTTAAACTTCTCGTTTCTTTATAAAGCCGCTTTGGGCAACCAAAGCGGCTTTTTTTATTTTCTATAATTGCGTTTTGGGGGTGTAGTTATTGTTTGAGAGTTGATTGGGTGCTTCAGTAACCGTTAGTAGCACTCTTACTCCTCGCAAATTAGAATTTAGTGCCGGTGTATGTAGTAATATTTAAGCGAGTTAACGATTGCTCGCAAATTTAAAACCTAGCTTCGCAAGCCCATGCTAGGCATTATTATTTAAAATAGCGAAGTTTTATTTTTTAATTTTTATGTCTTAAACCTTTATGTCTTTAATCTTTATGTGATAAATAAGAACCTAGCAAATCTGGTAAGCCCACCTTGCAAAAATAAGCTCTATCTAAGTTAAAAGATTTGAAAACCTACTTTTACTAATAGGTTTCTAAATGTCATAGTTATGACAGCCATATGTGACTACGCGTTGCAAAGCTTAAAGGTAATATTGTCTGTTATTTATAATAGTTAGTCGCTTTTAGCAGTCGCTTTTAGCAGTCGCTTAAGTCTTGTTTGGAAAGTCTGTTCTCTTGAAAATACCGTTTAGGTACAAATGTTTTTTATTCGTACCTAAGTGCCTCTATAGGATCTAAGTTTGCCGCTTTAGCTGCAGGTAATATACCAAAAAATATACCGACAAAAGCAGAGAAACCAAAAGCTACTCCTATTGCCCATAGCGGCACGGTTGCAGGTGGAAACCCAGGAATTGAAGCAGAAGCAATTAGCCCTAAACCGTAACCTAAAGCCACGCCAATTATCCCGCCTAATAATGACAAAACGATAGATTCAATTAAAAACTGCAGTAATATGTGGTGGCGCTTAGCACCAATAGCTTTGCAAATTCCTATCTCTCGGGTGCGTTCTGTAACAGAGACTAACATGATATTCATTATTCCGATGCCACCAACGATTAATGAAATAGAAACTATTCCACCTAAAACAATAGTTAAAGTATCGATTACTTTTGATATACCTGAAGTCAGTTGTTCCGGTGTCTCAATTTTAAAGTCATTGTCATCGTCAATAGATAGGTTGTGTTGTTTGCGTAAAATTCGTGTTATGTGATTTTTAGTTTGTTCTAAATTATCTAATGATTTAAGTTGCAACTGAACAAATATATCTGGCTCTAAAAGATTGCCGTTTAAGGTTTGCATTAATGAATAAGGAAGCACAATAAAGTTATCTTGGCTAAAACCAAAGAACGACCCTTTGGGCTCTGCTAACCCAATAACTTTTAACCATTCGCCTGCATAAGAAATATACTCACCGGTAGGATCTTTGGGTAAGTCCAAGTCCTTTCTTAATTCTTCACCTATAACCGCAACTTTCCTGCGGCTTTGGTTATCAGCGTAAGATAAAAAACGGCCATACTGCATATCTATATTTTGAACACTCTGATAGGTATAAGTGGTACCGGTGACTTGGGCGAATACTTGGTTACTTTTATATTTAACGGGGTTGGTTCCACCAACGGTTGAGCCAAGCGTCGGAGTGATGTATTTAATTCCTTCGACTTTATCTTTTATAAGCTGAATATCATCGGCACTTATTCGTGCAATTTTACCTTTTAAACGCTCGCTTCTTGGCGTGTCTGATCTAATTGAAATTGAGTTAGCGCCAAAGCCCTCAAATTGTTGATTAATTGAATAACTTAAACCCTGAATAACTGAGACAACAGCAATTGTTGAAGCGACACCAATAATAATTCCCAATGTGGTCAAAAAGCTTCTAAACCCATGCGCTTTAACCGAGGCTATAGCACTTCTAAAACTTTCAATTAAGCTAAACATTTACAGCCTCACTTTTATCATTGCATAGGTCACTGACAATTTTACCGTCGGATAGCCGTATAGTACGTTGGCAGTGCTCAGCTATTTCATCTTCATGGGTAACTAAAATAATGGTTTGGCCTTCACTATGTAATTGATCAAATAACTGCATTATATCTGCGGTAGTTTGTGAGTCTAAGTTACCGGTAGGTTCGTCGGCTAATAAAATAGAAGGTGAAGTAACAAGCGCTCTAGCAATAGCAACTCGTTGTCGTTGACCGCCAGATAACTGGTTTGGGAGATGATCCATGCGATTATCTAAGTTGACTTTCTGAAGCGCTGCGGTTGCTAACGCTTGGCGTTCTTTGAGCGGAACACCTTGGTAAACGAGTGGTAGCATCACATTACTTAGTGCCGTCGCTCTAGGAAGTAAATTGAAACTTTGAAAGATAAACCCAATTTCTATATTACGAATTTCAGCTAATTCGTTTTGCGTGAGCCGCGCCACTTGCTTGTTATTTAATAAGTAATCGCCACTCGTGGCTTGATCTAAACAACCAAGAATATTCATCATGGTAGACTTGCCCGAACCGGAAGAACCAATAAACGCTAAATACTCATTCTGTCGAATGGTTAAATTAATTCCGTCGAGTGCTTTAACGACTTGATCACCCATGTGATAGTACTTACATACTTGCTTTAATTGAATAAGGCTCATAAGGTTTTACTCAGACTGGTTGGTTAAAGTAGCTAAACTAACTGCTTCACCGTCTTTTAGGTGTCTTAATATTTTGTCTGGTCCTATAATTATTTGAGCGCTATCTGTTAAGCCGTTTATAATTGCTTGATATTCATCATCGGAAATTCCGGTGCTTACTTTACGTTTGTGAGCTTTTTCGTTTTCATACACAAATACAAAATTTTCAACCTGTTGACTATCTATGTCTTCCTCGGTATGTATTGCTTTAATTGGAACTGCCAATACTTCGCTGTCACCCTGCGTAAACACTTCAGCGCGGCAAGTCATACCTGGCTTTAGGCCATTAAAATTAGCGTCTGTAATTTTCAATTTAACCGCAAAACTTAAGCTTTGTCGGCCTAAGGCCTGTTTTGCGCTAGAAGCAATAGAATAGACTTCGCCTTGGATAGTTTTATCATCGAAGGCAATGGCTATAATTTCTGATTTTTGACCCACTCGAACATCGGCTATATCTGCTTCGTCAACATTAATTTCTGCCAACATGCTGCTTGGGTTGGCTATAGTCATTAAAGCCGAGCCGGCAATATTTGTTGTGCTCGAGATTGCCGTTTCACCCTCTTTAATATCAAGTGAGGTAATCTTGCCGTTGATGGGCGAGACTATCCTTGTTTTAGAGAGTTGATCTTTCGCTTGGTCTAGCCTCGCCTGAACTTGCTTTAAGATTTCTAAGTTCGCCTTTAAATCAACTTTAGAAACTTGCAATTGGTGTTCGGCTAGCTCGTAAGCGTCATTGTCTAAAAGCTTTTGTTTAAACAAAGCTTTTTTTCGATTGAGTTGAGTAGTTAAGTTTTCAACAATCAGCTTTTGTTTTTCAATAGCAACCAGCTGTTGATCGACCGCTGCTTGTTGCTGCGCAACCGCTGCTCTATAAGTTTCGTCATCAATGGTTAATACAACTTGGCCTTTAATCACTTTATCGCCTTCTTTCACAAACAGCTTACTAACTCGCCCAATAACTTCGCTGGTTAACTTTACTTCGTCTTCATGTTTAAGTTGTCCAGAAGCTAAGATAGAAGCTCTTATCAAGCGCTTATCGAGCGCTTCTACTTCAACTAGCTTTTCATTTTCACTAGAAAAGTATTTCTTAGAAACTGGAATACCAATGACTAAGGTTAAGATGGCAATAATGATTAAAGGCTTTTTCATTGTATTTTCCTTAAATGACTAGGCGATAGCAAAGCGAATGCCGAAATATAAGACGTAAGGCAGTAATACAATAAAACTTGAATTGAGCATCGTTTTTTTAGTCCATGCGGAGTAACCTATAATCATTAATCCGATACTCCAAAGCATGGTGATATCGCTAGTGGCTAAGATATTTCCTACTCCGGATATTGCATTTAAACCAAAGAAAAGCTCATTAAAGCTAAGTGGATTAAGTGACTCAGGTGCAATTTGTCCGTTACTGCTGGTAAAAATCACCATAAATGAAGCTAAAACGGCAATAAGTGAAGGAATACTGGTCCAGCTCACAAAAGACAACCATTGTTTAAACTGGAAGCCGTCGTTGGTAACGTTGGAAACAATAACAAAATACAATGCCAATAAACAAAATATTACGCCCATAAATAGAGCGCTACTAACGGCGCCAATTCCCGCCATAACACCAGGACTCATCATTTCAAAAGCCTGCCGCGTCGCGGTTTGTTCAGCTTTTGATAGCTCTCCTGCTTGAAGTTGAACCATGTGATCGGTATACCACTGATAGTCTATGTTAGTAAATAAAGTGACAACCAATAGTGCGTTAAGCACTAATACTAAACCCATTGGTAATAACACTGGGTAATTAACTGTTAAATCGGCAAATGCTTTTTGTGGAGAAAGCAATATGTTGTTAAGTATTGAAATACTGCTCGGATTATTGTCCATTTTTGAGTCCTTATTATTTTGTTTGCTGTTACATAATTATGCGCCTAGTCGCAAAAGCGCGCTAGGTAGCCCCTAAATACTGTTTCTATAGAAGCTTAGTCACACCATTTCAGTTTTTATTACAGTAAATCGCTTAAAAGCGATATTTATTTCAGAGTTTGTGTATAAAAAGAAAAATCGACCATTTGGGAGGATTAGCAGAGCTCAATATTAGGTTGTGTATATAAAAGTGGCTACTCAGTTAGTTTTATGCTTGGCACTTGTTTTATGTTGATAGTTAAATTTAAACAAGACAGGGCTTTACTAGATGTCTTGAATAGAGCGTGTTTTGTCAGAGGTTTATGCCAGAGGTTTATGTCAGAGGTTTATGTCAGAGGTTTATGTCAGAGGTTTATGCCTGAGGTTTATGCCTGAGGTTTATGTCTGAGTTTAAAGTGAAGTAATATTAATTGAGTGTTAAACAATAGAGGTATGTATCAAAATTTAATAGCAATTTAATGTGAACAAGAACACAGTTTTTAATTTGGTAGTTTTCAAAATAGTTTTAGATAGCGAAAAAAATATCTAAAACAGTTAATATGTGCCGCACTTATCTAGATTAATTTGGGTGTAGTTTGCAGCCAAATAGTTGACTTTGATTACCAATAAAAAAGTAAAAGGAATTATTTATGAATCTTTTAGTTAAGACTTTTATCGGTTTAGCTATCGCCTCACCAATTTTTGTTGCAAATGCAATAAGTTATGATGTGAAGTTCAAACAAAAAGATGCTGAGATTATTGCTGCTAAAGATCACCCCTTACTAAAACGCTTTCCTAAATCAGTTATCTTTGACTACACAAAGCAAAGTTTTGCTCAGGTTGATGTAGTTTTAAGCGCGGTCTCAGAAGTCTATTCAGAAGTTGATTCAGATTATTTTTACGAAGTTACTAACGCCAAAAAAGTATCTGGCAATTTGACGCAACTTGTTTATGACCTACCGGAAAAGGTTTCTCCTAGTGCTGCAGCTAACTATTTTATGAGGCAGTTGTCAGTTAGTAATTTTCAACCAATATTTAAATGTTCAAAGACGGATTGCGGTGTAGTCTCCGGTTGGAAATCTTTCGTAAATGCTAGTATAGAAGGGTTAAAAGATACTCAGGAGTACTTTGTGGTAGAGTCTGAATCACATTTGGTTGTGTTTTATGCTAGTGAAATAGCAAGCCAAACTCGTGCCGTTATAGGGATAGTGGAGATAGATGAGTCAGCTAATAAAACGGCACAAAACAAATTATTAGATATTTACTTTCCGACCGGAAGATCCAATTTAGACAGAAACCATAAAAATTTAATCTCGTCGTTAAAACCAAAGTTAGCCAACCTTAAGGATATGCAAATTGTAGTTTCTGGTTATGCCGACTTTCGTGGTAAAGATAGTGAAAATCATCAGCTGTCACTTGAAAGAGCACTTAGTGTAAAAAAGTATTTAGCGCAAGCATTAGAACTTGCTGAGGAACAGATAAAGGTAGTTGCCAATGGCGAAAAAGCAGTTAAACAGAAAACAACGAACGAAAGTAAGCTGCGCCTTGATAGAAGAGTGGAAATATCCTTAGAAAATGTACGGGCTTAGTGGTGGACCATAATTTCAAATCTCAAATAAATATATCTAACGTTGATAGTGAAAATAAAAATGAGAAGTGGTTAGCTTTTTTATTAAACAATTTTTAAATCTACTTGAACAATTTATGAGATAAATAGAGAATGGCCGAGAAAAATTAGCGCTGAGTTTAGAAAAAGTTCAAGCAGTTTTTTTGTTGTAGTTGTTTAAAATTTTTGTTGGCAAGGCGGCTAACTTTTCAGGACGTAATATACATTTCTAATCTAACGGAAAAAGGAATAACGGATGAAAAACTTTTCACAGTTCAAGCAACGTCAGCTTGGTCAAGGTATGACTGAATATATCATTATTGTTGCTCTTATTGCAGTTGCAGCAATTGGTACTTATGGTTATTTTGGTCAATCAATGCGAAACCAAGTTTCTGCGTTAGCGACGGAAATTTCTGGTAATGACTCTGGTACTCAAATCACTGCGGCTCAAACTGCAGCGACAGCAGCTACTGTTGAAGCGAACCAAGAGTATAACTTAGGCAACTATAACGAAGGTGCTGACCAGGGTTCTGGCGGCGGTAACGACTAAGTTATAAGTTCCGTGAATGGTTAGAGTGGCATAGTTTCGCTCTTTCCATTCTTGCATATTTTAACCGTTTTAAAGCATGGAAAGTAATATGTTAAACAGGGATCGTCAAAGAGGCCAAAGTCTAATTTTAGTTAGCGCGTTTTTAGGCGCCATTTCCTTAGTTATCTTCGTTGCGTTCAACTCCGGAATGCTTTCCAAAGAAAAAATGCAATTACAAAACACGGCAGATGCAGCGGCGTATAGCGCTTCAGTATTTGCTGCCAGAGATCTCAACTTTAAAGCCTACACTAACCGTGCGATGGTCGCTAATCATGTGGCTATTGGTCAGTACGTTGGATTATCTTCATGGATGGAGATGATGTACAACTCAACGGATAATTTAGCGACGGTTACTTCTTGGATTCCCTATGTTGGCGCTATAACCAATGCCATTAAGCAAGTAATGAATGCGGTTAATAGCGTCGCGCAACCAGTGCTTGAAATAGCAACGACATTTACCAACTATGTAAACATCGGCATTTCCGCAGGGCAAAAAGGTTTTCACTTTGCAATGGGCATTGCAACGATAGAAATGGCTAAAAAAGTAATCGATGCGAATGATAAAGATGTTTCATTTGGTGCAATTTCTACAGCTTTACTCACTGCCGATACGGTTGATATTTGGCTAAATTTTAGTGACAACATTGATGTAGACTCTAATAATCGCACCGATAAAGCACGTAAAAAAGAATTTCATGATATTACGAATAACTCCCGCGATAGGTTCACTAAAAGGCGAACTTACACTTGGCTATCAACACCCAAAATTCCATTTATTCCGGCATTTAGAATAGAAAAAGCTGGTGGTAGTGACTTAATAGAGTCAAGTCAAAATGATGAAACATGGACTGCCATGGATACGGTTGCTATCTGGCAGGGTAACTATAAATGTAAATGGTTTAAATGCCGGTGGAAGTGGAAAGAGTGGTTACCTTCTGGTTGGGCTTCAGCGCGAAGCGGCGAAAACTTTAATATGTATAGTAAGAGCAGAGATAAAATTATCTGGGGCGAAACTTGGAAGAAAAACCCCAATACTTCAAGGTTTGCTGCATCTAATTTAAATGAAGTTGGAGAATATGACGGGCTACAAGATTTTTATGACCTTAAAAAAGAAGGTCATATTGAAGAAACACCGAAATTAAGAGTTGTGGTCGCAAAGTCGGCTAATAAAATACGTACCAGCAAGCATGCGATTAGTGACGGAGCCAATGGAAAATCAGTGCAGCTTGGTGCGGGCCGTATGAATCTAGAAGAAAATGCAGAGCTAGCAAAAGACACTATGAGTGCCATAGGAAAAGCTCAGGCCTATTTTAAACGTCCAAATGATATTTCAAGTATGCGTCGGCTCGATGGACAAATCGAGTTTGGTAATCTGTATAGTCCATACTGGTACCCCCGTTTAATTGATTCGGATAATGCCGATCGGCGCATTGCCACAATACTTATCAATCAAATTTTCCTATAGGTAACTTTATGAATAGAGTAAAGGGTCAGGCTATAGTAGAAGCGATTATAGCAATCAGTAGTGTTTTAATTGTAGCCGCAATATTACTGCCATTGTTGACTAAGTTTATTGAAACTAGACAGGCCAGCGAACAAGCGGCTAGATATGTTGCGTGGGAACGAACAGTTTGGAAACAGTCGGGCTCAAATAAATTGGCGGTTAAGTCTAATAGTGAGTTACAAAATGAGGTCCACTGGCGTTTTTTATCTAATCAAGACGCAGCTTTAAGTAGCGACGATAAACTATCGAGTAAAACCTGGAGTTCAGATAAAAACATTAACCCTATGCTAACAACGCAGCAAACCCATCAATTTAAGCCAGATAATTTAATTGCTGGCCTAGAGAACAATAGCTCAAGCTCAAGCGCTTCTAATAAGAGCAAGTCGGAGCAGCTTTTTTCAATCACTTCTAAAGAATCAAAAACGCCTGGTTTTGGTAGTACTATCGGCAGTATTTTGTCTGTATTGGATTTTGCTGGCTTTAAGCTAAATCAAAAAGGACTCTTTGGTAGCGAAGTGAGCTTTAAGTTTGCCAATTTAAATGGAATTGCACCTTTCGAAGATATTGATTTAAGTGTTAAAGACGAGTTGTTTGTACTTAGCGATGGTTGGAATGCGTCGGGTCGAAGGGACACTCAAAAGAAAGTGCAAGGTTTAACACCAAGTAGCTTACTGGATGTCGGCTTTTTAAATACGGTAAGAGATGGTATTGGATGGCTACCTTTTGCCAAAGAAATACGCAGTAGCTCGCTACAGTTTGGCAGAGTTGATACAGAGCAAGTTCCAGAACAAAGAACCTGTCGACAAAGTGGCAACCGATGTCTACGGAAGAGAAAATAATGAAATATTTAGTATTTTTAGGAATCACTTTATCCAGTTTGATAGTTAGCACGCTGCAAGCTAAACAATGGCCCACAATGCCAGTACCAAAAGATGCCGAAGTTGCGGCGGTTTCTACCGATATGAAATATAACGGTACCCCTATGAAAACATGGGCTTTGACTTTTGATGGAGATAAAGGAGCTCTTGTAAACCATTTTCGTAACCAATGGAAGAACGTTGCGGATTCACTTTATGATGAGCAGTCTCACGGCGGCTGGGTTTTTATAAACTCTAAGCAAGGCGACTTTTTGCTTACCGCAAAACTTCAAAGTCAATTAGGCCGAAGTCAAGGTTATTTAGGTATCTCAGACTTAAGCCAAATTGACCCAGACTTTGTAATCGGCAAAGGATTTCCAAAGCCTCGCTCAACTAATGCCATTACTGAAATTACTGAAAATGACACAGGTAAGAAAAGTCGCTACATAATCTTAAATTCAAAGCGAAGTGTAGGAGATGTCTATCGTTTTTACATTGACACTTTTCAAGCTAAAGGCTGGGAAGTCAGTGTTGCCTCACTCGATCCGAAAGGCGGTGGTGGGGTAATTGCATTAAATGACGATAAACAAGAGATGAACCTGACTTTAACTAAAATGAATTCTGCCACTCAAGTTAGCGCAAATATTGTTACCAAAACTTTATTTTTTGATTAGGTATAGATAAATGGAAGGATTAAAAGTGAAGAAGAATATCCAAGGTCAAGCAACAGTTGAATATATCGTCGTTTGCAGCGCACTTGTTTTAGCCCTTTTTTCTCCCATTCCAGACGGTGACCCAGATACCAATGAGAGTGTAATTGAAATTCTCGTTGAGGCAGTGAAAACTGAATACGAAGCTTATAAGTATGCTAACTCAGTCGCAACGCTACCTTTACCTTAATTTATTCAGCAGTATAAGGAAATTTTTATGAACGACAAAATAAGTGATCATTCGGGCAAGAAAAACTGGATTATTTTAGTCGTCGCTATTGTGTTAGCGGCGGGTGCCGCGTGGCTATCTAGCGTCTACTTAAAAAATAAAGAGAATGAAATTCGCTCTTCTATCACGGGTAAAAAAGAAATCAAAGTGCCAGTTGTAGTGCCCCGATTTAACTTGGGCTCTGGTGATGTTATTGACGCTTCCAACATGGTGGTTCGAGAAATCCCTAAGAAATTTGTGCCCGACGGCGCTTTCTCTCCAGCTGAATTCCAATCTCTTGTTGGCAGAACCGTAACAGGTAGTCTTAGTGCCGGTAAGCCTGTTTTAGATAGTAAAATTTCAAGTGTTGGCGTTGAGCAGTTTTCAGATTTATTAGAATCAGGTCACAGAGCGGTAACTATAAAGGTCGATGAATATAACTCTACCTCTGGTTTGTTAACCGCTGGCGATAGAATCGATTTATTTTTAATGACGGATAACGACAAAGTAACCTTAAAGCAAAAGAGCAAAGACTCGGTTTTGTTTTTGATTTTAGAAAATGCAGTAGTTTTAGCAACGGGTCAAAAATTAATAGATGAGTCAACAGTAGATGATGCTGATGATTTTGCCAGTAGTGAATATAGTACCGTTACCTTAGGCGTTCCATTAAAAGATGCGGCTCGAATAGGTCTTGCTAGAAAAGACGGTGAATTTGTAGCCATGCTACGTAACCGTCAAGATTTAGAGCGAGTAAAACATACGCTCGTAGAAGCCAGTGATGTATATTCTAGGACGGGTAAGTCTGCCCGACAAGTTGAATTTATTATTGGTGGAAAAGGATCTAAAGGTGTCGCTGCTAGTAGCACGCAAGCTTTTGATGTTGATGAAGTTAATAAAAGAATTACAGACTTAAAAAAACTTGCTGATGTTAGTGGAAACTAAAACAGCGTTAATTGAACAATAAAAATTTAGTAGGGAATTATGCGGTATTTTAAATTTCAATTATGGATAATTGTTTTAGCTATTATCAGCACTCAATCAATCGCTTTAGAAAGTGCCAATGTACAAATGCATGTAGGCTCGCTAAAGATGCTTCCAATAAAAAACATTATTCGTGTCGCTATCGGTAAGGGTGATGTGGTTAGTACCAAAATCATTGAAGAAAAAGGTTTGCTATTAATTGCCGAAAAACCTGGGAGAACTGAATTAAGAGTTTGGCGAGAGGGTGAGAGAGAAACCAGAGTTTCTATTAGTGTAACACCCGATGATCCTGCGCTTCTAATTTCTTCGGTAAAAGGGTTAATCAAAAACTATCCAGAAGTATCAGCGCGTGAAGTAAACGGCGCTGTTATTTTAGAAGGATATGCTTCAGAAGTAGAAATAAAGTCATTGAAAGAACTCAAATCATTAATGCCCAACCTAATAGTAATGGTTAAGCAGAAAAAAGTTGCTCTTGAAAAGATGATTAAAATGGAGTTAAAAGTTGTTGAGTTTAGTAAGAAAAACTTAAAAAACTTAGGCATTAAGTGGGATAGCGTTATTGGCGGGCCTGCTGCAGGCTACGCGGGCGCTGCTACTACCAACGAGTACTTTGGGGTATACAGCGATGGCGGTAATGGACTTGGTTCAAAAATTGCTGAAACATTAACTGGGAGTGGTTCAAGTTTATTAGAAAATGCACACTTTGGTTACGCTGGAATTGTTTCAGGAATAAGCTCGCGCATTAACTTAATGATAGAAAGTGGTGAAGCAAAGTTATTAGCGGAACCTATGTTAAGTACGAGAAGTGGACACTCAGCTGAGTTTTTGGCCGGAGGAGAGTTTCCAATTGCTGTACCGCAAGATGGTGGTACTAACACAATAGAATTCAAAGAGTATGGAATTCTACTTGATATAGAGCCTGTAGCCGATGGAGAAGGTAATATTCAGTCGTCAATTAGCACTGAAGTAAGTACTTTAGATTACTCAGTTGCAATCCAGGGTGTACCAGGCTTATTAAGCCGTAAAACTAATACCGTTATTGGTGTTAAAGAGGGCGAGACTATAGTTTTATCAGGCTTAGTGAGCTCTTCTTTATCACGAACGATTAGTAAATTTCCATTACTGGGAGATATTCCAATTATAGGCGAGTTATTTAAGTCAACAGATTTTCAAAATGATAAAACTGAATTAGTGATTTTTGTAACTCCTACGATTGTCGAGCTAGATAAAGCTTCTAGTCAGAATACGCTAAATAGAGCACAAGAAATGATTGAAACTTTTCGCAGTCAAACCGGCATTACGGTATTGGATTAATTATGTTTGAAATTATTTTAAGCACGAAAAAAGGTACCAATGTTGGAACAGTCAGGTGTGCGACAGAGTTTTGTAAATTAGGGAAGGCGAAGTCTAATTTAGTCGTACTACATGGGATGAAAGTCGCAGCAGAGCATGCGCTAATTAAAATAGAAGAGTCTGGTTTATTTGTTGAGGATATTTCAAATACTTCTATGGGTGTTGTTGTTAATGGCGATAAAGTTAAACATGCCGGTCCTTTAAAAGAATCAGACAAAATAGTGATTGGTGGTTACTTAATACAAGTAAAATCACAAAGGAATTTTAGTCAAAATGCTCCAGCGACACCCGCAATAAATGAATCAACTAATAAACAAGACTTTGCAGATACGCAAGGCTCAACTCAAACAATAATTGATTCTATAGCGCAGAGCACTAGTAAAAATGAAACTAGAGCACAAACTGAACTGCGAAATGTGTGGCGTAAAAAAGTCCACGATGCACTGTTAAAGCAAATTGATTTACGCCGCATTAAAGTTAATGAAATGAGTGATGATTTACTACGGGAGAAAAGTCGAGAGCTAGTTGTTCAAGTGATGAGCAAACTCGATGGCATTCCAGTAGAAATAAATAAGGATGAGCTTGCCAATGAAGTGTTAGATGAAACTGTTGGCTTAGGACCACTTGAAAAACTCTTAGCGGATGATGACATTTCTGAAATTATGGTGAACTCTCATGATCAAATATTCTATGAGAAGCAAGGTAAACTATTTTTATCAGATATTGCTTTTACAGATGACCGAGCGGTAATTGGTGCGATAGAGAGAATTGTTACGCCATTAGGCCGACGAATTGATGAAAGCTCACCTATGGTTGATGCTCGCCTGAAAGATGGCTCACGCGTAAATGCGATAATTCCGCCATTAGCATTAAAAGGCCCTAGCATCACCATAAGAAAATTTATGCAAAGTAAACTAACAGCAGAAGATCTCGTTGGTTTTGGTGCGATGAATTATGAAATGATGGAGTTTTTAAAAACCTCAGTTTTGTATAAGCAAAACATGGTGATTTCCGGAGGGACTGGTTCTGGTAAAACGACCTTGCTGAACGTACTGTCTAGCTATATACCAGACGATGAAAGAATTGTGACCGTTGAAGACTCTGCCGAGCTTAAACTCTCGCAACCAAACTTGGTTTCATTGGAAGCTCGCCCGCCAAATCAAGAAGGAAAAGGCGCCGTGGAAATTCGTGATTTAGTTAAAAACTGTTTACGAATGCGCCCTGACCGAGTGGTTGTTGGTGAGTGTCGTAGTGGCGAAGCTTTAGATATGCTGCAGGCGATGAATACTGGGCATGATGGCTCACTCACCACTGCTCACGCCAATAAGCCAAGAGATTGTATTTCTAGACTAGAAGTCATGGTAATGATGTCGGGCATGGATTTACCTGTTCAGGCCATAAGAGAGCAAATAGCGTCAGCGGTAAACTTAATTGTTCAACAAACTAGGTTTTCAGATGGTTCACGTAGAATTACCTCAATCTGTGAAGTTACTGGGATAGAGTCTGGAATCGTTCAATTAGCTGAAATTTTTAGGTTTAAGCGAAAAGGCATTGATGCTAAAGGAAAAGTATTAGGTGATTTTGAAGCAACAGGCCTTATACCAGAATTTTACAATGAGCTTTCTAAGAATGGTGTTGAAGTTAATTTAAGTCTATTTGGTAAGAAAGAGTTTGCTTATGACTGATTGGATAGTGCCTAGTATTATTTTTATAGCAACTATATTGTTGGTACTTGCTGGTGCGCAAGTTTCAGCCGTCATGGCAAAAAATTACAAAGAGCAGTTTAATGAGACCGCGTCTAAAAACTTAACTGACCTTTTTTTATTTGTAGACTCGCAAACATTATTTAAGCTTAATTTGCTCGCCATTGTATTAGGCTTCTTAGTGGTATGGTGGCTGACAGGAAATTGGTTCCCAGCACTAATTGTGTCAATTATTTTGCTTGCCGCACCTAAAAAGATTTACCAGTTTTTAAGAAATCGCCGCAAGAAAGCTTTTTTACACCAAATGCCAGATACCTTAATGATGTTATCTTCTAGCTTAAAAGCTGGCGGTAGTCTTACATCTGCCTTAGAGACTATGGTTGCAGATTCACCAGCGCCTACTAGTCAAGAATTCAGTCTTTTTCTAAGAGAGCTTAGAATTGGAAGAGACTTTGGTGAAAGTTTGGATAATATGGCGAACCGGATAAATGAACCAGAAGTTAAGATGGTTATTTCTGGAATGAAAATTTCCAAAGAAGTCGGTGGAAACTTAGCAGACATGTTAGAACGTTTAGCTGATACCTTAAGACGAAAACTTGAGATGGAAGGAAAAATAGTTGCGCTAACTTCACAGGGAAAAGCTCAAGGTATTGTAATGTCACTGCTACCAGCGTTCATTGTATTTGCTTTAAATCATATTGAACCAGAGGCAATGCAACGGCTTTGGACAGAGCCCGCTGGTTGGATTGTAATTGCTATTGCGGTGACCATGCAGTACATCGGTTATCGCTTTATTAAAAAAATTGTCACAATAGACGTGTAGGTGACTGTATGACTATTTTAATTATCCTTTTGTTCGCTGCGGCCATGTTCTTATTCTTCTACGCGCAAAATCAGATTCGCGCAGCAGTACCAAAGTATGAGCGAATTTTTATGGATCCATTGCCGCCAATGCTAAAGCTGCTTTGGCCAATGATTCAATTTTTTGCTTACTACTTAGGCGAGCGACTACCAGTTGATTACCTTGAAAAAAGCACACGAAAATTAAAGTTATCAGGTGTTTCATACATTTTAACGGCGGAGCAATATTTTGCGGTAAGAATTGTTGCAGCAATCTGTGCATTTTTAATGACTATATTTTGCATGGGCGCGTTAGGAGAAATTAATTTTAGGTGGTTGCTTGGGCTTACAATATTTGGATACTTTTTACCAAGAATTACTTTAAATGATTTGCATCAAAAACGTAAATTAAAAATCATTAGAGATCTACCAACTTACTTAGACTATATCACTATGTCTGTTCAAGCGGGGCTTAACTTATCTGGGGCTATTCAACAGTCTGTTGATAAAGGCCCTGCAGGCCCACTTCATTCTGAGTTTGAAGGTGTGATTCGAGACCTAAGGGCAGGCATGAGTCGTACCGATGCGTTACGTGCAATGGCTGAAAGAGTTAGAGTAAAAGAAGTCGGTAATTTAGTCAGTGCGCTTGTTCAAGCCGAAAAAACTGGTGCAAGTTTAAGCGATACCTTAAGAATACAAGCTGATCAACGACGCATCGAGCGCTTTCAAAGAGCTGAGAAAAAAGCCATGGAAGCGCCCGTTAAACTGGTTTTTCCTCTAATAGCATTTATATTTCCTGTCACTTTTATGGTCATTGGTTTTCCTATAGCGATGAAAATGATCCATGGAATGTAAATTAACTAAGCGGGTTGCTTTTATTAATGGTCAGCCAGTGATCGATGAGCTTTTTATTGCAAGCTCTTGGTGGCAAAGAATGCGGGGCTTACTTGGAAGAGACGAGTTGACTAATCGCCAGGGATTATTAATTAGCTCTTGTAATTCAGTGCATATGTTTGGAATGAGTTACGCTTTAGATATTATCTATTTGTGTAACCAAAATAAAATTAAAAAAATAGTAAAAGAACTACGTCCCTGGCAAGTTTCTTTCTGTTCTGGTGCTGTTGTAGCAATTGAGCTAAAAGCAAAAGTAAGTGAAAAATTAGGTATAAAAATCGGTGACAAATTTGAGTGGAGTGTACATGAATAAAGTAATTGTAGTTTTTATTCTCGCTTTTTTATCAGGCTGCGCAGCTAAGCCTAGCGTATCGCGGTCTAATGCTGCGGAGGTTGAAGCTAGAGCAGAAGAGTACTACCGTTCGGCAAATTTACAGCTTGCAGAAGCTGAGTTTAGAGAACTGCTCAAGATTACACCAAGGTATGCTAAAGCTTGGTTTAGACTAGGTAATATTTATCTTAGAACGAATCAGTTAGACGCAGCTATAAACCATTATGAGAAATCCTTAGAGTATGATCGGACTCAAGCAAAAGCTTGGCACAACTTAGCATTGGCAAGAGTACGTCAAGCAACTGCAACTTTGGTAGAAGGGCAAAGTAATATAAATTCCAAGCAAACTGCGGAGTTAGATTTTTTATTAAAGAAATTGTTAGAGCTGCAAAAGTCAGGCTAAATTATGCAACCAATTAAAAATTATCATTTTAAACAGCAACAGACAGGCCAGGGAATGTTTGAAATTCTTGTGGTATTTCCGTTTTTATTGCTGATGATTTTTAGCATTATTCAATGGGGTTATATTTCGCGTTCAAAAGCGACCTTAAATACCGCAACTGAAATGGCTGCAAGAGCAGGCGCATTAAATCATGGCAGTCAAGGCGCTATTCAAAGAGCTTTTTCACACGGTATGGTACCACTATTTATGCAAGGTAATGCCTCTGCAAGCGGAATGAGAAGCGCAGCGCTTCGTTCTCGTCTTGCCACAAGGTTAAATGCAGATATCGATATTTTGAGTCCAAGTGATAAAGTCTTTAAAAAGTTTTCAAAGAATATCGTTTATCCGCTTAAAAATAAAAAATTTAAAGAAATCCCAAACGACAATTTAATGTACCGGCCATCAACGGAAGTTACCATAGATAGTAAAGTTAAAATGACTCTTCAAGACGCTAATCTTCTAAAAATAAGGGTAAATTGGTGTGAAGAGCTTGTTGTTCCCGTTGTTGGCGATATGTTTGTTGAATGGGCTAGTGGTTTTTTTAATGGCGCATTATTTGTGCCTAGCGCTGCGCAAATTAGATGCAATGCGATAGGTAAAGCGCAAGGTAAGCCATTATTAGCAATGCAAAGCATTGCAACATACCGAATGCAAACGCCATTTAGGCAATGAAAAAGAATTAATAAAATTTAAGTTAAGAGACTAAAAGGAACTTACCATGTTGGATTCAAAAAAACGATTATTCAGCTTAATAGTAATCGCGTTGTTAACTCTAGGGGTAGGCGCGTGTAGTGGTGAATATAACCCGTCTGCGGATTCTGGTACCGACCAGCCTACTGGTGGTGATGGTGGCAATGACGGTGGTGATGGTGGTAATGATGGAGGAAGCGGCATAATCGACCCTACAACCGGTACTTGGGAAAATAAGGACGAGGATGGTGACGGAGTGCTTGATGAAGATGATGATTTTCCGTTTGATTCGACAAAGAGCCAGTTTGTTACAATTATAGAAGAAGAGTCAAATAATTTAATAAGTGAAGCAAATGAAGTTGGTCAAATATTACCAATAAGAATTAAAGGAAGCCTATCTAGTGCCGGAGATACTGATACATTTAGCATTAGGTTTCCACGAGAAATAGTTGAAGCTAACTCTTCAATTTCATTTGTAGTTAAAGCAACTGGAGTTAATTTCGCTCCGACAATAAATCTATTTGATAAGGAAGGGAATGTTCAGGATACATTTAAACCAAGCTACTTTAAGCAAAGTGGTGTACTCAAGTCGCTTCTTTTATTTTATCCTAAAAGCCAAAATGAATTGTTTTTATCTGTATCGTCCTCTTATCAAGAGGGAGCTCAAGACTACACTATAGATGCCTTTGTTGATAGTGACAGAGACGGTCTAAGTGATATGACTGAGTATGCAATTGGGACGAATGTAAATGCTGTTGACTCTGATAATGATAGCATTATTGATTCAATTGAGCTTTATGTGCTAGACATTGACGGTTCCCTAATGGTCGATTTAGATATGGATAATAAATCAAATGCGATGGATGACGACTCTGATGGGGATGGACTGTTAGATAAAGATGAAGGCGGCGATGACTTAGATGGAGATACTTACGGGAACTTTGTTGATTTAGATTCTGATGGGAACGATTTAGCTGATGTTGTAGAAGCTGAAAATGTGCAGCAGCCCACTGATTCTGATTATGACGGAGTTCCTGATTACAAAGATTTAGATGATGATAATGATACTGTAAGAGACTTGTTTGATATGAGTCGTTTACAGCAGGCTGCTAGAGAAAATAACAGTTCTGGTTACATAATTAAACATGTTAGCACTCAACTTTCAGAAGCTTATAACCTTTCTAACCAAGGGCTAAGAGGAAAGCATTTAGCAATAAGAGGAGGATTAACTTCAAATAAAGAGTACGTTGGTATTCTCGAATTCGGCGATGAGACTATTAATGTTAGGGTTATGAGTGATAGTGACAATGAGATTGAAATTCATATTCCACGAGGAAGGCAGATACAAAGTGGTAACGCTATAGCCTTTATTTCACTCTATGATGCTGCTGAAAACAGATTAAGTAATAGATTTCAGTTTGATTTAATTGACCCACAAGTTCCAATTGTAACAGGGACTGATAAAGATGCTTATGAGGTCGGAGAAATTATAACTGTGAATGGATGGAATTTTACCAATTCATCAGAGCTTTTAATCTCCAACACCGCAATAACAATTTCTGAATTAGTCTCGAGTTATGAAGCAAAGTTTAAGCTGCCGAACTATGTGTCGAGTCAAAGCTTTTCTATCAGAAATGGTTGGGGGGTTGGTAATAGTTTTAAAACGAAAATCTTTAATAAAGTAGATGTTGAACTGCAGATTCCGCAAGGTTTATCTATTACAGAAGATGCTATTTACTATGTTAATGCTGCTGGTGACTATGAAAGATTTTATAGTAGTGTTGTGAATCGAGTTGCAATTCCACCACTTAACCCACAAGTCGCATTATTTTTAAAAAGTGGGAATGAATATTTTGATTTTTTTACGACGCCAATTTTGAGTAATGAGCTAGTAACAATTTCTCTTGACTCAACACTTTGGACTTGGGTTCGTGGAAGCATCTCGGAGATTAGTTTAGCTGAAATGATCGCTAGCCCAGCTTATGAAGAACTTTATCAATCGATTTATTCAGAACTAGAAGAAAATCCATATTACTTTAATTTTGATAATGACAATGATTTGGCTAACTTTTACTCGCTAATTGGTCAGTTTGTAGACAGCTATAATCGAGGCAGACTCGCTTTAGAAGCGCTTTCCAAAGTCAATCATGCGGGAAATAAAGTGCAAATAGTGCCGGAAGAGCCTGATAATCCCCGAGAGCTCCAAGCAACGATTCGGCCAGAAGAAGTTGACGACATAAAAGTTACCGAACTCTCACGATTTTTTACGGGTAGTGGTTTTTTTGATTTTACCTGGTTTTACGATGATTCGGCTTACGGTTATACAAACCTAAATAATGACACTCAATTATATCTGAGTGCGGGAGTTATTAAGCGCTTACCAGATGGCGAGCTTGCGGATGATTACGCAACGAGTAACGATTCTGGGGGAAAGTCTAAGAAATATGATCATATTACTAATCTTGGTGACAGTAAAATCATTTCTCCTGCTTACTTTAGTCTGATGGGGTTTGAGTTATTAGATACTGATGTCGCCCTTCGAGTTTGCAAATTTGATGATTGTAGAGTTGAAGTTCTAACCCCAGGTTTTGAGAGTGAAGGGAATATTGTTTTAAACGACTTACAAGCGCGGGTAGTTAGAGACCTCCGGATTAGAACTATTTTAGAACGAGCAGTGTGGGGACCATTAAAAGCGGTGCTTGAGTTTACTGGAATAGCTGATAAAAGGGCTATAAAGAAAGTAAAGTTGAGCTATCTGTATTCTGTCCTTGAGGCATACTACCCTGACGTTATAAATGCGATTGCGACGGTCGAACAACAAGGCGGAAGTAGTTCTAACTATGATGCCATTGGGGATACAGTAAAAGGAATGCTAGGTAAGGAGGTCAAAAATCTTTTAAAGGGAGAGTTTGGACCCTTAACAAAGGTTATATTGGCAGCCACGCTTGACGAGTCTCTTATGAATGTAGATTCAATTACAGATGTAAACCTATACAAGGAATTAGTAGAAGAAGTAATTGTAAGTAGGCTAGAGCTTGCAATTGTTATAGTCGCTGCAAAGCAAGCAGCTCAAAAAGCTGTGCCTATTTTAGGTCAAGCAGAGCTAATATATGATATTGCTAAATTAACTGATGGAATTGCACAAGGTGCAGGAACAATTGTTGACTTAACGACAGTTAAAACTAAAATTGACTTTGATATCGCCTGGGGTATTGAAATAAAGAGAATGAGTCCCGCAGTAGTAGAGCCTACAGGGAGTGATATTGAAATTACGATAGAAGGTGTCGGTTATTGTATTGAAGAGGGAGGTTGGTTCTCTTCTGATGAAATACCGCAATTTTCTTTTAGTGACTTTGAAGATACCTCTTATGCAATAGAATCTGTAGATATTCAAGAAGACGACATAAGTGATGATTGTAGAGAAATCAAAGTGAAAATTCCTGGGGCATGGGCAGAAGATTTTTATCAGCAAGGAAGAAAAAAAGTAAGAGTTGATGTTTCTCATAGGGATGATAGTGCTTCATCAGCGGGAACGAATAACCCAAATAAAGAGCCCTCTAAACCGCCTTACATCACTTTTGGAGAGGGAGTAGCGATCGGTAATGTGAATCCAGATCCAAGTAGTATTGGCCAAGTAGTAGAAGTAAGTGCGATTGGCTTTTCTCCTGTTATTTCAGAAAATAGTTTTTATTTAACATCTAAGAATGGTGGCTTTATTGAGATACCTGTAATGGAGTTTTCCAGTGACGGTGTTGCAAAGATAAAAATTCCTGTTAACGCGATATCTGGAGAATTGATTCTCGAAGTTAATAATGTCAGATCAGAACCGTATGACATTACAATAATAGACTCTAGAGTGTTAGTGCGCTTTGGAGATAATGGGAATTTGGAGGATGACCAATTTACTATTAGCTATCAGGGTACCGAAGTTAGTAGAACTACTGCCGGGCAAAGGAAGAAAGACGTTTATCTTTCACTTTCTCCTGGAAGGCACTCGATTGTTGTAAAGGGGGTTTATGCGCCAGATTTACTTGCTACTTACTACTTCTGCTCGTCAGAGAATAGCGAAATTGTTCGAGGAGAAAGTATTGGAAGAATAACGACAGATGAAGAAAGTAATGAGTCAGGTTTGTTTGAGAATCGTATTGAAATAAATGTGTTAAGCTCTAATTCTAGTGAGATCAATACTTGTGAAGGGCAGCCAAGTAATAGCCAAGTTAAAAGTAATATAATGTTAGGAGATTAGATAGTGAAATTTTACGTGAGCTTTGTGGTGTTAGGTTTTTGTGTTTTTACAGCTTATGCTTCGGCAGATAATGATTGGTATAAAGGTGTCATAGATGGCAGTGACAAGAATCTTTTGCAGGTTTGTAAAGACTATTTAAACACATCGTTTAGCAAAGATGACCCAGATTATTATATGAAATTAGTTCCGCCAATAATGAAGAAGAAAGAAGAGAAGGTGATAAAGAGCTTTCATAAAAAACACCTGAAAAGGTTTGGTAATAAAGACAAAAAATTCACTATCCTAGAGTTTAAACCAATAGAGCGTTTTGTTCATAAAGGTGTCAAAATCGCAGAGGTAGAATACGGCTTTAAAACAAATGCAATGAAGTTCAGGTTGACCTCATCATGCTATTTCAAAAAAAATGAAAATGGTGCGTGGTACTTAGGTCGCCTACCTTAGAATTATGTACACTCTTAAAAAAGAAAGCCCTCACGAAATAGTTTTTGAACAGGGCGGCGGTTTATTTATCTGGTTGATTTCATTAGTCGTTTTTATTGGACTTGCTGCTCATTCATATTCAATAGATAATATAAGTGATTTTGAATTAGTTTTTTTGATATCGCCATTTTTTATTTTGGCAGTTTTTAAACGATCGATTTTTACATTAAATTTAGTTAATGAAAGTCTAACTTACTACACTAAATGGTTTGGAATTCCTTATAGAGAACAGAAGCTCTCGTTTTCACAAGTTCAAAAAATAGTTTATGGGGGCGCAGTAGATCTTCGATATATTAAGCTTCTGTCAGAAGCTGAAAGAAAAACTTACTATACAGTAAAGTTCGAGTATTCTGGCGGTGAGCGCTCCTTTCGACTTATTTCGGTTACCGATGTTATAGTATTGTTTGAATTTATACACAAGAAAACGGCGATACTCCAATTTTTTGAAAAGGGAGTTGGTGGGCCAGTCGAAAGTCTAGAGGATGTTTTTTCCAGTCAAGACGTTAAGCTTAATAAATGCTCTAAAACAAAGTTTATCGAAGAGCCAAACCGCTTAGAAATTTATAGCGTTCCATTTACTAGTTTTATTGGTTTGGTTTTAGGCGTTTGCTTTGGAATGCTTTATTTTGGTTTGTTACTGCTAATCTATGTGATTTTAAATGAGCCTTTCACCTCCAAAACGATAATGTTTAGTTTACTTTGTTGCACTGTTTTTACTATTTGGCTGGCATCATATGCTTATCTTAAAACAAGCTTAACTGCCACTAGCGAAGTACTTCGTTTATCAATAAGAGGTTGGTTTTCTAGGGAAATTCCTCTCGAGCAAGTGAAAGGCTGTGTTATTCTAGGTAGCGACTTGCAGCTTATTTTCGCTCAGTCTTCGCTCAGAATTGGTAAAAGATTCACTATAGATGAAGCGCAGTTTGTGCAAAACTGGCTGAATAAGGCTAAGTCAAAATGTGTGCGCATTAGTTAGCTACTCTATTGATGTTCTTTAAGCCTAAGCATAATCAGCAGTAATTTACGCTTAGGCTTAAAGCACCTGTAATTTAGTTCTTATTTAGAATAAAGTCCGGAGAAGTTTCTAGAGCTTCATGAGCCAAAGTGAGTTAAAGTTCGAACTGAAAAACACTTTCAAGAAGTGCACCTAAAGAAAAATAAGAAATTTCGCAAGTACTATCCGAATGCGCCTAAAGATATTACTTTTAAAGGGATAAAAGAGGTTAAGCCTCATTCTCGAGAAGAGTCTGAGTTTGGAGTTGAAACTGCTTGGAAGGTATATGTACGGATTAAAGGAAATAATAGTAGCAGCACTACTTATTGTAAATTCAATAAAACTGGTGAACACTTCTATTTAAGGTTTGCACCTTAAAAAAAGTGCATGAGCAATGAGCTGGTTTTAGTAGTCGTTTTTAGGGATAAAGAAGCTAAGTTAGGCTGAAATTTTGAAAGAATTGTTAACTCATAAAAAGTGGTTTGATCGATATACTCAAAAACGGCTTAAAAAGCTACTGGAACGATCTGAAGCAGTGGAATTGAAAACTTACCCGCTGTTTCTGACTTTGCCACTGTTGAAAGAACTAGGATTACTTTCTATTGTTTTGTTGGAGGTACTCTTAGCAGTGGCTCTGCTCGAATCTGATAAAATAACTTACTCCATTCTAATACCAATTTCTGTGGTCATCTCTCTGGGAATATATATATTATTGCGCGCAAAGCATTGATTAGAATACATTATGGCGAAGTGTTCAAAGTACCTCTTGTAGTTTCAAGAAATCGGTTAGAGATACCGCCCGTTATTATTGGTCAAAATCAAGTTCTGTCGGTAAAAAAGGGCGATGTTGAATTGATTAAAGTCTATTGGCATGAAACGCTCTACACCAATGATAGAGAAAATAGGGTGTTCAAGATTGTTTTAAATCTTAGAAAGAATCAAAAGTACGAATTTTCTGGCTTTGCATTTCCGTTAAAGAGTTTTTTCTATCTGCTGATTTATTATGATTATCCGATAGACGTTATAGAAAAATGACATCAAAAAGGAATAACCGTAAAATTAAAAGGAATCATTATGAGGGTTATGAATGTGAAATCTATTAAACAATATTCTTTAGTCGTACTCGCTACAATCGTTGTTGGCTTTAATCAATCTTCGCTAGCTAATGATTGGGAGTCGCAGCTTGAAGCTGCTGTGTTAGAACTAAAGCAATCTCCTCCACCACATGAAATGCTTAAGTGTTATGGTGTTAATCAAGAACAATTTATACAAGCCTATAAAAAGGCTTTCATGAAGTGCTATCCAAAGTATGTTCCGCTAATAGCAAATGACATGTCAAAAGAAAAAGATTTAGCCCTATGTTTTGAAAGTGACCTGCTTTCGGAAACTGGCGCTACTAAAGAGGAATTGTCTGAATGTAACGATTAGTTTTCAAACCACTCCGTGATTTAGTGTTGATGCGCCAGATTTACTTACTACTTCTGCTCGTCAGAGAATTGCGAAATTGTTCGAGGAGAAAGTATTAAAAGAATAACGACAGATTAATAAAGTAGTTAGTATCTCAAATATTATTTAATTAGCCAAAAAGTGGAAATGTATGAAAAACTTACTAATAGTACTTGCTCTTATAACTGCGAGCGTAAATGCGAATGCAAAAGATGAAAAATGGTTTGTTGAGTCTTGTAGTGATGTCTTTGATGCAATTAAAAGTAACGATGACTCCAAAATTAAACACCTTTATCCTGAGCCAGTCGAAGGCGTTTTTAGCCCTGCGCTGGCTAAAGGTAGTTTAGAAAAGAAACATCATAAAATGATGGTCAAGAAGAAAGGGTTCAGTGTTGAATATAAGAAGATGAATATCAGCTCCAAAGTAAGTGAAAAGTTTAAAGCTATAGGCGTTGTTAAGTTAGCGACTGTTAGGTTTTTGGGCAAAGATGGAAATGGAGGAATGCGATATCCATCGTGTAAATTTGGACTCATTAATGACCAATGGCGTCTTGTTGGTACGCCTTTTTAAATTAGAATGTTGGTAGTCTATTGGCACTGTTCATAGAAATAGTGACTCTTGTAGCCTAAGCTTTTAGCTATTTTATCGTTAAATAGCGACTAAGTATTATGATTGTTTTAAGCTTGGTTTAACGACATATCAAAACTAGCTTGTTTATTTCATTAACTCAATGAGCCGCAACTAATTAGCATGGATATTCAACAGTTACCCAGCAGAGTGAAAAGCATGCTACGTGTGCCACAGGACGCTAAATCAGTGGCACTGCGCACACCGAAGCACTTTGTGTTCTTTGAACACTCAACGGATCCCATTTTTCGCATTAAAAGGATTTTCACTAGTCGAATTGATAAACAAAGAATACCAGCATTATCACTTATCATTGGTTGCTGGAAACGACGTTGCGATTTGTCGTGGTAGTAAACAGGAGATGGAGAAGCTCGCCTTAGAGCTTTCAAAATTTACAGGATTACCTTATATTCAAGCACCTTAAAAATGTATTAGGCGCGTAGGTTGCGGCTTTTCATCGGGGCTTTTAAGTTTAGAATTTAAAGCATTTATAAAGAAAGAAAAGAAAGAAAAGAAAGAAAAGAAAGAAAAGAAAGAAAAGAAAGAAAAGAAAGAAAAGATAGGATCTAAAGTTGAATAAATCGAATCAATTAAATGAAAAACTCGATCAAACGCAGTTGTTACAAATTGCCAAAAAATCTCCTTTAATACCAAAAGTCGATCAGCACAACACTTCGCAAGTAAAGATATTTTATTTTTTCGCTCGCCTTCCGCTGCTAATCGAGAGTTGCTTTCTCATTTTTATTGCGGGGGTTGGTTACATCAATTACTGGATATCTTCAAACGTTCGGTCAAATGAACTCGAATTTGCATTTAACTTGGCGCTTTGGCTGCTCGCCGTTGGCTTTCTGATTATATTCCGTGTTGCACTTGTCCGTAAGCTAGTAAAGGCAAAAGGTGCTGCTAATATACAAGTAAACACCAGTCGTATAAGCCTGCCCTTTATCATTAATCAAAAGCAAAAAGAATTAGAGATCCCCCGTAGTAGCATTCAAGATATTACCCTTGAATGGTATAAGTACCGTTCTTTAAATTTGGATAGTGGCACCGGAGCTGCGGGTATGAGTAACTTTCATGCTATTAAGTTTAGACTGCTTGATGGGCGTGAGTATCAAATCACTGCATTAACTGCATCGATTTCGCAGTTGGCGTTTGTGTTGTTATCCAATCAATATTCGGTTTATCTTAAGCGCAAGGAGGCTTTATATGTAACTGTAATTCATAGAACGTTACTGGCTATAACGCTACTGGTGTTGCTTGTTGGAGGTTATTTTACCTGGTTAGAGCTTGCTAAGTTTTAACTTGATTAAAAGTTAAAAGCAGGCGAACGGAAACCTTTATTGCTTGGGGTTGGCTAAATTATGTATAAATTGTACAGGGTAAAACAACACGAGTGCATCGTGCTAACTGGCGGGGGGCGATTGCGTATTTGGGAGGATTACAAGGGTATTAAATCGGGTTAGTCGCAGCAGTCAGTTATAACCTGATTAAAATTGGAGAAAATTGGTAAAGCCTAGATAAGCCGTTTGTTTGCTCATTACTCATAGCAGAGATTTGCCTTAACCAGTATTGCAGCTGTTACCAGCCTGGCTTTCTCGCATTCACTCATTTAAACACACTAGTTGCAAATAATGGCCTTTGTTGCGACTAGTGTGCTTTCATTAAAGTTTTTCTATCGGGCTATAAATTATCAGAGCGTAAAACCAGTTCAACTCTGCGATTTTGCTCTCGGCCAGTTTCAGTCAGATTATTGGCTGCAGGTACTAGTTCTCCGGCGCTACCACTTGTGAGCTGTTTTTTATTCACTTTATACTGCTTGACTAGCAAGTCTACAACGCGGCTTGCTCGCTTGTTAGCGAGGTTATAGTTATATGCTTGCGCGCCCTTATCGTCAGTGTGGCCTATCACATAAAAAAGTTTGTCGGGCTGGCTTTTAACATACTGAGCGACTTGTTTTAATACTGGATCTGACTCTTTTAGCAAGTCGTCACTGTCGTATTTAAACAACAACCCATCTAACGCTATGTGTCCGTGTTGCTCAATTCCATTTGTTAGCGCTTCTAGGTCAATACTAATTCTTTCATTGTTTAAGGCGCTTTCTTCGACTAAGTGAACGTTTGCCCACAGGCCACCAGTGTATCCAATGACATAGATACTCGCCCATATGTTGCCTTGCGCACGCTCTAGTTTTGCGAGCAAATATTTCTGGCTATTATTTGAGCCAATGTCCACAAGCGAATTGATAGCGTGAGCAAATTTTTTGTGACTACCGCATTGATTTCCTTCACAGGCAGTTATTTGAGTAAACCCGGCCTTGGTGAGAGCGTTCTGATAGTTTTTGACTACTTCCGCTTCTGAATATTCTCTCGGTAGCTGATAACCTATGCGGGTTGTTTTACCACTGACTTGCGTTTTTTTGTAGCTGCCTTTGGTAATTTCCGAAACAAGGTGATTTTCTAGGAAACCTTGTGCTTGGTATTTGGTGATAACACTTTTGGGCAAGCGAGTCAGTAGCGGATGATCTTTAGATCCTTTTTTATCTTTTAGAGATAGCTTTGATATTTTTAATTCTTCGGTCGCTTTGTCTAAAAAATCTGGGTTCAGTTTTACTAAATCTAAGGGGGGTGGCGTTTTGGTTATAATATCAACTTGAACCCGGCTGAACTTGCCGGTTGAGAAAATAAGTACCGATGTATAAATCGTTGTTTTGTCCTTATTTATTTTTGCTGTCACTAAATAAGGTGATAAATGACCAACGCTAGACAGCGGTTTTACTTTATTTTGTAAACGCTTCAACTTGCCACATTCAGCTTGCTCTGCACATTGAAACAGTATCTCTCCAGCGGCACTTTTAATACTATTTAAATAGTTATTATAAATACTAACCGCTGAATCAGTTTTAGACGATGTATAATGATATCTTTCTACTTTGCCCATGACTTTTAATGTTTTGAACTGATTATTTTGTCTATCAGTAATAATCTGATAATGGTCAAAGTGCCTTAGCTGTTTTTTTTCTAGTTTAGAGTTGGGGAGCTGGCTAAATAAATCGGCTGCCACTAGATTAAAGCTAAACGCTAAAGTTAATAGGGTTAGCCATATTTTCATATGAAAGGTATTTTGCATATTTGAGTTCCTTCTACATTTCTGAGTCTAAGTTTTTGTGCTTCTTAATTAGCAACATAGTGGTGCTAAGCTTGTTGAGCTTTGGCTTTACTGAAAGGATTGTCATGCTGCCTTCAAAAAGCATTTTGTTCAAGTAAATAGATTACAAAAATACAAATCAATCTCAAAATACTCGAAAGATGCGAGTTTTTTTTAAGTGTGTATAATTCGCTCTAACTAAAATACCTTATGATTGCGGCTATAATGCCGTTTAGGATTGTGGAGTTTGCTCAAGCGATGAATGTGATTACCTTTGGAACATTTGACATGCCTCATATTGGCCATGTCAAAATACTTAATAGAGCCAAAGAGCTAGGTGATAAGCTCATTGTTGGAGTTTCGTCAGACGCCTTAAACTTTGCTAAAAAAGGCCGTAATCCAGTTTATTCTCAGCACGAAAGGATGTTTTTAGTTTCTGCTTTTAAAGGGGTTGATCAGGTTTTTCTAGAGGAGTCGCTGGAGAAAAAGCGCGATTATATCATTGAGCACAAGGCTGATATTTTAGTGATGGGCGATGATTGGGAAGGTAAGTTTGACGAGTTTTCAGATATTTGCAAAGTCGTTTACTTACCGAGAACGCCCTCAATTTCAACAACCTCTGTGATAGAAGTTGTAAAAATGAGCCGAAACCAAGAGTCCAGTTAAAATAGCGCGTGATAAGAGTTCACGCTTTCAGTTGCGCATATAAATTTCGGTATTCATTGTTCTAAGCCTTTAACCTTGGCGTTTCATTAAGTGTTTACAGCCAGCTTACGTCTCCCTGAAGGCAGGGGAGGCCGTTAGCCACCAGCAACTCAGTCAATTCTCTAAATCTAAATGGCTAAAATACTTTACGCTTAATTCCCGTAGTCGCCAGTATTTTGGTGGCTAATTCTTCTACTGACCGCCGCGTAGTGTTTAAACTAGGTATTTTTTCTCGCCGATACAAGGCTTCTACCTCTCGTACTTCGTATTTACACTGGTTTAACGAAGCATAACGAGAGTTAGCTTTACGTTCGGTTCTTATTTCGTGAAGTCGACTTGGATTGATAGTCAGTCCAAATATCTTTTGTTTATATTTCTTAAGCGTAGGCGGTAATGTCAGCTTTTCCATATCATCTTCAGTGAAGGGGTAGTTTGCCGCTTTTATGCCAAACTGCATTGCCATATAAAGGGATGTGGGAGTCTTACCACAGCGTGAAACGCCGACCAATATAACATCGGCTTGGTCGTAGTGGCGAGTAGTGATGCCATCGTCGTTATTTAACGCAAAGTTAACTGACTCAATTCGAGAGTCATAGGCTTTACCATTAGCTAATGAGTGAGTTTTACCCACTCTAAAGCCTGAAGTTTCGCCTAACTCTGTTTCTAAAGGCCCAATAAAGGTGTGGAAAAAGTCTAAAACAAGGGCGCCGCTAGACTGAATAACCTTGCGAATTTCTGGGGTAACTATGGTGTCGAACACTATCGGCCGCAATTCTGCTTCTTCTCCAGCCGCTTTAATTAGCTCGCAAGCCTCGTTGGCTTTTTTGATTGAATCGATAAACGGCAGGGTAGTTTCGTCAAATTCGACCCCTTCAAACTGAGAAAGTAGCGATTGACCGAACATTTCGGCCGTTATTCCGGTTCTATCTGATATAAAAAACACCTTCCGTTTCATATTTTCGCGCCCTTGCAGTAAAATACCCATACTTTGATTTGAATGAATTTAACCACGCGAACGAAAAATCGGCAAGGTTGTCGCATTTTTAATGAATAAATTCACCACTTTAGGAGAGATAAGCTGTGCAAGACTACGTACTTTGGTATAACGGATTAGGGATGAACGACGTTGAGCGAGTTGGCGGAAAGAACGCCTCGCTAGGTGAAATGATCAGCAATCTTAGCAATATGGGGGTTAGTGTACCAAACGGCTTTGCAACAACTGCCGACGCGTTTAGGGATTTTATGGCGCAAAGTGGTCTGCATGACAAAATTCAAGCTGAACTTGATGTTTTGGATGTTGAAGATGTCGATACTTTGGCTAAAGTTGGCGCTAAAATTCGTCAGTGGGTTATCGAAACGCCATTTCAGCCTGCATTAGAAGAAGCCATAGAAAAAGCTTATATTGAGCTAAAAGGTGACTCTAACGAAGAGTTTGCTGTGGCTGTCCGCTCATCTGCCACAGCCGAAGACTTACCTGATGCTTCGTTTGCCGGTCAGCAAGAAACCTTCTTAAACGTTCGTGGTTGGGAAAATGTTAAATTAGCATTGAAAGAAGTGTTTGCTTCTCTATTTAATGATAGAGCGATTTCTTATCGAGTACATCAGGGCTTTGCCCATGCCGACGTTGCATTGAGCGCTGGTGTCCAAAAAATGGTGCGTAGTGACATCGCCTCTAGCGGTGTAATGTTTACTATAGATACCGAGTCGGGCTTTTCTGACGTGGTATTTATCACCGGTGCTTATGGTTTAGGTGAAACCGTGGTTCAAGGTGCTGTAAATCCAGATGAATTTTATGTTCATAAGCCGACTTTAAATGCTGGTAAGCCCGCTGTGGTTAGAAAAACTTTGGGCGGTAAAGCAATTAAAATGGTTTACACAGAAGATACCGGCCATGGAAAGTCTGTTGAAACAATCGAAGTAGATCCGAGTTTAAGACACCAATTTTGTATTACTCAGGACGAAGTAGAAGAGTTAGCTAAGCAAGCGATGATTATTGAGAAGCACTATCAACGTCCAATGGATATTGAGTGGGCAAAAGATGGTGCTGACGGAAAACTTTATATTGTACAAGCTCGCCCAGAAACGGTGCGTAGCCGCGATGATGGCAGAGTGATAGAACGTTACGTTTTAGACCAAACATCTGAAGTTGTAGTGACTGGTCGCGCAATCGGCCAAAAAATTGGTAAAGGTCCGGCTAAAGTAATTTCGGATTTGTCTGAAATGTCGCAAGTTCAAGATGGCGATGTTTTAGTAACCGATATGACCGACCCAGATTGGGAACCTATTATGAAGCGTGCGTCAGCTATTGTGACTAATCGTGGTGGTAGAACTTGTCACGCGGCAATTATCGCGCGTGAACTCGGTATACCGGCGGTTGTTGGTTGTGGTGACGCCACCAGTAAAATAAAAGCAGGCCAAGAAGTTACTGTTTCTTGTGCCGAGGGTGATACAGGTAATATTTATCAGGGGCTTTTAGACTTTAATGTTAATCATAGTCAAATTGATGATATGCCTGAGCTGCCATTTAAAATAATGATGAACGTTGGTAATCCAGATCGCGCTTTTGATTTTGCTCGTTTACCGCATTTTGGAATTGGTCTAGCCCGATTGGAGTTTATTATTAATCGAATGATTGGGGTTCATCCGCGTGCTTTATTAGATTTTGATAGTCTAGAAGACGAAGATCTAAAAATGACCATAGAAGAAAATATGGCAGGTTATGATTCGCCGCGAAGTTTTTATGTTGATAAGTTAGTAGAAGGTATTTCTACACTAGCGGCGGCATTTTCACCTGAAAAAGTCATAGTGAGAATGTCAGACTTTAAGTCTAATGAATACGCGAACCTTATTGGTGGGCATTTATACGAGCCAGAAGAAGAAAACCCAATGTTAGGTTTCCGTGGAGCTTCGCGGTATATTTCAAACGAATTTGAAGACTGTTTTGCCTTAGAGTGTGAGGCTATTAAGCAAGTTCGTGAAACTATGGGGTTAAGCAATGTAGAAATTATGATCCCATTTGTTCGTACCCTAGAAGAAGCTTCTCAAGTTATTGATTTATTAGCCAAATATGGTCTAAAACGGGGCGAAAACGGGCTGCGCGTTATTATGATGTGTGAGCTGCCTTCTAATGCGCTTTTAGCAGAAGAGTTTTTAGAATACTTCGATGGTTTTTCAATTGGCTCCAATGACTTAACACAATTAACTTTAGGGCTAGATAGAGATAGCGGCATCATTTCGCATCTATTTGATGAACGAAACCCTGCAATTAAAAAGCTTTTAAGTATGGCGATTCAAGCATGCCGTAAAGCTAATAAATATGTTGGAATTTGTGGTCAAGGCCCGTCTGATCACCCAGACTTAGCGCGTTGGTTAATGGAGCAGGGGATAGATAGCGTTTCGCTGAATCCAGACTCCGTTCTGGAAACTTGGTTATTCCTTGCAGGTAAAGAAAGTTAATAGCTGATTAATTACGGCAAAAAAGCGGAATTTATTTCCGCTTTTTTTTTGCCGATTGTGAGTTGTAACGCTGCAAATTTCGGTTTATCAATGGGACTAAGTTGTATGATGGAATCAGTGAAAAGGATTAACGCTAGTGGCTTGTCGGACATTGACGGAGAGGTGGTTTATGATCCTGCAAAACTGCTTTGGAATGTGAGTATTATTCTAGTTGCTGTCATTTGCGCCCCTTTTACATTTACTTGGAGTGCGTTTTTTCTATTTATTATTTCAACTTATAGTTCACTATTGGTTGGTCACAGTGTGGGTATGCATAGAATGATGATTCACCGCACGTTTGAGTGCCCTAAACCGGTGCGATGGGTATTAATTTATATTGGCGTGTTAGTTGGTATGAGTGGACCTTTCGGGATTATTAGAATTCACGATATAAGAGACTGGGCGCAAAGAAAATCAAGCTGTCCCGAGTTTTTCTCGCATAGAAAAAATTATCTGCAAGATATTTGGTGGCAGCTTACGGCCAAGTTTCGATTTAAAGAAGCACCTCAAGTTATTATCGAGCCCGAATTTGCAAACGACCGTTTTATCGTTTTTTTGGAAAAAACATGGCGTTGGCATCAACTGCCGGTAATCGCAATACTTTTCTATTGGGGTGGTTGGTCTTTTGTTGTTTGGGGCGTTTTCTTGCGCATTGCGGTTAGTATAGTAGGGCACTGGACAATTACTTATTTTTGCCATAATCCTGGGCCTGGTAGCTGGCGGGTGTTAGGTGCCGGCGTACAAGCCTCAAATATTTCTGGGTTAGGCTTGCTCACCTATGGAGAGTGCTGGCATAACAACCATCACGCTTTTCCAGAGTCGGCTAAAATTGGATTAGAAAAAGGTCAAGTCGATCCTGCTTGGTGGTTTATTTTGCTGTTAAAAAAATTAAAGCTGGCTAACAATATTCAAATGCCACGTCCTCAATCGCAATGTGAAGATCTAAAACGGGTTTAATTGCAGCAAATTAAGTTTGCGCAATTTTAATGTAAACGCGACGGTTTTGAGCTCGCCCCTTAGCGTTTCGGTTAGTTGCCGCGGGTTTTTTTTCGCCATAGTTACTGGTTTTAAATTTATCATCTGGCACGCCGTCTAACTGTAAGACTTTTTTAACCGACTGAATTCTTTTTTTAGCGAGCTTTTCATTATAGCTGCGCGAACCTTTGCTGTCGGTGTGTCCGTCAATAAAAACGACTTCAACGGAAGGATCATATTTAACGTACGCGGCTAAAGCATCTAGCTTTGCTTGGTAGTTTGGCCGAATCGAGTGTTTGTCAAAATCGAAATACAAAGTCATTCGACTTATTTGGTTTAGGTCGTATTTAACTAATGAGCTTACGCAGTCTAAAAAATCTTCATAAGCATGTCTAAACCTCACAGATGACAGGGCGACAGAAACGCGCTCGTCTGCTTTGGGGATATCTTGGTAACTAAATGTAGGAAATCTGCCTGCTTCTAGCTCGTAAAGTAACTGCCAACTGGCAATTGATTGGCTTGATATAACATAGCGGCCATCGTTGAGTTTAATTTCGCCCAATGGCTTGCTAGATCGTAGCGGTTGCCACGAAGGAGCAATCGATACCACTTGTGCGGTTTTTTCGCCCTTTAAGGGGTGGCGTTTGTAGCTTAGTAAAAAGTCTAGTTGCGATTTCTGACCAGCGCTTTGTCTAAATGCTGCTTGCCCAAATAAAGGAATGTCGTGTGAGAGGTGACATTCTAATGGGTTGCCTTCAAAGTCCCAGCTTGAGTTCTGCATGTCAGCCTCAAAGTATTTTATATTGGCTGAAACCATAAAACTTGTGAATAGGTATACAAAGGCAGCAGAAAAGAGAAAGATATTTTTAGTTGTAAAAGCCTTTTCCTTCATGGTTGCATCCTGTTTTATTGAGTATAAATAACTTTATAACGCTTTATCGGCTGTAAAAATGTCGACTTAAATTAAATTTAGGTCGCTTGGCTAATTTTTAGCTAAGGCCATTAAAGTCTAGGTTGAAACCTAAGCGCTAGAGCAAATAATCAGGCTTTGGTGCTGTTTATGGTCATGTTTCTAATCTAGTGGTAGAATCAAGATCTTCGAATTAATTATAACAATATTGGTAAGTCAACTTACCTAAGGCCTAAACATGAGCATGATGAGCCGCCGATTTAGGGGCTTTTATCCCGTAGTTGTCGATATTGAGACTGCGGGCTTTAACTGCGCGACCGATGCACTTTTAGAAATTGCGGCAGTTTCACTAAAATTTGATGATTTAGGCTTTTTAAAACCGGCCAATAAATGGCACTTTCATGTTGAACCATTTAAAGGCGCAAACATTGAACAAGCATCAATCGACTTTAACGGCATTGATCCTTTTAATCCTTTAAGAAACGCAGTGTCTGAAAAGCTGGCTTTAAGTGAAATCTTTACTGAATTAAAAGCCGAGCAAAAAGAAAATGAATGTCAGCGGTGTGTTTTGGTGGGCCATAACCCTGGTTTTGATATGGGCTTCTTAATGGCGGCAGCTAACCGAATTAAAGCAAAGCGTAACCCTTTTCATCCATTTACAACTTTCGATACAGCGACATTAGCTGGGTTAGCTTTAGGGCAAACGGTTTTAGCTAAGTCGTGCGCTGTGGCGAAAATTCCGTTTGATAATGACCAGGCCCATTCAGCTTTATATGATACTGAACGAACCGCTGAATTATTTTGTTATATAGTTAATCGCTGGAAAAAACTAGGCGGGTGGCCGCTAGGCGATTAAAGCTAAGTTAAAGTCATTTGCAGTAAATAGCAGGAACTTTTTTTAAGCAATTGAAAAGGTTTAACTGGCCACTTCTTCTTAGTCGTTTTTAACTGTTAAGCAGAAACAGAATCATTATGATAACGAACGGTGGTTCTGTTACCTTTAGCATTATATATGTTGTTGTCTGGATCGAAGCCTTTAATTAAGTTAAATGTTCTTTGACTAGAAACATTAATTAATTCGATTAATCTAGCATTAACTTCATTTTTCAGGCAGCATTTTTTTACCAGTCCCATTAACTCTTTCCAGTATCCACTTAGCTCATTACAGCTAAGACAAAATTCTGCAAATTGACCTTGAGATAAAATTTGCGTGCCTGAGTCAGACAGCATCGGCGGAACTTGATGACTGTTAATTTTTGCGACCATTTCGTCCTTTTCTTTTACGCTGCAAGAAAGGCCGTCAAAATCTCGCTTTTCTAACGCTCGTTGTTCTTGGTTTAGGCAGTCATACAATGTTTGGTAGTCTTGCTTCCAAACGTTGATAAGGGTTTTAGCTAATTGTCGGTTTTTCATTTGACTATTCCTTGGCGATTAACTTTGTATAATCGGCTAAATTGAAGTGCTTAGTAGCCTTGAAAGTTGCTTTCAAAGTCGAGCATTTTGTTAGCGACTCTTTGATATTCAATTTCATATTGCTTTTTGTCGAGCTTATCTTTAAGTGGTTCCACTCGACTTTGGTCTACTACAGGTGCGGCTTTCATTTGTTGAATTAATTGTCCTATTTGTGAGGCTTTTCCAGTTAAGCTAACAGAGTCATCTGCTTCATCTGCTGCGGTACTACCGCCAGACTGAGATTTCTTGCGTGCTTTCTCTGAACGGTTAAAATCAGCTTTTACTTGACCCGGAACGAGACTTTTAATATCCATAACCATAATCTAGTTGATTCCTGTTAAGTTAACACTGAGTTGGCTTTTAGAAGTTACTTGTGCTGCAAAAATCTTTTTAGAGCTAGAGTTTCTAACCTGTACGGACTCACCAAGCATGGCGTCACTTAATGCAACACCTTCTACGTCGACATTTAAAAACTGGCTTTTTGCTGTTACAGTCACCTTGTCTCCTCTACATACAAAACAAACACTGTCTTGAAAAACTACTGCACCTCTACGCATGTTATTTTTGGTGGTAGAGTTGATTATTTGATTAACATCTAACAAAGGGATCCTTCTGCCCGCTGTCATTTTAATTTTGCGCTGACTTACATCATTTTTTGATAACAAAGTATCGCGCGCAACATTCCGATTAAGTACCCAAGCTTGTTGAAACCAATTAATTTCTGCAGCCACATAAATTTTCCAGCTAACTGGCGCATCACATTTAACCCCAACCGTTGTTTTTCCACTGCTTCTAATTGCCTGTGGTAAAAACATTTCAAGTTGGCTGTCGCATTGCGTTAGCCGTAATCGGTTATCAATATGCCCAATTTTAATAACTATATTGGGGTTATCGGCAGCTTGTTGCTTTTCCTCAAGGAATTTTTTTGCCGCTTGGCGTATTTTTTCCACTGAGTGGACATTACTGGCTACACCGGTTTGCGCTGCATTGACGCTTGTAATACTAATAGCCAATAAAAACAATGACTTAATTAACCTTAGCAGTTTTTTGTTAAAACTGAAGTCATTTTTAAAAAATCTAATTAATTTCATGATTTTCCTGTGGTTTTTCTAAATTTGTCTATACTTAGGTTAATTATCACGGCTTACAGTTAGTAGATTATAAGCTCACTTTTTATCTCCAAGTTGGTTAAACGATTGGTTTTGAAGCGACCTTTTAAGCTAACTTAAGTTAACTAACAGCAAATATCGTGCCGTTTAGAAATTAAAATGTTTAAAAGGAAGACGTGCAATGTCTAGTATTCTTGATTCTGTCAATCAAAGAACCCAAATGGTTGGGCAAAATCGACTTGAGTTATTGCTATTTAAGTTAAAGGGCCGCCAAGTATATGGAATCAATGTATTTAAAGTTAGAGAAGTTCTGCAGTGTCCCGAGCTGACTGAGTTACCGCATCGTAACCCCGTAGTGAGGGGAGTGGCTCATATTCGTGGTGCAACAATATCGGTTATTGATTTAAGTTTAGCTGTTGGCGGACCATCACTCGGAGATGTGCGGGAATGCTTTGTAGTGATTGCAGAGTATAACCGCAAAGTTCAAGGGTTCTTGGTAAAAGCGGTAGAAAGAATCGTTAACATGAATTGGAGTGACATTCATCCACCGCCCAAAGGATCAGGTAAGTCTAGTTACTTAACTGCGGTAACAGATATAGATGGCGAGCTGGTTGAAATTATCGACGTTGAGAAAATTCTTGCAGAAATAACGCCAAACGATGCTGTAGTGAGCCAAGAGTTAGTAGAGCAGCATGCGGGTAAAGCACCATTAGATAAAGTTGTGCTTATCGCAGATGACTCTTCTGTGGCTAGAGGGCAAATAAAACGCACCGTGGAGCAGCTTGGGTTTAAAACTAAGCTATGTAAAGATGGCCGTGAGGCATTTGAGTTCTTAGAAAGCATAGTAGAAGATGGCTCTCCAGTAGAGAACGAAGTCTTAATGTTAATTTCCGATATTGAAATGCCGGAAATGGATGGTTATACCCTAACGGCAGAAATTCGTAATAATGAAAAATTAAAAGGTATGTGGGTCATGTTACATACCTCGTTAAGCGGTGTATTTAACGAAGCCATGGTGCAAAAAGTCGGAGCAAATGATTTTATTCCAAAGTTTAATCCTGATGAGCTCGCTAATGCCGTACAAAAACGTATGGATCTTGAAGATTAAATAAAAGAATTAATGAATGGAAATTTCAAATTCCGATTACGAGCGTTTTAAGGTTGTACTTGAAAAGCAAAGTGGTATTTTGCTAGGTGACAACAAACAATACCTTGTTATTAGCCGGCTAAGTAGCTTTATACAAGAGAACGGACTCACTTCAATGGGCGAGTTGCTAGACAAAGTAACGCTGCTATCCGGTAATCAACTGTTAAAGCAAGTTGTCGATAAAATGACAACCAACGAAACTCTCTGGTTTAGAGACAGCTACCCATTTGAATACTTAAAAAAAACGTTAGTTCCAGAAATAAGGCGCAATAGCCAAGGGTTAAGAATATGGTGTGCTGCTTGTTCTACCGGCCAAGAGCCATACTCGGTAGCTATGCAGTTAGAAGAAGCTGCAGCATTAACTTCTAGTGAAATTATTGCAACGGATCTATCTGAGCGAGTGCTTAATAAAGCTAAAACAGGTGTTTATCAGTCCTTAGAGTTAAATCGCGGGTTACCTAAAGATAAATTAAGTCGGTATTTTAAGCAGCTAAACCCCGATGAGTGGCAGGTTAATGAAAGGTTGCGTAGCAAAATAAAATTCCAACCACTCAACCTCTTAAACGCTCCTTATAGTTTAGGCAAGTTTGATATTATATTTTGTCGCAATGTACTGATTTATTTTTCCAATCAGAATAAAACCAAAGTCATTAATGGGTTAATAAATAACTTAAAGCCTGGTGGTTATTTATTTTTAGGTGCTTCAGAGTCCCTTACTCGTGATAGTCAAAAGCTTGAGATGGTTCGCTGCAACCCTGGACTCGTTTATAAAAAAACAATTTAAAATTTAGTGACTTTTGCTATTCAATTTTCAAAATCTATGAGCTGCTTTTTCTGCTTAGTATTTTTTGGGAAAGATAAAGGGTGTTGAATTATGACACTTTTAAGTAAGTGTTTCAGTTTGCCTTGATTGGCAAAACCGGTTAAGTATTTCCATTGTCATTAGCACCTAAATAAATCTTTATCCTAAAGCTTTTCTCAATCTAAAGTTAATTAATTATCAATCTCGCCTCAATATTACAAGACTATCTATCGCTAAAACCATAACAGGGAGTTTAAAGTTTTGGCCTTTTTTCAGCGTTTGTGATTGCTGTTTAAAAGAAGCAAATAAACCTAAATATTTTAGGGCTAAGTTTTGGTTTCTAAAAACTGCAAAAAACTGCATAATGGCAACATAATTTATCTGAGTCAGGTTTGTTCTTTAGTTGCTGCAAATAAATGAAACAAGCGAGAATTAAATGCACGAGATTTTACGATTTGGTCAATTAGACGCCTCATTTCAAGCTGCCGGTGGCGAGCAGGGGGTACGTCAACTAGTTGATGATTTTTATGACAATATGCAAAGCATTAAGCGAGCTAAGGCTATTCTAGAAATGCATCCTGCTGACTTAGAAGTTTCACGCGATAAGTTATTTCGGTTTTTGTGCGGCTGGTTAGGTGGGCCTCGCCTATTTCAAGAGAAATATGGCCCAATTAGTATTCCCAAAGTACACGCGCACTTAGCGATTGGTGAAAGTGAAAGAGATGCTTGGTTGCTTTGTATGCAGCAAGCGGTTGAAAAACAGCCATTTAGTGAAGAGTTTAAATCTTACTTTATGAAGCAAATTAGCATGCCAGCCAACCGCGTGATGAATCAATAAGTTATTGATGGTGCGAGCAAGCTTAGGGTTAAAAGAATGACAAGTCGTTGTAAATATCATAATTTGGAAGTTGCGACTTGGCGTTGTGACCACTGTAAAGTTAATTATTGTAAACAGTGTGTGGTGTTAAAGCCCGAACAGCTTATACCGCAGTGCATGTTATGCACTAAATCTTTACAGAGCTTAAGCGTGAGCAAGTCGCTGCCGAGTTTATTCCAAAATCTTTTAGGGTTACTGGCAGTAAGTGTCAAGCGACCAGTTGTTTTATTTGTTTTTGTTTTCGCTATCACTTTTTCAATTTTACCTAAGTCCGCCTTAGGATTAGTCTTTCTTGCAATATTCTCAGTGCCAGTTATTGAGTTGGCATTCGAAATAATGGAACGAATTGCTGCTGGTGAAAGACTCAAACAGTCTTTGTCATCGCTGTTAAGTTCTAAGAATAAAAATCAGTCTATTCAATTTGCGTTGATGAGTGCTTTTACCTTATATGTGGTATATCAGCTAATGCAAAGTCTACCAACTTTTGCGTTCGTATTAATCGCGCTTTTATTATTTTCTATTCCCGCTGGACTTATTATTTTAATGATGGAAAAGTCTAGTGTCGCCATGGTTAACCCGATTAAAATAGGTTTTATTATTAAAACCTTTAAAGCTAATTATCTGTTTTTATTGATGCTGTTGGCCGCAATGGGAGTGATCGCCTATCAGCAGCTTAGTAGGCAACAATCATTGGTAATGGAGACTGCCGGGTGGTTTAGTGTTTTTTATTTACTGTATAGTTTTTCTGCGTGCGCGGGATATTTAGTTTATTTGTATCATAAAGAACTCAATTTTGGGGTTGATAAACGCAGTTTGATCAACCTTGCTCAAGATCCGGTGGTGCAGTGTTTAAATGAAGTTGATATTTTCCTACATGAAGGACGTTTAGAGGAAGCCCAAACTAAATTAATATTGTTTGATCAAGAGCAAACTTTCAGCCGCAGAGTGAAAGAAAAACTTATTCTGTTATTGGCTGTTCGCGGGCAAAATCACTTCCATAATATGGCTTTAGACTACTTTCATTATTTGGTTTCTAATCAACAGCTACAGCGAGGAGCCAGTTTTTTAGTTAAATTAGAGTCGCGAGAATACCATCTCAATTTGCCAGCCGATTTATTGCTCGCTTTGTTACCTGAGTTACAATGCCATCAGCACTTTGGATTACTTTTGAAGCTTGTTGACCGATATTTAAAAACAAGCCCGTTAGCAAAAGGCTGGGAAGAGTTAACTTTTATAAAAGCTAAGGTGCTTGCAGAGTATTTAGATGATTTAGATCAAGCTAAATCGTTATTGAGGTTAATTGTAAAGCGATCAGTCGATCAAGCCAAAATCGAACAAGCTGATAATTATTTAAAAGTTGTTTGCAGTTAGCCATGATCCCCTAGTAGTGATTAGATAGAAGCGGTTAGACTTTTATTTTTTGTTGGGTGATTTTCAGTGCTTTAATGGCGTGGCTGGAAATTGAATTTTCAGCATAAAAATTAATTAAATATTTTAATTGATCACGAGCCTCAATGTAATTTTGTGATTGAATTAAAAATTCGCAGTAAAACCAAATCGCTTCTGGCGTTTGCTGTTTCTCGGGGTACTTTTGTTTCATTAGTTGAAGCGCAATTTTGGCATCTTGAGTTAGGTAAGAGCGCGCAAGGTGTTTAAATAAATTAAAAAATGCACTGTCTGGAAGTTCTGCCAAAAACGCGTGGGGCGCCTCTATGGGTTGCTGTTCTTTAAGTATTTTATAGGCTTCTATGGTTAAGTCATGCTTTTGGGGTAGCGACTGGTAGTAACTAAATAAGAAAACGCAAAGCCGGTAAAATCCTGCAGTTTGTGGGTTATTCTTAGTTAACTTAAACACTCGCTCAATTAACTCGAAGTCGGTTGGATTTTCAGATAGTAAATCTAAGAGTAAGTCTGCGGCGGCAGCTAGTTCTAAGCGGCGGACTAGAGTGCTCGCCTTATCTAAAGTTTGTCTATAATCTAACATTGCTACCCAAATTGTTAATTGTAGAGGATAACGTTAAAACGCCGCAGTAAAAGCTGCGGCGGTAAAGAATTAGCTTGCCAATTGATAGAGTGATCTCTCGGTTAGCTCGTTGTTGTCTATATTTCCCCAGTTCAGCTGCCAATAGTGCCATTCACGATACTATCGAAAGCGGTTAAACTGTCCATTAGAGAAGCGTTGCCTAAGCCGTGGTTAGGGAAAAGGTTAGCAAAATTATTTTGTTCCCCATGTAGCGCCATATAGTTAAGAATGACAGTCTCCACTAACAAGTTAGGGTTATTTGCCGCCGGTGACGAGGCGGTTTCGGTAGAGCCGTCGGAGCGCATATAACCAATTTGTTGATGAATTGCTTGCTCTTCTGGGGTGCCTCCAATTAATTCTGCGCGTCCATTAGGGTTATACACCATAAAAAACGAGCCGGCGGTGGATGAGTTATCACTCTGCCACATAAATTTGCCACGGCCTTCAGCAGTATTATCTACCACGCCGTTACTACTCACTGAACCATCACTAAAAACATACATCATTAATGGTACGCCAACTTTAGCTGCGTATTCTAAACATGCCCCCATACATCGACCAGCTCTAAAGTCTCTTACTTCGCCAGTTGAGCGGCCTTGCCCGTGATAGTCAAAACCTCCCATAGTAATCGTACCGGCTCCTGCAAAGCCATTGATGACCATTTTCATTACAGAGGCTGTTTTTCTAAACTCGCCGTCACTGTCAAACTCTGCTTGGCTGAAAATACCATTGTCGCCAACAATGTCAGGATCAAGCGCAGGGTCTAAGGTACTAGGGTCGCCGAATCTATCCGCGAGATCAGCACTTTTCACGTAACCGCAACGAACCATTTCTTTAATCACTTCGTCACTGCTGATTTGAGTGTTAACTTGGTCCATCTTTTTGTCTGACACACGATAAATTGATTCCATTACTGAAACGGCATCTTCTTGACTTAAAAGGCCAACCAAGTCACCAACGTCAACCAGTCCGGTAACATCACTGGGTCGATCAATTTTCGTGGGGCGCAAGGCTAAATCAATCATTGATGCGGGAGCCATAGAATTGCCCCCTGAGTCACTATTTCGAGAACCAATTAGCGTTAATAAGGAGCCATCTGCACCGACCTTATTAATGCCATACATAGGGTTGTGAGGGTTGTTGCCCGTGTCGTTATCGGAGCGAGCTGGAATCACCGCTCCGTTAGTATTTGCCGCAGTCGCAGCGGTTGATTTGTCCATTATACCGCGCAAAAAAGCGCTATCTGAATGAAATGCCAAACCGTAGTCTTGATTGATAAAGTCTGACAGGCCCGTTTGAGGATTCATGATTGCTGGCGTCATGTCTCCCGGCAAGCCTTGGCGGCTATAGCCCGCGGCTGATAGAAAATCCAGTTGACCACCTCGTCCTCCAATGAGCACGTTTGATCCTGCTATATTGGCACCGCCAGCTAGGTCAAAGCAAATAAAAGGGATCTTTCCTGCGCCTTGAACCGCGATGCCACAAGCGCTTTTTAATGCTTCAATGTCCGGAGATAAAGTTGCATGTGCAGTGCCAGGATTTGCAAAAAGTCCTAGAACAGAAGGGGCCATAATACTGGCTGTGCCTGCAGTAAAACCTTGCGCTATAAAGTCACGGCGCGTTGTTGGGCGCTTATGAGAGTTATGTAATAACGGAGCGTTTAGCAGTTGTTCTTTGGTATATTTTTTCATCGTCTTACTCCGGTTATTGGACTAACATAACTGCGCTACCTAAGGTAGCTGCACAAACGGCTTTAACAACAGTATTCGTTCTGTCTGCTGCGCATCCACTACCACAGGCAGTGAGTTTAGTTGTTAAGTCGGTTAGTTCCGCTTTTATATCAGCAATACTAGGTTGAGACGCTAACCCATTACCAACAACATTGCTAATAATAGGGTCGTAAATCGAATCTCGTTTGCTTTCTGAATCAAAAGCAGTATTGGCTGGCTGACTAAAGTCAAACGAGCTAAAGTAATTATCTCTTAAGGTTTCGTCTTCGACTAAAGTATTGCAATATTCTATCGCTAGTTGGGTAACACCCATTTGCTGCGCAGAAGTGAAAAAGTCAATATCTGTTAGCGTTGGAAGTTGCTGTTTAACTTGCTCGTAAGTTTGCGCAACATCTGCTTGTGCCATACTAATACCGGTCGCTTTAGACATACTGGCATGAATTTCAAAAAAGTCTCTAATACCTATTTCTGGTCTCGCTGGTAGGTCTGCGGGTACCGCAGGCGTTGGCGGAGGAGGCTCTACAAAAGGATTTTCTTGTGTAGCAATTTTTTCAAAAGTTAAGAAAAACTCATCTGCTGTAGGGCCTTTTTCTAGCGCTATGATAGTGCCTAAAGGCGAAATAACTTGACCAGAAGTTGTATCGTAACTACTTGCATTTAAATTAATTGCGAGGTTTTTGTATGCTTGTCCATTTTTAATTTCACGACCATTCACTGCGATGCGGATTTTTTCAATATCAATGTTGTCTGGTATGGTTTGATTATTTAAATTAATAAAATAGGGCTTATCAAACAGATAGCCATAACTATCCCACTGGCTCACTTCGTACACTATGTATGAGTCTGGCAAGTCAATTAAATGACTGATACTGAAAAGCATGTAAAATTTTTCGCCAACACCTACATCAAAGTTTTGGACAATTTGTTCTTGGTTTAAGGCTCTATTATGAATAGCGACCATGCGCAGAGTTCCTTGCCACAATCGATCCCCCGAAACTTCATTACCCATGACAACCGCGTAAGTGTCGTTCCAGTCGTTTAATGTACCACCGGTTTCCACTTGTTCTTGCGCAACGAGCTGACCATTCACAAATATTTTTCTTCCTTCACTCGGTGAAAAGGTCGCGACAACATGCTGTAATGCGGTTTGTAATACTTCATCTGCATTTGGCGTAGACAGCGACTCGTCACCGTTTTGATCGGTTTCGCTAGAGCGGTTTAAAAATTCATAATTATACAAAGTTTGACCGAGAGTAAAATTACGCTCGGTTGTGCCTGCAGAATAACTAACAATACCTGCTGGTCCTTCTTGAGTTACATTGGCGGGAGCAACCCATGCTTCGATTGAGTATTCACCAGTTGATTTAATCATGTCATGGAGCTTTTTCGAATTACTAGTAGAGCCTTGGGCTTTTCCATCAACAATTTGAATGCCCCAGCCGCCAACCCAGTTGTAGCTTCCGCTGAGCGTTAAATTAATTGCTGGCTCAACACCGCTGGTATCAAACGCAGTAGTGCCAGTGCCAGTTTTAAAGTTCCATAAAGCAATTACGTTAGTGTCATGTCGACCACCGCCACTGGCCACAATGCCGTCGGTGAGAAAGAGTGATTTACTAATTAATAAGTTTTCATCTACTTGAGTCAAAGGTATTTGATTCGCAAAATCAGCAATTGCGGCTTCCATTTCGGCCGAGTTACTTGTGCAATCTGACCAACAGTTATGAAATTCGCTACCTAAGCGAACGACAAATCGAGAGCTCGCAGGTGCATCTAAATTAATTCTAGCTTTGGCTGCGGCATAGGCGCTGTCTACGTCATCATTTGCAAAAAATGGCGAGATTGGATTGGCAGAGTTTTCGTTATGACAGCTTGAACAATAAGTGCCTAATAATGGATAAACAGTGGTTGCAAATAAGTCTGGTGAGTCTGGGAAGGTTTTGCTACTACCCGGATCTCTAAGCGGAGGAGGGGTTAACTCGATGGTAGTACTCCCGCCTGCAGTTTCACCAGCCCACGCAGCGATGTAATTGGTAATGGTATCAGCACAAGCAGCATCACTCGTTAGCCAACAGTTGTGTCCACCCGCAACCTTGGTGACCATTCTAGATTCGCTCGGGCGCTCTAGGTTTACAATTGTATTGGCGGCAGCATAAGCAAGATTTACGTCAGTTAAGTCGACAAACTCGGGTGCCTGTCCTTTTCCATGACACTCGCCACAGCGGTTAGTAGGCGACAAGTTATCCCAAACGTTTAACTTAAAAGCTTGAACATCTTCGGTGGCGGGTGCAGGCCCAGAATAACTAGAAGCCGGAGGTGAAGTGTCTACTGGGTTTTCTTCTACTGCAGGACCTCCACCAGAACACGCCGCTAAAATTAAGCTACCCGTCATTCCAAAAATAGCATTTTTATATTTGTTTTTTAAATGAGAGAAGTGGCTAGTTTGAGTCATTTTTATTCTCCCATGCAATAAATTGCAGATTCAGCAAAAGTTTGTTTTAGGGCAAAACCGTTTGCGACGAGCGAGTCAATCATGGCGTTAACTTGATTTCTGTCGCTGGCATTACCAGGTTTTCTTAAACAAACATTTTTAAAGACTTTTTCAACTTGGCAGCGAGCAAATTTTTGACTGTGCGCAAGCTCTTGTCCCATTGATTTTGCCCCGTTGCCTTCACCGGGCAACGCAGTATCCCAATTGACTAATTGATTTGGGCCTTTTCGCCAGTAATTAATCCAGCTATCGTCTTGGGTGACATAACCAGAAGGAAAGTTTTGGTTATTATTGAAATACTTAGAAACAACACGAGTACCAGTAACCGGATCGCTCGTACCTACATCGTTATACACTATTTGGCCATTTTCGCCGTCAGGGTCATTAGCAGTGTCATAATCAAAATCATAATAAGCTAATGACTGCACCATAGGATCCATTCCTGCGTGACAGCCATAACAGGAGTTCATAAATATGCGACTGTCTCCGCCTGGGCTTCGCGACACGTCCTGGCGAATTCTGTCTGCGGCTCTTTCAATATCTTTTAGTGGTTCTAAATCGGTGCATAATTGATTCATAAGCGTGAACCGAAACAAAGCCCTGTTGGTACCGTCGATTAAAAACGCTTTTGCAGCAGCCCGTGTTGTTAATACTCCGGCTGTTGCTTCTTGAGGGAGGCCAGTGACACTAGACTGTGTGGTCTTTTGTAAAACTTGGCTGAGCGGCAAAGCGCGCATTTCCATTTCTTCATAATGTGCATTTGAGGTATTAGAGTAATTAGGTAAGCCATTGCCAGACTGGCCAACATATAAAATGTCACCATAGAGCATAGAGCGAATATCTTCGTCGTCACGAATCATGCCAATAACCGTTGCAGTATAGTCGTTTAAAGGGGCAAATACGGTTTGTGGTTCATTAGTCCAAGGGGTGACCCAGTTTTTTAAGGTGACACTGTAAAAAGCGTCATTTTGCATTGCGGTGTAGGCGGCACCAATAGCATCATTGTTTTCGATGGCGGCTTGCATATCGTTTAAAACACTCTCGCTAGGAGGAATGCCAGCTAGCCGATCATGGATTCTTTTGGCTTGTTCTCTTGGGCCTGCATTAGAGTGAGTGCTAAAGCTAAATAGACCAACAAGTAAGACGCTACTGATTAGTGTATGCCAAGATTTAAAAGTTTTTATATTGTTCATGGTGACAACCTGAAAGTTTGTATCAGCCTAGAATGCGAGACTTCATACTGCGAGATTAAAAAAGTAACTATTTTTGCGGAAGTGAATGTGTTTATAGGTGCGAACTTAGTACATTAGCGGCTTAAGCTTCTGTGTATATCATTCATGCTCTATTTAACGCTTCACTCTTACGCTAAAGGTTTCTTTCTTGTTAGCGGTAATATCGGCTAAAGTGTAATTTACATTAACGACTTTGGCTTTGTCTTGCTAAGGCCGCTGAACCATTGACCAATACTGAGTATAACTAATAGCTAGATGAGTTTTCGTGATTCTACGCACAGAAAACCACAATTAAATTCTGCATAATACCGCTGATAGAGGCTTTTTAACCGCTGATTCCTTTAATTTGTTGTGAATGCAAATTTTGAGATTAAGTTTGTAGATTATCTATTATTAACTTATTAAGGTAGTGCTAGTTTACTTGTAAAAGCAGTGCTAGTTGCTTATTAATATCGCTATATTGAATTAATTTAAGCAAGTGGATTGATTTCCAATAGGTTACTATTGTGTTGGTTTTGTTTGAAAACACCTATGCGATATTTGACCCATGAGTTTTTTAATTTGATGGTATGCAATGACAACAGCGCTTTATTTGTTTTTGAGATATTTGGCCGTGCTATGCTGAGCAAAACTTGGTTTAAGTATGCGCAGTTAGTCAATACTTTTAAAATAGCTATCCACCCAAAGCAAATTTATACCAGCCAATTACCCTAGGAAGTGAGTTGCATGAAAAACTTTAGAGACTTAATCCTTATATTTGTTAGTGTTTTGCTTGTGGCAAGCTGCACTGGGAGTAATGGCGATTTAGTAGGCTCAGGGCAGCAGCCTGATCCGGTGGTTGTCGACTTTCCTATTGCCTTTGTTAAAAGACCGATTCCAGTTGAAATGGATCAAGCTGGTAATCCAACCCCTGTCATGTTTGAGTTGCGCGAGCCTGTTAGCTTTAACCCCGGCGCCGAGCTTATTATACGTGACAGAGCTAGCCTTTCTGCGCAAGACCGAGTATTAACTGAAGGTATTTTTGAAGAAGGAGCACTCTATGACGTTAAAGATCTAGCGGTATCAGCGGATGGCAGTAAGCTGCTTTTTGCAATGCGTGCACCGGAAATAGAAAACGCAGATGAAGACGAACAACCTAAATGGAATATTTGGGAATATGACGTTAGCGCCGATAACTTGCGCCGCATCATTTCATCAGATATTAGTGCAGAAGCTGGCGACGATGTGTCTCCACAATATTTGCCCGATGGCCGAATTGTTTTTGCGTCTACTCGTCAACGCCAAGCAAAAGCCGTTTTACTCGATGAGGGAAAGCCCCAGTTTATTGCTTTAGATGAAGATCGCAATGTACAAACTTTATCGCTTCACGTCATGAGCGAAACGGGCGAAAATATTAAACAAATTACTTTTAATCAAAGTCATGACATGCACCCGAGTGTGCTCACAAATGGCAAAATTGTATTTAGCCGATGGGATAATGTTGCCCAAAATAACACCATAAATCTTTACCAAGTTAACCCGGATGGCTCTCAACTTGAAATACTATACGGAAGGCATAGCCATAATAGTGGTAGCGATAACAGCAATGTCGACTTTATCAAACCGCGAGAAATAGAAGATGGTCGATTATTAACTGCGCTAAAACCGTCTCAATCTAACCGCTTAGGTGGTGAGCTCGCTTATATTGATTGGCAAAACTTTATTGATATTAATACGCAAAGCGCGAATGCCAGCGGTGGAAGTGTTGGGCAAGTGAGCGCCACACCCTATGATGTGAGAACTGATAATGAGATCTCAATAGGAGGGCGTTTTGCTGATCTGTTTCCGTTGTTTGATGGTACTCAACGGATGTTAATGAGCTGGTCACCTTGCCGAATTACTCAACTTGATGAAAATAATCAACCTTACTCTGTTGACTGTAACGCTGAAAACTTAGCCCAAGCCGATGTACAAGAGTCAGACCCTTTATATGGCATATGGATTTATAATCCGCTTAACCAAACGCAGTTGCCGATTGTCATTGCGGAAGAAGGAATCGTTTATCATGAGGTTGTGCCTCTAGCGCCTAAACAATTACCGAGTGTAATTCCGCCGCTTAGCGAGAACGCAAGTAATGAGCTTTTAGATGCCAATTTAGGCGTTGTACATATTAGAAGTGTTTATGACGTTGATGGTGTTGATGTTAGCCCCTTGGGGATTAGTGCAATGGCTGACCCTTTACAGTCGACCGCCGCTGACCGACCTGCGCGGTTTTTAAGGGTCGTGAAAGCCGTATCTATGCCAGATGATGATTTAGTTGACCTTGATGGCACTGCTTTTGGGCGTAGCCAAGCCCAATTAATGCGTGACATATTGGGCTATGTACCGATTGAACCGGACGGTAGTGTGATGTTTAAAGTACCGGCAGATGTTGCTTTTAGTATTAGTATTGTTGATGCAAACGGTCAAAGAATTAGCCCGCGTCACCAAAACTGGATAAGCGTTACCGCTGGTGAAGAAAAGCAATGTAATGGGTGTCACGCAAACAACTCTGAGCAGCCACATGGGCGCATTGATGCTCAACCAAGTTCTATTAACTTAGGCTCAGCGGTCACAGGTTCACCTTTTCCTAATACTAATCCTGCATTATTTGCTGACGAAGGCGAAACCATGGCACAAGTTTATGCGCGCATTAATGGCGTAAGAGACTTATCAGTTAATATTGAGTTTATTGATGAATGGACTGATCCCAATGTGCGCGCTTTAGATCCCAGCATTAATTACCTTTATCAAGACTTAACAACGCCTTCACCCACTAACTTGGCGTGTATGAGTGAATGGAATGGGCTTTGCCGAATAACAATTAACTACATTGATGTTATTCAACCTTTATGGGAATTGCCAAGACAAACCTTTGACTCTATGGGAAATTTAGTTTCAGATTATACTTGTGTCAGTTGTCATAGCCCGACCGACGAAATGGATCAAACCCGGGTACCGTTAGGACAGCTTGAATTAATTGGTACCCCCTCGGTAGATGAACCCGATCAACTCACCTCGTATCGCGAGTTAATGTTTAATGATAATGAATTAGAGCTTGCCAACGGGGCATTAATCGACCGCTTAGAGCCTGCACTGGACGCTAACGGAAACCCAATTTACGAAACGGATGCAGACGGAAACTTAATACTTGATGACGATGGTAACCCTATACCGGTCATGAACACCGTCAATGTGGCTGCGTCAATGAACGTTAATGCGGCGCGCAATAGCCAAAGATTCTTTAATGTGTTCAACCCAGGCGGTACCCATGAAGGCTGGTTAACCGACGCAGAATTAAAATTAATTTCGGAATGGCTGGATATTGGCGGCCAATACTATAATAATCCGTTTGATGTACCACAGTGATGTGAATAAAAATAAGCCGTAGTAGGAATCTAAAATTTTGAAATTTGCAGGTAAGCTTTTCACTCAATTAATTTTTGCTTGGTGTTTTTGTGCGAGTTTTGTGTTTGAGACACTAGCAGAAGACCAATATCAAAAAGTACAGGTTGCTGAGGCATTTATAGAAATGCACAGCGGTCCTGGACGTGGTTATCCTGTTTTTCATATTGTTGAAAAGCACCAACTGATTCAATTAGTAAAAAAGAAAACTCAGTGGTATAAAATTATTTCTCCTAAAGGTAAGCTGGGCTGGGTTCACGAGGATCAAATGCAGCGCACCCTAAACTTAGATGGAACCCAATACAAAACAAATAAACCTGACCAAATACAATTTGTACAGCGAGATTTTGAGGTGGGGGCATTAAGTGGCGAATTTGGTGGGGCCAATGTCATGACGCTTTACTGGGGGTGGAATTGGACCGAAAACATTGCCACCGAACTTGCAGTATCACAAGCTTTAGGGAACGTCTCGGATATTCAGTTTGCCAATATTAACATTATGCATCAGCCTTTCCCTGAATGGATTGTATCGCCTTATTTTAAATTAGGGGCAGGAATGATTAAAACAAAGCCCAGAGCAACATTGGTCTTTCCGGAAGATCGGCAAGATGAAACCGTTAATGTTGGGGTGGGAGCTAGGGTGTATGTGTCGCGTCAATTTTTTCTTCGCGCAGAGTATAATTCACATACAATTTTAACCAGTCGGAATGAAAATGATGAAGTGGAAGAATGGAAATTAGGATTCAGCGTATTTTTTTAAAAGCGATTTTAGGCGTCTTATTAGCGGGGCTTGGTGTTTCTGTGTTAGCAGCAGAGCAACAAGAAACCGAAAGCGGCCTGTCTAATATTAAAGTCTTTGACCCGCAGGTAGAGCGCCGCGAAGTCGATAAAGACGCGATAGATACAGAAAACTGGGAAATCGGTGCTTATTATGGCGTTATAAGCATTGAAGACTTTGGTGCCAACGACATTGTTGGAGCTACAGTAGCTTACCATGTGACTGAAGATTTGTTTATCGCTGCAAACTACGGTCAGTCAGAAGCCGATTTAACCAGCGCAGAAATTCTCACCGGAATTTCTATTCTTGCCGGTGAACGAAAGTATTCTCATTACGATATCTCGCTGGGCTTTAATATATTACCGGGAGAAGGGTTTTTAGGTAGAGATATTGCTTTCACTAGCAATTTTTACCTGTTAGCGGGCTTAGGAAGTACTAACTTTGCCGGAGATAACCATTCAACAGCAGTGGTTGGTGGCGGTTATCAAGTGCTCTTTAATGATTGGATGGCTTTTAACGTTAATGTGAGAGATTACATTTATAAAATCGAAATTGTTGGGGTTAAAACTGCCAGTGATCTTGAAATCTCAACAGGATTCACACTATTTTTCTAGGATAACGCTATAATTTAGCCATGTTTTTTTAATCTATTGGAAGTAACAATGACAAAATTGACCAGTATATCGTTAAAGTTAGTGGCACTTGTGTTAGTGTTTTCTTGTGGCCTAGTTAGTGCCGCAGATACGAAAATACCCGCGCCGGATTTCACTTTAAAAAGCAACTCCGGTAAAAACTTACGTCTCTCAGATTTTCGTGGTCAAGTCGTTTTACTTAACTTTTGGGCCTCTTGGTGTGGTCCTTGCCGACAAGAAATGCCTATTTTAAACGATCTACATAATAAATATTCGCCGCTCGGTTTTGCCGTATTAGGCGTTAATGTTGATGCTGATTCGTCTAAAGCGATTGGGTATTTAAAAGACACTCCAGTAGATTTCCCTGTTTTATACGACCCAGAAAGTAAAGTCAGTGAAATGTATAGTGTTTCTGCCATGCCGAGTACCGCAATTATTGATAGAGATGGCAATGTAAGAATGGTTCACCCTGGCTATAAAAGTGGTGACGAAGATAAATACAAAGCACAAATTAAAAAGTTAATGCGGGAGTAATGAGTGAAAATAAGCAGTATTGTTATTAAGCTGATTACCATTTCCTCACTCTTGTTATTGAGTGGCTGCACCATTAAACCCTGGCTAAAGCCCTATGAGCGTCAAAATTTAGCCGATCCTATTATGGCGTTTGGGCGTGCACCGGTTTCAGATAATTATTTACACCATGTACATCAAGCAAGAGAAGGGGCGCGTGGCGCAGAAGGAAGTGCCGGAGGTGGGTGTGGCTGTAACTAGAAAAATAGCAATTTTTCTAAACTGTAAAGTTCTCTTTAAAGTCATATTTTTATTTAGTTGGCTGCCAATAGTAGAATCTGCAGTGCTTCCCGAAGATAGAAGTGATGCCTTATATCATTACTACGAAGGAGGGGGAGTCGACATTCAAGGACCTTCTATTTTATTGCGCAAGTCAATTAAAGATACTGTCTCTATTTCCGCTAATTATTACGTCGACAATGTCAGTAGTGCGTCAATTGATGTGGTAACAACCGCCAGCGCCTACACCGAGCGCCGCGTAGAAAAGAGTTTAGGCATAGACTACTTGCATGATAAAACCACCATGAGCCTTAACTATACCGCAAGTGATGAAAATGATTTTTCTGCCCGATCGGCACACTTTGGTATTAGCCAAGATTTTTTTGGTGATTTAACCACCTTAAACTTGGGTTTCTCGCAAGGTTGGGACGACGTTGGAAAACGTGAAGATGAATCGTTTGCGGCAGAGGCAAAACGCCGTCACTTCAGAGTCGGGGTCTCACAAATACTCACTAAAAATAGTTTAATAAACCTCAGTTTAGAAACTATTACTGATCAGGGCTATTTAAATAACCCTTATCGCTCAGTACGTTATTTAGTGTCTCCCACAGAGTATGCGCGTCAAGAAGAGCTTTATCCAGAAACCAGAACGAGTGATTCGGTTGCTATTAGGGGAATGTACTACCTTCCGTATCGAGCCTCGTTAAAACTAGAATATAAACGATTTGCCGATACCTGGGGAATAGAAGCAGACACTATTGAAACAGGTTATGTACATCCGCTTGGTGATGAATGGATGTTTGACTTTAAGTTACGTCATTATGCGCAAACCAAAGCGAATTTCTATAGTGATTTGTTCTCTCAAATTGACGCACAAAATTTTAGAGCAAGAGACAAAGAAATGAGTACTTTTAATGCTAATGCCTTTGGTTTTGGAATTGCTTACACTAAAGAGCTAAAAGGTTGGGAGTTACTAGATAAATTTACCGCCAATGTCAGCTTTGATCGTATCTATTTTGATTTTGAAGACTTTAAAGATCTCAGAGTAGAGGTAGATACTCCGGGTGATGAACCTTTATATTCTTATAATGCGAATGTAATTCGAATTTATTTTTCGGTATTTTATTAGTGTGATTTTAAGCAAGCTATAAAAAAGAGCGCATTGAGCGCTCTTTTTAGTATCTGGTAGCAAGTAAAAACTAACTAAAGTTTATTTTTGGCATTTTCCAGTGAGTTTCACCTTCTTCAAAGTTGGTTGGCTCACTAGAAATATCGCTTAAGGTACTGACCACTTCGATAAATTCATTATAGGCATATTTACATTCTGTCCTAGAATTGTAAGGACCATAGTCTAAACCTTCTCGGGTTTTAAAAAACCACAGACCTCTTGTACAAAAGAAACGGCCACTTCGCGGAAATTCTTTCACATTAGATTCGCCTGAACGGCTGTTGTAGTCAGGTTTATTTACTTCTGACTCTTGGTGTTGTGTGGGCATCAAATCCTCCGAGCATCCATTTGTGAGGTTATCTACGTGTAACCTACTACCACATCCCAGAATGAGAAGTAGATCACATACTGAGAAGATATCACTTATTGTAGATGATGAAAACTGATTTTGTGGAATTTTTAACCAAATATATGACAACTATTGTTAAATATTATTACAGCATTGATTAATTAGATCGTTTTGTTTGCATTGGCCTATTCTGCGACTCTAGGAATCGGTTTTTTGTATAAAGAAGGCCATACTTTAACACTTTTTACCATATTCGCTTTAACTTGTAATATTTCCATTGGGTAACCATATAAACGCATCCCTGTGCCAGCCTGCGGGATTGACTCAATATACTCTAAGATTAAACCGTTTAGAGTTTTTGGGCCGTCAGTAGGCAATTTCCAGCTTAAATTACGATTAATATCTCTTACTGTAGTTGAGCCATCGATTATAATACTGCCGTCGTCCGAACGTTGAATATCTTTGCTTGTGTCGGCGAAGTCTGTCGTAAATTCACCGACAATTTCTTCTAATATATCTTCTATTGTAGCTAAACCTAAAATGTCACCGTACTCATCTACAACTAGGCCTATTCGAAGCTTTTTTCTTTGAAAGTTAAGTAGTTGAGTGTTTAGCGGTGTGCCTTCTGGTATGAAGTAGACGGGGTTGATCGCGTCTAAAATGGCATCTTTGGACAAGTGATCGTCGTCTGCAGTGAGTAACTTTACCATTTGCCTTGCATGTAAAAAGCCCACAACATGATCTATTTCGGTGCGGTATACCGGTAACCTAGAATGAACTGAGTTTTTTAATTGACTTAAAATTATTTCAATAGGCTGCTCAATATCTATGCCGGTAATTTCACTACGCGGAATCATAATGTCTTCGACGGTAACTTTTTCTAAATCAAGAATACTAAGCAACATATTTTGATGTCGTTTAGGAATGAGCGCGCCGGCTTCGTTAACGATAATTTTTAATTCGTCACTGTCTAGAGTGTCTTTAGCTGCGGCGTGTACATCGACTCTAATAAGTTTTAAAAGCCCGTTGGTTATGAAGTTAAGGCCTACTACTGCCGGAATAAGCAGTTTATATAATGGCGTTAAAATATAAGAGGCTGGAAACGCGACTTTTTCTGGGTGTAGTGCGGCTAAGGTTTTTGGAGTGACTTCGGCAAAAACTAACACAATGAAGGTAAGCCCGATAGTGGCGATAAGCACACTAGCCGGTCCTGCTCCCCAAATCCTTTCGCAAATAATGGTAGCGATTGACGCGGCCATTATATTCACAAAGTTATTACCAATTAAGATTAAACCAATCAGCCTATCTGGGCGATTGAGTAAACCTTGGGTTAATATTGCGCCGCGTTTTTTATTTTTTACATGGTGTTTTAAGCGATATCGATTAAGCGACATCATGCCGGTTTCTGAGCCAGAGAAAAAGCCAGAACAAATGATTAACACCACTAATATAATAATTAGTGTTTCGGTTGAAATGTGTTCCAAGGGATTATTAACTCACTTTAATTGATTTAAACGATTAAAAACTCAACAACGAGTTTAGTGCCAAAGTAGCCTATGAGAAGTAGAATTGAGCCAACTAAGCTCAATTTAGCAGCAAATGTGCCTCTCCAGCCTCGCATAAAATGACCGTACATTAATATGCCTAGTACAACCCAAGAGGCAATAGTTAAAACCACCTTGTGAAGCGCCTGCTGAGAAAATACATCGCTAGGAATAAATGTGACTAGACCAAGTGAAATACTCATACTGATGAAACCAATGACTAAAAGCTGTATTAAATAGCGCTCCATGCTTTCTAAAGAACCAAGCCAGCGGTGGATATTTGCAGGGTGTTTGCGTAACCCTCGGTCTAAGTAAAGTACTAATGATGCCTGCATTGCAGCCATAAGTAAGAAGCTCAGAGCGGTTATGCCGGTTAAAATATGCAATAAGTTTATAACTTTACCGCTGAGATAGAGTTGTGACTCACTTTTAAACAGTGCAGCTTCTAAAATGCTTATTGCCGCAATGGGCAAAGACACTAGTAATAATGGGTATGCTTGATGTTTAAACCAGTTCCAGCCCACTAAACTAGAAGCAATCCAGGTTGTCATGCAAAAAATATTAAAAAGGCTTAGGTTTTGGCCTTGGCCACCGTCTATTAGCCAATAAGCTAGGTAGCCGTGGATAAACCAAGCTAGTCCAAAAATAACTGCAGAAACAGGGTGAAGCGGCTGCGACTTAGATAAGCGAAGCCAAGTGTAAATAAAAAGTCCGCTATAAAGAATGATGCTAGTTGACTCAAGAATCAGCAAATTCAATGGAGATATCCTTAAACAATAGTGTCGTTATTATCTGATAGCTTGTAAACCCTGTAAACCACTAATATCAGTAAACAATTAATATTCACCCAATTGTTTACGCTTTGGCGTTAAAATGGCGCTTAGATTGTGTTGAAGAGTGCTTGTGATGAGCTGTGATCTGGCTATAATAGCCACCATTGATGCAAGCATGAATCGATTAATTAGGAAAATAATATGTTTGATAGCTTAAGTGATCGCCTAAATCGGGTACTGAAAAAAGTCAGTGGTAAAGGCAGAATTACCGAAGACAATATAAAAACAACGTTACGCGAAGTGCGTATGGCGCTGCTAGAGGCCGACGTAGCCTTGCCGGTTGTAAAAGAGTTTGTCACCAAAATAAAATATCGAGCATTAGGGAAAGAGGTTAAAGCAAGCTTAACTCCTGGCCAAGCGTTTATAAAAGTGGTCAACGATGAGTTGGTAAAAGCCATGGGAGCCGCGAATGAAAGCTTAGAGCTGAAAGCGACACCTCCGGCAGTCGTATTAATGGCTGGCTTGCAAGGCGCTGGTAAAACGACTTCGACCGCAAAGCTTGCGCGTTATTTAATCGAGCGAGAGAAAAAGTCGGTTATGGTGGTGAGTGCCGACGTTTATCGTCCGGCGGCAATTGCCCAGCTTGAAAAGGTTGCGGGTGATGTTGGCGCAGAATTTTTTCCAAGTTCCGTTGACCAAAAGCCTATAGATATAGCCAAAGCAGCCATAAAAGCCGCTAAAAAAGCCTTTGCCGACGTTTTAATTCTAGATACTGCGGGTCGTTTAGCGGTTGACGAAGAGATGATGAACGAGATTAAACAGCTTCATGCAGCCGTTAACCCAGCAGAAACGCTGTTTGTCGTTGATAGTATGACCGGTCAAGATGCAGCTAATACGGCAAAAGCATTTGACGAGGCACTTCCGTTAACCGGCGTAATCTTAACTAAAGCCGATGGTGATGCCCGTGGTGGAGCGGCATTATCAATACGTCAAATTACCGGTAAACCGATTAAGTTTATTGGTATGGGCGAAAAACTTGATGCTTTAGAACCATTTCACCCTGAGCGAATTGCGTCACGTATTCTGGGTATGGGAGACATGCTTTCCTTAATTGAAGAAGTGGAACGCAAGGTTGATAAAGACAAAGCAGAAAAGCTCGCTAAAAAGGTTATAAAAGGTCAAGGTTTTGATTTAGAAGACTTTAGAGAGCAACTAGTGCAAATGAAAAGCATGGGTGGCTTAACTAGCATGATGGACAAGCTACCTGGCATGGGCAATGTGCCACAAGCAGCCAAGGATCAAATGAGTGATAAGGCCACGGTGCATATGGAAGCCATTATTAACTCAATGACCGCTAAAGAAAGAGCCGCACCTGATATGATCAAAGGCTCGCGAAAACGCCGTATTGCAAGTGGTTCTGGAACCGATATTCAAGCGGTTAATCGACTATTAAAGCAATTTAAGCAAATGCAAAAGATGATGAAGAAAATGAAAGGCAAAGGCGGCATGATGAAAATGATGCGCGGCCTTCAAGGAATGATGCCTCCGGGCGGTGGTGGAGGTATGCCACCTATGGGGCGATAAACCCTAGCTTTAAGCTATTAAAGGGGGAATTTTACTCAGTTTAATCGCTTTTTTCAGAAAAACTGAGTGTGAACTTAATTTATACCCCTTAAAACACAAAAAAGGGTTTCCAAACGCAAGATTTAAGGATAAAATGCGCGTCCTTTGAGGTCTGGGGAATTCTTGAACAGTTTTTCAAGCGGTTTCGACAGGCTATATAGTAAAGAATTTAGAGGAATTATAACGCATGGTAAGCATACGTTTAGCTCGTGGCGGTTCAAAAAAGCGCCCATTTTATCACATGGTCGTAACTGACAAGCGTAATGCTCGTGACGGTCGTTTCATTGAGCGTGTTGGCTTTTTCAACCCTGTTGCTACAGGTCAAGAAGAGCGTATACGCGTTGATAACGCACGTATCGATCACTGGATTGAACAGGGCGCCCAAATGAGTGACCGTGTTAAAAAATTAGTTAAAGATCACGCTGCAGCTTAATTAAAAGATTATTCTGATGGAAGAATCTCCAGTTATTGTCGGTAAAATAACTGGCGTCCATGGGGTGCAAGGCTGGGTTAAGGTTTTTTCCCATACCGAGCCAAGACTTAACATTGTTAAGTATAACCCGTGGCTTATTAAGCAAAAGAATGAATGGCGTTCAATTAAGCTTTTAAATGGACGTTCTCAAGGAAAGACTATTGTTGCCCAGCTAGAGGGGATAAATGATAGAAATTCTGCGCATGCAATGATCGGAACTGAGATTGCAATTATGCCGTCTCAAATGCAACCGCTGGCCGACAATGAATTTTATTGGCGAGACTTAGAAGGATTGCAAGTGATTGATACTCAAGGGGAAACTTTGGGTATAGTATCGCATTTAATCGAAACCGGTGCTAACGATGTATTAGTTGTTAAGTTATCGGCAGAGAAAGCTGCTGGAAGTAAAGAGAAGGAAATGATGATTCCTTATATTCCAGAGAGTGTAATTAAAAAAGTCGATCTTAATGCTCAAACAATTGAGGTTGACTGGGACAATGACTACTAAGCAGGCAGAACCATTAATACGGTTTTCCTCAGTTTCACTATTTCCTGAAATGTTTTCAGCAATGAGTGAGTATGGAGTTGTTGGCCGAGCTATAAAAGAAGGTAGCGTTTCACTGGAACACATCAATCCACGCGACTTTACCACAGATAAACATCGAACCGTTGACGATAGACCTTATGGTGGTGGTCCGGGGATGTTGATGAAAGTTGAACCGCTTGAAAAAGCGATTCTAGCTGCTAAGCAAACTAAGCCAGCAACTGTGATTTATTTATCGCCTCAAGGGCAGCCATTAAATCATCAGTTAGTGACACAACTTGCAGAAACAGAACATCTAGTTTTAGTAAGTGGTCGATACGAAGGCATAGATGAGCGATTTATTGAGCAGCATATTGATTTAGAAATTTCGCTTGGCGATTTTGTGCTAAGCGGCGGCGAACTAGGCGCTTTGGCAATAATTGATTCGGTGACTCGATTATTACCCAGTGTACTTGGACACGAAGACTCTGCGTTAGAGGATTCTTTTGTTGATGGTTTACTCGATCATCCTCATTATACTCGACCAGAAGTGTACCAAGGTCAGTCAGTTCCAAAAGTATTGTTGAGCGGAAATCATCAGCACATAGAACGCTGGCGATTAAAGCAAAGGTTAGGGCGAACTTGGTTAAGGCGACCTGATTTACTGCAACAAAAAGAATTAACCCAACAAGAGCAAAAGTTGCTCGCGGAGTTTCAAGCAGAGCATCAAGCTGCGCTAGAAACTAAAAATAAAGATTCGTTAGATATTAGAAACCCAGGAGTGGACAATGAGTAAGATAATTGATCAACTGGAACAGGAACAAATGAGTAAAGAAATCCCTGATTTTGCACCAGGTGATACTGTCGTTGTTCAGGTGAAGGTAAAAGAAGGTGACCGTGAGCGTTTACAGGCGTTTGAAGGTGTTGTTATCGGTGTTAAAAACCGTGGCCTAAACTCTGCATTTACAGTAAGAAAAATTTCTTACGGTGAAGGCGTTGAGCGTGTTTTCCAAACATACAGCCCAATGGTTGACAGCATTACTGTTAAGCGTCGTGGTGATGTACGTCAAGCTAAACTTTACTATCTACGTGAGCGTAGCGGTAAGTCTGCTAGAATCAAAGAAAAGTTAGACGTTAAAAAATAATTAACGACTGATTTTTTAAAAAAGGCGCTTTTTAGCGCCTTTTTTTGTGGGTGGGTTTTATACACGATAGTAATATACGTATTGATGCCTTCACCTATGATAACTTAAACCGTAAAAAACTTGCTCTTACGTCGGCTTGATTTTAGCTAGTAGCGCTTGAGTTAAATTCTATATTCAGGTTTAAAGTTGAAGTATTTTAAATTAGTGTGTTAATAAATTAATGGCTAGTAGCTCATACTTGACTTGGCTAAATAGAATAAAGAGTTCGAGCTAATCGTACAACTGGCTATTTTGAAAACGGCCATAAGCTGACATTACTGGGTTACTGCTCGACCGGCAAAAGCTGGCATAAAGCGGATATTGCTCCTCCCCCTTTTCAAGGGGGAGTTAGAGGGGGTAAGCCGGACGTTCAACGAAAGAATTATCCCGAGTATTCGACTGGGAGTGCTAACAACCCCACCTAACCTCCCCTTAGAAAGGGGAGGAACCGAGACTTTACAAACCAGATCAAATAAGCTTGAACGCTTTAATAGGTCGATTTTTGTAAAAGGCGAATTTTCAATTTACTTATCAAATAGAAGACGTTAAACAGCTTAATCAATTGACTAGTTACTGTGAAAAGTTCAATATGAGCTATTCAGGCTGCATCCGACTTGGGCGTGAAGGCAAAATGTTTTGCCCTATGGTTTAACTTGGAGTGTAGTCGATGAGTTTACTCCCGATAGTTTTTGCAGATGATGACAAAGAAGATCACTTGCTGGTTCAGCTCGCCTTACACGAAATTGCCGCTTTTAACCCTTTAGTTACGGTTGAAAATGGGGTTGAGCTATTTGATTATTTGAATAATCAGCCTCCTTTTGAAGACGTAGACAAATTCCCCAAGCCTGGTTTAATTCTTTTAGATTTAATTATGCCAGTAAAGGGCGGGCTTGATGCCTTAGCTGAGCTTAAGGCAACACCTAGTTTCGCCGATATTCCTGTGGTTTTGTTTTCAGGCACAATAGAAGAAAAGCAAATTATCATTGGGCGCCAGTCTAATGCCGATCGCTTTGTGGTAAAGCCTTACAAGTTTGAAGAGTTGGTTGAAATAATGCGAGATTTACACCGAACCTGGCTGCAATAATTGGGCTTGCCAAGTTAAGCTGCTCGATTAAAACGGTGATTATGATATATTCTACTAATCGTCGTCGCAGTGAGAGAATCCCATGGGCAGTAACGATCAAAGCAATCAAATTAAAAAAGACAAACACAACAACCAGAATAACCGGTTCAGCCACACTAATCCTGCTATTGAGACCCACCAAGTTTTTAATCAGCCTACTGCGCTTGAAAATTATAACGCATACACTAGTGACCAAGTTTTAAACCATTACATTGAAAAGTTTGGTGGCGCATGGGGGCAGGAGCGTTTAAGTGATTATGGTCATCAGGTCGGGAATCAATTGTTAACCGCTGGATTTTCAGCCAACCAATTTAAACCCGAATTTGAAACGCATGATCGGTTTGGGCATAGAATCGACCAAGTCAACTTTCACCCTGCCTATCACCAGTTAATGGACGCAGCGATTCGAGCAGGTCATCATAGCTTACCTTGGACAACGCCCGATTTAGGTTCGCATGTAATTAGAGCCGGTATTGCCTATTTACATACTCAAGCCGATCCGGGAAGCGGCTGTCCTTTAACCATGACTTTTTCTGCGGTTCCAGCGATCAAACACCAACCAGATATTGCCAAAGTTTGGTTGCCGAAAATAACAGCGAACCATTATGATCCTCAAAATCGACCTTTTTATGAAAAACAAGGCGTTACCATCGGTATGGCCATGACAGAAAAGCAGGGCGGATCAGATGTTAGGGCGAATACAACTAAAGCGCTACCAATAGACCTTCGTGGCGGTGGAAAAAGCTATTTACTTACCGGTCACAAATGGTTTTGTTCCGCACCCATGTGCGATGCATTCTTAGTTTTAGCCCAAGCAGAAGGTGGATTGTCTTGTTTTTTATTACCTAGGTGGCGACCTGATGGCACCAAAAACTCAATGTTTATTCAGCGCCTAAAAAACAAAATGGGCAATATTTCTAATGCGTCGTCAGAAGTAGAGTTTAGAGAAGCTTTTGCGTGGTTAATTGGCGAAGAAGGACGCGGAGTTAAGACTATTTTAGAAATGGTGTCGTTAACACGATTCGACTGTATGCTTGGCTCTTCCGCAATTATGCGGTTGGCCGTGGCTCAAGCTATACACCATACGGGCGGAAGAGAAGTTTTCGGGCAAAACTTACAACAGCAGCCGCTAATGAAAAATGTGCTGGCCGATTTAGCATTGGAGTCTGAAGCTGCGCTAGCGATTAGTTTAAGGCTGGCAAAAGCGCTAGATAATCAAGCCCAAGAGTCTGAAAGGCTGCTATTGCGAATTGGCACAGCCATTGGAAAGTATTGGATTTGTAAACGTGCACCACAACATACCTATGAAGCCATGGAGTCCATTGGCGGGGTGGGAGTAGTTGAGGATAATGTCCTTGCCCGTTTGTATCGAGAGTCTCCAGTTAACGCCATTTGGGAAGGGTCGGGTAATATTCAGTGCTTAGATGTCGCGCGCGCTATTATTAAAGAGCCTAAAGTCACAGCTAATTTTATAAACGAGTTGGAGCAAGCTCAGGCAAAATTTAAAGCTTACGATGATTCATTAGGCCAACTCAAAAATGCATTAGCCCAAAATAAAATTGCAGAAACAGACTTGAGATACTGGGTAGAGAAAATGGCACTTCTGTGGCAAGCGTCGGTATTAATTAATTACTCACCAGCATTTGTAGCTGAGGCATTTATAAACGGTCGTTTAGGAAGTCGGCCAAGTCAAATGTATGGCGCGTTGCAAAGTAATACTGCATTTGAACAACTGATAGAAAGAGCCGCCCCTAAATTAACTTGCTAAAAAGATAGGCTGTTGAGTAGTGGCTTATTTGTTTTTCTTAACGGTTAAGCTGCAAAGTTGGCACTTTTAATGCTGTATTTTCGTAAAGACTATGACTAACCAAAGTTTACTAATAATAGTGCTGTTGGTTAAATTGTTGCGCGGAGAACAGATATGCTAAATTTATTATCACCTTTGTGGTCTACCCAAAGCTCACAGCAAGAGGGAGCCTCAAATGCGAGTGATGCTAATTTTTTCTTTAAAATCAATGGGAAAGAAAGCCTATTAGATTTAACCTATAGTTCTCATGACAGACCTGAAAGCTTCACATCCGTTTTAAATTTTCTGAAAAATGAAGGCGATTTAGCTGATAAAAATACCCCAACGCTTGATTTATCAGCTAACGACTCGCCACATTTTGCCGCAAAAAGTGGCAACCAGTTACCGTTAGACATGGAACCACTCCCCATTGTTAACAATTTTGAAGTTAGTTTTACTAAAAATAAAAAGCAAAAAGACGATTTAATCGTTATTGATTTACCTAAAGATCCAGTAGAAGAGATGGTTGCAAAGTCTGCTAGTATGTTAGATAGCCTTGACCCGACACTTCACTCTGCATCGATAGAAATTAAGAGCACAGACAGCAATGCGAGCAATCAGCTTTTAGGTGGTGCATTGTTAGCTAGCAAAGCCGATAAAGTTAATGCTGGGCAAGTAAGTCAGGGTCAAGAAAGTCCGGGTCAAGTTAAAGCTGACCAAGCGGCTTTGCAAAAAGCTGAACAGCTAAGCGCCTTGATGCCAGAAAAAAGTGGCGCAGCTGAAGTTGAATTAGGCAGAGAGGGAGTGGCAACGCTTTCAAAAAATGCGGGCAAAGATTTAGCCGCAATTCAAAATGCGCTACATGGCAGCGATGATGCCGCAAATGAATCAAAACTTAACCATAAACTTGGCTTAGCCCAAGCCAACGCGTCTAAGCTTGAACGCCAGGAGTTTTTTAGTCAGTTACAAATGAGTCCTTCGGCCACAAATCTAGACAATCAATTAGGGAGCTTAAATAGGGTTGCCAGCTTACTCAACGAAACCCAATCTAAAACGCAGTCTAACGCGCGTTCCAATTTAAGTGCATTAGAGTCTGTTGAAGGCATTAGAGCGCTTTCTAATGTAGAGCATAGTGACACTAAAGCAGGCTTAAAAACGTCTGTGCAGCCAGAAATGCCTCAACAGTTGCAGTTAAAAGGTAATATTCCAGCTAATTTAGCTATGCGAATTCAATGGATGTTTAAACAGGCAATGTCTAGTGCAGAAATTATGCTCGATCCGCCAGAGTTAGGCCCAATGAATGTAAAAATTCAGCAAACCAACGGTGAGACTAATATTGTTTTTCAGGTGAATAATCAAGCGGCCAAAGATGCTTTGTCGGAGCACATGGAAAAGCTAAAAGAAATGCTTGCAGACAGTGGAATTAATTTAGGCGAAGCCAGTGTCAACCAGCGAGGCGCCGGCGAGCAAAAAGACGATTCTTCTGATAATAAAGAGCAAGCGGGCATGCTCGCGGAAAATCAGACTGGCGACCAACAAACCATAACTCAAGAGATTAATCACAACCTTGTTGATGTTTATAGTTAACTGCGCAGCCGTTATTTTAGCTTGGTCAGTTTCATTCAATAAATTCGCTTTGCTAATATTTGCTATTAAATGAGTTGTTAAGCGAGTTATTTAACGGTTTTTTTTAAAGCGAATAAAAACAAAAGCCTTAAACTTTCTGGCTGCTGACTTAATTCTTGTTCGTTTAAGCTTTTCTATCATAGAGTCTATTTACCCTAGAAAAACTCGCCTTCATACGCGCAATGTCATAAAAATGACTCCTCGAAGGTTTTTCCTATTGTTTCCACTAGCTTGTTGTTTTTAATAGACAACTTTTTGACATTTTTATTAAGCAGTAGAGTCTGAATGAAACTAGGCTGTTGATTTATAAGGATATTGTTGAAAGTTGTTTTTCTGGTATAAGTTTTGCATTTTTCCGATATATAGCCTTTACTTTTATAGTAAATGACTAACATTGGAATAAATTATGGCAAATGATGATCAAGATTTAGAAATTGATGTAGGTGGAGATGGCGAAGCTGCGAAAGGTGGCAAAGGCAAACTCATTATTATTATTGCGGCGGTTCTATTAATTGGTGGTGGGGCAGCGGCATTTTTCTTAATGGGCGGCGATGAAACCCCACCAGCTGCTGAAGGCGCAGCTGATGGAGAAGCTGCTGCGGCAGCAGCGCCGGCTCCTGGTGAGCCTAAAGAGAAGCCTATTTATATCGGTGTCCCTAATGCAATTACTGCCAACCTACCGGGTAAACCTAAAAATCGCACGGTGCAAATAAAAATGGTTTTTATGGTGCGTGGAAGTGACGCGCAAGATGCCGTTAAACAGCATATGCCGCAGTTAAAGAACGATGTCTTAATGTTGATTAGTCAACAAACCGTCGAAGACGTGAAAGTGCCGGACGGGCGCATTAAACTACAGGAGAAGGCATTAGAAACTATCCAAGCCACATTAACTGAATTGGTAGGAAAGCCAACAGTTGAAAAAGTCTTGTTTGTTAGCTTTGTAATGCAGTGATGATATATGTCTGATTTATTAAGCCAAGATGAAATCGATGCGCTATTACATGGTGTCGACGATGGTGATATTGATACCGATGAGGATTCGCTAGATCCCTCGGTTGCTCGGCCTTATGATTTTTCTTCACAAGATCGTATTGTCCGCGGGCGAATGCCTTCGCTAGAAATGGTTAATGAGCGTTTTGCACGTCATATGAGAATAAGCCTGTTTAATATGATGCGGCGAAGCGCTGAAATTTCTGTGAATGGCATACAAATGATAAAGTTTAGTGAGTACATTCATAGTTTGTTTGTTCCTACCAGCCTTAATATGGTGAAAATAAAACCATTAAGAGGTACCGCTTTATTTACCTTAGAAGCCAAATTAGTCTTTATTTTGGTTGATAACTTCTTTGGTGGAGACGGACGTTTCCATGCAAAAATAGAAGGCCGAGAATTTACTCCAACTGAAAGACGCATTATTCAATTGCTTTTGCAACAAGCCTTTGTCGATTTACGCGAAGCCTGGTCTCCGGTAATGAAGGTAGACTTTGAATATATGGATTCAGAAGTTAACCCTGCGCTAGCGACAATTGTAAGTCCGAGTGAAGTAGTGTGTGTGTGCAGTTTTAATATTGAGCTTGATGGTGGTGGCGGTAATTTTCATGTCACCATTCCATACTCAATGCTAGAGCCCATTCGGGACAAGTTAGATGCTGGTATTCAAAGCGATCGCGATGACGTAGACGATCGCTGGACTGATACTTTGCGTGAAGAAATTTTAACCGCAGAAGTCGAACTCAGTAGCACTTTGGTTGAAACAGAAGTGAGCTTACGCGATGTAATGGATTTTAAAGAGGGTGACATTATACCCATCGAGTTACCAGATCAAGTGACTTTAAATGCTGGCAACATGCCATGCTTTAGAGCGAGTTTTGGTACATCTAATGGCTATATGGCAGTAAAAATTAAAGAACAGATTTCGCGTGAACATATCATGCGTTCGATTGTAGAGGATTAATTCATGGCAGGTGAAGATAACGGCACTGACGATTGGGCAGATGCAATGAACGAGCAAGCAGAGTCAGAATCGCAAAGCGCAGAAATGCCTCAACTAGAAGAAGATGAAGGTAGTTCTCAGTCTGTTGATAATGAGAAGCTTGATGTTATTTTAGATATTCCGGTTTCACTTTCAATGGAAGTAGGGCGTACTCAAATTCCAATCCGCAACTTATTGCAACTAACACAAGGTTCGGTAGTTGAACTTGACCGATTAGCCGGTGAACCATTAGATGTTATGGTGAATGGTACTTTAATTGCCCACGGCGAAGTGGTAGTGGTGAACGAAAAATATGGTATTCGGCTAACAGATGTAATGAGCCCGTCTGAACGAATTAAGAAACTTAAATAAGCGCTAGGCAACTGATGAAAACTTTTTTAGCTTACTTAATTTGTTCTGCTCGATACGCCAGTGCGTTATTGCTAACTAGCGTTGCTTTTTCTATTCAGGCGCAAGAGTCAATAGAAAAAAATACGCTTAGCGTTAGCCCTGCAAATAATATTAGCTCAATGCTGGTTGGACTATTTTTAGTTTTGGTAGTGATCTTTTTTTTAGCTTTTTTATTAAAGCGATTTACGAGTCTCAATATAGTTTCTAACAATATTAAAGTGATTGAGTCGCAAAGTATTGGTAGTAAAGAAAAGCTGGTTATCGTAGAAATTCAAGATAAGCAATTAGTATTAGGCGTTACCGCGCACTCAATCAACAAAGTTTGCGAGCTAGAAAATAAAATTGAAAAAAAAGCTGTCAAAATGCCTTTTGAAAAAGTAATGCAGCAATTAATGAACCCTCAAAAGCGGTTTGAGCAAGCCAAGCAAGCCAAAAAGCCAATTAGCAGAGATGCCGTATGAAGTTTAAAAGTCTATTGGTAATCGGATTAATTTTTATAGCTAACTCGGTTAGTGCCGATACTGGGATCCCTGTTTTATCTGTAGAAACTAACGAGTCTGGTAACCAAGAGTACAGTGTGACCTTACAAGTACTTGGGTTAATGACATTGCTAACATTTTTACCAGCAATTGTCATGATGATGACTTCATTTATTCGTGTAACCGTTGTATTTGCTATCTTAAGGCAAGCCCTCGGAATGCAGCAAACACCGTCTAATCAAATACTGATTGGGTTAAGCTTGTTTTTAACTTTTTTCATTATGTCGCCCGTTATTGAGCAGGTAAATACTAACTCAGTACAACCTTATTTAAATGAAAGCATTAATGCGCAACAAGCTATTAGTAACGCACAAGCACCATTTAGCGAGTTTATGACAATGCAAACCAGAGAAAGCGATATTGTATTGTTTATGGAACTCTCTGGCACGCCACCTTTAAATGAAGGCGAAAGCATTCCTTTTAAAGTGTTGGTTCCAGCTTTTATTATCAGCGAACTTAAAACCGCTTTTCAAATTGGCTTTTTATTATTTATCCCTTTTTTAATTATTGATTTAGTTATCGCCAGTATTTTAATGGCAATGGGTATGATGATGCTGTCTCCATTAATTATATCGTTACCATTTAAAATTATGCTTTTTGTACTAGTCGATGGCTGGGCCTTAGTTGTTGGTACTTTAGCCACTAGTTTTACATAACTACTTTCATGGGAGAAGCTAAATGACACCCGAAATAGTAGTTGAAGTGTTTCAAAACGCACTTTATGTGATTATTCTGTTAGTCGCTGCGGTGGTTGTTCCTGGGCTAATTGTAGGCCTGATTGTGGCTATTTTTCAGGCTGCTACCAGTATCAATGAACAAACACTTTCTTTCTTACCAAGGCTACTCGTCACGCTAGGTACAATGATATTTTTAGCTAATTGGATATTTGCTACTTTAGTTGGATTTGCCAATGAGCTTTACCTTTCAATTCCTCAGTTAATCGGTTAGGGGAGCGTTAAATTGTTAATAAGTGCAGAGCAAATTCTCGCAACTATGGCTTTATATATTTTGCCATTTGCGCGTTTGTCTGGCTTTTTAATGACTTTAGCTGTGATTGGTTCACGTAACTTTCCACCACGCTTTCGGTTATTATTTGCAGTTGCTATAACCATTTTAGTTGCGCCAACGTTACCTGCTATTCCCGAAGTGAAATTGTTTACCGGCGAAGGCACATTGTTAGTAATAGAGCAAACATTAATCGGGGTGATGTTGGGATTTGTTAGTCGCTTAATGTTAGAAACTTTTGTTGTAGGCGCTCAAATCATAGCTATGCAATCTGGATTAGGTTTTGCTTCGTTAGTTGATCCTTCAAACGGTACGAGTGTTCCTGCACTAGGTCAATTTTTTCTATTAATGAGTACACTATTATTTTTGGCATTAAATGGTCACTCTTTAATGTTAAGAATTGTTGTTGAAAGCTTTACTAGCTTTCCCATTAATAGTCCAGAGCCAATTTGGACAATGGCATGGCAGCTTGTTAGCTGGGCTAAGTGGGTGTTTGCCACCGCCTTGTTAATGGCTTTGGTTAGTATTGCAAGCTTACTTATTGTTAACTTGTCATTTGGCGTTATGACTCGTGCTGCGCCGCAAATTAATGTTTTTGCAGTTGGTTTTCCTATGACTATGTTGTCTGGCTTAATATTAGTTTGGTTGACCTTGAGTTATTTTATTCCGCACTTTGAGTCACAATTAAGTTTAGCTGCAACTTTAATGTGTAGCATGGTTGGAGCGGAGTGCTAAATTATGGCTCAAAATGATGCTGGAGAACGTTCAGAACAGGCCACTCCCAAGCGCTTAAAAGAAGCGCGAGAAAAAGGCCAAGTTGCGCGCTCAAAAGAGCTAACGACCGCATTGCTCTTAATGGCCGCTTCTACCCTGTTGTATAGCTTTTCAACTCCTATGGGGAAAGGCTTTGCAGAAGCCGCAGGCAAAGCTTTTTCGCCAGACAGGAAGCATATATTTAATGAAAAATTTATGCTCAATGCATTGGCTGAGTTGTTGGGTGATGTGATTGTTGCTACAGCGCCATTTTTTCTTATTTTATTTTCTATCGCATTATTCTCATCGTTGTTAACTGGCGGCTTGTCTTTTAGTAGTAAAGCTTTTGCGCCACAAGCTAACCGAATGTCTCCGGCTAAAGGCTTTAAGCGTATGTTTGGTATGCATGCCTTAATGGAGTTGGTAAAAGCACTTGCTAAAGTTGGGGTCGTTTTTTTGGTTGGTTATTTAGTCATGCTGCAAGTGTTCCCCGAATTGGTCGGGTTAGGAAATGGCTCGGTTACTGCCGGAATTGGCCGCTCTATGGATTTAGTCGCGAGAAGCTTTTTTTTAATTTCTTTATCGCTATTAATTATTGCCCTAATCGATGTGCCTTATCAAATTTGGAATCATGCTAAGCAGCTTAAAATGACCAAGCAAGAAGTCAAAGATGAATATAAAGAGTCGGAAGGTCGTCCAGAAGTTAAAGGAAAAATACGACAAGTTCAGCGAGAGTTAGCGCAAAAAAGAATGATGGACGCTATTCCCGATGCCGATGTTGTTGTAACTAACCCAGAGCATTATTCAGTGGCGCTAAAATATGACCCGATTAAATCTGGCGCACCTAAAGTCGTAGCTAAAGGTGTTGATATTATCGCCATGCAAATTAGAAAAGTGGCAATTGCCAATGATGTGCCAATTTTACCGATGCCGCCACTAGCGAGAGCGATCTACCACACAACAGAAATTGATCATGAAGTGCCTAACGGACTTTATTTAGCGGTTGCACAAGCGCTCGCATATATATTTCAAATGCGTAGTTTTATGCAAGGCAAAGCGGACAAACCTAAGCCTTTGGGCGATATTCCAATTCCTGATGAGTTTAAACATTAAGTTATGTTTAAACCAGTAAATACAATGCATGTTAAAGAGTAATTTATGGCAGAACTAGCAGGACAAAAATTTTCATCAAGAAGCCTTTCTGGGTTAGGCACGCCTATTTTATTGTTGGTGCTTTTAGGCATGATGGTATTGCCAATGCCAACCCCTATCTTGGATATTTTATTTACTTTTAATATTTCCTTAGCACTCGTGGTATTGCTAGCTACGGTATACGCCAACCGGCCATTAGACTTTGCTGTGTTTCCTACGATTTTGCTTGTGACTACATTAATGCGTTTGGCTTTAAATGTTGCCTCGACTCGGGTTGTGCTAATTAATGGGCATACTGGTGCAGGTGCTGCGGGTAGTGTTATTGAGTCTTTTGGCTCTGTCGTGATTGGTGGAAATTACGCTGTTGGACTGGTGGTGTTTGCAATATTAGTCATCATTAATTTTGTCGTAGTAACCAAAGGCGCAGGCAGAATTTCAGAAGTGAGCGCGCGTTTCACTTTAGATGCAATGCCGGGTAAGCAAATGGCAATTGATGCCGATTTAAACGCAGGGTTATTAACTCAAGAAGAGGCTCGTGAGCGACGCCAAGAAGTTTCACAAGAAGCAGATTTTTACGGTGCAATGGATGGTGCTTCTAAATTTGTGCGCGGTGACGCGGTGGCTGGTTTGTTAATTCTTTTAATCAACATACTAGGCGGTGTTGCTATTGGTATGGGGCAACATAGTTTAGATTTTTCGACTGCAATGAAATATTACGCGCTATTAACAATTGGTGATGGTTTAGTGGCACAAATTCCAGCCATTTTATTATCAACATCTGCTGCGATTATGGTAACGCGGCAAAACGCAGCGCAGAACATGGGAGAGCAATTAATCGCTCAATTAGTGACTAAGCCGAAAGCGCTTTATATTAGTGGCGGTGTTTTGTTCATTATGGGTGTTATTCCGGGGATGCCTCACTTAGCTTTTTTAACCCTCGCATTTGCGGCAATTGGATTAGGTTATTATATGCAGCTTAAGCTCGCTAAAGAAGCGGTTCAAGCGCAAGCGCAAGAGGCACAAGAGCTACAAGCCGCACCCGAAGCGCCAACAATTAAAGAGCTCAGTTGGGAAGATGTCCCTCCGGTTGATCAAATTGGGCTAGAAGTAGGTTATCGATTAATTCCAATGGTCGACCCAGCGCAAGATGGAAAACTGATGGGACGGATAAAAGGCGTTCGCAAAAAAATATCACAAGAGCTTGGATTTTTAGTTTCGCCCGTGCACATAAGAGATAACTTAGACTTATCACCCAATGCTTATCGAATTGCAATTTTGGGTGCAACGGTCGGCGAAGCAGAAGTTTATCCAGATAAAGAAATGGCGATTAATCCAGGCCAGGTTTTTGGTAACTTAGAAGGGATTAGTACTCAAGATCCGGCATTTGGATTAGAGGCTGTATGGATCGAATCTGAGCAAAAAGATAACGCCCAAGCTTTGGGTTATACCGTAGTTGATGCCAGTACCGTTATTGCGACTCATTTAAGCCATCTTATACAAAACCATGCAGCTGAGCTTTTTGGGCACGAAGAAGCAGAGCAAATGTTAAAAGGATTAGCAAAAACCGCACCTAAATTGGCGGAAAGCTTAGTGCCTGACAATGTGCCGCTAGGAACGCTCGTTAAAGTGCTGCAAAACTTGTTGTTAGAGCAAGTGCCTTTAAAAGATATGCGCACGATCGCCGAAACTTTGGCGGAGTACTCTAATAGAAGTCAAGATCCCGCCGTTTTAACAGGCGCAGTAAGAATTGCACTTAGCCGACTAATTATTCAGAATATCAATGGGTTAGCGCAAGAAATACCCGTAGTAACATTAGCTCCAGACTTGGAACAAATATTGCAGCAGTCATTATCAAGTGGTGGTGGCGACTCAGTCGGGATTGAACCTGGGCTGGCAGATAGAATTCAGTCGTCGCTACGTGATGTGGTAGCACAACAGGAAGCAGCTGGCCAACCAGCGGTATTGCTTACGGCACCAGCATTACGACCTTCACTGGCTAAATTTGCTCGTTTTGGAATTAAAGGCTTACATGTATTAAGTTACCAAGAAGTTCCAGACAATAAACAAATTAAAGTCATTGCAACTGTCGGTAATGTAGAGCAAAACTAGTTTAACTGTTGTGTAAAGTGAGCAATTTAAGTTAGTGCGTCACTGAGTTGTAATTCAAACTTGCCGTTACCTACAAACTGACTTTGTAGTGGGCGATTAGACTAGAGATACTATTGATATGAAAATAAGACGATTTTATGGAGCAAATTTACGCGCTGCGTTACGCCAAGTTACAGAAGAGTTTGGTAACGACGCCGCAATTTTGTCGAATAAAAAAGTGCCTGGCGGGGTCGAAGTCATAGCCGCGCTAGACTACGACGAATCTCTAGTCCCAGAAGCCGCCAAAAATATGAGTAAAGGCCGCTCGTCATTAAGTCATAGCCAAAACTTAGCGGAAGAGCTTATAAAAACTAAGCCACAAACCTGTGTGCAAACTGAGTCTAATCAGAATGATCATTTAGGCGCTGAAGCAGCTGCTCAAAGTGAAGCTCAGTTTCAATCGTCACCAGTTCACCACTCAGCACCAGTACAGAGCCCAACAGCAATCCAAAATAATGGCGCTGAACAAACGGAGCCAAGTAGCCAAGGCTTTAGTGAAGGCTTAGAGCGAGTATTAAAGCAAGCGCAGCAAACGCAACCAACTCCTGGTTTGAGAGCGCACCTTGATCAAAGTGAACAAGCTAAAATGGTTGACTCTATTGCCAAGCAAGCCTTGCAGAGAGAGCATCAGACTATTCCTAAGCCAAATAGTCGTCAACAGCAAGTAGAGTGGAGTCTTGACCCAAGCTTGCAAGCAATGCGCGAAGAGTTAAGCTTAATGCGCAATATGATGTCTGAGCAGCTTAAAGGTATCGCTTGGAATCGTTACACAGAAAACAACCCTGTTAGCGCTATGATTACCCGCCGATTAGCTAATTTAGGGTTAGATTTTGACATAGTGCAAAAAATTTCTCCCCAAGTTGATCTTGAACAAGATCCAGAATGTCAGTGGCAACAAACCTTAGCCACACTTGCTAAGTCGCTCCCCGTTGTAGATAACAACCTACTTGAAAACGGCGGGATTTACGCATTTATGGGACCCACTGGGGTAGGTAAAACTACCACAATAGCCAAACTTGCGGCCCGCTATGTCATAAAGCATGGCGCCAATTCAGTTGCATTGATTACCACCGACAATTACCGAATTTCTGCACAAGAGCAGTTAGCTACTTTTGGAAAAATATTACAACTCCCGGTAGCTAAAGTTACTGATGCCGACGATCTCGAGCGTCAAATAAAGAAATTTGCCGATAAAAAGCTAATTTTGATCGATACCGCAGGCATTAGTAATGAAGATAACCAATTAAGCCGGCCACTAGAGTCAATATCTGAGTGCCGTTTGCCAATTAAAAAGGTGCTTTTAATGTCTGCCGCCAGTCAAAGCCGGGTACTAGACAAGTCATTAACATTATTTAGCCGTTTTAAGCCCGAATTTATTACTATTACCAAACTCGACGAAGCGGCGGGAATGGGTGAAATTTTGAGCAGTGTGTTGAAGTCTCAAATTCCCGTAATATTTACCACCGATGGACAGCGGATCCCAGAAGATATAAGGGCTGCAAAAAGTCATCATTTAGTTTCAAAGGCCGTTTGGCTAGCCAATAAGTTTCCTCGGCACACAGATGAATGGGATTTAGCTCAGTCATTTGAGCGAGTAAAAAGTGCCTAAGGAAAAAATTTATAATCAAACTCACAAAAATTCCAAAATGATCTATGCTTAGAAGTAGGTTAAAAGATTGAAAAGATAAGCTAACTAATTATTTTTAGTCATATTTTGGAGAGGAGCACTCTTTTTTGAATAAGGTTGTGGATATTGTGTCTAGAAATCAATCAAAGCCAGTAAAGGTCATTGCGGTGACAGGCGGAAAAGGCGGGGTTGGAAAAACCAATGTATCGGTTAATCTCGCGGTGGCGTTAAGCCAGTTAGGCCATAAAGTCATGTTACTAGACGCAGATCTTGGTCTTGCCAATGTCGACGTAATGTTAGGGCTGCATACTAAGCACAATTTATCTCATGTTTTGCGTGGAGAGTGTGAGTTAAAAGACACGGTTTTGGAAGGTCCATCAGGTATAAAAATTGTACCTGCGTCTTCCGGCACCCAAAATATGGCCGAACTATCTAAAGCTGAACACGCCGGAATTATTCAAGCTTTCAGCGATATAGGCGACAATATTGATTTTCTAATTGTTGACACTGCCGCCGGAATTACTGACATGGTTGTTAGCTTTACCCGAGCTGCCCAAGATGTATTAACCGTGGTTTGTGACGAGCCTACTTCAATCACCGATGCTTATGCTTTAATGAAAGTATTAAACAAAGACCACGGCTTAGTTAGGTTTCACGTGCTCGCTAATATGGTGAGAACAAGCCAAGAAGGGCGCGAGCTTTACGCAAAGCTAAATGGTGTATGCGGCCGCTTTTTAGACGTTACCTTAGATTATATGGGATCGATTCCTTTTGATGAAAACGTACGTAAATCGGTAAAGAAGCAAAAGCCGTTAGTTGATGCTTTTCCTCGAAGCCCCGCTGCGATTGCGATTAAAAGCCTGGCCAAAAAAGTACAGCAGTGGCCAACACCTAAAGATGCCAGTGGTTATATACAGTTTTTTATGGAGCGATTAGTTTCTTAGTTTTCGCTTAACGCAAAATAATTAAGTCAACTAATTCAATGTGAACAACGAATATTTGCAAACTATAGACGAGAAAACAGTGTGACAGGTGCGGATACCTACAGTCGAGTTCAACAGGATGACTTTGCCTCGCGTTATGCTCCGTTAGTCAAACGCATAGCGCATCATGTTATGGCAAGGCTACCGGCGAGTGTGTTACTGGACGATTTATTACAGGCAGGAATGCTCGGGCTATTGGAAGCCCGTAATAACTTTGACGCGAGTAAAGGTGCAAGCTTTGAAACCTTTGCGGGAATAAGAATTCGCGGTGCCATGATTGATGAAATACGCCGTGGTGATTGGGTACCACGCTCGGTGCATAAGAACTCGCGCTCAATTGCCGCAGCGATTGCTGACATAGAACAAGAAACAGGGCGAGACGCCCGAGATACCGAAGTCGCAGAAAGACTAGGTGTTGAAGTAGATGATTATCGACAAATGCTAATGGAAGTTAGCAATGGTCATATGATGGACTTCGACGGTATGGGGGTAGATGAAGAGTATTTTAGCCAAGGTTTGTCAGATAGTGGCCTAACCCCAGAAGAAAGAATACAAAAAGAAGACTTTAGAAACTCATTAGCTGGTGCTATTTCATCGCTACCAGAGCGAGAAAAGCTTGTTTTAGCGCTTTATTATGATGAAGAATTAAACTTAAAAGAAATTGGTGAAGTGCTTGGAGTTAGTGAGTCACGAATTAGCCAAATTAACAGTCAGGCGATGTTGAGACTACAATCTCGATTAAAAGATTGGAAGAAATAAGTATTCTTGACTAAATTTAAGGTAACTTCTTAAAAACTATAATTTTTTAAATAACTTTAACCTATTGAAAAATCCAACCGGAGATAGACTTTGGACAAGAATATGAAAATCTTAGTAGTAGATGATTTTTCGACGATGCGTCGGATAATTAAGAATCTACTCAGAGATCTCGGGTTTACCAACACCCATGAAGCTGATGACGGCAATACGGCTTTACCTATGTTACAAACGGGTAATTTTGACTTCTTAGTCACTGACTGGAATATGCCTGGTATGCAAGGTATCGACTTACTTAAAGCCGTTAGAGCTGATGACAAACTCAAAACTTTACCTGTATTAATGGTAACTGCTGAGTCGAAACGTGAACAAATAATTGAAGCAGCCCAAGCAGGTGTCAATGGATACATTGTAAAGCCTTTTACCGCCGCAACATTAAACGAAAAGTTAAGTAAAATTTTCGAGCGCATCGAAAGCTAAGGCTTTTGATAATAAAAGGATATTGCTAATGAATTTATCAGATAAACAGCAGCTCGAAAAAACCATTGTGCAAACAAGAGAGTTGTTAGCCCATTTAGAAGCCGATGAAATTGAAGATGCTCAAGAATTAATCGATTCGCTTAATGACGATGGTAATGAAGATCTATTTGTTGAAATAGGTAAATTAACTCGCCACTTACATGAAGCATTAACTAACTTTCAGTTAGACTCAAAAATTACCGATCTTGCTGCTCAAGACATTCCCAATGCAAAAGACCGCTTAAACTATGTGATTGAGAAAACTGAAGCTGCGGCTAATAAAACTATGGATCAAGTGGATAACTGTCATCAAATGGCAGATACCATTTCGAAAGACTCACAAGAGCTATTAGATGAATGGCAAAAGCTTTATCGGCGAGAGTTAGAGCCGGGTGATTTTAGAAAGTTGTGCAAAAAAATTGAAGCACATTTAGTGAAAAATAAAAATACATCAGACCAACTTCGTAGTGGCTTATCTGAAGTGTTAATGGCACAAGATTACCAAGACTTAACCGGACAGGTGATTCGCCAAGTAATTACCTTGGTGCAAGATGTTGAAGAGAGCATGGTTAACGTAATTAAAATGTTTGGTAATTTAGATGATTACCACTCAAATGCGAGTGAGGTTAAAGTTAAAGAAGGAGTTGAAGGCCCCATTACCAACAAAGACAAGCGTACGGATGTAGTGAGTGGTCAAGATGAAGTAGATGACCTTCTTTCAAGTCTAGGATTTTAGGAGGTCTGAATGTCGTTTGAAGCGGACGAGGAAATCCTTCAGGACTTCTTGATCGAAGCTGGGGAAATACTAGAAGAAATGTCTGAGCAGCTGGTTGCTTTAGAAAATGAGCCAGAAGACATGGATTTACTGAATGGTATTTTTAGAGGCTTTCATACGGTCAAAGGTGGAGCCGGTTTTCTTTCTTTAGAGCCGCTGGTTGAAATTTGTCATATTACTGAAAATATTTTTGATATTTTGCGCAATGGCGGCAGAAAAGCTGACGCCGATTTAATGGATTATATTCTTCAAGCACTCGACGTTGTTAATGAAATGTTTGAGTGTGTACGTAATGGTGAATACCCAGAACCAGCCGAAAGAGAGCTATTGGCTAAATTAGGCACTTTCGCAACGGCAGAAGGAGAAGCTGCTCCGGCTGTGCCGGCAGAAACTGCGCCTGTTCAACCCGAAAACACGAATGCAGAAAGCGATGAAATTACGGATAGTGAATTTGATGCACTACTCGACGAGCTGCAGTCTGAGTCTAGTAAAGATATTAAACCACCTGAGTTAAATCCTGAGGTTAAAATTGAGGACTCTGCGGAGTCAACTGCAGATGACATCACTGACGATGAATTTGAAGCGCTATTAGATGAACTGCACGGCAAAGGTAAGTCGATTAGTTCTGCAGAGCCGACTAAAGCTCCAGCTGCAGCGAGTGTTGAGCCAAAAGCAGGAGATGAAATAACCGATGACGAATTTGAATCTCTATTAGACGAACTGCATGGCAAGGGTGGTTCAGTTACTGCTCCTAGCACCCCAGCCGTTTCCAAAGCGCCAAGTGCAGCTGCTACAAATTCAGATGAAATTAATGATGATGAGTTTGAAGCTTTGTTAGATGAGCTCCATGGTGCTGGTGCAGGCCCAACAAAAGGCAATGTTGGAGGGGCTGCTTCACCGCCACCACCACCGCCACCACCGCCACCACCGCCACCACCGCCGGCAGCCGCGAAGCCAGTCGCGCCTGCAGCTAACACAGCAAAACCTAAACCTGCTGCAGGAGGTAAAGCGCCTGCTAAACGAGGTGGAGGAAACCTCGCAGAAGCTACCGTAAGGGTTGATACCAAGCGACTTGACGATATTATGAATATGGTTGGAGAGCTTGTTCTTGCGCGTAACCGCTTAAAAACATTAGGTCAAAAAACTCAAGATGAACATTTAGGCAAAGCCATAAGCAACCTAGACATTGTGACGGCTGATTTGCAAGGTGCGGTAATGAAAACCCGCATGCAACCAATTAAAAAGGTTTTTGGTCGATTCCCAAGAGTTGTGAGAGATTTGGCGCGGAGCCTCAAGAAAGAAATCACATTAGAAATGATTGGTGAAGAAACCGATTTAGATAAAAATTTAGTTGAAGCCTTAGCCGACCCGCTGGTTCACTTAGTTAGAAATTCAGTTGATCACGGAATTGAATCACCAGAAGAGCGTGTTGCTGCAGATAAAACGAGAAACGGTAAAATTATTTTGTCTGCCGCGCAAGAGGGTGATCATATTATGCTCGCCATTGAAGATGACGGCAAAGGAATGGATGCCGAGCGTTTAAAAGATATTGCCGTAGAAAAAGGCCTAATGGACCGCGAGCAAGCTGATCGACTGACCGATGTTGAGTGTTATAACCTGATTTTTATGGCAGGATTTTCTACCAAGCAAGAAATTTCTGATATTTCCGGGCGTGGTGTGGGTATGGATGTGGTTAAAACCAAAATTACCCAATTAAATGGTTCTTTGTCTATCGAGTCGACCCTTGGCAAAGGCACTAAAATATTAATTAAAGTACCATTAACATTAGCGATACTGCCGACTTTGATGGTCAAGGTAAAGCAGCAAACTTTTGCATTGCCATTAACCGCAGTTAATGAAATTTTTCATTTAGATTTAACTAAAACCAATATTGTTGATGGTCAAATGATGATAGTGGTTAGAGAAAAAGCCTTGCCATTGTTTTACTTAAACGAATGGCTAACCGTAAATGGCAATGGTGAACGAGAAAAAGAAGGTCATGTTGTGCTTGTGCAAGTTGGAACTAAGCAAGTGGGCTTTGTGGTTGATTCACTCATTGGCCAAGAAGAAGTTGTCATTAAGCCGTTAGGAAAATCACTTCATGGCACGCCTGGAATGGCGGGAGCTACTATTACCAGTGATGGTGGTATTGCGCTTATTGTAGATATACCTAGCTTGTTGAAACACTATGTGGGATAAACTAAAACTGCTTAATCAAATCAAATTTAAAGTTTATCTATTGATAAAAGTGAGGGGTATTAAGTGGCAATAAAAGTACTTATTGTTGACGACTCTCAGTTTTTTTGCCGTCGAGTCGGCTCAATTTTAAATGCTGTTTCTGATATTAAAATTGTTGGAGTTGCCAACAATGGGCGTGAAGCAATTCAAAAAGCTGAAGCCTTGCAACCAGATGTAATTACGCTTGATGTTGAAATGCCAATTATGGATGGCATTACGGCATTAGGTGAAATTGTTAAGGTTTGTAAAGCCAAAGTATTAATGCTGTCATCGTTAACTTATGAAAATGCCAAAACAACTCTTGACGCGCTAGACGCTGGAGCTACAGATTTTTTATTGAAGTCGTATGAGTCTCTTTCTTCAGATAACACTAATCTAGTAATGCAGTTACAAACAAAGATTAGAGAGTTAGGTGCCGCCAAACGATTTGTAAGAACTAGCCCAACAATTGAAAAGTCTCAACCTAGCGTACAAAATAAAAGCGCATTGCAACCTGCGCGTAAAAGTCCAGTGGGCAATGCAAAACCGATTGTTAGCAAGCTCAGCAACCAATTAAAACTGGTGGCTATTGGCGCATCAACCGGAGGCCCTGTTGCGCTACAGAAAGTACTAGCCAGCTTGCCTGCCAACTTCCCTTATCCGATTACTGTGACTCAACATATGCCCGGTACTTTTACTGGTGCATTTGCGACGCGATTGAATAGTTTATCTAAGTTAAACGTGGTGGAAGCGCAAGATGGAATGAATTTACAGCGCGGTTATGTCTATATTGCTCCGGGCGGAAAGCAAATGGTTTTTAGTGGTTCGGCTAATCAGCCGAGAATACAAGTTAGGCCAACAGATCCGCGACTACAGTTTTCTCCTTCAGTCGATTTAACTTTTGGTTCAGCGGCGAAAATCTTTAACGGTCAAGTGTTAGCGATTATTTTAACGGGTATGGGCTCAGATGGAACTGAGGGAAGTCGCTTAATAAAGCAAAAAGGCGGAACCGTTTGGGCGCAAGATGAAGCCTCTTGTGTAGTTTATGGCATGCCTATGTCAGTAAAAAAAGCGGGTTTGGTTGATTCGCAACTGGCTATTGATCAATTTTCAGCTGCACTGATAAAGCAAATATAATGGATAAGTTAACTATCATTGGCATTTTAATCGCGGTTCTTGCGATTTTTAGTGGGCAATTACTCGAAGGCGGTAGCATCGAGGCGTTACTAGACGCATCGGCGTTTGTGATTGTCGTCGGTGGTAGTGTTGGTGCTGTCATGGTTCAATCGCATGCGAAAACATTTGTGAGAGCGCTCAGTATCACTAAATGGATTTTTAAGCCGCCTGTATTGCCCGTGGCCGATGGTATTAAACAAATAGCTGATTGGAGTTTTGTGGCTCGCAGAGAAGGATTGCTTGGACTAGAAAAAAAACTAGAAGAAGATATTGAGCCCTTTGTGCTGAGAGGCTTAAATATGTTAGTTGATGGCAATGACGCTAAAGCAATTCGTGAAGCCATGTATGTTGAGTTAGATGTTAATGATAAACACTTGTTAGAGGCAGCAAAAATATATGAGTCGATTGGCGGCTATTCGCCAACGATTGGCATAGTGGGTGCTGTGTTAGGTCTCATTCACGTAATGGGCAATTTAAGCAACCCAGAATTATTAGGTGCGGGAATTGCCACGGCTTTTGTTGCCACTATTTACGGTGTAGGTTTCGCAAACTTATTTTTTATTCCCATTTATCATAAATTACGCGCAATTATTGCTCAGCAATCGCAATATCGAGAAATGCTTATTGAGGGGATAGCCTGTATTGCAGAAGGAGAAAATCCTCGAGTTATCGAGGGTAAGTTAAACGGATATTTAGTAGGCTAAACCGATGCGCCGAAACCGTATAAACTTATTTGACGATGAGCAAGACACCGGACGTTGGCTTATTTCTTATGCAGACTTTATCACGCTGCTGTTTGCTTTTTTTGTTGTGATGTATTCCATTTCACAGATTAATGAAAGTAAATATAAATTACTAACTGACTCTTTAGTACAAGCCTTTGATACGCCGCAACGCAGCCTAAAACCAATTCAAGTGGGAGAAGTTAATCGCAGCTTACAGCCGATTACTGGCGATAATATTGAGCAGCCAGATATCGATCAAAATGAAGAGTCTGGAAGTAATGATGCGACTAACTTTGCTAGCACAGAAGAGTTTAAAGATCTTGAAAATGGATTAAGAGAATCTTTAGGTGGTCTTATTGAGCAAGAGCTCGCGCAAATATCCAGTAACTCAGATTGGATAAACATTAGTTTGCGCAGCGGTTTACTTTTTCCGTCGGGAAGTGATCAACTCAATGAAGGAGCCGACCCCTTGCTTGCGGAAGTAGCGCAACATTTAAACACCAATCAGCAACTGGTTTTAGTGCATGGTCACACCGACAATATTCCTATTAATACGGAAAAGTTTCCTTCTAATTGGGAGCTTTCTAGCGCGCGTGGCGTCGCAGTGGTACGGAAATTGCAGAACTTAGATGTCAATCCCGCACGCTTAAGTGTAGAGGGGCATGGAGAGTTCAAACCGGTTGCGTCAAATGATACCGCAGAAAACAGAACCAAAAACCGACGCGTGGTAATTGCTATATCGAGAAAGCAAGCCGTCGCAGAGCCTCCTACAACAACTTCTGTTGTTGAACAACCTCAGCCCGCCAGCGTAACGGAGCAAAAAGATAAGGAACCTGAGTTTCAAATTATTAGGTTGCCCGGCGGTGGAATTTTGATTCGAGGCAAAGATTTGCCGGAAAACTCGCAAAATAATCAATAAGATTCCGTCCTTTAATTTATTCGAGGTTAGTTGTGAAAGTTTGGACTGTTGCCAATCAAAAAGGCGGGGTAGGTAAAACAACCAGTGTTGCCTCGTTAGCGGGAATATTAGCGCAGCAAGGTTACCGTATTTTGGTGGTAGACAGTGATCCGCATGCGTCTTTAACTTCCTATTTTGGCTATGACAGTGAAGCGCTCGGTAAAACCCTATTTAATTGGTTTGCTGAGCCGCCTGTGTCAGCTTCGCAAGCGCAGCAGTGTATTGTAAAGCTGGATGAAAAAAATATCAGTTTATTGCCAGCATCACTGAGTTTAGCCACTTTAGATAAGCGCTTTAGCAGTCGCGAAGGTATGGGGCTAGTTATGACTCGCAGCCTTAAACTGCTAGAACAAGACTTCGATATTGTGTTAATTGATTGTCCTCCTGTTTTAGGTGTTTTGTTGATTAATGCACTCGCTGCGTGCCAACAGCTAATAATTCCTGTGCAAACCGAATTTTTAGCGATTAAGGGGCTAGAAAGAATGATGAACACCCTTAATATGGTAATAAAAGCGCAACATCACTCAATAGGGTATACTATAGTTCCTACCATGTTTGATCGCAGAACCAAGGCTTCAATACAAGCGCTAAGAAATATGCGCGATGAATTTGGCGGGCATTTATGGGAAAGAGTTATTCCGGTAGATACTAAGTTTAGAGACGCCTCTCGGTTTCATCAAACGCCTAGCTTAGCCTTTCCAGACACCCATGGGGTAAAAGCATATTTCAAGTTAGCTGAACACATGCTGCTGCAGTCTAGCTAGTAAAACTTTGAGTTTAAATAGCCAAGCTATTTGGTAATACGGCAAGCATGTAAATGGCTTATTTTTTGTAAAACGATTTTGAGATTGAACATGAAGTTAAATAAACCGCCAGTGAGTGAAGAGCAAAGCATACTCGAAGAGTATGTTGAGTTCTTATTGGTGGATAATTCCAATGTTCACCCGATACGCCAAAAAATAAAAGTCATTGAGGCTAATGATGATAAAACTAGCCAAGATAAAACTAGCGAAAGTAATACCGGCGCTGTTAAAACGAGTAGTGAAAACTCGAAAGCCAGTTCAGATTTATCTCTTTCAAAAGACCTTAATGAGTCTCAATTAAAAGTTAATGATGGTGATAAGCTTAATCCTGAATCAGTGCCAGAAAACCCATCAGTAAGCGCAGAATCGGAACCAGCACCTAAAGTGCATTCACAGCCTAATCCGCCGTTAGAAAATGCAGCCGTAAATAACACCTCTGACGGGCGAAGGTCACTAGAGCAAACTGAACTAGCACAAGAAGCGCCAGAAGAAGAGCAGTTAAAGCAGTGGGATGCGTTGATAACCCAAGAGAAAGAACAAACTTATTTAAAAGAGCATCCAGACGAAAATATCGACCACCGAGCAGACCTTTCTGCAGCAAAGAAAGCCGACAAGAAACCAGCGCAAGACGCTTTAAATCAGTACGCGTCAAACAAAACTTCGCACCAAGAAACTGAATCTTTAGTGGGAGATTATTTACCAAAACCCAACCCTCAAACCGATAGTGCGCCACTTTCACAAGAATCACCTGACCAGCGTTTAAAAACGGTTGAAAAATTATTAGCTAGAATTGCGTTTAAAACATTACCTGAGAGCGACCATTCAACGGCAGATAAAACTACCCTTAAAAATCAAGCAATAATCAGTGAAGAGCAGCAAGTTCAAGTCGAACAAGCTACTTTTGTCGAACGCCAACCAGAAAAAGCTAAAGACTTTTTGCCCGAAGTTTTTCAAACGCTTATTTTTAAAGTCGGAAAACTGCCTCTAGCCGTTCCATTAATTAAATTAGGCGGCATATCTAAAATTAGTGTGCAAGATATAACTCCAATGGTGGGAACGCCAGATTGGTTTATCGGATTAGTTCCTAATGAAAGAGGCAGCTTAATGGTTATTGATACTCAAAAGTATTTAATGCCAGAGCAAGCTGTCGATAAAACGCAAGAATATCAATATATTATTTTATTAGATGATTCGAACTGGGCTTTAGCCTGCCATTCTGTTGGTGACGCCAAAAACCTTACCCATAACGATGTACGTTGGGCAGAAAAGTCATCACGAAGACCTTGGTTCGCAGGTATGGTAGTAGATTATATGAGTGCTTTAATTGAAGTAGACGCATTAATTAATATGCTAGTTGAAAGTGTGTCTGACTGATGCGAACATATTATTAACAGAAACAAGGCGATATTATTATCGCCTTGTTTAGTTAGATTGATTTGGTTAGATTGATTAGGATAGGTTAGATCAGATTAAACTAGTTGAGTTTGTTCATATGAATATCCATTTGAGGGTAGGGAATAGAAATATTCTCTGCATCAAATTTAAGTTTAATTTTTTCGTGTAAGTCATAATATACCGACCAATAATCAGCCGAATTTACCCACGGTCTAACATTAAAATTAACAGAAGAATCGGCAAGCTCTGCTACCGCGACCAATGGCGCAGGCTCTGCTAAAACTCGTTCATCTTCAGCTAGAATATCTGTGATAATTTGCTTAGCTTTTTTTAAGTCATCGTCATAACCAATTCCAAAAACCATATCGACACGACGAGTTGGCTTAGCTGAATAATTAATGATCACGTCACCGTAGATTTTTCCGTTTGGAATAATAATTTCTTTATTGTCGCCAGTTTTTAGAATGGTGGAGAAAATACTGATTTTTTCTACTGTACCCGCAACACCGGCAATATCGACAAAATTGCCTGCAGTAAACGGTCTAAAAGTAATTATCATCACTCCTGAGGCAAAGTTTTGTAATGAACTTTGTAACGATAAACCAATTGCTAAACCGGCGGCACCTACAATAGCGACTAGTGAAGTGGTATCAACTCCTAATTCTCCAACCGCAGCTATAATCACAAATAGCATTAATAAACTACGAACAATTCCCCGAGTGAAGCTGACAAGTACCGGATCAACTTTGGCTTTGGTTAATATTTTTCCAACGAGTTTAGTGAGGTTTTTAACAACAAACTTACCCACTAAAAATATAAGAATTGCGAAAATGAAATTTATACTATATGGAATTACATAGGTGGTAATAATATTTGAAATCGACTCAGACGAAATATCCATGAACTCTCCTTGGTTAACTTTATTGGCTTTCATTTTTTATAAGTGAAAGGTTAAATCGGTTACTTTATATATTTATTTTAGCGCTAGTATACTTGTAGCTTAATGACTATCCTTTAATTATTAGCCACGTTATTATAGTGGTTGTGATATGTTTCATCAATTAACCGCTTGAAATTAAAATGTTTTATCGCAATAGTTAAGCTTAGGCAAATCCAAAAATGACTTCTAAAAAGCGAATTTTACTATTATCAGGTTATGATGCTGCGAGTCATGCCTATTGGCGTAAGCTGCTTGCCGAGCAATTGAGCGAGTTTGAATGGACCCAAATTGCCTTACCGCCGCGTGACTTTGCTTGGCGAGTGAGAGGTAGTAGTTTATCTATTGCCACAGAGCATGCTGAATTGCTAGCGCTTGATTACGACCTAATTATAGCTACGTCCATGGTTGATTTGGCTAGTTTAAGAGGCTTTAAAGCTAAGCTCTGTAATATTCCTACTTTACTTTATTTTCATGAAAATCAATTTGTATACCCGCTCGATAGAGCACAGCCGAATATTCTGAATGCACAGTTAACAAGTTTATATGCGGCTTTTTGTGCAGATAAAGTCGTATTTAACAGTCAGTTTAACTTAAACAGCTTTTGGGAAGGCGTTAATCAATTATTTAAGAAGCTACCACAAAAGCCGCCTAGGGGCTGGTTACAACAACTTAAAGCTAAAATGTTAGTTTTGCCGGTGCCATTAAATGAACAAGTTTCTGCGCAATTATCAACTAAAGCGCAACAGAGTGATTACCGGATTGGTTCCGCTGAACGTCCGCTTAAAGTGGTGTGGAATCACCGCTGGGAATATGACAAACAGCCTGAAGTTTTTTTTGCGGCGATGAATCTGTTAATTAACGCTGGAGTGAGTTTACGATTAAGTGTGCTAGGTCAAGCTTTTAGACAAATACCCGAATGTTTTTATCAAGCTGAAAGTGAACTTAAATCGGTTATTGCTCATTGGGGATATCAAAAAAGCCGCCAAGACTATATTAATATTTTACAACAGTCTGACTTGTGTATTTCTTCGGCTTTACATGATTTTCAAGGTTTGAGTGTACAAGAAGCAATTTTAACCGGTTGCTCTCCAGTGGCACCTAATCGAGTTGCCTACCCTGAATACTTAGCGGAGCAATATCTCTATCAAGCAGATAACAACCCAGATATTGAAGCCGAAAACTTGGCACTACACATACTTAACCGGCTTGATAAACAAGCTTTTACTCGGCCTTCTTTAGGTTTTTATCGCACTTCTCGGTTAATTCCCCAATATCGCGAGCAAATATTAAATTTAATAGAATAAAAAGACCTTAAAGTTTGAGATTCTGAGAAAACTTTCCTATATTCAAGTAAGGCGAAATTTGTTAGCTACTGAGGTTTTGAGTTAGCTCTTCGGCAGTATAGCCGCACCAATTGCTTTGCTATTTCTCCCTTCTAAATACTAATTATATAAAGAGAAGTTTTGAATATGTTTAACTTTAAATCCATTCGCACTGAACTCACCATTGTTTTAACCTTTTCATTGGTTGTGATATTGGTAATTACTTCGTTGGTTTACTTAAATAAAGTGGCTGATGAAACCAGAGAATCTGTTGAACAGGGGCTTGCAAGCTCTTTAGCTTTGCAGTCTAACAAAATTGAAAGCTTTATTAGTAAAAGATCCGAGGTCGTCGAAGGCATGCTATCGTCGCCATTTGTGATTGATTGGTTTAGCGCTTATAAACAGCGCGGAAAAGATCTTTCTAGCGATCAAGGTTTCCCTCGTATAATTAGTATGTTTAGAAACTTAGAAGCCAGAGATCCGGCAGCGAAAGCGTTTTTCTTTGCGAGTGCGCATACCGGAGAATATTTTGATAGTAGTAATCAGCGTTATGCAGGCTCAGCAGATGCTCCATATGATGCTCGCAAACGTCCCTGGTGGCCTGTTGCGGTAGGTAAAAACAAATTATTTATAACCCAGCCAGAAGTCGACTTAATTGATAAATCGATACTTTCGTCGATAAAACGTACCGTGTACAGCGCCAGTGGTGAGCTTATCGGTATTGCGGGAGTTGATATCTTGCTGTCTACAATTCGCGAAGATGTTGCGTCACAGCTCAAATACAAAGATCAGGGAGAGCCCTTTATTATTAATAAAGATGGCCGCATTATTGTTTTTCCCGCTGATCCAGAAATTGTTAAAGCCAACTCTAATATTGCCGACGTGGACTTAGTACTGCCTAACTCAAGTGGTTTCGCGCAACTGCAAAGAGAAATAAGTTTAAAACCACGCGGAATCGTTGAAGTAACTTGGAAAGGTAAGCCTCACTTAGTTGCGTTTGACGATATCGCACTAGAGTCACCAGAAATGGAGTGGATGGCGGGACTAATTGTTTCGACTGAAGTTTATGAAGCGCCATTTTATGAAAGTGTAAAAGCTGCGGTGTTGAGTAACTTAGTCATTATTTTAGTGATTTGTGCCGTCATTTGGGGAGTTAGTGCACGTATAACCAAACCATTAAAAAGAGTACTTGATGCGATTTATGACGTTGCTCATGGCGAAGGTGACTTAACCAAGCGTATAGAAGAGGAAGGGGGTAACGAAGTTTCTCAATTCGCCCATCAATTTAATTTATTTATCGATCGCATTCATCAGTTGATTTCGCGAAATAAAGAAACCGTTGATGAGCTCTATGAAAGTGCAGAGAACGTAACTCAAATAACTAATGCAACGACCCATAAAGCGCAACAACAAAAAGAGGCTACAGATTTAGTTGCAACCTCTGCGGAAGAGTTAAGTTATTCAGTGACTAGTGTTTCTGCAAACTCTGAGTCCGCGAGACGTTCAGCTGATGAAGCCGATCAACAGGTATCTAAAGGCGTTAAAGTTGTCGACGAAGCCTCTCGTAGTATTCAAACACTAGCGGAAACCGTTACCAATGCATCGACCGTTGTCGATGACTTAAATAGTGATAGCGCTAAAATTGGTGAGGTTTTAGAAGTCATTAGAAGTATTGCTGAACAAACTAATTTGCTAGCATTAAACGCAGCAATAGAAGCGGCACGAGCCGGTGAACAAGGCAGAGGTTTTGCGGTTGTTGCTGACGAAGTTCGCTCTTTAGCTAGCCGTACGCAAGAATCAACAGAGTCTATTCAGCACATTATTGAAGGACTGCAAAAAAATGCTGCTAGCGCAGTTGACGCTATGCAAACCGGTAAAGAGCATGCGCAAATTGGTGTTGATAAGTCATTGTTAGTGCAAACGGTTTTAGAAAGCATCGCGCAAGCAATCGCAGAAATTAAAGTACAATCATCTGAAATTGCTAACTCAACTGACGAGCAGGCTAAAGCCTCAGATGAAATTACCCAAAGAGCTGCTGCAATAAGAGAGCTTGCAAATGAAACCGCGGAGCAAATTGTTAAAGTGCAAGACGGTACTCGCTTACAGCGAGAAGATATTCATAAGTTATCTGAATTGATCAGTGTGTTTAAAATTTAATTCGTTGTTAGTATTAATATTGATGCAAAAACTTAAAAGTGTCGAACGGATTTAAGTGAATATACCTTAGCGGTAATATAAAAAAGGCTTTGATTAAAATCAAAGCCTTTTTTGTTAGAGCGGTAAATTATAGCTCAATACTTTCGGTAAATGGTTTTACACCTAAGCTGTTATAAATTTTTTCCGGTTGGTATAATTTATCGCCTTTTAACACTAATGCCGCTTTACGCAAGTCGGCAATATCTTGTAGTGGATTTCCGTCAATTAATACCAAGTCAGCATATTTGCCTTCACTGATTGATCCTGTTTTATCCGCTTGGCCAACAACTTTAGCACATTGAAGTGTCGCAATTCTTAGCACATCGATGTTGGGTATGCCGGCCATAGAGTAAAGCTCTAATTCTCTGAGTAGGGTAAAGCCTGTGTGAGCATCTGTGCCTGGAATAATAGGCACGCCATTATCAAACAATAACTTCGTCATTTTTAATAAGGCATCGCCAGCAGCACGGTAAGAAGCATCTTCTTCTGGGTTCGCTATTTTCATAGTGGCAGTTTTTAGTGAACGTTGAAATGCTGGCGGTAAATGTTCGGCAATATTGGCGTACTCAGGATCAATTTGCTTGTCTCTTGTTAACAACAAACTGTTAAAGGTTGAGACCGTTAAGTCGACTTCAATATCTTTTTTTGCGAGCATTTTTACAAACTTTTTAACTTCTGGACTATTGAGATCTAAATCTTTAGCCTTTTCGCCAATTAAAGTAAAACGTAATCGCTGCCGGGTATCAATTTTATCTCCGCCCAAAAAATTAAGAAATAACATATTGATGTGCTGAATTTCATCGAAGCCTGCTTCGACTGCTTGCTGAGCAGACATAAAGGCTGGTATATGGCCACTTAATCTTAACCCGCGTTTATGAATGTGTTTTGCTAACGCTTTCATCCATTTTGGATCCATGGACGAATAAGTTTTTATTTGAATGTAACCTCTATCGGCATACCAGTCGACAGCATCTTTTGCCTCTTGTAATGAGTTTACGGTTATACCATTACCCGCAGAGTACTCACTTTGTTTGTCAATAAATCCTGCTTTATAAACATGAGTTCCTAAGTAGCCTTCTTGATAGAGTTTGCTAATTTCCTCCATGTTGGCAGGGCTATTTCCTATGTCTCTAACGCTAGTGACACCAGCCGCTAAATAGTTAAACCCTTGTGTTTTAGAAAGGTGGCCGTGCATATCCCAAAGTCCAGGAATTAAAGTTTTACCTTTAGCGTTAATTACTTTGGCGTTGTTTGGCGCTTTAATATTTTGAGCTACCTTTTTAATTTTATTATTACTGACTAATACGTCGTAGTTTTCTAGCAGCTTTTTATTTTCTACATCAACCACATTGGCTGACTTAAACAAAATGGGGGTATCAACATGATGGGTTAACTGCGCAGATTGTTCTTTATAATACTCATGCTCTGCTTTGTCAGAAATTTCTTTAAGCTGCTGAAAAGTGTCCATTCCCCAGCCTTGCTGGATCCCTTTAATAAAACCGCCAATATTGATAGAAAATAGGTGTGAGTTTTGGTCGTACCAATAAAACTGTGGCGTCATTCCAATGCCTGAAATGGCATATAAATAGACGGTTTGTTTGTTCCCGTCTTTAGTGACTTCCGTTTCAGTAATTTTATGTAATTCTGCGCGCCCGGAAGGAAACAGATCAATTTGATTAAATGGTGAATTAAGTAGCGCTTTAACAAGCGCTGTATTATTAATGCCATCAACAGCAATATAAAATTGCTTTTCTGAAATGTCCGCTGTGCCTTCATCTGCACGGCTATTCCAAGTTGCTACACCGTCTTCAATTTTAAAGTATTCTTCAACTGGTGCGCCAAAAGCGGAAATGCCGCTAATCTTAACTTCTACTGGAAAACCTTTTTGATTAAATACATAATTTTCTTGAGTGTTTAAGCGGCGATTATTCCAACTTAATTCTGTGCTACTGGTTAAGCTGTTGGGGCCATTCATTTGAGTGATTTGTTTGCCCATTAGTCCTTTGTCATTATAAAGTTCTAAGACAATGGTTTCGTTGGCATTAACTTTAAGGCAACATAACATAAGCAGCGTGAATATCATTTTCTTTAGCATGGTGAAGCTCCTTGATTATTGATACTTATTATCTGATTTTAAAGACCAACAACACTATATCCCACTATTAAGCAATTGCCTACTTTGAGCATCATCGGTTGTTAATTCATAACCTTTTACAAATTCATAAACTTTTACTAATTTGTATCCCTTTACTATTTAGATGCTTTTTATCTAGATTACTCGGCTTTATCAATTAGCCAAATTCAATTGGTCGCATAGTCAAAAGCAAATCTTGTTTTAGTTTGAGTGTAACTGCGTATACTGATATTTAGTCGAGCAATTGAGCTCGCTAGTCATTGAAAAGGAGTGAGTTATGAGCACTATCGATATTGGAATTAATGAGTCTAATCGCTTATCAATAGCACAAGAGCTGAAAGCTTTGTTAGCTGATTCGTACACATTGTATTTGCAAACCCATAATTTTCATTGGAATGTCACCGGGCCACAGTTTAGAGAGCTCCATTTAATGTTTGAGGAACATTACACAGAACTCGCTGTCGCGGTAGACGATATTGCTGAAAGAATCCGAACTTTAGATGTAGCCGCACCGGGTACTTATAAAGAGTTTGCTAGGCTTAGTTCTATTGACGAGGTAGAAGGCGTACCAGAAGCAACTGAAATGGTGGACATATTAACTAAAAGCCACGAGCAAGTAGTCAAAACATGCCGAAAGGTCTTAATGTTAGCGCAAGAGGCAAACGATGAGTCAAGCGCTGCGCTGGTGTCTGACCGTATGCGAATTCATGAAAAAACCGCTTGGATGCTAAGAGCGTTGCGTCAATAATGTGAATCGCCAACAATAATCAGGCCTAGTTCACTTGGCTCTGAATAGCGCTAATTTTCAGGACAGTTAGGTTATTCTAAATAGCCAATGTTGGTCAGCCTTGCCGAACAATCGCGAGGCTCGATAAGGTAAAGGCTTAAGTGAAGCGGCAACGCTGCGCTCACTAAGCCTAAATAAAGCCAACAGATGCAATATTTTACACATAAAAGCACAACTTTTAGCTAAAATAGGGTACAATTCGTGCCTTTTTGAAACTCGGCAAAACAGCGTTATATGTCCTATACCCAATTTATTCGAAACTTTTCTATTATTGCCCATATCGACCATGGTAAGTCGACACTTTCCGATCGCTTAATTCAAGTGTGCGGTGGCTTAACTGAGCGAGAAATGTCTGCGCAAGTCCTTGATTCTATGGACTTAGAGCGAGAAAGAGGCATAACGATAAAAGCCCAGAGTGTTACTTTAGAGTACAAAGCAAACGATGGTAACACCTATCAGTTAAACTTTATCGACACGCCTGGACACGTTGATTTTTCCTATGAAGTTTCACGATCATTAGCAGCATGCGAAGGTGCGCTGTTGGTAGTGGATGCCGGGCAAGGAGTCGAAGCGCAAACTTTAGCCAACTGTTATACCGCCATTGAACAAGATTTAGAAGTAATTCCTGTTTTAAATAAAATTGATTTACCGCAAGCAGACCCAGATAGAGTAGCCCAAGAAATTGAAGACATCATTGGTCTAGAAGCTATGGACGCTGTGCAATGTAGCGCAAAAACGGGGGTTGGGATTAATGAGCTTTTAGAAGAGTTAGTCGCCAAAGTACCTGCTCCAGTGGGCGACTGTGATGCCCCTTTGCAAGCGCTGATTATTGATTCGTGGTTTGATAACTATTTAGGTGTTGTTTCTTTAGTTCGGGTTGTTCAAGGGACTTTGAAAAAAGGCGACAAAATGCAGGTTATGTCCACCGCTAAAAGCCACTTAGTTGATTTTGTTGGTATTTTTACGCCAAAACGACATGATTTACCGGAGCTAAGAGCCGGTGAAGTTGGATACGTTATTGCTGGTATTAAAGAAATTCAAGGCGCGCCAGTAGGTGATACTTTAACTCTTGCTAAGAGCCCAGCCGATAAAGCACTACCTGGCTTTAAAAAGGTGAAGCCGCAAGTATACGCGGGCTTATTTCCGGTCTCATCAGACGACTATGAAGCATTTCGAGATGCTTTAGCCAAGCTGAGCTTGAATGACGCGTCTTTATTTTACGAACCAGAAAACTCGCAGGCGCTAGGATTTGGCTTTCGCTGTGGCTTCTTAGGTATGTTGCATATGGAAATTATTCAAGAGCGTTTAGAGCGCGAATACGATCTTGACTTAATTACAACGGCACCAACGGTAGTTTTTGAAGTTATTTCAGCAAAAGGCGAGACCATTTACGTTGATAACCCTTCAAAGTTACCCGAGCCAGGGGCTATTGAAGAAATGAGAGAGCCTATCGTTGAAGCTAATATTCTTGTACCCCAAGAGCATTTGGGCAGTGTTATTACCCTGTGTGTTGAAAAACGTGGTGTGCAAACCAAAATGGAGTATGTGGGAACGCAAGTGGCGTTGTCTTATCACTTACCTATGAATGAAGTGGTGTTAGACTTTTTTGACCGATTAAAGTCAGTGAGTCGCGGCTATGCTTCTCTAGATTATAACTTTATTCGTTTTCAAGCGGCTGAATTAGTGCGATTAGACGTACTAATAAACGGTGATAAAGTGGATGCATTGGCAATTATTGTGCATAAAGATCAAGCTCAATACCGCGGGAGAGAGCTAGTTGATAAAATGCGTGAACTTATTCCTCGCCAAATGTTCGAAGTAGCAATACAGGCAGCTATTGGCAATCACGTTGTTGCCCGCTCTACCGTTAAAGCGTTGCGCAAAAATGTCACTGCGAAATGTTACGGTGGTGACGTTAGCCGGAAACGTAAATTACTTGAAAAACAAAAAGCAGGTAAAAAACGTATGAAGCAAGTTGGACGAGTCGAAATTCCGCAAGAAGCGTTTTTAGCTGTATTACAGGTGGGTAAAGAGTAACCATTTAAAAAGGGTTAACTTAAGCTTGTGACTTTAACTTTTAAGGAATATTGATTTAATGAGTAGTTATTACGGATTAATTTTAGTTTTATTAACCGCCGTGTCTGGAATTATTTGGTTAATCGATAGCTTAACTGCAGGTAAAAAACGTAAAGCAGCAATTGCTAAGCTTTATGAGCAAACCAGTGAGCCTGCAGAAGAGGCCTTAAAGGCAGTTTCGCAAGAACCTATTCATGTAGACTATGCTAAATCTTTCTTTCCTATTTTATTATTTATAGTAGTGCTGCGCTCTTTTTTATACGAGCCTTTCCAAATTCCATCTGCATCAATGAAGCCCACTCTGACAGAAGGCGACTTTATTTTAGTTAATAAGTATAACTATGGTTTAAGGTTGCCAGTTAATTCCAAAAAAGTGGTTAATATTGGCCTGCCAGAGCGTGGAGATGTCGCTGTTTTTAAAGCGCCTAACTGGCCGCACGAAGATTACATCAAACGTGTTATCGGGCTACCGGGTGATACGGTCGTTTACACCGCTAACAAGGAACTATACGTTATACCGCGTTGCAATCAGTCTGCGGATGAAGAGTGTCCGGGTAAAATACACTTTAAGAAGGAAAAAGTTGAAGGGCCATTTTATATTGACCGAAACCCAGAGACGGGAACAGAGCGTAATAACTATGAATATGTAGAAAGTGTTAATGGCGAAAGTCACCATATTCTCAATAACCCGCAAGTACTCCACCAAGATCGTTATGGAAGAGCATTTGATTACCGTTTCACGGTACCTGAGAAATCCTACTTTATGATGGGTGATAATCGAGACAATAGTCATGATAGCCGCTTTTGGGAAGGGACAAATTTTGTTCCAGAAGAAAATTTAGTCGGTGAAGCTGTTGCTATTTGGTTGCACTTAGATTTTGATATTCAAAATAAATATTTTGGCTGGGTGCCTACTGGCGTAGACTTTTCACGAGTAGGTGCTATTGAATAGTTATAAAATGCGATTAAAAAGAATCTGCTCTTTTGTGCTATGCTAATGGTTAACCTATGGAATGCTTGAGGAATTAAAAAAATGAATAATAACTTATTGTCTCAAAGTCATCTTAACAAGCTATCTAAGCAACAGGGGTCTACCATGTGGACCAAGTTAATGCTGATATTTGTTATTGTGTTTTTCGGCATGCTAGCGTTTAAAATGATTCCTATTTATTTGGAGCATAATGTCATTACTAGCTCCATGCAGAATATTGTTAATCAAGCTAATTTTAAAGAAATGACACCAAAACAAATCTACACTAATGTACAAAAACGCTTAAATATTGATAGTGTACGCGGCTTCGAAAAAGACGCATTTAAAGTGATGAGAGAAAAGTCTGGAGAAAAATATATTGTCATAAAATATTCTAAGAAAGAAAATTTCATGAGCAACATTTATATATTAATTGAGTTTGAAGAAGAAGTTAGGCGCAAAGGAAGTTAGAACACATTTATGGCAATCTTACCAAACCTAAAAATTCTTCAAAAACGCTTTAATTACCAGTTTAAAGACACCGCTTTATTAGATACAGCATTGACGCATCGTTCTGCGTCAAACGAGCATAACGAACGCTTAGAGTTTTTAGGTGATGCAATTTTAGGTGCGGTAATAGCTGATCAGCTATTTACTCAGTTTGCAGAAGCTGACGAAGGGCAACTGAGTCGTTTACGTTCTTTTTTGGTAAAAGAAAAAGCCCTGTTTGAAATCGCGCAAGAATTACAATTAGGTGATTTTTTAAGACTAGGCAGCGGCGAATTGAAAAGTGGTGGCTTCCGACGAGCCTCTATTCTTTCCGACGCTTTTGAAGCGATCATTGGTGCGGTTTATTTAGATAATGGTTTTGAAACTGCACGACAGTTTATTTTAAATTTGTACCAATCAAGAATACAGGCTCTATCGCTAGATATGGCCAAAAAAGATCCTAAAACACAACTCCAAGAATGGTTACAAGCACGTAACTTTGACACACCCGTTTACGAAGTCGTTCGCTCTAATGGTAAAGATCATGCGAAAACTTATTGGGTCAATTGTCATGTGAGTTATCAATCATTACAAGCCGAAGGCGAAGGGTCTGGTCGGCGTAAAGCAGAGCAAGCCGCTGCCGCAAAAATTTTGGAGAAAATTAATAATGAATCAGTCGAAAAATAGTCCACATTGTGGTTTTGTCGCTTTTGTTGGGCGGCCCAATGTTGGCAAGTCGACATTATTGAATAATCTCCTTGGGCAAAAGCTGAGTATTACTTCACGTAAGCCGCAAACCACCCGTCACAGAATTTTAGGGATTGACACATTTGACTCCACTCAAATGATTTATGTGGACACACCAGGGCTTCACCGAAAAGAAGCGCGCGCAATTAATCGGTTAATGAATAGAGCTGCGTCTAGTACCATTGCTGACGTCGATATTGTTGTTTTTGTCGTTGAGCCAGAAAAATGGACCGAAGATGATCAGCTAGTGTTAGAGCACATTAAAGAAGCGAAGCGCCCAGTGGTACTGTTTATTAATAAAATTGATAAACTAGCTAATAAAGAAGCACTGTTGCCACAGTTACAATCCCTGGCAAGCAAGCATGATTTTGTTGAAATTATTCCCGGTTCAGCGCTAAAAGGTCAGCAAGTTGAGGCTTTAAAAAACTATCTTGCTAATGCGATGCCGCAAGGAGATTTTGTCTTTCCAGAAGATTATTACACTGATCGAAGTGAGCGATTTTTAGCTGCAGAAATAATCCGTGAAAAGCTTATTCGCCAATTAGGTGACGAACTGCCTTATTCAATTACCGTAGAAATTGAGCAGTTTAAAACCGATGAAAAAGGCACTATTCATATTAACGGACTTATTCTAGTTGAAAGGAATGGACAAAAATCTATCGTGATAGGCAAAGGCGGGTCACGATTAAAGCAGGTAGGTACAGACGCTAGAGCCGATTTGCAGCGTTTGTTCGGCCAAAAAATTTATATGGAACTTTGGGTAAAGGTTAAGGACGGCTGGGCTGATGATGAAAGAGCCTTGCGTTCCTTAGGGTTTGATGAAAACGACCAATAGTGAACGCTGTTGCAACGATCTACTTTTGTTACGCTAAGTTAACCACACGCTTATGAGCCAAACTGCTATTGAAACCCAAGGTTTTGTACTTCACTCACGAGCATTTCAAGAGAATAGTTTAACATTACAGCTTTTTACTTTAGATTACGGTTTTATTAGCGCTATTGGTAAAGGCATTAAAAGTAAAAAATCACAAGCGCGTAAAGCGCTACTGCAACCGTTTAATTTACTGAATTTCGTATTGGCTGGACGGGGTAACTTAAAAACCATAACCCAGGTTGATGCTAGCGAATTATTGTTAACCAATACTTTTGTCAATGCCCCAAAAGCAATGGCGTGTGGCTACTATTGCAATGAGCTTTTAACTCGCTGTTTGCCAGAGCAACAAGAATTTCCCGAGGTATTTGGGGCTTACAAAGAAACGCTGATCGCGTTAAGTACTACACAAGAGTTAGAAGAGTTACATGGGCAGTTGCGGCGCTTTGAAATGTACTTATTAAAACAACTTGGACATGCCCCCGACTTTAATTTTGACACGCAAGGAAAGCCGATAAACGCCGAATGTTTTTATCAGCTGTTTCCCGATAGTGGGTTTCAATTGACTGCGGCGCCTTTGCGCGGCAACCTTGTATCTGGAGCCGCAATTATTGGGCTTGCGAATAACCAAATTAGTACAAAAATTGCAACGGAAAGTAAGTTAGTTATGCAGCTGTTATTGCGTCAAGTTATTGGGAATAGACCTTTACAGAGCCGAAAAATGTGGCAACATATTCGCGACTAATTGAATACCAAGAATTTAACAGAAGAGTTGAGTAACATGAGCATTAAAAATCCAATCTATTTAGGTGTAAACGTCGATCATGTGGCAACTTTACGTCAAGCCAGAGGCGTTGATTATCCGCAAGTTGTTCAGGCTGCTTTGGTCGCAGAGCAAGCTGGAGCTGATGGAATTACTATTCATTTGCGCGAAGATCGTCGTCATATCCAAGATAGAGATGTAGAGTTAGTTAGAGAATGTATTAATTCTCGATTAAACTTTGAAATGGCCGTCACTTCAGAAATGCTCGCTATTGCCAAAAAGACCCAGCCAGCGTTTGTTTGTTTAGTACCAGAAAAACGCGAAGAATTAACAACAGAAGGTGGCCTTAATGTGGTTGCAAACTATGATAAGGTTAAAAGCGCTTGCGATGAATTAGGCGAGCAAGGAATTCAAGTATCTTTGTTTATTGACGCGCAAGCCGAACAAATTGATATGGCTCACAAAGTAGGCGCGCCTTTTATTGAGATTCACACTGGACATTATGCCGAAGCGAAAACAGAATCTGAGCGTAAAGCCCAGTTGACTCTAATTGAAGAAGGGGTGAAGCATGCTAAAAGCCTCGGACTAATGGTAAACGCTGGACATGGGTTGCATTATCATAATGTTGCAGAAGTCGCCGCGATCAAGGATATTTACGAGCTTAATATTGGACATTCCATTATTTCTCAGGCCGTATTTAGTGGGCTACACAAAGCGGTAAGTGATATGAAGTCAATTATGTTGGCAGCCCGCCAATGAGTATATTAGGCATAGGGATTGACCTGTGTGAAATTGAGCGAGTTCAGAGCTCAATCGATAAACATGGCGAGCTTTTTGCGAAAAAAATTTTGCACCCTAATGAATTAGTTGTTTATCGTAATTTAAAACTAAGAGCCCGTTATTTAGCAAAACGTTTTGCGGCTAAAGAGGCATTTGCTAAAGCAATGGGAACTGGTGTCGCTGAAGGCGTCAGTTTGCCCTACATTGAAGTAGTTAATGATGAGCTTGGCAAACCGAGTATCCTATTACACGAGACAACCCGCGAAAAGCTCGCGAGTTGGGGAAATTGCCGCGTTCATTTAAGCATTAGTGACGAAAAAAACCTCGCTCAAGCGCAAGTCATTATTGAAAAACTGAGTGATTAGTTAGTTTTTTAATGGTTTATCTTTGATTGAAAGCTGTTTCCCGTTGAATATTGCTTGTTGACTGAGATAAAATAACAAAAATCTTATAAATTCAACTGCTTACCAATAAGGCTGTCGTAATTAAAACTTTATTCTCGCAAGGCGCTTCGCATACCACACGGCTTTTTATTGTCGTGGTGCTTTCGAGTATATTAATGTTTGTTGATCACCACGAGCAGCATCTTAAATGGTTACGTAACGGGATCGCGACTTTTATTACTCCCATTGTTTATTTAGCCGACATTCCTGGTGAGTTCTTCGCTTGGGGCGGAGAGAACTTAGTCTCACGCAGTCAATTACGCCAAGAGAATGCCCGCTTAAAAGATGAGTCGCTTATTTTAAAGTCACAATTACAAACGCTAGTTGGGCTGCAAGCTGAAAATGCGCGGTTAAGAAACCTACTGGGTACCGAAAATAAGTGGTTTGATAAAAAGCTAGTTGCAGAAATTATTCAAATTGATAGTGACCCTTTTAGTCTTAATTTTTTAATTAACAAGGGCAGCGTACACGATGTTTTCGAAGGGCAAACAGTCATCGATGCATACGGTATTGTCGGCCAAGTGGTCGAGGTTGCACCGCTTTACGCTAGAGTATTAATGATTACCGATGCCACTCACGCTATCCCGGTGCGGGTTAATCGGAATGGGGTTCGTTCAACATTGGTGGGTACAGGGCGGATTGACTTATTAGAATTGCAATTTGTACCTGATACTACCGATATTAAAGTAGGCGATTTACTACTCAGTTCAGGCTTAGGTCAAAAGTTTCCTGATGGTTACCCTGTTGCCACCGTTTCTTCTATTGAAAATGATCCCAGCGCACCTTTTGCTCGCGTCCAAGCGACGCCAATGGCGAAGTTAGCACAGTCATCCATGGTACTACTCATTTGGTCAGAAAGAGCTCAGGAGGTGGGTAATGAGCCAAAAAGCTGACTCTAAGGGTGGATTTGTCATTATTATGACCTTTGCGGTCGCTTTATTAATGGACGCTATGCCACTGCCATCAATGATTGATGTGATTATGCCCGACTGGGTTGTAGTGGTATTAATTTATTGGGTTATGGCGTTACCTAATCGTATCGGTGTGGTAAGCGGCTGGATTTTGGGTTTATTTGTCGATGTGTTAAATGGTTCATTGTTTGGAATTAATGCATTGTCGTTGGCTGTGGTCGCCTTTTTAATACAAGCCTTATATCACCGTTTAAGACTATTTCCTCGTTGGAAACAGGCCCTTAATGTAGCGGTTATTGTTGGAATTCATCGTTTGATTGTGTTTAATCTTAATGGTTTGGTAGAGCCGGTGAGTTTCCAATTAAGTTACTGGTTGCCGCTGTTTGGTGCGATGGTTTTTTGGCCATGGGTTTTTATTTTATTAAGAGATATTCGACGTAAGTCTTGTTAAAAAAGGGCTTATAACCTAGTAATTTTTTCACTAAGACAATAAAGGGACGATTTAGTCATGCCGGAGCAACCCGAGCGAAAAGTTTACCTTGCTTCTCAATCTCCTAGAAGAAAAGAGCTACTCACTCAAATTAAGGTGCAGTTTGAGAGTCTTAACGTGGATATTGACGAGTCAGTTAACCCCAGCGAATCTGCGTTAGATTATGTTTCGCGTATGGCGCAAGAAAAGGCCTGTGCGGGAGAGAACGACTTATTAAAACAGGGGGTTAACCCCGCTAGTTGCATTATTTTAGGCGCTGATACTAGCGTAATATTGAACCAGAAAATTCTTGGTAAACCAAAGAATGATGCCCAAGCAATGCAAATGCTACAATCTCTCAGTGGGCAAACTCACCAGGTGATTACGAGCGTATGCGCGCGTGCGAACAGTCGCTCTAAAGTGGTGAATAGTATCACTCAGGTCACTTTTGGTGAGATTACTGATGCTACCATAGTTAACTATATCGCTTCTGGTGAGGGAGCTGACAAAGCAGGCAGTTATGCCATTCAAGGAAACGCTGCGCGCTTTATTCAATCGATTCAAGGTAGCTATAGTGGTGTGGTAGGGCTACCCTTATACGAGACAGCTAAATTGCTTGAGGATTGTTTAGGAAATAGCCAATGAAAGAAGAAATCTTATTTAGCGTAACCCCACAAGAGTCTCGGGCTGCTGTGATCGAAAATGGCATGCTGCAAGAGCTACTTATTGAGCGCGCTTCTAGCAGAGGGCTAGTTGGTAATATTTATCGAGGTAAAGTGATTCGCGTTTTACCGGGGATGCAAGCGGCGTTTATTAATATTGGACGAGAACGCTCTGCATTTTTACATGCCGCAGAAATTTTGCCAATATCTGAAACTGAGCTAATAGAAAACGACAATATCACCACGCCAGACATAAATGAGTTGTTACATGACGGTCAAACCATCACCGTTCAAGTAATAAAAGATGAATTAGGTACCAAAGGAGCTCGCTTAACTACTCACTTGACCATTCCTTCGCGGTTTTTAGTGATGATGCCAGACAATCCGCATATTGGTGTTTCGCAACGAATCGAAGACGAAACTGAGCGCAAGCGCTTAAAAAATTGTCTGCTTCAGTCAGAATTACCCGAAAAAGGTCAGGGGTTTATTATTCGTACTGCAGCCGAAGGAGCAAAAGAAGAAGAGCTCAGACACGATGTCGATTTTTTAGCGCGGCTTTGGAAAACCATTGGAAACAATATAAAGGCAGCCAAAGCCCCTTGTTTAGTGCACGAAGACTTAGATTTAACGCTGCGTTTAATTCGTGACTTGGCTCCGGCAAATGTCGAGCGAATTAGAATTGACTCAGAACCGGTATACCAAAGGTTGCTTAATTTTGTTGATCAATTTGTGCCGGCATTAAAGCCTTGTGTCGAACTTTATGGTGGAGAGCGTCCACTGTTTGATGTTTTTAATGTAGAAGATGAAATTGAAAAAGCGCTGCACCGCAAAGTCCAACTAAAGTCGGGCGGTTATTTAATTATTGAGCAAACCGAAGCGATGGTAACGATTGATGTGAATACCGGTGCTTTTGTCGGTTATAGAAATTTAGAAGATACTATTTTTAAAACCAATCTAGAAGCCGCTTCAGCGTTGGCGAGGCAGCTACGGCTGCGGAACTTAGGCGGAATTGTTATTATCGACTTTATTGATATGAAGGAAGAAGAGCACAAGCGTCAAGTTATTCGAACCTTAGAAAAAGCACTTGAACGTGATCATGCCAAAACTCATATTTCAGAAGTGTCGTCACTTGGACTAGTCCAAATGACCCGCAAACGTAACCGCGAAAGCTTGGAACATATTTTATGCGAGCCTTGTCCAACCTGTGATAGCAAAGGCAGCGTTAAAACGGCGCAAACTATTTGCTATGAAATATTTAGAGAGTTATATCGAAGCGCAAGAGCTTATGATGCGAGTCAATATTTAGTGCTTGCAACGCAAGGCGTTGTTGATCGAATGTTAGACGAAGAGGCTTCTCATTTAGCCGAGTTAGAGTCCATGATTGGTAAACCTATTCGATTCCAAGCAGAGCGGCTTTATACCCAAGAACAATTTGATGTTGTGTTGCTTTAGTTAGCTAACATTGAGTATTGCAGGTGAGTAAATTAAATAGCCATTGGTTTAGCAAAACATTAGCTTATATTATTAATAAGCTATGGCTGTTTATTGCGGCAAGTATAATCTTAATTGCACTTATTTTTACTTTACTAAGAGTCAGCTTACCGCAGATTAATTATTTTAAAGATGATTTAATTCAATGGGTAGAAACGCACTACCAGGTCGATCTATCAATCGACTTGTTAACGGCCGAATGGAAATCTCACGGCCCTATCATTTATGTTAATAACATTTCTTTAAGTGCTAAAGATACTACGGAAGAGCTATTTAGTGCATCACAAATCGAATTTTCTATTGATGGCTTAAATACGCTTATTAACCAGCAAGTTGTTACTGAAAAAATTAAAGTTCATGGTGCGAATTTGCGCTTTTTAGTTGATAGAAATTTAGGTTTTAAAATTGAACCCTATCAGCAACAGAATAATATTGATATAAGCCAGATAAGCCATCAGGTTTTTAATATTCTATTTAATCAAAAAGATATTGCAATAGTTAATTCGCAAATCGAATTTGTTACTTTAGCTGGCAAATCTTTTGAGTATCAGGTCACTCAGCTAAATGTTAATAACTTTCCTCAGGTGCACCAAATACAAGGCGAACTTGCTAATCAAAAAACAGGTAGCATAAAGCTCGTCGCCGAAATGCATGGCGAACCTTCTTCTGACTCAAGCTATACCAATGTGTATTTAAAAGGCAATCAAATTCAACTAAAGCAGTTGCCTATTTTTGAGTCTTACCCACAATTAAAGCCTGAACATGGCGAGCTTGATTGGCAAGTCTGGGCAGTGTGGCAGCAAGGGCGTTGGGATTCTGCTAGCGGTGAGGTTGAATTAACGGATATAGATTGGGAGGCTACGGTATTAAACCTTTCCAATGGAATAGAAAATAATTCATCTAATCAGCAAAGCGCGCAGCCTAAAGCACAGGCTATAAATCAAAATAAAATTGAGCTATTTAAGGCAAACTTTAACTGGGCGTTTAAAACTCAAAATACGGGCGAGCTTATCTTTCATGATTTAGGTTTAAAGTTGACTGAGCAGCAAGCTGTCACGCTCCCGATAATAGGCATTAGTTATTTACGTAATTCTCGACAACAACCGGAATGGCGAGTGGCTACTCATGATTGGCAATTTAGTAATTTAGCACAGTGGTGGCAGCTCTTTGATACTAAGGGACTTGTCGATGACTCGAGCTTGTTAGCCCTTAATATAAACGATTTAGCGGCTACCTTCAAAAAAGAAACTAACGGCTGGGCTGCGCCAGAAATGATTTTAAAATTTAATGGGCTAGTAAGCGACGCCATTAAAGGTATTCCCAGTATTAGCCAGTTAGAAGGTAGCTTGCTAGTTGCCGACAAACAGTCTCATATTAAACTCAGTAGCTCAGATGCTGAGTTTTTCTACCCGGCAATGTTTAGAGAAAAGCTCACCATTGGCGAGCTAAGTGCGGCGCTAACAGTTGAAAAAAATAGTGCAGATGATCTGCAAGTTGCCATAAATAATTTTGATTTTAAAAACACCGATCTAGAGCTAAATACTCGAGGCAGATTTTTTACCGAAAATGGCGAGCTCCAAGTCGCGCTAGCTTCTCAGCTAAACAATGTTGATGTTGCTCAAAAGTCTAAGTACTTGCCCGTGGGAGTAATGACGGATTCTTTAACAGGCTATCTTGATGAAAGTGTTCAGGCAGGAAAACTGAGTTGGGTTAGCTCACTTTTACATGGTCCTATACAGCGCTTTCCGTTCCAGGATAATTCTGGGACCTTTAATATTCATGCTTGGTTAAACCAAGCGAATTATCAGTTTCTTCCGCAATGGCCAGTTGTTAAAAATTTAGATGCCTACTTAATATTTGAAGGTAATGGCATGCACTTAACTGCACTAAGTGGCTCATCAGAAAAAGTAAAAATAAATTCCGCTGAGGCAATTATTAAAGATTTTTCTGCTGAACACACGCCTATGGAGTTATTTTTTGATGCTAACTCTATTAATAATTCGGGGCAGGCTTATTTACATGGATCTACCTTAAATGATTTAGCAGAAACTTTAGACAACATTGACTTTTTTGGCGAAATAAAAACTAAAGCCAAAATGCACATCAATTTAGGCGAGTCTAAGATAACAAGTTTAGACGGTGTGATTGAACCGCTCACAAAGGATAATTATATTATTGCCGGTGGATTTAAGGTTACTGAGTTAGCTGGCAAAATTTTAATTGATAAAGATGGTATCAAACCGAGCAAACTTAAGGCTAATTATTTTTCTGCGCCTTTAACTATTGCGGTAGAGTCACCTAAAGGCGAAGGCTCGCCAGAGCTAAGTGTGAAAATAGACGGTTTGCTTAACCAGCTAGCTTTAACTGATGTTTTAGGAAATGCTTGGTCACAGTTTTTAAGCGGAGAAACAGCGTTTAATACAGAACTTATTTTTTCGCCAGTCGATAAGCCCGGTGTTTTGTTAGTTAATGTTGACAGTGATTTAGTTGGACTCACGGTAGATTTTCCCGCGCAATTTGCCAAACAAGTTAAGCAAAAAACACCTTTTAGTATGCAAATGCAATTTGCTCCAGATAATAGCGCCAATGCAAAAATTAATTGGCAGGGAATACAAAGCCGGTGGTGGTGGCAAAATCTAGACGGTAAAGTTGAGCACAGTGGCGGCGCAATTTTATATAACTCTGAATATCGCGTGCCCGATATTAATCCGGGCAAGTTTGTTGCCGACCTTTCTTTTAAACAGCTTAAACTTGATGACTGGCTTAGTTTCGTTAAACGTGTTGAATCGAGCTTTACGCCAGAGCAAGACAAGAAGTTACCGGAACTTGCGTTAACTTTAAGATTCGAAGATATTCAAAACCCTTATTTTTTACTTAACAATATTAGCCTTGATGGTAGCGTTTCAGCTAAAAATGGCTGGGATTTAAAACTAAAATTAGATCAAGGAGAGCTTGATTTTTCTGGGTTAAATCAACACTGGAATATTCTCGCCAATGATCTGCAATTAAAATTCACTCCGGGTTTTGCACAATCATTTTATTCTAAAAGCGAAATTACTGACGCCGATGAGCAGATGCAAAAACCAGTTCAAGCCAATGATTCTGCTGCAGGCAAGCCAATTGATTATTCACTCAATCGGTTAGTCGAATTTTACCAGCCGCTTGAACAGGCGCAAGTAGACATAGCTTGCATTAACTGTGAGCTCGATAAAATACGAATTGGAGACTTTAAAGCGAGATTAAAACAAAACCAGTTAGGTTATTTTGTTAAAGGTAATTTGCTTGACAATAGTCGTCATAACTTAAATTTTCATGGCTACTGGTTAAATTACTTTAGCAGTCAAGATGACACAAACCAACTAATGTCCTTTGCTCAATGCGCTAACGAGGGCAGCGCTTGCCGAGCTATCAATCAGACGAGTTTAGAATATCAACTATCAAGTGATGATGTTGGAAAACTCATGAAAAATTGGCAGTATCCTGTTGGTATAAGTGACAGTGGCGGAGTGTTTAGTGGCAGACTAAACTGGAGTGACACACCGTTTAACTTTAATTTGCAGTCGTTGCGTGGTGATGCTCACTTTGAACTCTCTCAAGGCTATTTAAATGATGTAAGTGATGCCAAAGCACGTTTATTTTCGTTGTTTAGTTTGCAATCATTGTCGCGAAGGCTGAAGCTTGATTTCAAAGATGTTTATAAAGATGGATTTTTTTACGAAAAGATAACTGGCGATATTCAGTTAAATCAAGGCGAATTGGTGAGTGATAATATTTATATCGACGGCAGTGCGGCTAAAGTTGCGGTCGGTGGAAGCCTTAATTTAGTTGATCAATCAATTGAGCAAAGAGCCTTGGTTACGCCGCAGTTAACTTCTAGTTTACCCGTTTTAATTGGCTGGGCGGTTGAGCCAACAACGGGTATTCTTATATTTTTGCTCAACAAAATGTTTGAGCCCGCAATTGAAGTGGTATCACAAATAGAATACCGAATTCATGGAGATCTTGCGCAACCTCAAGTAGAAGAAATTAAAGCACAACACTCAACGGTCAAATATCAAGTAACGCCCAGTGATATTGAAAAAGCCAAACAGCAATTAGATTTAGAGCCTGTTGATAGCAGCGAAAAGGAATAACGTCTGTTGGTCTAATCGAATAGCAGCGCACCTTTCTAATAAGGAGTAGAGAAATGAATCCTATTAGCCAAACAAATACTACGAGTAAAACACGCAACAATGCATTACCAAGAGTAGCAGCCATTCAAATGAAAACTGGTTGTGACTTGGATAAAAATCTTGCCGATGCCGAAACATTAGTCGAGCAAGCCGTTCAAGCGGGTGCCAATTTAGTGGTTTTACCTGAATACTTTTCTATTATGGGAAATAGTGAAAGTGATAGGCTTAAAGTTGTTGACGTAAATAGTAGTGGTAAAGTTCATGTTTTTCTTAAAGGCTTGGCGAAACGTTTAAATACATGGATTGTCGGTGGCAGTCATGCAGTTGAATCAAACGATCAAAAGCGCCCATACGGACGCTGTTTGATTTATTCAGCCAGTGGTGAGTTAGTAACAAGTTACGACAAAATACATTTGTTTGATGTGAGCGTTGCTGACAATACTAAAAGCTACCGTGAATCTGCTGGGTGTACGCCTGGAAAAGACGTCTGTGTGTTTGATACACCCTGGGGAAAAGCTGGCGTAGCTATTTGTTACGATTTACGGTTTCCAGAGCTTTTCAGAGAAATGGTAGCCCAGGGGGCGCAAATGATATTTCTACCAGCCGCTTTTACCGCAAAAACAGGTGCGGCTCACTGGGAAGTATTGTTGCGCGCCAGAGCAATCGAAAACCAAGCCTACGTGATAGCTTCGGCCCAAGCGGGTGTACATGAAAACGGTCGAGAGACTTGGGGGCATTCGTGTATAATATCACCTCACGGAGAAGTTATTAAAACGCTTAAGCAAGAGGTAGGCATAGCGTTAGCTGATCTTGACTTTGCGCAGCTCGAGGCTTACCGCCAAACTTTTCCTGCGCTTAAGCATCGGCGAGACGTGGTTTCGAAATAGCGGTCATGTCGTAAGACTAAGAAAATTATAAAGTTATTTATTAGGTAGATTAAATGAATAGTGTGCAATCGATTACCCAGCAAGAGTTTCTACTTCCTGCACAGTTAGATCAAACCGATTTGACTCGCGTTTTAGAGTCGATGCTAAATCATCAAGTAGATTTTGCCGAACTGTATTTTCAAAGCTCGCGTCATGAAGCATGGGTATTAGAAGCCGGCATTGTTAAAGATGCTAGTTTTAGCAGTGATAAAGGGGTTGGTGTTAGAGCTTTAAGTGGTGAAAAAACCGGTTTTGCGTATACTGAAGATCTACTGCTTCCTGCATTAGAGCAAGCCGCGGTGGCTTCTCGTAGCATTGCGGTGCGTGGTGAGAACAAGAAAATTCATTTGGCACCAACTCACTCGGCCAAACCTCTTTATACGCAGCAAGATCCCATTTTAAGTTTAAACGAAGCAGCAAAAGTCGATATCTTACAAAAACTTGACCAATTTGCACGCCAGTTAGACTCTCGTGTTTCTGAAGTCATTGCATCTATTTCTGGCTCATTTGATAAAGTACTTGTTTGTGCTAGCGATGGGACTTTCGCCAGCGATGTACGTCCTTTAATTCGTGCCAATGTTAGCGTGATTATGAAGCAAAATGGAAAAACTGAACGCGGTTCAGCTGGTATGGGAGGGCGTTACGACTTTACCGATTTAAGCGACGCTAGTTTACAGCAGCTTGCAAAAGAAGCGGTGCATCAAGCGAGTATTAATTTGCAAGCTATTGCAGCACCGGCTGGTGCTATGCCTGTGGTGTTAGGTGCTGGATGGCCAGGCGTTTTGTTACACGAAGCAATCGGGCACGGCCTAGAAGGAGATTTTAATCGCAAAGGCTCATCTGCCTTTAGTGGCAAAATAGGGCAAAGAGTTGCTTCTGAGCTGTGCACCATAGTAGATGATGGAACCATAGCTTCACGTCGCGGCTCGCTGACCATTGACGACGAAGGTACCGAGTCTCAAGCGACTACTTTAATTAAAGATGGTGTTTTGATGGGCTATATGCAGGATAAGAAAAATGCACGATTAATGGGAGTTCAATCGACTGGAAATGGTCGCCGAGAATCATACGCGCATTTACCTTTGCCTAGAATGACTAATACCTACATGTTGGCGGGAGAAAGTGAGCCATCGGATATTATTGCTTCAGTAAAGCGAGGAATTTATGCGCCCAATTTTGGCGGCGGTCAAGTTGATATTACCTCTGGTAAGTTTGTTTTTTCAACCAGTGAAGCCTATTTAATTGAAAACGGTAAAGTGACTCAGCCGGTTAAAGGCGCGACGTTAATAGGTAATGGCCCAGATGTTCTGACCAAAGTAAGTATGGTTGGCAATGATTTAGCCTTAGACAAGGGCGTTGGCGTGTGCGGTAAAGATGGTCAAAGTGTTCCGGTAGGCGTAGGTCAGCCTACTTTAAAATTAGACCAAATAACGGTTGGCGGAACAAACTAAGCCTATTTTGAATGAAAGAATTAATTGTAATTGTTGAGTAAATAAAATGACAGACGATGACAGTCAAATCGATAGTGACTATAGTTTAATTGTAAGTAAAACCCAAAAGAAAAACGAAGCCAAAGCATTACAAAATTTTGGTAAGCGATTAATTGAGCTTAGTGAAAGCAAGCTTGAATTGTTACCACTTTCTGACAATACCATTGCTGCGGTTAAGGATTTTCATAAGCAAAGTGGAAACATCGCTAAACGACGGCATTTAGCTTACATTGGAAAGTGTCTTCGCAATGAAGATACTTCGCAAGTGCTGAATATTTTGGAAGGCGAAAATTTTGATAACTTGCGACATAAATCCAAAGTAGAAGACGACTCACCTAAAACAGACCAAGTAACAGAGTTGCTCGAAGGCGGCGATGGCGCAATCGAGGCTTTACTGCAAAACAATCCGCAGCTTGATCGTCAAACCTTGCGTCAGTTTGCTAGAAATTGGAAAAATGCTAAAACGCAACCTAAGAAAGATGCGGCCAAAAGTAAGTTGCAAGCATATTTAAATGAAATAACTATAAGTAGTTAATGAGAATTGATTGATGAATGATTCAAGTCAAGTAAATCAAAGAGCTGCAGATGAGCTCAATATAGCGCAAGAAAGCGAACGGTTAAACGAGTTAGCTGTCGATTTGTTAAAAAAGGCGAAGCAAAAAGGGGCCACTCAGGCTGAAATTGGTATTTCTAAAGACTTGGGGCTATCGGTACAAGTTAGAAACCAAGATATAGAAACTTTAGAGTTCAATCGAGACAATAGTTTGGGTTTAACTGTTTATTTTGGGCACAAGAAGGGAGTTGCCACAAGCAGTGATTTATCTATGAAGTCACTCGATGAAACCCTAAATGCAGCCTGCAATATAGCAAAATATACTCAAGAAGATTCTTGCTCTGGGCTTGCAGATGCTGAGCTAATGGCCGATAAACCAGTCGACTTAAAACTAGATCACCCTTCCGGCATTACCGCAGAGCAAGCGAAACAAATCGCTTTGGAGTGTGAAACAGCAGGCTTAGAATTTGACAGTAAGGTATCTCAAAGTGAAGGTGCGACTTATAACAGCCATAGACACCTACGCTTTTATGCTAATAGTCATGGATTTTCTGCTGCAGTCCCTTCTTCTCGCCATAGCCTTAGCTGCGTTTTAATTGCAGCAGGTGCCAATGGAATGCAAAGAGACTATTGGTACTCGGTTGCGCGCAACGCCAATAATTTACAATCACCTCAAGAGATTGGGGTGAAAGCGGCACAAAGAACTATAGCGCGACTTAATTTAGGAAAAATTAAGACGCAAAAGGCGCCAGTATTAATGACTCCAGAAGTCGCTAGAGGGCTTTTAAGTAGTTTGTTTGGGGCGCTTTCTGGTTCGAGTATTTATCGGCAGTCGAGCTTTTTAATTGACTGTATAGGAGAGCAAATTTTTCCCGCATTTTTTAACATTAAAGAAATGCCTTTTATAGAGCAAGGTCTTGCGAGTAGTTGGTTTGATAATGAGGGTGTTGCCACGCGTGAGCAAATGATTGTAGCCGAGGGCAAACCACAGACTTATTTACTCGGTAGTTACAGTGCAAGACGGCTAAATATGAGTCCTACCGGTCACGCTGGCGGATTGCATAATGTGCAGCTGAGTTATTCTGACTTTAGTCAGCAAGAATTGATAAAGAAAATGGATCGAGGCTTAATTGTGACTGACGTAATGGGGCAGGGTGTCAATTTAGTCACTGGAGACTATTCTCGAGGGGCTTCAGGTTATTGGGTTGAAAATGGGGAAATTCAGCACTTTGTCGAAGAGATCACAATTGCTAGCAATCTCAAAGCAATGTTTTCTGGACTGCAAGCAATCAGTAATGATCTTGATTTTCGTAGTAGCCAACTTACAGGTTCTTGGTTGTTAAATGAAATGACCATTGCCAGCAACTAGGCGGGAGAACACCGTTTACGCATAACTTGATTAAAATGAATGGGCTTTTATATTAGGGTTTGTTAATATATCGGTCATTCAAGCTTCCCATTGGGTAAAAGCGCCAATTTCCTGCGGCGTAACTTGCTGGAGTAAGCTGTTTCTGTTTGATATAAAAAGCGAAAGCAAGGTTTTAGTTTTTAATATCAAAAGGTTACTTATTTTTCAGGTGTTCACTATGAGTTTAGAAAATTACTTCCGTCCATTTCGTGAAAATATCGTTGGTAGAGACTATAGCTATGCCGGCAATAAAATGATTTACGCTGACTGGACCGCAAGTGGCAGGCTCTACGCGCCCATTGAAGACTTCCTAACAAATCAAGTCGGACCATTAGTTGCTAACACTCACACCGAAGCCAGCTATTCTGGCTGTGCAATGACCAATTTGTATCATCAAGCACAACAAGAAATAAAAAAGCACTTGAACGCTAACTCCGAAGACGTACTAATTTGTTCGGGTTCTGGAATGACATCTGTTATTAATAAATTTCAGCGCATTTTAGGGCTGCGTATTCCAGAAAAATGGAGTGAGCGAATTACCATAACAGAAGCAGAAAAGCCGGTAGTTTTTATTACGCATATGGAGCACCACTCTAATCATACGTCTTGGAACGAATGTGCGGTAACTCTGGTGGTTGTTCCTGCCAATGAAGAAAATATGCCTGACACTCAAGCCTTAGAAAGTTTGCTACAACAATATGCAAGCCGCCCAATGAAAATTGGTGCTTTTACTGCTTGTAGCAATGTGACAGGAATTAAAACAGACTATTACCAATTTGCAGAAATTATGCATCGTCATGGTGGCTTTTGCTTTATGGATTTTGCTGCTTCCGCGCCTTACGTTGATATCGATATGCACCCAGAAAACCCGCTACATCGACTTGATGCAGTTATGTTTTCACCACATAAATTTTTGGGCGGTCCTGGAAGTTGCGGTGTACTGGTTTTCAATAAATCACTATATACCAATAAAGTGCCTGACAACCCTGGTGGAGGAACCGTTACCTGGACAAACCCTTGGGGACAGCATCGCTTTTATGAAGATATTGAAGTGAGAGAAGACGGCGGCACACCTGGTTTTATGCAAACGATTCGAACGGCTTTGGCGATTAGATTGAAAAACCAAATGGGCACTGACAAAATTCATCAAAGAGAACAAGAGCTAGTGGATTTAATGTGCCAACAGCTGAGTAAAATCCCTCAAGTAAACGTACTTCATTCTAATAATAAAAATAGACTCTGTGTTATCTCTCTTTATGTTGCCGATATCCATTACAATTTAATTGTCCGTATTTTGAGTGACCGTTTTGGTATCCAGACTCGAGGAGGCTGCTCATGCGCTGGAACTTATGGCCATATTCTGCTTGGCGTTGACCAGGAAACATCTTGCTCAATTACCTCTATGATTGATGAAGGTGACTTATCACTCAAACCAGGCTGGGTAAGAGTTTCGCTTCACCCGACGACTACCGATGAAGAAGTAAGTTACATTACGAGTTCAATCAAACAAGTAATTGAAAACATAGACGAATGGAAGCAAGCCTATGAATTTTCGAGTTCGCAAGGGGACTATATACCCATTAACGAAAATAAAATGCCAATTAAATTGGCTGACTTTAACGGAATATAGAAAGAAAAGATTTAGCTATCATGGGCGCTGTAGGCTTGTGCAAACTTTCCTACAGCCTAACTTAAGATTTATGAGTTTAACCGCCAGTGATTTTTAGCTTAACGATCTGACGAGGCTAACAGTGTTTTAATTCCCTCGCTTGACTTCACAAACTCCCCTTGGATTAAATCAAACCCAAAGGACTCAATTAATACTAAATGGTTTTGGTTATTAATACCGTCCATAATAACGGGAATATTTTGCTTAGCTTTGATTGCAGATAAGTTTTCAAGTAAAGCTAACGCATGAGAATCTATACTAGTATCATTAAGCAAGCTTGGTGAAACCCTTATTTTATTGATAATGGCAGGGTGAATAAGTTTTAACGAACAGATACTACTTCCAAACTCATCAAGAATAATTTTTATACCCAGTTTCTGCAAAGAAAATAGTAAGTTTGGTTGGTTTGCATACAGCGAAGTTAATATAGATTCGTCGATTAATAGTTCTAAACCATTCAGTTGAGTATTTCTATCTGAAACGCAACCCTTTAACTGTTTAAGAAAGTTCTTATTATATAAAAATGTTTTTGATGGTTTAATTACAATTTTTAAATCAGATGCGTCTTTTTTTACACGGCAAAGTTGCTCACATATTCTGTCGAGCGCCCACTTTTCTGCTTCAATCATCAGGTTCGCTGAAATAAGACTTTGATTAAATGAGTCTGCGATTGAATAAGATTCGTTTTCATAACGCGCGATGACTCTTGCTTCAACCGCTTTGGTTATTTTATCTTTAAGCGAGTTTTGCGGAGCAAACTCCATAAATAAGTTTTGTTCTCTTAGTGCATAAGCTAATTTTTCACGAACTGACTTTTCTAGCTTGGTATTAGACTCAATGGATGCATCGAAAATATGATATCCATTGCGGCCTTTTTCTTTGACTTGGTAAAGGGCCAAGTCTGCATTCTTAAGTATTTCTTCTCTACTTTGGCCGGCTTGCGGGTAAATTGAAATTCCAATGCTGGCAGAAATGACTATTTCATGTTCCTCAATTTGCATGGGGGTGCTTAATGCTTTTAATATTTTTTCAGCGATTCTAGATACTGAGTTTAAGCTTTCGACATTTTCAAGTAATAATGAAAACTCATCGCCGCCTAATCGCGCGACTATGTCTTCAGTTCGTACGGTGTCAGTTAAGCGCGAAGCAACACACTCTAAAAGCTCATCTCCAACTAAGTGGCCTAAGCTATCATTGATATCCTTAAAACGATCTAAGTCTAAAAGCATCACTGCTAGCTGAGCTTTATTGCGATTTGCTCGTGCCATCGCGTTTTCTAAGTTGGTATTAAATAGCGTTCTATTAGCCAGCCCGGTCAATGGATCTTGCTTAACTAACTGCTCTAGCTTCTCTGACTCAACTCTTCTGTCTATTGCGTGAACAATCGTTCGCTCTAAAAGCGCTGGAGACAATTCGCTTTTAGGTATGTAGTCTGAAGCGCCTGCTTGGATGACTTCATTATCAAGTTTTTCGTCTTCAACTCCGGTAATTACGATTATGGGGGTTTTGCAACCAATGGCTTTAGCTTCATGAATAAACTCAGTGCCATTCACGTGTCCGAGTAAATAGTCAATTAAAAATGCATCGAACTCTTCACTTCCAATTTTTCGTTTAGCTTCTTCGAGCGTACTCGCTTCGACCACCGTCACCTCTGACTGACTGACCTTTGACAGAAGTTCTCGTATTAAAATTCTATCGACATCGTCGTCATCGACAACGAGTATTTTGAGTTGATTATCTGCCATAAGGGAGCTCGACAGTTTTTAACCAATATTGATTTATTGATTTAACAATTGAAACAAGGCCAGTAAAACTCATCGATTTACTGATAAACGAATTGGCTCCAGCGGCATAACATTTTCTTATGTCTTCTTCTGCGGTTGATGTGGTTAACACAATAACGGGAATTTGACTAAACCGAGCATCTGACTTAATGATTTTTAGCGCTGTTTTTCCATCCATTTTAGGCATATTTAGGTCAAGCAAAATGATAGACGGTAGCGGTGATTTTTCTACATCATTAAAAGGAGGGTGCCGGTTTAAGTAATCGACTAAAAGCTCGCCATCTTCAATACAAATTAATGGAATGTCGATTTTAGCTTGCTTAAAAGCTTCCTTACAAAGAATTTGATCTTCTGGATCATCGTCAACAAGTAAAACGGGTGCCGTATTCATTGTGCTTCTATCTCTAACTGCTCTATTGGTAACTGGATAATGAAGGTGGTACCTTCACCCACTTTCGATTCGCATTGAATGCTGCCGTGATGCCTTTCAACAATTTTTCGGCAAATTGATAATCCCATTCCGTTTCCTTGGTATTCTTTGCGTGAGTGTAGGCGTTGAAAAACCTCAAATATCTGAGATTTATATTTCATTTCAAAGCCTATTCCATTGTCATTTATATAAATATAGCAACTTTTTCGTGGTTTATCGTACTTAGCACTAATTTTAATTCGTGTTTTTTCAACGGCTGTATTTCTGTACTTTAAGCTGTTTTCTATTAAGTTTTGCAAAAGTTGGCGAATTTGGACTGGATCACCTTCAATGATAGGAAGCTCACCGACTTCAATATGTGCGTTACTCGCCTGAATACTCAATTCTAAATCTTCAAGTGTAGAGGCAACAATTTGAGCCAAATCAACTCGCGAAAATGGGGTTTGACTAGAGGTTATTCGGCTATAGGTTAAAAGGCTACTTAACAATAATTGCATTCGCTCGGCTGCATCTAATATATAATTTAGAAAGTTCTTGCCTTTGTCGTTTAACTCGCCGTATTCGCCAGAGTTAAGTAACTTACCAAATGAAATGACTTTGCGTAGCGGTTCTCGTAGGTCATGTGAGGCGATAAAAGCAAACTCTTGAAGTTCTTTGTTAGACGTGGCCAATGCATTATTGGTTCTTAGCAATATCCTTTCTATGGCTTTACGTGAAGATATATCTCTAGCAATGGTCGATGTGCCAATTATTTGACCATCTGGATGAATGATAGGTGAAATCGTCAATGATACATCAATGGTCTTTTGATCTAACGTTATTCGTTCGGTTTCAAAGTGCTTTATAAGTTTGCCGCTACTGACTTGTCCAAATAAATTTTCATATTCTTGATATTTATTATTCGGAATTATCGCGGAGATGGGCTGGTTAACAATGTCTTGAAAAGCGTAGCCAAATAATTTTTCTGCCCCTTTGTTCCAGCTTGTCACTCGGCCATCTGGCCCTTGGCTAAAGATAGCGACATCGGTGCTTTGCACTATCGCCGATAAATGAGCTTGATCTTTTGCTGCTTCGCGCCGTTCAGAAATGTCTCTAACGAAGGCACAAAATTCAAAACTATTAATTGATGCAATGGGTAAAATGGTGAGTTCAACTGGTAGGCGTTGTCGCTTTTTGTTCAGTGCTTCTAGCTCAACACGTCGATTCAGTATTTTGCCTTCTTTGTTTTGTCTAAATTTTTCTAGGCCAATTTGGTGAGCCTGACGGTACTCTTCGGGAATAATAAAGTCTGCTAAGGGTCTGCCGATGACTTCTTTTTTTGTGTAACCGAAAATAACTTCAGCTTGAGAGTTCCATTCAGTGACTTCTCCGTGCTCAGTAATCATGATGACACCATCTAAAGCAGAATTTAGGACTAAGCGAAGTCTTGACTCACTTTGTTGGATAGAGTGTTCAAATTCTTTTTGGGCAGATATGTCACGTAGGACTAAAAGTGTGTCGTGTTGAGAGTTAAGGCGTGAAAGTGAGGCCGAATAACTATTCTGCTGATTGTTTTTGCTAGCTAACTGAGTATGAAAATGAGGCGACAGCTGACTTGATTCTGCGTCGCTACTTGCCTGAAAACCTTCTATTTGTGCGGTTAGAAATGGTGTAAAGACTTCACTTTGATGCCGTCCAGTTAGCTCTTGTTGCGAATACTCAAATACTTGAGTTGCCGCTAAGTTGCAATACTTAATTGTCCCTTGGCTAGAAAGTATAAATACAGCATCATTCGCTTTATTAAAAATTTGCGCGCTTTCAATGCGAGAGTCTACTTGTGGTGCAAAGAATTTAAACAGCGCTAAGCTAACTATTAGCGTAATTAACGTTATAAGATAGTCTGGCATAAATACACTGCCATTGGTTTTAGCTGCGAATAATCCCCAATTTATAATGACAAGTGACGAGCAAATAATCGTTATTTGGTTTACTCGGTTAGTTGGCTGAACTAGTCCTGCAGCAATCACTAATAAAAGATAAAGCTTGCCCGTAACACTATGTGGGAGCCAAAAAAGCTCACCGATAAATATGGCCGCTGCAGCAACGAGCAAAACTATTGCAGAAACCTGTATTTTGGGGGAGGGTGGAGTCACTTCCGTCTCAGTTGTAGTTTTTAAAAACTTGCTTTAATTATAGTTGCTCTAAGCTTAAATGCATGACTAATTTAGGAGATTCTCATAAATGCTATTTTGTGAAATAACGGGGGACTTAATCGCACATAAATTCACGCTAGTTGGTAAAAAATGAACCGATGACATAACTCCAGTTAAGCCTAACATACGGCTTTTGTACCATTTTTATAGGTGCTAAGGAATTATCACCCTAAATGCTCGGCTTAATGGAAATAGATGAACTCGCCTGCGTGTTGATGGGAGCGAGCCTTTTTCGTAGCAGGAATTAACATTTTCAGCCTTATACTAATTGCTCGTGCGCTTCCTGCCGGCATTGGGTTTAGGATACATATTGTTAGGCGTTTTATATTAGGGCTTATTTTACTGTTTGAGCGCTCAATAAAGCGAGCAGCCCGGATAAAAATTGGGGCAACTTAAAAATTGGTGCAAGCGTTTAAAATTCGGCAAACTCGCATCCAAACCTTTGTCCGCAGCGATAGCTTGCCTAACCACCCAGATTGGCTAATCAGCTACGTGTTAGTTGAATGCGAATGGATGCCTTAGTAGAGTAAAGGCTGCCCATAGCATTTGCCTTGCGCAGTGAGTCGATTTAGTGAGTAACTTAAATTTTGCCATTGACCGCGAGTTTAAAAAATATAATATTAGCATTCCTTTTCCATAAAGAGATTTGCATTCTGTTTAGTCTGCCTAATTCTCATCAGAGTCTAGTTACGGAGAGCGCATAATGAGTGAGATAAACTTTGATCATGTTTTACATGAAGATGGGCTTGTATGCGCTTATCTGCTAGGGCAAGAAAAGCATCAATCGCTTACTTGGGCAGAGGTGAACGCATGGGATAAATCACAAGGGCCTATCTGGATACATCTAGACTTAACTGAAGAAAAAAGTGAGCACTGGTTATTGAATGAAAGCGGAATAGCGCCAGAAATTGTCAGTTCATTATTAAGAAATGATACTCGACCTCGTTTTTCAGAAATAGATAACGAGCAAGTCTTGTTAATCATCCGGGCGATTAACTTTCACCAGGGCTTTGCAAAAGAAGATATGTTATCGCTAAGAGTTTGGACCGATGGCGTTAGGTTAGTATCGGTAAGGCGTAAACCCTTGCTGGCTGTTATTGCTTTGCGCAAAGCAGTTGAGCAGGGTGATCAAATTAAAAACATCGACCAGCTTTTACTGTTTCTTATTCGGCATATCGATGCCAAGATAGAACCCGTTATTTATGAGTTAAGTCAGCATTTAGATGATGTGGAAGATACCATGGAAGCAACAGGAAGTTACGCCAAAGAAGATTTAGCCAATGTGAAGCTCACTGCGTCCACTTTTTTACGTCATTTATCGCCACAGCGAGACGTGCTTTCGCGAATGCGAGAGTCGAACATTGTTTGGTTAAAGAATTATAGAAATAGCTGGCGTGAACTATTTCATGGGCTAGTTATTTATGTTGACGAATTAACCGACATGAAAGAAAAAGTGAATTTTCATCAAGAGCTAGAGAATCAGCGCGTATTACAGCAAACTAACCAAACGATGTATTTGCTTTCAATTATTGCAGCAATATTTCTGCCTTTAACCTTGTTAACCGGTATGCTAGGCATTAATGTTGGTGGTATTCCTGGAACTAATCATCCGTGGGCTTTCGCTATTGTTTGTGTGGGAACATTAGTCTTGGGCATTTTTGAAGTGATATATTTTAAGAAAAAGAAATGGCTATAATTAGCCTGATATTTATCTAACAAGGAAATCGTATGCAAAGTCGTATTTCTAAAATGCTTCACGCAGAAGCTGCTCCTGGCATTGTCTTAATGATAGCTACTGCGGTAGCTATGCTCATAAAAAACAGTGGCTTGTCGGTCGCTTTTCAAAAATTATTAATGATGCCCATTGTTGTGAAAGTGGGTGAGTTTGGACTTGATAAACCATTTTTACTTTGGATAAATGATGGCCTAATGGCAGTCTTTTTTTTAATGGTAGGGTTAGAAATTAAGAAGGAGTTATTGCAAGGTCATTTGCGTACTAGTGCGCAAAGAACGTTACCATTTATTGCTGCAATTGGAGGCGTTGTAGTACCCGCGGCAATCTATTTAGCGATTAACTGGGATAACCAATTATCGCGCCATGGGTGGGCTATTCCAACTGCGACAGATATTGCTTTTGCTTTAGGAATTTTGATTCTTGCCGGTAAAAGAGTGCCCATTAGTTTAAAAATCTTCTTAATGGCTTTGGCTATTTTTGATGATTTAATCGCAATTATTGTTGTGGCAATATTCTATACTAGCGAACTATCTTTAAACGCACTATTAGTCTCTACGTTGGGTATATTGGGCTTGCTGGGTTTAAATAAAGCTAAGGTTACGCGACCGGCAGCTTATATTCTTTGTGGCGTTTTTATGTGGATTTGCGTATTAAAGTCTGGCGTACACGCGACATTAGCTGGAGTTATTACCGGGTTATTAATACCAATTAACGCAAAGCCTCATGTGAACCCAAATCAATTATTAATCGACTCGCTTCACCCATGGGTTGCCTTTGCGATCTTGCCATTGTTTGCGTTGGCGAACGCGGGTATCTCATTTGCAGGACTTAGCTTTAACAGTTTACTCGACCCAATACCATTTGGGATTGCTATCGCGCTATTTTTCGGAAAACAAATTGGTGTTTTCGGTTTTGCTTGGGTTGCCATAAAAATAAAGCTAGCTTCAATGCCAGAAAAAGCGAATTGGCAAGGGTTATATGCGGTTTCAACACTTTGCGGCGTGGGTTTCACTATGAGTCTATTTATTGGAAGTTTAGCCTTTCAATATGGCGGTGCAGGAGACGCCAAGGCAGATCGGTTAGGTATTTTAATCGGTTCTTTGATTTCGGGCGTGGTCGGGTTTTGGTTGCTAAAGCGCAGTCAAAAAGGATTTCAAGCGAACTAACCTATTGATTAACCGCTTGAGTTATAGCGCTAGTACTTGGCATCTAAGCGGTTTATAAAAATCTATTGAGGGGTTACTTGACTGTCGCTTAATTTGCTTTCATTTTTGGCAATCAGCGAGTCTTTTGGTTTCTCTGGATCAGTTGGTATTGCTTGTTGTTCTTCGTCTTGCCAAACTAGCACGTCATAGTAGCGCCTAATGTTAGTGACATACTTTACAGGTTCTGCGCCTCGCGCATAGCCATGTTTTGTCTGCTTATACCAGCGCTTCTTTTGCAGCAATGGTAGCCGCTCTTTTACATCGGCCCACTTATCTGGATCGCCGCCTTGTTTTTCGGTAATAATTCTAGCGTCTTCTACATGTCCCCAGCCAACATTGTAGCCGGCCAAAGCAAACCAAGTGCGATCAGGATCTTGAATTCTTTGCGGCACACGACTTAATATTTTTCGTAAGTATTTTGCTCCGCCTAAAATGCTTTGCTCTGCGTCAAGTCGGTTTTTAATACCAAGCTGTTTCGCAGTAGGCAGTGTAAGCATCATCATGCCGCGCACACCAGTGGGAGATTTGGCTTTTGGCCGCCAATGTGACTCTTGGTAACTGATGGCTGCTAGCAAACGCCAATCTAAGTCATCTTCGGCTGATTCAACAAAGTAATCTTTGTATTCATCTAATTTTTCTTGAGTTGCCCGATGAAATTGGCGAGCTCCAACATAATCAAAATGCTCAACGTGGCCGTAGTATTTTTCAACTAATTGGGCCACTTGTCCACTAGCTTGCTGTTCACCAAAAAACTCGATTACCTGGGTAAACAGGGTATAGTCTTGAGATTTAGGAAACGCCCAAGCTAAACTTTGCGGCTTGCCTACAGTAAAAGCTACCGCCAGTTCTGGGTGAAAGCGGCGGTTTAAATCAAGCTCGGTTGAATCGACAATGGTATAGTCGATAGTTTCGTCGAGAATCATCATTAATAGTTCTTCACTGGTGTGCTCTGTTGTTTCCGACCAATGGAGTTCAGGGTGACTTTGCTTTAAATTTAGGAGCTCTTGGGCAAAAGAAGAGTGTGCGAGTACTCTCAGTTCACCGTCTAATTGAGAAACATTGCGCGGCCACTTGTTGCCTTGTTTGAACACTAATTTTGAGGTGATTTGCTGATATGCTGGTGCAAATTGAAGGTTTTTTTCACGCTCTGGTGTGACCGTTAAACCTGCTGCAGCAAAGTCGACTTTTCCTTGGTCAACCAGTTCTACAATTTCTTTTAGGTTGTCGTTAATAACCCATTCTACTTTTACGTTTAACTTTTGGGCAAACTGCTCGACAAGCTCATATTCGATGCCAGCAAATCCGGTGGCACTTTCATAGTAAGTGGTTGGACTATTGCGGGTCACTACTAGGATTTTACCGCGCTGTTTAATTTTGTCTAAAGTGCTTAGCTGGGGTTGGGTGCATCCATAGAGAAAAGTCGCCAAAAACACAGACAGCCAAAGGCGGTAGAGTAAGCCTACTTTATTGATTGTTTGCTGTTTTGATGCGTCATAATTATACGTTGGCATAGTTTAAATCATTTTCCCATAGATCATTAGTGATGTACCTCTTTAATCCGCAACCCTAAATCACTGAAACTAATCCTGTTATTTCAATAAAAACAATAGGTTAAGCTGTTTTTTGTTTATTGAAATTGCTTCCTGCTATATTGAATTATCGGTGTTAAGCGATAATTAAGCAAGTTATTAGCTCGGCTGATATGCGTGAAAATTAACCAACTTAAGTGTTCTTAGTTGATAATTAAAAGGTTTTTAGGGTTAATAAAATGGCAGAAAATTCGATTTATAGCGTCCTTTTGGCTACATTATTGGATCAAACTAGCGTATTATTGCGCCTTGATTTTCGAACCCAATTTTAACCTATTTGAGTCAAATCTTTATGCTAATTCTTCGTGGTGCGCCTGCTTTATCTGAATTTAAGAGCCAAAAACTTCTGCAAGAGGGTAAGAAACTTGTACCTCATTTAGGCCAAGTTTATGCTGAATATATTCACTTTTGTGATTTAAATCAGGAGCTTGTAGAGGAAAAGCTAGATACATTAAAGAAATTATTAACTTATGGTTCTTTAAAGCAAATTAAAGAAACTAAAGGCACTTTTGTGCTGGTCGTTCCGCGTCAAGGTACTATTTCGCCGTGGTCTTCTAAGGCGACTGATATTGCTCATAACTGTGGATTACAAGAAGTTAATCGTCTAGAACGCGGTGTCGTATGGTATTGCCAAGATGTTGAAGGTAAAGAGATTAGCGAGCAAGAAATGCAACTCTTGCTGCCGCTGTTACACGACAGAATGATGGATAGCGTGTTTTCTGAGCTTAATCAAGCTGCTGTATTGTTTGAGCATGACTCGCCAAAAGAGCTAACCAGAGTCGATGTGTTAAGTGGAGGCAAAGAAGCATTAGCAACCGCCAACCAAACCTTGGGTTTAGCATTAGCGGATGACGAAATAGATTATTTAGTGGAACGCTTTGTCGCGCTAAAACGTAATCCCACTGATGTTGAGCTAATGATGTTTGCCCAAGCCAACTCGGAACATTGCCGACATAAAATCTTTAATGCCAGCTGGACTATTAACGGAGAAGAAAAACCTCATTCGCTTTTTGGAATGATTCGCAATACCCATAAAATCTCTCCGCAAGGTGTGCTGTCAGCTTATAGTGATAATGCAGCGGTTATCGAAGGTTTTGAGCAGCCTCGCTTATGGTCAGAGGCAGACTCGGGCGAGTATCGTTATCATATAGAGCCTATTCATATTTTAATGAAGGTTGAAACGCACAACCATCCTACCGCAATTTCTCCTTTTCCCGGAGCGGCAACCGGTTCTGGTGGGGAAATCAGAGATGAAGGCGCCACCGGGAGAGGCGGCAAGCCAAAAGCTGGATTAACTGGTTTTAGCGTGTCTAACCTAGCAATTCCAGAGTTCGAGCAACCTTGGGAAAAGTATTATGGTAAGCCAGGCAGAATAGTGACCGCATTAGATATTATGTTGCATGGCCCTTTAGGTGGTGCGGCGTTTAACAATGAGTTTGGTCGCGCCAATCTTTGCGGCTATTTTAGAACCTATGAGCAAACTGTGAATTTTGATTTTGGTGAGCAAGTGCGAGGTTACCACAAGCCAATTATGATAGCCGGAGGTATGGGCAACATAAGAGAGCAGCACGTTGCAAAAGCTGAAATTAAACCGGGTTATCATGTCATTGTATTAGGTGGCCCAGCCATGCTGATCGGTTTAGGAGGCGGGGCTGCATCGTCAATGGCCTCGGGCTCTAGTGATGAAAATTTAGACTTTGCCTCAGTGCAAAGAGAAAACCCGGAAATGGAACGACGTTGCCAAGAAGTTATTGATCGCTGTTGGTCAATGGGAGCGGATAATCCTATCGAATTTATTCATGACATTGGCGCGGGTGGTTTGTCTAATGCAGTGCCTGAACTGGTACATGATGGCGGAAGAGGCGGGTCATTTGAACTGCGTCGAGTGCCAAATGATGAGCCCGGAATGAGCCCTGTTGAAGTATGGTGCAATGAATCGCAAGAGCGCTATGTTATGGCCGTTGCGCCGCAAAACTTAGCCAAGTTTGAGGCAATTTGTGAACGCGAGCGTTGTCCTTTTGCTGTTTTAGGAGAAGCTACAGAAGCAGAGCACTTGACCTTAAGTGATGAGCATTTTGACAATAAGCCAGTCGACCTTCCTATGGATGTACTGTTTGGGAAGCCGCCTAAAATGCATAGAGACGTTAATAGCGCTCAAGTTATACGCCAAAAAATTGATATTCAAGCCAGCTTAGATGAAGCTTTAAATCGTGTACTATCACTACCGACCGTCGCGGATAAAACTTTCTTAATTACAATTGGTGATAGAACCGTTGGTGGGTTAACCCATCGTGATCAAATGGTAGGCCCTTGGCAAGTGCCTGTCGCAGACTGTGCAGTAACGGCTTCTAGCTTGGTTGCTACCACAGGTGAAGCAATGGCAATGGGAGAAAGAACACCCGCCGCCAATTTAAATTATGCAGCCTCCGCTCGAATGGCTGTGGCTGAGTCAATTACTAATATTGCTGCAGCCAAAATTAGCGATATTGCGCAAATACGTTTATCTGCAAACTGGATGGCTGCTTGCGGCTCCGATGGCGAAGATGCTGGTCTTTATGAAGCGGTTGAAGCGGTAGGAATGGAGCTTTGCCCTGAGTTAGGCATTGCTATTCCTGTGGGTAAAGATTCTATGTCGATGCGAACGGTGTGGGAAGATAACGATCAGCAGAAAAGCGTAACTTCTCCACTTTCACTCATTGTAACTGCTTTTGCACCAGTGACCGAAATAAGCCGAACACTGACACCACAACTTGCACAAGATGAAGATACCCAACTAATTTTAATTGATTTAGGAATGGGTAAAAACCGGTTAGGTGCCACAGCTTTAGCGCAGGTATTTAATCAAGTTGGTGATTATTGTGCAGACGTTGAAGATGCTCAATTACTTAAAAGCTTTTTTCAAGCGATCCAACATTTAAATTCAGAAAATGAAATTCTAGCCTACCACGATCGATCTGACGGCGGATTAATTACTACGTTAGTTGAAATGGCTTTTGCTGGTCATTGTGGTTTGGCAATTAATTTAGAAGCTTTATCTAGTCAAGCTCTCAACGTACTCTTTAACGAAGAGCTTGGTTGTGTTATTCAAGTTGCGAATAAACATTTGAAAAAAGTTAAACAAACTTTAAAACAGTTTGGGTTACAAGATATTAGCTATGAGATTGGCGCGGTGACTAAAGCGTTGCACATTGAAGTGAAGCATGGAGAAGCCCTGTGGTTATCTCGTGAATTAATGGAACTTAGAGGGCTTTGGTCAGAGACCACTTATCGCATGCAAGCGCTTCGCGATAACCCGCAATGTGCTTTAGAAGAAAAAACGCTCCGCCTAGACGCGGGTAACCCTGGGATACAACCTAGCCTTACCTTTGATATCGCAGAAGATATTACCCAGCCTTATTTAAATCTGAACAATCAGCCTAAAGTTGCGATACTCAGAGAGCAAGGCGTCAATAGTCACTTAGAAATGGCGGCGGCATTCATTAAAGCAGGTTTTAATGCAATCGATGTTCATATGAGTGACCTACATGAAGGCAGAGTTAGTTTAAGCGATTTTACTGGGCTTGTTGCTTGCGGTGGTTTTTCTTATGGAGATGTACTTGGGGCTGGTGAAGGCTGGGCTAAATCTATATTATTTAACCGGCAGCTAAAGCAGCAGTTTAGTGAGTTTTTTCAACGTGAAGCTACTTTTAGCTTGGGCATCTGTAACGGTTGTCAGATGTTGTCTAACTTGCGCGAAATTATACCGGGCGCAGAGCATTGGCCTCATTTTGTTCGCAATACTTCAGAGCAGTTTGAAGCAAGGTTTTCAATGGTTGAAGTGGCGAAAAGCCCGTCAATCTTTTTGCAAGGCATGCAAGGTTCTAAACTACCTATTGCAGTTTCACATGGTGAAGGGCGCGCAGAATACCCGACTGCAGAAGCCGCGTTAGCTGCGAATAACTCAGGCCTTGTTAGCCTAAGATTTATTGATAACTATGGTCAGGTGGCTACTCAATATCCGAGTAATCCCAATGGATCTTTGCATGGCATAACCGGGTTAACTACAACTGATGGACGAGTCACCATTATGATGCCTCATCCTGAGCGGGTAGCCAGGACTTTACAAAATTCCTATGCGCCAGCAGAGTGGGGAGAGGATGGCCCTTGGACCCGAATGTTTAGAAACGCACGAGTTTGGGTTGGTTAGTTATTTAACGGTTTAAATTAGAGCGAGCTTAGGCTCGCTTTTTTATTTTTTGAAGCTGCTAAAGCTTGCGCTTTTATTGTTTTGTGCGGCTGTGCTAGAGTGTTTTATTAATAAAGCTTAAGGTGAACAAGAATGAAAAAATGTGCCATTTTGTCAATGGAAGACCTTACTGGTTTTGAGGTCTATGACCACTTAATTGAAGCGCCCTTAAAAAAAGCGGGTTGGGAAGTTGAAACTGTTGCCTGGCGAAGTAAGCAAGACTGGCAACAATTTGATTTGGTATTGATTCGTTCACCGTGGGATTACCAACTCGACACACCTAAGTTTCTTGCGGTACTAGAGTCAATTGAGAATTCTGGCGCAAAACTTGAAAACCCATTGTCTGTTGTTCGTTGGAATATCAATAAGCAGTATATGCAAGAGCTCGAGCAAGCAGGAGTTGAAATTTTACCGACACTGTGGCGCAGGGGTATAGAAGAGAGCGAAATTGGCAGTTTTTTTGAACACTTTGATACCCAAGAAATCGTAATAAAACCTTGCATTAGTGCGGGGGCGTATGACACTTTTCGGCTTAACTTAGAGCAAGCTATTGCGCAAAAAGAAATGCTAATTAAAACTTTTTCAAATCGAGACTGCATGGTTCAAGGTTTTGCGCAAAATATTATAGACGAAGGTGAGTTCTCGCTGTTTTATTTTGATGGTGAACTTAGCCATAGCATTCTTAAAACACCCAAAGCGAATGATTTTCGGGTACAAGAAGAGTATGGCGGCCATTTGCAACTAGTAGAAGCTGAGGTGAGTTTAAAGCATTGCGCAGAAATAGTGTTGCAAGCTTTAAAGCAAAAATTTGCGCAGGTATTACTTTATGTACGTCTTGATTTTGTGAGAACTCAAACAGGTTTTAGTTTAATCGAAGCAGAGCTAATTGAACCTTCGCTCTACTTTAATTTAGATGCTGATTCTGCACAAAGATTTGTTGATGCAATTGAGCGCCGCAACAAAGTTAAGTAACCTAAATAGAGCCCAAATCACTAGGTCACCATATAATGCCGCTTAAATTTGAAAATGTTTTTACTAGTCAGTTGCCGCAAGATCCAGAAACACAAAATGAGCCGAGGCAGGTTTATAATGCCTGTTACTCATTAGTTAACCCAACGCCCACAACAAAGCCTCAACTCGTGGCATACTCTACCGACACGGCGAGTCTACTTAAATTAGATAAAAGTGAAATAGAGCAAGATTGGTTTACTCAAATGATGAGTGGTAATTTAGTGTTAGACTCTATGCAGCCTTACGCAATGTGTTATGGCGGTCATCAATTTGGGCATTGGGCAGGGCAACTTGGAGACGGGCGCGCGATTAATTTAGGCGAAGTCTATGACACAAATAATCAATTACAAACTCTGCAGTTAAAAGGCGCTGGAGCAACACCTTACTCAAGAACTGCAGACGGTTTAGCGGTATTAAGATCGTCTGTTAGAGAGTTTTTGTGTAGCGAAGCAATGTATTATCTTGGTATTCCCACTACCAGAGCATTGAGTTTGTGTTTAACTGGAGACAAAGTGGTTAGGGATATGTTTTACGATGGCCACCCTGAAAGCGAATTAGGAGCCGTGGTTTGTCGAGTTGCACCGTCATTTTTACGTTTTGGTAGCTATCAATTGTTTGCCGCCAGAGAGGAGTTTAATGAGTTAAAAACGTTAATTGATTACACCATAAAACATCACTTTGGTTACTTAGGTCGCCCATCAACTCGAGTTTACGAGCAATGGTTTAAGCAAGTTTGTGAATCAACTTGCGAACTAATCGTTGACTGGATGCGGGTTGGCTTTGTTCACGGCGTAATGAATACTGATAACCTTTCAATATTAGGTTTAACAATTGACTATGGGCCTTATGGTTGGCTCGAAGGATACGAACCTGAATGGACGCCCAATACAACCGATGAACAGGGTAAGCGCTATGCTTATGCAAATCAGCCGCAAATCGGTCAATGGAATTTGTATCAATTAGCCAATGCAATTTATACGGTAGTTGGGCGAACAGATTCATTAGAAAAGTCATTGGCGGAATTTGCTCAGAATTATGCTCAAAAATCGCAGCAAATGTATGCTCAAAAGTTGGGTTTTATGCAACACCTTGGTGTTTCTGATGAAGCACTTATCAATCAGCTGTTTAGTTGTTTGTGCTTGGAAGAAGTTGATTTCAGTATTTTCTTTCGCAAGTTAGCTAATCTATGTAAAACCAAGAACTATACCGACCAAGCGCTACTGAATGTAGTCTCAGACTCATTTTATCAAGATGAACCCGACAATAATTTTAAACAGTCATTGAGCGATTGGTTGCGTTGCTACTTGACTCGATTAAGCCAAGATGAGCGTGATGACCAAGCAAGGAAACAAGCGATGAATAAAGTTAACCCTAAGTATGTTTTACGCAATTACCTTGCGCAGCAAGCGATTGATAAAGCAAACTTGGGCGACTTCAGTGAAGTCGAAAACTTATTAAAAGTTATTCAAAAGCCTTATGATGAGCAAAGCGGGTTTGAACAATACGCCCAAAAGCGCCCAGAGTGGGCAAGGCATAAGCCAGGATGCTCAAAACTTTCTTGTAGCTCTTAAATAAAGCGCCAAGCAACCCAACAAGATTTAATTTTTACTTAACAACTTTCATGGACATTGAGAATTTAAGTTATGCCTGATTATCGTCAATTGAGAGCCAGAAAATCTGCTTTTGAACTAACCAATAAAATTGAGTCGCCTTTAGATTTATATGAACATTTACCGTTTCAAATTGCCGTGGTCAGTAATCTGTTACAGCTTAATAGAGATGTAAATATTCGCAATATTGCTGAGTTAGATCCTAGAGAGCTACGAGTCATTATAAATATTGGCTCTTATCAGCCTATTAAATCTGCAGATATTGCTTATCAATCTCGTATGGATTCATACACCGTAAGTCGCGCAGTTAAAAAGCTTATTAATTTAGAGATGATCGCTGTTCACCAAAAAGACTCTAATAAAAAAGTAAAATATTTAAACCTAACCAGCAAAGGACAAAGCGTTTATGTTGACTTGATAAAGCAAGTAGAAACGAGAACTTTGCAATTAGAAAGCGCTATTACCCCAGATGAAAAGCAAACGTTAATGAGATTGCTGTCCAAGCTAGAAGACAAAGCAGAAGAGATCCTTGCCGAACATGCCAGTAGTATCGATAAAACAGAACTAGCCGCAGATCAAAAAGAGCTACTTCGCTGGAGGAAGCGCAGTTTAGCGGATTAATTCCGTCTATTTTATGGACAAAAGGCTAACTAGCGCTATATTTAAGTTACGGTTCTTTCAATATTTAAGCTGTTTGCTTAACGGAGAGTAAAGTGTCTAGGTTTTATCTTTTGTTTGTAGTGGTTGCACTATCAGGTTGTTCCAAGTCGTTCATTAATACAGCTCCAGTAAGTAATTCAGTCGAAAGCGCATGTGTACTATTTGCTACCGATGGCTGGCAGTTATTATCGAAACCGAATGCTGCTCTGGTGGAAGCAGTTAATCTACGTTCGCCTCTGGCACCTAAACGCAGCAGACTATGGTTTGAAAATAATAACCAAGTGGGGGTTTGTGAGTATGACGACGCTAAAGATAAGCCGCACCCCATTTGCGGTTCAACTTACTTTCTTTTTCAACCTCAAATTGTAAGTAGTAAAGCCGCTGATTTGAAGGTAACCTTTGAGGCACTAACCGTTTGTAGTGACAATTAAACTTTGAGGTTAGTGTTAGGTTAGCTTATTTTGATCTGAGAAAGAAAAAATAGCGCGCGGTGCAGAGGCCATAGAATATTTGGGATAAAAATATTGTTATAAGTCAATGCAAGCTTTTGTTATCTATGACACCAAGTGAAGTATAGGGCTTAGTTGTTAGCTCGATAGATTCTAACCTTATAAGACAAATTAAAAAACTAGTTGAGTATGTTTTGGCAAGTGTTAGTATAGCCAATCTACTAGGGTAAAATAAGGTTTGTATGTCTTTTCGCTGTCACTCATTCTACCGAGTTTTAATTTGCTTGTTGGTATTGTTTGCTGCAATAGAACTTAGAGCAGACTCTAACGCAATAATAAAATCTGCAAACCTTAACACTGCGCAAACCTCACAAGAACAAGCACATTCAGCAACGCCAACAGATACTCAGTCTGCTAAACCTCAATCTGCTAAACCTCAATCACCAGAACCCAAGCTAGCGCAACCGGCTAAAAAACAAACAACCCGAGCTGCATTCTACGAAACGGCCACTGATTTTGCCAATTGGGTCGACCGGTTTTTTGGTGAACAACGCGCACTAGAATCTGCTAGCTTCGATTATTTAAGTCTAGTTAGTGAGTTCTATTTACAAGAGCGTGAAGGAGTAAAGTTTCGACCGAGACTGAAAGCAAAAGTACACCTGCCAGGAATTGATAATAAATTTAGCTTATTATTTGAGGACGTTAGTGGTGACAGAAGCTATGACGAAAAAACAAATCAAGATAGGTTAAGTGAGCTTGACCGGAGCGGAACCACTGCTGCTGCAATTAACTATCAGTCGGACCAATATGACCGTTCTCAGTTTGATTCTCGAATTGGATTAGGATCTGGCTTAAAGCCCTTTGCTCAAATTAAACATACATTTAATGTCTATCAGACAAACGATTTCTCATTTCGAAATTTCAACTACTTATTCTGGAAAGAAAATAAAGGCTTTGGTGCGAGAACGCTGTTTGAAATGGATAAACGAGTGAGCGAAACACAACTTTTTCGTTGGCAATATTCGTTGTTACGTGCTGAAAAAAGTTTGGGTAACGAGTGGTTTACTCAGGTGACTTGGAATAAAGAATTATCTGAAAATAGTTGGAGAGCTTTAAGTGCAAGTGCGAAAGGTTTTTCGGATTATCATTTTTTAGTAGAGTCATATCGCCTTGCTTCACGCTGGCGTTGGCGTTCCTCGCGCGAGTGGCTGTTTTATGAGGTAGAGCCTGAAATTATTTGGAAAAGAGAACCAGAGGATAATCACAGGGAGCCTCTGGCAGGAATATACTTTCGCGTTGAAATTCAGTTTGGACACTAAGCTAATTGCCTATGTTGGCAAAGTCGCCAGTTTCATTTTTTCAGTAAACTCCGCAAGTTCGCTTAACATTAATTGGGGCTGCGCTAAATTTTTTTCAATAATTTTGACCACAGCAGAGCCACTAATTGCACCGTCGGCACCACTTTGAATCGCTTGTTTTACTTGGCTAGGATTAGCTATTCCAAATCCTAAAAGTGCCGGCGGGGCTTGATTTGCTTTAAGCGATTGAACAATTCTTTCGAGTGGCATATCTGCTTTAACATCAGTACCAGTAACTCCAGCACGGCTTAACAGGTATGTGTAGCCTTGACCTAATTCTGAAACCACGCGAAGGGTTGCATCATTCGCATTAGGCGTGGCAATAAAAATGGGGTCAATACTATATCTTTTGGCTGCATTAACAAACGGTTGAGCCTCTATTACTGGAACATCTGCAACTAATACTGAATCGACACCAGATTCTGCTGCTTGTTGATAAAAATGATTAATCGAATTAGAGACGACCAAGTTTGAATAAACTAATAGCCCAATCGGAATTTCATTGTCATACTCGCGCACTTTTTTAAGCAATTCAAAGCAGGCACTTACACTAGTCCCGTTAGATAGCGCACGAATAGCTGCTTGTTGGATCACTGGCCCGTCGGCAATAGGATCAGAAAATGGGATACCTAGCTCAAGCGCATCGGCACCATGATCAATCAAGGTTTTTATTATTTCGAAGCTTTGTTGAATTGTTGGATCGGCTAGCATAACAAAAGGAACGTAAGCGCCAGCTGATTGTTGTTTTAGTTTGGCAAATTTGTTGGTATATCGGTTACTCATTTTATTAACCTAATTATTAAAAGCGTAAAAAGTAAAGTTAAAGGCTGCTATAAAGCGACTGCGTCAATTTATTGAACGCTAAGTACGTTCATTACATGAGCTAAATCCTTATCGCCTCGTCCTGATAAGTTAACCACAATCGTTGTTTCTTGGGTTTGCTTAGCTGCTAGCTTTAGCGCATAAGCAAGTGCGTGAGACGACTCAAGCGCTGGAATGATACCTTCGCAACTTGATAATTTTTGAAATGCGCTCAGCGCTTCGTCATCCGTAATTGAAACATACTCTACGCGGCCAATATCTTTTAAGTGCGCATGTTGCGGTCCTACAGCTGGGTAGTCGAGGCCAGCAGAAATAGAGTATGACTCTTCTATTTGACCGTCTTCATTTTGCATTACATAGGTATGAGAGCCATGTAAAATACCCAATTTCCCTTTGGCTAGAGTTGCGCCATGTTGGTTAGACTCAATGCCTTTACCTGCTGGCTCAACGCCGATCAGTTTAATTTGCGTTTGATCGATTAAGTCGGCAAATAAGCCAATCGCATTTGAGCCACCGCCAACGCAAGCTATCGCGTAGTCTGGTAGTTGACCTTCGGCTTCTAGGATTTGAGCGTGGACTTCTTCACCAATCATTTTTTGAAACTCTCTTACCATGGTAGGGAAGGGGTGCGGACCTGCCGCTGTACCTAGTAAGTAGTGAGCTTCATTATAAGTTGCTGACCAGTCTCTTAATGCTTCATTTACCGCGTCTTTTAAGGTACCGCTGCCGGCACTAACCGGAATAACGGTTGCACCCATTAACTTCATTCTAAACACATTCGGCTGTTGCCTTTCACAATCTACGGCGCCCATATAAATGCGACACTTTAACCCAAGTAAAGCACACGCGATTGCCGTAGCAACACCGTGTTGACCAGCGCCAGTTTCGGCGATAATTTCGGTTTTTCCCATTCTTTTTGCTAGTAATGCTTGCCCTAAAACCTGATTCGTTTTATGAGCGCCACCATGCAGTAAATCCTCACGTTTTAAGTAAATTTTTACCTTTTTATTGGGAGAAAAGTTTCTGGTTAAAGTTAAAGGCGTGGGTCTACCGGCATAATTCTTTAGTAGACTCTTAAACTCGCTTTGAAATGCCTGATCATCAACTGCATCAACAAATGCTTCCTCTAACTGCATTAATGCCGGGACCAGTAATTCTGGCACGAACATTCCGCCAAACTCTCCAAAGTAACGATCTAATTTAGTCATTATTTAATCTCTATTTTAATTAATTAATTGATTCAACAGTTATGCGCGTAACTGTTGAAATAGTTTTTCAATTTTTGCGTGGCACTTTTGGCCTGGGCTTTTTTCAACCCCCGAGCTCAAATCGATGGCATAACAGCCTAGCTCGCTTGCTTGTATACAGTTTTCAAAATTAATACCTCCAGCCACAATAATTTTTTGCTGCTGCTGTTGCGGTACCAAGCGCCAGTCGAACGGTTTACCTAAGCCTCCAAAGCTTTCTCCGCAATCGGCGTCGAGCAAAATTTTCTCAGCAGATGTTGCGAGGTTGAAATTTGAATTCTTAGTCACGCTTTGCGCACTCCATATAGTTACGTGGTTTAGCGAGTGATTATCAAGCAGCTCTCGTAGCTCAATAATAAACGATTCTGGCTCGCCTCCATGTAGCTGCACAACGCAGAGCTTGAGCTGAGAACAAATTGCTAGAATGTTAGCCGGATTTTCGTTTACAAACACACCCACAAAATTTAGTTGGTTTTGGCTGACAATTGCTTTTGCTTGTTCAAGCGTAACGTATCTTGGTGAAGCTGGGTGAAAGACCAAACCGCCGTAAACAGCGCCAGCCTTATTAGCATATTTTGCATCTTGTGAGTTAGTTAACCCGCATATTTTTACCCGGCCAAATAATAACTCTTTACAGTGAGTGCGAATGTCGTCCTGCGCCATGATACTCGATCCAACTAAAAAGCCGTTAACCAGTGGTGCAAGTCGCTTTACATCTTGGTGGGTTTGAATTCCAGATTCTGAAATGACAATTGTTTCTGAGGGAATAAGTTTAACCAGCTTTTCGGTAACTTTTAAATCAGTGGTTAAATTACGTAAATCTCTATTATTAATTCCAATAATTTCAGCGTTTAAGTTTAAAGCGCGCTGTAACTCATTTTCTGTATGAACTTCAGTTAAAATATCTAAGTTCAGCGTTTCTGCTATTTTTGCGAGCTTCAGGTATTCTTGATCAGTTAATACTGAGAGCATTAAGAGTATTGCGTCGGCACCATACTTTCTTGCTTCGTAAACTTGATACTCGTCAACAAAAAAATCTTTGCATAAAATGGGTAAATCAACTAATTCACTGGCCTGTTTTACATAGTCTAAACTACCTTGAAAATAACTTTGATCGGCCAGAACCGAAATTGCACTTGCATACTCTTTATATTGTTGAATTATATCTGGCAAGTCGAATTTTTCGCGAATTAATCCTTTGGATGGCGAAGCCTTTTTACATTCGAGAATAAAGTCAGATTGCTCGTTACTTAACGCGGCTTTTAAACTGCGCTCTGATGGTTGTAGCAATGGTTTAAAGTCATTTAAATTTTGCAGCGTTTTACGCGCAGAGACTTCTTTATGTTTATTGCTAACAATTTGGGCTAGCACGTTTTGACTCATGATAATTCTCCGGTTTGGCTTAGCTCTGCAAATGCCAAAAGTAAGTCGAAAGCGCGTCCAGATTGCATGATCTGAAGTGCGTCATTAACACCTTGCTTAAGTGTACTAGCATGGCCACTTAAATAAAATAAAGCACCTGCATTGGCGGCGACGGTTTGCAAAACCGGCGTCTTTGCAGTGCCTTTTAAAACCTCAACAAATGTTTGTGCGTTTTCAGTAGGTGAACCGCCAAATAGTGCCTCAAGTGGAACGCTAGGTAATCCAAAGTCATCGGCGCTGAGTTGGTATTCGCTAATTTTGCCTTCGTTTAAGTGGGCTACGTAAGTATTGCCTGCTAAGGTAATTTCGTCGCACCCCATACTATGCACAACCATTGCCGATTGACAACCTGACAAGCGTAGCGATTCAGCCGCAGCGTAGCAATATTCCGCAGAATATACCCCCATTAGCTGAAACTCCGGTTTCGCAGGATTTATTAGCGGACCTAAAAGATTAAATATAGTACGTGTTTTTAGCTGGTTGCGCACTGGCATAACGTGTTTTACGCCAGGGTGGTAGAGTGGCGCAAATAAAAAGGTGACGCCTACTTTGTCTAAACAGGCTCGGGCGACTTGGGGAGACATGCTAATGTTTACTCCTAGTGCTTCCAAAACATCAGCAGAGCCACATTGGCTTGAAATAGAACGGTTGCCGTGCTTGACCATTTTAAGGCCTTTTTCTGCGGCAATAAAAGCCACTAAAGTACTAATGTTTAGCGTATGTTTACCACTACCACCTGTGCCGCAGCTATCGGCAGTTGGGTAGTCGGGCTTACTAAATAGGCTTGCATTTTGTTGCAATGCTTGTGCCGCTCCAGCAACTTCTTGTGGACTTTCGCCTTTTAGTTTTAAGGCAGTTAATATCGCACTGATCATCACGGGACTTTGTTGGCCAGTTACAAACTGACTAAAGATTTGGCAACTTTCTTCTTGAGAAAGTGCCGACTTTTCAAATAATTTTTGGTGTATGTTTTGCATTTTATTTTCTCTTTCAAAACCTGTGTTTAACTTAATATTAGACTCGGTTGCTCACTTAGCTTGCATGTTGTCTGTAACTAGCTTTTTGTTACTGATTTGCCTTTACTGGCTTGTAGTTAAGTAACCAGTTAATTGCCTCGCTTAAAAGTTGGCTACCATGGGTAGTTAAAATGGATTCGGGATGAAACTGAAATCCTAATATTGGTTTAGTTTTGTGTGCCACGGCCATAATTTCATCGTTAGTGGAAGCGAGCACTTCAAGTTCGTTGGGAATGTTGCTGGTTGCTAATGAGTGATAGCGAGCCACTCTATAGCTAGTGTTTTTTTGCTGAGTAGCTTGGGCAAATTGGCTCGCTTGGTTAAATGTTAGTTGATCAGACTTACCGTGCATTACCTGTTTTGCCTTAACGACTTTGCCGCCAAATGCTTGCACAATGGCTTGATGCCCTAAGCATATACCTAAAATTGGCAGGTGTGAGTATTGGTTAATTATTTGCAGCGTGTTTCCGGCTGTATCTGGACTACCTGGTCCTGGCGAAATAACAATTAACGTGTTTGGCTCGCTCAATCTTTTTGAACTGAAAATCACATCAAGCTCTGTATCATTTCTAAAAACAATCACTTCTGCGCCAAGCATTCTAAATTGATTGACGAGGTTATAAGTAAAGGAATCGTAGTTATCAATCATAATTATTTTTAATTTATCGTACATTTGGATGTCTCAACTTCGCTTTTTAGTTATTTAGAGTCGACTAAGGTGTCTTTCGACTAACTCATTTGCCTTAAACACTGCGTTAATGACAGCTTTAGCTTTGCTCTCAGTTTCTTGTGCTTCTAGCGCGGGTATAGAGTCGTACACGATACCCGCACCGGCCTGAATAAATGCGGTATTTTGGCAAACTAATGCTGAGCGAATCACAATACAAGTATCCATATCACCCTGGCCATTGATATAGCCGACTGCACCACCGTAGCTACCGCGACGCTTACCTTCAACCTCTCTAATGATTTGCGTGGCTTTAATTTTAGGCGCGCCAGTGAGTGTCCCCATATTCATACAAGCTTGATAAGCGTGTAATGCGTCTAAATCGCTACGTAACTCACCTTCAACACAAGATACTAAATGCATGACCTGCGAGTATCTATCAACGGCTAGTAGTCGAGTTACATGCGTTGTGCCGGGTTTAGCTATTCTCGCAATATCGTTTCTTGCTAAATCAACTAACATCATATGTTCAGAGATTTCTTTATGGTCAAGTTTCATTTCTGCTTCTATTCGCGCATCTAAATCAAGATCGATTTCTCCATTACTTTGCTTTCCTCTAGGTCGAGTGCCGGCAATAGGGTAGAGCAAGACTTTGTTGGTTTGTTGAGTATATTTGAGTGCGCTTTCTGGCGAAGCACCAAACAGAACAAAGTCTTGATCATGCATATAAAAAAGATACGGGCTGGGGTTGCTGTGTTTTAGTTGCCGGTAGCTTTCTAAGCTAGATGCACAGTGCAGTGAAAATGTTCTTGACGGTACTACTTGGAATATATCTCCAGTTATAATTTTTTGCTTTAAATCAGCGACGATAGATTGAAACTCTTCATTGCTAATATCTACCTCGGCTTCTGCTGCTGAACTACTACACTTAGATGCAAAGTTAGATTCAGCTTTTAGTGTAGGCGCTGTCTTATGCTTACCAATAATTGGAATCGATGCTTCTATTAACTCAATACGTCTAGCTAGCTCAAAATAGGTTTGAGTTTCATTCTCGCCATTAAAATGATTACAAATAAGACGCTTAGTGTTGAGCTTATGATCACACACTAAAAGGGTTTCAGCTAAATAAAACACATAATCTGGCGCACTATTTTTACCTTGTTCAACTTGAGGAAGTGTTTCAAATGAAGCAATAAAGTCGAAACTAAAAAGTCCACAAATAAAGGTTGAAAACTCATTTTGGGCATTATCAGCAAAAGTCGTCTGCAGCATCCGTATTGCATCAATTGGCGAAGTGCTCTTTAAGCGAGAGTCTTCGTCAATTGCTTGTTGCGCTTTGGTAAAGCTGACAATGAGCTGCTGAGCCTGTGGTGAATCTTCAACAGTAAAAGTTTGTGAAGCTAAATTCTGGGTAGTTTGCTTAAATAAGTTTAGTGCATTAAGTCCATTGGGCGTCAAGGCTTTAAGTATGACTTGCTGATTATTCGCTTGAATTCTAATTGCAGCTTTTAGCATTAAAATACTTTTCACATTAACTTTAGAGTCTATTTCACTAGACTCGAGTAGCATGGTATTTTCGTTGCCTAGAATTTTTCCTAGTCCTGCAAATAACTCGATAGGTTCAAGTTGAGACTCGATCGACTTAGAAAAAGTTTTCACTTTATCTGCTACAGTACCTGGGCTACTCGAATCAAAAGTTGTTGGCTTCATTTATTTAAAACCTTTCCTGCAGCGCTAATGAAGGGCGTGATCTCTTGCATTAGTTTTTCGAAGTCTGCTTCTGCAAGTGACTGTTGACCGTCTGAAAGGGCAATTTGTGGGTTATAGTGCGCTTCCACTATAATTCCGTCGGCACCACAGGCAACAGCAGCTTTTGCCATTGGCGTTACCATTTCTCTAATCCCTGTGCCGTGCGAAGGGTCGACAATAACGGGTAAATGACTTCTGGTTTTAATAAATGCAACGGCATTAAGATCAAGTGTATTTCGATAAGATTTCTCGTAAGTACGAATGCCGCGCTCACAAATAATCACGTTGGTGTTGCCTTCATTGTAAATATACTCAGCAGCAAGCAGCAGCTCTTCGATAGTTGCTGACATCCCACGTTTTAGAATGACGGGCTTTTTGCTTTGGCCAACCGCTTTAAGTAACTTAAAGTTTTGCATGTTGCGTGCACCAACCTGAAAAGCATCAACATATTTTTCGAGTAGCTCAACATGGGCTGAGTCGATGATTTCGGTCACGCTCGGTAAGCCGTACTCTAAAGAAGCTTCTTGCATTAATGCTAAGCCTTCTTCTTCTAGCCCTTGAAAACTATATGGCGAAGTGCGGGGCTTAAAAGCGCCGCCGCGTAGTCCTGTTGCGCCATATTTTTTTACGATAGCCGCAGATGCAAAAATCTGTTCGCGATTTTCGATAGCACATGGGCCTGCAATAATAGTGAATGTTCCGCCGCCGATCATTTGATTGCCAAACTTTACTTGGCTGTCATGGCTTTGCATTTCTCGACTGACTTGCTTGTAGTTACTTAAAATTGGTTTAACGGTTTCTACCATTGGATGAGCCGCTAAATTTAAACCATTTAATACGCGCTCATCACCTAGCGCGCCCAGAACAATTCTTTCTGTTCCCGGCATGTATAAAGGTTTTAAATTAAGTGATTCTATTTTATTTAGAATCTCTTTGGCGTCTGCTTCTTTCGCTTGTGGCTTAAGTACGATAATCATTGAATTTTCCTTGTTAAATTTAATTTATTAAAAAAAGAGTAAAAAAAAGCCCGCATTAAGCGGGCTTTCAAGTTGATGTTAAAATTTTCTACAGCAACGACTACCCACTCAATTGGATTGAGTGCCACCACCAAACTTTTACAAGGCCGATTGCCTTCAAGCTTGTCTTTTGTTGATAGTTAAAGTTTGACATTGTTGGTTGCTCTTAGTTATTCATTAAAGTGTTGTTGGGTAACTGGCTGTAATTAATTTTTTCCAATAAAAAAGCCCGAAAGATTTCTCTGTCGGGCTTTGAATTCATAACGCTTACGCGTACACGACTAAACCCTCAATGGTGCTTATGCCACCAATGAGCTGTTAATTTAGTGCTTAGTTGAATAAGCTTGTTAGGTTGAATCGTTTGCATAGGACGCAAGTTACCTTATGCAGATGTTCAAAGTCAAGCGTGAATATTGAAGAATTTTAACTTTTATCGATAGAGAAAGGTGGAAAAGGTCGCAACATCTTGAAAATTGTCTATATTTATACAAAGAATCGAATGCTAGTTTAATTTGATTAAGTGATTTATCCATTCTATAAAGCTTAGATCGTTAAAATTGATGAGTTTATTGGTATGAGAATTGCTTAGTATTGAATGTTGATTCAAACTCGAGAGAATCCGACAAAAATCTGACAATAGGAAAAGTGTTGTGAGCGCAGATGATAAAGTATTAAAAAATAAAGATGGCGAAGATGATGCGGTTTTGCAATGGGTAACTTTTCGGTTATCTAATGAGACATACGGCATTAACGTGATGCAAGTGCAAGAGGTCTTACGCTTTACCGATATTGCGCCGGTACCTGGGGCTCCACCCTATGTACTAGGGATTATCAATTTGCGCGGTAATGTTGTTACTGTTATTGATACTTGTCAAAGATTCGGACTTCCGCCTATTGAGCTAACTGACAATACGCGGATAGTGATTATTGAGACTAATCAACAAGTTATTGGCATTTTAGTTGATGCTGTTGCAGAAGTTGTCTATTTGCGAGAGTCTGAAATTGAAATAACCCCCAATGTTGGCAATGACGAGTCAGCTAAGTTTATTCAAGGTGTATCGCACCGAGGAAACGAGCTACTCATTCTTGTTGATTTAAATAAACTTCTCGGCGAAGAAGACTGGGACGAGCTAGATTTCCTTGATTATTAGTCAAGTTTCCCTATCAGCCGAGGTAAATGAGAAAGCGTTGTTATGATAAACGGTTTAACTGACTTTAATTTACTTTTGCTGTTGTTAGTAGGGGGGCTAAGTGTGGCTTTTATCGCCTTAACTTGGTCGCATAAGCATTTAAAAAACCAACTTTTAAATGCCAATAAGCAGCTTTATAGTCTAAAAAATGAATTTAGAGCAATGAATAGTGGCCATTTAGGTATGGGGCGTAAGTTGCGCGCATTTGCCCAAGAAATTGCTAGCGTAGAGCAAGCCCAGCAATTAACAGGGCAAAGTGATGATAATGCCAAGTCATTTGAACAAGCGGGCGTACTCTTAGCGAAAGGCGTTAGTATTGAAGAAGTTGTCCAAGTATGTGGAATTTCTCCAGCAGAGGCCGAATTGCTGGCTATTTTGCGCCACTCTGCACCCGCAAATGTTGCTCAAGTGCCCACTAAAACGAACGGTAATGGCCGCTTAAGCCCTACTCAAATGCAGCGAAGTGCCTAATTTTTCCTGCGAAATGCTAAATTTGGCGGTGTTTAGGTGTCAATAAACTGACATAGCTCGCTCGGATGCCCTAATATCAATTAAACGCTAATGCAATGAAACATTTTGCAATCTATTTAGGCTATAAAAAACTCCTATCTTATGGCGAATCACTTGACCGCGAAGTCATCAACCCGCAAACTAATCCATAATTTTAGACATGCCCCATTTTAAGCTAAACTTGATAGCGCGCTTTTGCGCAGATTGGCTAATTGAGTAGGGGCTTTAAAAGCGAGATTTTATGCATCCATTAGAGCAATTAAATGAAGCGACGGCAGACACTTTGAGTCCGTTATTAACTGGCATAAAACGCGGAATAGAAAAAGAAAGTCTGCGTATTCAAAGTGATGGCCATTTAGCTCAAACCCCTCACCCTGACTCACTTGGTGCGACCTTAACTAATTCGCACATTACCACAGACTATTCAGAAGCTTTGCCAGAGTTTATCACTACTGCAAGCTCAGAACGTTTACGACCCTTACAAGAGCTAACTGAGATCCATCAGTTTGCTTATAAAAACTTATCTAAAGAGCTATTGTGGAGTGCGAGCATGCCCTGTGTAATGAGCGAAGAAAAAGATATTCCTATCGCTCGCTATGGCACTTCGAACAGCGCCAAAATGAAAGAGATTTATCGCCTAGGGTTGGGGCATCGTTATGGGCGCTTAATGCAAACCATTGCGGGCGTGCATTATAATTTTTCACTGCCTGACTCATTTTGGAAAGCACTGCATGAACATGAAAAAAGTGACTTGCCATTACAAGATTTTACCTCGGAAAAGTATATGGGGTTAATTCGAAACTACTTACGTTACTCTTGGTTGATTCCTTTGTTTTATGGCGCGTCGCCCGCGCTATGCGAGAGTTTCTTAAAAAATAAAAGCATCGATTTAGAAGAGCTAGTGCCCGGAACGCGCTATGGTAAGTTCGCAACCTCGTTGCGAATGAGTGACTTAGGCTATCAAAATAAAGCACAAAGTCGCCTCAATGTAAGCTATAACTCTTTAGCAGAGTATATTGCTGGGTTAGAAGCGGCTATTACGACCCCTGATCCTTTTTACGCTGAGCTGGGGGTGAAAAAAGATGGCGAGTATATTCAGCTCAATACCAACACGTTGCAAATTGAAAATGAATTTTATAGTAGTATTCGACCCAAGCGAGTGTCCCGCTCCGGAGAGCGGCCTACTAAAGCATTGCGCAATCACGGAATAGAATACATAGAGGTTAGAGCGTTAGATATCAATCCGTTTTCTGAGATTGGGATTGAACAACACCAAATTGCATTTTTAGATTCATTTTTGCTTGCTTGTTTATTTGCCGATTCACCGCCTATTAACCCTCGAGAAACTGGTGAGTACCAAGAAAATTTCCGCGGTACGGTGCGCTTTGGAAGGCATCCAGAGTTCTGTCTTTCAGTCAATAATAAGTGTGTTTTAGCGCCTGAGTTTGCCAGTCAGCTACTCAATCAGATTGAAAAAATGGCCAAACTATTAGATCAAGCTTACGCAACTGATGAGCATCAACTTGAAATTAAGCGGCTGCGCGAGACTTTAAAAAATTTAGATAAAACGCTTTCTGGCATTGTTGTGGCTAATATTGAAAAGCGAAAAGATGGTTTTTTCCCCTATGTATTAGAGTTATCTCAACAACACAAAGAAAGCATTTTGGCTAAACCTTTTGCCGAGGAAACTTATCAGCGATATGCTCAAGAAGCAGAACGCTCGCATACTGCAAAAAAGGCGATGGAAAGCGATACGCGAGTCTCGTTTGAAGCGTTTCTGGCTAACTACTATAAATAATTAAAAATTAGCGGCTCAACTGATTGTTTTATAACATCAATTCCAAATTTCTGCCGGTGGGTTGTAGTAATAATTTGGGTGTGACACAATTAGTTGTTCTCATTATAACGATAATATTCAGTCACTAAATTTTTAGGGGACATTATGGAAACGGGAACAATTATTTCTTTAGCTGCTTATTTCGCAGCGATGTTAGGTATTGGTTTATTTGCATTTAAAACCGCTAACGAGGGCTCTTCTGGCTACTTATTAGGAGGGCGTAAGTTAGGTCCTGCGGTCACAGCGCTTTCTGCAGGTGCTTCTGATATGAGCGGTTGGATGGTAATGGGCTTACCAGGCGCAATGTATTTAAGCGGATATAGCGAAGCTTGGATTGCAATTGGCTTGATTGTTGGAGCCTATATTAATTATCTAATTGTTGCACCGAGATTGCGTATTTATACTGAGGTTGCCGCAGACTCTATTACGCTCCCAGAGTTTTTCGAGAATCGTTTTGCAGACAAAACTCGTCTGCTGAGAATTTTTTCATCAATCGTTATTATCATCTTTTTTACTGTCTATACATCGTCAGGTGTTGTGGGTGGCGGAAAACTATTCGAGTCTTCCTTTGGGTTGAGTTATGAGCTAGGTCTTTACGTGACAGCAGGTGTGGTCGTCGCATATACACTACTAGGTGGCTTTTTAGCGGTTAGCATGACCGACTTTGTGCAAGGCTGCATTATGTTTATAGCGTTAGTGTTAGTACCAAGTGTCGTTTTAATCGAGTTTGGTGGTTATTCTGGCATTATTGAGACTATTGCTGAAGTCGATAAAATCAAAACACCCAATGAACAACATTTATTGTCGCTGTTTCCAAACGAAGCATCGGTATTAGGCATGATTTCTATTTTCTCATGGGGGCTTGGCTATTTCGGACAACCACATATTATTGTGCGATTCATGGCGATTCGCTCTGTTGGCGATATTAAGGTTGCGCGCAGAATTGGCATGAGTTGGATGGTCGTTGCCATGATTGGTGCTTTAGCGACTGGATTTTTCGGCATCGCTTACGTGGCAAAAACAGGCACAGAATTAAAAGATGCCGAAACAATTTTTATTGTTCTGTCGCAAGTGCTTTTCCATCCGCTTATAGGCGGGTTCTTACTTGCGGCAATTTTAGCTGCAATTATGAGTACTGTATCGTCTCAATTACTAGTGACTTCGAGCTCGCTAACCGAGGATTTTTATAAAGCATTTTTAAAGAAAAGCGCAACCGATAAAGAGCTCGTATTAATTGGTCGAATTTGTGTGATTGTGGTTGCTGCGATTGCTGTTTTTATGGCGCACGATAGAAACAATTCTGTGCTTAATATTGTTAGTAACGCCTGGGCTGGTTTTGGTGCTGCGTTTAGTCCTGTGGTTGTTCTTGGATTACTATGGAGAAGAACAACGGCTTGGGGCGCGCTAGCTGGTATGGTCACAGGGGCGGTTACGGTTATAGTTTGGATTAATATTAAACAGTCGATTGGTATGGGCGCTCTTTACGAGATGATTCCTGGGGTCGTGTTAGCAACTTTAGCTGTTTATTTAGTCAGTTTATATGGCCCTCAAAATGAAAAAGCGGTAGGCGAACAGTTTGACCAAGTTGAACTGATGTTAGCTGACGCTAAGCAGTCATAGTGATATGACACCTGCGCCTGCATTAACTATTCGGCCAGCAACACCCAACGACGTAGAATTAATTTTGCGTTTTATTACTGAGCTGGCTGAATTTGAAAAATTAGCTAACGAGGTTGTAGCAACACCACAGAGTTTAATGGTTACTTTATTTGGCGAGCGACCATTTGCCGAAGTGATTATTGCAGAGTTGAGCGGAGAGCCAGTTGGCTTTGCGCTCTACTATTACAACTATTCTACATTTTTAGCTAAGCCCGGACTCTATTTAGAAGACTTGTATGTCTGCGAAAGCGCTAGGGGACAAAAGGTTGGGAAAGCCTTATTAATTAAACTTGCTCAAATCGCTTTACAGAATAACTGTGGTCGATTTGAGTGGTGGGTATTGGACTGGAATCAAAATGCCATCGACTTTTATCGGAGTATCGGTGCTAAAGGAATGGATGAATGGACTGTTCAGCGTGTTGATGGAGAGGCTTTAGTTCAACTGGCCGAGCAGAAAATTTAAAGTTTTTATTTTGAATATTTTAAATGGATTAGTGATTAAACTAATACAGATTAAGAGTGCTTAATATAATCACGCAGTGTGATTTCGGTTAATTTCTTAAAGCGACCTTTGGTTCTTTTCTTTCTAAAGCATTAGGCACTTTAACGCCATTGATACTTTCTGTTTATGTTGAAATACTTATCCCTCTAGATCGTTAGAGTACAGTCAATACTATCGAAATCAACTAAGTCGAGAGCGAAAAATGGAATTTAAATCGTGCAATAAAAGAAGCAAGAAGTTACCTGTTTTGATGCTGAGCTATGGGTTGTCAATTGGTACGGGTTTGGGGATTTCACTTGGAGTTGCTTTCGATAACATACCTGCTGGATTATCAATCGGTGCGGGTGCAGGTATTTCGCTTGGCATGTTTTTTTACAATTACTTTAGTTCGAAAACATGTTCGGAAGACAATTCCACGAATAAACATTAACAAGACAATGAAAATTGAAGCATAAAAAGACATGCTCAATTTATTTAGGCGTTACCCCCTAACTCCTGTAGAAAAGGGAGAGAACCAACGGCAACTTTATGGCTGTTTTAGTCAGATGATCAGAAACGGGTTAATAGTTAATATCCGCTGGCGCTCGAAAGCCATCTAGTAAGCTGAATGTTAAGGACAGACTCTTTATTTTAAATAGACAGTTCGTGCCTTAGCGCTACTCATTCTAAGTCTGTATTTTAAGCCAATAAAAAAGCGCCAATTAAGGCGCTTTTTTATTTGAAGCAAGGTGTAATTGTTTATTAATGACCAGAGGATTTCGACTTTTCTGGCAAGTGACACTGGTCGACTTTCCAGTCTCCACCCATATTGCCACAAAGATCTTGTGCCGTATGATGCTTAATTAGCTTCTTTTCGTACATGAGTTCGGTCATAGGCTCTAAGGTTGTCATAACCATAGTTAAGCCAACAATACTCATAACAATGGTATATGGGAAAGCCATAATCACCATTTTAATGTATGACAATCTAACTAAAGGAGCGACTGCTGACGTTAACAAGAATAAAAACGCGGCTTGGCCATTAGGGGTGGCAACGCTTGGAATGTTGGTTCCGGTGTTTATGGCAACAGCTAACATATCAAATACATCGCGCGTGATAGTGCCATCAACAACGGCTTTGGCAACTTCGTTTATATACACTGTTGCAACAAACACATTGTCACTAATCATGGAGAGCACACCGTTTGCAATAAAGAACATTGCAACTTGGGTATTGCCTTCCATTGCGAGCACGGCATCTGTAATTGGCGCAAATAAGCTTTGATCTGCAATTACCCCTACAATAGCGAAAAATACTGTTAACAGCGCGGTAAACGGCAGTGCTTCTTCAAATGCATGACCGATTTGATGCTCTTCAGTAACACCACAAAAGGCAGTACATAAGATAATTACACTCAATCCAATAAGACCAACTGCAGCTAAATGCCACCCAAGAGCAACAACTAACCAAAGGCCAGTGATAGCTTGTGCTACTAATTTAGCGTTATCGGCGGTAGAGCGTTGGTCATTTTCATGTTCAGCGTAGTCTTCCATTACTCGCCTAACTTTTTCAGGAAGTTTTTGCCCATAACCAAACCAACCAGTAAGTTCTAGAAAAGCACAAGTTGCAATACCTGCGAAAAATACTGGTATGGTAACTGGTGCCATTCTTAAAAAGAACTCGCCAAATTCCCAGCTTGCTTTAGAGGCAATTAGCAGGTTTTGTGGTTCTCCAACTAAAGTACACACACCGCCAAGCGCTGTACCAACTGCTGCATGCATAATAAGGCTGCGTAAAAATGAGCGAAAGCTTTCTAGGTCAGAGCGATGTAAGTCTATAACTTCATCATCAGTACCGTGGTCGTGTTCGGAAGTAAATTTTTTGCCGGATGCAACCTTGTGATAGATACCATAAAAACCTACTGCTACGGCAATAACAACGGCTGTGACCGTAAGCGCATCTAAAAATGCCGATAGAACCGCTGCAACAGCTGAAAACATCACTGAAAGTAGTACTTTGGAGCGCACGCCTAAAAGCAGCTTGGTGAATATAAATAGCAACAGGTCTTTCATAAAGTAAATGCCAGCCACCATAAACATCAGTAATAGGATGACATCTAAAGCACTAACAATTTCATGTAATACAGTGTCTGGAGATGTTAGACCAATAATTACCGCTTCAATGGCGAGTAAACCACCAGGCAGTAAGGGGTAACATTTTAATGCCATCGCCAAGGTAAAAATAAACTCAAGAATCAATAGCCAACCAGTAAAATAGGGGCCTAATGTGACCATAGCGATAGGATTTATAATCAAAAATGCGATAATTGTGAGTTTGTACCAATCTGGAGAGTTACCCAGAAAGTTTGCTACAAATGCTTGTGGAAGTGAGCGACTCATGACGTTTCCTTTATAGTTTAATTTTTATGAATAGGCTTAAAAATAGTATCTTTAATTCCAAACACAATTAAAAAAGCTTTTATGAATTTTAGACGGAAAAATTCAAATTTCCCAGAGAAATCGTTAAAATAAATCAAAAAAAAAGCTTAAAAATTAAAAGCTTGTGAATGATTTAGGTACAAATAGGTTAATTTAACGAAGAAGTAGTCGCTTCACACAGTGAGCTATGTGTGAAAAGTGACGGAATCAATCTTCTTTTGCGTTAAATTAATAAAAAGCGTATCCTTACAACAAATCAGACCAGTGGGTTTTTTCAAGGTTTCGGAGAGTTGCTGAGCGCCTTATAATTGCTCTGCAATGAGCATTTGAAGTGGCTTTTTAAGCAGCCACCGCTCTTGCCAAAAAACAGTGGGCTGAACAATAAAAAATGCGAGCAAACTGCCTTTTAAAAATAGTTGTTCAAAGCAAAAAATTGACTAATTGCGTTTAATTAACCGCCAATTGGAGTAGGAAACATTAATGTCAAACCTGATAACTGCTAGAAGCCCTGCAGCATTTGCTGAAGAGTACATTGTTGACTCAATTTGGAATGGTAAATTTGCTCCTGGCACTATTTTGCCCGCTGAGCGTGAACTATCTGAATTAATTGGCGTAACTAGAACGACATTGCGAGAAGTTTTGCAAAGATTAGCTCGTGATGGTTGGTTAACCATTCAACACGGTAAGCCGACTAAAGTTAATAATATATGGGAAACTGCCGGATTACATATTTTAGAAACTATCACTCGATTAGACGATGCGGGTTCATTAAAGTTGGCAGATCAACTACTAGACGTGCGTACTCAATTTGGTGGTATTTACTTTCGTTTTGCAATGAAAGAAAACCCAGAATCAATGAAAAGTGTTTTGGCTGAAGTTGACCAAGTGCCTGAATCTGCCGAAGCTTTTATTCAGTTTGACTGGCGAGTGCAGCACCAATGTGCTGAGTTATCTGGTAATCCGGTTTACGTGTTAATGCTTAATGGGTTTAAAAACATCTATCATCGTATTGGTCGGTTTTATTTTGCTAATCCAGAAACTCGACAGTTAGCGAGAGATTATTATCACGAGCTAAGCCAAATTATAGACAAACAAGACGTTGCATTACTCAATGATGCGATTTGGAATTATGGGCGAAAAACTGGTCAGTTATGGTCTGAAATGCGCGCGAATTTGTCGTCATTAAAAGAAATAGACGAAATCAACGCACGTTAAAATATTTTTAAACGCCTAAGTATTTTCTTGAGTTGATGATGTTGGAGGGCAAGCTGCTATTTCAGTTAGTTCTCCGTTTTCATTATGTTCACAAAGCTTTACATCAAAACCCCACAAGCGATGTAAATGTTTAAGTACTTCTTCTGTATTGTCGGCTAGTGGCACGCGGTTATGTGGAACATGGCGTAATGTTAGAGAGCGATCACCTTTCACATCAACAGAATACACTTCAATGTTTGGTTCATTCATACTCAAATTATACTGATTAGATAGTTTTTGACGTATTATGCGATAGCCTTCGTCATTGTGAATTGCGGCAACTTCTAGCTCGCTGTCTTCGTCATCATCAACAATTGCAAAAAGTTTAAAGTCTCGGATTAATTTGGGCGATAAGAACTGCGCGACAAAACTTTCGTCTTTAAAGTTTTTCATGGCAAACTCGAGGGTTTCTCGCCACGGCGATCCAGCAATTTCAGGGAACCATAAACGATCTTCTTGGGTAGGGTTCTCACAAATACGTCTTATATCTGTCATCATGGCAAAACCCAAAGCGTAGGGATTTATGCCGTTAAAATAGGGGCTGTCAAATTCAGGTTGTGCCACTACATTAGTGTGACTTTGGAGAAACTCCAACATAAAGCCGTCGGTAACGTGACCACGATGGTACATCTCGTTTAAAATGGTGTAGTGCCAAAAACAAGCCCAACCTTCGTTCATTACTTGAGTTTGTCTTTGCGGGTAAAAATATTGCCCTAGTTTGCGCACAATGCGAACAATCTCACGCTGCCATGGCTCAATTAATGGCGCGTTTTTTTCAATAAAGTAGAGAATGTTTTCCTGTGGTTCAGACGGAAACCTTGCTCGTTCAGCCTTACTATTATTGCGTTCGTGACTTGGAATCGTTTGCCAAAGTTCGTTTACCTGTGATTGTAAAAAAGCTTCACGATCTTTTTGTCGTTGGCGTTCTTCTCGCATAGAAATTGGGCTAGGGCGTTTGTAACGGTCAACACCGTAATTCATAAGCGCGTGGCAAGAGTCAATTGTTGCTTCCACTTCGTCTACGCCATGCTTTAGCTCGCATTGGGCGATAAAGTTTTTCGCAAAGACTAAATAATCAATTATCGCTTCGGCATCGGTCCATGTTTTAAATAAATAATTGCCTTTAAAAAAGGAGTTGTGGCCAAAACTAGCATGAGCAATGACGAGCGCTTGCATCATCATGCTATTTTCTTCCATTAAGTAGGCAATACAAGGGCTGGAGTTAATCACTATTTCGTAAGCAAGCCCCATTCTACCGCGCCGATAGGACTGTTCATTTTGAATGAAGTGTTTGCCAAATGACCAGTGATTATATCCAATTGGCATACCGACACTGGCATATGCATCGAGCATTTGTTCGGCACTAATCACCTCTAACTGATTTGGATAAGTGTCTAAGCCAAAGTCATCTGCGATAGACGCAATGGTATCGTAGTACTCTTGAATTAAATCAAAGGTCCAGTCAGCGGTTGTTGAAATAGGCTTTGTTTTTTCTATAGCCAATCTATCACCTCTATTATTGTTGCGACTGCTTTTGAAAGAAGTCTCTAAAAACAGGATAAATATCGCTTTGCTCTGCAATTTTTTGCATGGCAAAATTTTGATGGCTAGATTTTAAATTTTCATACTCGTACCATAAGTTTTGTGGTTCTCTCTGGGTGATTTCTACGTAAGTATAATATCTGACTAATTTCAGCAATTTCTCGCTCATTATTTTATGGCAAATTTTTGAGTCATCATTCCAATTATCACCATCGGATGCTTGTGCTGCATAAATATTCCAGTCGGTTGCAGGGAAGCGCTCTTGAATAATTGATAGCATCATCTTGAGTGCACTTGAAACGATGGTTCCGCCAGTTTCTTGAGAGTAAAAAAACTCTTCTTCATCGACTTCTTTAGCCTGGGTATGGTGGCGAATATAAACCACTTCAACATCTTTATAGGTGCGCTTTAAAAACATATATAATAGGATGTAAAAGCGTTTTGCCATTTCCTTAGTTTTTTGATCCATAGAGCCAGAAACATCCATCAAGCAAAACATGACAGCATTGGTTGTGGGTTGTGGTAATTTATCAAAGTTTTTATAGCGCAGATCAAATGAATCGAGATAAGGAACATTTTTAATACGTTGCTCAACTTTTGCTATTTCTTCCATTAATGCTTGACGCTCACTTGAAGGGCAATCATCGGGCAGCTGTTCGAGTTGTTCGTGTTTTTGTTTTAGCAGTTTTTTTAACGGTGATTGACTCGCGATTCTGCGCGCTAATGAGCCTTTTAATGATCTAACAATATCAATGTTTGATGGTGTACCATCGGTATTAAAGCCTGAACGTATCGGCTTGTAGTTAACGATTTTTTTAAGTTTATTTTTCTTTAAGTTAGGAAGTTCTAAGCCTTCAAAAAGTATCTCCATATATTCTTCACTAGAAATTTCAAACGCAAAGTCATCTTCTCCTTCACCTTTGTCACTAGCTCGCCGGCCGCCTTGTTGTCCGCCTGTAGGAGGGCGCTTAATTCTATCACCTGGAGTAAACTCTTTGTTGCCTGGGTAAATTCTTTCCTTTATTCCTCCTTCTCCGCTGCGAAAAGTCGGTTCGCTGATATCTTTACTGGGAATACTAACATTTTCGTTGAGGTCAAAGTCTTTAACACCTCGCTTATTAATTTGCTTAGTGATTGCTTGCTTAATTTGCTTTCGATAGCGCCTAATAAAGCGCTGTCGATTCACAGTGCTCTTGTTCTTTTGATTTAACCTGCGATCAATAACTTGCATACAGAAGGCTCCGCTTAAGAAGATTTTCTAACGCGTAAATACCATTCGCAAAGTAATCTGACTTGTTTGGCCGTATAGCCTTTCTCGACCATGCGGTTGACAAAGTTGTCATGTTTTTTGCTATCTTCTTTAGACGACTTAGCATTAAAGGAAATGACCGGTAATAGCTCCTCGGTGTTAGAGAACATTTTCTTTTCAATTACGCCTTTAAGCTTCTCATAACTAGTCCACTTAGGATTTTTTCCTTGGTAATTAGCTCTAGCACGTAGTACAAAATTAACCACTTCATTTCGAAAATCTTTAGGATTAGATATGCCGGCAGGCTTCTCAATTTTTTCTAGCTCTTCGTTTAGTGCAGCTCGGTCAAAATTCTCTCCGGTTTCAGGATCTCTAAACTCTTGGTCTTGGATCCAAAAATCGGCATAAGTTACGTAACGGTCAAAAATATTCTGACCATATTCGGAGTAGGATTCTAAATAAGCTGTTTGAATCTCTTTGCCTATAAAGTCGACATAATTGGGCACTAAAAACTCTTTAATAAACGAAAGGTAACGCTCGTGGGTTTCTTGTGGGAACTGTTCTTTCTCTAGCTGCTTTTCCAGAACATAAAGTAAATGCACAGGGTTAGCTGCTATTTCAGTTTGGTCATAATTAAATACTCTCGACAGTATTTTAAAAGCAAAGCGGGTAGAAAGCCCGTTCATGCCTTCATCAACACCGGCGTAGTCTCGGTATTCTTGATAGGACTTAGCTTTTGGATCAGTGTCTTTTAAACTTTCTCCATCATATACTTTCATTTTAGAGTAGACGCTCGAATTTTCAGGCTTTACGATGCGAGACAGCACGCTAAATTGTGCCAGCATTTGTAATGTATTTGGAGTGCAAGGCGCTTTATATAGTGATGAATGAGCGAGTAGTTTTTGGTAAATTTTGACTTCTTCGCTAACTCGCAAGCAGTAGGGGACTTTGACAATATAAACCCTATCAAGAAACGCTTCATTGTTGCGGTTGTTCCTGAAGCTGGTCCATTCAGATTCATTGGAGTGAGCCAAAATTACGCCCTGAAATGGCATAGCAGACATTCCTTCGGTGCCGTTAAAGTTGCCTTCTTGGGTCGCGGTTAAAAGTGGGTGTAAAACTTTAATTGGGGCTTTAAACATCTCGACAAATTCCATTAAGCCCTGATTAGCTCTACAAAGTGCACCGTCATAACTGTATGCATCGGGATCATTTTGGGCAAAGTTTTCTAGCTTTCTGATATCAACTTTACCTACAAGAGATGAAATGTCTTGATTGTTTTCGTCGCCAGGCTCTGTTTTGCTTATCGCGATGCGATCTAAAATAGATGGCATGATTTTAACCACTTTAAACTGGCTGATGTCGCCGCCATATTCGTGTAGCCGCTTAACAGCCCAAGGTGACATAATGTTATTTAGGTGGCGTTTAGGTATACCGTATTCATCTTGTAAAATATCGCCATCTTCATCGGCATTAAACAAACCCAAAGGAGACTCAAACACAGGCGAGTCTTTAATGGCGTAAATAGGCATAGCTTGCATTAAACTTTTTAGCTTTTCTGCTAATGAAGATTTACCTCCGCCGACCGGCCCAAGTAAGTAGAGTATTTGCTTACATTCTTCTAGTCCTTGGGCAGCATGAGTAAAATAAGACACGATTTGCTCTATCACATCTTCCATGCCGTAAAACTCTTTAAATGCAGGGTAAACCGAAATGACTTTATTGGAGAATATTCGACTAAGCCGAGGCTCTTTTGAGGTGTCGACTTTTTCCGGCTTACCAATCGCCATTAACATTCGCTCGGCAGCGTTGGCATAGACCGAAGGGTCAGATTTACATAATTCTAGATATTCTGAAAGGCTATATTCTTCTTGTTTTTTACTTTCGTAGCGTTGCTGATACTGGTTAAAAATGCTCATTCCTGTCTCCACTTTATAATAAAGTTAAAGTCACCAACTCGTTAAGTAAAAGTGTGCTTTATAAGACAGCGAAATTTGGATACATAGCAATACTCCGCTGCCCCAATTTCTTTCCAGTTATTCTTTTTTTTTTTGAAATAACCGGGCTTATATTAAGCTTAGTCTTGTTATTCCAAAAATGCAGCTAAAGTTAATAAAATTTAACAAATAAGTTTTAACCGTTATACCTAAGGGTTAGTTACTGGTTAGAACTAAACTTAAAACCCTTGTTGGGTATTATTTGGCAAAACCTTTTTACCGATTAGCGGGTAAAAAACTCAACCTAGCCAAGTTGTTAACTAAAGGGCATTGTTGGCTCATAAAGGTATATTTTAAGATTTTCTGGTGGGGCTGTTCATAATTTAAGCGACATTAATCTGTTTACTTTGTTGCGCTGCAGAAAAAGGCTGGCTTGGGTCGACAAATTAGATAAAGAATTGGCTAAAGTGAATAATACCAAATCAGCGGTTTAGCGCGCTTGCTTTATGTTTGTTGAGTCTAAATGAATTCAAAAAGTATCCTATTTTCGCTAGTTAGAATCCTTTGTTTATTGGTATCGAATGAAAACATTGCTGTGTGGAATTAGCGATCTATCGCCGTAAACCTTTTAAATCTGCATTTAACTGGTCTGAACACTTGCTATTGTAAGGTGATTATGAGTAGGATTAGCGTTGGTCGAGTGGCATGGCATGCTGTAGCTACTCACAATAATTAATTAATAATCAGAAATAGGGTTAGTCCACATTGCTTTTTTTTTGATACACGGTGTTTTTTACTGCGTATTTTAATAGTTAAGCAATATACTTGACGTTAAACCTTTTTTAATTGCCTCTATGGGAGAGATAAATGAACAAGCTCGTTTTGGGAGTCGCCGTAGCTAGCGTATTAGGCGTTGCAGGGTGTAGTGATACCCCTAAAGAACCAGTTATTCCAGGAGGAACTGGCGGTGTAGGACAGGTAGCGTTAACTATGCCAGTATTTGAGCCTGGTGCAGGCAAATTACCTTTACCCAATGATATTCTGTTCAGTGGAACTACAAACCTCACCTTGAATGTTCCTGTAGCAGACGAAACGAATTATAGCGATCCCAAAGTGGCGCTTAGCGCCCTTGATGGTTGGTCTGCAACCGCGCCTTTTGCCTTTTCATTTAAAAACCCAGATGGCGCAGATCTAGATCCAAGCAGTGTAATTCCTGGAACTACAGTACGTATGTTTGAAGTTGACGTCGCAAGACCAGAAGCGCTTCCTGGAACCGGCATTCCTGTTCCTAGCGGACCGGTGACGGGCATTTCGCGCGAGTTAACGCCTGGAGTTGACTTTGTAGCAACTTATGCAGGAACCCTCTCTGTTGCTGTCGTGCCTTTAAGACCTTTAACTCAGCAAAAAAGCTACATGGTAGTTGTTACCGATGGTATTTTAGATACCAATGGAAACCAAATCGTTCCAGATGGACAATACGCTATTGCAAAAACGACATCGCCAATCCAAAGTGGATTGCCAACTTCTGCTTTAGAACCTCTTCGCCAATTAGTTAACGCGATGGAGACAGCAACTTCGGCTGAGGCCGGTATTGCCAAAGAAGATATAGCACTTAGTTTTCAGTTTACGGTGCAATCTATCGGTGATGTGATTAGTACAACCAAAATGGTTTATATTGATGGTTTTCTTGCGGCAGGCGGAGTTCCCTATACGAGCTTCAGCTCTTTATTTACCGACACAGCACCTTTTACAGGTTTAGGTTATGCAGACCTACATAAAGGTGAGTTTGGACTCTCTTACTTTTTAACTGCACCAGATAGTTTAGGTAACCCAAGTCATTTGGGCGAAGCCAATCCAATGTCTGTGTTAACTGATTTTTGGCGTGGCGCAAGCGCTTTTCCTGACGGTCAAGGAGGCTCAATTCCAAATCCGTTTGCTGGTGATGTAACCACTTATGCCAACAAGCTTCCAGCTGCAACTGGTCAAGAGGTTGTGCCTTTACTGGTGTCTATGCCAAAAGTTGCCTTGGGCTGTGCCAAACCGGCCAGCGGCTATCCTGTGATGATATTCCAACACGGAATTACTTCTAATAGAACCGCCATGCTTGGTATTGCAGATACCATGGCTGCTCCACCAACTTGTACTGCGGTAGTTTCAATGGATTTACCGTTACATGGCATTACCGCGAATAACCCTGTTCACTTAGGATTACAAGCAGGCTCTGGCGGTATGTTGGGTATTTTTGAAGGCTATGCTAATGGCGGCGTAAGAGAGAGAACATTTGGGGTCGATTATGTCAATAACGAGACCGGTGCGCCTGGTCCTGACCAAGTGGCAGACGCTTCTGGCGCTCATACCATTAACTTAACTAATTTATTAGTTTCAAGAGATAATGGCCGCCAAGCAATCGTTGATTTACTTGCGCTAGAAAAAGCGATCCCTTTTATGGATATCGACGGTGATGATTCTCCAGATTTTGACGTAACTCAAGTTAAGTTTATGGGGCACTCGTTGGGCGCTATTTTAGGTACTGGCTTTTTAGGCCACTCTGATTATGTTGAGTCAGCGGTATTAGCAAACCCATCTAGCGGAATTGCATTAATGCTAGATTCTTCTCCTGCATTTGGTCCAGCAATTCACGCAGGGCTTGCTGCTCAAGGCGTGGTTAGAGGAACCGCGGACTATGCTAGCTTTATGTTTGCTACTCAAACTGTGATTGATAGCATGGATCCTTCGAGCACTTCGGCGTTTGCGGTCGCAAATAACATTCCAACTTTAGTGTTTCAAAACGCAAATGATATGGTTATTCCTAACTTAGTCGCTAATGCACCTCAGTCGGGGACAACACCTTTAGCAGCTTATTTAGGTGCGACTAACTTAACAGCGAGCGAAGCCGGTTTTGTGCCTGGTGAACGCTTCTTTTCTCGGTTAAATGCCGGCGGACATTCATCGGTGCTTTCTCCTGCTGAAAGTATGGAAATTACCGTTGAAATGCAAACTCAAATCGCGTCATTCTTGTCAACGCCAGCGGGTTCTAAAGCAGTGTTAGTGAGTGATCCGTCATTGTTAGTTGAATAATTCGCTGTCAATTAAGACTGTGTCAATTTAAAGCCTCCTTCGGGAGGCTTTTTTGTTTATTAAACCGCTGATTTACCGTAAGATCAGCAGGTTTAATGATTATTAACTTTTATTCGAGGTGTTAATTGGAATTTTTAGCTGAATACGGCATGTTTCTAGCGCAGTCAATTACAATTGTGTTAGCGATAGTCATTGTAATTGGAGTGATCGCCTCCGCCGGTCAAAAGACCAAAAAGCATATGGAAGGGCATATTGAAGTTATTAACTTAACTGAAGATTTAGAAGACGTAAAAGACGGCATGTTAAAGGAAATCCTTAGTGAAGCTGAATATAAAGCCTTAATGAAGGATAAAAAGAAGAAAGAGAAAGAAGAAGAAAAAGAGCGTAAAAAACAGGCCAAATTAAGCAAAAAAACCAAACCAAAAGCAACGCCAGAGCAGTCTAGTGAAAGTAATGACGAAGCTAATCAAGATCGCGACGAAGAGACCGATGAGAAAAGTCGATTATTTGTATTGAACTTTGACGGTGATATGGAAGCTTCTGATGTTGAAAGCATGCGCGAAGAGATTACTGCGGTAATTAGTGCAGCAGACAAAGGTGATAGGGTGTTGCTTCGTCTTGAGAGCCCTGGCGGTATGGTTCATACCTACGGGTTAGCAGCTTCTCAATTAACTCGCATTAAAGATGCTGGACTAGAATTGATCATCGCTGTTGATCAAGTTGCGGCTTCGGGTGGTTATATGATGGCGTGTGTAGCAGACAAAATATTAGCCGCACCTTTTGCTGTCATTGGCTCAATTGGCGTTGTTGCAGAAGTGCCTAATTTCCACCGCTTATTAAAACACAATAAAGTAGATTATGAGCAACACACTGCCGGTGAGTATAAAAGAACTTTAACTATGTTCGCTGAAAATACGGAAGTGGCAAGAGAAAAGTTTAAGCAGGAGTTAGAAGAAACTCACGACTTATTTAAACAGTTTATTACCGACAACCGGCCGAGTATTGATATCAATAAAGTATCGACTGGCGAGCATTGGTACGGTACACAAGCTTTGGCATTAGGTTTAATTGATGAAATTCAAACAAGTGATGATTTTATCTTACAAAATGCACAGGAGTGCGATGTGTTTGAAATAAACTATCAAGAAAAGAAGCCTTTATCAGAAAGACTCTCTTTTTCAATTCAAACTGCGATTCAAAAGGGCTTTTTTAGTATTTGGCAAAAAAGCATTGAATCTAGATTATTTAAAAGCTAGCAGCCTACCTAAAACTGATTAGCTCGACTAATTTAAGCGAGCTAATCAAAATCAATTTTGAGCCGTTAGTCATGTTTATCTTTGAATAGCTCACCGATTCACTACACAAATTTACGCATTATTACTATATTTAGGTTTATGCTAGTGAACTGATATTGGCATTTAAACTAAATGATTACACTGAGAAGGTTCTATGAAAATAAACCAAGCCTATGGAAGTTGGCCCTCTACCTTAACTGCTGAAATACTTGCCGACAAAGGGCGGCGGTTTGGACACTTGGCACTAGATGATAGCCGTTGTTACTGGATTGAAATTCGCGCTCAAGAAAATGGCCGAGGCGCTTTAGTTAGCGCTGATGCTAGTGGCCAAAGAACTGAAGTTCTGCCGTCAGATATTAGCGTACGCAGTAAAGTTCATGAGTATGGCGGCGGTGATTACTGCGTCTCAAAGGGTAACGTTTATTTTTCTAATGCTAAAGATAATCAGGTGTACCGGTTTGCCGCAGGCGAATTAACTTGTTTAACCAAGCAACAAGCTAATCAAGAAATGCGTTATGCTGACTTTAAGCTGTCACCAAATGAAAAGTTTTTGGTAGCGGTTCGCGAAACACATTTTGAGCAGAATGTCATCAATGAGTTAGTACTAATTGAGATAGCCACCATGGATTGTCGTGTATTGCATAAAGGCTTCGACTTTTATCTTTCACCTCGCTTTTCAAAAGGTGGGCATCGACTAAGCTGGGTATGCTGGAACCAGCCAGATATGCCGTGGGATGCCTCTGAATTATGGCTGGCTGACTTTCATGCTGATGGAAGTATTAGTGCAGAACATAAAGTCTGTGGCGGTGAAACCAGTGCGGTTTTTCAGCCAGAGTGGAGTGACGATGGTGTTTTACATTATTTGAGCGATGCGAGTGGCTGGGATAATATTTACTCGCAACGTGATGGCGTGTTGAACGCACTAACCCCGATTGATCGAGATTTTGGTGTGCCACAATGGATTTTTGGCTTGGGAACATACGTCATTAACCCAGATAACACTTTGTATGCGCTCAGTTTTGAAAATGGGCAACAAAAACTGGTGCATATTGACCCAGAAACTGGCCATATAGAGCCTATCCCTTTGCCGTTTAAGCACTTTGAAGGCGCGTTGCTGGGCGACGCCAATGCGCTCTATTTTTGTGCTGCGAGTCCGGCCGATGAAATAGCAATTTATCGTTATGACATAGAAAGCAAGCAATGCCTTTTGTTATCTGATAAAAGCCAATTTATTTTAGAGCAAGAAGACATCAGTATGGCGGAGCCAATCAGTTTTAATTCGCCTTCTTCGGCTGATCCACAAAGAACTTCGTATGCTTTTTATTATGCGCCGAAAAATAGCCGTTTTCAGTGTGACGACGAAACTGCACCACCGCTGATTGTAATGAGCCATGGCGGGCCCACATCATTTAGTGATAACTCGTTAAATCCTGCTATCCAGTTTTGGACTAATAGAGGCTTTGCCGTGGTTGATGTGAATTATGCGGGCAGTACTGGCTACGGAAAGCGTTACCGGGAGCTTTTATTGGGCAACTGGGGTATTGTCGATGTTGAAGACTGTATTGCTGCGGCAAACTATTTAGTAGAAAAAGGGCTTGCCAATGCGGAACAATTGTTAATTCGTGGTGGTAGCGCCGGTGGTTATACTACTTTATGTGCACTGACATTTCATGATGTTTTTGCGGCCGGAATGAGTCGATACGGGGTCGCTGATTTAGAGTGCTTAGCGGCAGACTCGCATAAATTTGAAGCTCGCTATTTAGACAAACTTGTCGGAAATTATCCTGAAGACAAAGCGGTTTACCAAGCACGCTCGCCTATTCATTCTAGTGACAAGTTGTCTTGTCCAATTTTATTATTGCAAGGTGAAGACGATAAAGTGGTTCCACCTAATCAAGCTGAGATGATGGTCGCTGCCTTAGAGAAAAAGAAAATTCCTTATAGTTATCTATTATTTGCCGGTGAAGGTCACGGGTTTAGGCAAGCCGAAACGATAGTTAAAGCGTTTAATGCAGAGCTTTATTTCTATCGAACTATTTTAGGAATTGAGTCAGAAGAAAAATTAGAGCCAATTAAAATACACCACTTTTAATTTTTCTAATCCACCAATATTTGTCATTAGAGTCCCCAATAATAAACAGTTTTATTATTGGGGCATTTAAAATTTATACTAAAAAATAGTTGGTACTAGAAAATATAGTTGCTGCTAATAGTTGCCTAAGTGGCGTGTTGAACTGCATCTTCCTCTTCAATAATACCGGCATTAGCGTCGTGATAAACTTCTAAATCAAGTTGCCCTTCGCTCTTGGCCACAATAGTACTAACGACGGCATCTCCGGAAACATTGACCGATGTTCTTATCATATCAAGTAATCTATCTACTCCAAGTATAAGACCTATTCCTTCAAGCGGTAGACCGACTTGAGCGAATACCATAGACAGCATAATGAGGCCAACGCCAGGAACACCTGCAGTACCAATTGAAGCGAGTACGGCCATTAAAATTACTGTGATGTAGCCCGAAACGCCTAAATCAACATTGTAAATATTTGCAATAAATACGGTTGCTACGCCTTGCATAATTGCGGTGCCATCCATGTTGATGGTAGCGCCAAAGGGAACCGTAAATGAAGCAACAGAATTTTTGACGCCAATTCGCTCAGTCACCGTTCGCAGAGTGACAGGAATGGTCGCATTTGAACTTGATGTACTAAACGCAAAAATTTGCGCGTTTCTTATTTTGAGTAAAAAGGTTAATGGGTTTAGCCGCGTAAAAACGTAGAGAGTTCCTTGCAAAGTCACAAAAAGGTGAAACATAAGCGCGGTGACTAAAGCAACGACATACCAAATTAACTCTAAAAACAACCCAAAACCAAGCTCTGCCATTGCCTTTGCGAGCAAGCAAAATACTGCGTAAGGCGCCGTAGCCATCACTATGGAAACCATTTTCATCATAACGTCGTTTAATAATTCGATATTTTTAACTAAGCCGTTAGCTTTTTGACCGACTAATAAAATGCTGACTCCAACCAAAACCGCAAAGAAGATAATTGATAACATATCGCCAGAAGCCATAGCTTGAACTGGGTTGCCTGGAATTATGTCAATTAAGACTTGAGTTAATGCGGGCGCTTCAGCAGCACTGAAGCTAGCTGCCGACTCAATATTCATGTCTTTGCCAATTCCTAAACCTGCTGCAATTACAATGGCGGTTGCGATTGCGATTGCGGTCGTCATCATGTATAACGCAAAAGATTTTGTGCCTATTTTACCCAGTAGGCGTATATCTCCAATTCCACAAACGCCGCAAATAAGTGAGAAAAAGACCAGCGGCACAACTAACATTTTTAGCGCATTGACGAATAGTTTTCCGACGACTAAAAATAATCCATTAACAAAATATTCGTTTATAACCGAACCGCTAGTGTTTAAGCCTTGCCAGTTGATTAGCAGGCCGACACACAAACCAGCGAACATGCCGATAAGCACTTTTGAAGTTAAATTCATGGTAATTAGTCTCTATTGAGTGAGTTGTTCTTTTAATTTGTCTGCAAGAATAGCAGTTTCAAAAAAGAAACTAAAGTGGCTATTAAGGAATAGAACGAGGCAATGCTGACCTCGTTCTATCGTTGTAATTATTACCGTTGAAACGGATAAACTGAGCCAATATTTAAGATTTGAGTGAGTTCGTCTAACGCGCTACGCGACTCGACTAATAATTGTGGATCGGCTAAGTCTTTTTCAGTTAACGAGTCGCGATAGTGTTTTTCGACCCAAGTGTTTAGCGTGCTAAATAAGCTGTCGTTCATAAAAACTGACTGGTTTGCCGCTGCTATTTCGATTTCGTTAAGTACCACTCGTTGTCTTAAGCAAGCGGGGCCTCCGCCATTTTGCATACTTTGTTTAACATCGAATATTTTTACTTCCTTAATTGGGTTGTCAGCTGCGATCACTTGTTCAAGGTAGCGTCTAACATTTTCGTTTTCTTGGCATTCACCTGGCGCAATTATCGCCATATGGCCTGGTTTAAGGGTAACTAACTGACTGTTAAATAGGTAAGAATGAACTGCGTCATTGACACTAACGGCAGCGCTAGGCACTTCAACAAAGTGCATTTCTTTTTCGCCGTAAGCCGATTGTAGTTGGTCAAGTACGCTCTGGGTATTTAAGAATGCTTGCTCATGGTAAAATAAGCAGTCTTGATTACCAACCGAAATTACATCGTTGTGAAATACGCCCGCATCAATCACATCGGGGTGTTGTTGAGCAAAAACGGTTTTTTGTGGTGAAAGTTTGTGCAATCGTGCAATTGCTTGCGATGCTTCAAAGGTTTGTCTAGCAGGAAACCGACTAGGCGCTGGTTGGCTATTGTCGAAGGCATATTTGCCAAACACGAAAAACTCGACTCCTTGAGAGTTATAGTCTTGGCAAAAGCGAGTATGATTGGCCGCACCTTCGTCACCAAAATGATCGCCAAGAGGTAAAGGTTGATGATGAGCGAAATGGGCTTTATCTGCAAAGATTGCTTCAAGTACTCTGGCTGTAGTAGGCGACTCGATTGAACGATGAAACTTATTAGATAAATTGGCTGCGGTAAAATGAACTTTAGCATCGCTTGTATCTGCACTAGGAGAAACAGTACATGCATTGGCGGTCCACATGCTAGAGGCAGAACAAGTTGCAGCATACACCGCAGGCGCTTGTTTGGCTGCTTGCTGAATAACTTCGGCATCACTGCCAGAAAACCCCAGCTGGCGTAAAACATGAACGTCAGGTCGCTCTAACGGCGGCAAAACTGCTTGCTTGAGCCCAAGGTCCGCAAGCGCTTTCATTTTTGCCAGACCTTGCAGCGCTCCTTGTTTAGGGCTAGACGCTTGATCAGCATTTTTTAAGGAAGCGACATTACCAACTGATAACCCCGCGTAATTATGGGTTGGTCCTACTAGACCATCAAAATTAACTTCAAAAGCTTGCATGTTAATTACTCTTTGATTGAATTAAACGATAAACGTGGCCGCTTGGTTAAGTGGAAGACCCTTCACTTATGAAAATAGTTAGTGGTTAATTGAGCCATACTAACTGAATTAACCAAGTTAAAGTGGGCAGATTTAATAATATCTAATTCTAATCTTTTCCCCAGCTTGAACATTTAATGCGTTCGCTGTTTCAGGTGCAATAGTAACCTTATTGTCTTGTGGCGGAGCTAGTTTAGCTAAACAGGCTCTAAACGACTTGAGCCCTGTGTTGCTGAGCAACGCATGCATGGTTCCTTCACTAGGCGCGGCGCCAATTTCGACCTCTAATTCAAAGCTCTCCTTTACGCTTCTTATTTCTTCTGTTGGGGTTTCAATCGTGGGGCCTCCATCAAAAATATCGACGTAACCAGTATAGCGGAATCCTTCTGCTTTTAGCATTTGTAAGGCTGGTTTGGTTTGAGGGTGAACCTGTCCGAGTACGGCCTGTGCTTCAGGAGAGAGCATAGGAATGTACACCGGGTGATGCGGCATGAGCTCTGCGATAAACTGGTTATTACCTTCTCCGTTTTCTTTATCTGCCGTGTCAAAGTCAACACCAAAGAAGTGGCGTCCCACGCTCTCCCAAAAAGGCGATTGGCCGTTTTGATCGGAAACGCCGCGCATTTCTGCAACCACTCTATCGCCAAAGCGCTGCGGGTGTTGCGCCATAAATAAAAAGCGGCATTTAGACAAGAGCTGGCCATTACCACCGCCTCTAAAGTCAGGAGACAGAAACAAAGTACAAATTTCAGATGCGTGAGTAAAGTCGTTTGTTAAGGTCAAAAAATTGAGTTTGCGGTAAATGTCCATTGATTTAGAGTAATGAACTTCGGTATTTAATTTATAGGTATAAAAAGGCTGCCTGCTGCCTACCGATGCCACAATACCGCTCGTTCCAACAACTTCGCCTGTAGTGGTATCTTCAAGTACAAAAAGATAACACTCGTCCATTGGCGGTAAGTCTTTCTTGTTAAAAGCGTCTATTGAGTCTTGAATTTTGGCTTTTAAATGAACTTCGCTATGAGGCAAGGTGGTTAATCCACTTCCGGTTTTCGCTGATAAAGCGACAATCGAGGGAAGATCTTCCATTTTTACTGGCCTAATTACCATCATATAGCGCTTTCTCCTGTGAAAACTGAGTCATCGAGTCAATAGTTGACCCAGCATTATACTCAACAAATGCGACTAAGGTAAAAGTGTTCGCTTATTTTATTGAGAATAATTTGCCTTGGACGGAGGGAATTTGAAAGTCAGCTTAAGATTATGTGTAAATTCCTACTTTTTCAAAAAAAATCGCTTGAACACTGGAAACAATGTATGAAATTAGCGATGATACGGGGCTTTACACTATCCAACTTTATAACTTTAAACAGGTAAATATCATGACAAATGTGACTCGGGAAACTTTCAATGACGTAATGGTTCCAAATTATGCTCCATTAAAGATTATTCCGGTTAAAGGCAAGGGCGCAAAATTATGGGACAAAGACGGTAATGAGTACATCGATTTTGCAGGCGGTATCGCGGTAAACGCACTAGGTCACTGTCATCCTGAGTTAGTTTCTGCGTTAACCGAGCAAGCACAAAAACTGTGGCATTTAAGTAATGTTTTTACCAACGAACCTGCGTTAGAGTTAGCTAAAAAGTTGGTTGATAATACTTTTGCGGACAAAGTTTTTTTTGCCAACTCTGGCGGCGAAGCCAACGAAGCGGCGTTTAAATTAGCAAGAAAATACGCATCTGAAAACTTTGGCTCAGAAAAAAACGAAATTATTTCATTTAAGCAAAGTTTTCACGGACGTACTTTGTTTACAGTAAGCGTAGGCGGACAAGAAAAGTATACCGAAGGCTTTGAGCCATTACCGCAGGGAATCACACATTTAGAATTTAATAATATCGAAATGTTAGAAAAAGCCGTTTCGGATAAAACCTGTGCCATCGTATTAGAACCAGTGCAAGGCGAGGGTGGAATTATTCCGGCAACGCCTGAGTTTATGCAAAAAGTCAGAGAGCTATGCGATAAGTTTAACGCAGTGATGATTTTAGATGAAATTCAAACCGGTATGGGGCGAACTGGCAAACTATTTGCCTATATGCAGAGCAATGTAGAGCCAGACGTTTTAACCAGTGCTAAGGCGCTTGGTGGCGGCTTTCCGATTGGCGCTATGTTAGCCAAAGACAAATTTGCTGCGGCTTTAAAAATAGGCACTCATGGGAGCACTTACGGCGGAAATGCATTAGGTTGCGCGGTGGCTTCTAAAGCATTTGATTTAATCAACACGCCAGCGTTGCTCCAAGGTGTTAATGAGAAGCGTGAGCTTTTTAATACTAAGCTGCAAATGATTAACGAAAAATACGCGCTTTTTTCTGAGGTAAGAGGTCAAGGCTTGTTGATTGGCGCTGCACTGAACGAAAAGTTTGCCGGTAAAGCAAGAGACTTTATGGTTGCTGCGTTAGAGCAAAATTTAATGATCTTAATGGCTGGCCCTAACGTTATTCGGTTTGCTCCTTCTTTAGTGGTATCAGAAGCAGAAATTGATGCTGGAATGCGCGCTTTCGAAAAGGCAGTTGCGCAAGTTGTTGCAGCTTAAATAAAGCGCTCCCAAAGCCTTAAAATTAAAGCGCCTTAACTGTGATTAGTTAAGGCGCTTTTTTTGTGTTTTTAACTCGCTTTAGCAAGCTGTTTGGGTAGCTAATGCCGCTGATGAGCGGTGAGTTATTTGGGTATTTTCCTCAACACTAGCTGGTATTAATCTTTAAAGTTAGCTCGTCAGTATCGGCCGTAATCTCTATTTTAATAATGAGATAATTGGATTTTTAAAGGTATTTACGCTAAAAATCATTTAATCGACCTACATAGGTAGTAAATTTAAATGAAACGATCCGGCGCTTGGCTAGTTAGGCATGCTTTAGAGCAATTACCCATAGAGCATACGTTTGGAATTCCAGGGGTTCACAATACTGAGCTTTACGACGAGCTGCATAAGTCGAGTAAAATTACGCCAATTTTAGTGACCCATGAATGTCACGCAGGGTTTATGGCTGACGCGGTGAGTCGGACTAGCTCAAATATTGGATGCTTACTGATTGTTCCGGGCGCTGGAGTCACTCACGCGGCTAGTGCAATTGCTGAAGCTTTTTTAGACGGTATTCCACTATTAATTATTGCTGGAGGGATAAGAAGCGACTCTCAGTTTAGCTACCAATTACACGATATTGCGCAGCACCCCATGTTAGCGCCCATTACAAAAGCTCAGTTCAAAGTAGAAAGCCACCAGCAACTTATTAGCACTATCTTTCAAGCATACAACACCGCTATTGACGGCGTGCCTGGTCCGGTTTTTGTTGAAGTGCCAGTGAATTTACAACTGGATAAAGGCACTATAGATACAATTCCTAATTATGCTCCCCCTAACACCACCTATGAGGTAGATAAACGATTGGTATCAGCCGCTGTAAGTATTATCGATGAGGCCAAACAAGTTGGATTATTCGTCGGCTGGGGGGCTGTCGATGCGCGCAAAGAAGTTGAATGGCTTGCAGAATATTTGGCAGCGCCGGTAGCCACTAGTTTACAGGGTTTAAGTAGCTTTAGTAGTGAGCATCCGCTCCACTGTGGCTTTGGTTTTGGCGAAGCAGCTGTACCAGCAGCTCGTAATGCGTTTAAGGACTGCGATTGTTTGATCGCTATTGGCGTTAAGTTTAGTGAGGTTGGAACCGGCAGCTATGGTATCCAAGTGCCACAGAATCTGATTCATATTGATATAGATAAGACCGTTATAAACCGAAACTATAACGCCAGCGTAGGACTTATTGGGGACGCCAAGCAAGTGCTTGTCGCGTTGCGTGCGGCGCTTGAGTTTACTTTAAGCGCACGAGACCAAACTCGACGACTAAAGCAAATAGCAGAAGATAAACGACAATATTTAAAGACCTGGGAGACATTAGACCAAAGCGAGAAGGTTAACCCAATGCGTTTTTTCGAGGCGTTAAAATTAGCCTTAGATGATGATGCGATTATCTCGATTGATGATGGTAACCATACTTTTTTAAGTGCAGAGTTAATGTCGTTTAGTCAGCCAAGGCAGGTTATTCTGCCTACCGACTTTAACTGTATGGGATATGCTGTTCCAGCCGCTATTGGAGCGAAACTTACCCACCCAGAAAAACAAGTGATTAGCATTGTTGGTGATGGAGCATTCTTAATGTCTGGCATTGAATTAGCCGGTGCAGCTGCTAATAATATTGGTAGCGTTAATTTTGTTTTCTCAGATGGCGAACTTGCACAGATCTCTCAAGCGCAAGACAGAACCTATAGCCGTAAAACTTGCACCCAGTTAAATACCATTGATTTGTCTTTATTCGCACAAAGTAATGGGTGCGATTACGTAAAAATAGAAAATAATCAGTCCATTGCCAGTAATATAAGTCGCGCTCTTGAAATAGCAGAGCAGGGGAGGCCTGTAGTGGTGGATATTAATATTGATTATTCAAAGCCTACTTGCTTTACGCAAGGAGTTATTAAGACCAACCTTAAAAGGCTCTCTCTGAATACTAAAGTACGTATGGTAAACAGAGCTCTGTTAAGAAAGCTAGGTGTTGGGTAAGTAAGCTAGGTGTTGAGTGAGTGAGCTTGGGTGTTTGTTGTTTGTAGTCTATTGTCTATTGTTCATAGTCTATTGTTAGTGGTCTGTTGTTAGCAATCTGTTTATTAAGTCTATATAAATCAGTGCTTTTGGCCGCAGCCATTAAATGATGTTAATGGCTGCGGCTAATAGTTTAAATGACGTTTTTAAGTCGGTTAGTCATGGTGTTTAAGGCTTGGTCAATATCGGCAATTATGTCGTCTGCGAACTCTAAGCCTACAGAAAGGCGCACTAAGGTTTCACTAATTCCTGCGGCGGCTCTCTCTTCTGGAGTGTAGGGAGAGTGAGTCATTGAGGCAGGATGTTGAACTAGGCTTTCCGCATCGCCTAAGCTAACGGCAATGGCACAAAGTGACAGGCTATTCATAAAGCATACTGCGTCGTCAAAGCTTCCATCAATTTCAAAAGCCATAATTCCGCCGCCAGATTTCATTTGTTTACCGATGAGAGAGTATCCTTGATGATCCGCTAACCCTGGGTAGTTGACTTGTTTTATGCGTGGATGGGCTTGCAGGTATTCTGCGACTTTTTGTGCATTTTGACAGTGCCTTTCGACACGCACAGATAGGGTTTTTAGTCCTCTAATAATAAGCCAAGCATCATTAGGGCTCATTACTGCACCCATATCTTTAAGGGTTGTAAGTTTAATGTTTTCTATTTGTGCTTTACTGCCGCAAGTAATGCCTGCGATAACATCACCGTGTCCATTAAGGTATTTGGTTGCACTGTGAACAATTAAGTCGATCCCAAATTCTGCTGGATTTTGCAGCGCCGGTGACATAAAAGTGTTATCAACAACGCTAACTAAATTATGCTTTTTAGCGATGTCTGCGACCATCTGGATATCAATCACAACTAAATTGGGATTTATGGGTGTTTCAAAATAGATGACTTTCGTGTTGGGCTTTATTGCAGCAGTTATGGCTTTAGCGTCAGTCATATCGACAAAGCTTACGTCTATTCCAAACTGGGCGAATTTATGATTTAACAAGGCAAAAGAGCAGCCATAAAGCGCTGCAGAAGCGACTATATGATCACCTTTCTCTAAATTGGCTAACAAGGTCGCAGAAACAGCTCCCATACCAGAGCCAAAGGCAGCAGCATCTTCGGTTAACTCAAGTGCTGCCATTCGCATTTCAAGCTCACGGACCGTTGGATTGCCTAAGCGTCCGTAAATAAAACCTTCTTCTTCACCCATAAAGCGGGCGGCACCTTGTGCAACATTTTCGAAGGTAAAGGTCGAAGTTTGATAAATAGGCGTGCTAAGCGCTCCAAACTGTTTATCTTTTATTTTTCCAGCATGAATTGTTTTAGTGTCAAGATGAGAAGAATGAGTCATTTTTTACCTTTGATTTTTTCACTTTTCGAACCAGTTACTTAGCAGAAAACTACCTAGGCTAAGCAGTAATATAGGCAAAATAACTTAGAACCGGTTGGCTTTCAAGTTTATTCTGGGGTATTTGTTTTTCTAATAATTAAAAAATGTATTGGTTTGTCTTTGCGGAATAAAGCAATGAAAAATCTGTATTTAACGTTGCATTGTGTCTCGCCTTGCTTGAGGGCGTAGCTTAAAAGTTGGCTTTGTTTCATGTGAAGCTAAAGGCTCTGTTATTTAAGCAGTGAATTGAAGTTTTAAACAGGGTTGCTTTTGATGTTGAGTGGGGGACTCAAGTTTTTGCCGCATTCTATTTAGATGCGCAAGATGACAGGCTCAGTGATTGAACTTAAATAGTTATTACTTTAACTTGATTTAACCTTATTTAGGTCAAGTATGGGTTGAAGATGCTGCCAAACTGTTTGCATAATGATGGGCTGGCCCAGCTCATTGGGGTGAATGCCATCAGCCTGCATGAGTTCGCGGTTCGTTGCTACACCCTCTAAAATAAACGGGATTAGAGAAACTTGGTAAGTTTCCTTTATTTGCTGATAAATATCATAAAATTTTGTCGTGTAGGTTCTCCCAAAGTTCGGCGGCAATTGAATACCGGCTAGTAGCACTTTGGCCCCATGTGCTTGAGATAGCTCTACCATTTTGGCGATATTTTGTCGGGTTTGGCTTAAGTCGAAGCCACGGAGTCCGTCATTTCCGCCAAGCTCAATTAAAACAATATTAGGCTGGTGTTGTTTTAATTGCTTTGGTAGGCGTGCCAGTCCACCTTCAGTTGTTTCACCGCTTATACTTGCATTAATGATTTTTATATTGAGTTGCTTGTTTTTTATGAGGTCTTGTAATAACTTGGGCCAGCCTTTATCTTGTGGCATGTTGTAGGCAGCACTTAAACTATCGCCAAAAACCAAAATGCGCGTTTCTAAGTTGCTGTTAATCGAAGTTTCAGTAGCAGTGATCGAATTTGCGTAAAATACGTAAGTTGAACAAACGATTAGCAATAAGATGGTTTTTAAATGACTGAAGTTAGGGTTGCTTTTCATGCGGTACCTGTTTAACTGAAACTAAGTTAAATGAAAGTGTTGAATTGGTCTGCTTGATTGCCACCAATTGAGTGTCTTGCACCAACTATTTTTTGATAGTGCATGATATACGAATTAATTTGGAATAACAAAAAGTGAGTTTGAATGTTAATTGCTGAAAACTTAAGTAAGTCGGTTGCGATAGAAAATCGTCAATTACGTATTCTCGAAGATGTTTCTTTTAAGTTAGCGCAAGCTAAAAGTCTTGCAATTGTGGGTGAATCAGGTTCGGGTAAAACGACTCTTTTAGGGCTGTTAGCCGGTTTAGATACGCCAACAAGCGGCAAAGTAATTCTAAATGGCCAATCTATTTTCGATATTAGTGAGGAGCAGCGAGCCTTATCGAGAATGGAAAACTTGGGGTTTATTTTTCAAAGCTTTCAACTGATCAGTGGTTTAACGGCCCTTGAAAATGTGATGATGCCATTAGAGCTGAAAGGCGACAAAGCGGCAAAGTCAAAAGCAAAAGCCATGCTAAACGCGGTGGGCTTAGGCAAGCGCTACAAGCATCACGCTAACCAACTTTCTGGTGGAGAGCAGCAACGCGTGGCTGTGGCTCGAGCATTTGTGACTCAGCCCAAACTGTTACTTGCAGACGAGCCAACTGGTAACTTAGATACTGAAACTGGTCAAAAAATTATCCAGCTAATGTTTGATTTAAATGAACAACACCAAACCACCTTGGTGCTGGTCACACACGACCAACACCTTGCTCAAAAGTGTGACCATTCGTTAGCTTTGCGTGCGGGAAAAATTATCGATTTTAAGCAACATAACGGCAATAAAAATACCAACGATGATTTAAAGCCTGAGGCAGTTGAATGAGTTTTTTAGCTGTTACATTTAAAATTGCCGCGCGAATTTTTAAGCGAGACTCTAAGCGTGGTGACTTGTTACTGTTAATACTCTCTATGAGTATTGCGGTGGCCTCTATTAGTGTTATTTTTTTACTTGTAGAGCGGTTTGAAGCGGCAACAAATAAAGAAGTTGCAGATGTACTTGGCGCCGATTTAGTGATTACTTCGCCGCAAGAACTACCTTCCGATTGGCTTGATATGGCAAGTCAAAATAATCTACAACAAGCAACGTCGGTAGAATTTTCAAGTGTATTATTTGCCAATGAAAAACTGCAACTAGCCTCAATCCAAGCCGTAAGCAGTAACTACCCGCTAAGAGGTCAAATTGAAATAAGTCAAACACCCTATGCAACACAAAAACAGGCCGTTAATATGCCTCCGTTAGGAGAGCTATGGGTAGAACCGAGAATTTACAATAGTTTAAATTTAACCCAAACAAGTCAAATTGAATTAGGATACACCCATTTAAAGCTTGGCGGGGTTATCGCATTAAAGCCTGGTCAAGGCAGCACCTTGTTTAATATTGCGCCGGCTGCAATCATTAACTTAGATGATTTAGACAAAACCAAAGTGGTTCAGCCTGGCAGTCGCATCGTTTATCGATACTTATTTGCTGGTGAACCTGAATCGATAAATCAGTATGCCGCTAAAATAAAGCCTTTGCTTTCCTCGAGTCAGCGGCTAGTAACAGTTTTTGACGAGTCACCAATTGCTGGTTCTGCAATTTCTAGAAGCAAAAAATATATAAGCCTATCAACCTTATTAACCATGATTTTGTTAGGTCTCACCGTAGCACTTGCGGCAAACCGTTATGCCCATCGCCAATTTGATTTGAGCGCACTCATGCGTTGCTTTGGGCTAAATAGGGCGCAAGTATTTAGTGTGTTTAGTTTTATTCTAATTTTTGTATGCGTTACAGGAATAGCCTTGGGGGCCAGTTTCGGAATTTTATTTGAGGCGGTTTTGGTAGAAAGCTTTGCTGAGAGTGTGGTTAAACAACTGCCAGCTGCTAACTACAAAGTATTGCTGCTACCCTTCGTTGCGGCTACTTTGTTGCTCTTTGGGTTTGCCTTTCCATCTTTGTTGCAAATACAGTCAGTACCACCGATGCGAGTTTTGCGCCGTCAACTTGCTCCAATGAGCTTAAAAAGCTGGGGTGTTTATGCTTTAGCCGCGGCAACTTTAGTTTTTGTCATGTGGTTACAAATGCAAAACTTAAAATTATTATTAAGTGTTTTATTAGGGTTAGTCGGGGTAGCTTTTGTTTTTGCGCTTATTGCAGCGTTACTACTTAAAGCCGCGACTAAGCTGCCTTTGATTCGATCGCCTGAAGTTAAATTTAGCATTCGTCAGCTTAATGCTAATAGAAGTTTTACCTTAATGCACTTGCTGTCATTTAGCATAACTTTATTTGTGATTGCGTTGGTCATTTTAGTAAAAAGTGAGCTACTTAGTAAGTGGCAGCAAAGTCTAGGTGACAATGTGCCCAATCACTTTTTAGTCAATGTTAAACCGCAAGATGTAAAACCACTAGAAACATTTTTTGAACAGAATAATTTAACTTTTTCTGGTTTGTACCCGATGGTACGGGGGCGTATTACTGGAATTAACGGTGTAGATGTAAAACAAGCGGTTGAGGAAAAGTCACTATCGCATAACTCGTTGCGCCGTGAGCTGAATATGACTTGGGCGCAACAGTTACCTCTGGGTAATCAAGTTGTCGGTGGCCGCTGGCAGTGGCAAGCTGAGAATGACTCCGCACAAATTTCTATTGAGCAAAAAACCGCCGACGCGCTACAACTTAAAATAGGGGATAAACTTAATTTTAATATTGGCTCGGAGCCTTGGGATGCGGAAATTGTGAGCATTAGAAGTATCGACTGGCAAACTTTTACTCCTAACTTTTATGTGATCTCAAATCCTGGTGCATTAGATAAGTTTAACGCTACTTATATCGCTAGCTTTAAATTATCGCTAGAGCAAAAGCCGTTATTAGCGAAAATTGTTAGTGACTATCCAAGCGTTAGCATAATCGAACTAGACGCAATTTTAGCTGAAATTCAATCTATAATTGAAAAAATAAGTCGCGCAATTGAAGTGATAATGCTCTTTGTAGTAGCCGCTGGTTTGGCTTTGCTGTGGGCTGCTATGGAGCACACTTTTGATTCAAAATACAAGCAATCTGCGATTCTAAGAACCTTGGGAGCGAGTAAGCAATTTATTAGTAAGAGCTTTCGTTTTGAGTATTTTTGGCTAGGAGTTTTGTCCTCTATTATGGCGATTATGGCAATTGAGCTAGTTTCATTTGTACTTTATCGTTTTATTTTTGAAATTGAGTTTGAGTTTCATTGGAGTCTTTGGGCGGTGCTTCCTGTAGCCACGGTTGGATTTATGCTAATTGCCTCTTGGCAAGGGGTAAAGCGAGTAACAAAGCCATCTCCCATTACATTGTTAAGGCAAAATAGTTAGTTAATTCGGTTCAATATTGCGCAATTATAGCTACCCATTTGGCGGTTAATATTTAAAAACTTAAATTAAGTGTTGACTAAGCTAGGGTAATTGACCATAAAATAAAAAGGCAGTAAACAAGTAAGACGCTAAAGTAGGTGCTCGTTAAGCTGTGACCTAGTAAATAGGTGAGTGACAAATAACAATAAATCGAGACGCAATATAAAGCGATCTTATATCGCGTTTCTCAGGCTAAGCTTAATTGCAAAGCAGCAATCTGCTTTTTACTATTATTTTAAATATATCAGGAATTTTTATTCTTCATGGGTAAATCATTAGTTATTGTCGAGTCGCCGGCAAAAGCAAAGACTATCAACAAATACTTAGGTAAAGACTTTATCGTAAAGTCGAGCGTAGGTCATGTGAGAGATTTGCCTACCAAAGTTGCTACTGCGTCTTCTGATCCTAAAGAACGGGCCAGAAAGGCCGCCGAAACCCGTAAACTATCTCCTGACCAAAAGGTAATCCACAAAGCCAAAAAAGCCAAAGAAGCTTTATTTAAGCGTATGGGAATTGATCCTGAAAAAGACTGGCAAGCCACTTACCATATTTTGCCAGGTAAAGAAAAAGTTATTAAAGAGTTAAAGTCTTACGCTAAAGATGCCGACACTATTTATCTCGCAACGGATTTGGATAGAGAGGGAGAGGCAATCGCATGGCATTTGCGTGAAGAGATAGGCGGCGATGATGACCGCTATCAAAGAGTTGTTTTTAACGAAATAACTAAAAAAGCTATCGGTGAAGCATTCGCTAAACCAACTCAATTAGATATGAATTTTGTTAATGCTCAGCAAACCAGACGTTTCTTAGATCGTGTTGTTGGGTTTATGGTATCTCCACTTTTATGGAAAAAAGTCTCTCGCGGCCTTTCAGCAGGTAGAGTACAGTCAGTTGCAGTTAAGCTAATTGTTGAGCGGGAGCGAGAAATTCGGGCATTTATTCCAGAAGAATATTGGAGTTTGTATGCTGACTCGCTTAATCACAGTAACGAGTTAATCAACTTAGAAGTTAGAAGATTTAAAGACAAGAAATATCGCCCAACCAACAAAAAAGAAAGTGACGCAGCGCTTGAAGATCTTAAACAGCAAGACTTTATAGTTGAAAGCTGTGACTCAAAGCCGTCTAAGAGTAAGCCAAGTGCCCCCTATATAACTTCAACACTGCAACAAGCGGCGAGTACTCGACTTGGTTACAATGTTAAGAAAACCATGATGCTGGCACAGCGGCTTTATGAGGCGGGTTACATCACTTACATGCGTACCGATGCAACGTTTTTAAGCCAAGATGCACTCGCTATGTGCCGAGATTATATACAAAAAAATTATGGCGACAAATATTTACCAGAATCACCCAAATTTTATTCTAGTAAAGAAGGGGCGCAAGAGGCTCATGAAGCGATAAGACCTACTAACGCAGGTACACGAGAGAAACACTTAAAAGGTGTTGATGATGATGCAATTAAATTATACGGCTTAATTTGGCGTCAATTTATTGCATGTCAAATGACAGATGCAATCTATGATGTGACGAGTTTGATTGTAAAAGCGGGCGATTTCAAATTGGCGGCTAAAGGCAGAGTAGTGAAGTTTGACGGCTTTACGGCTGTTCAGCCACCAAGAAAGGGCAAAAATGACGACGAGGCGATATTACCCGAAGTCTCTGTTGGTGAAAAGCTAACCCTAAAAGAGTTACTACCTAAGCAGCATTTTACCAAACCTTCCCCAAGATATAGTGAAGCTGCGCTGGTTAAAGAATTAGAAAAGAGAGGCATTGGGCGTCCATCGACCTATGCTTCTATTATTTCGACCATTCAAGACCGGGGTTATGTAGTGGTGAAAAATAGACGATTTTACGCCAACAAAATGGGCGAAATCGTTACCGATCGTTTAAGCGAGAGCTTTAATAATTTAATGGACTTTTCTTTCACAGCTAAAATGGAAGAAACATTAGATGTTATCGCTCAGGGTGATCAGTACTGGAAAGATACTTTAACTAAATTCTATGAAGACTTAACTAACCGATTAGCCAAGGCTGAACTGCCAGTAGAAGAAGGCGGAATGGAAAATCAAAAATCGGTTGAAATGGAAATGATTTGTCCGGAGTGTAAAACTCATAACATGATGATCCGCAATTCATCAATGGGGACTTTCTTAGGTTGTAGTGGATTTTCGCTGCCACCTAAAGAACGTTGTTCTCATACAATGAATTTAATCACAGACGATGAAATTGAAGCGGTCGACAAAGACGAAGAAGCAGAAAGCAGAAACCTTCTCTTGAAAAAGCGCTGCCCTAAATGCGATTCAGCAATGGATGGCTTTTTGATGGATGAGCAACACAAATTGCACGTTTGCGGCAATAGTCCAACTTGTAAAGGCTACCTCATTGAAGAGGGTACTTTTAAAATTAAAGGCTATGACGGCCCAATTATCGAATGTGATAAGTGCGGCGACAACATGGAACTTAAAGTAGGCCGCTTTGGCAAATATTTTGGGTGTAACAATAGCGAGTGTAAAAACACACGTAAGTTGTTAAGAAATGGAGAAGCGGCACCGCCAAAAGCCGATCCAATCCCAATGCCTAATCTTAAGTGTCTAAAGGTAGATGATCATTACATATTGCGTGATGGCGCGTCAGGGATTTTCTTGGCTGCCAGTCAGTTTCCAAGAAACCGTGAAACACGTGCACCTTTAGTGGAAGAGTTGTTAACTGTTAAAGACCAACTAGACCCTAAGTTTGAATATTTAACGACCGCACCTGTTGTCGACCCTGATGGTAATAAAGCAATGTATCGCTTTAGCCGTAAAATGAAAGAGCAGTATGTCACCAGCGAAAAAGATGGAAAAGCGACTGGCTGGAGCGCTCACTATGTTAATGGCACTTGGGAAGAAACGCTAAAGAAAAAAGTGACTAAAAAGAAAGCAACCAAGAAAAAGGCGCCTGCCAAGAAAAAGGCTGCAGCTAAAAAATAAGCTTAGTAATCATTGTAGGTTGGAAAAAGCGTTTCAACCTACAAGTTACTCGCAGTGATTTTAACAGGCTACACTTGAACGCGATTAAACCTATCAAGTCTAATAAGCTTCAGCCTAGTTAAGTTTTCAGTTACAGCAAGGCTACTGACTCACTCGGATAACACTTTGTAAGCATCTCTAGAATTATAATTGCATTAATTTAAGGCGTTATATCTTTCTCCAGTTGCAATTGCTCTCATTTTTTCAATTAAGCAAATTTAGCTCGCCTTCCTAGATTTAAAGAGTGGGTAAAATACCAATTGATAGGCGAGAATCTGGTAAGAGAGTCATGAACATTGAGTATCAAATGTGAAACGCCCTATTATAAATTAAATAATAGGGTCTATCGGCTAATTGACTTTTACCGGGAAAACAATAGTTGCCTGTGCGCCAGCAGAGTTTTCTCTATTCGTTAAATGAAGAGTTGCATCGTGACTCGATAAGATTTGTTGGCACAAGGTTAGTCCAATCCCGCTTCCGGATTTTTTGGTAGTATAAAATGGAACAAATAGATTCTTCGGGTTAGCTATTCCTGAGCCACAATCTTTTATTGTGATTATTAGGTTTTCGTTTGCTACTTCTGCATTTATCTCAATTTTTTTAAGCTCTAAACCCGCCATAGCTTCACGCGCATTTTTGAGTAAATTGATAAAAACTTGTTCCATTTGATGAGGATCGGCCTGTATCACATGCTTTGGGTCTTGCTTGAACTTAAAGTTGTTGATTACACAGCAATCCGGAAAAAGCTTGCTAAGCTGTTTGAGCTTTTTTGCCCAGTTAAAGTCTTGTTTGTTTGCTTGTGGCAAATGTGAAAGTTGACTGTAACTTGTAATAAATTGATTTAATGATTCCGCTCTTTCTTTGATGATAGACAGCCCATCTTTAAATTTCTCGATATCGGTTACTTGCTGTTCCTTGTTGATTTTTCTTAGCATCGTAGTGCTAAAGGTTGCGATTGGCGTTAATGAGTTGTTCAGTTCGTGGCTTAATACTCGGAGTAAATTTTGCCACGCTTCACGCTCTTTTTCCTTTAGCAATTTTTCTATGCGAGTTAAAAGGAAAAGTTGATGTTTTTGGTTGTCACTATAGAATTGATCTTTAAATAAAACGAATTCTCCACTAATTGAGTTCTTGTTTAGTTTGACTACACCCGAATTCTTATAGCCAACTAGGTCTTCCATGCCGATATCGCTAAGTTTATAACCATTGTCTAAACTGGAATTAAAGCCTAGCGTTTTTCTCGCCGCGTCGTTAATCATCACAATATGATTGTTATTGTCTGTTGCAAATACTAGCACATCCATTTGTTGTATTATTTTTTCCAATAGTAATTGGCTTTCTTCTGCTTTTAGTTTGTGTTTATGCAAATTATCTGCAAGTAGATTTATCCGATTCAACAAGTCTTGGAAGGCTGGGTTAGACTGCTTTCTTCCTCTTAATGTGTAGTCACCATCGATCATAGCTTCAACTAAATTAGAGAGTGTTTGTAGCTGATAGTTGGCTCTATTTTTTCCTGTAAGTGCGGCATAGATTATTAGCAACAAAAATATAATGGCAAAGAAGCTAATCAAGTAATAGGACGCACCTGCAAAACGCATACAAAACAGGGCGAGAGTCAAGCAAGGAACACTAGCAATTAAAACTAAACCTGCCTGTTCGCTAGCATAATCTTTAAATGGGTTTAATTGTTTAACTTTTGCTAAAACCCTAGATAACATCATGATTTTAGTGTTCATTTTATTCAAGGCCATATTTTTGCACGCGACGGTAATAGCCGCTGCGGCTAAGACCTAAAGATTTTGCTGTCTCTGTGACATTGCCACCATGCATTTCTAATCGAGACTTTAATACTGCTTGCTCTATTTCTTCTAAGGTTAAATTGCCATGATTAAGCTCCGCAAACTTAGAATCGTCGCCATGATTATTACTGTTATTGTTATTGTTAACGAAGTTATCATTTAGATTTAAATGGTTTGGTTCTATTTGACAATTTTTACAAATGAATAATACTCGCTCCATTAAGTGACTGAGCTCTCGAATATTTCCTGGCCACGAATAACTTTGCATTATTCTTATGGCATCGTTAGATAACGCGGGCTTAGCCTTGTTGTATTTTCGGCTATATTTGTTAAGAAAATATTCTGCTAGTGGTTCAATGTCGCTTTGGCGCTCACTTAATGATGGTACCTTTATTTCAATGGTATTGAGCCTATAATACAAATCCTGTCTAAAGAGTGATTGCTGAATAAACTCAGTTAAGTTTGCATTTGTGGCGGAAATAATTCTTACATCGGCATTAATTGTTTTGCTACTGCCTACGCGCTCAAATTTTCCTTCTTCTAAAACTCTCAGCAGTTTTGCTTGCTGGTTAAGGGGGATATTGGCTAGCTCGTCTAAAAACAAAGTGCCTTCTTCAGCCATTTCGAAGCGGCCAATTCGATTTTCTTTCGCGTCAGTAAAAGCGCCTTTATTATGACCAAACATTTCACTTTCAAAGAGATTATCGCTTATTGCTCCCATGTTGACTGAGACAAATGCTTGGTTTTTACGGTTGGAAGCATGATGCACATATTGTGCTAACATGCTTTTACCTGTTCCATTGTCTCCAGTAAGCAGGATATTCATATCGGATTTGGCAACTTCGCTTAATGTCGCCATTAGCTCTTTCATTACGCTGGAAGTGGCAATAATGTTATTACCTTCAAGCGGGTGTGCTTCGCTGTTGAGTAAGTTGTTTTGTTGTTTTAAACGAACGGCTTGTTTTTCTATTGTTGCGAACTTTAAATGGGTTTGAACTAAACTAATGAGGTGCTCATTATTCCAAGGTTTCTGTACAAAATCGCTAGCACCTGCTTTTAGCGATTCAATTGCCACATCGATTGTAGCCCAGCCTGTCATCACGATTACGGGAGTAGATAGCTCTAATTGGTTAAGCGTTTTTAAAAGCGTAATGCCTTCTCCACCCGAAGTTGTGTCTCGACTGAAATTCATATCGGTTAATATCAAGTCAACGCTTTGATTGTTGATGATACTGATAATTTCGGCAGGGGAGTTGGCCTTAAGTGTTTTGAAACCTTCTTCGGTTAATAGAAACTCCAATCCAGCTAGAACATCTGTGTCATCATCAGCTATAAGTATGGTTTTCTTCATAGAGTAGTTTTTAGTTTAATTTGAACAGTAAGCATAATTGCTAGATAGGAGCTAGTTTACGTAAGCTCCTATCTAGCTGCAACAGGTATTAGTCGAATCTTTGGCTGTCTTTACTCATATCTAAGTGCTTCGCTGGGCTCCATATTGACAGCTCTTTTTGTTGGTATATACACAGCGATCATAACGACCAAACTCAAGCCAATCGTAACAGTAACAGCTAAAGATAAATATATTGCGCTAGGAATCCCTGCACCACTAAACCCATTGAAAACATACGCCATTAAGGCAAATAGTAATAAGGCTAGCCCTAGTCCTATCACAAGCTGTCTACTACCTTGTTTCAAAAACATTGAGATAACATCTTTATCCGTTGCACCAACAGCTCGTCTTATGCCGATTTCGTGAGCTCGTCGATTCACAGAATTTGAAGTCAGCCCATATATGCCTGTTAACGCCAACAGTAAAGCAAATGCGCCTATGCCAAAAGTAAGGTCCGAAGTGATTTTCATCATTTTTTTGATAAGATTTCTATTCTGTTCTGCCGGCTCAACCCGCAACGGCTCTATGCTTCGGTCTAATGAAAATAGCACTTGATAAAATGACTCTACGGCGATTTCTTCTGCTCCAATATAGTGAAAATTAATAAACTGATATCTCTTTGGGTATTGATATCCAGATACGTATAGTCTGTCGTTCGCGTCGTTGCTGGTAACAATTGCCGGCGTACCTTCAAGAAGATCTTCCATGACTCCCACAATATAGATCCATTCTTCTTTGTCGTTAATGGCAACTTTAACTCTTTTGTCTAGCGCAGAAGAATTTGGCCAGTAGCGTTTCGCCATCGATTGGCTGACTAAGCCAGTCCTTTGTGAATTTGGATTGTCTCTTGTATCTAAATGCCTACCCTCAAGTAATTTCGGACCGTAAAAGTCTGGGCTACCAATAATACCGATAACGTCTAGGTAGTTAGGCTGGCCAGTATCAATCATATTGACATCGTCAAGGGTAAATTGTTTTTCACCAAAATATCCTTGGACTACTGCATTGGTTGCATTATTCTTACTTTTGATTCGATTATAAAAAGTTTCAAAAAAGATCCGCTGTTGCTCTGGCTTTTCGTATTTATCGTTGGGTAGAAGAATTTGGCCACTAATGATTTGACTGAAGTCCTCCTTAGTTTCAATGCTGAGTAAAAACTGAGAAATAAATGCAGAGAAAGACCCAATTAGCATAAGTATTGAAATAATAAATATTTGAAGAGTGACTAAAGATTTAGTCATTCTACCCGCTTTTTTTCCTTGAGCACCTCGCGTCCCATCGCGTAAAGTATTATTGATGTCTTGGTTAGCTGTTCGCCATGCTGGAATAAATGACGCAAGAAATAATGTGACGAATGTAAATCCTACTGCCATCAGCAAAGTCGGTATATCCATTCCCCAATGCCACCAGAAAGCAAGACCACCGCCAAATGCTGAATGCATTATAGTTTCGGTAAAGTCGAGCAATTCGGCAACCAGTAAAACGGCCAATACACTGCCAAGCAAGGTAATAATTATTCCTTCCCACATTATTTGCAATGTTAGCCTTGTGATCGGCGCACCAAGCGCAGCTCGAATAGCGGTTTCTTTTTGTCTATCTATCGCTCTAGCCAAGAGCAAATTTCCGGTATTGATACAGGCTAATAAAAGAATACAAAAAGCAAGGAGATTGAAAAAAGTAAACATGACATTTCCATCCCCATCTGTTTGGGCATGGCCAAATGTAAGTAAGCTAGCACTCAATCGGCCGTCTTCCTTGTCATAGAGCTTTGAAGTTTCTTGATAGACAGCATTAATTGCCTGGTCGATTTCAGCTTCCGCCTGACTTACGTCGATTCCGGGCTTAAGTCGCGCGTATACTTGAATGTTATTTCGTGATTCAGGCTGAAGTTTAGTTAGTCTTTCTGGAATCGGTAACCACACCCGAGAGCTTACAGGAAAACCATATCCTTCGGGCATTACGCCTACAATAGTGGTTAACTCGTCATTTAAGCGCATTTCCTTACCGAGAATTTCTGGGTCGGATTTAAATTCATTCGTCCAAGTATAGTGGCTTATCACTGCGACGGGATTAGCTGACAAATGCATATCTTCAGCCGACAACTCTCTCCCCAAGAGCACTTTAGTCCTAGAGAAATTAAACATTTCTGGTTCAACAAATGATGCGTTTATCGTTTTTCCAGCGTCTCCAATTGAAAGACGCAATGGCGCAGAATCGTAAACGCCTATTTCGGAAAAATTTTCTAATTTATCGCGGATTTCTAAGAATTCATAAGCGGGAATTCTTCGTCCATCTCCATTGGTAGCGATTAACAGACGTTTTATTGACTCTCCTTCAGGAAGCGGCAATGGCTTATATACAAGCGTATAAAGAAATGAAAATGTATATAGACTAATGGAAAGTCCGCCAATAAGAACGAACAGTGTAAGCGCCGCGAACTTTGGTGTTTTTAATAATAGCCTTGAAGCGTATTTTATATCTAAAACTAGTGACATGGATTTATACTCTTCTTATTAGTTTAAGCCAAAGCGGTTTCAAGAATCACGGTATCAGCATTTTTATTAGCCGTGTTTGAAATTGAATCTGTGACTATTTGCCCGTCGAACATTTCAACTCGACGGCTAGCAAGTTCAGCTGAACGAGGGTCGTGGGTAACCATACAAATGGTGCTTCCAGCCTGATGCAATTCCGATAATAGATGCATAACCGCTTGAGCATTTTTAGAATCTAAGTTACCTGTCGGTTCATCGGCTAAGATAAACGATGGTTCGTTAACCAGTGCTCTTGCAACTGCAACTCTTTGTTGCTGTCCACCTGAAAGTTGGGAAGGGTAATGGTTTTTTCGGTGAGACATTTCTACTTTTTCTAAAACATCATTAACTTTGGATAAAATTAACTTTTTATCTAGTCCCTTTTGATAAGTTAGAGGAAGCATTACATTTTCTGCAACACTGAGATCAGAAATTAAATTGAAGGATTGAAAGACAAACCCAACTTGGTTGTTTCGAATATTAGCTCTTTGGCTTCTATTTAATTTCGAAACATCATGACCGTCAAGTGTATAGGTTCCGCTACTTGCACTATCCAACAAACCTAAAATAGATAGTAGAGTTGACTTTCCACAGCCTGACGGACCACTCAATGAAATGTAATCACCTTTATGGACTGTAAGATCGATATTATTCACTGCACGTGTTTCAATTTCTTCGGTTATAAAGTGTTTACAAATATTGTTGAGTTGAATCAAAGCCGACATTGGGAGCTCCCTATAATAACAGTTGGTAGTGTATGGGTTAGTTAATTAGCACTTGTTTATGTTGCTGAAAATCGGTGATATCGGAAGTAATTATCGAGTCTCCATTGTCTAGTCCAGATAAAACCTGAATGTGAGTTACTGAACTCAAACCTAGCTGTACTCTTTCTTTATAAGCAAATTGGTGATCATCAGACACCCTAAATAAAGTGACTTGGCTATTCGTTGGGGCAAATGCCGGGCGCTTTACATATAACGCATTTTCAATTTGTGCAGTGACAATTCGCCCTTCTACGTTTAACTCCGGTCTTGCTTCTCCAGGAAGTTTGCTTGATAACTCGACATCGATCTGCACTAAACCTGCATTGGCACTTGGATCTATGCGAGTCACTAAACCCTTAATTTCACTTGAGCGTGTATCTATAATTACTTGTTGACCTAACTGAATATCTTTAATTTGAAGTTCTTGAACTTGTAGCTGCGCATACAAAGAGTCTTTGCTGGCAATTGTAGCAACGCTTGCACCAATATTCAGTTGTTGACCCAAGACTAAATCTGCTTTTTGAACAACTCCGGCCATCGATGATTTTACAGTTAGGTTTTCTAGCTGTTGTTGCACGCTTTTATATTTACTTTCTGCAAGTTCCAGCCTAGCTTGTTGAGCGACTTTATTGGCATTCACATTGTCGATCATTTTCTGTTTACGCTTTTTTTGCGCTTGCCAGCGTTGCATTTGGCGATCTACGGAAAGTTGTGTTCTTTGAAAATCTAGTTTAGAGATCGAAGCATTTCCTTGGTTGATTAACGCCGATTCGGCATCAAGTTTTAATTTTGCACTTTTGTAATTATATTCGGCATCATCCACAGCGTTTTCGAGATCAACTAACTGAGATTCCAAAGCAACAATTGATGCCTGCATTTCTGCTTTTGTTGCTTGAAATTCCCATTGGGCTTTATCGAGTTCTCTTAAAGTCTCTGGATTGGAAAGCTTTACGAGAGTTTGGCCTTTCTCAACATTGGTGCCGGGTTTAACTAAAATTTGTTCTACTCGACCGGATGATAGGGTGGGGACCAGGAGCACCTCGCTTGGTTTTAAAACGCCAATAGCTCTAACCTCAACTTTAAATTGGCCTTTCTCGATTTTTGCAATTTGAATCTTGTCTTTTTCAATGACAAAAGAAGAATCGCCTAAAAAGGATTTTCCCCACACCGCTAAGGAAATAAGCAGGCTTATTGGCGCAATATACCAATATTTTTTCCATGCGGGTTTTGCTCTTAGTTCTCTTTTTATGTCCATTTTTGATTAACTCTATTAACTCGCTTTGCTTAGTTATATCAAGTCGCGTGCCATCTTTTAACTGAAAGTTAAGTCTCTGAAAACAAAGAACTAAATCTAATGGTGTTTTTTAAGAATGTTTGACTGTGTCGAATTTGATACAAAGAGCTTTATTGAAATGTAGCTAAATTGATACACTGATGAAGCAGAGGCTAAAGTTTAACCGACAGGCGTTAAGCTCTGTTTAAGTGACACTAGCAGGTCGGCTTAAACAACCAAATGGTTTTTGTGTTGAACAAAATTCCTACACGAAGAAAAAATCGGGTATAATCGCCCACCTTAATTTTTCAGCCTATATTTCCTCAAATGACTAAACTGTTATATCCGCTTGTTCGCTTTATTTTATTTCGTATGGACCCTGAAAGAACTCACGATTTAACGCTTAAATGGCTAAAGCGAATTGAAAAGTCGCCTTTCCGTTGGATGATTACCCAAAAAGTGGTGGATAATCCCGTTGAGATTTTTGGCATAAAGTTTCCTAATAAGTTGGGGCTAGCTGCTGGATTGGATAAAAACGGGATGTGTATTGATGCTTTTGCAGCGCTTGGATTTGGTCACATTGAGGTTGGTACTGTTACACCAAGGCCACAGCCAGGCAATCCAAAGCCGAGACTTTTCCGTGTTACTCAAGCAAATGGCTTAATTAACCGTTTTGGGTTTAATAACGATGGTGTCGATCAGCTAATTGAAAATATAAAAAGCGCTAAATACACGGGTGTTTTAGGCATAAATATTGGTAAGAATTTTGATACACCGGTAGAGCAAGCAACCCAAGATTACTTGATTTGCATGGAAAAAGTATACCCTTATGCTTCCTACATTACGGTTAATATATCATCGCCCAATACTGCTAACTTGAGACAACTGCAATTTGGTGAGGCGCTCGATGAGTTAATTTCTGCTATTAAACAGAAACAAGCTGAATTAAGTGAAAGTTTTAAGCGCAGAATTCCAGTATTAATTAAAATCGCGCCTGATTTAACCGAAGCGGAAGTTATTAGCTTGGCTAAAACGTTTAAAAAACATTGTGTTGACGGTGTAATTGCCACTAATACGACGGCTAGTAGAGAGCAAGTTCAGGGTTTAAAGCATGCTCATGAGCAAGGTGGACTGAGTGGAGCGCCGGTTTTCGAGCAAAGCACTAAGATATTAAAGCTACTGGTTGAACAAGTCGATGGTCAGTTTCCTATTATTGGAGTTGGCGGTATTGATAGCATTGAAACCGCACAAGCTAAGTTAGACGCAGGAGCCGAGCTAATCCAGATATATTCAGGCTTTATATATAAAGGGCCAAGCCTAATTAGCAAATTAGCAAAGCTCAAATAATACTAAACACTTTCTAAACATTCAAAACTTGCTAGCTTAAAGGAATAAGTGGTATTTAGTGTTTGTTAAAAGAAGTCGCTATACTAAATAAAAATTTTAGATAACTTTCTAATATTAACTTAGAGTAATGTCATGCCACGTTTTATTGCCACTTGTGCCAAAGGTCTTGAGTACGTTTTAGTCGATGAGCTCAAAGCGTTAGATATCGAGTCGCCCAAAGAAGGGCTTTCTCAGGTTCAATTTGAAACTGACTGGCGTGGCGTGTATCAAGTTTTAATGTGGAGCCGCGTGGCGAGCCGTGTGCTTTACCCTATAGCCACCTTTAATGCCGAAGATGAAGATACGCTTTACCAACAAGCTTCTATTATTGACTGGTCGCAACATCTTAAAAATAACGCTTCTTTTGTGGTTAATGCACAAAGTTATCGCTCTAATTTATCGCATACACAATATATAGCACAGCGTGTCAAAGATGCTGTTGTTGACTATTTTAGAGATGCTGGTGAGTCTAGACCGGATGTAGAGTTTAATCGGCCAGATGTTGCTATTCACTGCAGAATACGTCGTAACCAAGTGACTTTGTCAATTGATTTAGCAGGCGAGGGACTGCACCATAGGGGCTACAGAACTCAAGGTGGTAGCGCGCCAATAAAAGAAAACTTGGCAGCAGCATTACTCATTAGAGCAGGTTGGCCTAAAAAGTTTAAGCGAATTTATGATCCTATGTGTGGCTCGGGAACCTTTTTGGTAGAAGCTGCCATGATGGCATTTAATATTGCTCCTGGGCTAAAAAGAGAGTATTTAGGGCTCACTGGGTGGAATCAATTTAACCCCGCATTATGGGACTCAATTGTTGCTGAGGCCAATCAAAGTAAAGCTGCTGGGTTGGCTGCAAGTGACTATGTGATTGAAGGCAGTGATCAAAATCCAAAAGCAGTAAGAAACGCGCAAGCGAATATAGGTTTGGCCGAATTAGAAGATAAAATTAATATTCAAATCGCGGCAATTGATCAGCTAGCCGATAAAGACTTCTCTCAACCTGGCTTATTAATCGTTAACCCTCCGTACAGTGAAAGGTTAGGCGAGCGATATCAAGTCATAGAATTGTATTCTGAGCTAGGTGAGTTATTAAAGCATAAGTTTAATCAATGGCGCGCGTCGGTATTATCGCCAGACAAGGCTTTTGGTCACGCATTGGGAATACGCGCAGAAAAAATTTATAAATTTAATAACGGTAGTATCGCTTGTGAGCTACTAAACCTAAACATAGATGAAAGTAAATTTTTAAAGCAAGCCAACAAAAATGAAGTTGATAAAGATTTTTCTGCTAAGTTGTCTGAGCAAGCGATTCAATTATCTAATCGTCTCATAAAAAACAGGGCTAAAATTAAAAAATACTTAGCTAAAGAAGGGATCACTTGTTATCGAGTTTATGATGCTGATTTACCCGAATATAATGCCGCTATCGATGTTTACGAAAATAAACTACATATACAAGAATATAAACCACCAAAATCGATTGATGAAGCAACCGCTAATCGACGTTTAAAAGATATTCAGCGAGTCGCTGCAGGTGTGTTTGAAATTCCGTTGAGTCACGTATTTGTTAAGCAGCGGCGTCAACAAAAAGGTGATTGGCAGTATCAAAAGTCAGCGAAAGACAATCAACGCAAAGTTGAAAATTACTTTACCGTTGTTGAGGCAGGTAGAAAACTAGAAGTTAATTTAATTGATTATTTAGATACCGGACTATTTTTAGACCACCGTAATACCCGTCAAATGATTGCAGCTAAAGCAGCGGGTAAGTCGGTTTTAAATTTGTTTTGCTACACCGCGAGCATATCAGTTTATGCGGCAACCGCTGGCGCAAAAAAGACCACTAATGTTGATATGTCGAGAACCTATTTAGAGTGGGCTAAGCGTAATTTTTGTTTAAATAAAATTAACCTTTCTAAACACGAATTTGTGCGTGAAAACTGTATTGAGTGGATAGACTCAATGCAAAACAGTGACGAAAAATTTGATGTTATTTTTCTTGATCCGCCGACTTTTTCTAACTCAAAGAAAATGGAAACCCATTTTGATGTTCAAGAAGCCCATGTAGATTTGATAGAAAAGTGTTTGAACTTACTGTCTGATGGGGGGACCTTATATTTTTCTAATAACTTTACCAAGTTTGAAATGAAATATAAGCCAGACGTAGGAGTTGCAATGAAAGAGATTTCTAAGCAAACTCAAGCGCCTGATTTTAATCGTAAAAATTTACACCGCTGTTGGGAAATTGTAAAACACAAGTGATGAAAGCCTCCATACAAATAAACTTATATTCAACTGCTGGTTGTCATCTTTGCGAACAAGTTGTTTTAATGCTTAGTTATGTTAAAGCTCAAACCAAGATTACCGGTGTTGAATTTAATGTTTGCGAAATTGATATTGCCGAATCCGATGAGCTTATAGAAGAGCTAGGAGAGAAAATTCCCGTACTAGAGGCTAGTTTAGATAATTTTAATCAGCGATTATATTGGCCTTTTCAGTTTGCTGAGCTTATGGAGTGGGTAAAAGATATAAAAAAAGAGAGGTAAACCTCTCTTTTTTTATATGGAGTACTAATTAACTTTCTTTTGCTGGACCGCAATATTTCGCTTTCTGTTCGGTCATTTTTTGAATATTAGCCTGCTTTTCTTCTTCGGTCATTAAGCGCTTACCGCCTTCACCATCGTCTTTGGATATTCTGTCGGCATTTTGAAGTACATCCAAGTTTTGAGTGGCCACTTTGCAGTTTTGTTGACGCCATTTAGAATACGAATCTTCTGCTTGAGCTTCAGCTTCTGATTTTTCGCCATCGATTGAAGAAGTCGACGATTTTGTTGGTAGAGAGCCTTTGTCGACTCTCTTTCTTACTTTTTCAAATTGAATACCTGGTTCAGGGCGTCTTTCGGTGTAGTGAACCATACCGTCTTTATCTTTCCATTTATAAATAAACTGTTCTTCAGCAGCGCTAACTGAGCTACTTCCTACAAGCGCATAAAAGATAATACTTATGAGCAAAAGAGCATTTTTCATGGGGGTGTCCTATTCAATTTAGTGTTGAATCAATTGCATTATTGCTAATATAGACGGAAAAGGGGGGAAAAGTTAAGGCTTTTGTTAATTTTTTATATAAAAATGAGAAACTTATTGTTCTTTTTCAGTCTGTAAATTGTTCTTGTTAGCAAAATGAATGACATCTTTAAGTAAGTTTGCATGTTCATCGTTAAGCCGTGGATCAATAATAACACATTTAATGCCGTCAATAACTGCGGGTCGTAACAAAGGCGAGTAGTACATTCTGCGGTTGCGAAAAGTGCATAAATTGCCGCACAAGCGTTCAGCCCAATCACTTGGCCTGAATTTTTGTCCTTCAAGCGTGATCCCTTTTAAAATTAGGCGGCTAAAATCGATTTCTATCATTTAACAAATACTCATCAGAATACTAAACTTCGCGCGGAATAATGCCAGACTTCCGGTTTTTGTCAATAGAGATATTCGGCGGCCAATCTAAAGCGTTTCGCATTTTACTTAAGTTTTAAATCACGCTGGTGTTTTGCTTAAGCTGTATCTCTATTGCACTTTAAGTGTAGCAAATAAAGCTGTCATAGAGGCGAGTAAAATTTAAATAATCTTAAATTGGTTAACTCTCGTATATTCGCTTTAGTTAAGGCATAGTTTTGTGACCTATTTAATTTTACTTTAATCGTAACAGATTGGGGTCGTAAAACTCTCTGTATTATAGGTAACTAATTGGATTGAATGTATGGGATATGAGTCGCAGCAGCTTCGAAAAAAAATAGCGATAAATGAAAGCTTGGTCACAAGCGAGAAAGTTTTTTGGAAAAGGAGAGACTTTATCCGCCAAATGGGGCTAGCAGCAGGGATTGCGTCGATTCCTTTGGTGAGTAAAGCTAATGAAGTTAACCTATCAGGCCAGTCGCTTCGCAACGAGTTAAGCTCAGAGTTTGTGATAACTCACCATAACAATTTTTATGAATTTTCTACTAATAAACA